>CAWFYS010000010.1:0-177645 GCA_963820075.1 uncultured Alphaproteobacteria bacterium
CGATTGGCCCGGACACTGTACACGCGTAAGACAACCGGGTGGCCGGGATGCCGGCATTCACTTGATATTTACCCGCCGCTCTTCATATACAGAAATGGTTAACGGGCCGCCGCGGCGCGGCGCGGCGGACTGATTCGGACGGGAAGACATGGCACGTATTCTTCTGGCGGAAGACGACAACGACATGCGCCGGTTTCTGGTCAAGGCGCTGGAGCGCGCCGGCTACGACGTAAGCGACTTCGACAATGGCGCCAGCGCCTATGAGCGTCTGCGCGAGGAGCCGTTCTCATTGCTTCTGACCGACATCGTCATGCCGGAGATGGACGGTATCGAACTCGCCCGCCGCGCCACGGAGATCGACCCCGACCTGAAGGTCATGTTCATCACCGGCTTCGCCGCCGTGGCGCTCAATCCCGACTCCAAGGCGCCCCGCGACGCAAAAATCCTGTCCAAGCCCTTTCACTTGCGCGACCTCGTCAACGAGGTCGAGAAGATGCTGCAGGCTGCCTGAACACCATCCCGGCAGCGCCGCCCGGCGGGCAGCCCGACGCAGCCGCGTCCCCCGGGCCGCGGGTTCATCGAGGCAGCATACCAGGCGTCAACGCGGCTATTGACGTGCCGAACCAAAAATGGTGTATGCGCGGCATTCGGATGGGCGTGTAGCTCAGCGGGAGAGCACTACGTTGACATCGTAGGGGTCACAGGTTCAATCCCTGTCACGCCCACCATCCAAATCAATTGGCTTGGCTACTCAATTGGCTTGGCTACCGATCGCCAAGTGGCCGGCGGGTTCGGTGAACTGAAACCAGCGCAAAATCAGATGGCACCGGCCCTGAAGCGAACTGTGTCTCACACTTGAAGCAGGCGACGAACTTGTTGATGCCGATTGGCCGCTGAAGCGCGTTCTCTCGCATCCGGGACAGGCGAATCGAGGAAGCAAAGCAGGACAGCGGCAGGGGCCGCGCCCTCGTGCGATGATGCGATCGCCGCCCGCATTTCTCCCACTGGACCTGGCCGATATTGGCGCCGCCGAGGGCGGAGCGAAACCGTGTAGACCGGACCGAGGCGGCAGGCCGCCTGCCCTGCCCGGATCGGGCGGCAGGCGGCGCCGTCTGGAGCGATGAAATATTCTGTTATAATCGGTTTGGTTGAGTTTGAAGGCGGCTTAGATTTATGCCGGCCATGTTTGGCAGGCTTTTCCAGCATCTTTTTCCGACCATTGCGCCCCGGGAATCACTCGCTTCTTCTGGTAGTCAGGGGACACATCGGGGCGTCGCAACGCCGCGGCGAACTCGCCATCCACGGCATCGAAACCTCTGCCTTTTGCGCTGGCTTCGGGCCGGAAATTGGCGGTCGGAAACACCTATGCTATCGGTGGATGAAGACAGTACGCGAAGTCGCCGGGATCGAGTTCAACCGGGGAGACCCACGGTCCTGGCGTGAGGTCGAGCACGGACCGGCGGAGCCGGCGCGGTCCAAAACGGGCAATGGATAAGATGCCCGGCTCATTGAACGGGGAGTGGTGAATTTGAAGCGCTTCCTTGTGATTTTGTCCATCCTGCTTCTCGTGCTGGTCATCGCCGTGGCGACAGCCTGGGCTGGACTGGCAATCTGGTATCGCCTCCCGCTACCGGAAACCGGCAGGGCCGTGGTCGCGGGATTGTTCCTGCTGTTCGGCCTGGCAACGATCGTCGCGCTTGTTGTCGGACGCCGGCCATTCGGCGTTCTCGCCGCCTTCGTCGCGGTGTTCGGCGCGATCCTCCTATGGTGGATCACCATAACGCCCTCGGCCCATGCCGACTGGGCCCCGGATGTCGCACGGCAGGTGACCGGAACACATAATGGCGATTTGCTGACGCTGACCAACGTCCGCGACTTCGAATGGCGCAGCAATACCGACTTCACCGAGCGTTGGTCGACGCGCACTTACGACCTGGCCAGGATCCAGACCCTCGACATGTTCATGTCCTATTGGGCGGGACCGGAAATGGCCCATGTCATCATGAGCTTCGGCTTTGAAGGCGGCGACTATCTCGCCTGGTCGATCGAGGTCCGGCGGCAAAACGGCGGCAAATTCTCGCCCCTGGCTGATCTGTTCAAGAGCAATCCCCTGGTGATCATCGCTGCCGACGAGCGCGACGTGGTTGGCGTGCGGTCGAATATCCGCGGGGAAGACGTTCGGATCTATCGCCTCGGGACATCGCCGGAAGCAGTCCGAACGCTGCTTCTCGAATATGTCGTCGATGCCAACGCCCTTTCGACGACGCCTGAATTCTACAATTCCATTATGACCAACTGCACGACGACCATCGTCAGGATGATGCGAGCCGTCGGAGCCGTGGTCCCGCTCGACTGGCGCCTCATCGTCAACGGCTATCTTCCTGAATACGCATATGGACGGGGCGCGCTCGACACGCGACTGCCCCTGCCCGAGTTGACGAAACTCGCCCATATAGACGGGCGCGCAAGGGAGGCCGGCCTGATGTCCCCTGATTTTTCGCGACTCATCCGCCTCGGCGTCCCGTCGCCGCGCGATCCGCCGGCGCCCCGACAGCAAGAGTGAGCGCGCAGTTGTCCGCCGGCGGCTCGACGCGACCATGCCGGAATCCGGTATCGAAAACACGGGCGCGGAAGGCACGGCGGATCAAGCGGACGTGCCGCCGGTCGCTCTTGCCCATTCGTGAACTCGCTTTCATGATTGCGGCGGGCGACGAATCGCTTTCATAGGCAGGAGAATTCATGACATCTTATCGGATCGCCATCGCCGCTTTCGCGCTGGTGGCTACATCGCTCGCCGGGTGCTCGTCGACGGCCGTTACAGGGGCGGCGGTCGGGACTGGCGTGGGCGCGGTGGCCGGTCAGGCCATCGGCGGCAACACCAGGAGCACGGTCGGAGGCGCCGGCGCCGGCATGCTCGTGGGTGGCGTTCTTGGAACCGCCGCGGCTCCTCACCACGGCCCCACCTATTGCCGCTTCAAGCGGCCCGACGGGAGCATCCATGTCGCGCGCTGCTGACACATATCGGCCGTGTCTTCTCCTCTCCTTGTAGACATGCCGGTTGACCGCGCAGGGCGGATGGATAGCATCGTCGCTTCTATCCGGGTTGAAGCCTTCAGCTTGAGCACACGCCGCTTCGCCGGCTTCCTGCTGCCCCGCCTATGCCGGGCTTGATTGGCAATCCCGGTTGAGGTGACAAGCAGAGGCCTGGGCAGCCACCCGGCCGGCTCCGCTGGAGATGACACCCACGATCATTTTCAAGTCGCCAGAACTTCACTTGGCCGTTATCATTGCTTGAGTGCATCAAATGCAGAGGATCTGATTTGAAAAACTACTTCTCGATAGGCGTTTTTGCCTTCCTGGCGCTGGCCGGTTGCGAAAGCACTCCCGAAGCGAGCGGTCCGGCGCCCATGGGGGGCCTTATCGTACCAGCGAGTCAGATGCCGGATTTCTGCCGCGCCCAGGCGTCCAGGCAATTTGGCCCGAGCCTGCAGAATATTTCGACCGACGATCCCGTGAGCGGGACCGAGGGAACGAAGATCAACGGCGGATGGACTTCGACCGAGACCGGCGATACGGCGGGAACGTTCGAATGCCGCTATGGCGCCAGTGGCGCCTTTCAGGGCGTAGTTCGAACATCATAGGCAGGCTGGATCGGCGATAGGGCTCGGCGGGGGTCGAGGACGCGCCCTCTTGGATCTTTTTGCTCAAGCGCCGTCTGGCCTCGGCCTGCCCGCCGCGCGGGCTATCATCCGCATGCGATTTTTCGCCGCATCTGACCTGAATTTCTGCTATGCGCAGCGGCGGCCGGCCCGCGTGTCGGCCTCACCCGTCGTACGAGAACCGAGAGCCATGACCCTGCGCCCGAAACAGGCCCCGATCGTAGCCGCCTTGCCCGTCACCGTGCCCTTCGTGGGGCCGGAGGCGCAGCAAAGGGCGAGCGGCAGGATTTTCCGCGCGCGCATCGGCGCCAACGAAAGCAGCTTCGGCCCGGCGCCTTCGGTGATCCGCAGGATGCAGGCGGTCGCGGCCGACCAATGGATGTATTGCGACCCGGATAACTACGACCTCAAGGTGGCGCTCGCCGCCCATCTCGGCGTCGGCCTGGAGAATGTCGTCGTCGGTGAAGGCATAGACGGGCTGCTCAACCTCGCGGTGCGCATCTTCGTCCCGCCGGGGAGCGCGGTGGTTACGTCGCTCGGCGCTTATCCGACCTTCAATTTTCACGTTGACGGCTTTGGCGGGCGGCTCGTCAAGGTGCCCTACGAGAACGACCGCGAGAGCCTTGACGGGTTGCTGGCGGCGGCGCGGCGCGAAAACGCGGCGATGGTCTATCTCTCCAACCCGGACAATCCGATGGGTACATGGTGGGAGGCCGGGGAGGTGTCGCGTTTCGCCGACGCCTTGCCGGAGACCACGATGCTGGTCCTCGACGAGGCCTATGGCGAGGTCGGGCCGGATTCGGCGCTGCCGGCGATCACGGTCGACCGGCCGAACCTTCTGCGCATGCGGACATTCTCGAAGGCCTATGGGCTGGCCGGCATACGCTGCGGCTACGCCGTCGGCGAGCGGCAGGTGATCGCCGATTTCGAGAAAGTGCGCAATCATTATGGGACCAGCCGCATGGCCCAGATCGCCGGCGAGGCCGCCCTCGCCGACCAGGCTTACCTGGCGCAAGTACAGACCAAGGTAGCTGCCGGCCGCGAGCGGATCGCCAGCATCGCGCGCGACAACGGCCTCTTGCCGATCGAATCGGCGACGAATTTCGTGACGATCGACTGTCTTGCCGACGGCGCCTTCGCATTGAAGGTGATGCAACACCTGCTCGCCCGCGACGTGTTCATCCGCAAGCCGATGGTGCCGGTGCTCGACCGCTGCGTCCGGGTCAGCGTGGGCCTCGACAACGAACTCGACATTTTCGCCGAGGAACTGCCGCAAGCCCTTGCCGCCGCGCGCGGCGGCTGAACGGACGGCTTTCCGCCCGGCCCGACTGCCGCGTCATGGCGAAAGCCCGGCCTGCAAGTCCGATGGCGGATTTGTGGAGGTTGTGGCGGGGCGGCAAGCCGACCCCGCCGGAACACATCTCAGGCAGCCTTGCTGTCGGCCGGGCCGACAAAGCCCCACGTCACGCCATAGGCATCGCGAAGCTGGCCGTAGAGGTCGCCCCAAGGCGCGACTTCCAGCGGAAGCGTGACTTCCAATCCGGCGTCCACGGCGCGCTGCCACCAGACCCGCGGCTGCGACGAGGCGATGTGCAGCACCACGCCCTGCACCGGCTCAAGCCCGTGGCCGTATTCCGGAAAGGCGTCGGCCAGCATCAGCGCCCCGCCGTTGATTTCGAGATGGCAGTGCATCAGCCGGCCATCCTCGACCGGCCGGCGATCGAGTTCCCTGGCCGCGAAGGCTTTCATGTAGAGCTCCGCGGCGCCTTTGGCATCGCTCACCTGCAGATAGGCGATGACGCCCGGAATATCCGCTGATGTCTCCTGGTCATGCATGTCGGGTTCTCCTGTTGGTCGTGGTTGAACGGTTGAAAGATGACTGCTCCTGGCCAAGGACGATCGAAGCAGGCGGTTTCCGACAGGGTCGGGAGAGTCTCAGCGGCGCGGCGCGCCCGCCGGTTCGGCCGCCGCCATCAGGCGGTCGAGATGGCCGCGGATATGGGCTGCCTCGGCAGCAGTGTTGGCGAGCGCGATGGCGCGGTCGAAGGCGACCCGCGCTTCCTCGTTGCGGCCAAGCTGCATCAGGAGATTGCCCCTCACGCCGAAGAAATAGAAATAGCCGGAAAGGCGGTCCGCGAGCGGGTCGATCAATTCGAGGGCGGCGGCGGGCCCGGCCGTCTTGGAAACCGCAACCGCGCGATTGAGGGTCACGACCGGCGAAGGCTGCAGGGCTTCCAGAGTTCTGTAGAGCAGGTCGATCTGCGGCCAATCGGTGTCTTCGGCTTTGGCCGCCCGGGCATGAAGGGCGGCGATGGCCGCCTGCACCTGATAGGGACCGGGGCTGCGATGACGGATCGCCTTGTCGATAAGTGCCAGGCCTTCCGAGATGAGCGGCCGCTTCCAGAGCGACCGGTCCTGGTCCTCCAGCAGGATCGCATTGCCGCTGGCGTCGAAGCGGGCATCGGCGCGCGCATGCTGAAGCAGCATCAGCGCGGTCAGCCCCATGATCTCCGGCTCGGTCGGAAACAGGCGAAGCAGCAGCCGGCCGAGACGGATCGCCTCCTCGCACAAGGGCGCTCTCGCTTGGCTCTGCGTGGCGCCCGCGGAGTAGCCCTCGTTGAAGACGAGGTAGACCATGGCGGCCACGGCCGCGAGCCGCTCGGCCCGCTCGACCGCGCCGGGTGTCTCGAAGGGCACGCCGGCCGCGCCTACCCGGCCCTTGGCGCGGGTTATGCGCTGCTCCATGGCCGCTTCCGACACCAGAAAGGCGCGCGCGATCTGCTTGACCGACAGGCCGGACACGACGCGCAGCGCCAGCGCGATCTGCTGGGTCGCCGGCAGGTCCGGGTGACAGCAAATGAACAGCAGCCTCAGAATGTCGTCGCGGTAGTCGGCGCCGTCGAGGCGCTCCACCGCGGCTTCCTCTGCGTCGCCCAGATCGGACAGCCTCTCTTCGTCCGGCAAGGGGGTCAGCTTCTTGCCGCGGCGCACCGCGTCGACCGCCGCGTTGCGCCCGACGAAGATCAGCCAGGCGGCGGGATCGCGCGGCGGACCATTCTTCGGCCAGGTCCGCAGCGCGCGCAGGCACGCCTCCTGATAGGCCTCTTCCGCCGTATCGAGGTCGCGAAAATAGCGCAGCAGCGCGCTCACCGCCTGTGGCCGGGCGGAGGAAAGCGCGGCCTCGATCCAGACCTGGTCGGTCATTCGGCGATTCCATTCTTGGCGAAATAGCCGACGGGACGGATCTCGTAGGAGCCGACGCCAGGATTGGCGGCCGCAAGCTCGCGGACGGCGTCGAGCGCCTCGTCGAGCGATTTGCTCTCGATCAGATAAAAGCCGAGAAGCTGCTCCTTGGTCTCGGCGAACGGCCCATCGATGACGATCGGCTCGTCCCTGGTCTTGCGCAGGGTGGTGGCGGCCGTCGTCGGCAGCAGCCTCGCCACAGGCCCGAGCCGCCCCTCAGCCGCTAGCCCCTGCTGGACCTTCAGAAGGCGAGCCATCACGGCGTCATCCTCCTCCTTCGACCAGGCGGAGGTGATCGCTTCATCATTGTAGCAGAGCACGGCATAGAGCATCTGGTTGTTCCCTTGGTGCGAGGACGCGCGAGGACTGGCGGGTCCGACATGGTGCGTCGAAAATAACGCGCCCGGCGCCGCGAACCAACCGCCGATGCGGGATTTCCCTGGCTCCGCCCCCCGGTACACGACAGCAGCCGTTTTCGGGACAAAGACATGCGTAAAACAATGACCTAAAGCGCGCAAAGCGAATCTGAAATATCGGCACGCGCTTTAGGCATCAGGGACAGGCGGCGCGGATTCGGCCCGAGACGGCGGCAAGCGTCGATCGTCCGCCGCGCAAGCGCGCCCGGCCGCGGGACTTTGAGACATATCTTGAATTAAATGAACGTTTGTTTTATTATCAAGACGGAGGTATGGCTTGGCGCGAACGGTTGGCTCGGACGGGGAAAGAACGCAGACGGCGATCCGCGACGCGGCCGCCGCGCTTGTTGCGCGCCACGGCTACGAGGCCGTGTCGATGCGCCAGCTCGCGGCGGAAGTCGGCGTGCAGGCCGCCGCGCTCTACCGCTATTTCCCCACCAAGGAAGACCTGCTGTTCACGCTGATGCGCGAGCACATGGAGGGGCTGATCGCCAGTTGGCGGGCAGCCTGTCCCGCCTTCGCCGACCATCGGACGCGGCTCGCGCGGTTCGTGGCCAACCACATAGAATTCCACGTCGCGCGGCGTCACGCCACGCATGTCTCCAACATGGAACTGCGCAGCCTGTCGCGCGAGCGGCTGAGCCATATCCTCAGGCTGCGGACGGCCTATGAGAAGGAGCTTCGGCAGATCCTGCGCGAAGGAGCCGAGGCCGGCGATTTCGTTGTCGATGATGTCGGCCTGACGGCCATGGCGATCATCCAGATGATAACCGG
This sequence comes from uncultured Alphaproteobacteria bacterium, assembly GCA_963820075.1. Lineage (GTDB taxonomy): Bacteria > Pseudomonadota > Alphaproteobacteria > Rhizobiales > Rhizobiaceae > Kumtagia. The sequence continues at coordinate 8,093 of CAWFYS010000010.1, forward strand.
GGTCATCGTCTGGTTTCGGCCGGACGGAGGGCTGTCGGTCGATGAAGTTTCGAAAAACTATCTTACAATGACGATGCGCCTGGTCGGCGCCAATAGCCGGGAGGACCGCCATGTACGAGAACGTGCTTGATTTTGGGCAGGGCGAGGAAATCGACGCGCTGCGCGACATGGTGCGCCGCTTCGCGCGCGACCGCATCGCGCCGATTGCCGCCGAGATCGACCGCAACAACGACTTCCCCGCCCCGTTGTGGAAGGAGCTTGGCGCGCTCGGCCTGCTCGGCATGACCGTCGATCCCGAATATGGCGGCTCCGGCATGGGCTACCTTGCCCATGTGGTGGCGATGGAGGAAATTTCGCGCGCCTCCGCATCGATCGGCCTTTCCTATGGCGCCCATTCCAATCTTTGCGTCAATCAGATCCGCCGCTGGGCGACGGAGGCGCAGAAGCAGAAGTACCTGCCGAAACTCTGCTCGGGCGACCATGTCGGAGCGCTCGCAATGTCGGAAACCGGCGCCGGTTCGGATGTCGTCTCGCTGAAGCTCAAGGCCGAGAAGCGCAACGACCGCTATGTGCTCAACGGCTCCAAAATGTGGATCACCAACGGGCCCGACGCCGACACGCTGGTGGTCTATGCCAAGACCGACCCGGAGCGAAGATCGCGCGGCATCACCGCCTTGATCGTCGAGAAGTCCATGCCCGGCTTTTCGGTCGCGCAGAAGCTGGACAAGCTCGGCATGCGCGGTTCCAACACCGGCGAACTGGTGTTCGCGGACGTCGAGGTGCCGTTCGAAAATGTGCTGCACGAGGAAGGCAAGGGCGTCGAGGTGCTGATGTCGGGTCTCGACTACGAGCGCACCGTGCTTGCCGGCGGGCCGATCGGCATCATGGCCGCCTGCCTCGATGTCGTCATGCCCTATGTGCATGAGCGTAAGCAGTTCGACCGGCCGATCGGCGAGTTCCAGCTCGTGCAGGGCAAGCTTGCCGACATGTATACGACGATGAACGCCGCCCGCGCCTATGTCTACGCGGTCGCCGCCGCCTGCGACCGCGGCCAGACGACGCGCAAGGACGCGGCCGGCTGCATTCTGCACGCCGCCGAAAAGGCGACGCTCATGGCGCTCGACGCCATCCAGCTTCTCGGCGGCAACGGCTACACCAACGAATACCCCGCCGGCCGGCTGCTGCGCGACGCCAAGCTCTACGAGATCGGCGCCGGCACCAGCGAAATCAGGCGCTGGCTGATCGGCCGCGAAATGATGTCGGAAGCAGTGTAATCATTCCAGCGGCGTGGCCGTCCGCGAGGTTGGCCCCACACCACCCTTTGTGTAAGCATCTGGCCTAACTCAAGCGGAGGCGCCAGCGCGATGCCGGTTATCAAGTCGCAGATCTCCCCCGCCTCCGAGGCGTTTCGCGCCAACGCGGCACGCATGCGGGCGCTGGTCGCCGACATCGCCGACAAGGCCGCCGCCGTCCAGCGCGGCGGCTCCGAGGAAGCACGCGAACGCCATGTCCGCCGCGGCAAGCTTTTGCCGCGCGACCGGCTGGCGCAATTGCTCGACCCCGGCTCGCCGTTTCTCGAAATCGGCCAGTTCGCGGCGCACGGCATGTATCACGACAACATCGCCGCGGCCGGGATGATCGCCGGCATCGGCCGCGTCGAAGGCCGCGAGGTCATGGTGGTGGTCAACGACGCCACGGTAAAGGGCGGCACCTACTATCCGCTCACCGTGAAGAAGCATCTGCGCGCCCAGGAAATCGCGATGCAGAACAACCTGCCCTGCGTCTACCTGGTGGATTCCGGCGGCGCCAATCTGCCCAACCAGGACGAAGTGTTTCCCGACCGCGAGCATTTCGGCCGCATCTTCTACAACCAGGCGAATATGAGCGCGGCCGGCATTCCGCAGATCGCCTGCGTCATGGGGTCCTGCACGGCCGGCGGCGCCTATGTGCCGGCAATGTCGGACGAGTCGATCATCGTGCGCAACCAGGGCACGATCTTTCTCGGCGGCCCGCCGCTGGTGAAGGCCGCCACCGGCGAGGACGTCTCGGCGGAGGATCTGGGCGGCGCCGAAGTGCACGCGCGCCTTTCGGGAGTGGCCGACCACTATGCGCTCGACGACGAGCATGCGCTGGCGATCGCCCGGCGCATCGTGCGCAATCTCAACCGGAAAAAGAACGTAACCATTGACTTACGTGATCCATGTCCGCCGCTCCATGATCCGCAGGAGATCTACGGCATCATTCCGGACGACACGCGAAAGCCCTATGACGTGCGCGAGGTGATCGCGCGCCTTGTCGACGGCTCCGAGCTCGATGAGTTCAAGCAGACTTACGCAACGACGCTGATCACCGGCTTCGCCCATATCCATGGCATCCCGGTCGGCATCCTGGCGAACAACGGCGTGCTGTTTTCGGAAAGCGCGCTCAAGGGAGCCCATTTCATCGAACTGTGCTGCCAGCGCAAAATCCCGCTGGTTTTCCTGCAGAACATCACCGGCTTCATGGTGGGGCGCAAATACGAGGCCGGCGGCATCGCCAAGGACGGCGCCAAGCTGGTGACGGCGGTGGCGACGGCGCGGGTTCCGAAGCTGACCATGATCATCGGCGGCTCGTTCGGCGCCGGCAATTACGGCATGTGCGGCCGCGCCTATTCGCCGCGCTTCCTGTGGATGTGGCCGAACGCGCGCATTTCGGTGATGGGCGGCGAGCAGGCGGCGACCGTGCTGGCGCTGGTCAAGCGCGAGGGCATCGAGCGGAGGGGTGGCGCGTGGCCGGCGCAGGAGGAAGAGAAATTCCGCGCCCCTATCCTGGAAAAATACGAGCGCGAGGGCCACCCGCTCTATTCTTCCGCGCGGCTGTGGGACGACGGCATCATCGACCCGGCGAAGTCGCGGGAGGTGCTGGCCTTGAGCCTGAGCGCGGCGCTCAACGCCGAGGTCGCGGAGACCCGGTTCGGGGTGTTCAGGATGTGAGGGGCTGCCGACCGCCACGAAGCAGTCTCGCCGTGTCAGGATATCAGCGCCGGTGTGTTGCCGTTTTTGGCGCTAAAGCGCATCGTCATGTCAGCGGTTAGCTCCGCCGCCAGCGCGGAGAATCGGAAAAGAGACAAGCAGGGAGCGACAGAAAATGGCCTCGAGTTTCGTCTGGTACGAATTGATGACCACGGACATGAAGGTGGCTGAAGCCTTCTACAAGGCAGTGGTGGGTTGGGGTTCGGAGCCCTTCGGCGCTGATTTCCCCTACACGATCATGAAGGTCGGCGAGGTCGGCGTCGGCGGAATCATGACGCTCCCGGAGGATGCGGCGGCCATGGGCATGAAGCCCGCCTGGCTTGGCTACATCCACGCCGCCGATGTCGACGCGGCAACCGAGAGCGTACGGGCCGCGGGCGGCGCCGTGCACCGCGCGCCGGCCGACATTCCGGGGGTCGGCCGCTTCTCCGTCGTGGCCGATCCGCAAGGCGCGATGTTCATGCTCTTGTCGCCGCAGGGCGAGGATGGTCCCAGCCTCTCCGGCTTCACGCCAGGGCGGATCGGATGGCACGAGCTTTATGCGGCGGACTGGAAAAGCGCGTTTGTTTTCTACGCCGGCCAGTTCGGCTGGGCAAAGACCGACGCGATCGACATGGGGCCGATGGGCACATACCAGCTCTTTGCGATCGACAGCGACCAGATGGGCGGCATGATGAACAAGCCCGAGGAGATCCCGGTGCCGCTCTGGCTGTTCTATTTCAACGTCGAGGCCATCGACGCGGGCGCGGAGCGGGTCAAGGCCAATGGCGGGCAAATCCTCAACGGACCGATGGAGGTGCCGGGCGGAAGCTGGATCGTGCAGTGCATCGATCCGCAAGGCGCGCAATTTGCTCTGGTGGCGCCACCCCGGCAGGCTGCGGAACCGGCCAAGGCCGCCCCGGCGCGACAATCCCGCGCCAGCAAGAGCAGCACGGCCGCCAAGCGCTCATCCGCGAAGAAGTAGCGCTCGTCGTGGACGTGCCGACGCAGGAGGAAGGATGTTCCGGAAAATCCTGATCGCCAACCGTGGCGAGATCGCGGTGCGCGTCATGCGCACGGCGCGCCGGATGGGCGTGCAGACCGTAGCGGTCTACTCCGACGCCGATGCCAAGGCGCTGCATGTCGGCATGGCCGACGAGGCCGTCCATATCGGCCCGTCGCCGGCCGGCGAAAGCTATCTTCGCGGCGAGAGGATCATCGCGGCGGCGCTGTCATCCGGCGCCGAGGCTGATCCATCCAGGCTATGGCTTCCTGTCGGAGAACCCCGATTTCGTCGACCGGGTCGTCGCGGCCGGGCTCGTTTTCATCGGGCCGTCGGCGGCATCCATCCGCGCAATGGGGCTGAAGGACGCCGCCAAGGTGCTGATGGAAAAGGCCGGCGTTCCGGTCGTGCCCGGCTACCACGGCGAAGGCCAGGGCCAGGAACTGCTCGCCGCCAAGGCGCGGGAAATCGGCTATCCGGTGCTGATCAAGGCGCGGGCCGGCGGCGGCGGCAAGGGGATGCGGCGGGTCGACCATCCGGACGAATTCGCCGACGCGCTGGCGGGCGCCAGACGCGAGGCGAAATCCGCCTTCGGCGACGATCATGTGCTGATCGAGAAATATGTCGAGAAGCCGCGCCACATCGAAGTGCAGGTGTTCGGCGACAATTTCGGCAATGCGGTACATCTTTTCGAGCGCGACTGCTCGGCGCAGCGCCGTCACCAGAAGGTGATCGAGGAAGCGCCCGCGCCCGGCATGACCGGCGAGATGCGCTCCGCCATGACCGGGGCGGCGGTGACGGCCGCCAGGGCCATCGGCTATTCGGGCGCCGGCACGATCGAGTTCATCGTGGATGCCTCGGCGGGGCTTTCGCCCGACCGGTTCTGGTTCATGGAGATGAACACCCGCCTGCAGGTCGAGCACCCTGTGACCGAGATGATCTCGGGCGTCGATCTGGTGGAGTGGCAGCTCAGGGTGGCGGCCGGCGAGCCTTTGCCGAAAACGCAGGAGGAAATCCGCCGCGACGGCCACGCCTTCGAGGCAAGGCTTTACGCGGAGGACGCGACAAAGGGTTTCCTGCCGGCCACCGGCACGCTGCATCACCTGACATTTCCCGAAACGGCGCTACCCGGAACGCAGTTGCGGGTCGAGACCGGCGTGCGCGCCGGCGATTCGATCTCGCCCTACTACGATCCGATGATCGCGAAACTTGTCAGCCATGGGCCGGATCGCGCGAGCGCGCTCGCGGCTCTGGTCATGGCCCTGGAATCGACGGAAGTCGCGGGCTCGGTGACCAATCTCGCTTTCCTGGCAGCACTTGCCCGCGACCCCGACTTCGCCTCGGGCGATGTCGATACCGGCCTGATCGACCGCAAGCAGGCGGCGCTGACGCCGATTCCCGCCGCCAGCGAGCAAGTGGTGGCGGAGGCCGTGCTGGCGGCGTCCGGGATCGACGGCGCCGCAAGCTCCGCCGATCCATGGGATTCGCTCGCCGGCTATGCGCATTTTCACCCGGTGGCGCGGCTGATCCGGTTGCGTCACGGACAGGAGGAGATCGCGGCGCGTGCCGCCATCGGTGCCGGCGGCACGGTCGGCGTGACCTTCGAGGGGGCGGCGCCTTTCCACAAATCCGAGGGAAAGGCGACCGCCAGGCGCGGCAAACCGCACGAGCCGGGCGATGCGATGAACAAGTCTGGCACGTCCGCAGATGCGTCGTCCTCCCGCCTTGCGGGGCCTTCGACGGGACTGACGCGGGCTGTCCGCTGGCCGGGGCATGTGACGGTATTCCGCGGCGCGGTGGGTTACGATTTCGCCGTTGCCGATCCCCTGGACAGTGCCGACGAATCGCAGGCGGCCGGATCGATGCGCGCTCCAATGCCCGGCCTGGTCAAGGTCGTGCGCGCGGCGGTCGGCGACGCGGTGAAAAAGGGTCAGCCGCTGCTGATCCTCGAGGCCATGAAGATGGAGCATACGATCGCCGCCGCGCATGATGGCGAAATCGCCGAGATCGCCGCGGAAGGCGCGCAGGTGTCGGAGGGCGCCGTGCTGGTGCGTTTCGTGGAAACGGCCTGAGCGCGACCTGCTCCCCGAGGCACCGTTGGAGAACGACGGCCGGGATATGCCCGGCCGTTCGCTGTGCGAGCCGACGCGACGCGCGGCGCTCTACTGCGCGATCGGCGCGTATTTGCCGTCGTGCCACTGGTTGATGTCGTATTTGGCGTCCTTGATATCGCCCTTCTCGTCGAAGGCTATCGGACCGATCACCGTATTGATCGGCTCGCCGCTCTTCAGTGCCTCGGCCACCTTCGTCGGGTCGTCGCTGCCGGCCCGCTCGATGCCCTGAGCGATCGCCTCGATCACTGCGTAGGAGAACAGCGTAAAGCCCTCCGGCACGAAGCCGCCGGCCTTGATCTTCTCGACCGCGGCCTTGGCTTCGGCGCGCGCCTGCGGGTCGGACGGGAACACAAACATCGTGCCCTCGCCGGCCGGGCCGGCGATCTGCCAGAACTCGGGCGACGCGATCGAATCCGGCATGATGAGCTGGAACTTGAAGCCCTGCTCGGCCGACTGGCGCAGCATGAGGCCGGCTTCCGGGTGGTAGCCGCCGAAATAGACGACATCGGCCTTCAGCTGCTTCAGCTTGGTCACCAGCGCGGAATAATCCTTCTCGCCGGTATTGATGCCTTCATAGAGAATCTCGGTCAGGCCGCCTTCGTTCATCGTCTCCTTGACGGCATCCGCCGCGCCCTGCCCGTAGGCGCTCTTGTCGTGCAGAATGACGATGTTCTTTCCCTTGAACTTTTCCGCGATCCACGGGCCGATGAACGCGCCCTGCGCATCGTCGCGGGTATAGAGCCGCATGATGCTCGGCCAGCCCTTCTTGGCCGCCGCTTCGGTCAATTCGGGGTTGGACGAGGCCGGGCTCATCATCAGCACGCCGCTCTCGGCATAGACAGCCGAGGCGGGAATGCTCGAACCCGAGCAGGCATGGCCATCGACGAAATGAATGCCGTCGGCAACAATGCGATTGGCGACCGACACGGCCTGCTTGGGATCGCACACGTCGTCCTCGATGACGATGTTGATCTTGCGGCCGCCGAACTCCGCCCTTCTCGTTGATGGCGGCGGCGGCAGCCTGCGCACCCTGCTTGAACTGGTCGCCGATATTGGCGAGTTGCCCGGTCATGGGGCCGACGACCGCGATCGAGATGTCTTCGGCAAGTGCCGGTCCGGCCAGCACGACGGCAAGAGCGGCCGCGCCCAGGAGATGTTTCAGTTTCATGGCGTTTTTCCTCCTCTGTTGCCCGCCAAAGCAGTCGGGCGGGCAATCAATATCAGGAGGCGAGATGCCATTTCCAGATGGCGTTGCATAAGGCCAGCCGCTATTTCGGGTCTGTTCCATGACGAACGCCGCGCCACAGGCTTGAGTGGCTTGTGTTAATTGTTGCCTGCTTGGCGCGGCGTTGCGACAATGCCGTCCTGTTTCACCTGTCATTTGCCGCGCGGCTTTTCGCCGTCTCGGCCGCCGCGAACGCGTTGGAGCGCGTATCCCTCGCGGCCGGGGCCTTCCGATCAGTGCATGGTCATCCATTCGCGGGCCTGGCGCAGCGCCAGGGCGATGTCCGGCTTCGACATGGTCGCCGTAAGCTCGGAGCGCAGCCGCGCGGCGCGGGCCGAGCCCTTGATCGCGGCGATGTTGAACCATTTGTGGGCGGCGACGGCATCCACCGGGCAGTCGCGTCCCGTTGCGTGCATGAGGCCGAGTTCGCAAAGCACGTCGGCCTGCGCTACGGTTCCAAACGTGCCTGTGTCGGCATCGAAAACTTCAAAGCGTGCCATCTGCCTCTCCTGTCCCTTTTCGAGAGCCCGGCTGTCCCGTCCGGTTCGCTCGTTCCATGGCTCGAAGGATGCAGGGAAGGCTTGAAACCGCCGTTAAGCGGCGTCGTTAACTCAAGGCAAACAAAACCAAAACAACTGGTAAACCTCGGAATTCATTAAGCATTGAAAGCCTTGAGCGACGGGCGCTTGCGCGAGAATTGCCCGAAAATCGGCCTTCGCCCCGTCAACGCTTCCTTCACTACGAATTTCGTTGCCGCTGCTGCCGATCCGCCGAAATTCGGTCGCCTGACGCAGGGGCACGGGCTTTCCGGCGGGATCGCGATCGTTTAACTTACGTTTCCGTAAGATGCCGAAGCGTATTGCGCAGGCATAACGGAGGAAATGAATGCTTTACAGGACAACCATGATCGCCGCCGCCATGACGCTTATGGCCGGCGCCGCCTGCGCCGACCCGATCGAGGGCAATTGGCGCACGCAGAACGGGGAAACCGCGGCGATCGTAGATTGTGGCGGCGGCTTCTGCATCACGCTGAAGACCGGCAAACACAAGGGAAAGGGGATAGGCAAGGTTTCGCCGAAAGGCGACGGCCGTTATGCCGGCTCCATCACCGATCCGGCCACCGACAAGACCTACAGCGGCAAGGCTTCAGTCGCGGGCGGCAGCATGGACATGAAGGGCTGCGTGCTCGGCGGCCTGATCTGCAGGAGCCAGACCTGGACAAAGCAGTAAGCCGGTGAATGGTGAATGGTGAATGGTGAATGCTGGAGATCCATTTGCGGCATAGCCAGTCAATTGCCATTCACCGTTCACTTCTTCCATCACTCGCTTCTTCCTACGCTCGTGCGCGCTGCCCGAACAGGATCTTCTGCGCCTCCTGGTCATCACCGAGGTTGCGGCGGTACTCCTCGCCAACGGCAAGGGCGCGCTCGACCGCAGGCCTGGCCATTATCGTCTCGAACCAGCGCTTGAGGTTCGGAAATTCCTCCAGATCCTGCCCCTGGTTCTTGTAGGGCCGGACCCAGCCGATGCAGGCCATATCGGCGATCGAATAAGCGCCCGCCAGGAAGCCGCGGTCGGCGAGCCGCTTGTTCATCACGCCATAGAGCCGGTTGACCTCGTTGGTATAGCGATCGATGGCATACTGAAGTTTTTCCGGCGCATACTGGCGGAAATGGTGCGCCTGCCCTGCCATCGGGCCCAGTCCGCCCATCTGCCAGAACAGCCACTGGTCGACCTCGGTGCGCTGGCGCTCGTCCGCCGGATAGAATTGCCCGAATTTTCGGCCGAGATACTGCAGGATGGCGCCGGATTCGAAGACCGAGATCGGCTCGCCGCCCGGCCCTTCCGGATCGACGATCGCCGGCATGCGGTTGTTGGGCGCAATCCTCAGGAAGGCCGGCTCAAACTGCTCGCCCTTGCCGATGTTCACATATTTCACCGCATAGGGAACGCCGAGTTCCTCCAGCATGATCGTGACCTTCCAGCCGTTCGGCGTCGGCCAATAGTGGAGTTCGATCGGTTTCGTCTGGGTCGTCATGCACAAGTCTCCGGTTGGGCGCTGCCGAAGACTTAAGCCGCAAAAATCGTGGCGCAAGTCGCCGGGGCGGCGCCGTTCGATGAATAAAGCTGAACGTCGGATGAATGCGAGCCTCAGGACGGGTTCAGCGCCGCCTCGGCATAGTCGCGCTCACAACGAACGAACCGTCCTGCTGGAAGCCAAAGATCATGACCCGCTTCGCCGCAACGACCCTCAAGGTCCTCCCGCTGATCGCCCGCACAGCCCTCGTCAGCGCGCTGCTGGCAGCGCCGGTGCTCGCGGTTCCCGCGACCGGCGACCGCAGCTTGCGGATCGAGGCTCCCGCCCTCAAGAAGAGCGGCGCCGGCCTGGTGCTGCTGGTCAGCCTGCAGCGCGGTTGAGGCCACGCCAAATTCGCTGCCGCTCGCGACTTCTCTCGCCTGATTGTCGGGTAATCCCTCTCCCGGATGTCACAATCGCCCTCTATAATGGGTCATGGAAAAGCGAATCTACCCTGAACCCGCCCAGACCATAATCTCGCCGGAGCCGTTCGTCCGGCAAACCTTCACCGACGCGCGGCAAGCGGTGGACGCACTCAAGGAACTTTATGCGCGCAACACGCGGTTCCTCCGCGACTCCTTCGCGGGCATCGCGCATGAAAAGGACCTGACGAACCGCTACCGGGCCTATTACCCGGAGGTCGGCGTAACCGTTCTCTCCTATTCCCAGGTCGATTCCCGGCAGGCTTACGGCCATATGTCCGTGCCCGGCCACTTCACCACGACCATTACACGGCCCGCTCTGTTCGAGACCTACCTCATCGAGCAGTTGCGGCTCATCATGAAAAATCATGGCATGCCCGTGGTGGTGTCGGAATCGGATACGCCGATTCCGCTGCATTTCGCCTTTCTGGAAGGCGCGCATGTCGACGGCTCGGCGGCGGAGCGCCTGCGCCGGCCAATCCGCGACTTTTTCGACGTGCCCGACCTCGACGGCACCGACGACCTCATCGCCAACGGCACATATGAAGCGATCCCCGGCGAGCCGAGGCCGCTGGCGCCGTTCACCGCGCAGCGCATCGACTATTCGCTGCACCGGCTGCCGCACTACACGGCGACCACGCCCGACCATTTCCAGAATTTCGTGCTCTTCACCAACTATCAGTTCTACATCGACGAATTCTGCATCCATGCGCGCGCGCTGATGGCCAAGGGGGGCGAGGGCTACAGCGCGTTCGTCGAGCCGGGCAATCTCGTGACCCCGGCCGGCAAGGCCGCGCCGACCTCCGGCGCCATGCCGCCGCGCACGCCGCAAATGCCCGCCTATCACCTCAAGAAGCCGGGCCATGCCGGCATTACCATGATCAATATCGGCGTCGGCCCGTCCAACGCCAAGACCATCACCGACCATGTCGCGGTGCTGCGGCCGCATGCCTGGCTCATGCTCGGCCACTGCGCCGGCCTGCGCAACACCCAGAACCTGGGGGACTACGTGCTGGCGCATGCCTATGTGCGCGAGGACCATGTTCTCGACGCCGACCTTCCCGTCTGGGTTCCTATCCCGGCGCTTGCCGAAATCCAGGTGGCGATGCAGGAGGCGGTCGCCGAGATAACCGGTCTCGACGGCTACGACCTGAAGCGCATCATGCGCACGGGCACGGTGGCGACCATCGACAATCGCAATTGGGAATTGCGCGAACAGCGCGGGCCGGTTCGGCGGCTGTCGCAGTCGCGGGCGATCGCGCTGGACATGGAATCGGCGACGATCGCGGCCAACGGCTTCCGGTTCCGCGTTCCTTACGGCACGCTGCTTTGCGTCTCGGACAAGCCGCTGCACGGCGAACTGAAACTGCCGGGCATGGCAAGCGAGTTCTACAAGCGGCAGGTGTCGCAACATTTGTCCATCGGAATCCGGGCCATAGAGAAGCTTGCCGAAATGCCCCTCGACCGGCTGCACTCGCGAAAGCTGCGCAGCTTCCTGGAGACGCCGTTTCAGTAAGGTTTCCCAGCGGGCGACCGAACGGTGAAACTGGGTAGGCGTCGTTCCGCCGCGCCCCCTCTGGCCTCTCGGACATCTCCCAAAAGTAGCGAGATTGGCAGCTTCCCGCTTGCCGCGTCTAAAATCAGCGCCCGTTGACCAGAGCCATGACCAGCCGGTGCACAGTGCCGCCATCGCTCAATTCAATGCGATCGAAAGCCCTGCTGCGTTGCTTTTGGGCGAGGGTCGCGTCCTTGACGCGCCGGGTCATCTCGAGCTTCGCCTTCCGGCACGCCGGATCGTCGGCGATGGTGATATCGGCGATCGATGCCCGCAGGTCGGCGAGCATTTCGCGGATCATGCGGCCGTGCTCCTCCTCGTGCTTGCGCACGCCCGCGATGAAGGCGTCCCACAGCTTGCGCGTGGCCGCCGGCAGCTTTCCCCCGGGCTTCGGATAGGTGTAGGTGATGGTCACGATCGGCCGCGCCGTGGCGAGACGGCAGCCGCCACCCTCCGGCACGAGGCGGCGCCGCGACCATGTGAGCGTATAGCTGGTGTGGGCAATCGCATTGTGCGGGCCGTTGCGGCCGATCGAAGCGTAGAGGTCCGCCCCTGTTGACCCGGAAATCGCGAAGTGCTTTTCCCTGACCGTAACCGCCTCGGACGCATGAACCGCAAGATTCATGCCCGGCAGAAGGCAGGCAATGGCAAAAAAACGCCGCATAGTGAATTTCATTCTCATTCCCACCGGATCGGCCGGATTGTTCACGCGGAGACAGTTCTCACCCAATGATGCTAAGCAGGTTTCGGAAAGGTGTCCCACGGTTTTCCGACGGAAACCTGCGGCAAAACAAGAGGCTAAGCAGACCAGGCGTGGGCGAAGCCACGCAAGTCTGCTTAGATAGCCAAAGCCGCGAGCCTCCAGCAATGACTGGTTTGGGCGGAAGGTCGTCCGCGATAGACGCGTCGCGACGGTTGCGCACGCTTGCGCTTCTGGCGGCCCTCGGCGTCTCCCTGCCGCTCCTGGCTGGATTCTTCGGGCGCTGGCATCCAGCGCTCGAACTCTTTCTCGCACTTTCGCCTGCACCTCGCCGTGCTCCTCGGCCTGACGCTATTGCCTTTGTTCGCATTGCGCTCGCTGAAGCTCGGCGTCCCGTTGATGGTGGCGGCGTTCCTCGCCTTCGCCACCACGTCCGGCGCTTTTCCCTGGATCGGGATGAAATACGGCGCGATCCATGCCGCCGAACCGAAGCGCCCGCTCTACCGCCTGGTGCAACTCAACCTGCGCTACATTCACCCCGAACCGGCGCTTGTGCTGTCGATGATCGGGCGGATCAAGCCGGACGTGATCACGTTCAACGAGGTGTCGCCGTCCTGGGCGGAAAAACTCAAGCTGATAAAGGCCACCTACCGTTACAGCATTTTCTGCCCTTTCCCCAAACGCCTCTGGGGCGTAGCGATTATGTCGCGGCGACCGTTTGCGGAGGATGGGGCGCCGTTCTGCGCCCCTGAGGGCACATTCGCGATCGCGTCGGTGGATTTCGGCGGACAGACCGCCGACATCGCCGCCCTGCATCTCGGCTGGCCCTGGCCGTTCCCGCAATATCGGGAGATCGGCGGCCTTTCGCCGTTCATTGCACAATTGCGGCCGACGGCCATTCTTGCCGGCGACCTCAACGCCGCGCCGTGGAGCCATTCGCCGGCCCTCGTCTCCGCCGCCGGCGGCCTGACGCTGATGCCCTCCGCCGGTCCGTCCTGGCTCGACCGCCGCCTGCCGAATGCCCTGTTCTTTGCCGGTCTCCCGATCGACCAGGTCTTCGCCAAGGGCGACATATTGGTGCATTCGGTCCGAACCCTCGATCCGGTCGGATCCGACCATCTGCCGGTGCTCGTGGAATTTTCGCTAAGGCCGAATCCGGTCGACCAGACGGCTGAAATCGACCTCGCATCGTATCTGGCGGAGGCGGCGATACGCTGAACCGGGTTCCCTGTCAGCGCCGTTGGCCTATCAATGCATCAACCAGTCGATCGACAGGCCCGCCGGGCCGGTGCTCCAGCGTGTCGAACCTTTGCTGCCGTTTTTCATACTGATTGTAGACCGCCCGAACGATGCTCCCCACCTGGTGCTTCGCCTTTCGGCAATAGGGGTCGTTGTCGACGCTCAATCCGAGCGCGGCTGTTCGCGCGCTCGTCACCATTTGCCGGGCGATGCGCCCATGTGTCTCCTCGTGCTTGCGCACCCCGACCATGAATCTGGCCCAGCGGCTCCGCAAGGCAGGGGGAGCCTTGCCGACGAGTTGGGGAAAGCGATAGTTGACCGACAGGGTAACATCGGCCGACTTCAGGCGGCAGCGCTTGTCCGAAACCGCCCAGCCAAGCTCCCAGGCAACCGAGTAACGGGTCTGCGCAATGGCGCGCGCCAGGAAGCCCTGGCTCGGGCCGTTTCGTTCCATCGCCCTCATCAGCGCCGCGCCACTGTCGCCGGTCACACGATAGGTCTGGACCTTCGCGACGGTCCTTACGCCAGCTTCGGCCTGTGCCCCCAACAGGCAAATCACCGCGCACAGCGCAAATCCGAGCCGCCGCACCTAAGTCTCCCCGAGAGTCCGACACGTATTATGGGGAGGGTGCGGCCGCAGCGCAACACCAACTGCGACGCCGGCGCGCCGGGGCCCCATCACATGCTCGTATAGACCGGTCCCTCGCCGCCTTGCGGCGGCACCCAGTTGATGTTCTGGTTCGGGTCCTTGATGTCGCAGGTCTTGCAGTGGACGCAGTTCTGCGCGTTGATCACGAAGCGCACATCCTTTGCGTTCGGGTCGGCCGCGGCCTTGCCCTCGGCATCGACCCATTCGTACACGCCCGCCGGACAGTAGCGCGTGGACGGGCCGGCAAAGACGTCATGCTCCGAACGTGTCTGCAGCGCCATGTCCTTCACCTGGAGGTGGATCGGCTGGTCCTCTTCATGATTTGTGTTGGACAGGAACACCGAGGACAGCCGGTCGAATGTCAGCACCCCGTCCGGCTTGGGATAGTCGATCTTCTTGTGCTTGGCGGCAGGATCGAGCGTGGCATAATCCGCCTTGCCGTGCTTCAGCGTGCCGAACGGCGAGAAGCCGAACAAAGTGTTCAGCCACATATCCAGCCCGCCGAGGCCGACGCCGGCCAGAGTGCCGAGGCGCGACCACAAGGGCTTCACATTGCGGACCTTCTTCAGATCCTTGCCTATGTCGCTGGTTCGCCAGGCCGCCTCGTAGGTCGCCAGTTCGTCGTTCGTCCGGCCCTCGGCGATTGCCGCCGCGACATTATCGGCGGCCAGCATGCCGGACAGGATCGCATTGTGCGAACCCTTGATGCGCGGCACGTTGACGAAGCCGGCGGCGCAGCCCATCAGCACGCCGCCGGGGAAAGAAAGCTTCGGCACCGACTGCCAGCCACCCTCGGTGATGGCGCGCGCTCCGTAGGAGATGCGCTTGGCACCCTCGAAGGTGCCGCGAATCGCCGAATGCGTCTTGAAGCGCTGGAACTCGTCGAACGGCGACAGATAGGGGTTCTTGTAGTTTAGGTGTACGACGAAGCCGACCGCGACCAGATTGTCCTCAAGGTGATAGAGGAAGGAGCCGCCGCCCGTCTTCATGTCGAGCGGCCAGCCGAACGAATGCTGCACGAGACCCGGCTTGTGCTTCTCCGGCTTTACCTGCCACAGTTCCTTCAGGCCAATGCCGTATTTGCCCGGCTCGCGGCCTTCCGAAAGTTTGTACCTGGCGATCAACTGCTTGGCGAGCGAGCCCCGCGCGCCCTCGCCGATCAGCACATATTTTCCCATGAGCGCCATTCCGGGCGCGAAGGCCGGGCCTTGCGAACCGTCGCGCTCGACACCCATGTCGCCGGTGACCACGCCTGTCACCGCGCCAGCCTCGTTGTAGATCAGGTCCACGGCGGCGAAGCCCGGGTAAATCTCCACGCCGAGCGCCTCCGCGTGACCAGCCAGCCAGCGGCAGACATTGCCCAGCGAGACAATGTAGTTGCCGTGATTGCTCATCAGCGGCGGCATGAGGAAGTTGGGCAGCCGCACCGAGCCCGCCGGGCCGAGCACGAGGAAATGGTCGTCGCTAACCGGTGTCTTGAACGGATGGTCCGGCTCCGAGCGCCAGTCCGGCAGCAGCCGGTCGATCCCGATGGGATCGACGACGGCGCCGGAAAGGATGTGCGCGCCGACCTCGCCGCCCTTTTCGAGCACCACGACCGACAGGTCCGGGTTGACCTGCTTCAGCCGGATCGCAGCCGCGAGACCGGCGGGACCGGCTCCGACGATCACCACGTCGAACTCCATGCTCTCGCGTTCGATTTCGCTCATCAATCCTCCGAACTGGCTACGCCCCTATATGGCGATTGCTGGTCAAGCGCTGCATAGCGCATCCTAAATCGTCACGAAACCGGGTCCGCTCGAAAGCAAGGCGGCAAAGTGACGCTTTCGGGCGGCCCTGGCGCGGCAGTTGGCTCACCATGCGGCGCGCGGGCGTGGAAAGCCAGTATTCGCCGCGTCCATATTCCGGCATAGTTCGGCAATGCTGTCTGCCGTCCGTGCTCGCTTCCGGGCTCAGCGACCGCGATCGGTTCGCCGTTTGATTGGCACCATCGCGGCGGCCGCCTGCCTTTTCCTGATCGCCGGCGCGGCGAGCGCGCAGGACGAAAAAGCCTACGAATGGCTGGCCGGCGCCTATTCCTTCTCCGATGAGATGGGCGGCTTCACCATCGACCGGGTTTCCGGCTCGGGCTCGCGAAAAGACCCGATCGTCATTCACGAGACCTTCAATTCCTCGTCGCCGGTCACGCTGGTCATCCGCGCCAAACGGCCCATCCGCCAATTCGATACGGGCAGCTTTTACGCCAACGGCGTCCTTTACATGCGCATTGTCGTGAGCAACGGCAGCGGACAGGGCTGGCTTGAGTTCGGTTTTGAACTGCAGGAACTCCTGAACCAGCCGAGCATTTTCGGCGACGGCCTGTCCTTCGACCAGCGCAGCGAAGACAGGGAACTTATCTCATCGGACAGTTTCAGCGAATTCAGCCGTGACTTCGAGCCCTATGACAGACTGCTGTTCCGCTATGGCAAGGTGGACCCCGGCGCGTCGGCCGGCTTCTCGTTCCTCATCACCGATTTCACCCCGAAGCTGCAGTTCTACCTGGTGCAGGACCCCCGCATACCATCGACCTGACTTGCTTTCGGCCACTTGGCGCAGCATGGTTCAGCATGGCCATTTCGATGCATGGACTGCGCGCCGGATTGCGCAAGCTGCTTGATTTCTACGCCGAAGCCGGCGTGGACGAGCCTTTGCTTGACACGCCCGCCGACCGCTTCGACGAGACGGCGCAAGCAAAGGCGCGGCGGGAGGCGTCCAGGCAGCCGCAAGCCTTCAGCCCGACTGATCGGAGCGACGCCCGCGCCGTTCAGGAACCAGGCCCGGCGGCGCCAAGGCCGGCCGCGGGCGATCCGCGACCGGCTCCGCCGCCGCGCCCACCGGCCGCCGCTGTGCCGGATGGCGCGCAGGCGGCTTTGGCCCGCGAGCTGGCCCGTTCTGCCGCCTCGCTGGATGAATTGCGCCAGATCATGCTGGATTTCGACGGCTGCAACCTGAAAGCCACCGCCAAGAACCTCGTCTTTGCCGACGGCAATCCCGAAGCCGACCTGATGCTGGTCGGCGAAGCGCCCGGCCGTGACGAGGACATTGAGGGCCTGCCGTTTGTCGGCCGGTCGGGGCAGCTTCTCGACCGTATCCTGGCGGCGATCGGCCGCGATCGCAAATCGGCCTACATCGCCAATGTCATTCCATGGCGGCCGCCCGGCAACCGCACGCCGACGCCGCATGAGACGGAAATCTGCAGGCCGTTCATCGAGCGCCAGGTCGAGCTGGCAAAACCGAAGATGCTGGTGACGCTGGGCGGACCGTCCGCGAAAGTGCTGCTGAACACGACCGAAGGCGTCCTGCGCCTGCGCGGCACTTGGCGCGAGCACGTGACCGCTTCCGGCGTCCGCATCCCGACGATGCCGACGCTGCATCCCGCCTACCTGCTGCGCAACCCCGCGCACAAGAAACTCGCCTGGCGGGATTTTCTGGAGGTGCGGGCTCGCCTTGCCGTGCTTGCGTCACAAGGCGGCTGAAGGAGGCCGCAACGCGCGGCGCCTATTGCGGCGGTGTCACCTCGCGCGCCTTGGCGCGTTCGATGCCGAGCCGGCGTTCGCGCGCTATGATGAACAGTCCCGCGCCGACCACGATCGCACCGCCCACCAGCATGTGAAGGGTCGGCACATCGCCGAACATCGTGTAGCCGACGGCAATGCCGAGGATCATCGAGGTATATTCGAAGGGCGCGACTACCGATGCCTCGGCATGGCGATAGGCCTCGGTCATGAGGAGCTGCGCGAGCCCGCCGGACATGCCGGCGCACACCAGCAGCGCCGCCTGGCCGGGCGTCAGCGCGGTCCAGCCGAACGGCAAGGTAAGCAGCGACAGCAAGGTCGCCGACAGCGAGAACCAAAGCACGATCGTGCCGGTCTTCTCGGTGTGGACAAGGCTGCGAATGAGTATCATCGCCAGTGCCGAGGCCGCCGCCGAGCAGAGAGCGGCCACGACGCCGGCCATTTCCCGCCCGTCCATGGCCGTTGTGCCGCCGACCAGCGTGAGCTTCGGCCAGGCGATGATCAGGACACCGACCAGCCCGACGGCGACAGCGCTCCAGCGATAGACGCGAACCGTCTCGCCCAGGATAAGCGTGCTGAACACCACAACCAGAAGCGGCTGCGCGTAGTTGAGCGTGATCGCCTCCGGCAAGGGAAGCCGGGCGAGCGCGAAGAAGGCGCAGCCCATCGCCACGGCGCCGACGAAACCGCGCGCCAAATGGCTGAACGGCCGCGACGTATGGAAGGCGCCGTTCAGTTCGCCGCGCAGCGCCAGGAAAGCCATGATCGGCAGCATGGCGAAGAAGGAGCGGAAGAACACGACTTCGCCGGCCGGCAGCGGTCCGGCCGCCTTGATCATCGTCGACATGGCGACGAAGACGGCAACCGACACGACTTTTAAGCCTATCCCGGTAAGCGCCCTGTCCGAATGACGGCTCGCGGCCGAACTCACTCCGCCGCGGCCTGTGAGATGGCCGCCCAGATCCGCGACGGCGTAGCCGGCATTTCGATATGCGAGATGCCGTAGGCGCGCCAGAGCGCGTCCGTCACCGCGTTGATAACCGCCGGCGCCGCTCCGATGGTTCCCGCTTCGCCCGCACCCTTGATGCCCATGGCGTTGGTCGTGGACGGCACGTTGCGGGTCTCGAACTGGAAGGAGGGAACATCGTCGGCGCGCGGCATGCCGTAGTCCATGAAACTGGCCGTCAGCAACTGCCCGTCATCGCCGTGGATCGTATCTTCCGTCAGCGCCTGGCCAAGGCCCTGGACGACCCCGCCATGCACCTGCCCCGCAAGCAGCAGCGGATTCACGGTCACGCCGAAATCGTCCACGATGACATAGTTCACCACCTGCGTGCGGCCGGTATCCGGGTCGATCTCGACCTCGCAGATGTGGGTGCCGTTCGGATAGGTGCATTCGTCCTGCACGAACTCGCCGAACCCTTTCAGGTCCTCCGGCGTCTTCGCGGCCTTCGAAAGTTCGGCGAAGCTGATCGCGCGGTCCGTCCCGACGATGCGGGCCTCGCCATCGACGAGTTCGATGTCGGCCGCGGCGGCTTCCAGTTCGTCCGCGGCGAGCTTGCGCAGCTTGGCCGCGAGATCCTCGCCGGCGCGCGACGCCGATACGCCGCCGAGCGGGATCGAGCGCGAACCGCCGGTGCCGCCGCCGTCGGCCAATTCGTCCGTATCGCCCTGGTGGACGATGATCTTTTCGATATCTATGCCGAGTTTCTCGGAGACGAACTGCGCATAGGCGGTGGCGTGTCCCTGCCCGTTCGACTGGGTGCCGATGAACAGGGTGATCGTGCCTTCCGGGTTGAGCCGTATATGAGCCGGTTCGGAGCCGGGAAACGCACAGGCCTCGATATAGGTGGCCATGCCGATGCCGCGAATCGCGCCTCTTGCCCGCGCCGCGTCGTTGCGCTTGTCGAAGCCCGCCCAGTCCGCCCGCTCCATGGCAAGCGTCATGTGGCCGTCAAACTCGCCGACGTCGTAGAGCCGTCCGGTGGCGGTGCGATACGGAAACTGCTCGGGCCGGATGAAATTGCGCCGCCGGATCTCCTCGCGCGGCAGGCCGAGGTCGCGCGCGCAGGCGTCGACGAGCTTTTCCAGAAGGAAAGCCGCTTCCGGCCGCCCGGCGCCGCGATAGGCATCGACCGGGCAGGTATTGGTGTAGACGCCGGTGACGGCAACATCGATATCGGGGATATCGTAGACGCCGGTCGCCATGGTTGCGCCGACATAGGGAATATACGGGCCGTACTGCGAAATATAGGCGCCCAGATTGGCGGTCAGCCGGACCCGCAACGCCAGAAAGCGGCCGTCGGCATCCATCGCCATCTCCGCTTCCACGGCATTGTCGCGGCCCTGCGCGTCGGTGAGGAAATGCTCGGTGCGGTCGCCCGTCCATTTTACCGGCCTGCCGAGACGCCGCGCCGCCTCCAGGACCAACCCGTATTCGCGGTAGACCAGGGCTTTCGGGCCGAAGCCGCCGCCGACATCCGGCGTTATCACGCGCAGCATGGCGGGATCGATACGCAGGACCTGCCCGGCAAGCATGGCGCGCATCGAGTGAACGCCCTGCGAGCCGCTGGTCAGCACCAGCCGGCCGCTGCCCTCCTCCACTTCGCCGATCGCCGCCCGGGCTTCCATGTAGTTGCAGACGAGCCGGTTGTTGTGGAAGGCAATGCGCGTCACGCGCGACGCCTTGGCGAAGGCGGCCTCCGTCTTGGCGGGGTCCCCGAACTGGTAGGCGAGCGCCCGGTTGCTGCCGAGTTCCGGCCAAACCAGCGGCGTCTGAGGGTCGAGCGCCGTGGCCGTCTTGCCGGCAGCGTCCTCGCCATCGTAGTCGATATCGATCAGATCAGCCGCGTCCTGCGCCAGCGCGCGGCTTTCGGCCACGACAAACGCGACCGCGTCGCCGACATAGTTGACGCGATCGACGCACAGGATCGGTATGTCGCGGGTCGGCGCCCGCGACCCGTCCGGCTGTTTCTGCATCACGCCGGACCGGATCGGGCCGAGATCGCCGAGATCAGCCCCGGTCAGCACCAGATGCACGCCAGGCGCGGCCCGCGCCGCCTCGGTGGAGGCTATCCGGAACGTCCCCTTGGCCACCGGCGAACGCAGCACATAGCCATGCAACATGCCGGGTCTCGAAATATCGTCGGTGTAGCGGCCATTGCCGGTGATGAAGGCCCGGTCTTCCAATCGCGTCACCGACGCGCCCATCCCGAACTTGGGTGTAAAGACGGTCATGTCAACTCCGGACGTTTCGTGGACGGACTACGCCCTGGAGATAAGGGCTCATTCAGTTTTGTCGAGAGCCGGATTCGTGTAAAGAGCACCACCTCCCATTTGTTGGGCCAGCGCGCCCCTCCTACCCGCCTTCAGGCAGGCTTGACCATGCGTACTGGCGGCGGACGGGCGTAAAGAACAGCACCATCGCCGAGGCGAATGCGCTATGATTAAGAATTGATGAACGGCGGCCGAACCCGCCGGAGCGCACGGGCCGGCGAGCGCGGCAGGAAGTTGTCCCGTGAACGAGGAAAACCGGCAAAGCCATTGGCAGAAGACCTATTCCGACAGGGGCGAGGCCGGCGTGAGCTGGTTCGAACAGCGACCCGAAGTCTCGCTCGATCTCATAGCGCGGATCGGCGCGACGGCGGCCTCTTCCCTGATCGACATAGGCGGCGGCGCCTCGCGCCTTGTCGACGCGCTCCTTGACGCCGGGTGGCGCTCGCTCGCCGTGCTGGACATTTCGAATGTGGCGCTCGACGCGGCCAGGCAACGGCTTGGAGGAGCGGCAAGCCAGGTCGACTGGATCGTCGCGGACGTGACCCGATGGCGCCCCGGCCGGACCTACGACATCTGGCATGACCGGGCGGCGTTTCACTTTCTGACCGATGCGGCTGACCGCGACGCCTATGTCGAACGCCTGACCACGGCCGTGAAGCCTGGCGGCCACGCGATCATCGCGACATTCGCGCCGGATGGTCCGGAGCGCTGCAGCGGCCTGCCGGTCATGCGTTACGATTCGGCCCTGCTGGCCGCGGCGCTCGGCCCGTCGTTCCGGCTCGTCGAGGAACGAAGGCACCGCCACACGACGCCCTGGGGTTCCACGCAAGCCTTCCAGTTCAGCGTGTTGCGGCGCGTCGAGCCCTGAGTCTACGGCCGATCGTGCGATCCCGGACTTTCCGGCACGCCCATCGACGGCGCCGTTTCAGGGCCGTTCCGGGTGAATCCAACCCGGCGTGGTCGCCGTCCACCTGACGATTTTTAACAGCCCTCTGGACAACGCGAATCTCCTCTGATTCTTTAGGGCAGATTCGGATGTGCGGCGTTGCCGGATCTCCAGAACATCGGGAGCCAATTTGATGCCGAGGGCGGACGCGTGGGACACGGCCGGCAGGTCGGGTTTTGCGAGGCGCAAGACGGCGCGAACGCGTGGCGCCAGCGTGTTCGCGGCCCCCGCATACCGGCGCCTGCTCGCCGTCGAGCCGTTTCTCAGGCGCTCGATCCCCTTGCTGATCGTCGTATTTCTCATCGTCATCGCGATAGTGCGCGCGCTGTCGCTGCTTGCCCATCATGACGAGATCGAACGCAATGCCCGAACCATCCTGGCGCTTGCGGCAAGCGAACTAGCCGCCTCATTGGCCAAGGTCGAAAGCGCGGACGACGCGGCGGCGGCGCAGGACAGCATCGAACGCACGATGCAGCGTGCCTTTCTCGGCACTTGGCATGTTCTCGCCCTCGCCGATGAACGCTTCAAGGTCGTCGCGGTCTCGCCCTCGGCGGCGCCGTGGCGCGGCACGCGGCTTGACACGATCATATCCGGCGGCCAGCGCCTGTTCATGTTCGGCGAGCAGGCCGGCGTGTTGTCGGTAACGGTGGAGGGCGCGCCGTGGCTGGCGATGGGTCTCGTGTCCGAACGCGGCCTGGTCGCCGCGATGGTTCCGGAGAAAGCCATCTTCGCGGACTGGACCAAGGCCGTATCGCTCAACATCACGCTGTTCGTGCTCACCGCCGGCGTGCTGATCATTATTCTCCACGCCTATTTCCGCCAGGCGAGCCGCGCGCAGGCGGCCGACCGCATCTACCGCGACGCGCACCAGCGCATCGACCTCGCGCTCATCCGCGGGCGCTGCGGACTCTGGGACTGGGACATGGTGCGCGGCAAGATGTACTGGTCACGCTCCATGTACGAGATGCTGGGCTATCAGCCTTGCGAATCCATGCTGTCCTTCGGCGACGTCTCGGCGATCATTCACCGTGACGACGGCGACCTGTTCCATCTCGCCGAAAAGATAGTGGCGCGCGAAATCGACAACATCGACCAGGTCTTCCGCATGCGCCACGCCGACGGCCGCTGGGTCTGGGTGCGCGCCCGCGCTCAGGTCATCGATTCCGGTGCATCCGACATCCAGCTCATCGGCATCGCCGTCGACATCACCGAGCAGCACCATCTCGCCGCCCGCTCGGAAGCGGCCGACCTCAGGCTGCGCACGGCGATCGAAAGCATCAGCGAGTCCTTCGTGCTTTGGGACGTGGCCGGCCGCCTCGTCATGTGCAACACCAAATACCAGCAGGACAGCGGACTTTCGGACAGAGACACGATGCCGGGTGTGTCGCGCGATGAGATCGAAGGCCGTATGACGGCCTTCGCTACCGAGCGGCGCATCGCCAATCCCAACGGACCGCGCGGCGGCGCCACCTACGAGCGCCAGCTCGCCGACGGGCGCTGGCTGCAGGTCAACGAATTGAAGACCCGCGACGGCAGCACCGTGTCGCTCGGCACCGACATCACCTTGATCAAGCAGCACCAGGAGCGGCTGGTCGACGGCGAGCGGCGGCTCATGGCCAATCTGCACGACCTCAGCCAGGCGCGCCGCAACGAGGAGGAACGCACGCGCGAACTGGTCGATCTCAACAAGAAATATGTAAGGGAGAAGGACCGCGCCGAGGCCGCGAACCGGGCGAAGTCGGAGTTCCTGGCCAACATGTCGCACGAGTTGCGTACACCGCTCAACGCCATCATCGGCTTTTCCGAATTGATGGCATCCAAACTGTTCGGGCCGCTCGGATCGCCGCGCTATGAGGAATATGCCAACGACATCAACAGCAGCGGAAAACATTTGCTTGGCGTCATCAACGACATACTCGACATGTCGAAGATCGAAGCCGGCCAGTTCTCGATGGAGCGCGAGGAGATCGACCTCAATCCGCTGATCAGCGAGACAGTGCGTGTAATCTCGCTGCAGGCGGCGCAGAAATCGATCGCCGTGGAGACGCGGATCGCCGACGCAATGACGCTTGTCGCCGATCGCCGCGCCATCAAGCAGATCGTCATCAACCTGTTGTCCAACGCGGTGAAGTTCACCGGCGAAGGCGGGCACATACTGGTTCGCGTCCGCAAGGTTTCCAGCGCCATAATGCTGACGATCGAGGACAATGGCTGCGGCATCCCGAAAAGCGCGCTGCGCAAGCTTGGACGCCCCTTCGAGCAGGTCCAGAATCAGTTTTCAAAAAGCCACGCCGGGTCGGGGCTCGGCCTGGCCATCTCGCGTTCGCTAGCCGAACTGCACGGCGGCGCGCTGAAAATACGCTCGACCGAAGGTGTGGGCACCATCGTGTCAGTACGCATCCCGGACCGGAAGGCGCCGCCCCAGGCGGCGCCGATGCGCGAGGCGGCCGAGTAGACGCGGGCCTTTTGGCCCCTGCCTCGTCAGCGCTCCTTGCCGCGCCGCGGCATTTCCCGGGGCACGATCCTGCCGTCGTCGTTGCGATCCATCAGCGCGAACATCTTCTTCTGCCGCGATTCGATTTCGGCCGCCGTCAGCATGCCGTCACCGTCCGCGTCGAAGCGCTCGACGATCCGCCGTGCCATCCGTTCGGCGCGCATCCGTTCGATCTCGGACGCTATCTCCGCGATCGTCATCCTGCCGTCGCCATCCTTGTCGGCTGTGCCGATGCGCTTCTGCATGGCGGCGGCAAATTCCTCGTAAGTGATGTCGCCGCTGGAATCGGCATCCGCGCGTTCGAAGCGGAAATTTCCGCGTTCGCCGCGTCCCTTGGTCTGGTCGCCGGCGACTGCCGAGGTGCCGGCCGTCGCGGCCATGGCCAGAAATGCCATCGCGAGTTTCGTCGATATCCTCATCGTTGCTCTCCTTTTGCATCGTCACAACCCGCAGGCACGACCGCTGTCCCTGAACCGTCAGGAGCCGCCGGCACGCAGCAGCCGGCCGAAATGGACCCGTACGCGTTGCGCCGTTTCCTTGACATGCGCTTCCAGCACGCCGATGTCGGGCAGATCGGTTATGCGGATCAGAAGGTCCGTCAGGCCGGGTGGAACCTCCTTGCGCACGAACGGACCTGTCAGGCAGAGCCTGATCATCTGCGTCAGCGCCGAATAGAGCGCGTCGGCATCGCACAGCTCCTGCCTCGTCTGCGCGTCCGCGAAGCGCGGCGCGAGCCGCGCCAGGATTTCCGCCGTAGCGGTGAGATGCGCGCCGCCGCTTTCGGCATTGCCGGTCAGCACCGCGCATTGCGCGATGAATTCGAGATCGATCAGGCCGCCGGGAATCAGCTTGATGTCCCACATGTCGCGCGGCGGCTTCTCCTTGCCGATCATGCGCCGCATGCCGGCCGCGTCCTTGAAGACGTCGCCGGCGTCGCGCGGAATGGCAAGAACCGCTTCCACTTCCGCCTCCACCGCGGCGCGAAACGCGGCATCTCCCGCCACCGGCCGGGCCCGCGTCAGAGCCATGTGCTCCCAGGTCCAGGCATCATTGCGCTGATATTTGCGAAAGGCGTCGATATGGGTGGCGACCGGTCCCTTGTTGCCGGACGGGCGCAATCTCAGGTCAAGTTCGTAGAGCACGCCCTCCGCCGTCTGCGCCGAGACCGCCGCGATCAGGCGCTGCGTCATCCGGGCAAAGTAGTGCGAAGGCGCGAGCCCCTTCTCGCCGTCGGACTCGTCTGCGTCGGCATCATGGTCGTAGAGCAGGATCAGGTCGACGTCGGAGCCGGCGGTCAGTTCGCGGCTGCCCAGCTTGCCCATGCCGAGGATCGCCACCCTCCCCCCCGGCACCTTGCCGTGGCGGATGGCGAATTCGGCCGTCACCGCATCGAGGGCGGTTCCAATGGTGAGATCGGCGAGATCGGAAAACGCCTTGCCTGCCCGGATCGAATCGATGGTGCCCGCCAGCAGCCGCACGCCGATCAGGAACTTCTGCTCCGACGCGAAGATGCGCAGCCGGTCCAGCACTTCCTCATGCGCCGTCACATTCTGGAGGAAGGCCGCCAGCCGCCCGGCCAGATAGGCGCGATTCGGCAGTTCGGCGAGCAGCGCGGGATCGAGCAGCCCGTCGAAAACATGCGGACGGCGCGTGATGATGGCGGCAAGCGCCGGGGCCGCACTCATGATCGTGGCCAGCAGCCTGAGCAGCGCCGGATTGGACTGCAACAGCGAAAAAAGCTGTATGCCCGCCGGCAGCCCGGCCAGGAACGCGTCGAAGCGCAGCAGGGCCTCGTCGGCGCGCCGCGTCTGGCCGAAGGCCTCCAGCAGCGCCGGCGTCAGTTCGGTCAGCCGCTCGCGCGCTTCGGCCGAGCGCGTCGCCTTGTAGCGGCCGAAATGCCAGGTGCGGATGGTCCTGCATATGTCGCTCGCCCGTTCGAAGCCGAGCCGCTCCAGGGTCTTCAGCGTGTCCGGATCGTCCACGTCGCCGGTGAAAACGAGATTGCCGACGCCGGCGGAGAGTTCCGGCGCGCTTTCGAACAGCGCGGCATAATGGCGCTCGACCTCGTGCAGGGATGCCCGAAACGCCGTCGAGAAAGCCTCGCCGTCGTCATAGCCGAGAAGCCGGGCGATGCGCTCGAGCCCCTCGTCGGAGTCCGGCAGCGTGTGCGTCTGCTCGTCGGCCACCATCTGGATGGCGTGCTCGACGCGCCGCAGAAACCAGTATTGCTCGGTCAGAGCGTCGCGCGCCTCCGTCGTGATCCAGCGATGCCGCGCGAGTTCGGCCAGCATCGGCACGGTCTCGCGGCCGCGCAGTTCGGGGAAGCGGCCGCCGGCGATCAACTGCTGGGTCTGCACGAAGAACTCGATCTCGCGAATGCCGCCGCGGCCGAGCTTGACGTTATGGCCCTTGACGGCGATTTCGCCGTGCCCCTTATGCGCGTGGATCTGGCGCTTGATCGAATGAACGTCGGCGATCGCCGCGAAATCCATGTATTTGCGCCAGACATAGGGCTGCAGTTCCTTGAGAAAGGAATTGCCTGCGGCGAGGTCGCCGGCGATCGGCCGCGCCTTGATCATCGCCGCCCGTTCCCAGTTCTGGCCGCGCCCCTCGTAATAGTTGAGGGCCGCCTCGACCGGGATCGCCAGCGGCGTCGAGCCGGGATCGGGCCGCAATCGCAGGTCGGTGCGGAAGACGTAGCCGGCGTCGGTGCGGTCCTGCAGGATACGCACCAGCCGCCTGGTCAGCCGCGAGAACAGTTCCGTCGCGTCGAGCGGATCCACCACCGCCGGGGCCTCCGGCTCGACGAACACCACGAGATCGATGTCGGAGGAGAAATTGAGTTCATGGGCGCCCAGCTTGCCCATGCCGAGCACGATCCAGCCCGACCCGTCGCCGGGTCTGGCCGGATCGGGCAGAGCGAGCTTGCCGCCTTGGTGCGCGTCGCGGAGCAGGAAATCGATGCCCGCATTGGTGCATGAATCGGCCAGCGCGCTCAATCGGCGCACCGTGAGATCGGCGCCGGCAAATCCGGCAAGTTCATCGAGAGCGATCAGGAAGTGCGCTTCGCCCTTCAGCCGGCGCAGATCGCTCATCAGGCCCTTTTCGGTGGCGCCCTGGACAAAAGGCAAGCAGCGAATGGCTATGTCGATTGCGGAAAGCCTTTCCTCGATTGAGGTGTCGAAAAGCTGGTCGAGCATGCCTGGCCGGCGCCGGGCGCAGTCGCGCATGAAGTCGGAAAGATCGAAGACCGCGGCGAGGAAGTCCGCCTCCGTGTCCCGCCCCGACAGCAGGGAGGCAAGCCGGGGCAACTGCCTTTCCTCGGCCAGGGCGGCCATGTCGCGCAATTCCCGCCGGGAAGCGGCCGCATCCAGTGGTGTCAGCCGGTTCGGTTTCTTGTCGAACAGGCGAGGTCTTGCCCCCGCCCCGACCGGCGCGCCTGTCATCTACCCATCCTCCTTGCGCGGAAAACTCATGATGACGCATAGTCCGGGATTGTTGGGTTCCAGATCAAGGCGGCCGCCGTGGAATTTCATCACGGCCTTGGCCAGGCTCAAGCCAAGGCCCGAGCCCGGCTGTGAGCGGCTCTGCTCCAGCCGCACGAAACGCTCCGTGGCGCGCTTGCGGTCGGCCTCGTCGGGAATGCCCGGCCCGTTGTCGGAGACACGCAGGACCATTTCACCGTCCTTACGCTCCAGCCCGACCGTCACCTTTGGCGCCGCACCGACACCCGCCGAATATTTGATGGCGTTGTCGACGACGTTGGAAACCGACTGGGCGATGAGTTCGCGATTCCCCTCGATGGCCATGCCGGCCGGAACTTCGGCGGCGAGCGCCACTCCCACGTCCTCGGCCACCGGCTCGTACAGTTCGACCACCCCGAGCACCAGTTCGGATAGGTCGATCCGCGCCGTCGGCTCGGCGGAGTAGCCGGCTTCCAGCCGCGAAATCATCAATATGGCGTTGAAAGTGCGGATGAGTTGGTCGGATTCGACAATCGTCGCCTCCAGCGCCTCGCGATATTCCTTGCCTTCGGTCCGGGCTCCAAGTGCCGCCTCCGCGCGGTTGCGCAACCGGGTGAGCGGCGTCTTGAGGTCATGGGCGATGTTGTCGGACACCTGCCTCAGGCCCTCATTGAGCTCGGCGATACGGCCGAGCATCGCATTGAGGTTCTCCGACAAGCGGTCGAACTCGTCGCCGGCGCCGCTCAACGGGAGCCGGCCGCTCAGATCCCCGCCCATGATGCGGCGGCTCGCCTGCGAAACGCTGTCGATGCGCTTCAAGGCACGCCGGCCGACGAACAGCCAGATCAACAGCCCGCCAAGACCCATGATGCCCAGCGCCACGGCCAGAGCGCGCCGCACGATGGCGCGGAATCGCTCCGGTTCGCCGAGATCGCGGCCGACCATGACGATCATCTGGTTGGGCAGCCGCAGAACGAGAGCGATCGCCGCGTGCCGCGTCTCCGCCTCCAGGACCGCCACGTCTGATTCGGCAGTGGCGCGCGTACGGCGGTCCAGGCCGGTCTCCCCAAAGCGCTGGTAGGCGAAAGGCCTTTCAGTCCAGCCCTCGACATCAAGAACCCCCGGCGCGAGATTCTCGACATTGCCGGACAGGATACGCCCATTGGCGTCGGCGATCAGGTAGAGATTGGCGCCGGGCTGACGCGACCGCCGCTCGATCGTGCGCACCAGAAGCGGCAGGCCGCCGCGCTGGTAAGCGTTGGCGAGCCCCAGCACTTCCTCGTTGATCGTATCCTGCGTCTGCGAGGTCAGCATCCGCGCCGAGAGCGCGGTCATATAGAAGACGAGGCCGACGGCGCACAGGCCGAACAGCAGAAGATAGAGCGCCGACAGGCGCGCGGCGGTAGTCCGGAAGATCGCGGGCAGCCGCATCGGCTAGTGGTCCGGTTCCAACATTCGCATCCCATTGATACGGTCCGTTGAAGCGAATGCTGGAATCAAAGGACCACTGGCAACACTATGATTTTCTATTGGAGCTTTGAATTTGAGATCCGCCCCGCACTTGATGTCACCCGGAATGCGAGTGCCGAATTCGCTCCACTAAGCAGACTTGCGTGGCTTCGCCCACGCTTCGCCTCTTGTTTTGTCGCAGGTTTCTGTCGGAAAACCGTGACACACCTTTCCGGAACCTGCTTAGGCGGACTTCAGCATATAACCCGCGCCGCGCACCGTGTGCAGGATCGGCGTGTCGAAGCCCTTCTCGATTTTCGAACGAAGCCGCGAGATATGGACGTCGATCACATTGGTCTGCGGGTCGAAGTGATAGTCCCAGACATTTTCCAGCAGCATGGTCCGCGTGACCACCTGGCCGGCATGGCGCATCAGATATTCAAGCAGCTTGAATTCGCGCGGCTGCAGCACGATCTCGCGCGAGGCGCGGCGCACCGTGTGCGACAGGCGGTCGAGCTCGAGATCGCCGACCCTGTAGACCGTCTCGGCGTCCTTGACGTTGGCCCGGCGGCACAGCACCTCGACGCGGGCGAGAAGCTCGCTGAAAGCATAGGGCTTGGTGAGGTAGTCGTCGCCCCCGGCCCGCAGGCCGGTCACCCGGTCGTCCACCTCGCCGAGCGCCGAGAGGATAAGGACCGGCGTGGTGTTGCCCTGTGAACGCAGCCCCGCGATCACCGAAAGGCCGTCGCGGCGCGGCAGCATGCGGTCGACGATCATCACGTCATAGTCGCCCGTGTCGGCCATGGTGTAGCCGGCGTCCCCGTCCGAGGCGACATGCACCGTGTGGCCTGTCTCGGACAGAGCCTTCTGCAAATAGCCGGCGGCCTCGCGATCGTCCTCAATGACCAGAATCTTCATCGGATCACCATATGCGAAAGCCTGCATCTCTGTCGGCAGGATGTTCATCGGCTTTGCTCCAAAATCGTGCGGCAGCAGCCCTGAAGCCGCTGCCGCCGAACCGATCGCAAGGGACTGACTACAGCGACCGGTTTGCCGGCCCGGCGCGCCTTTCGAGGGGCGGTCGATCGAGGCGCCGGGCTTTCCGATCAGCTCCGGGCGAGCGGTAGCGCCACGAAGCGGTTGCTGTCGTCACGTGTGACCTGAAAGAGGACGGCCTTGCGGCCGGCCTTGGCGGCGTCGTCCATGGCGGCCGTCACATCGCCGGTCGCCTTCACCTCTCGCGAATTGACGGAGGTGATGACGTCGCCGGCCTGGATGCCGCGGTCGGCGGCATCGCTCTCCGGATCGACATCGGTGACCACGAGACCCTTGCCGTCCTCGGCGGGCGTGACGGTCAGGCCGAGGTCGGCCAGCGAGGAAGGCTCGGCATTCGGGGACTTTTCGTCATCCGCCGAAGCCTGCTTGTCGCTGGGCAGGGTGCCCAGCTCGAGCTTGACCGGCTCGGACTTGCCATTGCGCCACACCGTCAGCTCAACCGACTTGCCCGGCTGGATGCCGCCGATGACGCGAGCGAGTTCGCGCGGCGACGCCACGTCCTTTCCGTCGACAGCGACGATCACGTCGCCGGCCTTTATGCCGGCCTTGTGCGCCGGGCCATCGGCCTGAGGCTCGGAGACGAGCGCGCCCTTGGCGTCGGCTAGGCCGAGCGAGTCGGCGATGTCCTTGTTGACCGGCTGGATCTGAACGCCAATCCAGCCGCGCGACACGCTGCCGTCCTTCATCAGATCCTGCACGACCTCATGGGCGGTCGAGGCAGGAATGGCGAAAGCGATGCCGACATTGCCGCCCGAAGGCGAGAAGATCGCGGTGTTGATGCCGACGACCTCGCCGCTCAGGTTGAACGCCGGGCCGCCGGAGTTGCCGTGGTTGACCGCCGCGTCGATCTGGATGAAGTCGTCGTAGGGGCCGGCGCCGATGTCGCGGCCACGCGCCGAGACAATGCCAGCCGTCACCGTGCCGCCCAGGCCGAACGGATTGCCGACCGCCACGACCCAATCGCCGACGCGAACCTTGGCGTCATCGGCGAAATCGACATAGGTGAACTTGCGGCTGTCATCGACCTTGAGCACGGCCAAATCCGTGCGCGGATCGGTGCCGATAAGCTTTGCC
Source organism: uncultured Alphaproteobacteria bacterium (assembly GCA_963820075.1). Lineage (GTDB taxonomy): Bacteria > Pseudomonadota > Alphaproteobacteria > Rhizobiales > Rhizobiaceae > Kumtagia. The sequence continues at coordinate 39,380 of CAWFYS010000010.1, forward strand.
TCCAGCTCGTCGCCCTTGTCGGTCACGACCGCGAAGGACTGCCCGCCCTCGACGACATGGTTGTTGGTGACAATGTAGCCGTCCTCGGAAATGAAGAAGCCCGAGCCCTGGGCCACCGGACGCGCGCGCTTGAACTCGCGGCCTTCACGGCGCGGGTGCGCACGCTCGTCGTCACCGTTGCCGTCGCCGCGGAACTCGCGGAAGAAGCGCTTCAGCGGATGATTGTCTGGAAGGTCGTCAAAGCCCCGGCCCTGGAATTCCTGGCCCTGGGAAGAATTGTCGCCCCGGTCGGAGACCGGTTCGACCTTCGACTTGACCTGGACGCTGACGACGGCAGGCGAAACCTTCTCGACGACGTCGGCGAAGCTCGGCGCCTGCGGCGCCGCGACGCGCACGGCTTCCGCAAGCACGGGCGCGGTGCCTGTGGTCACGGCGCTGAAGCCGATGGCGCCTGCGATTGCAATGGAAGCAGCCGCGGCGAAAAGACGTGCGCGCGTCCGCGATAGGGGGTTGTTGGGTCTGTGCATGGCCGTCCTGTTCCTCTTCAGCGGGATTCGTTCTTGGCGGTAACCGCTGCCGGCAGAGATAGGAGTCGGCACATTACGGCGCCATTTCCGGCACATGAAATTTAGGTAATGTTGGATTTCGCTGCGCCGGTCAGCGCGATTTCGTCCGGGTTTCGGAGTAATGAGGATGGATGACGAGGAATCGAGCGTCGCCGGCATCGCGGCCTGGCTGGTCGGGCCGGCCCGCAAAAACCTGCGGCCGGACGCGATCGTCAAGGGTCTGGTCGACCGGCTGGTCGCGACGGGCATTCCGTTATGGCGTGTGCGCATAGGGCAGCGGGTCGCCAATCCGCTCATCGCCGCCTGGGGCGCCGTGTGGTCACGCGAAAGCGGAGCGGAACTTTACACGATAGAGCGCAAGATGCTGGCGACGGCGTCCTATCACAACAGCCCGTTCGAGCACGTCATCACGTCGAGGACGAGTTTCCGGCATTCGCTCGAAAGGCTGGAGAGCGGCCGCGATCATCCCGTTCTGTTCGAATTGGCCGAGGCCGGCGGCACCGACTACCTGGCCGTGCCGATCGAATACGGAGACGGATCCGTCCAGGTCGGCGCGTTTACCACCGATCGTCCCGGCGGGTTTGCCGACGGCGAGGCGGCGCTGATCGAGGCGCTTGCGCCAGCCATAGCGGCCGCGATGGAACCCGCGGCGATGCGGTATTCGATGAATAGTCTCCTGGAGGTCTATCTGGGATCGGGACCCGCGGCACGCGTCGTCAAGGGCGCCTTCCTGCGCGGACAGACGACGGAAGTCGACGCCGCCGTGCTGGTTACGGACCTGCGCGGATTTACCAGCCTGTCGGAGCGACTGACGCCGGAGGCCCTGCTCGACCGGCTGGGACTTTATTTCGAGGTCGTCGTGGAGGCCGTGCGCGCGGAAGGCGGCGACGTGCTCAAATTCGTCGGCGACGGCGTGCTTTCGGTGTTTTCGGCCGAGGATGTGGGACGGCAGGAGGCCTGCCTGCGCGCCATGCGGGCCATTGCGCGGGCCTTCGCACAGGCTTCCGATGATACGCCCTTCGTCGCCGCCCTGCATGTCGGCCCGGTCGTCTACGGCAATATCGGCAGCCTCGACCGGCTCGACTTTACCATTGTGGGCCCGACGGTGAACCATGTGAGCCGGCTGGAAGGCATCGCCAAGCTGCTCGACAGGCGCGCCGTCTGCTCGGCCGATGTCGCCCTGATGCTGCCCGCCGGCATGGTGAAAGACCTCGGCCGGCATGCGCTGAAAGGCTTCGCGGAAACGCAGCCGGTGTTCGAGTTGACGGCGATCCGCGCACCCGATCCTCCCGGCTGAAACCCGGGTCGGCTACGCCCTTGGATCTGGTCGCTATTGTTCCGTCTTTCCGAGCAGGCGGTCGAGTTCCGCTGCTTCCTCGTCAGACAGCTTGGGCGTGACCTTTCGCCTGGATCGGCCGGCAACCACGATGAAAATCCCGCCGGCCACCAGCAGTAGCACCGGCGTGCCCCACAACAGCGCGTTGCGCGGATTGAAGCGGGGTTTCAGCAGGACGAACTCGCCGTAGCGCGCCACGACGAAATCCAGCACCTGCTCGTCCGTGTCGCCCGCCGACAGGCGCTCGCGCACCAGCACGCGCAGGTCATGGGCGAGTTCCGCGTCGGAATCGTCGATAGACTGGTTCTGGCAGACCATGCAGCGCAGCTCGGAGGAAAGCGCCCGGGCCCGAGCTTCCAGCGCCGGATCGGCAAGCACCTCGCCGGGCTGCACCGCACTGGCGGGCATAGCGGCAAGGACGCCGAGCATAATGGCGGCGATCAGCGTGCCGAGCCGCATCATGCCTTGGCCGCCGATTGCGCGACGGACGGCCTGGCGCGCCGTGACGGGGCGCCGACACGCAGGCGGCGGTCGGTCAGCGAGACGGCGGCCGCCCCCATCATAACCAGGGCGCCAAGCCAGATCAGCGTCACCAGCGGCTTCCACCAGATTCGTACGACGATGCCGCCATCGCCGGTCGCATCGCCCAGCGAAACATAGAGCTGGCTCAGGCCGAGCGTCAGTATGCCCGCCTCCGTGGTCGGCATCTGGCGCGCAATGTAGAGGCGCTTGGCGGAAGTCACCTCGCCCAAAGTCTCCCCGCGATCTTCCAGGATGAAGTTTGCCAGCGTTTGCGTATAGTTGGGGCCGCGCACCGGCGCCACGCCCTCGAAGCGAAGCGTGCGGCCGGCAATATCCGTCGTCTCGCCGGGTTTCATGACGGTGATATGTTCCGCCTGGAAGGCCAGCGTCGCGACGATACCCAGAACCGTCAGTCCCATGCCGAAATGCGCCATGGCCGTGCCGAAGACCGAACGCGGCAGTCCGGCAAAACGCCGTGCTGCGACCGCGAGCGGCACGGTGCCGAGCGCGGATTTTTGCGCGAGATCGGTGAGCGCGCCGAGCATCATCCACACCGACAGGCCGATGCCGAGCGCTGCGAATACCGATGACCCGTCGACCAGGAGCAGTGTGGCAAGGACCGCCAGCAGCGCGCCGCCGAAAGCGGCCATCAGCCGCTGCGCGGCCGCATAGATATCGCCGCGCTTCCAGGCCAGCAGCGGGCCGAACGGAACGAGCACCAGCAGCGGCAGCATCAGCGGCCCGAAGGTCAGATTGAAGAAGGGCGCCCCGACCGAGATCTTGTCGCCGGAGATGGCCTCGATGATCAGCGGATAAAGCGTGCCGATCAGCACGGTCGCCGCCGCGGTGGTCAGGAACAGGTTGTTGAGGACCAGCGCACCCTCGCGCGAGATCGGGTGGAAGATGCCGCCGGCGCTCAGGCTGCCCGCGCGCAAGGCGAAGAGCGAAAGCGAACCGCCGATGAACACGAACAGAATTGCCAGGATAAACACGCCGCGGGTCGGATCGGTGGCGAATGCGTGGACGGACGTCAATACGCCGGAGCGGACGAGGAACGTGCCGAGCAGCGACAGCGAGAAGGTGAGGATGGCGAGCAGGACCGTCCAGATCTTCAATGCCGAGCGCTTCTCCATGACGATCGCCGAATGCAGCAGCGCCGTGCCGGCGAGCCACGGCATGAAGGAAGCATTCTCGACAGGGTCCCAGAACCAGAAGCCGCCCCAGCCGAGCTCGTAATAGGCCCAGTATGAGCCCATGGCGATGCCACCCGTCAGGAACATCCAGGCCGTCAGCGTCCATGGCCGCACCCAGCGCGCCCACGCCGCGTCCACGCGGCCGTCGATCAGCGCGGCGACCGCAAAGGAGAATGAGATCGAGAAGCCGACATAGCCGAGATAGAGCAGCGGCGGATGGATGGCGAGCCCGACATCCTGCAGGAGCGGATTGAGATCGCGGCCCTCGAAAGGCGCCGGAACGAGACGCAGAAACGGATTGGAGGCGGTCAGCACGAACAGCAGAAAGGCCGCGCCGATCCAGCCCTGAACACTCAGCACATTGGCGCGCAGCGTCGCGGGCAGATTTCCGCTGAAGGCCGCGACCAGGGCGCCGAAGAAAGTCAGGATCAGCACCCAAAGCAGCATCGAGCCTTCGTGGTTTCCCCATGTGCCGGTGAATTTGTAGAGCATCGGCTTCAGCGAATGCGAATTCTCCCATACATTCGCGACCGAGAAATCCGACTGGACATAGGCTGCCGTCAGCGCGGCGAACGCGATGCCGACGAGCACGAACGCGGCAATGGCGACCGGTCCTCCAGCCGCCATGAGCCGCTCATCCCTGATCCGCGCTCCGGCCAGCGGCACCACCGACTGCACCAGCGACAGCGCAAAGGCCAGCACAAGCGCGAAATGGCCCGTCTCGACGATCATGTCACGATCCCGGTTTCGCAGGCATGTCCTGCCAGACGCCCTTTTCCTTCAAACTGTCGGCGACTTCCTTCGGCATATAGGTCTCGTCGTGCTTGGCAAGCACGCTGTCGGCCGCGAATACTCCGTCGGCGCGCATCGTGCCTTCGGCGATCACCCCCTGCCCTTCCCGGAATAGATCGGGAAGGATGCCGACGAAAGTGACCGGCACCGATTTATCGCCATCCGTGACCGAAAAGGAAACTTCGGTGCCCTGGCCGCGCTTGACCGTGTCCGCCTCGACCAGTCCGCCCAGGCGGATGCGCTGTCCGGGCTGCAGTGTCGCAGCCTCCAGTTCCGCCGGCATGTAGAAAAAGGATGCCTTCTGGCCGAGCGCATAGAAGGTGAGTGCCGCGGCGGCGGCGAGGAAAGCCATGGCCCCGGCGATGACGGACAATCTTTTCTGCTTGCGGGTCATTTCAATCTCATTGGGTGGACGACAGGCCCAGCGACGCCGCGAGCGCGGCAAGCCGTTTGCCGTCTTCGCTGTCGCCGCCCACCGCCTTGATGCCGCGTGCGAGCGCATCGCGCGCCTGATCCGTCTTGCCGAGCATGGCATAGGAACGAACGAGCCGCATCCAGCCTTCCGCATCGTTCGGATTCTGCCTGAGCTTTGCGTCGAGACCGCTTACCATCTGCTCGATCATCGCCGCGCGGTCGCCGGCCGACATCGACGCCGCCGCCTCGACGTCATCTTCGGTGGGACCCGGCGCGGGCGGCGAGCCGGCGGCAATACGGCGGCTCGCCTCGGCGATCGCCTCCTGCGTTGCTCCCCGCCACGGGCTGTCGGCGGGCAGACGGTCCAGCATCGCTCGCCAGGCGGCCGCAGCCTCCTCCAGCCGGCCTTCCTGCGCAAGCGCCGTAGCAAGGTAGAAACGGGATTTTGGATTATCGGGCGCAAGCGCGGCTGCTTGATCGAACGCGGCCCGCGACTCGGCCGTCACCAGTCCGCCGGCCGCGCCCGCCAACGCTTCGCCGAGACCCGCCAGCCTGTCGGGGCTTTCGCCGAGCAGGCGCATCGCATTGCGATAGGCGGTGGCCGAATCGGCGAAGCGCCCGCCCCGCAAATAGACCGGCGCGAGCACATCCCAGCCGCGGCCATCCTCGGGATTCTGACGCAAGGTGCCCCTCGGCGCGGGCGATCAGTTCGTCGAGCGTGCTCTCGGCCGGGTTCTTTTCCAGTCGCGCGCTCAATGGCTGGCTGGGCAAGTATGGCGATCCCACCGTGGCGTAGACCCCCCACGCGACAATCGGAACCGCCAAAACGGCGGCGGCCCCCACCAAGCGACCAGTGCGGCCGGGGGTGGCCGCCGCGGTTTTTTCTCCCGGCGCGTCCGCAAGCCGCAGGATACGCCGGCCGATCTCGGCCTTCGCCTCGTCGGCCTCCGCCGCGCCGATAAGGCCGCGCGCGGCGTCCCGCTCCAGTTCCTGGAACTGGTCGCGATAGACCTCGATGTCATGATCCGCCGCGCTGTCGGGGCGGGGCCGGCCGGCCAGCGGCACGATCACCGCCAGACTGGCGGCCAGCGTCAGCAGCGCGGCAACGATCCAGAACAGCATGCGCCTCTATTATCCGCCCCGATGGGCTCTGCCAATTGATCGTCGCTGCGGCTGATTGACCGCCACGAACGGGCGACAGTCCGGTTCAGGTCAGTGTCACCCAGCTTCCGTCAGTATTACGGCAAGCCGTGCCGCGGGCGGTACGCGTACTGCCGTCGATCACGACCTTGTGCGTAAATTGACGGCAGTCCTGGGATCCGACCCTGTAGGGCTGCGCCGGGACAACGCTGCCGGAACGGCCGGCGCGGTCGCCCGTCCAGGTCACCGCCTGGCCGGTCTGCGCATATTCGAGCGCTTGAAATTCGGCCGCCAGCGCCCTCTGCCTGTCACCGTCACCAAGGTCGGAGCCGATCGATCCGGCTATCAGGCCGCCAACCATAATGGCATTGCCACCCGATGGGGGCCGGCCCCCACCCTTGAAGCTGCCCATGCCCGGCATGGACGCGCAGCCGGACAAGGCCAGCAGTCCGGCAAGCAGCACCGCACGAATTATCATCACCATCACCGATCGATGCCGTTCACGGCACTGCCAACGCCGTCGCGATAGGGTTGATATTTGACCGAAATTTGGCCGGCGCGGCGCGCCGTCGCCGAGGCGGCCTGTCTACTCGACGCAGCACAGAACCACAACCGCCTTCAGCCCGCCCAGCGAGGCGCGGCCGAGTTCGATCCTGCCGCCATATTCGTTGGCAAGATCGGAAACGATCGCAAGGCCGAGGCCGCTGCCGGGTTTGGTCTCGTCCAGTCGCCCGCCGCGCTTGAGCGCATCGCGCGCCTTCTCCTCTGGAATTCCTGGGCCATCATCCTCGATGGTGATCGAGAACATTCCGTGCTCGCCCTCGGACGCGGCAGGGGCCAGCGACAAGGCCACGCGGCTGTCCGCCCATTTCATGGCGTTTTCCAGCAAATTGCCGACGATCTCCTCCAGATCCTCGCGCTCGCCGGCAAAGATGATCTCGGCGGCCGGCGGGTCGAAGGCGACAGTGACGCGATCATTCAGCTTCGTCATCACTCGCACCATGCGCCGCAGCAACGGCGTCACCGGGGTCCGATAGACGACGCTGTCGCGTTGCGCGGCGATGCGGGCTCTTTGCAGATAGTATTCGAGTTGCCTCTGCATGGCCGACGCCTGATCCGCGATGATCCTGCCCTTGTCGCCGCCAAGCGTGCGGGCCTCGTTGAGCATCACCGCAAGCGGCGTTTTCAGGGAATGCGCCAGATTGCCGACCTGGGTACGCGACCGCTCCACGATGCGCCGGTTGTTCTCGATGAGGGCGTTGGTCTCATTGGCCAGCGGCTCGATCTCGGTCGGGAACCGCCCGCCGAGCCGCTGCGCCGTTCCCTCGCGCACTTTTGCCAGAGCCTCGCGCACCCGTCCGAGCGGCTTCAGACCGAAAAGGATGGCCGCCGCGTTGATGGCAATCATGCCGATGCCGAACAGAGACAGGTAGGTGAAGAGCCGCCATTCGAAGGCGTCGATCTCGCGTTCAAGCTCCGTCCTGTTGCCCATGACGCGGAAGCGCGCCACGCGATTCTGGGAATCCAGCACGAATTCGCTCTCGAACACCTCCAGCAGCTCGCCGCCAATTCCGTCCGTCATATAGTTGCGCTGGAAGCTCGCGTTGAACGGAGCATCGCCCGTGCCCGGCGAGCCAATGGCCTCGGTCATGGAAAGGGAGCGCAGATTGCCGGTCAGGCCGCGCCCGATCGGCTCCACCTCCCAGTACCAGCCCGACCCCGGTTGGGAAAAGCGGAGATCGCCGAGATCGGGCGCGCCGGTGAGTTCGCCGGATGCCGAGACGCCAACCGAACCGATAAGATTGAATAGATGCGCGGAAAGCAGACTGTCGAAGCCGCGCTCGCTGGTCTGCCTGTATAGGGCGGCGATCACGGTATAGATCACGATCAGGGCGATAATTGCCCAAATCGTGGAGAAGGCGACAACCCTGAAAGCCAGCGAGCGCGTCGCCAGGGCCCGCGACCAGAGCCGCGAACCGTTTCGGGCTTGCGGTATGGTTTCTGTCACGCCTCCGGCTCGCGCATCCGATAGCCCATGCCGCGCACGGTCTCGATCATGTCGATGCCCATCTTCTTGCGCAGACGGCCGACAAAGACCTCGATCGTATTGGAATCGCGGTCGAAATCCTGATCGTAGAGATGCTCGATCAATTCGGTGCGCGACACCACCTCGCCCATATGATGCATCAGATAGGCCAGCAGCCGGAACTCGTGCGAGGTGAGTTTCAGCGGCATGCCGTCGATATCGGCCTTTGACGCCTTTGTGTCGAGCCGCAACGGCCCGCATGTCAGTTCGGAGGATGCGTGGCCGGCCGCCCGGCGGATCAGCGCGCGCAGCCTGCGCCAAAACCTCCTCGATGTGGAACGGCTTGGTGACATAGTCATCAGCGCCTGCGTCGATCCCGGAAACCTTGTCGCTCCAGCGGTCGCGCGCGGTAAGGATCAGCACCGGCATCTTGCGGCCGTTGCGGCGCCATCGCTCGACGACGCTGATGCCGTCCATCAGAGGCAGGCCGACATCGAGCACGACCGCGTCATACGGCTCGGTGTCGCCGAGGAAATGCCCTTCCTCGCCGTCGAACGCCTTGTCGACCACGTAGCCCGCATCGCCGAGCGCCTGGGTCAGTTGCCGGTTGAGGTCCTTGTCATCCTCGACGACGAGTATCCGCATGGAATCATCCGTCCGATCTTGGGGAGGCCATTTTACAGGACCGGCGCCGCGGCGTGAAATCGCGGCCGTCAATTCAGCGGCACGACGATCTCCGTGCGGCGCGGCCGCTCGCCGTCCTTGCCCGGCACGAGCACCACAATCACGCAAACCGGCTGCCCGCCCTGGTTCGACTGGCTGGCGCGTGCCAGAGTGCCGCCATTCTGCGCCGCCACCTGCTGGCCGATCGAATAGCAGTCCGACTGAGCCAGAACGATCGCCTGGTCGTATGCAGGCGCGGGCATCGCCAGCGGAGCCGCCGCCGCCGGCGCGGCAGACAGACTCGCGACGCAAAGGACCGTAAACCACAGCCGAGGCAAGACGAATAACCGTTTCATGCCGACTTTCTAGCCCATTCCTGCTGAATGCGGAATGAACGATGGAAAATGGGGTTGCCAGCAGCTCCCAACCGAACCGGCCGCCCCTACAAACCAAGCAACGCCTTTATCCTGCCGACAACCGGCGGGGCGATGTCCGGCCGATTCTCGAGGAACTCTGCCCCCCTGGCCGACCAATCCAGGCTTTCGACCTGATCCGACAGGACAACGCCCCTCGTCTTGTTGCCCTCCGGCACAGGGACTTCGAAAGGATATCCCTTGACCTGCGTGGTAATAGGGCACAGCACGCACAAGCGCGTGATGCTGTTGTATCTAGCAGGCGAAAGAACAAACGCATAGCGTTTGTCCGCCTGTTCTTGCCCTGCCTGCGGGTTAAACTGGAGATGGATTACGTCGTACTGTTCAGGACAGTATGGCGGATTAGATTTCGTTACCAACCGACCCACCGGTGGCAACTTCCAAAATACGCCCGCGACGTCGGACTGCTTATGAACTCATCCAAGCCGGCGTCAGAAGCTCGTTGCCTCGCAATTGCCTACCCTTTCGGCTGTTCGCTCACCCGATCCTTGCCCGCGCGCTCAACCTGCCGATCAGCGCCACGACACCGGCAATCGCGGTGGCGGCCTGAAGCAGCGTCTCGACCAGCGCGGCGTCGTCGAAGCCGTCCAGCGACACGCCGAGCAGTCCGAGAAGCGCTGTCAGGATGGTGACGATCGCCGCCCATATGGTGCGCGACAGATACCAGGGTTTGCTGCCGTCCATTTCGCAGTCCTTTCAATAGATTGGTGCCGAATACGGCGAGTCCGATCGAGCTTCGTCACACGCTGGACCGGCTTCTTCACAAACTGAATCGGCGAGACGCCGGCAGGCCCCATCCCGCCGAAATGCTGAATTGTCGCACCGCGAGATCCAGTTCGGCGGGCATCCCGCCGAAATCCGTCAGCATTTCAGCGGCCGCATAGCTCCAGCCTTGCGCGGTCACGGTCGCCGTCCGCAGGACCGGGCCGCCCGCTGCCGCGACATCCACGCGGTATTCCTCGCGCTCCTCGCCGAGCGGAATTTCGGTCGCCTCCCAGTCGTCGGCGTTCACGCGTCCGCGCCGCACCCATGAGAAAACCAGATCGCCGCCGCCCGATACCCGGCATCGCAGATGCACCGGCGCCAGCGGCAGACGCGCGCGCAGGCCGCCCGCCGCCGAATTGCTGGGCGAAGGTCGCGTCCGACAGGATGCCGCTGGAGCGGACCGATCCGCCAGTTGAGCAGCAGGCCGATCTCGTCGGCACGCAGCCCCGCCGCCTTGACGCGTTCGTTCAGCATGACGAAAGGCGCCCCGGCGGGCGAACCCGCCGCCATGGCGTCGCCGGTGCCGAGTTGGCCGCGCAGCAGGCCGCCAAGCCGCCAGCGTCCGGGCTCGACCTCGTCCGCCGTCTCGAATTGCAGGATTTCCCACACGCCAATCCCGGAACGCACCGCCGCGGCGTTGGCGCCGTTGAGCAATTGCAGCCGGCTGATGCTCTGGGCCTCGGTATCGAACAAATCCACGACGGCGGCATTCGAGCGGTCCACCCGGCCCTCGCGAACGCCCGGCGGCAGCGCCTCGACCAGTTCGCCGACATCGGCCGGCCGCTCGATCGTAAGGCGCGGCGAAAAGCCGGTGGTTTCCGGCGAGGCAAGGAGAAGCTGGCTTCTCCAGGGCTTTTGCCACACAGCAACGCGAAACAGGTCCTGCGGCGCGGTTGAAGCCGCGCGGGCCGGCAGGTCCAGGAACAGGACATGCGGCGTTCCGGCATGGATGACGGGCGACAGCAGGGGCGTGGCGGGCGGATGGGCCCAGGCCTGTGGAGCGGCGCGCTCGAGGCGGCGCGCCTTGAGGCGCCGCACCAGGCCGTCCTCGACCTCTGTCACCAGGAATTCCGAAGTGCCCGCCTCCGGCACCGTGATGACGGCGCCCGGTTCCAGCCCCTCGCGGTAGCTGGCGACGGACAGCGAGATCGTCTCCCGCGCCGCCCAGGCGCGGCGCAAGCCGTCGGCGGCGAGCGCCTGCGCCTGCTCCCGCTCCAGCACCCCCGGAAAACTCATCGTCTGCTCGCGCCTTCCGGCCGCCCCCGGGCGTACGCTGCGCACCGATGCCGACTGGTAGCCGGTAAGGTGGTCGCGAAATACCAGCACCAGCGACGCCGGCAGTTCGTGGTCGGGAACCCGCGTTCTTTCCAGAGTTGCGCCGCCTTCCTCGACCACCATTCTCGCGACCGCCAAGGGCGCGGCCGAGCGCGACCGCGCCGACCGGAACGCCAGTCCGTTCGGGCCTTCGCACACGGCAAGGCCGAAAATATCGACGACCGGCTCCAGGGCCGACCTCGCCGAGCCGGGCTCGTCGATGACGTAGCCCTGCAGGGTCCCGTCGGCTTCCGCCACTTCGGCCGCCGGCAGCCCATGGTCGGCAAGGATGGCGTTGATCAGCGCGCCGGCGTCGGGTCCCTCCAGCCGCCCGTTCAGCCAGTGCCCGAGGTGCCAGTTCGTGCCGTCCCTCCAGACATCAGCCCGCAGCGGAAAGGCGGGAAACGGACGGGCGTCCCAGCACCACACATAGCTCCGCCGATGGTCGAGCATCCGCCCGCCATAGACGGGCGAGAGCGGATTGCCGGCCGGATCGAAGCTCGGACTGGCGGGGTCCCAATGCGCGGCATGCGCCTCCAGATAGCGCCTTACGGCGAGATCGCTGCGGCCGCCGTCGGAAAAATACGGCGCAAAGCTCTCGCTCGACTTGGGGTCGATGAACACATTCGGCTGGTTCGGCCCCTTGTCCACGGCCGGGCAGCCAAGCTCGGTAAACCAGATCGGCTTTCCGCGCGGCACCCAGGCCGTCGGCGTCGGCATCTCCACCCCGCCCACGCGATTGAAATGCGCGTTCGACCACCAGCCCACCAAATCCTTGTGGCGGAATACCCACGGCTTGCCGTAGGCCCCGTCGGAGATGGGCGAACGCACCCGCGCCTCGCGGGCGGCAAAGCTCGCATAATGCCAGTCGAAGCCCTCGCCCGACCTGATCGCCGCGCGAAGCGCCGCGGGATCGTATGGTCCGCTGGCGCCGTCCGGATTGCCGGCGTGGTAGTCGGCGTCCCGCCAGTCCGACAGAGGCGTGTAGTTGTCGATGCCGACCGCGCTCACCGAGGGCCGCGCCCATAGGGGATCGAGATGGAAGAACACATCGCCCGAGCCGTCGGCCGGCTGATGGCCGAAATATTCGGTCCAATCGGCGCCGTAGCAAATGTCGGTCGCCGGCCCGAGCAGCGATTTGACCTGGTCGGCCAGTTCGCAAAGAACCTCCACGAAGGGGAAGGCGTTGGCGCCGTCGCGCAGCGTCGTCAGCCCGCGCATCTCCGACCCCACCAGAAAGGCGTCGACGCCGCCGGCCGCGAGCGCGATATGCGCGTAGTGGAGTATCAGGCGCCGAAATCCCCAGTCGCCGCCCGGCCCGTTGAACGCGACCGTATCGTCCCCGATCGAAAAATGCGCCGGATAGGCAGTTCCGCTGAAGGCTTGGATCTGCGCCCGCGCCGCGGCCGTCTTGTCGGCCGTCCCGGGCTGGCTCGGCCCGGGAAAGCAGGTGACGCGGCCCCGCCACGGATAGGCTGCCTGCGCCGCGCCGCCATGGGTATCGGGAAGGTCGTTGCCGGACACGACATCCATCATCATGAACGGATAGAGCGTCACCTTCAGGCCGCGCGCCTTGATCTCACGGATCGCGGCGATGACGGACGCGTCCGTCGGCGTGCCGCCATAGGCGGAGCCGCCGCCATAGGTCGAGACGACCCTGGCGTCGGCGCGTTCCACGCCGGAAACGATCCAGGGTTTGGAGAAGCCGCCATCCGCCGCCGTGGTCACGCCGGGCCGGATCGTGCAATGGCCGGCGCGCAAGTCATCGCCGAACCATGAAACGACGAGCGCTATGTCGGCCAGGTTCGGAAACAGCATCTGAAGCTCGTCCAGCGAGGCGACCAGATCCGTTTCGCCGAACAGCATGTGCCGGTTCTCGGCGGTTTCCTCGCCGGGACGCGCGCGCTTCGTCACCAACGCCGGATCGAGTCCGTATTCGGTCGACCCCGGAATAAGCGCCACGGCCCTTATCTTGTGGCGAAGTTCGCCGACCGGCCGCAGCACTTCGAACTGCAGTTGCGGAATGCGGTTGCCATAGTCGTTCAGCGGCAGGCGCTCGAAAACCACATAGGCGACGCCGCGATAGGCCGGCGTGTTGGCCGCACCCTGCTTGGCCGAGATCAGCGGATCCGGTGCCTGATCGGCCCCGCCGGTGTGCACCCGCATCTCGGCCTTGGTGAGATCGAGTTCGTGCCCGTCGGCCCAGACGCGGCGCACGCCCGCGATTTCGCCCTCGCACAGCGCGACGGCGAAATTGCCGAAATAACTGTATTCCGTCACCTTCGGGCCGCCGCCTTTGCCGCCCTGCCTGCTTGTGGTCGATACCTCCTGCAAGCGCGTCGCCCAGATCAGGATACCGCCCAGCCGCGCCGTGCCGTAGAGGCGCGGCAGCGGCACGCCTTCCTCGGCCGTCAATGGCCGCGCCGCGGCGAGCCTGGGGCCCTCGACCCGGCGCGTCCCGTCGATCAGCGCCCGGTCGATCGCATAGCCGGCGAGCGCGCCGGCGGCGGTGCCGATCGCGGCGCCGACGGAGCCGAACAGGCCGCCGAGAGCAGCGCCCGCGGCTTGCAGGAGAAGAACAGCCATGAGACGGGCCTCCGCCGGTCAGTCGATTTTCGGATCGGGAATCGTAAACACGCCGGCGATCCGCTTTCGCCACTGCGGCACCAGCGGGCTCACCACCACGGCGCTCCCCTCATAGGCGTGCACGAAGCTTTCAGGTGAAATCAGTATGGCGGCATGCTTGGCCGGCAGGTGCGCGCGCCAGCGAAACAGGAGAAGGTCGCCCGCCCGCGCTTGCCCGAGCGGCTTTTCGCGGCAGTGCCGGCGCGCCGCTTCCAGAAAGCGGTCGCCTCCGCCCGCCTCGGCCCAGTCGGCCGCGTAAGGCCCGGGCTGTTCCGGAACGGTGCCATAAACGGCATGCCAGACGCCGATAAGCAGCCCCAGACAGTCGCAGCCGACGCCCTTGCGCGCGCCCTGATGCCGGTATGGCGTCCCGACCCATGACAGCGCCTCGGCGACGATCCGCCCGGCCAAGCCTCCGCTCTCTTGCATGTCGCTACTCATGGAACCAGCGCCGCCCCGTCGAACACATCGCCATCGACGGCATAGCCATAGGCCGCGTCGTTGCCCGGCAAATGCGGAAAACCTTGAAAGTTCAGAGCATTATTGAATTTTGCCTTGCAGGTGGCGAAGGCCTTGTCGCAGCCGGCGCGGATCACGAAGCTATCGCCCGCCGCCGGCGCCGCACCCTCGCCCGGCTGTAGCGACAGGTCCACGCCGCCCGGACCTCTCGCATGTCCGGCTATGGCCGAAACCCGGCCCGCCAGGGCGCCGCCGGTCCATTCGATCCGTCCCAGTGCGAACCAGCCCGCCGCGAAGGCATCCAGCCCCGAAACCCGCAGATTTTGGGGCGTCGGCGCGGCAAGCACGCTCCCCGTTCCCGTGTACGCTGGCTGGCCCGGCGCGAAACGGCATCGGCCATCGCCCAGTTCGGCATCGCAATTGCGCGCGATCAGCCGTCCATTGATCTGGTCGAGCGCATGAACGCGGCTTTTCAGTTCGGCCACGAAGGCGCCGTCGCGCCGCGTGATCTTGCCGATCGTGGCGCTCCGCAACACGGCGAATTGCGATGGCTCGGCCCAGTTGACCAGCAGCGTCTCGACCGTCGCATCATCATAGAGGCCAGCCGCGATATCGCTCTCGTTGATGTCGTCCGACGACAGCGCGCCCTCGACATCGACGGTATCGACCGCCAGGCCGAGCGTGTCGCGCGCTTCGGTTGCGCTGAAGCCGCTCAGCGGCTGAAACAGCGTCGGCGGCGACCATGAGCGGGCGGTCGTGGTCGGTGAAGCCTTTCACCATCCCGTCACGCCGCGTCAGGCGCCAGCAATGGCAGACGGTCGTCGCCTCGCCTTCGAGATGGGAGGCCAGCGCTTCAGGATAGATGCTCAAAGCTGCACCTCGATCAACGGGATAGACGGGATTTTTCCAGCCTTGAAGGCGCTGATTCCGACCTCCAGCCGTTCGGTGTCGAAGCGCACCGGCACATCGAACTCGAAGCCCGCCGTAACGGCCTGCCCGGCGGCCGGCATGGCGGATGGCGCAAAGACGATCTCTCCGGTCGCTCCGTCGAAACTGTAGGCGGCGGGCGATGCGACCGTGACGCCTGCCACCGCCACAAGCAGACTGGGCAGCACCGGCTTGCGGATCGGGCGCGCATAGGCCCCCGCCCCGTCGCCATAGCGCTTGACCAGGGCGAAGCGTGTCCTTCCGCCATCGCCGGTTCCGAGCAACTGGTCGGCGGCCGATGGCGTGAGATCGCCACGGCACGACTTCATGTCGAAGGGATCGCGGAAGCGGAAGGCGTGCAGCGAGCCCCGTCTTGCCTCGAAGAAATCGACGATCTCGTAGAGGTCCGCCAGCGAGCGCACGCCGGTGCCCGCGTCATAGCGATGGCGCGATTGCGCGAAGCGCGCATTGCGCTTTTCGTGGCCGGAAGTCAGCGTCACGATCTCGTTGCGCCGCTCCGGCCCGCCCGTCGCGCCGAAGGAAACGGCGGTCGGAAACCGCACGTCATGAAATCCCGCGAGTTCTGCCATGAAATATCCTCGGCTAAGCAGGTTTCACAAAACCAATGCCCCACGCCTGTCAGCGAGGGCCCGACGATGCGAAAAAATCAGAATGTCCGCGTCCCGCGCGATACCGCCCTTGCCAGCATTCCGGTGAGCTGAGCTTCCGATTTCCGGAAGGAGCCGGCGTCCGGCGTCGTCACGTTGAAGACGATGCTGACCGGCTGGCTCGAGCCGCCGGCCGACACGCCGAGCCGGCCGTCGGCGCCGCGCCTCAACGGCAGGATGGCCTCCGCGCCTGCCTCGCCCATCAGGCCGAGACGCCCGCCCGCCGGGAAATAGGTCGGCGCGGACACGACGCCGCCGCTGGCGAACGGCACCACGCCGCCCTTGGCGAAGGGCAGGATACCGGCCAGCCCACCCGCGGCACTCGACAGCAGCGAACCCACCAGGCCTTGCAGCGGCTGCAATCCCTGACTAAGCGCGGTGCCCGCAAGGTTGAGCGCGAGCCTGCGCAGAACCGTGTCGAGTTCCTTGCCGTCCACGACAGCGCTCCGCAGCGCGCCGGTCAGTTGCGCGCCGAAGCGCCCCGACAACGCCTGCAGATTGTCCAGCGCCGTCAGGAACGGTTCGGTATCGGCCTCGATCGAGACCGTGACATTTTCAGCCACGCCCAGCCTCCATTCGTTCGTCCGGGAATGCCGCCATCAGCGCGGCGAGTTCGCTACGCTCCGGCGCGGCGTTGACGCCACGCCCGAAAAAACGCATCGCGCGCTCCATCTCGCGCGGCGTCATCGACCAGAAATCGTTCGGAGAAAGCCGCAGCAGGCCGAACCCCACGGTCATCACCGTGTCCCAGGGGAATTCGCCGCCCGTGCCCGCCGCGGCCGTCAAGGGTGCGCGGGCGTCTGCGCATTCCTTGTGCCGAAGGTCGCCGTCAGAAGCTCCGATACGATTTTCGCGAACCCCGCCACGCCGTCATCCGCCTGCATGGCCGCTACCGCGTCGTCGCTGATTTCATTGCCCGCGCCGCGCAGCCCCGCACCGACGATGCGGATCAGGTCGCGCGCCGACAGGCGCGCCGCTCGCGAAGCGCTCGACCAGCGCGCCGAGATCGTCCGCCGCGTAGGTCGCCTCCAATTCGGCCAGCGCGCCGAGTGTCAGGCAAAGACGATAGTCCTGCCCGTCGAGTTCCGCCGCCACCTCGCCACGGCGCCGGTTCACGCTCATGGCGCCACCGCGAAGCTGACGGCGCCCGCCGACTCCAGTCCGATCTCGAAAGTCACCTCGCCGTCATGGTTGCCGGCATATTCGAGCGCGGTGATCTGGAACGGTCCCTGGACTGTACCGAAACCGGGAATGGCGATCTGCCAGTCGACGATCTCCGCCGCGAAGAAGCGCGAGCGTATCGCCGCGTCCGACTGGGCGTCCTTGAAGATGCCTGAACCGCTCGCCGAGGCGCGCTGGACGCCGCAGCCGGCAAGCAGTTCGCGCCATCGCCCGGCCGAATCGGCATCGGTGACGTCCACGGTCTCGCTGTTGAAGGCGAGGCGCCGCGAACGCAGTCCCGCGACGGTGACGAAATTGCCCAAGCCGTCGAGGTCGATCTTGAGCAAGAGGTCCTTGCCCTTCTGTGCGGCCATTTTCGATTGTCCTGTTTTGGGGAATGGCGGATCGCTCGCCGTCCGCTTTTGGCGGATGTCAGCGAGCACGCGTTGCGATGCGAAGATCGGATGTGCGGGCTGATCAGGCCATGTCACGCCGACCTGCCCTTTGGTGTACCCTGCGAGGGAGGGCGTACCGCTCAGTCCCTCGGCTCTGTCAGCACGCGGAAGCGCAGCAAGCCGTGATGGACGGAGAGGTCCTCGTCAAAGCGGACCTCGGAAAACTCCAGCCGGATGCTGACAAGATGGTGCCCGGTCATGGCGAGCGGCGCATCGTCGATCAGGGCGCGTGCCCGATCCATGATCTCCAGCGATTCCTTCTTGCCGTGCGCCTTCGACCAGATATGCAGCGTGAAAATGTGCTCAGTGCCGCTTTCGGTGCCGGTGCTCCAGTCGAATCCGCTGGTCCGGCCGAAAGTGACATAGGGAAATGTCACATGGGCCGGTGCATGGTCGTAGATCTTGGCGCCGCCAAGCAGGCCGGCGAGCACGCCGTCGCCCGCCAGCGTGACGAAGACGGTTTTCTGCAGTTCAGCCGCGGCCGCCGTCATCATCGCCACCCCCAGTTCTGGTTGCCGGCAATCGGCTGCCCCTGGCTTCTGCCATGTTACCTTCGCGCCGCTTGGTTGCGCCAGGGAATTCAATATCATCGGCAAGACGTTGCGCGCGCATCCTCAGCGCCCGAACCAAGCCGTCGAACGTCAGCCGCATGGCGAGGTTCATGCACCCACCTCCTTCACCCTGCAGACGAGATAGCGCCGCGTTTCATCGGGATCATGAACCGACACGACATTGAATACCCGCGCCCTGCTTCACCAGGCGCATTCCGCTGACTATGCCGTCGCGGCGCCTGATCGTTATCCTGTGCGTGTTTTCCTCGAGCGTCTGGCCGGCGCCGAACCTCGCGGACTGCGACAGCGGCTCGATCATGCCGAACAGCGTCGCGATCTCCTGCCAGTCCTTCGCCAAAACCACCCATGCCGTCGCCGCTCGGCATCGGCGCCTGCAGTGACAGCTCATGGCGCATCGCGCCCGGCTCGATGAAGGTCGCGCGCATCAGAGCCTCCGGTCGCGGTAGCCGGAAATCATCCGCTCGTATTGCGGCGGGTAGGAAATCGGCTGGTCGCGTCGGACCATAGCTTGCGCGGAACTCGTACCAGTGCGCCACGAGAACCAGGATCGCGCGGCGCAGCAGGTCCGGCACCTCGGTTCCCGCCTCGCCGAAGCCGGCGCGAAAGTCGATCTCGATCCCGTTCATCGCCCGCATCGGCTCCGGCCGCTTGAAGAACAGCAGGCGCTGAGGGCGAGACACGAGGTCGGCCAGATAGTCGCCGACATCCACCAGCGACGCCTCGCCCTCGGTTCCATAGGCGGTGACCGCGATGATCTCGCGAACGGGATGACGCATCAGCAGTACGATGTCGTTGGCCGGAATCCGGTCGATTGCGAGCCGCCAGGTCTGGTCGATCAGCGCCAGTCCGGCGGCGCGCTCCACATCCTCGCGCGCCGCCCGGATCAGCCCCTCGATCAGCGTCATCCTCCATTGATCCCGCGAGCCGCAGGAAGCTCTTGGCTTCCGCAACCGTGACAGGCTCCGCCGTCGGCGCGCCGGTGCGCAGCAATGTCATTGAAAAAACCCTCATCTTGGGAGAAAGCCCGCCTTCCGCACCCGCATCGGCCGGCGGAAGGCATCCGGCGCCGCGAAAGACAACAGCGGTGGTGAGGTGGCGAACAGGCCGACGCTAAGCAGGTTCCGGAAAAGTGTGTCACGGTTTTCCGGCAGAAACCTGCGACAAAACAAGAGGCTAAGCAGGCGAAGCGTGGGCGAAGCCACGCAAGTCTGCTTGGGCCCTTCCGCCTGGCAGGCAGGCGAGCCGCGAGGCTCGCTGCCGCATCCTCTCTTATGTCGTTGCGTACTTCATCAGCTTGATCGCGTCGAAGTCCTGCACGCCGCCGCCGACGCGCTTGGTCGTGTAGAACAGCACGTAGGGCTTGGCCGAATACGGATCGCGCAGCACACGCACGCCGGTGCGGTCGACCACCAGATAGCCGCGCGAGAAATCGCCGAAGGCGATCGGCGTCGTGTCGGCGGCGGCGTCCGGCATGTCCTCGGCTTCCACCAGCGGGAAGCCCATCAGCATGGCGCGCTCGCCGGGCGTCGCCGGCGGCTGCCACAGATAGTTGCCGTCCGCGTCCTTCAGCTTGCGGATCGCCGCCTGCATCTTGCGGTTCATGACCCAGCTGGCGTTCTGCCGGTAGCCCGCCTTCAACGCATAGACCAGGTCGATCAGCTTGTCCGATGGATTGCTCGCCGGCAGTGCGCCCGCACACCCCCGTCGCGACATAGCCGAGATTGCCCCAGCTCCAGCTCGTCTCGGCGGCCAGCGTGTAGCCGAGAAAGCCCTTCGGCTTGTTGGTGCCGTTGCCGGAGACAAAGGCCGTGCCTTCCTGTTCGGCGAAGGCCGTTTCGATTTCCGCGGCGATCCACTGGTCGAGATCGACCACCGCGTCCTCCAGCAGCGTCGGCGTCGCCGCCGGCATGGCGTAGAGCTCCGCGGTCGGAAACTGCAGCTCGTCAAGCGTCGGCGAGGCGGTCTGCGGCCGCGCGGCGGTTTCGGCAACCCAGCCGACCGCCGGCCCGGTGATCGAAAACGGCTTCTTGAGCACCGCCGACGACACCTGCCGCACCGACGCGATCGAGCGGATCGGCGAAATGCGCGCCAGCCGCCTGCCGATTTCCGCTTCGACCTCCGCGCGGCACGAGATAGCCGCCATCGGCCCCGGTACTGCCCGACATCGCCTTCACGTCGAGCGAGCGCATCGCGCGCTCGTCGCCGCGCCTCAGATAGGTGTCGAACGCCGCCTTATGCTCGGAAGGCATGGCGGCGTGTCCACCTCCGCCGAGCGGCGGGCGCACGTGTTTCAGCGCCAGATCGTCCAGCCTGCGCTTGTGCTCGTCGAGTGCCGAGGAAATGCGCTCGACCTTGTCGGTCGTCACAATGTCCGCGCCGAGCCGCCGTTCGATCTCGGTCAGTTTCTCGTCGTTGGAGACCTTGAACGCCTCGAAGGTGGTCATGAAATCGCCGAATGCCTCGGCGAGGTCGGCGTGGTTTGCGGACTTGAATTCCAGTCCGGTGGGGCTTGTGCGTTGCGTCATTGTCTGGCTGTCCTTGTCAGATTCATCATGCGTGTTGCCTCGCGAAGCCGGTTCACGAGGTCGGAAGTCGATCCCGGGGCGGCTTCCCGTCCCGCCACGAGGTTGGCGTAGCCCTTGGCGATCACCGTCCGGGCCTCGCCGCGCGTCAGCCCCGCATCCCGCGTGAGCCAGCGTTCGAATGTGCGGATCGTCGGCAGCGCGCCGCCACCCTTCACCGTCTGGACGCGGGCGCCCGGCAGCATCGGAAAAGTGACGATCGAGATCTCCCACAGATCCGCCTCGACGATGCTGGCGCACGCCGCTGGCCGCGTCCTTGCGCGCCTTCACCGCGCGAAAGCCGATCGACAGTCCGTCGAGCGCGCCCGTCCGCATCAGCGACAGCACATCGCGCGCCCGCGTCACATTCCTGGCGAGCTTGCCCGCGCACGAAAAGGCCGCGCTGATCCTCGCGCAGTTCGGTCCACACGCCGATCGGCTCGCCCGGATCGTGCTGGTAGAGCATGCGGATGCCAGCCGCGCCGCGCTCGCTGAGCGAGCGCTGCGAAGGCGCCGCGCACGACCATGTCCTTGCCGAGATCGACGGCGCCGAACAGGCTGGCATAGCCAGAAAACGCGCCGCCGGCCTCCACCTCGTCCAACACGAGGCCCGCATATTTGCGCTCGCACGCACCGGTTCGCCGCGCCGTCATTCGGCTGCTCCCGTTCCTGAAAATCCGCGCAACGCCGGCTTCCAGCCCGCGCTTGAGGAAGCCCAGCCCCCACCAGGCGCAGAGGCTGGCCGAGGCCGCGCCCATCAGCGCCGTTTCGACCGGCCCGATCGCCCCTTCGATGCCCAGTTCGCCGGCGATCTTCAGGCCCGCCGTGCCGCCGAAGACCAGTCCGCAGACCAGGCCGACGGCAAAGCGCGCCGCCGCCTCCCGCCGTCCCGCCGGCAGAATGTAGGCGAGCGAGATCGCCGAGCCGGCGACCGCACCGGCTCCCTTGGCGACCCACAGCCAGGCCGCTTCGTTCATGTCCGTCATTGCAGTCTTTCCGATGTTGTTGGGCCATAGAGGAGACGACAACGGTGAAGCTGCGAATCTCACCCTCAAAGTGCCCTTGAGGGCGGCAGGTTTGCCCGCCGCTTTGGCTTCGCCAATCGCCAACGTTGCAGGAATGGCGGCGTCGTCTAAGCCGCTAATCTCCCCACTTGTGGGGGAGATGTGGACGAGTTTCATCCCTTTCGCCCCACAGACTCTGCCCGGCTCCCATAGCCGACCGCCTCGCGCTTCTCGTCGTCGCTGAGGAAGGATGCCGCCGCCAGCCGCGCCCACAGCGCCTCGCGCTCGGTCGACAGTCCGTCGACCTGGTCCGCGTCGTACCAGAGCCGCAGTCCCGGCCCGAAGGCAGGCGCCAGCCAGGCCGAGATCTCGCGCAGCGGTGCGCGCCACCAGCGGCAGCACGGTCATGCGGTAGAAGGCGCGATTCGCCTCCTGCGTAGTTGGCATAGGTGTTGTCGCCCGGAATGCCGAGCAGCATCGGCGGCACGCCGAAGGCCAGCGCGATGTCGCGGCTGGCCGAATGCTTCGCCTCGATGAAGTCCATGTCCTTGGGCGACAGGCTCATCGCCTTCCAGTCGAGCCCGCCTTCCAGCAGCAGCGGCCGCCCGGCCCGGCTGGCGCCCGTGTAGCCCTCCTCCAATTCCGTCTTGAGCCGCGCGAACTGATCGTCGGTCAGGTTGCCGCCATCCTTCGGCGCATAGACCAGCGCGCCGGAGGGCCGCGCCGAATTGTCGAGCAGCGCCTTGTTCCAGCGCCCCGCCGCATTGTGGGTGTCGAGCGCCGTCAGCGCCGCCTCCAGCGGCGGAAAGCCGCGATGGTCGTCGAGCGGATGGAACAGCGCACAGATGCAGCGCCCCGCCCTGCCCGGCGTCGCCGATCGGCAGAAGGCGCTTTGTCCTTCTCCGTCCGATATTCCAGCGCCGCCGGCCAGCCCTGGCCATCGCACACAATCGCCACCCGGTCCGGCCTCAGCACATGCAGTTCACGCAGGTCAGGACCGGCCTCGGCGAGTTCGACATAGGCGTTGCCGGAAATCAGCAGATGTCCGTACAGCGTTTCCAGGAAGCTTGCGCCGGCGGCCCGCGGGTTGGGCCGCTCCAGCAGGCTCAGCAGCGGATGCCGCGACAGTTCCTCGCCGCCGTCATAGAGCAGCCACGGCACGGCGGCGGCCGTCTCGGCGATCAGCCGCACAGCAGCGGTGCACGACCGGGTTCTTCATGAAGCCCTCGCGCGACAGCGTCGCATAGTCGCGCCGCGTCCACGCCGCCTCCGCCTGCAAATGCAGGGCGACATAGCCGCCCGGCCATCCCGCCTTGCGTTCGGGCGCGCCTTCCCGTCCCGGACGCCGCGCCCAGGGCCATTTCCACTGCATGTGATCTGTCCTGATGAAGCTGGTGAGCGGGTGAAATCACCCGAAATCCCTGATCTTCGGCTCGCCCATGCCGCCCGGCATAAGCTCGGTCACCGCCCAGACCAGCGCGTCGACGCGGTCGGGAGAGCGGCCGCCGGAAAGTCCGTCGACGCCGAAGTCGCACATTTCGTCTTCCAGCGCCGGGAAGCGGCCGGCGTGCCGCACCTTGCCCTGCTGGTAGAGCATCGCCACCGGCTCGGCCCTGGTCCACTTGTCCGCGCTGGGCCCGAACCGCGCGCACCGGCACGGACGGGTCGGCGGCCTTGATCACCGCCGTCACCATGTCGCCGCCCTGGTTCACCTCGGCCACGATGCAATCGGCCTGCAGCCGGTGGAACAGCGCGGTCGCCGCGCCCGCCCAGTCCTGCGGCCGCGCCGCGCTTCAGCCGTGGCGTCGGCCAGCACGATCACGCTGCCCTCGCCGTCCAGCCCGGCGGCAACGATGCCGCAGGCGTCGGAAGAGCGCCGCGCGCTTGCCGGCGGATCGACCGCCACCACGATGCGGCCGAGTTCCGGCACGTCCCCGACATAAGCCGCCTCGATCAGCCCGCGCGACCACAGCGCGTCCTCGCGGTCCTCGATCAGTTCACCGTCAAGTTCCTGCCGGCCGAGCCGCGTGCCGCCATAGCGGTCGCGCATTGCCCGCAGGAAGCCCGGCGCAAGATTGGCTGCATTGCGGGCCGTACCCAGCGCTGGTGATCTTTACCGCCGGATCGGCCATCAGCCTCTTCATCAGCCTGGTCGGCCGGGGCGTCGTGGTGATGATCTGCCGCGGCAGCACGCCCAGCCGCAGCCCGAATTGCAGCATGTCGAAAGTCGCCTCCGCATTCTTCCATTTCGCCAGTTCGTCGCACCAGGCGGCCTCAAACTGCGGCCCGCGCAGGCTCTCCGGATCCTCGGAGGAGAAAATATGCGCCACCGCGCCATTGTCCCACACGAGGCGCCGGCGGCTCGGCTCGAAGCGGGCGCGATTTCCCCGCGCCGTCGCCGCGATGCCGGACGGCCCCTCGATCATCACCTCGCGCACATCGCCTAGCGTCTCGCCGACCAGCGCGATCAGCTCGATGCCTGCGTCTGGCGACGGTGAAGGGCGGCAGTCCGCGCACCAGCGCGTTCACCCATTCGGCGCCGAGCCGCGTCTTGCCCGCGCCGCGCCCGCCGCTCACCAGCCAGGTGGCCGGCTCCTCGCGCCCGGCGGGATATTGGGCTGGGTGCGCGTGCGACCACCATTCACCCTCCGCCTGCCTCGCCCCCAGCAGGCCGATCTGAGTTTGCGACCATTTCTGCTGCCATCTCCTTTGCGAGCTGGACAATGCGCTCATTGATGCGGTCGAGCGTGTCGGCGAGGTCTTCATCTTGCTTGACCTGATTGTTCTTGGCGGCCTCTTGCGGCCGCATGATCTCTTCGATCTTCTCCACCCCTCGGATCAGCGCGAGCATGGCCTCTATCTCCTGCTTGTCGATCCTGCCGCCTTCCTCCAGCGCCGCGATCCGCAAGGCTTCCATCCTGTCGAGCATGCCGCCGGTAAGCGCCCGCAGCCGCGGCGCCACGTCCTGGCCCGGCTCCTTGTCGAGCGCCCAGCCATCGCGTCTCGCCTCGGCGACCAGCGACCTGACCGACAGCCCGGCGACATCGGCCAGCAGCGCGAGCGTCGGCCTGGCGCCTTCGGCCAGCGCGCGCAGCGCCCGCCGCCGTGCAAGCGGTTTGCTTTCCATTGATGTTCCGATTGGTTGGGCACGAATAACTGGAGCGCGAAAAACCGTGCGCCTTCAAATGGACCACGACCGTTGCGTTTGGCGAATTCCCCGTCTACGGCGCGATCCATATGACCCGAAGCGCCTGAGAAAGCCGGCAACCCGGGGCGGCCGCAACCAGTGCCACGTCCGCCTCTCCGCCACCCGCACTTTTCCGACGATGACGAAAACCTACCAAACCACCGTCACGGTGTCAAGGACTATTTTCCTATTTTCGATGAAGGCATGTCCAAGCAGTCCTCGGGTCTCCGTCAGTTCAACGCGGCTCCAGCTTGAAATTTGACCGGCGACTATGTATATGTCGATGTATATGCAAAAGGGTCTCGACATGCCCCCACTTCGCCACCGCGAGCCTACGCCACCACGAGAAGCCAAGCTCTTTCGCAACAACAAGAGCCAGGCTGTACGCATCCCGGCTGACTTTGAGCTTCCCGGCGACCGGGTGATGATCCACCGGGACGGAGAGCGGCTTATCATCGAGCCTGTGCGCCGCAAGACCCTGCTGGAAGTTCTGGCCGGTTTGAAGCCGCTCGGGCCGGAAGATCAATTCCCCGATATTGACGATACCCTGTTGCCGGCAAAAGAGATCGACCTGTGAGCGGGCTCTACATGCTGGACACCAATATCGTCTCCGAGCTGGCGCGCAACCCACAAGGCGCTGTCGCCAGACGCATTGCCGAGGTTGGAGCGGATGCAATCTGCGTCAGCATCATCACGGCCGCCGAGTTGCGTTACGGCTGCGCCAGGAAGGGGTCACCGAGGCTGCAGGCGCAGATCGAAGCTATCCTTGATAGCGTGCCAGTGCTCGCCCTCGATGTGCCTGCCGATGCGCAATACGGTGGAATCCGGGCTGAGCTGGAAGCCGCCGGCAAACCGATCGGCCCGAACGACCTGTTCATCGCTGCCCATGCCCATGCGCTGAGCGCGGTATTGGTAACAGCCAATACCGGGGAGTTCACGCGCATCCGCGCCCTTCGGGTTGAAAACTGGTTGCGCTGAACGTCTGGTACAACAAAGGCACGAAGTGATGGCGGCGACGGCAAAGCCGATCGTGACGTTTGGTTGCGTGGGGCACGCGATTGTCCGTCATCCCTCCGCCAAAACCCTCCGCTTGCCGCGCCAGTTGCTCGGCGGCGCTACTCCCGCGCGCTTTCGCGCAGCTTCTGCGCATAGACATTGATCACCAGCGCCGCCAGCAGGATCAGCCCGCGGATCAGGATCTTGAGGAAACTGTCGATCTCGATGTGGTCGAGCCCGTTGTTGAGCACGCCCAGCACCATCAGGCCGATGATCGTGTTGCCGATGCCGCCGCGCCCGCCGAACAGGCTGGTGCCGCCGACCACCACGGCGGCGATGGCGTCGAGCAGGAAGGTGTCGAACTGGTTCTGCTGGGCCGAGCCGAAATAGGCGACGCCGAGCATGCCGGCGATGCCCGCGCACATGGCCGAGATGACCATCACCGAGGCGATGATCATCTTGACGTTGACGCCCGAATATTCCGCCGCCTCGCGGTTGCCGCCGACCATGTAGACGTAGCGGCCGAAGCGCGTGTAGGTCAGCACCAGATGCGCGCCGAGCAGGAACAGAATACAGATCACGATCGTCCATTTGATGCCGAAGATCGTGCCCGAGCCGAGCGTGGTGATCAGGTCCGGATAGGAATAGGCGATCTGCCCGCGCACCAGCATGGCCGATATGCCGTTGGCGATCTGCATCATGGCCAGCGTCATGATGAAGGACGGAATGCCGACCGCCGTCACGCCGAAGGCGTTGACCAGCCCGAGCGCAAAGCAGGCCGTCAGCGTCAGGATGATGGCGATCCAGCCCTGCATCGGGATATTGGCGATGTTCACATAGTCCGGCTGGATCGTGAAATAGGCGATCGTGATGCCGATCGCGTTGGCGATGGCCGCCACCGACAGGTCGATCTCGGCGGTCAGGATGACGAAGGTGAGCCCCACCGCGATGATGCCGGTGATCGACGCCTGGCTCAGAATGTTCATCATATTGTCGACGGTCCGGAAACTCGGCGCCTGCGTCGAAAAGAAGATCACCAGCACGATCAGCGTGAATACCGGCGCGATGTTGCGCATCTGCTCGGCCAGGAACCGCTTCGCATCGAACGGCCGCGCGGTGTCCGTTGCCATGCTCATCGCCGCGACCTCACTTTCTACTGCCACAAACCACCCCTCATCCGACCTCGCTGCGCTCGGCCACCTTCTCCCACAAGGGGAGAAGGAAAGTCCCCGACCAGCCGCCGCGCCATTCATTCGAGTCAGCGATTGGCCGAGCCGCATACGCAGCGCTTCACCTTCTCCCCTTGTGCCCCTTGTGGGAGAAGGTGGCCGAGCGCAGCGAGGTCGGATGAGGGGTGCCGGACCGGGCGCAGTGCCCGCCTCGGCTAAGGAAGCGCTACGCCGCATCGAGCAGATCCGCTTTCTCGATATGCCCGCGCGTGAATTCGCGCGCCACCACGCCGCGTTTCAGCACCGTCACCCGGTCGGCCAGCGTCAGGATCGTCTCCGGCTCGGTCGACAGCACCAGAATCGGCGACGCCGCGGTCGCGCAGCGATTTCACGATGCGGATCACGTCCTCCTTGGCGCCGACATCCATGCCGCGCGTCGGCTCCGAGAGGATGAGCACTTTCGGCAGATGCGTCAGCCATTTGGCCAGCGCCACCTTCTGCTGGTTGCCGCCGGACAGCTTGCCGAGCGCGATCTCCGGCTGCGGCGGGCGGATCTGCAGGTCCTTGATGTGCGCCTCCGCGATCGACCGTTCGCGCCGCGGCTTGAGCAGAATGCGATGGATGCGGTCGAGAATGGCGATGGAGATGTTCTTGAACACCTGCTCGGTGCGGAACAGCATCATGCCCCGGCTTTCCGGCAGATAGGCGATGCCGGCCCTGCTGCGCCGCCGCGGTCGAGCGGAACCGCACCGGCTTGCCGTCGAGCTTGAAGCTGCCCGGCGATCAGTTCGCCCTTGCCGAACAGCGCGCGGGCAAGCTCCACCTGACCGCAGCCCATGAAGCCGTAGACGCCGGTGATCTCGCCCTTGCGGAGCGTCAGCGAGACATCGCGGATCATCGCGCCGTCGCTCAAGCCCCGCGCCTCCAGCACGACCGGACGGGCGTCGTCGCCGGTAAGTTCGGTGCTTTCGCCCATATGCATGTCGGCGGAGCCGCGGCCGATCATGTGCGAGATCACGCTGTCCTTGGTCAGCGCCGCCGTCTCTTCGGTCACGACCTTGCGGCCGTTGCGGAACACCGTGACGCGGTCGGAGATCGCCAGCACGTCGTCGAGGAAGTGCGAGATGAAGACGATCGTGCGGCCCTCCCGCTTCAGCCGCCGCAGCGCATCGAACAGCCGCGCCACCTCCGGCGGCGACAGCGCGGAGGTCGGCTCGTCGAGAATGATGATCCGCGCGCCGGAAAACAGCACGCGCGACAGTTCGATGAGCTGCTGTATGCCGACCGGCAGGCTGCCGATCCGCGCCGCCGGATCGATGTCGAGGCCGAGGCTGGCGAGCTGTTTTCCGCCTCGCGCCGCATGCGCGCCCAGTCGACCACGCCGCCGGCGACCACCGGCTGCGCGCCGAGAAACACGTTCTCGGCCACCGTCAGGTCGGGAACGATCGACAGTTCCTGGTGCACCATGCCGATGCCCGCCGCCAGCGCGTCGCGCGGCGAGCGGAAATGCACCGTCTTGCCTCCAACCCGCATTTCGCCGTCGAAACCGTGATAGACGCCGGCGATCAGCTTCATCATCGTCGACTTGCCGGCGCCGTTCTCGCCGACAAGGCCGTGGATTTCGCCCTTCATCAGCGAAAAGTCGACGTCGCGCAGCGCGTGAACGCCGCCGAACGTCTTCGACACGCCGATCATTTCGAGCAGCGGCGCGGTCACGGGCAAACCCGCATGCGCCGTCGAGGGCCTTTCGGGGCCCTCGACCACCGCGGTGATGCCGTCAGCCAACGAACCGGCCGATCACATCAGGAAGTTCTTCTGCAGCCACAGATTGCCGGGCGCCGTCTCGGCCGTGATCACCGGCCCGTCCGCCCAGATATATTTCGGAATGTCCTTGCCGCCGTCGCCACCGGCCACGGCCGCGACGCCGGCCGCCACCGCCCATCCGTGGATGCGCGAGGACGGATTGCGGACGGTCGCCACCATCGTGCCGTCGAGGACGGCGTTCACGGCAGGCGGCATGGCGTCGACGCCGCCGATGACGATGCCGGTGCGGCCCTTCGCCTTCATGACGTTGTGCGCGGCAAGCGCCATGTCGTCATTGTGGAAGAAGGCGCCGGCGATGTCCGGATATTTGGTCAGCAGGGATTCCCAGATGCGCGCCACCTTGGTCACGTCCCAGTCGGCGGGCTGTTCGTCCACCACCTTCACGTCCGGAAAGTTGGCGACGACTTCCTTGAAGCCCTTGGCGCGGCCCTGTGCGCCGCTGTGGCCGAGCGCGCCCTGGGTCATGACGACGTTACCCTTGCCGCCGATCTTCTTCATGATCTCGTTGGTGACGACCGAGCCCATGAAGATATTGTCCGGCGCGATGAAGGTGGTGCAGCGCGAGCTGGCCCTCCGGCGCCATCATCGTGTCCATGGCGATCACCGGCGTGCCGGAGTCGATGACCTTCTTGATCGGGTCGTTGAGCGTGCCGATGCCGAAAGTCTGCAGCGCCACGAAATCCCACTTCTGGGTGGCCAGATTGTCGACCGCCGAGCGCTGCTTGGTGGCGGAAAGCTCGCCGTCGAACCAGGTAATCTCGACATTCATGAGCTTGCCCCAGGCTTCCGCCGCCTGTTTGCCTTGGGCGCACCATGTCGCCTGCAGGCCGGCATTGCCCATTGCCGCCTTCAGCGGCTTGCCGGACTGGCTTCAGTTCCTGCGCCAATGCCGGATCGAAGCCGGCCGAGCCGAGCAGCGCGCCAGCCAGCGCGGTTGCACCGATCGCCTTGAAGATGTCGCGGCGTGTTCTGGATTCCTCGATAAGGTCGTCAAGCACGTGTTTCCTCCCTTTTACGTTGGCCGTCCTTGCCCGATGTTCCTCTCGCGCCGACAATCGGTTCGGAAGAAGCACTCCTCTCGTTCACCCGAACGGTTTTTTTAGCGCGGCTCGAAAAATACGGCTGAAAATCGTTCAAGGTCAACTCGGCGAGAGCGGCATGCATCGGCGCCGGCAAGCAATGGTAGCGCAATCATCCAGGGATACATAGGCCACGCGCCTCCGACGTTCGGCCCAATTGATATTGGCCGGAGTGCCGTTGCCTAAGCAGGTTCCGGAAAAGTGTGTCACGGTTTTCCGACAGAAACCTGCGACAAAACAAGAGGCTAAGCAGGCGAAGCGTGGGCGAAGCCACGCAAGTCTGCTTAGCCCCCGGCTACCTCCTTTGGCCTTGTCCGGCGCAAGGCCGGGAATCATTTACCGAGTTTCAGCAAGCGGCCGCTATGATGGCAGGCTCTTGTGGCCCAGCCGAAGATCGATGAAAGTCGATCCAAGGCTATGCAGGTATCGGAAGGGTGTCCCCCGACAGATATCCGCGACAAACAAGAGGCCAGGCAGGGCAAGCGCGGACGAAGCCACGCAAGCCCGGCTAGACGCCCCGAAAATGCCAGCATGCCGACCGAGTGTGCCACCTGAAAGACCGGATGCCCGCGTGACCGACGAATCTTCCAGGGCGAGAAAGCCGACAGTGCCGAGGGCAGGCATGCTGCTTGCCGTCGACGCATGGCTTGATTCCACCGTCTACGAGGCCGGCTTCAAAATCGGCCAGGCCTGGGAGACCCTTACCATCTTCTTTCGCCGTTTCCGCGTGGAGGGCTGGCGGCGCGGCATCGTCGAGATTCTGAGCGAGGGCTTCACGCTCGGCGCGGCCGGCTCCGTCGTCTTGCTGATGCTGGCCATGCCGGCCTTTGTCGAAACGACCGGCGACTGGCGCAACCAGGGCGACTTCGCCGTGACCTTTACGGACCGTCAGGGCAACGAGATCGGCCAGCGCGGCATCATCCAGCGCGATTCCGTGCCGGTGGACGAGATGCCCGACCATGTCGTCAAGGCCGTGCTGGCAACCGAGGACCGCCGCTTCTTCGAGCATTACGGCATCGACTTCCTCGGGCTGGCGCGCGCGCTGTCGGAAAACGTCCGCGCCAATTCGGTGGTCCAGGGTGGCTCCAGCATCACCCAGCAACTCGCCAAGAACCTGTTCCTCTCCAACGAGCGCACGGTCGAACGCAAGGTCAAGGAGGCTTTCCTGGCCGTCTGGCTGGAAGCCAATCTGTCGAAGAAGCAGATCCTCCAGCTCTATCTCGACCGCGCCTATATGGGCGGCGGCAGGTTCGGCATCGCCGCGGCCGCCAACTTCTACTTCGGCAAGGAGGTAAAGGATCTCGATCTCGCCGAAGCCGCGATGCTGGCGGGCCTGTTCAAGGCGCCGGCCAAATACGCGCCGCACATAAACCTGCCGGCGGCGCGCGCCCGCGCCAATACCGTGCTCAACAACCTGGTCGACAGCGGGTTCATGACAGAAGGACAGGTGCTGACCGCCCGGCTGCACCCGGCCGACGTCGTCGATCGCGGCGAGGCCAAGAGCCCCGACTATTTTCTCGATTTCGCCTTCGACGAGGCCAAGCGGCTGGCGGCCAAGTCCGGCGTGCGCTCGATGGTCGCGCGTACCACCATCGACCTGGATATCCAGCGGGCGGCGGAGGAATCGCTGGAGTTCAACCTGCGCCAGCAGGGCAAGGAGTATAGAGTCACCGAGGGAGCGATCGTGGTGCTCGACACCAACGGCTCCGTGCGCGCCATCGTCGGCGGCCGGGATTATGGCGAGAGCCAATTCAACCGCGCCACGCGGGCGCTGCGCCAGACCGGCTCGTCGTTCAAGCCCTATGTCTACGCCACGGCCATGGAACATGGCTTCAAGCCGGACTCGGTGGTCTCCGACGGGCCGATCAGCTGGGGCGGCTGGTCGCCCAAGAACTACGGCCGCAGCTTTTCCGGCCGCATGACGCTGGCCACGGCGCTCATCAAGTCTGTCAACACGGTGCCGGTCCGGCTCGCCAAGGACCATTTGTCCATACCGCCGATCAAGGCGATGACCGAGGCGATGGGCGTGGAGTCGCCGCTCAACGGGCACAAGACGATGGTGCTCGGCACTTCGGGCATGACGGTCATGGATCAGGCGACAGGTTACAACACTTTCGCCAATGGCGGGTTCTCCGGCACGCGTCACGCCATCCTTCAGCTCATCACCCATTCCGGCGAAGTGATCTACGATTACGGCCGTGACGCGCCGGGGCCCAGGCGCGTCCTTTCGGAGCAGGCGCTCGCCTCGATGAACTCGATCCTGGTCCAGATTCCGGAAATCGGCACGGCGCGCCGCGCCGCGCTGCCGAATATCCGCTCGGCCGGCAAGACCGGCACCACCCAGTCCTATCGCGATGCCTGGTATGTCGGCTTCACCGGCAACTACACGGCCGCCGTCTGGCTGGGCAATGACGACTTCACGCCCACCCGCGAGATGACCGGCGGCTCGCTGCCCGCCATGGTCTGGCAGAGGCTGATGGCCTATGCGCACCGCGATATCGATATCAAGCCTATCCCCGGTATCGAGAATCCCTTCGTCGATCCGGAGGTGGCGGCCAAGGCGCTTGCAGCCGAGAAGAAGCGGCTGGCCGAGGCCGCCGAGGAGGAGGCCGAGCGTCCCGCCGTTCTCTCGGCGGCGACCGCCCGGCTGCTGCGCGACATGTCCGCCGCCTTCCGCGACGCCCCTCCTCTCCGGTTGCCGGCGGACCGGCCCGAGGCGCTGTCGGCGCTGTGAGCTTTGCCGCCCCCGCATGACGCCGGATCGCCGGCGCCGCCCGTTCCAACACTCCGTCCACCATCGTCGCTTGCGGTGTTCGCCGCGCCGCGATACGTCCGAAACCCCATGTTAAAGACTGCGTTTCTCGTCCTTTTCGCGCTTGTGGTCGCCATTGGCGGCGGGGCCGCCAGCGTCTGGTATGCCCTTTCCGTCCCGGAGGGCGTTGGCTCCGTCGCCATCGGCGGGTGGAGCACCTATCCCGACATGGGAACCCCGCAAGCCGACCCTTATTCCAAGGCAAAGGTGGCGCGCGAAGGCCTGCTCGCGCTGGGCCGCGCCGAAGGCCTCGCCTTCATCGCCCGGCGCGACGCATCCGGCGAACCGCTGGTTCGCGAATGCCGCTACAGCATCGAGGGCACGATCCCCCCGGCCCGCATCTGGACTCTCTATGCCGCCGACCGCGATATGGCGGTGATCAGCCCCGCCCGCGCCCTCAACGCTCAGGAAGTGCTCTTCCTGCCCGACAACGCGCTCCGGATTTCCGTCGGAGCCGGTGCGGCGCCCGGCAACTGGCTGGCGACCAGCGGCACCGGGCCGATGGCCCTGGTGCTCACGCTCTACGACACGCCCGCCGCGATAAGCACCGGCGTGTCCGACATCCAGCTTCCGCGCATCGTCAAGGTCGGCTGTGATGTTTAAGGCGCAAGGTCCGTGGGCGTGGATCGCCTATGCTCTCTTGGTCGGCCTCGTCGGCGCGAGCATCGTCCACATCGTCATCCTGCTGCTCGTGCCCAACTTTTCGGGTCGCGATGCCTGGGCGCGCCTGGCGTCGATGTCCGAGCTCTACCAGGTCACGCGTCTCGACGCCGAAGCGGCCGGCGCGCCGATTGCCGGGATCGCCGACCCGACGCTGCTCGCCGCCGCCTGCCGTTTCGATCTCGAGGAGGGGGTTGCTCACGTCACCGCGCCGGGCAAAGTGCCGTTCTGGTCCGTGTCGGTGTATGACAGGAGCGGCGCCAATCTCTACAGCCTCAATGACCGCTCCGCGACGGACGGGGTTCTCGATCTCGTCGTGCTAACGCCGGAACAGCTGATCGAGGCGCACAAGGACCTGCCTGAAGAGTTCATCCGGTCGGTCCTGGTGGAACTGCCGATTGGCGAAGGCATCGTCGTGGTCCGCGCGCTTGCCCCCGACGACAGCTGGAAAGCCGCCGTCTCCGATTTCCTGGCCAGGATTGGCTGTGTCGCGCGCTGAAGCATGATCCCGAAAAGTTGCAGACTTTTCGGAACCAGATCATCGCGAAAACAGGGGATTAACTCAGGATGAAGGCTGAATGACTGCGTCCCTTATTCATCCTGCCCTAATGCGCGGTTCAGTTGGTCGGAAGCGGCTGCTGCAACTGTCCCATCCAGGCCGACGGCGCCCATCTAGCGCTGCCTTCGGCCGTGAGCCGTTCGTAGCGAACGCCCGGAAAGATGATGATGGTCGCAGGCGACGGGTTGCGCTTCGGCGCCCTGGCGCTGCTGGGTTTACGCGGACGGAAAGCCAATATGTTGCCCATGTCCTTGCCCTCTCGAAAACCGGGAGCAATCACGCAACGCCTCGTCCTGATAAGGCCACCAGACGGTTAACACTCTCTTACCGCTGGGCGGCCCGACCGAATTCGTCTTCCCTTCGACGGGGCGGCTCGCATTGCTACCCGTGCGAGTTGTCATGATAATAGGCCGGCAACGTTTCGCGCCGATGGCGCGCGAGGGCTCGCATTGTTTCGGCTTTACCCCTTAAACGCTACGTTGCGCCGATACATTTGCCGCGCGACGCAGCGAAGAAGACGGGTCCGAGGGTGGTTGGCGAGCGCCGGATCGACCGCGAAAGCGCGGCCGACGCCGGCAAGCCTCCGCGAGCGGAACGTCAGGCGGACAACCGCCGGTAAACTTGTTCCGTATGGATTAAGTTAACAGTCCGCTAACAAATTTGCGCCAATTTGAGTGTTGCCGGACTCCCCCGCGCGCCGGCGTGGCAGGGTTACGGCGCGTAAGAGTGTCGGGCGTTTCATCCGTGACAGCTACAGATTTCCGGGACATCGTTGTCAGGGGCGACGCCGGCAAGGCCGAGCGTCTCTTCCGCGCCGCCGTCTCGGCGTTCTGCTCGCTCACGCGCCCGTCGCGCCGCGAGGTCGCGCAGCTCGACGACCTGACGCTGCCGCTTCTCGATCTGGTTTCCGTCGAAGCGCGGCGCTACGTGGCCGCCGCCCTTTCGGAATGCATGACCGCGCCGCCGGGCCTGATCGCCCGGCTCGCCGACGACCGCGTCGATGTCGCCGCCCCGCTCTTGGCGCGATCGCCGCTGCTGAGCGACGTCGACCTCATCACGCTGATCGGCAAGCACGGTATCGGCCATGCGCGCGCGATCGCCCGGCGGGCCCGCCTCAATCCGACGATCAGCCATCTCGTCCGCGCACTGGAGGCGTCGGCCGCGGTCGATCGCGAACTGGAAATGTTCCCCGAAGGGTCGCACTCCCCGCCGCTGTCTACCCTAGCTGGGGCCGAATCCGGCCCATTGGCGGAGGAGACGCGGCATCGCCTGCGCGCCATGATGAATCCGGACACGCCGCCGCCGCGTCCCGCCGCGGAACCTTCCGCCGACCCGGCCATGTTCGGCAGGCTGCGCAATGCAGCGCTCGCCGGTGATGACATCTCCTTCGAGACCGCGCTTGCCGAGGCGCTGGGGGTGGAGGTGCCGGCGGTCCGCTCGATCACGTGTTCACCCAGCTACGCTTCGCTGATCGCCGCACTGCGCGCGCTCGATCTCAGCGAGGAGCAGGCGTTCCTGATTACGGCGTCCGTTTTCGCGGGCCAGTTTCCACACCCTGAAACCATTCTGATGTTCATCGAACGTTACCGAGGTCTCGACCGCTCCGCTGCCCTCGAGCGGGTCCGCGGCTGGAAGTCGGAGATTGCCGCGACCTTGGTGGGGCGCAACCAAGCCGGCGGCCGTCGCCTGCCCGCCTGATCAGGTTTGGAAAATGTCCCACGGTTTTCCGGCGGAAGCCTGCAACAAAACGAAAAGCTAAGCAGGCGAAGCGTGGGCGAAGCCCCGCAAGTCTGCTTAGAGCAGGATGAATTCGGGTGCAGTCATTCACCCTGCTCTAACTCCTTGTTGACGCATGATCTTATCCGAAAAGTCTGCAACTTTTCGGGATCATGCTCTTGGGCGCGGCCGGCGCGCCGGAGCGCGTCAAGGTTTCGCGATCGAAAGCAGCGTCTCGGGCGCCTCGCCACCGGCCTCGACCTCCACGATCCATATGTCCGGATCGAACCGCCGCTCTTTCTCCAGCCGGGCGTCGATGTCCGCCCCTTCGCCCCGCGCCAGTTCCGAAAACATCCGATCGTCCGGACGCGCGCTGTCGTAACTCGATTGCGCGGCCGGTCCGTACAGGACGGTCTCGCCCGTCCGTTCCCGCCAGGTCAGGAAAATCGCCCCCGCTTCCGTGGCGCCGCGACTGACGACAGCACCGAAGCCGCCGCTCGCGAAAGCGCGGCGCAGCAGGGCCGAAACGAAAAGGTCCGATGTAACGCGCATGGGTTTCGTCCGGCTCTGGAGCAACCTCCCGATTTCGGAACCGGTCGGTTTGCTTTACCTGTTTATTTCGGCATCACTTTTGCCGAAGACCGGCTTCCACGTTTCGGCGCGATGCTCTGGCGAAGTCACGCCTGCACGCCTAACTAATGCGGAATCGCGGGCGGCGCCTCACTTCGTCAGTCCGATTTCGCGCATCTTGTCGTACAGCGCCTGGTCCGGTTCGCCGGTCACCGGCAGGCCGAAGATCGACTGGAATTCCCGGATCGCGTTCTTGGTCCTTGCTCCCGGTATGCCGTCGACCTCGATGCCATCCTGGCCGAACGCCTTCAACCCGGCCTGCACTTTCTTGATCAGGGCGGCGCGTTCGGCCTGCGGCCGCGGCTCCCCGGTGCGAGGCGCCGGGGTCGGCCGGATGCCGGCCGTCGTGGGTTCTATTCCGAGTTGGACCAGAAGCTCCTCGTCGAGGACAGTCGACGCCTTCAATCCGACCTTCGCGCGATATGCCTCGATCGCCTTGCCCGTCGCCGGTCCGGAAAGTCCGTCCAGTGGCCCCGCATAGAAGCCGAGTTCCTTCAATACGCCCTGGACCTGCGCGATCGCCGGATTGCCGGCGGCAGCCGGCCTGGACGGCGCTTCCACGGGCCGCTCGATCAGGAACGTCGTTTCCGGCTCCCGCGCCTGTGACGCGAGCGGGCGTACGAAATCGCGCGTCGGGAAGAAGGCGCCGCGATGGGCGTGCGGCTGGTACCAGATCGCGTTGGCGGAAACGTAGACGAGCGCCACGACGAAGGCCGTCGACCCCCCCGCC
Organism: uncultured Alphaproteobacteria bacterium; assembly: GCA_963820075.1. Taxonomy (GTDB): domain Bacteria; phylum Pseudomonadota; class Alphaproteobacteria; order Rhizobiales; family Rhizobiaceae; genus Kumtagia. Next base: position 76,339 of record CAWFYS010000010.1, read on the forward strand.
ACCACAGGGTTGCGCGCGATCATCGTGCGGATCGCCGAAGCGCCGAAGCGGGAAGCCGGGCGCGCGGCCGGACGCTTAGCTTGCCTTGCGGAGCGCGCCATTCGCGTTTTCCTCCGACGGTTTGCCACGCAGCCGCGCGACGTCTCCACTCACCGCTGCCGGCGGACCCTCGATCGGCAGGCTGATTGCGACCGTCGTCCCCTGACCGAACGTGCTGTCGATGGACATCGTGCCATCGTGCAGGGCCACCAGTCCCTTGACCAGCGCCAATCCCAATCCCGTACCCTCGAGCTGCCGCGTGTGATCGTTGCGCACCTGGGCGAAGGGCTGGCCGAGCCGCGCAAGATCGCCTTCGGCGATGCCGATTCCGGTGTCGCTCACGCTGAAATGCAGGCGCGTGCCGACGCGCTTGGCCCGCAGGGCGACCCGCCCGCCTTTCGGCGTGAATTTGACCGCGTTTGACAGCAGGTTGATCAGGATTTGCTGCACGGCACGCCTGTCCGCGCGGATCTCGCCGATCGCCGGCGCCACATCCGTAGCAAGTTCAACCTCCTTCGAACCGGCTTGCAGCCGCACCATGGACGTGCAGAACGCGGCCGCCTCGCTGAAGCGAAAGGGCTCGGGATTGGTCGGATAGGCGCCCGCTTCGATCTTGGAGACGTCGAGGATGGAATTCACCAGGTCGAGAAGGTGATTGCCCGCGTCCCGAACGATTTCGAGATGTTCGCGCTGGCGCGGATCGGGAAGGCGGCCGTGAACCTCGCATAGAAGCATGTCGGAGAATCCGATGATCGAATTGAGCGGCGTACGCAGTTCGTGGCTAACCGCCGCCAGAAAGCGGCTCTTGGCAACCTCAATGCCGTCATTGAGTTCCTTGGACGCCGCAAGTGCTGCCCGAAGCTCGGCGACTTCGCAATTATCGCGAAGAAATCCGACAAGCACGGCGTCGTCTTCTTCGTCGCGCGACAGTTCGATGGCAAACGGACGGTAGGCCGCCGCCCTGTCCGGCACCGGCAATCGCAACCGCAACTCCACCTTGCGATGTCCGGCATAATCGCGCAGATCGGCGAGTGCGCAAAGCAAGCTTACCCGGTCGGCCACGTGAACACGCTCGAAAAAGCCGGTCCCGGTCAGAAGATCCGGATCGATGCCCAGCATCTCGCGCGCCGTCACGTCGAGATCGAGCAGATCGCCATTGGCGCAAAGCCTAAGCGCAAGCCGGCCTGCCTCGGCATTGGGAAGCGGCCGTGCCTGCGTCGCGCCCGCGGCCGGCAAGACGCCGGTCCTCGCCAGGATGATGCCGGCATAGGCGAGCGGGATCAGCCAATGCCAGATCGCGGCCTGCGTGCCTTCGAACGGGCCTTCTGTCGCCAATAGCTGTAAGCCAAGCGCCAGCGCCATTGCCGCCACTCCCCATCCGAGCGCACGTTTCGTGCGCATTGCCATCGACGCCTCTACCGGCAAGGCCACCGCGATAAGGCTCATGGGAGAGTGAAGGCCGCCCGCGGCCGCGATCAGGCAGGCAATCTGGACCGTCGCCAGCGCGAATGTTGCCGACAGCACGAGGCCGGCTTTGCGACGGGCCGTAACAGCGAGCGCCGACAGCCCGAAGGCACAGAAGGAGATGCTGATGAATCCGAATGTCCCGGCAACACCGAGCGCGGACGGCAGTATTGTCCAGGCGGCCGCCGAAAGCAGCAAGGGCGCGGCCGTCAGCGCGCCGAGAACCCGGCGCTGTTCAGCACGCTCCGCCGCAGCCGCGACAGCCGGGTGTACAAGCCGGTCGCATCCCGCGACGACGGCCCGGACTCCTTCGGCGTATTTGGTCGCGATCCAATTCAACTTAACGCATCCGGTGCAGTCCGCTTGGCGGATCAATCATTGATCGGACCCTCGCACCGAGCCTTTAAGGAATGAATAAAAGCATCCGGCAGGCGCGTTTCCGGCATCGCGAAATGCCGTTCCCACGAGGTCGAACGGCCCCGACTTCCCGCCATGGTAAATGGACGGTTCATGCGCTTTCGGGCAGATTCGGCGCTGGCGCGGAAGCAGTCTGCTCGGCTTAAAAAAACTTTAGCCTTTTCAAACGGTTATGTGGTTACTCAACCCTTATCGACTGGGCTCGAAATCGATCGGATTGCCGCCGCTGCGGAAGTATTGAGAAATCGTTTCGCGCGGCCGGAAAATTCTGTTCTTCGGCGCAACCACCTATTTGCGTAACTATGCCATCATGCCCATATCGAGCCGGCCGCGCAGGGACTGTCCGGCAGGCGGACTGAGGACGGTCACATGGGCTTTCTGTTGCGCACGGCATTCTGGTTCTCGCTTGTCTTGCTGGTGATCCCCTTCGATGTGGGCGGCACGGACGGCGTTCAGCACATCGGTCCGGTCGATACTTTTCTTGCCGCGCGTGAGGCGGTCACCGATCTATCCGGCCTTTGCGAGCGCAAGCCGGAAGTCTGCGAGATGGGCAAGTCGGCGATGGACACGGTCGGCCGGCGCGCCCGCGAGGCGGCGCGCATCGCCTACCAATTGCTCGACGAGAATTTTGGCGGGACGTCCGCCACCGACCGTGAAACGTCGACCGGCGGCATCGAGCGCCTCGTTGAAGACGCCGATAGTGCTGACAATGCCGATTTTGCCGATCCAGTGACCGTGCCGAAGCCCTGACCAGCACCTGAAACGTCGATTTTTCCGTGACGCCGCCGCGCTCCGCGCCTATATGCGAAATAATGAGCGCTACGATCCAGACCATACGCGATGACTTTGCCTTCCTTGACGATTGGGAGGACAAATACCGCTACGTCATCGACCTTGGCGAGGCGCTGCCGCCCTTCCCTGAATCGGCGCGCGACGCGGCGCACAAGGTGCAGGGCTGCGTCAGCCAGGTCTGGCTCGTTTCCAGGCGCGGCGAAGGCGCCGATCCCGTCATCACATTCATGGGGGATTCGGATGCGCATATCGTGCGCGGCCTCGTCGCCATCATGCTGGCGCTGTTTTCCGGCCGGCGGGCCAGCCAGATCGTTGTGACGGACGTGGAAGAGCTGATGCGTTCCCTGGGTCTCGACGAGCATCTCACACCGCAGCGCGCCAACGGCCTGCGCGCGATGGTCAAGCGTATCAAGCAGGATGCGCGGGCAGCGCTTGTCGAGAAAGTCTGACGGGGACTTCTGGCGGGGTCTCTCGGACGTGCGGTATCGCCCTTCATGGTCGCGCCGCGTCCAGATCGGCGCGGCCGGCTGGCTCTTGTCCGCTGACCGCTATAAGTCCGGGCGATAATCTCCGGCGCCCCAGTGCAATACCGCAGCCCGCGCTCCGGCCTGCCGCGGCGGATGGTAATGCCGCGCCAGGATTCCCAGCGCCGTCTTAAGCACGAGTTTTGCCGACCGCGCCGGCCAGGCGCGTTCGCGTTCCACCGTTTCCAGGCCCTTCAGGAAGCAGCAGACGTCGACGAGCAGACCCGACAGTTCCGGCCCGACAGCCCTCAGCGCCCGGTCGACGCGCTGGCGCGCCGCCAGCGCGGCCTCTGCGAGTTCCGCCATGCCGCCTCTCTCTCCGCGCCGGCCCGCCGCCGCATTCGCCTCCCAGTTGGCGCCGAGCCGCGGCATGATGCTTCCGCGCGTATAGTCGCCGCGCAGCCGCTCCCCTGCATCGAATTCGGCGCGCGACAGAAACGGCCGGCCGTCCTTGGATTTCAGCCGCATCAGCTGGCCGAGCGGCAATTCGGCTAGATTGATCCCGGCCACCACCGACGTGCCCATACCGTCGTCGATTGTCACTGTGACTATTTCGCGGCGCCGGTGCTCAAGGCCGTCCTGAGAACCGCTTTTGCGCATAGCGGCCTTCGGGCCTGCTTGCGTCGCCGAGATACAATCGCCGCGCCGTACGATCGATCCCTCGCTGGCGAGACCGGCCAGCAGCTTCGCCTCGACCGAAATGGCGCCCTTTTGGTTCTTCACGAGCAGGAGGCCGCCTCTGGCGGCCGGCTGAACGATAGCCGCACCGGCCGCAAGCAGCGCCAGCAGCCTCGCCACGGACTTGTCCGTTGCCGCCGGTCCTTCCATGTCAGACCTCCAGCCGTCCCTTGAACGCCGCAAGAGCCACCCGTTCGGCCGTCAACACCGCGCGGTCGAAATCCACATCGTCGCGCATGTCCTCAACCAGATGACAGGCGTGGCGCACCGTCGTGCGGTCACGAGCGAAGCCGCGCCCTACCTCCGGCATGCTGATCCCCAGCGTCACGTGGGTCACATACATTGCGATCTGCCTGACGCGCGATACGTCGGCGGCCGTGCGGCCGGTCAGGCGAAGTTCCTTGCTGGAGACATTGTAGAGCGCCGCGCAGATATCGATCATCGCTTCGCAAACTTCCATGACACGCTCGCCACGCCGCCCGGCGAAATTCGGTCCAATTGCCTCGCCGATTGGCCGCCTCGCCTCGACCATGGGTCGCCTCGCCTCGACCGTTTGCATCGCGACCGCTGTTTTTACCTGCACCGTACCCTCCGACATAGGAATATGTTCTTGTAGCAGGGTCGGCAAGGATTGTGAACAAAACACGAACGATATTCGCGCGCGAAGACCGATCGACTATTGAAAATGCTGCGTTTTTAGACGTTTCCCGACATTTCGCCCTTGAAGTTTGTCCCCTCCGCCAAGCGGCTCGCTAGGCTTCTTCGCTCCAGCGAGGGGGAAATTAATGAGAAACTTGAGGGACGAGGTCCGCGACTTTCTGAACGCCGGGGAGATGGCGAGAGCCAACGCCGCGCAACTGGCGGCGCTGCAATGCGTCTGCGGCCTCGACCTGACCGCGACGATGAAGGCGGATGCCGCGACGCGCACGGCCGCGCTAAACCGAATCGGCCGGCTTGCGGAGCGTGAACGCATGAAGGGCCTCGCCGGCCACTGGAGCTACGACTTAAATCGTCACATAGCGCTGAAACAGGCGGCCGACCGGTTGCGCGGCATCGTGGACAATACGCCGGCGCGGTCCTCCACAAATTCAAAACGGCGCCCGAAGGCGCCGTCGTCGAAAAGTTACGGTGAGATCGCGAAAACCCGTAAGGCTTAGCGGATCGCCGCTTTGCGCTTGCGTCCGAGACCCATCTTCTTGGCAAGTTGCGACCTGGCCGTGGCGTAGTTCGGCGCCACCATCGGATAAGATGGGTCCAGAGACCACTTTTCGCGATACTGATCCGGCGTCAGGTTATAGTGAGTCATCAGGTGTCGCTTTAGCGACTTGAACTTCTTTCCGTCTTCGAGACAAATAATATAGTCGTCATGTACAGAGCGTTTCGGATTGACAGCAGGCTTCTGCTTGTCGACCACCGGCTGGTCCACCGGTGTTCCCACGCGCCCGAGGGCGGCGTGCACATCGGCAATGAGGTTAGGCAATTCCCCGACAGGGACAGGATTGTTGCTCACATAAGCGGCAACCACATCCGCGGTCAGTTCTATCAGCATTTCACTGCTCTTGGCAGTCGTATCTACGATATCCATTATTTTCGGGCCCCATTCGTTGAGTTGAATGCGCGCCCTGTCTTTGTTTATGGTCGCAGGGCTACGCGTGATTGGCACGAGGGTGACATGACATACCGACTCGTGACCAAGCGACTAGATGGGGCGCTTTGCAAGTTAAGTCAATACAAAAAACTTGCTCTACAGGTGAATACGTCTACGATTCACAATGTTTCACATATATCTGTTGCGAAGATTCTGGATCGAAGCAAGTGCCGCGCCTGTCCGGCGGATTATTGTCGCATCGTCACTCGCCGCTGATGGCGCAACCGATCCGCGATATTGCGCTGGTTGTGGCTACTTGCGCCAACACGACAACCATGGGGCCGCAACCCGCCACCGATGCACGCATTTGTTGTCGAACGTGACTTTTCGTACGGTATAGATGTACCATTCTTACGGTTTCGCCGCATAGGCGCAATATATCACTTTTAGCAGAATCAAGTCTTCCGACGACCAATATCGGGCGGCATGATCAACTACATGAGAGCAATATCATGTTTCCCTCCGGCAAGACCATTAAAAAGACGAACGCCACTCATACAAAATATCATTAGTATTTCCACCTTCTTGTGCCTGACTGCGCATCGGGTCATGATGGACGGTAAGTTTCCGCGCAAGATTTGCGGCAGCCGGCACTTGCAGTGAGATCAATCCAGCGCATGAACAAATCGGCGTCCCGGATCGATGATCTCCGAGTGACTATCGGCACGCCGATTTGCGCGATCATCCGCGCACGCGCCTCCCGGCAGGTTTATTAGCCCAAGACCTGACACGGCGTGATATACAAATATATATTCCGTACAACCAGCCGCTTAGAAAAGCGATGATGCCGGGATCCGCCGATGCGGCGGCCAGTGGCAATCCGATACAATCAATGGTTGCTCAATAGATCGGAAGTCCCGGCGGCCGGTTCACGGGCAATCAGGTGCAACACCCTGCCCCTCGCATAGGCTGCCTGTTTCGACGTACGGCTTAAGGATGCCTGCACATTTTCAGTGCGCTGCCGCACCCTTTGCCTCACCGCCGCCGCGATTGTCCTCATGGGTATTCGCCATCAATTCCGTCCGTGATAGGGCTTTCAATGTCCGGCCTTTGACGACAGATCCGGATAAAGCGCGCGGGCGTTCACATACCGTTCACGAAATTTTTTCTTGGCGAGATGACATGAAGCACACGACCCTCCCCTCGGTCGCCGCGCCGGCAACCCAGGAACGGCCTTCAAGCGATACACGCCACGGCATTGCGCGCACCGACGAATTCGCCTGGCTGAGGGCCGATAACTGGCAGGACGTGTTCCGCGATCCCTCGCTTCTCGACCCCGCCATCCGCGCGCATCTGGAGGCGGAAAACGCCTATCAGCAGGCCCTGATGGCGGATACCGAAGGCCTGCGGGCAAAGCTGTTCCAGGAAATGAAGGGGCGGATCAAGGAGGACGATTCGTCCGTGCCGATGAAGGATGGCCCCTTCGCCTATGGTTCCTCGTTCAAAAAGGGTGGCGAGCAGCCGCGTTTCTTCCGCACCCCACGCGACGGCGGCGCGGAGGAGATCGTCCTCGACGGCGATCGGGAAGCCGAAGGCAAGGCCTATTTCCGCATCGGCGGCGTCGATCATTCCGGCGATCACGGCCGGCTTGTCTGGGGCTTTGACGACAAAGGCTCGGAATTCTTCACATTGAGGACCCGCGACGTGGCGGCGGCGTCGGATCTCCCCGATATCATCACCGACACGGCGGGCGCGGGCGTCTGGGACGCCGCCAATGATGGTTTCTTCTATACGCGGCTGGACCAGAACCACCGGCCTTCGAGAATTCTGTACCATCGGCTTGGCACGGACGCCGGCGACGACCGGCTGATCTTCGAGGAAACCGACCCGGGTTTCTTCATGAATGTCGACGGCACCCGCGACCGCAAATGGGTCATGATCACCATCAACGACCACGAGACGTCCGAATACCGTCTCCTCGACGCAAGCCAGCCCTCGGCCGCGCCCAGGCTGGTCGCGGCGCGCGAGGCCGGCCTGCAATACGACCTTGAGGAGGGCGGCGACGTCTTTTTCGTGCTTACCAATGCGGACGGCGCCAAGGATTTCAAGATCATGACCGCGCCGGTTTCCGACCCGCGGCGCGAAAACTGGTCGGAGCTCGTCGGTCACGAACCGGGCCGGCTCATTCTTTCCGTCGTCGGTTTCAGGGATTTCGTCGTCCGGCTGGAACGCAAGGACAGCCTTCCGCGCATCGTCATCCGCGACCGCAGGGATGGCATCGAGCATATGATCGCCTTCGAGGAGGAGGCCTATTCCCTGGGACTGTCGGGTTCCTATGAATACGACACCGACATGGTTCGCTTTTCCTATTCCTCGATGACCACGCCGGCTCAGGTCTTCGACTATGACATGCGCACGCGCGAGCGGATGCTCCTGAAGACGCAGGAAGTGCCCTCCGGCCATAACGCGGCCGACTATGTGACGCGCCGTCTCATGGCGCCTTCGCATGATGGCGAACTGGTTCCGGTCTCGCTCATCCATCACCGCGACACGCCGATAGACGGCTCCGCGCCATGCCTGCTTTACGGTTACGGCGCATACGGCATCGCCATCCCTGCTTCGTTCAACACCAACTGTCTTTCCCTGGTGGACAGAGGATTTGTTTACGCCGTCGCCCATATCCGCGGCGGCAAGGACAAGGGCTACGCCTGGTACGAGGACGGCAAGCGGGAGAAAAAGACCAATACCTTCGTCGACTTCATAGCCGCGGCGCGGCATCTCGTGGCCGAGCGCTATACCGCGCACGACCGTATCATCGCGCAGGGTGGTTCGGCCGGCGGCATGCTCATGGGCGCGATTGCCAACATGGCGCCGGAAGCATTCGGCGGCATCATCGCCGAAGTGCCCTTTGTCGATGTGCTCGCCACCATGCTGGACGACACGCTGCCGCTGACGCCGCCGGAGTGGCCCGAATGGGGCAATCCGATCCAGTCGGCAGAAGACTACCGCACGATCGCCGCCTACTCGCCCTACGACAATGTAGGTGCCCTAAGCTATCCGCCGATCCTCGCCGTGGCCGGGCTCACCGACCCGCGCGTGACCTATTGGGAACCGGCGAAATGGGTGGCAAGGCTGCGCAAGCTGAAGACCGGCGACAGCCCGGTGCTGTTCCGAATCAACATGGATGCCGGCCATGCCGGCGCCTCCGGGCGCTTTTCGCGGCTGGAGGAGGTCGCCTACAACTACGCATTCGCGCTGAAGGTCGCCGGCAAGGCCGATCCGGTCGCAGCCTGACCGTTCCCGTTTCCCCGGCGGCGGCCCATCGGAACCGGCGGGTCAATTCGCCGACGGATAGCCGTTCGGGTGCGGCGGCACGGCTTTGAGGTAAGCAGCGATTGCCGCGCGATCCTCGGGCGTCAGCCGCGCCATGTTCTTCTGGACATTCACCATCGAGCCGCCGACGGAATCGAAGTCGGGCGTGAAACCGCTCTCGAGGAAATAGGCGATGTCGCTTTCGGACCAGCCGCCGATGCCCCCCTCGCCGCCGGTGATGTTCGGGACATTGCCCTTTCCTTCGGCGGCGACCGCCCCGGCCAGCCATCTATCCTTGTCGGTCGCGCCGGTGAAGGCGCGCGGTGTATGGCACTCTCCGCAATGCCCCGGCCCCTCGACCAGATAGCGGCCGAGCAGCACATTTTCGGGCGTGCCCTCAGGCAGCGCCACGACCGGTTCATTGCTGAGATAGAGCAGCTTCCAAAGTCCCAGCCCGCGGCGCAGGTTGAAGGGGAAGCCGAGTGTGTGACCCGCCGCCTTTCCGGCGACCGGCGGAAGCGTTTTCAGGAACGCGTGCAAATCCGCGATATCCGACGGCTTCATGCGCGCGTAGGAGGCATAGGGAAAAGCCGGGTAGTAATGCGATCCGCCCGGCGAGACCCCCTTCAGCATGGCGTTGGCGAGATCCTCGAGAGACCATCCGCCTATGCCATCTGCCGGATCCTGTGAAATATTGGGCGCGACAAAGGTGCCGAACGGCGTATTGAGCGCCAGTCCGCCGGCAAGCTGCAACTGGGCTTCGCCCTGCGAGCCGGGCTTGGCGTGACAGGACGTGCAGCCGCCCGCCCAGAAAATCCGCTCGCCGCGCGTCGCATCGCCCTGACCCGCCTCGGCCAGCACGGAAGCGTCCAGTCGCTGCGGCGCCGTCAAAATCCAGAAACCGGCGCCACCGACAGCGGCCAGCGCGAGGAACGCGACTGCGAGACGCTTAAGGACCCCCATACCGAGCCGGACTATTCCTTCTTGGCGCGGAAGACCTCATGGCATCCGCCGCAGTTCTTTCCGATCGCGCCCATCTGCGCCTGAAGCGCGGCGACATCGGCAGGCGGCGCCCCGGCGGCTGCCGCAACGGCGGTCTTAAGGTCGCCGGCTTTGGCCTGGAACCCCGCCCAGTCCTCCCAAATCTTGGGCAACGCCGCGGACTTGTCGCTCGTGCTGCCGGGCGGGAACAGAACGGCGACATCCAGCGTCTGCACGCGCTCATTGAGCGTCGCCAGCGCCGCCTGTACCTGGGCAGCATCGAATGGCTTCTCACCCTTGGCCACCGGCGCCAATTGCCCCAAGGCCTGTCCGAATGACTTCATAAGCGCTTCGCGGTCCGCAATTGGATCGGCACTGGCCGCCACGCCGGCGAAAGCCACGAAGGAAACAGCGAGAAGCAATCTTTTCATGGAAATATCCCTTGGGTTGCGAATGGCTGCCTGAGGAAACCAACGACGAAGTTGCACCAGTTCTTGCCGCCTGCACGATCACGGTTTCGTGAACGTTGAATGTGAAAAGCCCAACAAAAAGCCCCGGCGAACCGGGGCTGCTTGCGTCGGCATGCGGACAGCCGGGCTCCTGCTACGCCTTTTCGTAAAGCTCGAGCACGTAGTCCCAGTTGATGAGATTGTCGACAAATGCCTCGAGATATTTCGGCCGGGCGTTACGATAGTCGATGTAATAGGAGTGCTCCCACACATCGACGCCCAGAATCGGCGCGGCACCGTGGACGAGCGGGTTCTCGCCGTTCGGCGTCTTGGAGATGGCCAGCTTGCCGTCCTTGACCGACACCCAGGCCCAGCCGGACCCGAACTGTGTCGTGCCGGCGGCGATGAAGTCCGCCTTGAACTTGTCGTACCCGCCGAGATCGCTGTCGACCGCCTTCTGCAGGGCGCCGGGCAGCTTGTTGCCGCCGCCGCCCTTCTTCATCCACTTCCAGAAGTGAACGTGATTGTAGTGCTGCGCCGCATTGTTGAAGAGGCCGGCATTCTTGCCGAAGGACTGCTTCACCACCTCTTCCACAGAGAGAGCGTCCATGCCGGCCTCGGCCGCCAGTTTGTTGCCGTTGTCGACATAGGCCTTGTGGTGTTTGTCGTGATGATATTCGAGCGTCTCTTTCGACATATAGGGCTGGAGCGCCTCATAGTCGTAAGGCAGGGCGGGCAGTTCAAAAGCCATGTCAATACTCCCTCGTTGACTGGACGCCGGCTTTCTCAGGCCGGCAAAAGGCAGAGTTCAACCGGATCAAAACGCCGCGGCCGGCGTGTCGGTTCCGTTTTAAGCAGGATTCGCGAAAGTATCCCACGGTTTTCCGACGCGAGGCCGCGACAAACCGCAAGCCCGGCACGCAAGCCTGCTTACCGGCTCACGCGGCGGAAGTCGAATGCGCCCATTCCCAGTAAAGTTCGCGCGCCTTGCGCGCCATCGGGCCTGGCTGCAACTCCCGATCCTCGATGCGCGTGACGGGCACGACCTTGGAATGATTGCCCGTGGAGAATATCTCGTCCGCGCCGAGGAAGTCGCGAACCGTCAGTGCCTTTTCCGTCGTGCGGAAACCGTAGTCGGCAAGCAGCCCGATCGTGCGTGCGCGCGTGATTCCGGACAGGAATGTTCCGTTCGGCGCCGGCGTGAACACATGCCCGTCCTTGACCAGAAAAATGTTGGATGTTCCGGTCTCGGCGACGTTGCCCAGCATGTCGAGGACAAGCGCATTGTCGAAGCCGCGCGCCCGCGCCTCCAGTATGGCCCGGCCATTGTTGGGATAAAGGCACCCCGCCTTGGCATCGGTCGGCATCGTCTCGATGGTCGGCCTGCGGAACGGCGAGACCGTGATCGAGAAGCCGGTCGACGGAATCATCGGCGCCTCGTAGAGGCAGAGACAGAAGCGCGTCGATTCGGGGTCGGGCGGCACCGCCATGTAGCCGCCATGCTCGGCCCAGTACATCGGCCGTATGTAGATCGCCGTCTTGCCGTCGAACTTGCGCAGGCCGTCGCGCGTCAGCCCGACGATCTCCTCGACGCTCATTGTCGGCTTCAAGCCGAGGGCGACGGCCGAGGCGTTGACGCGCGCGGCGTGCCGCTCGAGATCCGGCGCCACGCCTTCGAACCAGCGCGCGCCGTCGAACACGCTTGAAGCCAGCCAGAAGGCATGCGAACGCGGACCGATCAGGGCGACATTGCCCTCGTGCCAGTCGCCGTCGACATAGGTCCAGGTCGTGGTCTGCGCGTCCGCCGTATGTGCCATTGGTCAATCAGCCTTTTGAATTGGGCCGCCATGGAAAACCGCTTTAAGCGGCGGCGTCAACCGCTATGGTCGGCCGGCGGTGGCTCGGCTTTAAGTTTCGGCAATGGGCAAATCACCGCTGCCAACTTTTCAGTCGCCCCCGTCGCGGGCGGAGACAAATCGAGTGAGAGTTTCGACATGAACGATGTTACCGATCTGCTGGCGCGGCTCTATGACCGGTTCAACGCCAGGGACATTGACGCTGTTCTGGCGGCGCTGGACGAAAATATCATATGGGCCAACGGCATGGAGGGCGGCCATGTTTACGGGCGGGAAGCCGTGCGGCGGTACTGGACGCATCAATGGTCCCTGGTGGATCCGCATGTCGAGCCGTTGAGCTTCACCCCGCAAACCGATGGTTCCATCATTGCGGAGGTTCACCAAGCAGGTTCCGGAAAAGTGTCGCACGGTTTTCCGACAGAAACCTGCGACAATACAAGAGGCTAAGCAGGCGAAGCGTGGGCGAAGCCACGCAAGTCTGCTTAGACCGTGCGTAATCTCACCGGACAGATTCTGCTGGACCAGGCGGTGGGGCACATCTTCCAGATCCGCGACGGCAACGTCGTCCGCTTTGATATTCGCGGCGCTGCCAATCCGTAGTCCAACGTAGCCAGCGCGCTTCGGACGTCCGCAACCGGACCATCGCGGGGCTGTCCGGCGCCGTTCCAGACCTGCACTCAGCGCTTGCTCAGGCTTCCCAGAATGCCGCGCACCAGCGCGCGGCCGACCTGTACGCCCACTGTGCGAACCACCGACTTGATCGCCGCCTCGGCGACCGTCTGGCGGTTGGACGGTCTTGGCGCGGGCGCCTGACGCTGCTGCCGGGGTTGCGGCTGGCCCCGCTCGCTCGGAGCGGGCCGCGAAGTGTCGCCGCCAAAATCCGGCAGCGTCCAGCGCGTCCGGCCGCCAGTCTGCGCCTCTGGCGCGCTCGAAGGCTCCACCTGATGCGCCCGCTCCGCCTTTCTTTGCAGCATTTCGAAGGCTGATTCCCGGTCGATCGCCTCGTCATATTGGCCAGCCACCGGGCTTTCGGCGATGATCTTTCGCCGTTCCTCGGGCGTCAGGGGCCCGACCCGCGAGGCCGGCGGCCGAATCAGCGTCCGCTGCACCATCGACGGCACACCCTTGTTCTCCAGGGTCGAGACCAGTGCTTCGCCGACGCCGAGCTGCGTGATCGCCGTTGCGCAGTCGAAATCCGGGTTCGGCCGGAACGTGTCGGCCGCGGTACGCACCGCCTTCTGTTCCCTGGGCGTATAGGCGCGCAGCGCATGCTGCACGCGGTTGCCGAGTTGCGCCAGCACCGTCTCGGGAACGTCGAGCGGATTCTGGGTGATGAAATAGACGCCGACACCCTTGGAGCGGATCAGGCGGACAACCTGCTCGACCCGGTCCACGAGTATCTTCGGCGCCTCGTCGAACAAGAGATGCGCCTCATCGAAGAAGAACACCAGCTTCGGCTTTTCCGCGTCGCCGACCTCCGGAAGCTGCTCGAACAATTCTGACATCAGCCACAAGAGGAACGTCGCATAAAGGCGCGGATTCATCATCAGCCTGTCGGCGGCGAGCACATTGATGGCGCCGCGGCCGTCGCGCGTCGTGCGCATGATGTCGGGAATGCGCAGCGCCGGCTCGCCGAAGAAGTTGTTGCCGCCCTGCTGCTCAAGGATCAGCAGCGTCCGCTGGATCGCGCCAACCGACGATTTCGACACATTGCCGTAACGGCTGGAGATCTCGCTGGCCCGTTCGGCGATGTTGGTCAGCAGCGCCTGCAGGTCGCGCATGTCGAGCAGCAGCAGCCCCTCCTCGTCGGCGATGCGGAAGGCGATGTTGATGATGCCCTCCTGCGCCTCGGTGAGATTCATGAGGCGCGACAGCAGAAGCGGCCCCATTTCCGACATTGTGGCGCGGATGGGATGGCCCTGTTCGCCGAAAAGGTCCCAGAAGATCACCGGAAACTCCTGGAACTCGTAGGGATCGAGTTGGACCGCCTCGGCACGCTTGACCAGGAAGTCCTTCGCCTCTCCCATCATGGCGACGCCCGAGAGATCGCCCTTGACATCGGCGCAGAACACCGGAACGCCGGCGTTGGAAAAGCCTTCCGCGATGACCTGCAGGGTCACCGTCTTGCCGGTTCCGGTCGCCCCGGTCACCAGGCCGTGACGGTTGGCGTATTTCAGCAGCAGTTCTTCCGGCCGCTGGTAGGAATCGTCGGGCTTTCGGCTGGCTCCGATGAAGATGCTGTTCTCGGTTGCCATGGTCGGGACCTCCGGCGAAGGAAAAATGTCTGAACGCGTGCGGCAGCGCCGCCGGCATTTCTATAGTCACGCTCCTGCAAAGCCACAATGGCGCGCCGCCACAGTTTGCCACAGGTTCGCCACAGCTAGACCCGCCTGGTCAATGATTTATCGCCCGTCCAGGGACCGTTGGCTGCTGACGTCGCTCACCCTCTGCCGTCCTGCCGGATATCTCCCCCAGGAGGGGATTGGTCAGGCCGCCCGGGTTTGCCAATTGTCCGGGCAAGGCCGCACTCCGTCAGACATCTCCCCCGCAAGCGTGGAGATTGGCCGGCTGCTTGAACCTAACAGACTTGGCTTCGCCCCACAGTACACGACAGCAGCCTGATTTTGCCCCTCATCCGGCGTGGCCGAGCGCAGCGAGGTCGGATGAGGGGTACTGCCGGGCGAGGCGCAACGTTCCAGGGCGAAGCGCCGCTATTCCACACCCCTCATCCGCCTTCACTTCGTTCAGGCACATTCTCCCATAAGGGGAGAGGGTAAGGGTGAGAGCAAAAGCGGCCTCGAAACAAGGACGTGATCCTTGTGTCGTGTACTGTGGCTTCGCCCACGCTTCGCCTGCTTAGCCTCTTGTTTTGTCGCAGGTTTCTGTCGGAAAACCGTAAAACACTTTTCCGGAACCTGCTTAGCCAATCTTCAGGGCCGCAGAAGAGGCGGCAAGAATGAACCTGCCAATCTCCCTCATGCAGATACAAGGGGGGTGGCACTAGCGAGGGCGTCGATAGCTTGCCCCCGCTAGCCCGCCGAGACAAGTCAATCCATCTGGACGTTCGCATCCCGGACCACAGGGGTCCATTTGGCGAGTTCCGCCGTCACATGGGCGGCGAGTTCCTCGGGGCTGGAGCCGACGATCGTGGCGCTGAATTCCTTCATCCGCTCGACGACGGCCGGATCGGCGAGCGCCTTCCTGGCCGCCTCGTTGAGGCGAGCCACGACCTCGGGAGGTGTGTTCGCCGGGGCAAAGAGCGCATTCCACGTATAGGTCTCGTATCCGGCAACGCCCGATTCGGCGATTGTCGGCACATCGGGGAAGGACGGCGCGCGCTCCGCGGTCGTCACGCCAAGGGCGCGCAAGGTCCCGGCCTTGATATGCCCGGAGGAGGAAGGCAAATTGTCGAACATGATCGGCACCTGGTTGCCGATCACGTCGTTCAGCGCCGGACCCGCGCCCTTGTAGGGAATGTGCTGCATGCTCACGCCGGCCATCTTCTTGAACAGTTCACCCGACAGATGCAGCGGCGTGCCGTTGCCGGAAGAGGCATAGCTGAACTTGTCGGGCGACGCCTTGAGCAGCGCCACCAGTTCCTCCACCGTGTTCACCGGCAGTTCCGGATTGACGATCAGAACATTCGGCACGACGACCAGCAGCGAGATCGGGGCGAAATCCTTCTCCGGATCATAGGGCTTGGTCTTGAGGATCAGCGGATTGAGCGCATGCGTCGCAACCGTGCCCATCAGGACCGTATAGCCGTCCGGATCCGCCCGAGCGACATTGTCGGCGCCGAGATTGCCGCCCGCGCCGGCCATGTTCTGGACGATCACCTGCTGGCCCAGATCCGCCGACATCCTTTCGGCGATGACGCGCGCGACCAGGTCGGTCGAGCCGCCCGCCGCGAACGGCACCACCAGCGTGACCGGCCGCTCGGGAAATGTCTGGGCGAACGCCGGAACGCCTGATGCCAGCGCCGACAGAAGGGAAAGTCCAAGCGCCAGGCTTGCGCGGCGCGTCAGTGCGGTAAATGACATCCTTGCTCCTCCTCAGGCATTCGAGCGGTAGGTGTGCCGGCGCCCTTCGGGTCCCGGAAGCCAAGCAATACGGGGCCGACCGGGTGCTGGCAATAGCGTGGCGCCGGCCCTCAATTCCGCGTCTGACCGGTTGACTCCTATCTCGACAGGCGGTTCTCGTCGTCGATCAGAATGAGACGTGCCGGAGCCTGGTCGCCCCATGTCCAGAGCACGAGGTTCAAGTCCTCGGCAGCAATTGGGCTGCGTGACAGTCCATGACAGTCGTCCGTTCAAACGCACAGTCCGGAACGCGCAAGCAATGCATTCCGTTGGTGGGACCCGCTCCGACGCATGGCGGTCGCGACGAACTGAACCATTGTTGCATTGCGAGGCGATGTCGATCGCCATAAGACGGTGGTAGAATTGTCCGGCGTTAGACCGTCGACACGATGACCGGGAGAGTTGGGACGATGGACGCCGGCGCTTTGTTCTCCGATACGGTTTTCCCGGCCTTCGATCGCGAGCGCTGGATGGCGCTGGCCGAAAAGGCGCTCGCCGGCGCCGATTTCGACGAGGCGCTGTCGTCGCGCACCGACGACGGCCTGCGCATCGACCCGTTGGCGACGCGGCGCCGGAACGCCGTGCCCTTGACACGGCGCAAGCCCGCCTCGCCCTGGCTCATCGTGCAGCGATGCGACGACACCGATCCCGCCCGCGCCAACCGCCAGGCGCTGGAGGACGTTGGCAATGGCGCGACGGGTCTGGCCCTGGTCTTCGAGGGCGCTCCGAATGCGTTCGGCTACGGTCTGCCGGACGCTCCGGACACGCTCGCGCGCGTCCTCGACGGCGTTCCTCTCGACCGGGTGCATCTGCGCGTCGACGCGCACCCGTCCAGCCGCGCAATGGCCGACCGGCTCGTCGCTTTCCTCACCCAGCGGCGGGCCGATCCGGCCAGGCTCAGCATTTCCTTCGGCATCGACTCCGCCGCGACCTTCGCCGGCACCGGCCGCCTTCGCATGTCGATCGAGGCGCTGCAGGCCTCGATGCCGCAGTCGCTGGCGCATTTCTTCGCCATGGGCGTGCCGGGCATCCTGCTGGAGGCCGACGGACGGGTGTTCCATAATGCCGGCGCGACCGAGGCGCAGGAACTCGGCGCGATGCTCGCCGGCGCGGTCGCCCATCTTCGGCTTTTCGAGGAGGCGCGCCAGGCGCTGGTCTATGCCGCGCCCTATATCGGTTTCGCGCTGGCCGTCGATCAGGACCAATTCCTGTCGGCCGCCAAGATCAGGGCGCTGAGGCTGCTTTGGCAGCGGGCACTCGAAGCCGTCTCGATCAAGCCGCCCAAGGCGATGATCCACGCCGAAACCTCCTATCGCATGGCGACTACGCTCGATCCCGAAAACAATATTCTGCGCGCCACGCTCGCCGCCTTCGCGGCCGGCGTCGGCGGCGCCAACTCGATTTCGGTCCTGCCCCACACCATTGCCCATGGCCTGCCCGAAGCCTTCGCCCGCAGGGTCGCGCGCAACACTCAGCTGGTGCTTGCCGCCGAGAGCCATATCGACTTCGTCGCCGATCCGCTCGCCGGTTCCGGCAGCATCGAGGCGCTCACCGACGCGCTGTGCGAGGCGGCCTGGTCGGAGTTCCAGCGCATCGAGACGGAGGGCGGCCTGCTGCGCAGCCTGGCGGCCGGCCATATCCAGTCCCGCGTCATGGAAGCACGCGACAGGCGCACGCTCGAACACAGATCGGGCAATCGCGCCATCATCGGCACGACATTGTTTGCGGCCAGGATCGAAGTGCCGGTGGCAACGCTTTCCGCCGCGCGTCGTCCCCTCCCCACCGACGGCACCGTGTACTGCCGCAGGCTGGAGTCCGCCCGTATCGACGAACTTATCGGTGGCCCCGCATGATACCGGATTTCACCAATATCGGCTGGCAGCGCCCCACCCCCCCCGCCCCGCTCCGCGACAAGACGGTCTGGCAAACGCCGGAGGGGCTTGCCATCAAGCGCGCCTATGGCGCTGGCGACATCGACGGCCTGCCCTTTCTCGACACATGGCCCGGGATCGCGCCATTCATCCGCGGCCCCTATCCCACCATGTACGTCCAGCAGCCCTGGACCATCCGGCAATATGCGGGCTTCTCGACAGCCGAGGAATCGAACGCCTTCTACCGCCGCAACCTGGCGGGCGGCCAGAAGGGGCTGTCGGTCGCCTTCGACCTCGCCACGCATCGCGGCTATGACAGCGACCATCCGCGCGTCGCCGGCGACGTCGGCATGGCCGGCGTGGCGATCGATTCCATCCTGGACATGCGCCAGCTTTTCGACAGCATTCCGCTCGGCGAGATGACCGTCTCGATGACCATGAACGGCGCCGTGCTGCCGGTCCTGGCGCTCTACATCGTGGCGGCGGAGGAGCAGGGCGTCGCGCAGAAGGATCTGGCCGGAACCATTCAGAACGACATTCTGAAGGAGTTCATGGTCCGCAATACCTATATCTACCCGCCGAAGCCGTCGATGCGGATCGTGTCCGACATCTTCAGCTACACTTCGGCGAACATGCCGAAGTTCAATTCGATCTCGATCTCCGGCTATCACATGCAGGAGGCGGGCGCGACGGCCGACCTGGAGCTTGCCTACACCATCGCCGACGGCATCGAATATGTGCGTGCCGGGGTCGCGGCCGGGCTTGATATCGACCGCTTCGCGCCGCGCCTCTCCTTCTTCTGGGCGGTCGGCATGAACTTCTTCATGGAGGTCGCCAAGATGCGGGCGGCGCGGCTGGTCTGGGCCGCCCTCATGCAGAAGAATTTCGCCCCCGAAGGATCC
Source organism: uncultured Alphaproteobacteria bacterium (assembly GCA_963820075.1). Classification (GTDB taxonomy): domain Bacteria; phylum Pseudomonadota; class Alphaproteobacteria; order Rhizobiales; family Rhizobiaceae; genus Kumtagia. Next base: position 95,291 of record CAWFYS010000010.1, read on the forward strand.
GCGTTCGCTGTCGCTGCGCACCCATTGCCAGACATCCGGCTGGTCGCTGACCGCCCAGGACCCTTACAACAACATCATGCGCACCATGATCGAGGCGATGGCGGCCACGCAGGGCCACACCCAGTCGCTGCACACCAATTCATTCGACGAGGCGCTGGCGCTGCCGACCGACCACTCGGCGCGCATCGCCCGCAACACCCAGCTCATCCTGCAGAAGGAATCGGGCACGACGCGCTTCATCGATCCGTGGGGCGGTTCGGCCTTTGTCGAGCGGCTGACGCACGACCTGGCCGAAAAGTCGCTCGCCCACATCGAGGAAGTCGAATCCCTCGGCGGCATGGCGGCGGCGCTGGAAAAGGGCATCCCCAAGCTGCGCATCGAGGAGGCGGCGGCGCGAACCCAGGCGCGCATCGATTCCGGCGAGCAGACGCTAGTCGGCGTGAATGCGTTTCGCCCGGAAAAGGACATCGAGGTCAACGTGCTGAAGATCGACAATGCCGAGGTGCGGGCGCGTCAATTGTCGAAGCTGCAGCAGCTCAAGGGCACCCGCGACGTCGCCGCCGTTGAGGAAGCTCTGGCCGCTCTGACCCTGGCCGCGCGGGAAAATGGCAATCTGCTGGAATTCGCGATTCGCGCGGCGCGCGCCAAGGCGACGGTCGGCGAAATCTCGCTGGCGCTCGAAAAGGTCTTCGGTCGCCATGTCGCCGAGGTCCGGACCATCTCCGGCGTCTATCGCGAAGCGATCGGCGATGACCCGGTGGCGGCCCGCGTGCTTGCCAAGGTCGCGGCCTTCGAGAAGGCGAATGGCGGCAAGCCGCGCATTCTCGTCGCCAAGATGGGCCAGGACGGGCATGATCGCGGCCAGAAGGTCATCGCCACCGCCTTCGCCGATCTCGGCTTCGACGTGACGGTCGGCGCCATGTTCCAGACGCCGGAGGAGATAGCGAGACTTGCCGTCGAGCACGACGTCCACATTGTCGGCGCCTCATCGCTGGCGGCCGGCCACCTCACGCTCATTCCCGAACTGAAGGCGGCGCTGAAGAAGCTCGGGCGCGACGACATCGTAATCGTGGCTGGCGGCGTCATCCCGCCGCAGGACTACGACGCCGTGCGGCAGGCCGGTGCCGCCGAAATCTTCCCGCCCGGCACGGTCATTCCGCAAGCGGCGGAGCGGTTGCTGGATGGTTTGCTGGAGCTGGATTGAGGCTTGGGCATCACCCCTAAGCAGGTTCCGGAAAAGTGTGTCACGGTTTTCCGACAGAAACCTGCGACAAAACAAGAGGCTAAGCAGGCGAAGCGTGGGCGAAGCCACGCAAGTCTGCTTAGGAGCTTAAGCCCAGCCCCACGATCTCCCATCCCTTGCCGTTGACGGTGGCCTCTTCGCCGATCGTCTTGCCGAACAGCGCCTTCGCCATGGGCGAGACGTGGCTGATCGTGCCGTGGGCGGCGTCGGCCTCGTCTTCGCCGACGATGGTCCATTTATAAGTCGTGCCGTTCCCGCCCTTCAGCGTCACGGTCATACCGAAACGCACGACATCCGAATCCGGCTCCGGCACTGAAACCTCCGCCGATTCCCGCCGCGCCGTCCAGTAGCGCAGGTCGCGCGAAACCCGCGCGATGCGCTCGCGATCAGCCGACCGCTCGGCTTCGCCGAGTTCTTCCCGCAACTCGGAGAGCGTGGCCTCGATCTGCGCCAGGCCTTTTTCGCTCACCAGATTTCGATACTGGCTCACCGGCCGTTCGCCGATATCGGCGATTACGTTGTCATTGTCATCTTCGCGCGTAAAAGCCCTGCTCATTTGCGGAAATCTAGGCCTTTGCCGTGTAACCGGCAAGCGGATCAAGCAATATTAGACGATTTGTTATGTTCACCTTCGCAAATCCGCCAGGAGGCTGAATTCATGCCAATTTCGACTAAGCAGACTTGCGTGGCTTCGCCCACGCCTCGTCGGCTTAGCCTCTTGTTTCGTCGCAGGTTTCTGTTCGGAAAACCGTGAGGCACTTTTCCGGAGCCAGCTCAGGCGTAAATTGCCGGCGGTCAACGCGGGCCTGGCTGTGGCGGGCAGCCATCGCAAGCCGCTATTTCGTCAATGCACCGGCAGGGCGCAGCGCGCCGACCGCCACGCCCTTGCGGCTCGGCACCGGCGGGCGCGCCATTTCGGCGAGCCTGCCGGCCAGCGCCCCGTCATGCACCAGCAGCCGGGCAAGCACAGCCGACACCATAACCTCCGCGCCGCGTCCGGCGCCGTCGTCGCATTTCAGCGCGATGCCGAGGCCGAGTTCCGGCAGCGCCGCGCACATCACGCCTTCGGCGCCGAACTTGACGAAGATTCGCCCGGGCGCGGCCTCCATCAGCCGCGTGTCGGAGTATCCTGTTCCGGCCACATGGAACGGTTCCGCCATGCAGGCCGCCATCAGCCGCCGCGCCGCCGCCGCTCGCGAAGGCGAAAGCCCCTCGCCCGATGCCAGCCGCGCGAAGCCGATCGCCAAATTCTTCAGCGGCACCGCATAGGTCGGGATCGAACAGCCGTCGATGGCGCTGTTGTCCGCGCCATGTCTGGCGCCGGTTACCGCCTCCATGGCCTCGCGCACCATTTCCTGCGAGCGATGGCCCGCCGCGACATAGCCGCGATGGTCGATGCCGAGATGCCGGCAGGTGCAGATGAAACCGGAATGCTTGCCGGAGCAGTTGTTGTGCAGATTGTTAGGCGTCCTGCCGGAGCGCGCCAGCGCCAGCGTCGCATCGAAATGGCCCGGCCAATGCGCGCCGCATTCGAGCGCCGTCTCGTCCATTCCGGCTCTGCCCAGCATCGATGCGGCAAGCTCGACATGCGCCGGCTCGCCGCCATGCGAGGCGCAGGCCAGCGCCAGTTCCTTGTCGCCGAAGCCGAAAGCGTCGGCCGCGCCGCTTTCCACCAGCGGCAGCGCCTGGATTGCCTTCACCGCGGAGCGTGGAAACACCGGCCGTTCCGTATCGCCGAGTTCAAGCACGGCCTTGCCGGCGGCGTCGAAAACGGCGACGGCGCCGCGATGCACGCTTTCGACGATCTCGCCACGGAACACTTCCACCAGCACTGGGTCGGTCACGATTTCACCAAGATGCATTGTCTCATTTCGCGCGGGACGGGGCACTCGCTTGTTTCCCTCCATGCCCCAAATTCCGGAGTTCCGCCAGATGCGGGTGGTCAGACGCATGCTCCTCGGCTTCATCCTCGTCTTTGTGGCGCCGACGCTGCTGGCTGCGGCCTGGTGGCAGCTTGTGGACCATCCGCGCTCATGGCGCGACGCGGACTGGTCCTCGAGCGGGCTGTTGCCCAAAGCCGGACAGGAGCCCGACGCAGCGATCTATGTGCTGGCGGCGCGCACCGGCGGGATGAAAGGCGCGGTTTCCGTCCATAGCTGGATTGTGACGAAAGCGGCCGGAGCGACATCCTACCATCGCTATGACAAGGTCGGCTGGGGATCGCCAGTGCGTCTCAATGCCTATCCCGCGGACGCTCGCTGGTATTCCAACGCGCCCGTCATCGTGCGCAAAGTATCCGGCAAGGAGGCCGAACGGCTGATCCCGCTGATCGAGACGGCAATTGCGGCCTATCCGTACTCCCACCCCGGCGACTACCGCATCTGGCCCGGGCCCAACTCGAACAGTTTCGTCGCGCATGTCTTGTCGGCGGTGCCTGAACTCGGCGCAAGAATGCCGCCGAACGCCATCGGGCGCGACTATGCTCCCGGCTTCGCATCCATCCTTTGGTCGCCGGCGACACGCGACCTGCACGCTACGCTCGGCGGATATCTCGGTTTTTCCGCCGGCGTCACCAGAGGCCTTGAGCTGCATTTCCTCGGGCTGGTCGCCGGTGTCGACATCACCGAGCCCGGCCTCAAAATACCCGCATTCGGAACTCTGCCGCTGTCCAAGGCAGCGTTTGCGTCCGAGCCTTGACGCCGGAACGGACCGGGCGGTCGCTTGGTGCTAGCGGTCGAACGCCTCGCTCAAAATCTCGCGCAAGGTGACGTTGGCGCTGCCGTCCGCCGAACCCTGGAAGCGGATATCGTCGATCAGCAGCCTGCCGTCGGCCGAAAGCAGCACCAGCGTGTCGGTCCAATTCGCATCCGGCATCTTTTCAAATCCGTAGACGACGGGAAGCTCGATCCGGCCCGCCTCGGCGGCGGCCTGTCCGGGCCGGCAGGTGTCCGCCTTGTCCGGGAACGCCTGATAGGGAATGCCGTCGCCGAATGGCGGCTTTTCGTCGGGTACGGCCTCGGCGATCACCTTGTTGCGCGTCTCGGCCTCACCGATCAGCGCGAGCAGCGACGGCGTCAGCAAGGGCTTCACCATGGCTTCGTCATCGGCCATCCGGGCGGTGCAGAAGGCGGCGGCGAGCTCGGCGGCACCTTCCGCCGCGAGGCAGGGGCCACCCGCCAGCAGCATCGCCAGCCCCGCCCAAAGCGCGCTTGCGCGCAACCGCATCTTGCAACCACGCCCCACCGCGCTCACCTGCTTTCGAAAATTCCCGCCGACAGGAATCCGCCGTCGACCGCCAATGTGTGACCGTTGATGAAGCTCGCTTCCGGCGACAGCAGGAAGGCGATCGCCGCCGCGACTTCCTCGGGCTCGCCGTAGCGCGCTTGCGGAACATGGCGCAGCCACGCCTTTCGGTCTTCCGCGCTGTGCAGGAGTGCCGTCATCGGAGTCTCGATCGGCCCCGGCGCAACGCAGTTCACCCTGACCCCGCGGTGCCCGTATTCGGCGGCCAGCACTTCCGACATCATCTTGACGCCCGCCTTGGAAGCTCCGTAGGCGACCCGGCCCTTATTGGCGCGCAGGCCGGACACGGAAGTGATGTTGACGATCGACAGGCTGGCCCCCATGCGCTCGAGCGCCGCCTTGGCGGCGATGAAGGAACCGACCAGATTGACGTCGAGAATCTGGCGGAACAGTTCGGCGCTCGTCTCCTCCGCCGGCAGATCCTTGGCGATCGCCGCCGAATTGACCAGCCCGCCGATCAGGCCCAGCCGGTCGATCACCGCATCGAAGGCGTTCGCGACCTCGTCCTCGTCGGTCACATCGGCCGGCAGGAAGATCGCGTTCTCATCCGAGAACGCCTCCTCGGCCGTCGCAAGCGCCGCTTCGTCGGCATCGATTACCGCGACCGGCCAGCCGTCGTCGAGGAGCCGCTTCACGACGGCCATGCCGATCCCCGAAGCGCCCCCGGTGACGACGGCCGAGTGCTTCATCTGATGCGGTCGAGGATGGAGACGTAGTTGGCGACCGCCGCGCCGCCCATGTTGAAGATGCCGCCGAGCTTGGCGTCCTTGACCTGGATGCCGCCGGCCTCGCCGGCAAGCTGCATGGCGGTCAGCACATGCATGGAAACGCCGGTCGCGCCGATCGGATGGCCTTTCGCCTTCAGCCCGCCGGAGGGATTGACCGGCAGGCGTCCGCCCTTTTCCGTCTGGCCTTCCAGCGCGATCTTGCCGCCTTCGCCGCGTTTGGCCAGTCCCATCGCCTCGTATTCGATCAGTTCGGCGATGGTGAAGCAGTCGTGCGTCTCGACAAAGGAAAGGTCATCCAGGCTGATCCCGGCCGATTTCAGCGCCCGCGTCCAGGCTTCCTCGCAGCCCTCGAAAAGCAGTATGTCGCGCTTCGACATCGGCAGGAAGTCCTGCACATGCTCATTGGCGCGGAAGGCGATGGCGCGGGGCATGGACAGCGCCGTGGTTGAGTCCGTCAGCACGAGCGCGGCCGCCCCGTCCGACACCAGCGAGCAGTCGGTGCGCTTCAGCGGCCCGGCGACATAGGGATTCTTCTCGCTCTCCTGCCGGCAGAACTCGAAACCGAAATCCTTGCGCATCTGCGCGTAGGGATTGTCGACGCCGTTTCTGTGGTTCTTGGCGGCGATCGTGGCAAGCGCGTCCGACTGGTCGCCATGGCGCTGGAAGTAGCCGCTCGCGATCTTGCCGAACACGCCGGCGAAGCCGCCGGGCGTCTCGCCTTCTTCGGGCAGATAGGAGGCGCGCAGCAGATTCCGGCCGATCTCCGGCCCGGGCGTCGTGGTCATCTGCTCGACGCCGACCACCAGCACGAACTTTGCCCCGGCCGATACGGCGCGGATGCCTTGCCGCACGGCGGCCGAACCGGTCGCGCAGGCATTCTCGACGCGTGTCGCCGGCTTGAAACGGAGCCTGTCGTCGGTCTGCAGCACAAGGCTGGCGGTAAAATCCTGCGGCGAGAAGCCGGCATTGAAATGGCCGAGCACGATTTCGCCGACGGCTTCCGGCCCGATGCCCGCATGCGCCATGGCTTCCGACGCAACCTTGGTGATGAGGCTTTCGAGCGTCTCGCCCTCGAGTTTGCCGAAACGCGAATGCGCCCAGCCGACAATGCATGCGGTCATGACGACCTCCCTGAAACTCTGCGTGTTGCGCCAAGGACGGCCGCAATTCGGCGCCGTCCATTGCGTTCACAGATGGACCTTTTTACACATGCCGTAAAGGTGCCGACGGAGGCAATAACCGTAACATACCGCATCCTTCACGGCCGCTTACTCAGCGTGAGCTTGGGTTCCGGTTGAAATAGCAATCGCGGGTGCTAGTGTCACCTTCACAGGAGCGGCCAAGACTAGACTTGGCCACTTTCGCGGCACCCGAGGGAACTTCGGCGCCAAAAATAATCGGTCGCGGTTGAGGGGCCCTGACCAAACGGGAGTTGAAATCATGCTGATGCGCAATCTGTTCAAGGCGACGGTGTTTGCGATTGCCCTCGTTCCAGTCGGCGGCACATATTATGCTACGCCGGCCTATGCCGAAATGGTCTTCAACCGCGGCAACTCGGCCGATCCTGAATCGCTTGACCCGCACAAGACCTCCACCGTCTACGAGGCCAATATCCTGAAGGATCTGTTTGAGGGCCTGGTCGTGCAGGACCAGAATTCCGACTTGATCCCCGGTGCGGCCGAAAGCTGGACGGTTTCGGACGATGGCCTTGTCTATACATTCAAGCTGCGCCAGGGCGCGACCTGGTCCGACGGCAGCCCGGTGACCGCCGAGGATTTCGTCTATTCATTCCAGCGCGTGCTCGATCCCGCCACCGCCTCCGAATATGCCTCGATGGTCTATCCGGTGAAGAACGCCGAGGAAGTGAATACCGGCAAGGCGAAGCCGGAGGAGCTTGGGGCAAGGGCGGTCGACGCCGGCACCTTCGAGGTCACGCTCAAGGCGCCGACGCCTTATTTCCTGGAAATGCTCACGCATTCCGCCACTTATCCGGTCAGCAAGGCCTCGATCGAAAAGCTCGGCGCCGACTGGATAAAGGCCGGCAACCTGGTATCGAACGGCGCATTCACGCTGGCCGAATTCGTGCCGAACGACCGCATCAAGCTGGCCAAGAACCCGAAATTCCACGACGCCGAGAACGTCAAGCTGGATGTCGTGAACTACATCCCGACCGAGGACCGCTCGACCGCCATCAAGCGCTTCGAGGCAGGCGAGATCGACTACAATGACGACATTCCGACCGAGCAGATGACCGAACTCAAGGCCAAATTCGGCGATCAGCTCAAATTCGGACCGTATCTCGGCACCTACTACTTCGCCATCAAGACGGACAAGGCGCCCTGGGACAATCCCGAACTGCGCAACGCCATTTCGATGGCCATCGACCGCGATTTCCTGGCCGAGAAGGTCTGGCAGAACGCGATGATTCCGGGCTACTCCATGGTGCCTCCGGGCATCGAGGGTTACGCGCCCGCTATGGCGAAATTCGCTGAAACGTCGGTGCTCGACCGCGAGGACGAAGCCAGGAAGATCCTCGAGAAGCTGGGCTATACCCCAGACAAGCCGCTGAAGATGGAAATCCGCTACAATACATCGGAGAACCACAAGAACACTGTGGTCGCGATCCAGGAACAGCTCAAGCCGCTGGGCATCGAGGTGTCGATGATCAACACGGACACCAAGACCCATTTCGGCTTCCTCGAGCAGAAGGGTGACTTCGACGTCGCCCGCGTCGGCTGGATCGCCGACTACAAGGATCCTGAAACCTTCCTCGGCATCTCGCGCAAGGCGAGCGGCAACAACTATTCGAATTTCAACAGTCCGAAGTTCGAGGAACTGATGGACAAGGCCGCCGCGGACGGCAGCAACCCGGATGCGCGCATGAAGGATCTCGCCGAGGCCGAGCGCGTCCTGATTGACGAAGTCGGTCAGATCCCGCTGCTTTACTACAGCTACAAGAACCTGGTGTCGTCCAAGCTCCAGGGCTACAGCCCGAATGTGATGGACGTGCATCCGTCGCGATTCATCAGCAAGACGGAATAGCGTTTTCCCGCCGCCGCTTCTTCCACGGAGCGGCGGCAATCCCTTTCAAGGATAGGGGAATGCTATGTTCGTCTACGTTGTCAGGCGCCTGCTTACCGCCATTCCGACACTTTTCGTCATCGTCACCCTGGCGTTCTTCCTGATCAGGATCGCACCCGGCGGACCCTTCAACCAGGAGCGCGGGCTGAGCCCGGAGATCAAGGCCAATCTGGAAGCGCAGTTCGGCCTCGACGATCCGCTCTGGCTGCAATATTTCAACTATCTGAAAAACCTGCTCAAGGGCAATTTCGGCCCGAGCTACAACCTTCCGGACTTCACCGTGGGCGAGCTTTTCGCCAGCGGGCTGCCGATCTCGGTGCAGCTTGGGGCATCCGCTTTGGCGCTGGCGCTGGTCGTCGGCTCGGTCCTCGGCATCATTGCCGCGCTCAACCAGAACAAGGCCGCCGATTATACGGTGATCGCCGTGGCGACGGCCGGCAGCACGGTTCCGACCTTCGTGGTCGCGCCGGTGATCCAGCTTCTGTTCGGGCTCACCTGGAATCTCCTGCCGATCGGCGGCTGGGGCGACGGCGCGTTCGTCAACAAGATCGGGCCGGTGATCACCCTGTCGCTGCCGCAGATCGCCATCGTTGCCCGCCTTATGCGCGGCTCGATGATCGAATCGCTGCGCTCGCATCATATTCGAACCGCGCGCGCCATGGGCCTTTCGGAGTGGTCGGTCGTCGTGCGCCACGCCTTGCGCGGCGCGCTGCTGCCGATCGTCTCCTACGCCGGGCCGGCGGCGGCCGCATTGCTGACGGGCTCGATCATCGTGGAGACCATTTTCTCGATTCCGGGTGTCGGCCGCTATTTTGTCGACGCCGCGCTCAACCGCGACTACACGCTCGTCATGGGAACAGTGGTGGTGATCGCCATTTTCACCATTCTGTTCAACCTCATCGTAGACATTCTCTACGCCGTCGTCGATCCGCGGGTGCGCTATGACTGACGCCGTGATCCCGCACACGGTGGCGGGGCGCTCCTTCTGGGGCGACGCCTGGGCGCGGCTGAAAGCCAATCGCGCCGCCATGGTGAGCCTGATCTATCTCTGCCTCATGGCGGTCGCCTGCATCGTCGGACCCTGGTTCGTGCCGCATCAGTACACGACGATCTACGGCGACTATGTGCGCACGCCGCCGAGCCTGTCGGCCTATCCGAAGGCCGACATGATCGAGACGGCGCTGGTCGAAGTTCTGAAGCGCATGCGCGTCGACCTCAAGGAGTGGCGGCAGGAGGGCGAGCGCATCGTCGTCACCGTCACCTCCGGCCGCGAAATCGACGAGCGCAATACGCGCTATCTCGACCGCTCCGACACGTTCGACGATGCGAAGGTCGAGGAAAAGTCGGCGGACGGCATGACCATGGTGCTGAGCGCGGCGATCAAGCAGCAATACTTCCTGTTCGGCACCGACAATACCGGCCGCGACCTCCTGTCGAGGACGCTGATGGCGGGACGGGTTTCGCTGGCGATCGGCCTGCTCGCGGGCGTCGTGGCGGTGGTGATCGGCGTGCTCTACGGCGCCACGGCCGGTTTTCTCGGCGGGAAGACGGACGAGGTGATGATGCGCATTGTCGACGTGCTCTATTCGCTGCCGTTCATCTTCTTCGTCATCATGCTGGTGGTGTTCTTCGGCCGCAATTTCGTGCTGATGTTCCTGGCGGTCGGCGCGGTGCTCTGGCTGGACATGGCCCGCATCGTGCGCGGCCAGGCGCTGTCGATCAGGCGGCAGGAATATGTGCAGGCGGCCGAGGCGCTCGGCGTTTCCAGGACGGGTATATTGAAGCGGCATATCGTGCCCAACCTGCTCGGCGTGGTCGTCATCTACATGACCCTGCTGGTGCCGCAGGTGATCATACTGGAGAGCTTCCTCTCCTTCCTCGGCCTCGGCGTGCAGGAGCCGATGACGAGCTGGGGCGTGCTGATTTCCACCGGCGCCAAGAATATCGGCTCGGCGAACTGGCTGCTCCTGTTTCCCGCGTTCTTCCTGGTCTCGACGCTGTTTGCGCTGAACTTCGTGGGCGACGGCCTGCGCGACGCGCTCGATCCGAAGGACCGCTGACCATGGCCGCGGGCGACCCAATTCTGGCAGTCAGGAACCTGCGTGTCCGCTTCCGCACCCTCGACGGTGCGGTCGAGGCCGTGAAGGGCATAAACCTTCACGTCGATGCGGGCGAGACGGTGGCGATCGTCGGCGAGTCCGGCTCGGGCAAGAGCCAGACCATGATGGCGGCGATGAGCCTGCTCGCCTCCAACGGCGAGGCAACCGGCACGGTGGACTATCGCGGAACCAATCTGCTGACCTTGTCGAAGCGCGATCTGAACCAGGTGCGCGGCCGCAAGATCAGCATGATCTTCCAGGAGCCGATGACGTCGCTCGATCCGCTCTATTCGATCGGCAGCCAACTGATGGAGCCGATCCGGCGGCATCGCGGCCTTTCCGCCGCCGAGGCCAGGATCGAGGCGCTCCGGCTTCTGGATCTGGTGAGCATCCCCGAGCCGCCGCGCCGCTTCAGGTCCTATCCCTACGAAATGTCGGGCGGCCAGCGGCAGCGCGTGATGATCGCCATGGCGCTTTGCCAACAATCCCGACATATTGATCGCGGACGAGCCGACCACCGCGCTCGACGTGACGGTGCAGGCCCAGATCCTGCAACTCCTGGCCGAGTTGCAGAAGCGGCTCGGCATGGCGATCGTCTTCATCACCCACGACCTAGGCATCGTCCGGCGGCTGGCCGATCGTGTCTATGTGATGCGGGCCGGCGAGGTCGTGGAGGAAGGGCGCGACCGAGGCGATCTTCTCGGCGCCGAAACACGACTATACGCGGATGCTGCTTGCCGCGGAGCCGACCGGCCGTAAGCAGCCGCCGCCGGAAGGCGCGCCGGTCATGCTGGAGGGACGCAACATCGCCGTCACCTTCAGCATTGGCGGCGGCTTCCTGTCCGGCCCGCCGATGATCCTGCGCGCCGTCGACGGGATCTCCGTGGCGCTGCGGCAGCAGCAGACCATCGGCATTGTCGGCGAGTCGGGATCGGGCAAGTCGACGCTCGGCCGGGCGCTGCTCAGGCTTTTGCCGAGCCAGGGCGTGATCCGTTTCGAACGCAGGGACATAGACAAGGCCGACCGCGAGGCGATGCAGCCGTTGCGGCGCGAGCTGCAGCTTGTCTTTCAGGACCCGTTCGGATCGCTTTCGCCGCGCATGACCGTCGGCCAGATCGTCACCGAAGGGCTGCTCGTGCACGAACCGTCGCTGTCCAAGGCCGAGCGCGACAGGCGCGCCATCGAGGCACTCAACGAGGTCGGGCTCGACCCGGTGACGCGCAACCGCTATCCGCACGAATTTTCCGGCGGACAGCGCCAGCGCATCGCGATTGCCCGCGCCATGATCCTCAAGCCGAAAGTAGTCGTCCTCGACGAGCCGACCTCGGCGCTCGACCGTTCCGTGCAGAAACAGATCGTCGAACTGCTGCGCGACCTGCAGCGGGCGCACGAGCTTTCCTACCTCTTCATCAGCCACGATCTCGCGGTGGTGCGCGCGATTGCCGACTACATCATCGTGATGCGCGAGGGCAGGATCGTGGAAGAGGGGCAGACGGCGGCGATTTTCGACCATCCGAGCCAAGACTATACCCGCACATTGATGGCGGCTGCGATGGACGACACCCGGTTCAGCGCCGCTCCCGGTTAGAGCGTCACGCCGAAAGGTGGAAGCCGGCTTTCAGCAGAAGCGATGCGCAAACAAAGAACTGAAGCAACCCGCCCGATGCCGAGATCGGGCGGGTTGCAGGCGCCTGGGGATTCGGCGATTTTTGCGGTTCGGCGGTAGCGGGTGCAGGGCTCCGAATCCGGGTTAACGGGATCGCCATTCAGCCCCCTCTCCGGCCGCTTCGCGGCCACCTCTCCCCCGCTTCCGCAGGGGCGAGGAAACGCGCGGCCGGACCGCTTGGCGCCTTTCCTCGCCCCGGGGGAGAGGTGGCTTGCGAAGCAAGACGGAGAGGGGGAACTACACCCTTCGTCAACCTGAGTTCGGGGCCCTGGCAGCGGGTGGGTGTGCTTGCCTGAACGAAAATAGGACCCGGCTTTGGGGCAAGCACCGGGTCCTAAGGCATATCCATCTGGAAGTCTCAAGAGTAGGTCATCTATGTAACCGCAGCATGCCGCACGGCAAGGAAATGTAACACGGGAGCGCAATGTTGCGCTGCACCAATTGCGCGAAATCGCGGCAGGCTTGCAGTGCCCGTGCGCGCCGGACAATTGGCGTCGTCGCTGGAAGCTGACTTCAACGAGGCAGCGGAATCCGTGCCGCATCCGTCGGCTGGTTGCGTTCCTGCCGCCTCGATCGGCCCGGCTTCGTCGCCAGCGCGCTGTTTCATAGGTATTTTTTCCGTCGAGTTGGATCAACGGCCCTGTCTTTTCCGAAACCCCAAACCCGCGTTTGGCTCGGCTCTGATCGAAAGGCTTGAAATTGATCGGGGTTTCGTATTTGAGTTGGCGGAACATTGTGCCCCACATGGCGTTGCACAGGCGTCACAGCGAGAGGATTCCCCGCATGAAGAAGATTTTATTGGTCGTTGCCATTGCAGCAGGCGTCGCAGGCTGCACGAGAACCGAAAAAGGAGCAGTGATCGGCGGCCTTGGCGGAGCGGCTATCGGCACGGCAATTTCCGGCGACGCGGGCGGCGCCATTCTCGGCGGCATCGCGGGCACCGCGGCGGGCGCGCTGATCGGAAACGCCAGCGAGCCCGGCAAATGCTATTATCGTGACCGCTACGGGCGCCGCTTCATCGCCAACTGCTGATCAGCGGTTTCAGTTTGATTTGTTGCCGACGCCCGCGCGAAAGCGCGGGCGTTTCCTTGCCGGCCGTAGGTTCCGGCCGGCCTCGCGGCAGCTTTGGCCGAACATGCAGCTTCCGGTCGGTTCCGCGTTTTCCGGCGCAGCTTCGGTGCGTGAACCCCAACAGGCTCGGCCGGCTACTTCGCAACCCGCCTCTGGACGATTTCCGCGATACGAGGAACGGCGATGACCGCAATCAGCAGTATGCCGATGTAGACGCTGACGACCTGTCCGGGAATGTTGTTGAGCGACATGCCGAACGTGACAAGTCCGAGCACGAGCACGGCGAGAACCACGCCGAGGATCGAGCCGACGCCGCCGGCGATCGAGACGCCGCCCAGGATGACCATGGTGACGATGTCGAGTTCCCAGCCGATGCCGATGTTGGAGCGCATCGAGCCAAGGCGCGCGGTGAGCAGCGCTGCCGCGAGGCCGGACAGGATGCCGGACAGCACGAACAAAAGCAGGAACGCAGCCGGTCGACCGGAATGCCGGAAAAGCGCGCTGCCACCGGGTTCGAGCCGATGGCGAAAAGCTGGCGTCCAATCGCCGTCTTGTGCAGGACGAGCCCGAACAGGACCGCCAGCACGAGGAAGATCAGGAACGACAGCGGCACGGGCGGAATGAAGAGCCAGGAAATGCCCGTCTCCTTCATCTTGATGAAGTAGCTCTGGCCGAGATCGAGAAACTCTGGCGGATATTTCGTCTTCGCCTGATCGCCGAGGATCACCTGCGTGATGCCCGCGAAACAGCGACATGGTGCCGATGGTGACGACGATCGACGGCAGGCTGAACCAGGTGACCAGCACGCCGTTGAAGACGCCGCACAACAGGCCGATGCCGATGCCGGTGGCGAACAGGCCGGCTGGCCCAAATCCGGCTTCGGCGGCATAGCCGATGCCCATCGCGGCGAGCGCGACGATGGCTGCGACCGACAGGTCGATCTCGCGCACCAGGATCAGCAGCGCCATGGCCAGCGCGATGATCGCCTTCTCGGAGAAATTGAAGGTCGCGTCGGCCAGGTTGAAGACGTCGAGGAAATAGGGCGAGACGATCGTGTTCACGACGATCGTCGAGCACGAGCAGGATGACGAGGATCACCTCCCAGCGCAGCAGCACGTCGCGCAGACGCGGCGCGGCGGCGCGTCGAGAACGGCGTAGCGGTCTGTCGGCTCGGCGGCAGGCGCGTTCATGCTCACACCCTCCGCAGCCGCCGCGCCTCGGGCAGGATCAGCTTGTCCGGCCGGCGCTCGGCGCGCGCGTTGATGACGACGGCGGCCAGGATCACGGCGCCCGAGATCGCCATCTGCCAGAACGGCGAGATCTGCATGACGGGCAGCGCGGTCATGACGATGCCGAGGAACAGCGCGCCGAGCAGCGTGCCGGCCACCGTGCCGACGCCGCCGCCGATCGACACGCCGCCGATCACGCAGGCGGCGATGACGGTCAGTTCGTAGCCGCTGGCGATCTCGGAATAGGCGACGCCGTAGCGCGCCACCCAGAGATAGCCGCAGAGGCCCGGCGACCGCGCCGGAAATCGAATAGGCCAGCAGTTCCTGCCTGCGCTGGTCGATGCCGCAATAGCGCGCCGCGACCGGATTGCCGCCGACCGCGTAGAGGCCGCGGCCGGCGCGCGTCGAATTCAGGAAGATCCAGAACAGGATCGAGACGCCGATGGCGATCCAGACCGGGCTGGTCAGACCGAGGAAGACCTGCTTCGGGAACGCCTGGAAGGCCGCGCCCATTTCCGAGGCGTTCACCTGGTCGCCGCCGGCGATGATGATGATCATGCCGCGAAAGACGGCCAGCGTGCCGAGCGTCACGACGATCGGCGGAATGCCGAGAAAGGCGATCAGCGCGCCGTTGATCATGCCGAGCAGCAGCCCGGCAAGCATGCCGGCCAGGATCATCAGGAGGAGCGGCGTTTCGGGATAGTACTGGCTGACGAGCGCCGCGCAGCATGCCGGAGAGCGCAAGGTTGGCGGCGACCGAGAGGTCGATGCCGCGCGTCAGGATGACCACCATCTGCGCCAGCGCCATCATGAACAGCACCGACGTCTCGGTGAGCATGTCGCCGATGTTCTCCCACGCGCAGGAACACCGGCTGATAGGCGCCGATGCCGCCACGCCGATGACGAGGATCAGCGCGAGGATCACCTCGCGGTAGTTGAACAGCCGCCTCACGCGGCCTCCTTCGCGGCGCCGGTCGCCGCGCCGACGATCTGCCTCGGCACTCCAGTCGCCGCGCTTGAACTCGTCGACGATGCGGCCCTCCTTCATGACGATGACGCGGTCGGCGAGGCCCATCACCTCCGGCAGTTCCGACGTGATCAGCACGACGGCGAGGCCCTCGGCCGCCAGTTCGCCGATGAAGTCGTGGACGGCCGCCTTGGAGCCGACGTCGATGCCCTTGGTCGGCTCGTCGAGAACGATCACCTTCGGCCGCGTCGCCAGCCATTTGGCGATGACGACCTTCTGCTGGTTGCCGCCGGACAGTTCGGCCAGCCTCTGCTCCCAGTTGGCGGCCTTCACGGCGAGCCGGCGGCCGAGCCGGCGCGTCTCGGCCCGCTCCGACGACCGCGACAGGAACAGGCCGCGCACATGTGCTGCGCGAGATTGGCGAGCGTCACGTTCTCGCGGATGCCGAGCGACAGGATCGCGCCCTGGTCCTGGCGGTCCTCCGGCACATAGGAGATGCCGGCCGCGATGGCATCCGCCGGCGAAGCGATCGCGAGCCGCCGTGCCCTCGAGACGTGATCGTGCCCGCGCGTCGATCGGCGTGATGCCGAACAGGCCCTGCATCGCCTCGGTGCGGCCGGCGCCGACGAGGCCGTAGAGGCCCAGAATTTCGCCCTTGCGCAGGTCGAAGGAAACGTCGGCGATATTCGGTCGCGTTCGACAGGTCGCTCGACCGACAGCACGACCTCGCCGATCGGCACGTCGCGCTTGGGGAAGACCTGATCGACGGGACGGCCGACCATCATGCGCACGAGCTGCGGCTCGGTGACGGAGGCGATCGGCCCGCTCGCCGACCTTTTCGCCGTCGCGCAGGCAGACGAAATCGTCGGCGATGCGGAAGATCTCATCGAACTTGTGGCAGATGAAGATGATCGCCCGGCCCTCGGCCTTCAGTTGCGCGACGATGCGGAACAGGTCGTCGATCTCGTTGGCCGACAGCGCGGCCGTCGGCTCGTCCATGATGACGACCTGCGCCTCGTGCGACAGAGCGCGCGCGATCTCGACCAGGTGCTTCTGCGCGACCGAAAGGCGCTTGAGCTTGAAGTTCGGCGGGAATGGCCGCATCGATGCGCTTCAGCAGCGCCGCCGATTTCGCGACGCATCTCCGCCCAGTCGACCAGCCGCGCCGGACCCGTCGGCATGTGACCCATGAAGATGTTCTCGGCGACGGTGAGTTCGTCGAACATCACCGTTTCCTGGTGGATCGCGGCGATGCCGGCCGCCCAGGCGTCACGCGGCGAGGAGAAGCGATCTGGGCTCGCCGGCAACGCGGATCTCGCCTTCGTCGGGCCGGTAGATGCCGGTCAGGATCTTGACGATGGTCGACTTGCCGGCGCCGTTTTCGCCGATGAAGCGCGGCAACGCGGCCGGGCTGCAGCGACAGGCTGACATCGTGCAGCGCCCGCACGCCCGGGAAGCTCTTCGAGACGCCGGAGAGGGTGAGGATGGGATCAGACACGAGCAGTCCGGTCGGACGCTCGGAGACGTCGGTGATGATCGAGTCATGGCCGGAGACGGATCCGGCCATGACAATGCGTGCTCGGCGACAAGGGTACGTGCCGATCAGAAGATCTTGGCGAATTCCTCGACGTTGGTCTTGTTGAACTCGAAGGGCTCGCCCATGACGCACTCGCCGTCCTTGCCGACCGTCGTCTCGCCCTTCTTGCCCATCGAGAGCTTCGCGCCTTCGGCGGTGTCCGCGCCGGCGAGGATGTCGGCCATGATCTGCGTCGACGAGTAGCCGTACTCGACCGGGTTCCAGATCGCGAAGGTATCGCAGGCGCCCTGCAGCACGTAGTCCTTCATCTCCGACGGCAGGCCGAGGCCGGTGATGAAGACCTTGCCGATCAGGCCGCCGTCGACGATCGCCTTGGCGCCGGAGCGGATGCCGATCGTGGTCGGCGAGATGACGCCCTTCAGGTTCGGATGCGCCTTCACCAGGCCCTGCATCTCGCGGTAGCTCTTGTCGTCCTGGTCGTCGCCATAGACGGTCGCCACCAGCGGCATGTCCTTGTATTCCGGCTTCTTCCACTCCTCCTTCATGGCCTCGATCCAGGAGTTCTGGTTGGTCATGGTGGAAGCGGCCGACAGGATCGCGACCTCGCCCTTGCCGCCGAGCGTCTTGGCGATCATCTGCACCTGCTTGGCGCCGATAAGCGGCGTCGACGATGCGGAGAGATGCACGATGCGGCCGGCCGGCGCGATGGCCGAGTCGAAGCTCATCACCTTGATGCCGCGCTCCATCGCCTTCTTGCCGACCGGCACAAGCGCGTCGGCGTCGTTGGCCGAGACGATGATGCCGTCGACCTTCTGAGCGATCTGCGCATCGATGACCGCGATCTGTTCTTCGGCGGTCGGCTTCGCCGAAGCCGTGTAGATGATCTCGATGCCGCCGAGTTCCTCCGCGGCTTGCTTCGCACCGTTGGCGCAGGCGTCGAAATAGCTGTTGCCGAGGTTCTTCACGATCATGGCGATGCGCTTGTTCGTCTGCGCGCGCGACGGAGTCGTCAGGATGGCGGGTGCGGCGGCCAGGAATGCCGTTCCGCCCGCATATTTAAGAAGTTTGCGGCGTGTGGTCTTCATAGACAAAATCTCCTCCCTGCGTGTCGTTACAATCTCGGAACCAGTTCGGCCGGGTCCTTAGGCAAGTCATGCAGCGGAAGCAGCTTCTTGGCAATGGGTCGAGAAAGCCGCCGGGCTTGTTCCATCGTCGAAGCGCTGGTCCCGAGCAGAATACTTTCGAATGGCCTGCTCTGCCGCCGCCGCGGCAAGCCGGCCGCCAGGAGCGCGGCGACCGGCGAGCACGCAAGGCTCTTCGCCTATACCAGAGCAAGTGGGACATATTTCCTATCGCGGCATCCTCGAACTCAAGGAGACCGGCATGTCCAGAAAGCAGAATGCCTGGCCGCCGCGACAATTGATTGTGACATCGCGCGATCTAGAGACGGACACCCGAGAGCTTGTTCACATTCTCGCTGTCTCGAGGTGTCAACAATTGCCAAGAACGAGAGGATACACCATCGTTCATTACCCTGACCGCCCGAATACAAGGTCAATACTCCATGCACAAAGAACTGGAAAAATTGCTCGACGAGGTTTGGGACGAGCGTCGGACGCTGTTGGAGGCGGCGAAAAAGCAGGGTTTCATGGAAGGTCGCGGCGCGAGCGCCGGAATGAAGAACGCTGGCGTTGCACGGATTTACCGGATGTACTCGGACATCAGAGGGGGGTCGTCATCGAAAAGAAGCCATCTGGTCGCAATGAAACGTGAACTCGTTAAGCTTGAGTCGACAATCGACAAACCGCCCGAAGTCCAAGGTGACAATAAGCAATGGGACTACCAGATCTTGGGCTGGATGGCGAATGCCGATCTGGATGAACTGCGCTCGAAGTTTTTCCACTACAGGAAGTCCCGATCCGCCGCCGTCTATCGAATCTACATCAACACCACGCCTGCTTCGCGCGGCGCTTTATTTCGCGGCATCCTGTGTGATTACGGCGTGTGGGACGTGAACGGCCTGAGCAACGCCAAGCTTTCGAGCCCGGACGATCCGCGCGCGGATGCGATCATCATCTATCTCAGGACAGAAAAGGCGACTGAGTTGGCTCTCGCCCGCATCGCGCAGTATCACAAGGCCAACAAGGGGGATTTCTGCGGCATCCTGCCAAAACTTGTGGAACACGCCAAAAGCGGCACCTACAGGATGGACGGCGTCGGCGTCGCGATGGAGCCTCCAGGTTTCAGGCTGGTCAGCACCGGCGGCAATTTATACCATATCAAGACAGGGCAGAGCTTCGGAAGCTATCGGGCAGAGCTCATCTACATGGCGCTGGAGCGAACAAGGCTGAAGGTTGAGAACCAGTCGGAACGGCAGCGCAAGACAGCTTTCAAGAACCGTGTCGAGAAGTACTTTCGGCACGCCGGGATTGATCCCGACCACCCCGCCCATCAGTCGCCAATCAAACCGCTTCCCCTACTCGGCACGCTGGTGGGCTGGGCCAATACAACGGACAGGAAACCGCTGTAGCGGTGACGTGTCTCAAGGCTCATCGGGAACCGTTACTAGTCCTTGGTAGAATTGTCTGGCTGCCTCCGGCGATGTTTCTATGCGCTCGGGGAGGAGGATAGAGCCATGGCAGCAGGTAAGTTCGTGGAAGGCGATGTCGTGAGTCTGCGTGGAGAGGTCACGCGCGTTTCCGGCGATGGGCGCGACATCACGGTTCGCCTTCATGGTTACGGAATTCCGCTGACGATCAACAGGGACAAGGTCGAGCTTGAGGAAAAGGCGGCGGTGGTTCGTCGCTGGAAGCTGTTCGATAGTCCAGACTGAGGTCAGTCGAGATCCGGGCCGAGGCAAGCCGAAAATGGCGGTTATCGAGAACCGGAGCGGAATGTACGTCTGGCGTTGAGCACCGGACGCGCGGAAAAGGCTTGCAGCCATCGCATGAAGCCAGACAGGCGGTGGCCTCAAGAGCGAATGGGGGCCGAAGCTTGCGCTCCGACCCTCACCCGTGTGCCATGTCGTGTCCGCATCGCGTTCGGCGGGGGTTCCCTTATGGGGTCACGCGCTGCAAACCAACCCTGGGACCACGCCGGAAAATTTATCGATTGGTTCACCCGCCGGCAATTCAGTCCTTCAGGCGATTCCGCAGCGGAAGGTCGCTATCCCTTTTAGTGCTGCCTTTATCGCCGGCACCGGCGTGCCGATGCCCCTGGCGCAAAGCACACGATTGCCCTGACCCTATGGCCGCACTCAGCCTGATGCGCAAGTCACTGGCAGTGCCCGGTAGTTGTTCTCGACGTTTTTGCCATACCCGGGGAGACAATCGCTTTTGCATCGCCGTCACGTTAGTCTGCCTGTGACGTTCTCCTTCTTGGAACAGGCATTTTCGAGATGACTCAAACCGGCGGAAATTATTCCATGGGTCATCGCGATGCTCCCCGAAATCCAACCCCGCACGGGCGCGCCGGTCTACCAACGGCTGCCACCGTAATCGGCGCGATCGCTGCCCTGTATTTCGGAAGCGACGTCTTTCTGCCTATCGCCGTGGCGCTTCTGCTCACCTTCGCGCTGGCGCCGCTGGTATCGGCGCTCAGGCGCCTCGGCATCCCTCGGGTCGTCGCCGTCATCGGCAGCGTGTTGCTCGCTTTCGCGGCGCTCGCCCTGTTCAGCACTATCGTTGCCACGCAGGTCGGCGAGCTGGCGCGCAACGTCACGACCTACCAGTTCAATATCCTGACCAAGGTCAGGTCGCTCAAGGATATGGGCGCAGGCAGCGGCATTGTGGAACGATTGAGCGGGGTGATCGAGCGGGTTGGGCGCGAGATCGAGAAGAAGGAAGCCGCCACTCCGCGTCCAGGTGAGGCGCCGCAGCCGGATCCGCTGCCCGTGGAGATTATCTCCCGCCAGAAGCCTCTGGAAGTGTTGCAGAATCTGATCTTTCCGCTCGTCAGTCCGCTGGCGACCACCGGGCTCATCATCATCGTTTTGATCTTCATGCTTCTTGAGCGTGAGAACCTGCGCGACCGCTTCATCCGCCTGGTGGGCTACGGGGACCTGCACCGAACCACCGAGGCGCTCCAGGACGCGGGCCGGCGGGTCGGCCAGTATCTGCTGATGCAATTGGTCGTCAATGTCGTCTATGCGATACCGATCACGATCGGCCTCTGGCTTCTTGGCATACCGAATGCGCTCCTGTGGGGGTTTCTGGCCCTGGTGCTGCGCTTTGTTCCGTATATCGGACCGGCAATCGCCATGCTGCTGCCCATGCTGCTCGCCCTGGCAGTGGCGCCCGGGTGGTCGCTGGTCCTGTGGACCGCGGCACTTTTCCTGCTGATGGAACTGATCAGCAACAACGTGGTCGAGCCTTGGCTCTATGGATCGAGGACCGGACTGTCGCCGCTGGCGATCATAGTTGCCGCGATCTTCTGGACCTGGCTTTGGGGTCCGCTCGGGTTGATACTGTCGACGCCGCTCACTGTTTGCCTGGTCGTGCTCGGGCGGCATGTTCCGCAATTCGAGTTCTTCGAGGTGCTGTTCGGCAACGAGCCGGTCCTTGAGCCGAAGGAGAGATTGTATCAGCGACTGCTGGCGGGAGACCCTGAAGAAGCGACCGACCACGCTGAAGAAACTCTGGAGGAAGTGTATCTTATTGATTTCTATCAGGATGTCGTCATCCCGGCGCTGCTGATCGGGGAGCAGGACCGGGCGCGCGGCGTGATGGTCGAGGAACAGCGGCGCAGGGTGGCGGCAAGCGCCCTGACCCTCGTGGCTAATCTTGAGGGCATCGCCGAGGACGAGGCGAGTAAAGAGGATGAGCAAGACCGGTTGGCCGACACGACCCCGAACAAGCATGAACAGGCCAAGGCGGAGGAAGGAGCCGACGACGACAGCGACCTGCCCGACGGAAGCGGCAAGTCAGTTCTCTGCGTTGGCGGACGCGGCGAACTCGACGACGCGGCCGCGGCGATGTTGGCGCAAGTGCTCGGCGTTCAAGGCGCGGACGCACCGGCGGCAAGTTTCGCCGACTTGGCGCCTGGCGGCATGGCCAATCTTAGCGCAACTGATCTTCACGCAATTGTCGTCAGTTTCCTTAACGCGAACTCGCTCAAGCACGCCCGGATTCTCGTGAGGCGGCTAAAACGCGCACGACCGGCGTCGCGCATCGGCATCGTGTTCTGGTCCGCCCTGGGCGCCGAGATGGCCGACGGGAATACCGCGGAGGCGCTTGCGCGCGACCTGAACGCTGATTTTGTCGCCTTCGGCATGAGCGAGGCCGTTCACGGTGCGCTTTCGAATGACCCGCCGGTTCCGGTCAAAGCCGCCGCCAAGCGCCTTGCCCGGCGGCCGGCGGGTGTCCGCAAGCGGCCGGCGACGACCCCTGCATGACGCCGCAAGCGTGGACGGTGATACGCGTACAGACAGGCCACGCGGCGTAGGCCAATACGGGCCGGAATCGAGCCCGCCGCAGCGCGTGGCGAGGTTTGCGCAGGTAGCAAGGTTCCAGGCCTGGGCCGCTTGCGCTGAGCAGGCTCAACTGCCGAACCTGCGCACTTCAATACATTTGGTGACGCGGCAGTCGTCGGTATCGGCCGCGCTTATACGCTCCGCCGCGGTCGTGTAGCCCGCCGCACAGAACGACTCATCCTTCACGAACCGGTCGTAGAGCGTGACGCCGGACTTTCCCGGCCGGAACAGGATCGCCACGCCGTCGCGCTCCAGCGCTTCGCCTACTTCCGCGCAGGTCATACCCTGAACCATGTAGCGGACGATCGCCGAAGCATCGAAGGACACGAGCGAGAAAACAGCGGCCACGGCCAGTCTGGTCATCGTTGCAATCCTTCGCGTTCGACGAACCCAGCAAAGCATCGGCGCGTAAACTCGGCAAGCCCATGCATTGGTCCGGCGACACTTCATGCACCTTCGGCTCGGGGAATTGAGGCAGCCGGCGCGCGTCCTAGCGGCTGCGACCGTCGGTTTGCCTTATTTTTGTATCCCCATCGCTTTTGCCGAAAACCGATGACGACTGGTCGGCGACCGGCTCAGAATGTGAGGGTGAAGCGGGCTTTGGCGGCGTTTTCGGAAACACCGGAGCCGAACTGGCCGTCATAGGACAGGCCGAGCTTGGCGCCGGTGACGCCGAGTTCCGGCATCGCCCCAAGGTCGAATTCCAGCCCCGCGCCGATCACCGCCACGTCCTCGGCGATCGGGACGCCGGAAACGGCGAAGGCCGCGCCGCCCGCCAGCGCGTTGATCGCGGCCGGATCGGGCGCGTCGAAGGCGTGCCGCCAGCCGACAACGCCCGAGACCTTCGCCGAGCCGAAAGCCGCCGGCAGCTCCGCCGAGGCCCGCACGCCCAGCGTCGAATAGGTCACCTCCGTGGTGTCGCCACCAACCGCCAGTGCCGCCGCCCCGCCGCGCTCCGTATAGCCGTCGGTCGACACGTTCACATAGGCCAGGCCGGCGAAAGGCTCGAACGCCGCCCAGCCGGTCCTGATCTCGTAGCCCGCCTCGCCGAACAATTGCGCTGTGCGCGCGTCGGTCGAGCCGGTCAGACGCTCCGAGAAGCCGGTGAACGCCACGTTACGCGCCGTGTCGATGCCGCTCCAGGCATAGGCCGCGCCGCCGCGCAGATTGAGGCCGAGGAACCCGGCGCCGCCATAGACGCCGAGATGATAGCTGTCGGCGTCGGCGCTGGCGGCGCGGCCGCCCGCATCGTAGGACGAATTCTGGTAGCCGGCCAGCAAGCCCAGCCGGCCGGTGTCGCCGAGGCGGGCGTCGCCGCCGATAAACAGGCCCGCCGTATCGCGGTCGAGGCCGGCCGCGTTGCCGTCGCCATCCGTCGAACCCCGCGATCCGAACCCTTGCGTCCAGGCCGCGAAAGGCGCGTCGGCCGCATTGCCATCGGCCTTCGGCGCATTCGCCCCGCCAGCGGCCGGCAATGCCTGCAGGCGGGCCAGCGCCGCCTCCCGCACGAAGCGCGAATCCTCCAGCAGCCCGGTCTTCAGGCTCGCATGGATCTCGCCCGACAGCGCGTCGAACGCCTGCGCCGCTCCCGCCGCGTCGAGCCCGACCACCGCGTCGTAGACCGTGCTGCCGGAGCCGAGGCTCTCGACCCCCGCCGCCGCGGCGCGCTGGTTCGGCGTCTGGCCGACCGAGGGGAAGCTGGCTTCGTTGCGCGCGAGCGTCAGCAGCACCGAGGTCGCCGTGTAGCCGAGCGTCGGATCGAGGAAGGCGAAGGTCGAGGCCACGCCGTCGAAAGTGCCGGCCACGCCCCCGTCCGCCGTCAGGATGGTGTAGGTCGCCTGCGGCGCGTAGGTCCCGTCCAAGCCGACATGCAGCACCTGGCCGGCCAGCGTCGCCGTCCCCGTCACATGGATCAGGTCGGCCGCCGTGCCGCCCGGCTCCGTCTCCACCTCGTAGGTCGAGCCCGGCTGCAGGACGAGGTTGCCCGCCACGTTGATCGTGCCGATCGAGTTGCCCGGCGCGAGCGTGCCGCCCGGCTGCACCGTCGTCGAACCCACCGTGCCGTTGCCGGCGAGCCGCCCGCCATCACCCAGCACAACCGTGCCGCCGAGCGTGCCGTCGAGGCGCAAGGTGAAGTTCTCGACCAGGCTGGCGCCCGTAAAGCCCGACGCATTGCCCGTCAGCGTCACCAGTCCGCCGCCGGTGAACAGAAGGCCGCCCGCGCCGGCGAGCGTGCCGGCGTAGCTGCCCTCGAAGCCCTGGTCGAACGTCATCGACGCACCCTCGGCGATCGTCAGATCGCCGGTGAACAGCGTCGTCGTCGAGACGAGCCCGCCCGCCGCGACCGTCCACGGCAGCGTGCTCGTGCCGGTCAGCGTCAAGACGCCCGCGCCGCTCTTCACCATCGAGCCATTTGTACCTCCGAGCCCGCCGATATTGCCCGCGAAGCTGCCGTCGCTCTCTTGCGCGAACTCCACCGTCGCGGCGTTGCGGATGTCGCCCCTGATGGAGCCCGCGTCGCCGACAAGCCGTCCGCCCGAGACCGCCGTCCCACCCGCATAGGAGGTCGCGCCCGACAGAATCAGCGTGCCCGCGCCGACCTTGGCCAGCCCGCCCGGCCCCGAGACCTCGCCCGTCAGGCCCAGCACCGTATTCGAAAAGACGTCGAAGGTTCCGGTCCCGCTCAGGTTCACCGTACGGGCCGTGTCGAACGTGGCCGTGGTGGCCAGCGTGCCGCCGTTGAAAGTCAGACCGCCCGCGATGTCGCCAAGGGCGGCGTCCGCGCCTACCTGCAGCGTCCCTTGCTCTATGGCCGTCCCGCCCAGATAGGTGTTTATGCCCGACAGGGTCAGCGTGCCGGCGCCCGTTTTCGTCAGGCCGCCCGACCCGGAAACGGCGGACGTCAGCCCCAGCGTCGTGCCGGCGGCGACGTCGAAGGTTCCGGTCCCGCTCAGGCTCACCGACCGGGCCGCGTCGAACGTGGCCGTGGTGGCCAGCGTGGCGCTCGTGAGACTTCAGACCGCCCGCGCTGTAGCCAAGTGCGGCGTCCGCGCCCACCTGCACCGTCCCTTGCTCGATGGCCGTCCCGCCAAAATAGGTGTTTGTGCCCGACAGGGTCAGCGTGCCGGCGCCCGTCTTGATCAGGATGCCCGTTCCCCAGACCTGGCCCGTCAGGCCCAGCACCGTGTCGGCGGCAACGTCGAGGGTTGCGAACCCGCTCAGGTTCACCGACCGGGCCGTGTCGAACGAGGCCGTCGTGGCCAGTGTGGCGCTCGAGATAATGAGACCGGCCACTTCGCCGCCAAGGTTGGCGTCCGCGCCCACCTGCAGCGTCCCCGCCCTGACCGCCGTCGCGGCGGTGTAGGTGTTCGTGCCCGAGAGCGTCAGCGTGCCCGCGCCCCTCTTGTCCAGGCTCCCCGCTCCGGAGACCGCGCCCGTCAGACCCAGCGTTGTTCCGGCGGCGACGTCGAAGGTTCCGACCGTTGTCAGGCTCACCGACCGGGCCGTGTCGAACGAGGCCGTCGTGGCCAGCGTGCCCATCAAGAGAGTGAGACTGCCGGCTTCGTCGCCAAGGTTGGCGTCCGCGCCCACCCGCAGCGTCCCTTGCTGGATGGCCGTCCCGCCGGAATAGGTGTTCGTGCCCGACAGGGTCAGCGTGCCGGCGCCCGTCTTCGACAGGCTGCCCTCACCGGACATAACGCCGGAATAAGTCGTCGAGGTGTTGTCACGGCCCGCCGTCAGCGTCCACTCGCCCAGCGTCACGGCGCCCGCGCCGGCGAGCGAGCCGATTGTCTCGGAGGAGGCGAGTTCGAGCGTGCCCTCCGCCTCCACGGTGACGGCACCCGTGTCCACGATCGCCGCGCTGCCCGATAGCAACAAGGTGCCGGCGCTCACGGTCGTTGCGCCCGTGTAGGTGTTCGTGCCCGCGAGCATCAGCGTACCCTCGCCCGTCTTGGTCAGGCCGCCCGCTCCGAAGATCGCGCCCATCAGGCCCAGCGTCGTGTCGGAGGCGACGTCGAAGGTTCCGGTCCCGCCCAGGCTCACCGACCGGGCCGTGTAGAACGAGGCCGTCGACGCCAGTGTGGCGTTAGCGAGAGCGAGACCGCCCACTCCGCCGCCAAGGTTGGCGTCCGCACTTATCTCCAGCGTTCCCGCCGCGACGATCGTCCCGAGCGTGTAAGTGTTCGTGCCCGAGAGCGTCAGCTTGCCCGCGCCCGTCTTCGTCAGGCGCCCCACTCCGGAGACCGCGCCCGTCAGGCCCAGCGTCGTGTCGGCGGCGACGTCGAAGGTTCCGGCCGTCGTCAGGCTCACCAACCGGGCCGTGTCGAACGAGGCCGTCGTGGCCAGTGTGCCGCTCGAGAGAGTGAGATTGCCCGCTCCGTCGCCAAGGTTGGCGTCCGCGCCGACCTGCAGCGTTCCCGCCGCGATATTTGTTCCGCCAGTGTAGGTGTTCGCGCCCGACAGCGTCAGCGTGCCGGTGCCTGTCTTCGACAGGCTGCCCGTACCGGACATAACGCCGGAATAGGTGGTGGAGGAGTGATCGCCGCCCGCCGTCAGCCTCCGCTCGCCCAGCGTCACGCTGCCCGCGCCGGCGAGCGAGCCGACTGTCTCGGAGGCCACCAGATCGAGCGTCGCCGCCTCCTCCACGGTGACGGCACTCGTGTCCGCGATCGCCGCGCCGCCCGCCAGCGACAAGGTGCCGGCGCTAACGGTCGTTGCGCCCGTGTAAACGTTCGTGCCCGAGAGCGTCAGCTTGCCCTCGCCCGTCTTGGCCAGGCCGCCCGCTCCCTCGATCCTGGCTGCCAGGCGCAGCGTCGTGTCGGCGGCGACGTCGAAGGTTCCGGTCCCGCTGAGGCTCACCGTCCGGCCCGAGTTGAACGAGGCCGTCGTGGCCAGTGTGGCGCTCGACAGGGTGAGACGGCCCCCGACGCCAAGGTTGAGCGTCCGCGCCGACCTGCAGCGTTCCCCCCGTGATACTTGTTCCGCCCGTATAGGTGTTGGCGCCCGAGAGCGTCAGCGTGCCGGTGCCGGATTTGGAGATCGCGCCTGACCCGGAGATGACTTCCCCGATCGTGAAGGCGTCGGTCTGTGCCAAGTCGAGCGTGCCCGCCACCGCGATGCCGCCCGTCAGGGTAGAGCCCTCGCCAAAGGTTAGCGTGTTGGCGCCGCCGGTGAAGTTGAAGGCGTTCGCCCGCGTCTCGTCCCCGCCGCCGCTCCCGCCGGCCACCGTGCCGCCATTGACGTTGACCGTGAGATTCTGGCCCTCGATGCCTACACCTCCTTCTCCACCGGCGCCGCTTCCAGACGTCCCGGAACCAGCCTCGCCACCATAGCCACCCATAATGGCCACGCCAGCAGCGATGTTGACCGTGGCGCCGCCCACATTCGTCAGCAGGAGACCGATGCCTCCGGACCCGCCACTGCCTCCTACGCCTGATGCGTTACCGCCCGAGCCGCCGCCGCCGCCTGCGATCCACAAGGCAACATCGTTGACGCCACTCGCCGTCACGACGGCGCCATATCCGCCGGCTCCCCCGCCCCCACCGCCGAGGCCGCCGCCGCCCACGCCGCCGTAGCCGCCGATGCTTCCGCCCACGGTTGTCACACCGACGAAGCCGTGCGCGCCGCCGCCCCCGCCCCCGCCGCCGCCTTCGGGTGAGCCGCTGCTGTCGAAACCAGCGGAGCCGTTGCCGCCAACACCGTTTACCGCAGGCGAGCCACCCTGCCCGCCGCCGCTCCCCCGCCCATACCGCCGAGGACGCCTGCTGCCGCCGCCGCCGCCGCCGACGGTGGCCTCAGAACCTGGAAGACCGGCCCCGCCGGCGCCGGTCGGGCTGTTCGCGCCGCCGCCGCCGCCGGCGACGCCGTCTCCGCCGCCCGCGCCGCCGCCGGCATGGGCGGAGAGCACCGAGCTCGCGAGGAAAGCCACGCTGGCCAGCAGCAGTGCCGTCGGCAGCACGGAACGCGCCGGCCGGCCCCGGCGCGGCCCGCGCGCCGCCACAAGGACGGAATCTGTCAGCGGCTTCACCCCGGCGAAATCATCGCATTGGCCCAGAGCCTGGGCGCCGCCATGGGCCCATGAAAAGTGTCGATTGCCGGTCATTCCGCTAAAACCCCGTCAAGATGGGCGCCGCCGCCCCAGGCGACGGCGCTCCCACGCGCCCAGCCGGCGCCCGATCCGCCGAAACATCAAATCCCACGATCGCCTTCATCCGCGAAATGCGCGGAACCTGGCCGACAACCGAAGGTTTCAGCAAAAATCACGGGCCGGCTTCAGGTTTCAGCAAAAATCACGGGCCGGCGTCGGAAACAAGCCGCCGGGAAGCCGTTGAAAGTAAAGGCTTTGACCTGTGGCGCGAGGGTCACAGCACAGCCGGAAGCGCGCTCGAACCGATCCAAAGCATCCATCCTGGGCCCCTGTATCGGGGCATTCCGGTTTGAAGCATCGCTCGGAAAAATTGTCGCCAGGTTGTACAAAAACGATGCGGAAACCAAAGGTGAAGCAAAATGCCCGATGCCGAATGCAGACGGTTTGCTTAAGATGATTTTACGGTGCGCCTTTGTCCCGGCGGGATCATCACAGGCTATTGGCCGGACTTGCACGATCGTGTTGGCGTATTTGTCCTCGCCCGCCCGGCCATTGACAAGGCGGCCGGCATCCGCCACCTCATGACGGTTCATCCTATCAAGGGGCTTCCCGGCCATGACCGGATATCAATCCTCTCCCTTGCCGCGGAGGCGTTCCGTCGGCGTGGATGTGGGCGGCATAATGGTCGGCGGCGACGCTCCGGTCGTCGTCCAGTCCATGACCAACACCGACACCGCTGATGTCGACGGCACGGTCGCGCAGGTCGCCGCGCTGTCGAAAGCCGGCTCCGAGATCGTCCGCATCACCGTCGACCGCGACGAGAGCGCGGCCGCCGTGGCCGGCATACGCGAGCGGCTCGACCGGCTCGGCATCACCGTGCCGCTGGTCGGCGACTTCCACTATATCGGCCACAAGCTGCTCGCCGACTATCCGGAATGCGCCGAGGCGCTGGCGAAATACCGCATCAATCCGGGCAATGTCGGCTTCAGGGAGAAGAAGGACCGGCAGTTCGCGGCAATCATCGAGATGGCGATCCGCTACGACAAGCCGGTCAGGATCGGCGTCAACTGGGGCTCGCTCGACCAGGAATTGCTGACTTCGCTGATGGACGAGAACCAGGCGAGAGGCGCGCCGCTCACCGCCGACGAGGTGACGCGCGAGGCGATCGTGCAATCCGCGCTGCTGTCGGCGCAAGCGGCGGAAGACATCGGCCTGCCGCGCAGCAGGATCATCCTCTCCGCCAAGGTGAGCCGCGTGCAGGATCTCGTCGCCGTCTACACGGAACTCGCCCGGCGCTGCGACCACGCGCTGCATCTCGGCCTGACGGAGGCCGGCATGGGCTCCAAGGGCATCGTCGCCTCCTCGGCCGCCATGGGCATCCTGCTGCAGCAGGGAATCGGCGACACGATCCGCATTTCACTGACGCCAGAGCCTAACGGGGACCGTACCCGCGAGGTGCAGGTGGCGCAGGAATTGCTGCAAACCATGGGTTTCCGGCAGTTCGTGCCCGTTGTGGCCGCCTGCCCCGGCTGCGGCCGCACCACCTCGACCGTGTTCCAGGAATTGGCGCAGAACATCCAGGCGGATTTGCGCAGGAACATGCCGGTCTGGCGCGACAAATACCCCGGCGTCGAGGAACTCAAGGTCGCGGTGATGGGATGCATCGTCAACGGGCCGGGCGAATCGAAACATGCCGATATCGGCATTTCGCTGCCCGGCACCGGCGAGACCCCCACGGCCCCTGTCTTCGTCGACGGCAGGAAGGCGGCGACGTTGCGGGGTCCCAACATCGCCGAGGAATTCGAGAGGATGGTCGCCGACTATATCGAGGCGCGTTTCGGCCAGTCCGGCAGGCAGGCCGCAGAATAGCCATGCCTCGGCGGGCTGTCATGGCCGTCCTGTCGATGGCGGCGTTTCTGCTTTCCGTTTCCCCTGCCCTCGCCGATCCGCCGAAATCGCGCGTCGTCACGACCGCCCGGATTTGCGACCTGATCGACGTGCACGCCCGCCTGAATGGCCTGCCGAGCGATTTCTTCGCACGCCTGATCTGGAAGGAGAGCCGTTTCGACCCCGACGCCGTCAGTCCGGCCGGCGCCGAGGGAATAGCGCAGTTCATGCCGGGCACGGCCGACATGCGCGGCCTTGCCGATTCATTCGACATAGAGCAGGCGCTGCCTGCGTCGGCGCGCTATCTGGCCGAACTGAAAGCCGGCTTCGGCAATCTCGGCCTCGCGGCCGCCGCCTACAATGCCGGTGAAAGCCGCGTGTCGAGATGGCTTGCTTCCGGCGGTTTCCTGCCGCTGGAGACGGAGGACTACGTGCTCGACATCATGGGCGAGCCCGCCGACAATTTCGCCGAGCCAGGCTATGCCGGCACTGTCAGGCCACTCGATCCGACGCGGTCCTTCGGCGCGGCGTGCCGCAATATGCGAACGATCAATGCCGAGACGATCGCCATGGCGACCATCCTGGCAAAACCGTGGGGCATACAGGTCGCCGGCAATTTCAGGCGCGCCGCCGCGATCCGCCAGTGGCAGCGCATGGCCGGTCGCTTCAAGGCGGTCCTTGATGACCAGGAGCCGGTGGTGAGCCGGGTGCGCACGCCGCGCGGCCGGCGCGGCATCTATGCCGTGCGCATCGGCGCCGACGACCGCGCAACCGCCAACCGGATCTGCGCGACGCTGCGCTCAGCCGGCGGATCGTGCATCGTGCTGCGGAATAGGTAGCGCAAACCCGCTTGCAAGGCGACGCGCCGGAATCACCCGGCGTAGTCGGGACGATGCTTAATTCGGGCGCCGGGCGATGAATGTGGCGGCCGCGTTGAGCACGGCGGCGCGCTCGCCATAGGGTTCGAGCATGGCGTGCGCCTGCGCTACGAGGCCGTCAAGCTGGCTGCGCGCCCATCCGGCGCCATGCAGCGCCACAAGGGTAGCCTTGCCGGCCGCCGCGTCCTTGCGCGTCGCCTTGCCCATCGCCTGCGGTGTCGCGGTCAGATCGAGCAGGTCGTCGGCAAGCTGAAAGGCGAGCCCGATCGCCGAGCCGAATTCGGCCAGCCTTTCGCGGTCGGCGGGCGCGGCATCGGCAATGATCGCGCCTGCCTCGCAGGCGTAACGGAACAAGGCGCCGGTCTTCATGGCCTGCAGCGTGATGATGCCAGCCTCGTCGGGCGCGGCCTTCTCCGCCGCCAGATCGAGCGCCTGGCCACCCGCCATGCCGCCCAATCCCGCGGCGCGCGCCAGCCCGCGCACAAGCGCGAGCCGCCGCTGCAGCGCCTTCGTCATTTCGCGGGGCGCGACCGATGGTACGTCGGCGATAAGGTCGAACGCCAGCGTCAGCAGGCTGTCGCCGGCGAGGATCGCCGTCGCCTCGTCGAAGGCGCGGTGCACCGTGGGCTGGCCACGGCGCAGATCATCGTCGTCCATGGAAGGCAGATCGTCATGGATCAATGAGTAGCAATGGACGCATTCGAGCGCGGCGGCGACCCGCAGCGCCTCCTCGCCATCATGGCCGAACAGCGCCGCACTTTCCCGCACGAGGAAGGGGCGCAGCCGCTTGCCGCCATTGAGCACGCCGTGGCGCATGGCCGCCAGCAGCATGGCGGGCCGCGCGATCTCGCCGTCCTTTGCTTTGCCGTCGAGCAATCCGCGCAGCAAGCCTTCGACCTCGCGCGCGCGCCGGTCGAGGACGTCCTCGAAAGAAGGGGGAGATGAAATCGTCATAGCGCCGGTTTAGGCGATAAAGTATCCGGGTCAAGCCGGGCACGGGCGGCCAAAGGACATTGCGCTCATCGCCTGACGCCTTTATTCGGGGAGAACGAACATAAGGGCGGGTGGCTTGGACGAGACCGTTCAACCGGGAACCGAGGGGTTGGAACTGGCAGGAAAGGGCATCAGCCGGCCGCGCCGCGATCTAGCCCTGTGGCTGCGCCGTGGAGCAAAGGCAGCGGCCATCCTCGTGATGATCCCGCTGGTGCTGACCTTACTCTACCTGCCGCCCTTCGTCCGGCCAGTCTCCACGCTGATGCTCGCCGATCTCGTAACCCTTCAGGGCTACGACCGGCGCTGGGTTCCGCTGGAGGATATTTCGCCCGTGCTCATCAATTCGGTGATCATGTCGGAGGACGGACAGTTCTGCCGTCATCTCGGCATAGACTTCGGCGAATTGAGGGGCGTCGTCAGCAACGCGCTGGCCGGCGAGCCGACCCGCGGCGCCTCCACCATCACCATGCAGACCGTGAAGAACCTTTTTCTGTGGAACGGCCGATCGATCGTGCGCAAAGTGGTGGAGCTGCCGCTGGCGGCCTATTTCGACCTTGTCGTGCCGAAATGGCGGATCATGGAGATCTATCTCAATATCGCCGAATGGGGTCCCGGACTCTACGGCATCGAAGCCGCCGCGCAGCATCATTTCGGCGTTTCCGCAAAGCAGCTCACCCAGCGGCAGGCGGCCCTGCTTGCCGTCGCCCTGCCCAATCCGATCACCCGCGATCCGGCGAAACCATCGGCCGGCCTGCGGCGGCTGGCCAACCTCATCCAGCGCCGCGCCGCGCGGTCGGGCGATTATGTTCAATGCGTCAATTGAGACCGGCCCGGGCCCGTTGAGCTTCAGGCGAGGGCGGCCCGCAAGTGATGCTTTTGCGCGCTTCCGGTGCAGGCCCTGACCGAGAGGGCCAAAAAAATCGGCCGGGACGCTGGCCAAAGCCGCAATGCGCGTGTATAGGCACGCCGGATTTCTCAATACCGGCCCCGGAACGCGCGGCTCTGATTGCCTGAGCAGCCGGGTCCATTGACCGAAGGAATACGCCCATGGCTGTGCCAAAAAGAAAGACCTCGCCGTCCAAGCGCGGCATGCGTCGTTCCGCCGACGCGCTGAAGGCCCCGACCTATGTCGAGGATAAGAATTCCGGGGAAATGCGCCGTCCGCACCATATCGACCTGAAGACCGGCATGTATCGCGGCCGCCAGGTGCTGGAGCCGAAGGAAAGCTGAGCAGCCCCGGCAGCTCTGATCCGCTCAAGGACCGGCCTCGCGCCGGTCTTTTTGCGTTGGCGGCTGTGAAACGTAGTTCGGGCCTGACCGAATGAAGACGTGGCCGGAATACCGGCCGCCCGCCGTCCGAGGAGATTTGACATGCTGGGCATGGTTCCGCTGCTCGTCATCCCCTTCCTGCTCTACAATTTCGGCCTCGCCGGCCTGTTTGGCGATACCGGTGGCGACCCGTTCGCAGCCGAGGCTTTTTCCGTCACCATGATGTCCGGAGGGGTCTGGACGATGTCGGCCGGCGACCTGCTGATTGTTCTCGCCCTGGTGTTGCTGCTTGTCGAGATAATCAAATCGACGCGAAAGTCGAACAAGTCGATCATCGACCACGTGCTGTCGGCCTTTGTGTTCGTGGCATTCCTCGTCGAGTTCCTGCTGGTGCCGGGGGCTGCTCATCCGCTATTCTTCACGTTGATGGTCATCACGCTCATCGATGCGCTGGCCGGCTTTTCCGTATCGATCCGCTCCGCCGGACGCGACCTCAACACGGGCTGAGGGCTATCTCGATGCATGCGGACAAAAGTTCCGCCAGAGGCGGAGGAATGAGCCGGTTCTTCGCCGCGCGGTGGCGCGGAAGCGTTGCGCTCGAACGCCTGTTCTGGCGCGACCTGATCATTGTCGGCACGGCAATCAACATCGCGGCGACGCTTGCCGCGCTCGGCCTGCTCGCCGCCAAGGCACCCCTGGCCGCCGCGCTCGGTGTCCACATTGCGCCGCTTCCATACAACCTGTTCCTCGCCTTCGCCGTATGGCGGACGGCCGAGCGAAAAGGCGGCGGTCTGGCTTTGGCCTATCAGCTCGCCGCGATCGCCTGGCTTGTCATCGCGATCCTGATCTGACGCGCCGAACCCGCGGGCGCGCCGCCACGGCGGTGTCGCCGCTGGCGCATCAACAAGCGTCAGTTCGGCAAGCCACTCAATCCTTCCGCCGATCCGCATGCCCAAGGTCGCGGCCCGGATCGATCACGTCCCGCACGAGCTGCTTCAGCCTCGCGGCGTCCGGGAAGCCGCCGTCGCGCTTGCGGTCCCAGACGGGCTGGTCATTGCAGGTGATGGTGAACACGCCGCCCGTCCCCGGTACGAGAACCACCTCGCCGAGTTCCGTTCCGAAGGTCGACAGCAGCTCCTGCGCCATCCAGGCCGCGCGCAACAGCCAATGGCATTGCGTGCAGTAGGTGATGCGGACTCGCGGAGCCAAGGTGGGAGGCGTTTCGTTCACGCCGCGCTCAGCTTCGCCAGCGTCGCCTCGTCCACCTCGAAATTGGCGTAGACGTTCTGGACGTCATCGTCGTCCTCCAGATTGGCGACGAGCTTTATCAGCGACTGCGCGCGATCCTCGTCGACCGGCACGCTGGTCTGCGGCTTCCACACGACCTTGACGCTTTCGGCTTCGCCCAGCGTCGCCTCGAGTGCTTTCGACACCTCGCCGACACTCTCGAACGCGCATTGGATCGTGTGGCCGTCCTCGTCCGACGCTACGTCGTCGGCGCCCGCCTCGATGGCCGCCTCCATCACCTTGTCGCCATCGGCCGCTTCCGGCCTGTAGGAAATTTCGCCGACGCGGTTCCACAGGAACGACACGGAGCCCGTTTCGCCCAGCGCCCCGCCGGCCTTGGTAAAGGCGGCGCGCACATTGGAGGCGGTGCGGTTGCGGTTGTCGGTCAGAGCCTCGACAATCAGCGCCACGCCGCCGGGGCCGTAGCCTTCGTAGCGGACCTCGTCATAGTTTTCCGCGTCGCCGCCGATCGCCTTGTTGATCGCCCGCTGGATGTTGTCCTTGGGCATCGATTCGGCCTTGGCGTTCTGCACTGCAAGCCTGAGACGCGGATTCATCGCCGGGTCGGGAACACCCAGCTTGGCGGCCACGGTTATCTCGCGCGCCAGCTTGGAGAAGACCTTCGACTTGGCCGCGTCCTGGCGGCCCTTGCGGTGCATGATGTTCTTGAACTGTGAATGCCCGGCCATGACGTCCCTGCCTTGGAAAAATCGGCGATTTTCGGAATTGCGGGCTTATAGATAAGTTGCCGTCAAAGGTCCAGAACCGGCGCGCCGAAGCCAGGGCTCCAAACTCGGCCAACGGGTGGCGGTTCGGCACACGATCCACCGTCGCGAATCATACGCGCTCGCGAAGGTTTGATCGGCCGAGCAACGATTCCGGTGGCCGTGCCATGCCTGACATTTAACCTGTCCCGGGGCTAATGACCAATCCGGATGGACCGCCAGCCATGCCCTTCCGCCTGCTCGCCGCCCTTTGCTTCCTGTTTTTGGCTCCCGCTCATGCGTCGGCGCAGCAGGCCGCGCCGCCGTCCAGCAAATGCATGGCGATCGCGCAAACCCTGCCCGGTGTGACTTATGCCGATTTCACTCCGGCGGCGGCCGCCGGCGAGGGCGAAGTCATCATCACCTATGCCGGCCATTCGACCTATCTGATCGACACGCCCGCCGGTGTGCGCATCGCCACCGATTTCAGCGGGGTGTATGGCGGCAGCCCGGCGCCCCGCGTCGTCACGATGAACAAGGCCCACCGCACGCATTTCACGGATTTTCCCGACCCGGCCATCGAGTACATATTGCGCGGCTGGAACCCGGAAGGCGGCGCAGCACGCCATGCACTTGAGGTCGGCGACGTCTACATCCGCAACGTGCCGACCGACATCCGCGTTTGGGGCGGAGAGCTTGAGCGCGACGGCAACTCGATCTTCATCTTCGAGGTGGCCGATCTTTGCATCGGCCATCTCGGCCATCTGCACACGCGCCTAGACGATGCGCAATTCGGCGCGATCGGCCGGCTCGACATCCTCATGGTGCCGATCGACGGCGGCATGACCCAGTCGCTCGAAGCCATGACCGAGATCACGACGCGGCTGCAATCCTCAATCGTCCTGCCTATGCACCGTCACTCGACACCCATGTCCGAGTTCCTTGGCCTGATGGGCGACGGTTTCGACGTGGACTTCCGCGACAGCCGGTCGCTCGCCGTTTCGCTGCGCGGCCTGCCGCGGCGGCCGACCATCATAGTGCTGGAAGGGGTTTGAGCCGTCAGCGGCCCTGGGACTCGCCCAGGCACTTTTCCGCGCTCCCGTTGGTCCCGGCGTCAGGGCGAAGCAGCGAGCCGCAGAACCGTGTCTCCGGTTGCGTCAAGCAGAACCAGGCCGGCGTCGTCCCTGCGCCAGCCGCGCACGCCCTCAAGTGACTTGAAGAACCCTGCTTCCAGCTCGGAAACCTCGGGCTCGCACATCATTCGGGTCGCGGCCGTTGGACCGAAGGAGAGCGCGCCGCCTTCGGCGATCTTGGCTGTTCCATGGAACCGGTTGCAGCCGCCCGAACCCGAAACGACGCCGTCGGCGCCGATCTCGATCGATACTTTCGCATCGGAGGAGACCGCCCGTCCGGCGAACGTCTCGACCCTCCATTTGCCGTAGGGGCCGTCCGGAGGCGCGTCCGCCATTGCATGGCCTCCCCACGCGAGAGCCAGCGCGACGAGGCTGGCTACAAGACCACTATTGTTCACCGCGCATATCTCCTTCGCCGGGCTTCGCACGCCTGCGCCGGGCCACCATGTTAAGACCCTCGACCAGCGCCGAGAAACCCATGGCAGCATAAATATAGCCCTTCGGCACATGAAAGCCCATGCCGTCGGCAATCAGCGTCATGCCGATCATGAGCAGGAAGCCGAGCGCCAGCATGACGATGGTCGGGTTCTTCTCGATGAAATTGGCGAGCGGCGTGGCGGCAAGCATCATGACCGACACCGCGACGATGACGGCTATGTACATGATCCCGATCTCGTCGGTCATGCCGACCGCCGTAATGATCGAATCGATCGAGAAAACGAGATCGAGCAGCAGGATCTGAAGGATTGCGCCGCCGAGCGAAAGCTGCAGCGTGCCGGCCAGCATATCCTCCCTGTGATCCTCCGGATCGACCGTGTGGTGGATTTCCTTGGTCGCTTTCCACACCAGGAACAGGCCGCCGGCAATCAGGATCAGGTCGCGCCAGGAAAAGCCATGCCCGAACAGGGTGAACAGCGGCGCGGTAAGCTTGACGATGATGGAGATCGTCGCCAGCAGAACGAGCCGCATGACGAGCGCTGCGCCAATGCCGAGCCGGCGCGCCGGAATACGCCGCGCCTCCGGCAGCTTGTTGGTGAGGATCGATATAAAGATCAGATTGTCGATGCCAAGCACGACTTCGAGAATGATCAGCGTCAGCAGAGCCACCCAGGCGGTGGGGTCGTTGACCCAGTTCAGATACATCCCAAGGAACTCGGTCATCGGCCCTCTCGTTGGATACAGGAATTAGGGGAAACTGTATTTGAGATGGCTACAGAGGTAGGAGACACCTCAGCGCACGTCAACGGCCTTGCCAGAATGCCGGCAGGGTTTCTTCGAGCCGCGGCCCGAGCCTGAGGGGGGCGATGCGCTCGGCCAGCCCGGTTCGGTCGGATATGTCCAGGCCCACGCCGCAGATCGTCGCGGGACCGCCGGCTGCCTCGAAACGGCCCTTGGGCACTTTGGAAAGGAAGCGGTTGAGCGGCTCCTCCTTGTCCATGCCCAGCGAGGAATCGTAATCGCCGCACATGCCCGCGTCGGAAATATAGCCGGTGCCGCCATTGAGGATCTGATGATCGGCGGTCGGCTGGTGCGTGTGGGTGCCGACGACGAGACTGGCCCGGCCATCGACAAAATGCGCGAAACACATCTTTTCAGACGTCGCCTCGGCATGGAAATCGATGACGACGGCGTCCGCCTGCTCCCCGAGCGGACAGGCGGAAAGTTCGCGCTCGCCGATCTGGAACGGGTCGTCGAGTTCCGGATGCATGAACACCCGGCCCATTATGTTGGAAACCAGAACGCGCGCGCCGTTGCGGGCGAGGTAGACGCCGGAGCCCCGGCCGGGCGTTCCCTTGGGAAAATTGGCGGGGCGCAGAAACCGGTCGTGGCGCGAGGCGAACTCCAGTGCCTCGCGCTGGTCCCAGACATGATTTCCGGTGGTGACGACATCGGCGCCGGCCGAGAGCGTCTCGCGAAGGATTTCCTCGGTAATACCGAAACCGCCGGCGGCATTCTCGCCGTTGACGATGACGAAGTCGAGCTTGAGGTCGAGGATGAGGCCGGGAAGCCTTTCCCACACAGCGGTTCGGCCGGAGCGGCCGACCATGTCGCCGAGAAAGAGAAGTCTCATGCGGACCTCGGCCTTGCATTGCAAATGATCACGCCCCTACGCCCTCCATATTGTCGGCGCTGAACCGTCGCAGGCCTGTTTCCGTGAGAATTTCATGAAGGATCACATCGTGCGGTTCGTCCGGCACGATCGAGATTTCCTGGCAGTCGAAGGCGATGCCGACCAGGCGCGGCGACTGCCCGGCGGCATGCAGCCTTGCGATCGCGCGATCGTAATAGCCCGCGCCATAGCCGATGCGGTGGCCCCGCGCGTCGAAAGCCGCAAGGGGCACCAGCATGATCGCCGGATCGAGCACTTCGGCTTCGGGCCCCGGACCGGACGTGCCGTAACCCGTGTCGATCAAGTCGCCGCCGCGCAGCAGTTCACGGAAGACGATGGTGGTCTTGTCGATGATCGCCGGCAGGCAGAGCCGGGCGCCACCTTCGCGCATCGCAAACATAATGGGGCGCACGTCGACTTCCGAGCGCATCGGCCAGAAACCGGAAACGATGTCGCCCGGATCGGTCAGGATGTGGCGCCGCGCCATGTCGGCCATGGCAATCGAGGCCTCGATGCGCCACCTGAGATCGAGCGCGTCGCGGCGGGTGAGCGCTTGCCTGCGCAATTCCCGCTTGCGTTTCTTCCAGTCCGTCATGTCCTCCCCTTCCGCCACGGCAGTCTTGCCGGTCCGCCGTCATGCGTATGCCATATGTTTATCGCATCAATCTAGATTGGCTTTATCGGAAGCCGACGGCGGCGTTGAGCGTAGCGCCTCCCCCATCGGGTGGTCGGAACCGATGGCGGGGGCTGCTCGAATGGTTGGGAATGTGAGCTTTCTTGATCGCGTGCCCGGATGGAAGTCTCGGTCGCGCCGACGCCGGAGCGCCGGCCAGGCTCTGAGAAAAAGGTCCTGTAACGATCCAGGCAACCGGTGGAGATGTCGATCCCGGGAACCTACAAAGTAGGTGGGC
This sequence comes from uncultured Alphaproteobacteria bacterium, assembly GCA_963820075.1. Classification (GTDB taxonomy): domain Bacteria; phylum Pseudomonadota; class Alphaproteobacteria; order Rhizobiales; family Rhizobiaceae; genus Kumtagia. Next base: position 134,945 of record CAWFYS010000010.1, read on the forward strand.
GTCGTGTGTCCGAACCCACGAGTCCGGCCAGGGACAACTCCCTTTGGATCGATAAGGCCCCGGGGAATGTCTCTCCTGCCGAGAAGCCCAGATCGTCAATTCCAATATAAGCCGGCGCGGCGGCCGGCGCCAGTGGCGCAGCGGAATTGAATGAGCGTGGCTTGCGCGGAGCGGTCGTGCTCCTTATCCCGCATTTCTCACACTGGACATGGCCTGCGCCGGTTCAAGAAGTCGACAGGGCAGGAGCCGCGCGCCGAGCGATGCGCGACATCGGGCAAGCGCGGCGACACACCCTGTCGACTTCTTCAACCGGCCCATGGGGTTGCCTTTCGGCGGGCATCTGCGGCGTCGGGCGGCTCAACCGTATGTCTCTATACGCTTTTCGCCGTCCGACGCCGTATCTGCCGCGCCGAAAGAGCAACGCAGCCATATCCAGTGTGAGAAATGCGGGTTAGGGTCGCGCCGGTTCCAACAGGATATCCTGCATGCGGTTTGAGGGGACGGCGGCCTATGTGGCCGACAAGGACTTGATGGTGGCCGTCAACGCCGCCATCGCCCTGGAACGGCCGCTTCTGGTCAAGGGAGAGCCCGGAACCGGCAAGACCGAACTGGCGCGGCAGGTGGCGGCGGCACTCGGTCTCGACCTCATCGAGTGGAACGTCAAATCCACGACCAAGGCGCAGCAGGGCCTTTACGAATATGATGCCGTCAGCCGCCTGCGCGACAGCCAACTCGGCGACGACCGCTTCAGCGACATCGGCAACTACATCAAGCGCGGCAAGCTGTGGGATGCGTTTTCGGCGGATCGCAAGGTCGTGCTGCTGATCGACGAGATCGACAAGGCCGACATCGAATTCCCCAACGACCTGTTGCAGGAACTCGACCGCATGGAGTTCTTCGTCTACGAGACCGGCGAAACGATCGCAGCGAAACACCGGCCGATCGTCATGATTACGTCCAACAACGAGAAGGAATTGCCGGACGCGTTCCTGCGCCGCTGCTTCTTCCACTATATCCGCTTTCCGGACGCCGAAACGCTGCAGCGCATCGTCGACGTGCACTTTCCCGGGATCAAACAGGCGCTGGTGCGCGCCGCACTCACGCAGTTCTACGAGATTCGGGACGTGCCGGGACTGAAGAAGAAGCCCTCCACTTCGGAGGCGCTCGACTGGATACGGCTCCTGGTCGCCGACGACATAGCGCCCGAAGATCTGCGCGCCGATCCCCGCAATGCCCTGCCGAAGCTGCACGGAGCGCTCCTGAAGAACGAACAGGACGTGCATTTGTTCGAACGCCTGGCCTTCATGGCTAGGCGGCAGGGCTAAACTTGGTCTTATCGTGACGCAGCACCCCGCGGCGGACGCGCCATGCGGGCCGTGTGCATTGCGGCCAGATTGCTATTGGAGGATTTTTCGTTGATCACCGTGCGCCCGCTGCTGCAGACCGACTACGCCGACTGGCGCAAGCTGTGGACCGCCTATCTGGAATTCTACAACACCGTGCTGTCGCACGAGGTCTACACTATCACGTGGCAGCGCCTTTTCGACCGTGGGGCCTTCGAGCCGAAAGGCTTCATCGCCATGGTGGACGGCAAGCCGGCCGGGTTGACGCACTATTTGTTTCATCGCTCGTGCTGGGCGGAGGCGGATAATTGCTATCTGCAGGACCTCTTCGCCGAGCCGGACTTCCGCGGCGCCGGCGTCGGCGCGGCGCTGATTGCGGCGGTGCGGGAGGCCGCGGCGGAACGAGGCGTCACCAATGTCTACTGGATGACCCACGAAACCAACGCCACGGCGCGCCGGCTCTACGACCGCGTGGCGCGCCGGACCGGGTTCATCGAGTACGATCTGTTGTAGGTTTTGGCGTGAAAGCCATGTCGATATGTCGGCATAACAGCTGCACCTTGCCTTTCCCCTAAATGGGCAGCAAAAACAGTTTCATGTTCCTGCCATTTTTCCTGGAGCTGAAAGCCGCCCGCGTGCCGGTCTCGCTGCGCGAATATCTGACCTTGCTCGAGGCCATGGCAACCGGCCTGGCGCAGTACGACGTCGAGGGCTTCTACTACCTTGCGCGCGCCGCCCTGGTTAAGGACGAGCGCCATATCGACCGCTTCGACCAGGTTTTCGCGCATGTCTTCAAGGGCGTTGAGGCGGTTTCCGGCGAGGCGCCGGTCGATGTCGCCGCCATCCCCGAGGAATGGCTGCGCCGGCTTGCCGAGAAGCACCTGACCGAAGCGGAAAAGCAGCTCGTCGAGGCCCTGGGCGGCTTCGACAGACTGATGGAAATGCTGAAGAAGCGGCTCGAAGAGCAGAAGGGGCGCCACCAGGGCGGATCGAAATGGATCGGCACCGCCGGTACCTCGCCCTTCGGCGCCTTCGGCTACAACCCCGAGGGCGTGCGCATCGGCCAGCATGAAAGCCGCAACCGCCGCGCCGTGAAAGTGTGGGAGAAGCGCGAATTCAGGAATTTCGACGATTCGGTCGAACTCGGCACCCGCAACATCAAGGTGGCGCTGAAACGCTTGCGGCGCTGGGTGCGCGAGGGCGCGGAGCAAGAACTCGACCTGCCCGGCACCATCAACGCCACCGCCGAACATGGCTATCTCGACGTGCGGACCCGGCCGGAACGGCGCAATGCCGTGAAGCTCCTGATGTTCTTCGATGTCGGCGGCTCGATGGACGACCATATCCGCGTGGTCGAGGAATTGTTTTCCGCCGCGCGGGCGGAATTCCGTCAGCTTGAGTATTTCTACTTCCACAACTGCCTTTACGAGGCTGTGTGGAAGGACAATAGGCGACGCTATTCCGAAGTGATCCCGACGCTCGACGTGCTTCACAAATATGGCCATGACTATAAGGTTATCTTCGTCGGCGACGCCTCGATGAGCCCCTATGAGATCGCCGTGCCGGGCGGCTCGGTCGAGCACTGGAATCCGGAACCAGGCGCGGTCTGGCTGTCGCGGGTGCTGGCGCAATGGCCGAACGCCGTCTGGCTGAACCCGGCGCAAAAGGAGCACTGGGCCTACACGCATTCGATCGGGATGATCCGCGACGCTTTTTCCGATCGCATGTATCCGCTGACGCTCGCCGGGCTGGAGGCGGCGACGAAGGATCTGTCGCGCCGACATTGAGATGCCCTTCGCCATTTCCGGCAGACGATGGCGGGCAGACGTAACGAATGCCTATATAGCGCGAATTGGAGAGCGATCGCCGCCAAGGCAGGAGAAGAGAAAATGGATAGCCGCCAATATCCCGTCACTCGAACCGACGCCGAATGGCGTGCGCTGCTCACCCCGGAGCAATATGCCATCATGCGCAATCACGGCACGGAGCGGCCGGGGAGTTGCGCGCTGCTCTATGAAAAGCGCGCGGGCACGTTCAAATGCGCCGGCTGCGACCAGCCTCTGTTCGAATCGAAGCTGAAGTTCGAGAGCGGCACCGGCTGGCCGAGCTTCAACGACCCGGTGCCGGGTGCGGTGGAAACGACGACCGACCGCAGCTACGGCATGGTGCGCACCGAGGTGCATTGCACGCGCTGCGGCAGTCACCTCGGCCACGTCTTCGAGGACGGCCCGCCGCCGACCCATCTGCGCTACTGCATCAACGGCGTGGCGCTCAACTTCGAGCCCGGGTGAAGCGCGCACGGCCTGGAAGTCCGATGCGCGATGAATGAGAGGTGGCTTGGGAAAATTGAACAGTGGTTATGAGTGGAATTTCCGGCTGAACGCGGCATAGATGCCGTGAACAGGAGAGACCATGACGAAAACGCCCCCGCTGTAACCACAGCGCCGATTTCAAGGCGAAGGTGGCGCTTGCCGCGATCCGAGGCGAGAAGACGCTGATCGAGCTTTCGCAGCAGTTCGACGTGCATGCCAACCAGATCAAGCAATGGAAGGACCAGCTGCTGGAGGGTGCGTCCGGGGTGTTTGGCGGCGAGGCGAAGTCCGAAGCGGCGGCGCCGGCCGTGGACGTGAAGACGCTTCACGCCAAGATCGGGGAACTGGCGCTTGAGAACGATTTTTTAGCCGGCGCGCTCAGCAAGGCCGGGTTGCTGAGCGCACGGAAATGATCGACCGCCGCCACGATCTTTCGATCTCCGCCAGGCCAGGGTTCTGGGGATCAGCCGGGGCAGCGTCTATTACCTGCCGCGGCCCGTCTCAGCCGTCGATCTCGCCGTAATGCGCCGGATCGACGAACTGCATCTCGACTACCCGTTCGCGGGAAGCCGAATGCTGCAGGCTCGCGTTGGCTCCCGACAGCAACGCCGAAAAAGAGCGCTTACCCCTTCAGCACATCCGCCCATTCCTTGTGACGGCGGAACTGCGCATTGGCGAAGGGGCAGAGCGGTATGATCTTCTTGCCTGCGGCGCGTGCATCCTCGACGGCGCGGGCGACGAGCCGGGCGCCGACACCCTGCCCGCGAAAGGCATCCGGCACCTCGGTGTGGTCGATGATGAGCATGTGCTCGCCGGCCTTGGAGAAGGTCATTTCGGCCTCCGTACCGTCGGCACGATAGACGTAGCGGCCCTTCGACCCGCCGTCCTCCAGCGCGATTTCCAGCGTCCCGTCAGTCATCGTCCGTCTCCTTGCGTGCGGCGGCCAGGAAACGCCGGGCCGCCTCGATCTCGCCCGGACGCACCTCGTGGCCGCCCTCGTGCCAGTCCAGTGTGACATCGGCGCCCCGATCCCGCAAATAGGCGGCGAGACGCGAGGTCAGTTCGGGCGGACAAATCGGATCATGCCGCCCGGCAGTGACCAGGATACCGCGACCGGCCAGGCTCCCTTCCATTTCGGGCGCGAAGGGAATGAGCGGATGCATCAGCACCGCGGCGTCGAACAGATCCGGCCGGCGGAACAGCACCGAGGCCAGAATATTGGCGCCGTTGGAATAGCCCAGGCCGAACACCGCCGAAGGCCCTTCCGCATCGACATGGGCGCCGACGAACGCCGCCATCCTGTCGGTCGCGCGCGCCAGATCGTCCATGTCGTAGACGCCCTCGCCGGTGCGCCGGAAGAACCGCGCGGCGCCGAATTCCGAAATGTCGCCGCGCGGCGCCACGATCGTGGCGCCCGGCACAAGATCGCGCCCCAGCGAAACAAACTGGTTCTCGTCGCCGCCGGTGCCGTGGAAGGTGAAAAGCAGCGGTCCGCCCGGCTCGCCGGGCAGACGCTTGTGAACATAGGAATTGATCGGCATCGTCACCCCTCCCTTACGCGCCGAGCGGCTGCAGGTGCTTTTCCAGGTAAGGCCTGAGATGCGCATGCTGGCTTGGCAGCTTCAAGGCCTCGCCGAGATGCGCCGTATCCTCGTCGCGGTCGAAGCCCGGCTCATTGGTGGCGACCTCGAACAGGACGCCGCCGGGCGTGCGGAAATAGATCGCCCAGAAATAGTCGCGGTCGATCACCGGAGTGACATGGTAGCCCGTGTCGATCAGCGCCTTGCGCACTTCGAGCTGCTTCGCGCGGTTCTCCACGGCAAAGGCGATATGGTGGACGGAGCCGGCGCCGAGATCGGCATAGGGAGCACCCGGAACCGACTCGATATCGATCACATCGGCGCCATTGCCGCCCTTGATCGCCAGCCTCTTCACGTTGCCGGACGTGTCGACCGGCTCATAGCCCATATATTTCAGCAGCTCTTCCGTGGCGCCGCCGTCACGCAGCCGAAGCGAGGCGGAATGGAAGCCGCGGATCGCCGCGTCGGCCGGGACACCGCCCTCGGTCCACGCCGCGCGGTCATCGTCGGCGACCTCGACCAGGGCGAAGCCGTCAGCATCGGGTCCATTGAAGCGTAGCCGGTTCTCACCAAAGCCCGACTCGCGGGCGAGGCCGGATACGCCCTGCTCCGCAAGGCGCGTCTCCCAATAGCCCAGCGTGCCGGCCGGCACGGCAAAGACGGTCGTACCGACTTCGCCGGCGCCTGGCCGGCCTTTGCCGATATTGGGAAACGGGAAATAGGTCATGACCGAACCGGGCGTTCCCTTCTCGTCGCCATAGTAGAGATGGTAGACGTCGGGCGCGTCGAAATTCACGGTTTTCTTGACCCGGCGCAGGCCGAGCCTGCCGGTGAAGAACTGATTATTCTCGCGTGCGTCCTTCGCCATCGAGGTGACGTGGTGAAGGCCCTTGATCTGATCGAGCATATCTTTGCTCCTCTCTTATCGGATTGCGGCCGGGCCGCTTGACTGCCTCCTATGTTGGTCAAACGTGCCTGCGCTGGTAGATGCCAAACACAGGATGGTTTGTTCATTGAATAGAGACGAAACCGCCGGGTCGTTCATAGATTCTAAATTGCCAAGCCTTCGGGCAATCTTATCGTTCGGATCGGCGATGCAGCCATGGACAAACGAAAGTCCGCGCCGTTGCCGGCGCGGACTTGCTTTCGTGCCTGCAAATCAGGCGTTAGCGCATGATGACGCGCTGGTCGTCGCGCTTGTCGGCCCAGGTCGCTTTGTCATAGGCGGCCGCCGCGTCAAGCTGCTCCTTGGTGAAGGTCGTGTAGAGGTACTTGTTGCCGTCCTTGTCGGTCATGAACGCAAGGTTGTCCATGCCAACCGCTACTTCCTTCTCGCCTACGCCAAGGAAGCCGCCAACATCGATGATTACCGCATCGACCTTGCCGTCCTGGGACAGGACCACGTCGCCGATCTCGCCGAGGTTGGCATCGTTGGTGCCATAGACGGTCGTGCCGACCAAATCCTCGGCCCGGATGTCGCCGGCCGGCATCTCGGTCAGCGTCGACTTGTCGATGGCGCTGGTCATGGTTGTGTCGGTCGCAGTCGAGTCGGCCGGAGCCGCGGCGGTTGTTTCATCGGCCGGCGCGGCGGGTGCCTGCGCGGTCGTTTCGCCGGCTGCGGGTGCCTGGACAGCGTCACCATCGGTAGGAGTGGTCTTGTCGGTCGCCGGCGGGGGCGCCATCGCCGTTGTATCAGCCACCGGAGCCGGCTCATATGGACGCATGTCGAATTCCGCCTGCGCCTCAAGCTGCTCCTTGGTGGCGTTGACTACGATCCAGCGATCGCCTTCCCGCTCGGCCCACTCGATATCGCCATAATTCATGGCGACGTTCTTTTCGCCGATCCCGAGAAAGCCGCCGACGCCGATTACGACGGATTCGACCTGTCCGTCCGCACCGACGACGACATCGTTGACGGCGCCGATATTCTCGGCATCGTCACCAGTGCCGTTGTAGACCTTTTCGCCGATAAGGTCGCTGGCAAGAAACCCGCCAGCCTTGGCAACCGGATCCACAGCAACCGGTGCTTGCTCTGTCGTCGGAGCGGGTGCGGCGGGTGCCGGCTGGGTTGCGTCCTGAGCGTGGGCGGCACTGATCAGCAGTGTCGCCAGCGCGGTGGTAGCCAAAAGTTTACGAACCATGATATCGTCTCCTTGTGCGTGAATTCCATGCACTGACACGCCCGGTGGAACCGTCGCGGGTGAAATCGGGCGTGCCGTTACGCTTTCACAACGTGGTCGTGCTGGATCGGTTCCCGACGAAGAGTTCGGGTTGCCGGCAATCGCCGGTCGAAAATCCATTGCGTGAAAGCCGGCGGCCCGCGCGGGGGCCCTGCTAAGCAGACTGCGTGGCTCGCCCACGCTTTGCCTGCTTAGCCTCTTGTTTTGTCGCAGGTTTCTTTCGGAAAACCGTGAGACATTTTTCCGGAACCTGCTTAGTCGCTGTCGGTGTTGCTGCCGCCGGCATCGTCGGCCGCCGGCGCGTCAATATGCTCGCCCCAGGTCGCGACGCCTGCCCATACGCCCATCGCCAGCAGGAGCCCGACGATGAGAACGATAAGAACCGGACGGCCCAATCCTCCCTGTCGAGCTTTGTCGGTCGGTACGATTTTTTGCATCGATCGTCTCCGCTTTGCGCCTGCGACTGCGGCAGGTCTCGCCTCGACAATGTCCGAACCGGCGCTCGGGTTCCGTACTTCCCTGCCTGCGGCCGTAGCAGCCACGCAAGGTAGGCTCAGGGGTGGAACCGGCCAGCCCTTAAGGCAAGTCGGTTCGGTCGGCAGGATCGGATTTGCTGTTTTCCCGATAGATCGCATTGGCAAGCAGGGCGACAGCCGGCGCGAGCAATATTGCGGCGCCCAGTCTGCCCCTCAGCAGCGCCGGCGCCACCGCGACGCCTGCCGCTATCGCGGCCCTGGTGAAATCGCTGTTGCGCTGCCGCCTCCGCGCCTTGGCGCGGGTGCGCGATGTCAGTTCGTGGATTATTGCGATCAGAAGCGCCAGCATCAGGAACGCGAAGCCGATCCCCAGACACGCTTCGATGGCACCGTATTGCCGGGCAATCCAGATTGTAGCGGCAACCAGCAGGAAGATCGCGCCCAACGACGCCGCCAGTCCGGCAAGGCCATAAGCGATCGCCGCGCGGCGCATGCGGCGCAGCGCGGCCAAAGTTTCCCCAGTTGCCAGGCCGGCAATCAACGAGGCGAGCATCTTTCGGACCGGCTAGCGGCGGGAAAGAAGGGCGAGAAAATATCCTATGCCTGCAGCAATCGCGAGCGCCGTAATGGGCTTTTCCCTCACCCTGGCGGTAAGTTGATCCTCCATGTCACGGGCGTTGCTCTTAATCCCCTCGATCGCGGCCTCCCCCTGAACCCGTAGCTGCTCCACCCCCTCGGTGGCCGCACGGCGCGCCGCGCCATAGGAATGCTGGCCGGTCTTGGCGATCTGCTCCTTCAGCGCTGCAATATCTGCTCGCAACTGACTGATATCCGCCTCCAGATCAGGCTGGGTGTCGGACTGCCCGGCTTCAATGTCGGACTTGGCGGTCTTTCCGGTGGCGGCTGCCATGGCTTACTCCGTTGAATTGATCGGGGGGAAACGCTCAGGCGGGAGGCTTGTTCCGATGTTCGCGACAAAACTCGCGCGATCGCGCATTTCGGACGGAGTTCTAGAGCATCGCGGCGGGAAGTGGAACCCGGTGTTCGGCAAAAGCGGTGCGGAAACAAAAAGTTAAAGCAAACCGACCGATACCGGAACCGGCAGTTTTGCCTTAGGCGCGTATAATCACGGACGAGACGCGTCGTGCCGATGTTTCGCGGCGGTCAAATCAGCGGGCGCGGCGTGTCCGAAAGCCCTTCCCATCGCGCTACCTTCATCAGACCTTCCAAATCCTTCACGTGGCAACCGCCGTCGCGCCAGTTCACGAGCTTGCGGTCGACCAATTTGCGCAGCGTCTTGTTGGTGTGCACCAGGGAGAGACCAAGCGTGTCGGCGATATGCTGCTGCGTTATGGGGAACTGCATGGCGTCCCCCCCAATGAGGCCCGCGCCGCGCCCCCTGCTTGCTATGAAGGCGAGGAGATAGGCCGCCCGCTCGATCGCGTTGCGCCGGCCGAGACTAAGCAGGGCCTCGTCCAATATCTGCTCCTCCCTGGCCGCGATCCATGTCATGTCGAAGGCAAGGCCCGGATGATTGCGGTAAAGCTCGTACAGCTTATCGCGCTCGAAAACGCACAACAGCATCGGCGACAGCGCCTCGATCGAATGCTGCATCTCCCCGATCAGGCTGCCCTGCAAACCGGCGAGGTCACCCGGCACCAGATAGTTCAGGATCTGCCGCCGCCCGTCATGGAGCAGCTTGTAGCGAAACGCCCATCCTGAAAGCACGGTGAAGAGATGCGCGCTGTGGTGCCCTTCCAGGACCAGGGTCGCACCTTTGTCGACCGCAAGTTCGCCGCGCTTGAACCGGCTGACGAAGGCCAGTTCCTCCTTCTCGAAGTCGCGGAAAGCCTTCCGGCGCCGCAAAGGGCACTCTTCGCAGGGGATGCTTCTCCCCGATTGAGCCTTCAACTTCTGATCCGACAAACAACCCTCCGAGGCGCGGCATGTTTGCTATAAGGATGGCGGCTTCGCTGCGGTTCCGCGATTACATTCCGGCAATGTCTTTTTTTAAAGACAAACCGTCCCGCAATCCGGCAAAGGGTCCTCGAATTCGGAGTGACCACCGTGGCGGACAAACTGGACGGACTGCGTATCCTGGTTCTTGAAGATGAATTCTTGATTGCGATGGACGTCGAGCAAATCTGCCGGGACTATGGCGCGTCCGACGTGATCATCGCGCGCACGATCGAGGAGGCCGAGGCCGCGCTCGACGGCGCCGCATTCGACGCCGCGATTTTCGACCTGATGCTGAACCAGAAATCGACGCTCGGGCTCGCCGCTCGGCTTAGTGAGCAGGCCGTGCCCTTCATCTTCGCATCCGGATATGATGGTTTTGGCGAAAGCTCCAACCCGTTTCCCGACGTGAAACTCGTCGGCAAGCCCTATTCAGATGTCGAGATCGTCGGGGCGCTTGCCGCGGCCTGCGGCCGCCGCTGAAAGAGGAAGCGGCGCGGCTGGATGCGCCTTAAGCCGCGTTCGAGCCCAGGACCTGGTTGGAGATCGCGTCCGGTCCGTAGTCATCCTCGCCGGTTATCTGCAATATTTCCTGCAGGCGCGTTCGCGCGCGGCTGACCCGGCTCTTGATGGTGCCGACGGCGCAATTGCAGATCACCGCCGCCTCCTCGTAGGAAAATCCGGAGGCGCCGATCAGGACGACAGCCTCACGCTGATCCTCGGGCAACTTTTCAAGCGCATTGCGGAAATCCGCCAGATCGAGCTTGCCGTGCTGACTGGGATGTACGGCAAGGCGCTCCGTCATGATGCCATCGGAATCCTGCACCTCGCGTCCGCGCTTGCGCATCTGTGAATAAAACTCGTTGCGCAGGATCGTGAACAGCCATGCCTTCAGATTTGTGCCCATCTGAAAGCTGTCATGCTTGTCCCAGGCCTTTACGAGCGTCTCCTGCACAAGGTCGTCCGCCTTGTCCGGATTCTGGGTGAGAGACACGGCAAAAGCCCTGAGGCTGGGAATGGCTGCCAGCAAATCCCCTTTGAACTTTGCTGTGACGGCCATCGGTCAGCCCTTTTTGCGCGCCGATTCGGCCGCCTCGAGTTCGCTCAGCAACTCAGCGAACCGATCCGGCACGTCGCTCGACACCAAGCCGTCATAATATTGCTTGAGTTTCCGACCGATTTCAGAGTTTGGCCCGAGCAGGTCTTCCGACCGCTTTGCCGGCGGCTTTGCTCCACTGTGAGCTAGGCTGTCCTTCATGAACTCCACCGTATTGACTTCTTTCCACGAAACGGAAAGCCTTGCCTTACGCTTATAGCTTCAACGCGCAAATACCAACCGCAGGCCTGCAAACGCGCAACTTAGACCTCCAAACGCACGATGCCGAACAAGGTTCCCCTTTGGCGGAACTTTTTCCGGCAATCGCCGTTGACCTACCTGTCTATTGTCACCGTCAAGCAGTTAATGAGGGATTTCCATGAGCTTGTCTGCAAGCATTGCCCCCCACCTTCCCTATCTTCGTCGCTTTTCCAGGGCCGTTTCCGGCTCTCAGCAGAGCGGCGACGCCTTGGTGGCCGCCATGCTGGAGGCGATCGTCGCCGACATCGACGTGTTTCCCCAGGCTTCGAACGCACGCGTCAGCCTCTACAAGGTGTTCGCGAGACTGTTCACCTCGGTTGTCATTCGCGTACCTGAAGAACAGTCGGGCCCGGCGTGGGAGCGCAAAGCCGCCGCGAATCTCACGGCCATATCGCCACAGGCAAGGCAGGCGTTCCTGCTGGTCGCCGTCGAGGGCTTCAGCGATGAAGAGGCGGCCGAGATTCTGGACGTCGACGTTCCGCAGTTCAGCCGGCTGCTGGCTCAGGCGAGCGCGGAGATATCGCGGCAGGTTGCGACCGACGTGCTCATCATCGAAGATGAACCGCTGATTGCAATGGATATAGAGCAGATGGTCGAAAGCCTGGGGCATCGCGTGGTCGGCATAGCGCGCACCCACGCGGAAGCGAGGACGCTTTTCGACCGGACCCGTCCGAAGATGATTCTGGCCGATATCCAGCTTGCCGACGGGACATCGGGGATAGACGCGGTGAACGACATTCTTACCACGGCGTCCGTGCCCGTGATCTTCATAACCGCCTTTCCGGAACGGCTGCTCACGGGCGAACGGCCTGAACCGGCTTTCCTCGTTACAAAGCCATTCAGTCCCGAAATGGTAAAGGCGCTGATCAGCCAGGCCCTGTTCTTCGACAGGCAGGCCAAGGCGGCGGCCTGATTCTGAAATATCCTTCGGCAAATGCCGCCGCGCCGCTTTATCGGGAACCTTGGCGCGGGGCGAGCGTTTAGTTTTGCAAATTTAGGAGATGAAACAATGCTCTACTGGGCTCTTGTGTTTCTTGTCGTCGCTATTATCGCCGGGGCGCTTGGCTTTGGCGGAATAGCAGGAACGTCCGCCGGAATTGCACAGATCCTGTTTTTTGTCTTTCTGGCATTCCTGGTCATTTCGCTGATAGCGGGCCTTATCCGGCGCGCCTAAAGCAGGTTCCGCAAAAGTGTGTCACGGTTTTCCGACAGAAACCTGCGACAAAACAAGAGGCTAAGCAGGCGAAGCGTGGGCGAAGCCACGCAAGTCTGCTTAGGCCCCACCAGAGAAACTGGAGGCCGCTTTCCCTCAAACGGTTTCCAGCCACCGCCGGGCCCCGCTCTCCCAAGCAGCGTGGTCCGGCGGAACCACCAGAAAAGCGCAAGAGTCCAGGCCTGCGAGGCGAAATGCGACCAGCGAGCCTGCCCGGAGATTGGATGGTAGCGGGGCAGATCGGGGATAGGTGATGGGAAAAGGTACTGATCGTCCCCGCCTGACCGCCACCGCAGCCTGATGACGGCTCTGACCAACGCGGGTATCTTTGTTGTATATTTTCAGCCAGATCTGCGTGTCGTTTGGGCTGAGAATGTTCCGAGGGCATGGTCCACGGTCTCGATCCAGGACCGCTTCGTCTCCGACTTCGTACCCCCCGATGTGGCCGATGAACTGTCACGGGTCAAACAGGACCTCGTCGGTTCCGGGCTTTCACGCGCACTGGAAATTTGCCTGCCTATGGACGGACCACGCTGGTTTTCCGTCTGGATGGACTCCGACCGGTCAGCGGCCGGCAGGATTCTCGGCATCGTCATGACCGCCGTCGACATCACCGAGCAGAAGCGTCGCGAGCAGGCGTTGCGAGCGCTTTTGCGGGAGGTTGCTCACCGCTCCAAGAATCTCCTGGCGATCATCCAGAGCATTGCCACCCAGACCGGGCGCTACTCCGAAACGGTCGACGACTTCCTTTCGCGTTTCCGAGGGCGGCTCCAATCGCTGGCATCGACCCAGGATCTCGTGACGTCGTCGGACTGGCGGGGTGCCGCGCTCCAGGATCTCGTTCTGGAACAGGTTGCCCGCTATACCGCCGACCCGCAGGTCGGCATTCACCTGGAAGGCGAGAAACCCTATCTCAACCCCAACGCTTCCCTTCACATCGGCCTGGCCCTGCACGAACTTGCCGTCAATTCGGTGAGCTACGGGGCGCTGGCTCACCCGGACGGCTATGTCACGGTAGCAGCGCGCAAAGTCGAGGCACCCGCCGGCGCGACTCTTCTGCTGATCTGGACGGAAGCAATCAGCATCGCCGACCAGGCAATCGGGCGAAAACGATTCGGCAGTGTCGCCCTGGAGCGCGTCGTGCCGGCCGCCCTCAACGGCTCGTCGACGCTGGAACTGACCAGCGATCGCCTGACCTATTCCCTGCTCGTGCCAAAGGAGAGTTTCCAGGCGGAGCTGTGAAACCCCTCGCCGCCGGTTGGCGCTTCGCCGCGCGGCATTTTGTGGCGGCGCCGGACATCAAATGTTCGTCATTTGGGAACCCCGAAACATTTCCGCGCGTTTTCCGTTTATTGGTGGAGAGGATTTCCCCATGGAACACATTGCGGCTGTTCTTCTGATCATTGGTTGTTCTGGAGACCTGAAAGACTGCAGCGAACTGCCGGTCGACATAGCCATTTACGAAACCTACGAGGAATGTGAGGCCGACCTCCATCCGACCATCAACTGGTTCTCGGGCTCGCGCGAAAAAATCTTCGGCCAGTGCGTGTATGTCGACCCGGCCATGGAGGAAGAGGACGCCGAGTTGGTCTGGGACATCGGAAAGGACGGGAAACTCCACGCTTCGGTGGAGGCGGCACAGCCCCCGGCCGCGAAAAACGTAGACCGCTCAGCGAAAACCGCCAGTGTGCGCCAGTAAGATTGAGTTCGACAGTTAAGATTGGGTTCGCCAGTAAGATTGCCAGCGTTTGCCGATAATGCGGTGCTAGTCGAGGCGACGCCGAACATGCTACCTTTTTCGTCGTGGGTTACAGCATGTGAGGGTTTCCATGAGGAAGGCGATTGTCGCGCTTGCCACTATCGTGACGCTGATCGGATGCACGACCCCGCCGCCGCCGCCCCCCGCGCCGGACCCCGCGGCGGCTGCCGCCGCGGCCGCAGCCGCGGTCGGTGGCGCGGCCACCGCCACTTCGACGCAGGTGGGACCGGCGTCGCGGCCGGGGTGGTGTACCTACCGCAATACAAACGGAGTCCTCTACAAATCGCGCTGTTGAGGGGATTGATACTGACCGGCTTACCGGGCAATTTCCCGGTCAAGCGGAATGTCGATATCGATTGAGACCCCTCCGTCGCAGAAGTCGCGCGTGATCTTTCCCTTGAGTTCGCGCGTTATGTTCATGTCGATCAGTTTGGTACCGAAGCCGGCCGAACGTTCTTGTTCCTGCCAGGGTGCCCCGCTTTCCTGCCACCGAAGCCGCAGCCGCCTCTCGGAGGGGCTGCGCTCGACCGTCCACGTGACCACAAGGGAAAAGGCGGAGTTGCCGATTGCGCCATATTTCAGGGCGTTGGTCGCCAGTTCGTGAAAGGTGAGGCCCAGCGCCTGCGTAGCCTTTTCGTTAAGCAGGACCTTCGGCCCCCCCAAAGCGTCCTCCGGCACCGCTTTCCCGAAAACCTGCTCGAGTTCCATCCGCAAAAGATCCCCTAGCTCCGCCTTCTGCCACCGCGAGCGCGTCAGCATATCCTGGGAAGCCGCCATGGCCTGCAGCCGGGCGGAGAAGGACTCGGTGAACTCGCCGAGGCTGGTTGAACTTGCGGAAGTCTGGCGGGCGATGGCGAGAACGCGGGTGATCGAGTTCTTGATGCGGTGCCGCATCTCCTGAAGCATCAGGTCCTTCTCCGCCAGATTTCTCTCCGTAGTTGCGTGAAGCCTCGATTTGGCTTCGTAGGTGCGCTCCTGATATCGGGCGACGGCCGCTACGGCACCAGCAAGCATAAGGCCCGCAAGCCCCAGAAGCACCGGCAAGGCACGCGAGGCCGGCCTTTGGAAGCCGGTGGTGGGGCGGAACCGGACCGTCCACTCGCGTCCCGCGACATCGAGCTTGCGTATCACCTCGAAATCATCGGAAAAACGCCCGTCCGGGGGAACCGCCGAACGGAACAGAAGCGCGTTCTCCGCGGGCGAACCGTCGAATACCTCGACGTTTGCCGGCAAGGTCGGGGGCCTTGCAAGCGCGGAATAGAAGAGTTCAGCCGTGCGGAACGCCACATAGACCAGCCCGGCGGGCGGGTCCTTTGCGTCCTCCCTTCCCGGAATCCTCGCCCTCAGGGCGGAAAACACCAGGATGCCTGGCGTCGGCTGTGTTCCGCCGGCTGCGACCCCGCCCAGAATCAACAAACCCGTCGCACGCGGCTGTCCAGTGGCCAGCGCTGCGTCTATCGCGGCGCGACGCGCCGGTTCCGAATACATGTCGAAGCCGATCGCAGGGAGTGTCTGGTCATTGAGCGGCTGAAACAGGGTAATCGGTGTGCGCCATTCCCCGGAGGAAGCCGGGAATATCCGCCGTTCCGCGCCGTGCTCGGCCCGCAGGCGATTTTCAAGCGACGCTTCGGCGCCGGGCTTGACCAGCGTCAGAAACCCGACGCCGCGCAGACCGGCAAAATTCTCATCGGCATCGAGTGATCTGTAATAGTCGCCGAACTCGCTTTTCGTGACATTCGCGAAGCGCGCCTCGAAGAATGCCTGCGTTGCAACCAGCAAAGCGAGGTTGAGGTCGAGCCGGCTTTCGAGCCGGCCAAGCGCGTCATCGGCGGCTCCCTCGAATTTGAAGCGCGCGGCTTCCTCGCCGGCGCGATAAGCGTATCCGGCGGTGACGAGGCTGGCGATGGCGACCGCCGCGAACGCCAGATAGGGTAGCAGCTTCTTCAACGCCGGTGTGCTTTCCGCAAGATACCGACTTATGGAGGGATGCCGGCCCGAATGCAATATTTTCGCGTGCCGCCGCTGGCGCGTCGCTCTCCGCAAACAAAAAGTCAACACAAGCCGGACGATCCATTAGATCGGACGGTTCATCCCACAGCATCGCGCCGAAGAATGGAGCCGGTTTTCCGTAAATCCTTGGCGAACGACAAGATACACAAACCGCCCGGCACCGGAATCGGACGGTTTGCTTTGCGCTCAGGCGGCGGCGGCCATCATCGCTCCCGGTCCGGGTATGGCACCGGGCGGGCATTTCCCAAGGATGATCATGCCAAGCACCTCGTCCTTGGAAACGTCCTGCGTGCGTGCCGTTCCAACCACCTGTCCGTTCTTCATCACGCACACGCGGTCAGCGAGGTCGAAAACGTCGTGGATGTCGTGGCTGATCAGGAAGATGCCGATGCCGTCGGCCTTGAGCTGCTTCACCAGTTCGCCGACCTGCGCCGTCTCCTGCGGTCCGAGTGCGGCGGTCGGCTCGTCCATGATCAGGATTCTGGCGTTGAACAGGATAGCGCGGGCGATCGCGACCGACTGGCGCTGTCCGCCGGACAGCTTCATGACCGGCTCCTTGAACCGCTGGAAGCGGGGGTTAAGGCGGCCCATGACCTTGCGCGCCTCGGCCTCCATGGCAACGTCGTCGAGCGTACCGTATTTCGTCATCAGCTCGCGGCCGAGGAACAGGTTGGCGGCGGCGTCGACATTGTCGGCGAGCGCCAGCGTCTGGTAGATCGTCTCGATGCCATATCGCTTGGCGTCGCGCGGGTTGGAGATGTGAGCTTCCTCGCCATTGACGAAGATATGGCCATTGTCGCGCTTGTAGGCGCCGGACAGGATTTTGATCAGCGTCGATTTGCCGGCGCCATTGTGTCCGAGCAGGGCCACGACCTCTCCGGGAAAGAGGTCGACGGAGGCGTCATCGACAGCGCGGATACCGCCGAAAGCGATCGAGATGTTTTTCATCTCGATCAGCGACTTGCGATTGTCTGCCATGGTCCCCTCCCTCAGACGCGTTTGCGGTAGAGTGTGTCGAGCCAGACGGCAACGACAAGCACCAGGCCGACGACGATGCTTTGCAGCGGTGTGTCTATGCCCAGAAGCACCATGCCCGACTGCAACGACTGCATCAGCAGCGCACCCAGCATGGCGCCGGCAATCGTGCCCGCGCCGCCGGCAAGCGATGTGCCGCCAATGACCGCGGCGGCGATGGTGAGAAGCTCGTCCAGCGTACCCAGCGCGTTGGTCGCAGCGTTGAGGCGCGCCGTCGAGATCGCCGAAGCGATCGCCACGAGCAGTCCCATCAAGGCAAAGATCTTGAGCGTCACCCAGCGCGTGTTGATGCCGGCGAGGTTCGCGGCTTCCGGATTGCCGCCGATTGCAAAGACATAGCGCCCGAAGCGTGTCCGCGTCGTGATGAAGGTCATGACCACGCCGACGCCGATCGCGATCAGCACCGGAATTGCAATGCCATGGGCGATGAACAATCCGCCCTCCGGGATCGCGATGCCATGCGCCTCGGCATAATTCTTCACGATCATCGTCGGCCACGGATAGGAGTTCACGACCAGCACGGCCCCGAGAATGACGGCGCAGGTAACGGCACCGAGAAATATTTCGGCCCAGACCGGACGCAGCGGGAATTTGAAGCGCTTGCGCTGGGTGCGGCCGTGAAGCAGCAGGAAGACAACCGCCGCGCAGGCGACAAGTGCGATGATCCAGCTCCAGGTCGCGCCGATCGAACCCTCCGGCCCACCGCCCATCAGCTTGAAGGTCGCGTCCATCGGCGCCACGGTGCGGCCGCTGGTCACCCACCACGCCGCGCCGCGCCAGACCAGCAGGCCGCCAAGCGTGACGATAAAGGCGGGAATGCTCAGATAAGCGATCAGAAAGCCCTGGAACGCGCCGATCAACAGGCCGAGCAGAAGGCCCACCGCCAGCGCGATGATCCAGATCGACGGGCTGCCGAGCGGAATACCGAGAACACGGGGCAGGAATTCGGCCTGCGTCACCCCCATTATCATCCCGACGAAGCCGAGGATCGAACCGACAGACAGGTCGATGTTGCGGGTGACGATAACCAGCACCATGCCGGTCGCCATGATCGCGATCGACGACGACTGCACGGAAAGGTTCCAGAGGTTGCGTGGTGTCAGGAACAGCCCGCCCGACAGGATGTGCAGGCCGATCCAGATGATAAGCAACGCCCCCACCATGCCGAGCATGCGGGTATCAAGTTCGGTTGCCTTGAGAAATCGTCCGAGCGCATTGAGGTCGGACGCGCGTGCGCGATCAGGCGCCGCGGAGGCAGCATTACTCATGGGTTCTCCTCCCGTTCCGCCGCTGCAGCAAAGATTATCTTAAAAGGACGCCGCGGTGCTCCTCAGACCGCGGCGTCCGATTGTCAATTTCGATGGTTAGTTGCAGGCAGCGGCCGAGCCGGCCGCGACGCCCGCGCAGACGACTTCCTTTGTCGCCCAGCCGGCATCGATCACGACATTGAGGTTTTCCTTGGTGATCGGCAGCGGCGTAAGGAAGACCGAATTGGTCTCGAGGCCGCCCGGCGTGGTGAACTTCACCGCGCCCGGGACCTTGTCCAGGGTCGTACCTTCGGCAAGCTGCGAAGCGATTTCGGCCGCGTTCTTGCCGAGTTCGCGCGCATCCTTCCACACCGAAACGGTCTGCGTGCCGAGCGCCACGCGGTTCAACGCGGCCTGGTCGCCGTCCTGACCGGAAACAGGAACAGTACCGGCAAGCCCCTGCGCGGCAAGTGCGGCCACGACGCCACCGGCCGTGCCGTCGTTGGAGGCAACCACCGCGTCGACCTTGTTGTCGTTGGTGGTCAGGATCTGCTCCATGTTCTTCTGCGCGTTGGCGGGCAGCCAGCCGTCCGTATAGGCCTCGCCGACATTCTTGATCTTGCCGCCGTCAATGGCTTCCTTGAGCACTTCCATCTGCCCCGAGAACAGGAAATCCGCGTTCGGGTCCGAGGACGAGCCCTTGATGAAGGCGTAGTTGCCCTCCGGCTTCACCTTGAACACTTCACGAGCCTGCATGCGCCCGACCTCCTTGTTGTCGAAGGTCAGGTAGAAAACGTCCTTGTTCTCGATCAGGCGGTCGTAGCCAACCACCGGCACGCCTTCGGCCAGAGCCTTCTCAACGGCCGGACCGATCGCCGAAGCATCCTGCGCCAGAATGATCAGCGCGTTGGCGCCCTGCGCAATGAGGCTTTCCACGTCTGTAAGCTGCTTGGAAGCCGACGACTGCGCATCAGCCGAAATGTACTTGTTGCCGGCGGCCTCGATCGCCGTCTTCATCGCCGCCTCGTCGGTTTTCCAGCGCTCTTCCTGGAAGTTCGACCAGGAAACGCCGATGACCTTGTCCTTGGCGCTGGCAACCGCGACAAGCGATATGGACAGCGCTACTCCCGCCAGCATGGCGGCTGCAAACTTCTTCATGATTCCTCCCTTCGGCCTTTTCAGGCGCGAACTATATCCACAACGAAGCTTTTTTTCGAGCTTCGAAAAAAACATGCCTTACCCGCCTTCGGCTGTCAACATCAATTCCACGGGCACCCAGTTTTTTCGGCAATCGAAGAAATAGTGACAGAGCTTTTGGCTTCTGCCACTATCTACGCTCGTCGACGATCGATTGTCATGGGCAATATCGTTGGCCAGGGAGGAAAGCTAACGCCATGTCGGTCGGCATCCGTCATGACGACTTGCGGCGGCGTAACCGCGCGATGGTCATCGCGGCCGTGCGCAATGTCGGCCAGGCGTCGCGTACCGAAATCGCGGCGGCGACCGGGCTCAGCAACTCGACGATTTCGGCCATCTCCTCCGATCTCATCGCGGAAGGTATTCTGTTTGAGTCCAGGGGCATCGAGGCCGGAGCGCTGAAGCGCGGGCGTCCTCAGGTGGCGATCGCCCTGCACCCAGACGCGGCCACGGTGGTCACGATCGTCCTGCTTTTCAATTTCCTGTCGGTATCGGTCCTCGACTATGCCGGGCGAACGCTCGCCGAGGAACGCAGGAAGCTCTCGACACTCGACCTTTCCGAGGAGGATCTCGTCGGCGAGTGCATTGCGATCACGCGGCGCCAGCTCGGCAAGCCCGGCGTCGCGGGGCGGCGCATCAAGCGGATCGTGCTGGCCGTTCAGGGAACGACCGACGCCGGCGCCCGCACCATGCTCTGGTCGCCGATCACGACGCATGAAAATATCGCCTTCGCCGAGCGGCTGGAAACGGCGTTCGGCGTGCCCGCGACCGTCGAGAACGACTGCAACATGATCGCGGTGGCGTTGCGCTGGCGCGATCCGGAACGCTACCGGGACGATTTCATCGCCATCCTGTTGTCGCAAGGCATCGGCATGGGGCTGGTCCTCAAAGGCGAACTGTTCACCGGCACGCAATCTTCCGGGGGCGAGTTCGGCCATATGGTTCACCGGCCGGAGGGCGCGCTCTGCCGTTGCGGCCGGCGCGGCTGCGTGGAAGCCTATGCGGGCAACTACGCGATCTGGCGCAGCGCGAGCGGCGCCAGCGAGGACGAGGCGCCGATCTCCGACATCGACGCGGCCGACATGGCGCGGATCGCGGCTGCCGCGCGCGATCATGACGGGCCGGAACGCGAGGCCTATCGCAAGGCCGGCGAGGCGCTGGGCTACGGCCTCGGAAGCCTGTTCGCGCTGATCGATCCGGCACCGGTGGCAATGGTCGGCATAGGTGCCGCCGCTTTCGACCTGATCGAGCCGGCATTGCGCTGCGCGATCGCCATGACGGCGGGCGGCCTTCACTCCAAGGCGATCTCCTTCGCCACCGAAACCGACGAGGTGCCGTTGATCGCGCTCGGTTGCGCGATGCACGCGCTGATCTTCGTCGATCAGGAGATTCTCGCCAGCGCCTCACCCGCGCGGGGCAAGGATGTGGCTTGAGACGCAACAATCCATCTCAATTCCCCAATCTCGCGAGTTCGGGGACGTTGACATAGAATATTATTTTCGCATCACTTCTGCTGAAAACCGGGCCTTCTTTCGGCGCTATACTCTACTCTACCTCAAATTGACCGGGACGCCGATACTCCAGTGAAAGGCCGTCCGGCGGTGCGGGCACCGGAGAGGAACGTCGCAAGGCCTTTAGTGCGGCCTTGTCCAGCCTTGGATTACCCGAAGAGCGCGTCACCCACACGGCGACAATGTCACCGCTCGCAGTGATGTTAATATTTGCGTCCACCTTTCCGTCTTCTTGCATTTCCGGCATGCGTCGCCTGATATGCTGTAAGACCTTGTTCTTCCATTTTTCCACCGCCGCAGCCGACGCTCTCGCGCCCTGGTTGCCCGCCGAAGCCGCCGCCTTTGGCGCATTCTGTGCGGACTTGGTCATGGCAAGACTGGCCTGGGGCTGGGCCTTCTTCTTCGGCAAGGGCTTAGCGGGCTTATCGGTGACCTTCTTGGCCGGCTTTTGCTTGACTGGTTTTGGCTGGTCAGCCGGCTTCGCCTTCGCCGCAGGCTCCTCGACCGGCTTGCTTTCCGGAACCGCCATTGCCACCTCCGGCAGCGGCGCCTCGACAATATCCGGGATCACTTCCTCCGCCTCGGCCATCGTCTCTTCCGGTGGCGCCTGAGCCACCGTCTCTTCCGGTGGCGTTTCATCGATATGCTCGGCCTCGACTGCTTCCGGCTCAGCCTGCCTGGCCTGGTCGGGAACGATCTCCGAAACCTCGGTTTCCTCGACCGGATCGGTGACTGGTTCCTCCGGAACCGGCTCGGCGATTTCCACCGGCTCCTCGCTCGGTTGCACAAAGGCGCTGTCGACCAGGTCGGCGGTATCCATGGGCACCGCCTCGGGAGCGACGGTCATCGGCGCAAGTTCGAGCATGATGGCGGCCGGTGCGGCATCCGCCGGCGGCACAGGGGCGCGCGACTGGCTGATCAGCCAGGCCGAGCCGGCATGAGCGGCCACGACGACCAACGCCGCCGCCGACCACAAAGCCACTTCGCGGCGTTCCAGACGCGGCAAGACCAGATCGGAAAGCGGACCCGCCTGCAATGTCATTCCGCCTGCCCGGGGGCCGGCGACGGCGCATTCCCCGCAGCCGGCGGAACCGGTTCGAGACCCACCAGCGCGATCTTCAGGTAGCCCGCGGCGCGCAGGAGGTTCATCACCTCCATCAGTTCGCCATAGTCCACCGAGCGGTCGGCGCGCAGAAACACCCGCTGCTGCTGGTCGCCCTGCGTCGCAAGGTCGAGTGCGGCGCCGACGGCCGGGCGCTGAACCGTGTCCTCCCCGACCACGACAGACAGATCAGCCTTCACCGTTACATAAAGCGGCGTGTCGGGACGCGGCGCCGCGGCCGCCGTCGAGGCCGGCAGATCGACATTGACATCGACGGTCGCGAGCGGCGCGGCCACCATGAAGATGATCAGCAGCACCAGGATCACGTCGATGAAGGGCGTGACATTGATCTCATGGTTCTCGTCGAGGTCGTCGCCGTCGAGGGGGTCGCGTATGCCGCCGGCCATCAGAGCCCTACTCCGCCGCGTCCCGGATCAAGGCGGCATGTGCGCCGCCGGCGTTTGGACTGGCACGCGGCGAATCATATTCGCCGGCCGGCACGAATCGATAGTCGAGATCGCGGCTGACCAGGCGCTCCACGGCCGCCGCCGCGTCCGCCAGCGCCTGCCGGTGGGACGCAATGGTGCGCGCGAACAAATTGTAGATCACGACCGCCGGTATCGCGGCAACCAGGCCGAGCGCCGTCGCCAGAAGCGCCTCGGCAATGCCGGGCGCGACGACCGCGAGATTGGTCGTCTGCGATACCGAAATGCCGATGAAGGAATTCATGATGCCCCAAACCGTGCCGAACAGCCCGACGAAGGGCGCCGTGGAGCCTATCGTGGCAAGCACGCCGGTTCCCCTGGCGATCCGCCGCCCGGCCTGTGCCTGGATGCGCGCAAGGCGGGACGACACGCGCTCCTTCAGGCCGACGGCGGAGGTTCGTTCAAGCGCCGCGGCGGAGAGGCCGACCTCCTCGGCCGCTGCCTGCGCCAGCGCCGCACCCGGGCCGGTGCGATGGCCGATTTGCCTGAGGGCGTCATCCAGCGTCCTTGCCGTGCCAAGCGCCCGCAGCACGGCGCGCAGCCGCGTATTGGCCCCGGCGATTTCCAATGACTTGGCCAGCCAGACCGTCCAGGTAACGAGGGATGCGAAGGCGAGCCCGAGCATCACCGCCTGCACCACAAGGTCGGCGGCCATGAACATGCCCCATGGCGACAAGTCGTGCGGCAGGCTGGGGCTGTCGACGGGGGTTTGCACCTCGACCAACCCCCCGCCGGACGGATCCGAAATATCCTGGCTGATCCCATCCGCGCCCGAACCAGCACTCGAGGGTGCGGAAGGCGCAGTTGGCGGCGGCGAGCCCTGCGGCTCATGCGAGGCGGCGGGCGGCGCAGCTTGAAGTGCCTGCGCGGCGGGTGTCTGCTCGGGCTCCTTTATTGTCTGAACATCAAAACTCGGCATGCTTGCCGCCGGGGTTCCGCCGGCTGTCTGCGCAAAAGCCTGACCGCACAAGGCGAAGAGGCAAATCGCAACCGTTCCGGCAAGCATTCTTCGAGTCGCGACGCCGCAAGGGAGCCGCTTGCCAGATACGGAACTGTTCATCCTGCACACTCTTCTCGTCGATCGGACAGGCTCGTGACCGCCAAGCCAAGGCCGCAAGGCGGTCGGCACGCGCCCATGCCGGCGCTGCACGACATGAGTCCTCGCCCGAGGCCGAGCATCCGCCAAGCACCTAACGCCCCCAAAGCGTCCTAAACTTCGCCTAACATTCCTGACTCTTTTATTCAACAATTATCTGCCGCGGCCGCCACAGCCGGCGCTTAAGTGCGCATGTTCGGAAGTCGTGGGATGGTGAAGCGACCTAGAGCATTTCCGGTGAATACTGGATCACTCTGCCGGAGGCCATTTGGCTCAAGGTCGAGGGTTTCGGTGAAGGTCGTGGTGGCGCCACGGCCGAGCCGGAACCCGAAGGATTTGAGCCAAATGGACCCGGCCCGAAGGGTTTGCCGCTGGCGGGCGCCCGCGGCGTCAGGCGGACTTGGCCGTGCCACCAGCACGACCTGCGCCGCCTTCCTGGCGGATCGCCTCGCCATCGGCGAAACAGAGCGATTCAGTATTCACCGGAAATGCTCTAAACGCTGGGGGTGGGTCGGAGATCGAGCTTGGTGTCGGCCGTGGTGGGGGCGTGACGCTTGCCGCAGACGCAAACGGAAACGGGCCGCTCGGCGCGAGCGGCTCGTTTCGAGAGTTTGGTTGCGGCGACAAGAGATTTCAGCCCGAAGGCGGCGCCCGCGGAAGCTGAACCACCCTACGGACGCCGGAAAGGGTTCGGATTGAGTGGCCCGGGTCGTGCGGTCGGCGTTTCCGGATTGCCGCCGTCAGTCTGGCCGTGTCTCGCCTATGCGTTCAAAGCCGGCCCGTCAAAACCAGGACGAGGAGGATGATCAGAATGACGCCAAGAACACCGATGCCCCCATGACCGAAACCGTAGCCATATCCGCCGAAGCGGCCGCTAAAGCCACCAAGCAGGAAAATGATAAGCAAAATGATGAGTATGGTTCCAAGCGACATGGTTCTTCTCCATCTGGTCGGCCTTTGCCGACCCTCTGCTCATTCCGGCGAATTGCTCCAACAACATAGCCGGGGCGAACTTCAGATTCCGGCTACGCCGGAATCAAGTCGCTACTTACCTTCTATAGAAACCCCGTCCTCACCGATACTGATGCTGACGCCGCTTTGCCGTTCACGATAGAGTTGATAGCCCCCTATAATGACAATGACCGCGAGCGCGCCGATCACAAGATAAAGAGCGTTACGATTCATGAGATACGGCCTTCCTAGCGATGGTGTCGCCGTTACCGATGCACCGGATCAACGCGCCGCCTGATCGGCCCGTCACCCACATTCCGACATAGCTCCGGGCGGCGCGGCCGAGTTGATTATTTCTAACGAAACCGGAGAGCCGTCGTGACGCGCCGCGCAGAAGGTCCCGTCAGGCGACACGACCAAGTTGCGCATTTGCCGTGCCAAAGCTGGCGCCGATCGGGCCAAAGCTGGAAGCGCCCGGCGGGGGTCTGGCGCAGTACCAACTCGCCCTTCACGGTAGCGTATTCGTAGCCAGATGCACCGTCGACGAACTTGTTGGCAATGCGGAGTTTGCGCCCCCAGGAAATCCGGGAAGGCACGGCTCGCGTAGGTCTTGTCCGTCCGGGAGTTGTGGAAGAACTCGATCTCGCTCAACTTCGACATGGCGCGCCCTTTCGCATGAATAGCAATGTACCAGAAACCGGAACTATTCGGTGCGTCAGAAGCCGCGCCGACTAGATAGACGCTGACCCAGGCGTTGTCGGGTGGGGCGCGCGCATGGGCGGTCAAGTTGCGCGTTTTGCCGTGCCAAAGGTAGCGCCGATTTGTGCCAAAGGTGGCGCCGCGCCACACCGTTCAATGGCGCGCTACGCTATCCGAGATCATGTCCCGCGGCGTGGTGTAGCTGACGGCACTGGTCGCCGTGCTCTCCGGCATTGGCCGGGTTGATCAGCGCGCCACTGCGGGCAGGCTGATGAGGGGATCATCGCTCATCTGGCCGATGGTTTCCAGCGTCATGTATCTTGTGCGCTGGACGGCCCATTCGTCGTTCTGTTCGAGCAGCAGGGCGCCGACGAGGCGGACGATGGCCTCGTCGTTGGGGAAGATGCCGACGACGTCGGTGCGCCGCTTGATCTCGCCATTGATGCGCTCGACCGGGATTGATGGAGTGCAGCTTGGCGCGGTGCTCCTTGGGGAAGGTCATGTAGGCGAGCACGTCATGTTCGGCCTCGTCCATGATGGCGGCGAGCTTGGGAACCTTGGGCCGGATCTGGTCGGCGACGGTGCGCCATTGCTGGCTGGCGGCTTCGGGCGTGTCCTGGGCGAAGGCGGTGGCGATGAAGGCCGAGGCGACGCGCCGTCCGCTCTTTCCCGCGTGTGACAGCACGTTGCGCATGAAGTGGACGCGGCAGCGCTGCCAGGTCGCGTTGAGCACCTTGGAGACCGCCGCCTTGATGCCTTCATGGGCATCGGAGATGACGAGCTTGACGCCGCGCAGACCGCGCCGGGTCAGCTTGCGCAGGAACTCCGTCCAGATCGGTTCGGCTTCCGAGGTGCCGACCTCCAGGCCCAGAACCTCGCGCCGGCCGTCGGTATTGACGGCGACGGCGACGATCGCGGCGACCGAGACGATGCGGCCGCCGCGGCGTACCTTCAGGTAAGTGGCGTCGATCCACAGATAGGGCCAATCGCCCTCGATCGGCCGGTCGAGGAAGGTCTTGACCTTGCCGTCGATCTCTTCGCACAGCCGCGACACCTGGCTCTTCGACACGCCGGAAGCACCCATCGCCTTGACCAGATCGTCGACAGAGCGCGTCGAGATGCCCTGGATGTAGGCCTCCTGAATGACGGCCGTCAGCGCCTTCTCGGCCATGCGGCGCGGTTCCAGGAAGCCCGGGAAGTAGCTGCCCTTGCGAAGCTTGGGAATGCGCAGCTCGACGGTGCCGGCTCGCGTCTCCCAGTCCCGGTCGCGGTAGCCGTTGCGCTGGGCCAGCCGCAGCGGGTTCTTCTCGCCGTAGCCGGCGCCGGTGGCGACACCCACCTCCAGCTCCATCAGACGCTCGGCGGCAAAGCCGATCATCTCGCGCAGCAGATCGGCGTCGGGGGTCTTCTCCACCAGCGCGCGCAGGTTCATCATGTCGTCGGTCATCGGTCGTTCCTCGAATCAAGGTTGGCTTAAGCAACCCGACCCTACCGGCGAACATCGATGACCGCCGCTCGCTCGCTACAGCGCTGTCAACGGCGCGCTCGCGAGCGGCTTCGTCACCGTCCAGCTACACCACCACCGGGAACACGATCCCTCGAAAAGCTATTTAATAACAAAGACGCGCAATGTTTCCCGAAATGTTACCCGAAATCCGGAGGCTGATGAAGCAAAGCAAATCCTCGTATTCAGCTTCGAAGGTTCGTTGTGACTGCCAGGCGGCCGGGACGTGAAACCTGGAGGTCTCCGGAAACGGCGCGCTGGTCCTCTTCCCCGCAAGCGGATCAACGGCGATTACTGGCAGGATTGGAAACTGCTGACGGCAGCAATACCAATCAGCAAACTCCGTTCTGACTACGATTCACAGGCTCCGAAGAGAAGGAGGTGGTGGGCGCCTGGCGGCGACGATCGAACTGGGAGTCGTTCAGCCAAGTTGATCTTGAAGCGCGGGTGCGGTGCGACCCAATGCTGCAGGGCGACATCGCGGCGAAGTTCTTGGCTGCGGTGCTGGCGCAGTCCAAGGTGAAGAAGCTTTGTCAAACGGCGCTTTTCCTCGCACGGTTGCAGCGATTGACAGTGCCATGAGCTCCATCGCGCCTGCCGGCGCATTCTGTGTGGGCCAAGATCGTCAATGAGCTTGATGTCACAGAGGCAAAAGTATATCGAGGCCGTCGCAAACCGCCGGATCGCGCCGGAATATCTCGGGGGACATGACCGTATTTATGCTGGAAACAAGAATCGGCTCCCTTAGAGAGGCAATTGCTGACATCAGTGCCGCACTAGAGAAGCATTACCTAGCGACAACCTTTGGCTGGCAAGACGTGGCTCAGCGTTACCGGCGCTCGCGGGTTGGAGCGTTTTGGCTGACAATCAACATGGGTGTGCTGATCGGCGCGCTCGGGCTTGTCTTTGGCACACTCTTCCGTACACCGATGGACGAGTTTCTTCCCTACATCTGCGTCAGCCTCATCTTCTGGGGTTTCATTTCGACGTCCCTCAGCGAGGGATGCACAGCCTTTATCAGCGCCGAGGGTATCATCCTTCAGGTCCGGATGCCGCTGTTCACCCATGTGTTGCGGACGCTTTACCGCAACGCCATCATACTTGCCCACAACCTTCTCATCTATCCTCTCATCCTCTTAGCGGTCGGGCGAATGCCGACATGGCACCTCTTCCTGGTGCTACCCGGCTTTGTCATCGTATCGTTCAATTTGCTTTGGATCATGCTGGTTCTCGGAGTGCTGTGCGCGCGATTCCGGGACATGACGCAGGTGATGCAGAACCTCTTGCAAGTCATTATGTACCTAACCCCTGTAATTTGGATGCCGAAGGCGCTTCCTGAAGGGGTTTCGCGGTATCTGCTTGATCTCAATCCCTTCTACCATCTTATCAGCATCGTGCGGGAGCCGCTTATGGGGGAATTCCCAAGCGCAATCAGCTGGATCGCGTGTCTGGCTTTCGCGATCGCTGGTTGGACGGTCGCCGCGCTCTTCTTTGGCCGCTATCATCATCGCATCCCTTATTGGCTCTGAAAACGTTCCATGGCTTCGATCACTCTGACTGATGTCTCCGTTGAATTCCCGGTCTTTAACGCGGCAAGCCGTTCGCTCAAGAATAGGGTCTTCAGCGTCGCGACCGGAGGCGCCATCGATCGGAGGGCAGACGGCCACGTCGTCGTGCGCGGTCTGGAAGATGTGAGCTTTTCTTTGAAGGAGGGAGATAGGATCGGCCTCGTCGGCCATAATGGCGCCGGCAAGACGACGCTGCTTCGCGTGCTTTCGGGCATCTATCAGCCGACGCGGGGGTCTGCGGTGATTTGCGGCGAATGTGTGTGTCTCATCAACATCGGCCTAGGGATTGACCCAGAGGCCACTGGCCGCGAAAACATTAGGCTCCGCGCAGCGATGATGGGTATGCGGCCGGTTGAATTGCGTGAGCGCTATGACGAGATCGCCGAGTTCACCGGATTAGGTGGCTTTCTTGACATGCCGTTCCGGACCTACTCATCCGGCATGCAGCTTCGCCTTGCCTTCTCTACTTCGACGGCGATACGGCCCGAAATTCTCGTCATGGACGAATGGCTTTCCGCGGGCGACGAAGATTTTAAGCACAAGGCTGACAAGCGAATGCGCGACATGGTCGATAAAACCAAGATATTGATCCTCGCCAGCCACTCGCGCGAGCTGCTTCAGCACAATTGCAATCGCATCCTGTGGATGGAGCATGGCCGTGTACGAATGGACGGTCCAACGACAGAAGTCCTGCAGGCATACTTCGGTTGAGACCCGAAACTTCAACCGCGGTCGCCTGTCGACCAAGGGGAACGTGGTGCTCCAATTTTGTGGTATCTCTGAAAGGCAGGTGCCCGCTATTGCGGGGGCCAACCCTGACAAATTTGATTGCTTCACCCCGGGCACGGGATGTCAATCGGACGCGCGCGCCATGAGACCCGACTATTTTCTACCTCTTCCTTTGAAATTCAAGGACGGAATTTGGGGGCGCGAACACGAATATCTGAAAGCCGGAGGAAAGTTCATCTTCCCATTTCCCGAAAGCGAGATGATCTGATACATGCCCAGCAACCCCGAGCAGCCTGTCGCAAAGCGCGTTTTGGTCGACGGCCGAGTATTTTCATCCTCCGCCTTCGACCGCGGCATGGGACGATACGTAACCCACATTATTGAACAGTTGGAAGCTGCAGGGCGTCTGGTGACAATCCTGCTGTATCGAGATTGCAACCTTAGCGAAAACTCACCGCTATTGACCGGCTATGCAATCCGATTTGCAAACTACTCACTCGATGATCCAAATACTCATGAGTTTACCGCATATCTATCTGCTCTGCTCGAGAACGAATCGTACAACTCTTATATTGATGCGACACCTTTTTTGGGCCCCGGCCGCTTCGACATTTTCTCCTGCCCCGTCACTGCGGTTTGCTACGATTTCATTCCACTAAGATATCCTGACTTCTATTTGAACAATAAATCTGTAAGACGCGAATATTATAATGGGTTGGCGCGACTGGCGAAGGCCGACCACATTATCTGCATTTCATCGACCGTCCGTGACCAGGCGGTTCGATATCTTGGTGTTCCAAAGGACAACCTCAGCATAGTATGCCCCACACTGGAAGACAGATATCTTTCGGCACGACAATTTCCAGATTCCGACCAGTCAAACTACCTCTTTACAATTCTTGGTTTTCATAAATCGAAGAACCCAGAGGGGTCGCTTGAAATCTACAGACAACTGTTGGCGTCAAATATCATTGAGGTTCGCCTCAATGCGCCAAAACAAGACCAATTGGATATCCTTCACAATGCGAAGCTGATTCCAAAGGGCGCATACGTATCCGCCGACGTGACGGACGAGCAGAAGTTTCAACTGCAGTCTGCAGCGAGAGTAGTGGCACACTTATCACTGGAAGAAGGGTTTGGTATCCCTCTCTTGGAGGCGGTTTTCTTGGGAAAAAGGTACTTGCCTTGGACGTACCCATAAATCGTGAATTGCTTGAGGCGGGAAAAATCGGACGAGAGTGTGCAGTGTTTTGGCTTCCGCCGCGCAATCAAATTCTAAATCTGCCCGCATTCAAGCGCTTTTTGGAAGCCCTCTCAACCCACAATTCTACGACGCCATTCGGAAAGCCTATCTCGATCATTGGGGAGCATCAGCACAACTGGTTACCGATGCATTGCGAAAAGCTGAGGCTGTGTATCTAGCTTGGTGGGAAAGCGCTCAAGCCAAGATATTCTCCTCAATACCAGGTACGTCGTGTGGCGTCGCCGATTACTCAGTCGCCTACGTTCGGAGCGCTACTGGAAACGTCGCATTTTTCTTTTCGGAAGGCGAGCAGGAGAACATCTCCCCCCTCAAAAATGTCAGGGTATTTACGCACCTCGATTTTAACCGACTCACCGCAAAGTTTAGAGGTCTTAAAGGGGTATTCAACTTTGCGTTTTCGTCGGCATTGCATCCAGGCATTCGTCTAGTTCGCACGGCATCGCGATCTGGCGACGTATTCTCATACATGAGCGTCGCTATTTCGATGGTCTTCGCGCGATGCAGCTCTCGACAAACGGTGTCGGATGAACTGCTCTTGGATGTCGCCGCGGCGGAAACCGACGATGATCGAACTAGAATTGGCGATAGACTTCGTTTTTCGTGCCGGAGTTCAACAGCCACAATCAGGTCCTGAATGCGAAGGCGCCTATTTCATCGCGTTGGTTGCGATGCTCTGCCTGTTCGGGCGGTTTCCCACTTGCCGCCATCTGTGATCGAACAGATGACGCGGCATGGTCGATCATTTGGCGCACAAAGTTCGGTTTCTGGAAAGGCTTGCCGGTGCACGCGGCGGTGATGTCGTTCTCGATATCGGGAGCAACGATTGTACGACCTTGAAGGCCTATTCGACCGCTGGACTGACGCAAATCGGCATCGATCCGACGGGCAAGAAGTTTGCGCAGTACTATCCCGATGACATCAAACTAGTGCCCGACTTTTTTTCTGCCGATGCATATCGTGGCGTCTCACAAAAGCGGGCAAAAATAGTGACGTCCATCGCGATGTTCTATGATCTTGAGGATCCCATCGCCTTTGCACGCCAAGTGGCCGAGGTGCTGGGCGAGGATGGCATTTGGCATTTCGAACAGAGTTACATGCCGTCCATGCTACGCCTCAACTCCTATGATACCATCTGCCATGAGCACATCGAATACTATTCGCTGGGAGTTGTCGCCAAGATCCTCGAAGCGGCCGGCCTAAAGATCGTTAACGTGGTGATGAACAATGTTAATGGCGGCAGTTTCGCCGTGACTGCTACCCACAAGACCAACAAAAACCTCAAGCCCGAACAAGCAGTCATCGATTGGCTGCTCGAGCAGGAAGACCGTATGGGGCTGTCAACGCCGCGCCCCTATCGAGACTTCGAGGAGCGCGTGTTCAGGCATCGGGGGGACCTGTCACGCCTTATTCGGACACTGGTCGCCGACGGTAAGAAAGTACTCGGCTACGGTGCTTCGACCAAGGGCAATGTCGTTCTGCAGTTCTGCAACTTCACGGCTGTTGAAATCCCGGCCATCGCCGAAGTCAATGAAGAAAAATTCGGTCGCATGACACCTGGAACGCATATACCTATCATCTCCGAAGCAGAAGCGCGTGCGATAAAGCCAGATTACTTTCTGGTTCTACCTTGGCATTTTAAAGACGGTATCTTGCGTCGGGAGCGAGAATATCTTGCGGATGGTGGCAAGTTTATATTCCCATTTCCGGAGATAGAGATAATATAGAGCCAAGCAATCAAGGTGCGCTATCCGCTGTTGCTGCCCTTCATTCCAGCCCGTATTGGCGGCGCGCGCGCTCCGCCTGGTATCTGAGGGCCGGGCGGTCCAAGGACACGTTCGCCGCGTGACCACTTGATCGACGAGCATCCCGGCCCTTTCATTGATGTCTCAGATGGTGGCTCAGATGGTGGCGAGGTTGCTGACCAGCCACGGCAGGCCGGCGACGCTGGTGCCGGCGGCGGTGTTGGTGAAATTCTGGAACAGGCGGCCGGTCGGCCCCTGGTCGGTCATGGTGTTGCCGTACCAGAACAGGGCGGTCGGCGCGGCGCCGTACTGATCGATCATCGGTCCGAACGGCGTCACCGGCAGCTTCACGTCGCAGGAGCTGATCTTGACGGCGGTGAAGAAGGCGCCGGCCGAGCCGCCGGACGGCTTGATCAGGGCGGCGGCGGCGCCGAGCTGGGCGGCCTCGTAGCCGGTGGCGTCGGGCATTTCGATGGTCAGGCTGCGCAGCGTCAGCCTGCCGCAGCGCGTCATCAGAAAGCCGCGCAGGGCGCGCTGCGGCGACCCGGACGACGTGTCGGCATAGCGCTCGAAGGTCAGGCGGCGCCTGATCGCGCTGTCGGACGACATGATGGACAGGTCCTTGCCGTCGACGATGATGTCGGCGCCGACATGGACGTCCGACAGCAGGCGGACCGAGCCGAAGCCGCCGAGCGGCGTCAGCGCCGCCGCCCTGGCGATGGTCTGCAGCGGCGCCCCGATCTCGCCGCTGTTGGCGTCGTTGCCGAGCACGGCATCGATATAGAAGGTCCGGGACAGCGACGGCACGGCGGCGATCGCGGCCGCGACGGCGGTGTCGATCGCCGTCTTCCTGGCCTTCGAAGGTGGCGATCAGGGCATCCGCCCTGGCGACGATGCTGGTGATGTCGGTGGTCAGGCTCATTGGATGGTCTCCTGGATGTTGAGGATGGTTTGCGGGTCATGCCGAAGGCGCCGCGTGGGGGCGAGCGCCGGCAAGCGGCGCCGGCGCGCCGCGTCATGCGTGGTGCTCACCATTGCAGGATGACCGCGCCGTCGGCGCCGTTTCCGCCTTTGCCGGCGGCGGCCCAGACGGCGTAGACGGAACCGCCGCCCGAACCCGGCGCCTTGCCGTCGCAGACCGAAGCCGCGTAGCTCATTGCGGCGCGGCCGCCGCCGCCGAACAGGCTGACCCCGCCCTGTCCGCCGTAAGAGGCGCTGCCGACCGAGCCGGACCCGTCCCCGCCCATGCCGCCGGTATAGTTGACGGCGCCGCCGCGTGCCGGTGCCGCCGCCGGCGCCGGCGGACGAGACGCTGCCGCCGCCGCCGCCGCCCGTCGCCGCCATGAAGGCGCCGATGCTGGAAGTTCCGCCGCTGCCGCCGTTCGCGCCGGCGGCGCCCGCGACATTGGCCGATGCCGCGCCGCCGGCGCCGCCGGCGCCGACGGCGATCGGCGATGACCTGGCCGGGCGTCACGTCGAGCCAGCCCTCGGCGGCGCCGCCGCCACCGCCGGCGCCGCCCGGCCTGGCCGAGCCGTCGCCGAGCTGGCCGACGCCGGCCGCGCCGCCGC
Organism: uncultured Alphaproteobacteria bacterium; assembly: GCA_963820075.1. GTDB lineage: Bacteria > Pseudomonadota > Alphaproteobacteria > Rhizobiales > Rhizobiaceae > Kumtagia. The sequence continues at coordinate 168,830 of CAWFYS010000010.1, forward strand.
CGCCGCCGACAAGCCGGCCATAGACCTTCCAGACGCCGGCCGGCACGATGAAACCGTAGCTGCCGCGCGCCTGATAGGACTGGATGCCGCGCAGCGGCAGTTGCTTTTCGACTTCGCCGAAGCGGATGTCGAGCCGGCGGCCGGCCGCCTCGATGCGGCCGATCATGGCGGTGAGCGCCGCGACGGCGCCGGGCAGGCCCTCCAGGGCCTCGACGCGCTCGCCCTGCGCCTGGAGGCGGCCGGTGTTGCCGAGCAGCGTCGTGCCGAGCTGGGCGGCAAGCGACAGCAATTCGTCGGCGCGCGTGTCGAGCTGGCGGCCGGCCGCCTCGATGCGGCCGATCATGGCGGTGTGCGCGGCGAGCGCGCCGGGCAGGCCCTCCAGCGCCGCGACGCGCTCGCCCTGCGCCAGGATGCGGCTGGAATTGCCGAGCACGGCCGCACCAAGCCGGGCGAATTCGGCGCCGAAGAACAGCGTCAGGTCGATGTCGCCGGCCGCGACGGTGACGGCCGAGGCCGGCAGCGCCTCGAGGCTGAGGTCGAAGGCGGTGACGATCGGCACGCCCGCCGTCTTGTAGACGAGCGGCGTGGTTGCGTGCGACCAGACGGCAAGCAGCGTGCCGTCCGAAAGGACGATGCCGACCTCGCGCACCCAGAAGGACGGGCCGTCGTCGAGCAGCGCGGTCATGTGGATGGTGAAGTCGCCGACCCAGGCGCCGCCGGCGACCGGCACGCGGATGTGCTCGTTGCTGCAGCGCGGTCTCCGCGCCGGTCGGAGCTGTAGCCGCCGTCTCCGAAGGCAATATGCGAGATGCGGGCCTGCAGGCCGTCATGATCGGCGCGGAACACGGCCCTGAGGCCGTCGCGCGTCAGCACGGGGATGAGCGGTGTCAAGCGGCGGCCTCCATGGCGACATGGACGAACTGGATGGTGCGGAACGCCCCGGCCAGGGCGGCGCGCGCGGCGGGCATCGGCACGGCGGCCGACATGGACGGCGTCAGCGCCGCGACGGATTGCATCGCGCCGGCCGCCCCGGCCGCGGCGCGGAAGCCGAGGCCGAGCTTGAAGTCGATATCCTGCGACCAGCGCTGCGTTGCCTCGATCAATTGCCGAAGCACGGCATGCTTGCGTGGTGGCCGACAGCAGCGCCGTCTCGCCGTCGATCAGGTGATCGTTGATGAAGGCGACGACGACATGGGTGTCGTGGTGGCGCTTCGGGGTCGCCTGGAACCATTGCGTCCAGTCGACGGTGACGCCGATCGCCGACAGCGCGCGGCGGGCGCCGGCGACCGTGCCGGCAAGCGCGTGGAGTTCCGGGGCGGCGGCAAGCAGGTTGCGGACATGAACCTCGCGCAGGCCGGGCGAGACGAATTCGCTCATGCCGAGTTCGATCGTCATGCTGGGCAGCAGGCGGGCGTCGACCGTGAGCGGGTCCTGGACGAGCAAGGCGCCGGTCCGGAACGTCGCCAGCGTATCGCCCAGCGCCCGGACGAAGGCGCGGCTGCGCCGGTCGTTGACGCCGGGCGGGATCAGTTCGGGCGCGCCGAGGTCAGACATTCGGCGCGCACCGCGACGTTGACCGTCGAGCGCGTCGATGCCGGCATATTCGGCCGGGCCGAGATCGGCGAACGCCAGGCCGGTTTCGACATCGCTGACGCCGGGCAGCGCGCGCACCGCCGCGATGATGGCCGACGGCGCGATCTGCGCGCCAAGCTCTTGCGTCCACGGCGCGAAGGCGGCGCGGATAGCGGCCTCGGCGCGCCTGTCAAGGCCCGGAACGGCGGCAAGCGAGCGCACCGTCACGGTGAAGGAAAAACCCCGGCGAACCGGATCGAGCAGGAACACATCGTCGCCCATCGGCCGGCGCAGTTCCGGGTCGAGCCAGGCGAGGATGGCCTCCTTCAAAACCGGGCTCGGCGCGCCGTCCGGCATCAGCGGATAGATGTCGACGCGGCCGGGTTCCGGCCGGATGACCGCCACGTCGACAATGTCGGGATCGACGGCCTTGACGTGCTCGCGGTAGCCGTTGCGCGGACCGGTCTTGGCGATGGTGAACAGCGCGTTGACGACGCGCAGCCGGAAACGCTCCTCGTCCTCGTCATCGGTGCCGCCGGAGGCAGCGACCGTGTTTGTCGCCTCGCTGACGAAGGCGACCGGGTCGAGCATGTCGGTGAGCACGCCGGCGCCGAGCCCGTTCCAGCGGGCGCCCGGCGTTTGCGCGGTGGCGGCAACGGTGCCGGCGGTCGCACCGGCCGGAATGACCAGGTCGGCGTCGGTGGCAAAGATGATCGCCGTGCCGGCGGCCACGCGCGTGCCCTTCGGCACGGCGACATCGCTCGGCCGGGCGGCGGCCAGCGCGAAACGCAGGATGGTTTTGGCCGGCTGCGCCAGCAGGCGGAAGGTCGAGACATTAGAGCGCCGCGCGTCCTTCCGGACGCGCAAAGGACGCTCTAACACTTTGAATCACGCATCGTGCTACCGAAAATCGGTTCCGATTTTCGGGCCGATGCGGTGGCGCCGCGATTGTCGAGGTGAACACCTTCCGCGAACACCGCCGTGTTCTGGATGCGTCGCCGTCTGCGCCGCCTCGTGCAGCACCGACAGGACATAGGCCGCGACCTCGATCAGGAACATCTCGGTCTGCGCCGGATAGAGGATGCGGCCGGAGACTTGCTCGAACCTGCGCCTTGAAGGCCGCCTTCAGCACCGACGGGTCGCGCTCGAAGAAGGACGGCGCGCCGGCCGCCCTGAGCTCAGCCAGCGTGCGCTTGATCGGGTCAGCCATTGATAGGTGACCTCGGTGACGCGCAGATCGTCGAGCACGCTTTCGATCGGCCGCCAGAACACCGATGTCGAGAAGCGCGAGAATTCCGTCATCGCCACCGTCACCTTCTGCAGGACGATGCGCGGCTCCCAGATGGTGAGCGCGTCCCAAATCTCGCGGGTCAACAGCGGGATGCCGATCGACGGATGCTTGTCGATGGCGCCCTGAATATCGCAGCCCTTCTCCGGCTCGGTCGGCACCGAGCCTTTCGGCGTAAGCATACGATGTTGGCGATTGCGGCAGTAGCGACGGAGTTGTCTTCGCGCGCTGGGTGCCTCACGACGTCGCTCCCCTTGATTTGGATGAAATCGACGGCGAGCTTGATGGGCACCCGTTCTATCTTGTTGGTGATGAGTGCAGCGCGCGCTGGATGCAGGCGGCAAAATCCATTGGCCAGCCACCATCCGCGCAGCCCGAAATCAGGCGCCTCAGGGGACGCGGCAAGTCTGCTGCAACCCTCGATCAGCTTTCGTTGATCGCGCCATCCTACTCCTGTAGGCGAGCACAGCGCATGCACGCCGAAGTCGCTGCCGCCTGGCCGCGTCGTTCGACAGGCCGGCGAAGAAGGGTTGCGCGCTTCATCCGCCTGGGCATGGCGTTATCGGCGGAGTGGCACTGCCTCGCCTGTGACGGGGTTCACGATGGTCACACGCCGGCGCAGAAATCTTAGGCCCTGCCCGCATTGCACGGCAACGCCCATCGACATGTTTCCGACCCGGGATCAGGGCGAAAGCAGCAGATCGGATTGACGCAGTCGCGCCGAGCGCCGGCCTGGAAGAATGACACCACGCTGGCGCTCCTTCGGAGGCGCGCTGCCGGCCGCGCTCAGCCCTCTCGTTCGAGCAAGGTCTGCTTGCAGTACTTTCGTATGTCTCTGACCGGCTGCTACGCGGCGCGGAGCGGTCTTCGCTGCACCGTGGTATAGTCCGCCCTCGGTGAAAAGCTGGTCCGCGTCCTTACCCTCGATCCGCTACGCGATAGGCCTGCATGCCGATTCGAACGGTCTTAACGGGGCCTCGAACCCGCGCGTCGATCGGCGGGGCGGTGAAGGTTCGCCGGCGCGTCCACGCCATCCTTTTCGGGGCGGCTCATTCGACCGTTCCAGCGAGTTCTCGTCGAGCCCGGTGATGATCTCCTGGTCCTCGGCCGACTGCCGAGGTAGGGCCGTGCCGGAACGGTCGTTGCCTGCCGCGTCCTGCTCGTCCGCCGAAGTGGTGGATGGCCGCGCCGACCTTGGCGGAGCTCGATGCGGTCTTTTTGGCGTCTGTTGCCGGCATGCGCGGCGTTGTCGAGCCGCGAGATCCCGGAATCGGGGCGCAGGATCGCCAGCGGTGCGTGCCGTGTTTGCTTGCCCCGCCGCGAAGGTGGCCGGCGCCAGGGGCTGCCAGGGCGCGCCGCCGGCCCGCGCTCCTTGTCGAAATTGTCGCCGACGCTGTTCAGCAGGCGTTCGCCGACGTTCTTGAGAACCCTTCGCGGTTGTTCATGCGATCCGTCAGCTCTCCAGCCCGGCCCGCATCCCGCGTCGTCGACGGTCTCCTTGTAGCTGATGCCGGTCATATGCACTTTCCGAGTGCCTATTACCTATCGGGGAGCGAGATCGGTGATGGGTCCCTAGCACCCGACACGAAAGGCCGGATCACCCCGGCCTTTCACTTTTTCGGCGTTGTAGAGCAAGCTTGCCGCCCCGGCGCTTGTCGAGCGCTTCAGGTCCGGCTTTCCGCTCTTGGTGGTGGTGTTGTAGGCGGTGACTGCTTCCCAAAACCGATCGCCGATTTCAAACACGATGATCAATCCGGTTTCGGATCGGCGCGAATATAACGGCGGTCGACGACCAGACTCCCCTGGTCCGGTCGGCCGGGTCGCTTTCGCGCGCGACGCCCATCCAGATTTCGTCGGGTCATCGATGCCTCGGCAAGCAGGCGGCGTCATCGTGGCCGGTCCCCTTCAGTCACCTTCAGTTCGCCCGCACGGTCGCGGAACAGCAGATCAGACACCGGCATCTTCGCGCCGGCCTTGTCCTCGAACAACACCGCCTTGCCGATGTCGGCGTCGAATGGTTTCAGGAAGGGCGACATAGTCCTCGGGCGCCAAGCCTTCCGGCGAGCGGCGCGGACGTGAACGGCCACGGCCGAGCGAGCAGGTGTCCAAGCGGCTCCGGCGTGTCGATCGCCACCGCCATGCGCGGGTGTCGAGCAGTGCCGCGCCTCGCCCATCAGCGAGGACGGCACGAGGCCTTGTTCCAAAGGTGGCCCGGCTGGTAGTCCCAGCCATAGCCGATGCCCTGCGGATGCTCGATCAGCCTGGCCCGTCAGCGGATCGACGATCGGCTCCATCAGTTGGGGCCGGCGACGGGTCGGCGCCTCCTTGCCGAGCATCTTCAATTCGCGCATCGACAGGGTGCGCACCCCGCACGAGCACAGCCAGCCGTTCGGCGGGAAATGCGTATCCCAGAACGGATCGTCGTGGCGCAGGCATAGCCCGTGCCAGGCCTTGTGCTTCTCGCGCGGCGATTTGGGCAGGCGCGTCTCGCCATGGCGGTATTGCCAGATCGGCCGCAGCTTCAGCACGTCGGGGTCGCGCATCTGTTTCAGCCGGCCGGCCATGTAGGAGGTGCGCATGTTGGTCTCGAAGATGACGCGGGTGCGCCAGCCGCGTTCGCCCTTGTAGCTCCAGCCATACCTGGCGGCGATCCGGTCGAAATCCTTGCGGAAGGTCTCCAGCGTGGTGCCTTTCTGCATGGCGTCGGCAAGCGCGGTCTGGAACTCCGACAGCATCGCCGGGTCGGTGGCGCCGGCAATGACGAAGCTGCGGTCATGGACGCCGCGCATGGCGTCGGTCCATTCCCTGGTCGGCTTGACCCGCTTCTGCTCGAAATAGGCGATCTGCTCGTGGAACGGCTGGTTGAAGACATCCGGGTCGGCAAAGCTGTTGGCTTCCTCGGCTTCGGCAAACACCGCCTCGCGGCCGAGCAGCGCCGCCAGTTCCAGCGCGTCGCCGATCCGGCTGGCCAGCGCATCGGGCGTCCATCTGGCGGCGAGCGCCAGCAGCGCCTGGGCGGCGGCCTCGTAGCTATCGGCGGCGTCGAGCGCGGCGCGGATCGCGTCCAGCCGCCGCGTGAAGTGCGCGGCCGTTGCATCCTCGAGCCGGTCGGTGAGCGACGATACCGGGTCGGCATCGCCGGCGAAGCTCACCGGATCATGAAGTTTTTTTTTGAGCGGACCGAACAGCGCGGCGAAAGCGGGATTGGTCTCGGCGGCCTGCCTGATATCGCGCCGCCTGCTTGCCGCCCTCCATGAAGGCGAAGCGGGCTTCGACAAGCCGGGCGATCGCGGTGTCCGACAATGCTCGGTCAGGCCGAAGGAGGTGATGAATTCGCGGGCCGTGTCATCGTCGTCGATCCGGCCGGCCGTCGCGAGAATGGCGGTCAGCGCCGCGTTGCCCGCCGTCGCGGCTTCGGCCCTGGCCTTGCGCGTTCGGCCTTGCTCTTTTCGTTCGACGGCCGCACCCGCCACACCGACGGCACCGCCGCGCCGGAAAATTATACTCGACCAGCCAGGTGACGAGCTGCTCGCGCAGCGTGTCGGACAAACAGGTCGGCGTCGCCGTCGACCAGCAGGTCGAGCATGTCGGCGTGGGTCTCGGCCGCCGCCCGCGAGCCGCTCGGGCCGATGTCGGTGGTCAGCGTCTCGCCGGTCACGCAGATGCTGATCTGCTTGTCCCAATAGGCGAGCCAGTCCTGGTAGCTGACGGCGCCGGAGCGCGCCGCCTCCAGGAACTTTGACATCGGTGCCGATCGGACACCGCCACGGCGCTGCTGGTGCGGATGGTGGCAAGGATGTTGACCAGCCTGCGCTGTTCGTCCGAAACCAGCCCGTAGGGCGTCGAGCCGACCACGGTCGGGCCGGCGAACTTGTCGAGGAAATGCAGCCAGAACGCCACGCCCTCGCGCTTGAACAGCACCGCCCAGAACAGCCGCGTGCCGAGCCCCAGGCCGTAGGGATTGTTGCCGATGACGCCGTGGCGGTGCACGATGAACTTGCGGTCGGGCAGTTCCTCGCCGTCGCGCATGTTGGTCCAGGTCAGCAGCCGCGGCCGCCAGTCCTCACCGAAGGCAAAGCGGCGCTGGTCGTGGCTGACGATCTCGTCCGGCACGATCCGGTTGCCGTCGCGGCTCCACACCACTTCCGAGACGGCAAATCCCTTCAGCGTCGCGCCGCCGGCCAGTTCCTCGGTGATGCGATCGAAGGGCAGCGCCTTGAACACGCCGCGCACGAAGTCGGCCGCCTGCGACATCGATCGGCTTTTCGGACGCCGCCTTCGACCTCCCATTCGCGCGCGATCAGGTGCTTCTTGCGCTTTTGCAGCATGGCGAAGGCGTGCGGGTCGCGCTCGATCTCGTCATAGAGCTTGAGGCCCTTGCCGCCGCCGCGCTGGATCAGCGTATCGTCGACCGGCTGCAGGCTGCCCGGAATAGAACGGAATGGTGATGTCGTTGCGGGCATGCGCGATCAGCGCCTTGGCCTCGGCCGGCAGGTTCTTGCGGCTCGCCGGCCTGGATGGCCTTCTTGCTCGATTTCATAGGCGGTAGTCTCCAAGCCTGTTCGATCCACTCGACGCGGCCGTCATGACGCCAGCCGCGCCGCCCGGCATGACCGCCGCCCGCGTAGAACAGGGCGTTCTGCCAAAGCATGTCGAGGCAGTCGGGGCCGTCGTCATGGTCGGCGTTCGGCCATTGCTGCAGCTGGTCGATCAGCGTGTGCTGGGCGGGATGCAGGCGGATCAGGCCGGCGGTGACCGGCGGCTGCAGGCGCTCGATGCGCAAATTCTTGTCGGCATGCGGCACGATCGGCACGGCCGAGAGGCCGACGCCCTACCTTGGCAGCTTCGCTCATCAATGTCGTGCGCAAGAACTCCTGGAACTGCACCGCTTCGATGAACCACAGCAGACAGCGGTATTCCCGCTGCAGGGCGATCGTGTCGGAAACGATGATGTCGGGCAGGCGGTGGCGGATCGAGGCTTCGGCGACGTCCATCCTGCCGGTCAGGCGATCGATGCCGCCGATCAGAATGGCCGACGGATCGCGACCCTTGCCGGCTTTGCCGAGCGACGGGTCGACCGCCCCGAAATAGATCAGGCTCGACGTTTTGACGTTCCAAAAGGTCAGCTGGCCGAACGGGTTGCCTTCGCTGATCGGCTTATTCTGATATTCGGTCTGGAACGCGTCATGGCTTCCGGCTCGTTCCAGCATCAGCCAGATCAGCGGCTGCACGGACGGCCAGTTGACCACGGCGCCGGCGTCCATGGCGGCCTTGTTGGCGTATAGAACGCGAGGGCGTCAGGCTCGCCGTCGTTCTGGTAGTGCTCTTCGAAGCGCTCCCACAGGTCCATGCGGTCGGGCCATTTGACGATCGCCTGGAATTCGATGACATTCGGGCCGCTCCAGATAGAACAAGACCGGCCGAACGGGCCGGTCATCTGGACGGACATTGGCGATGTGGAGGGGCGCGGGAGAGCGGACGCAAGGTCCGGTTCAGTCCTCGGCGAACAGGCTGAGCTGGTTGGTCTCGGCGGCTTTGTTCGCCATGCGGCGCACATGGCGCTGCGAGACGCCGAGCAGCCGGGCGATCTCGCGGCGCGCCTTGCCGGCGTTCTGCAGCGCGATCACGTCGAGGCGGACCGACTTGCGCGCCCGGCCGTGCGGCACATAGACGAAGCCGCCCGACAGGAAGTTACATAGCGCCTTTCCGTCTTCGACGCCAAGCACCCGCAGCACCGGGTGGTCGTCGCCCGGATACTTCGGGAACTTGATCTCGGTCCCGCCGTAATGCTCGACCAGCTTCAGCACGATCGGCAGGCCGAGCGTCTCGGCAATGTCGCGCAGCGAAACCGGAAGGTCGAATTGGCGAGGACGGCAATTCACGGCGTGCCCCGTGCCTCCATCGCCTTCAGCGCTTCAATGATCGGGCTCGCCTGTTCGAACGTCAGGAAATCCGG
>CAWFYS010000011.1:0-105138 GCA_963820075.1 uncultured Alphaproteobacteria bacterium
TCGTCGACCACAACGTGCCGACCTCGCCGGACCGCAAGTTCGGCATCAAGAACGAGGAAAGCCGCATCCAGGTCGAGGCGCTAGCCAGGAATGCGGCCGAATTCGGCGTCGAATATTACTCCGAGAACGATGTCCGCCAGGGCATCGTCCACATTGTCGGCCCGGAGCAGGGCTTTACGCTGCCCGGCATGACCATCGGTTCGCGGCGACAGCCATACCTCCACGCACTGCGCCTTCGGCGCGCTGGCGCACGGCATCGGCACGTCGGAAGTGGAGCATGTGCTCGCCACCCAGACGCTGATCCAGAAGAAGGCGAAAAACATGCTGGTGCGCGTCGATGGGCAACTGCCCCGCGGCGTCACCGCGAAGGACATCATCCTCGCCATCATCGGCGAGATCGGCACGGCGGGCGGGACCGGCTACGTTATCGAATATGCGGGCGAGGCCATCCGTTCGCTGTCGATGGAAGGCCGCATGACCGTCTGCAACATGTCGATCGAGGGCGGCGCGCGCGCCGGCCTGATCGCGCCGGACGAGACTACCTTCGCCTATGTCAAAGGCAAGCCGCGCGCGCCGCAGGGCGCGGCGTGGGACCAGGTGCTCGCCCACTGGAAGACGCTGCATACCGACGAGGGCGCGCATTTCGACAAGGTCGTGGTGCTCGATGCCGCCAAGCTGCCGCCAATCGTCACCTGGGGTTCCTCGCCGGAGGACGTCGCCTCGGTGCTCGGCGTGGTGCCGGATCCGGACGAGATCGAAGACGAGAACAAGCGCAACTCCAAGAAGCGCGCGCTCGACTATATGGGCCTGACGCCCGGCACGAAGATCACCGACATCACGCTCGACCGCGTTTTCATCGGCTCCTGCACCAACGGCCGCATCGAGGATTTGCGCAACGTGGCGAAGGTCGTCGAGGGCAGGAAGGTCGCCCCCACGGTGGATGCCATGATCGTGCCCGGCTCGGGACTGGTGAAGGAGCAGGCGGAAGCCGAAGGTCTCGACAAGATTTTCATCGCCGCCGGTTTCGACTGGCGCGAGCCGGGATGCTCGATGTGCCTTGCCATGAACGACGACCGGCTGAAGCCGTTCGAGCGCTGCGCCTCGACCTCGAACCGCAATTTCGAGGGCCGGCAGGGCTTCAAGGGCCGCACCCATCTGGTGTCGCCGGCGATGGCCGCGGCGGCGGCGATCGCAGGCCACTTCGTCGATATCCGCGACTGGCGCGGATGATTTTCGGACAGAGCGGGGCGGTTGTGCGGCCGCCCGCTCTCTGCGGGCAGCAATCGCGTGCAAGCCAGGCGGCGAAGCTGGATGCGGACTTCGGTACTGGCAAGGCCGGTTAGGAGGACGGGTCAAATGCGGGACCGGGCCGCACCCTGAGGCGGCTATCCGGCCATGCTCTAAACCCGCCGCTCCACCATCATCTTCTTGATTTCGGCGATCGCCTTCGCCGGGTTCAGGCCCTTGGGACAGGCTTGGGTGCAATTCATGATCGTGTGGCAGCGGTAGAGCCGGAACGGATCTTCCAGATTGTCGAGCCGCTCGCCCTTGGCCTCGTCACGCGAATTGATCAGCCAGCGATAGGCCTGCAGCAGAACCGCCGGGCCGAGATAGCGTTCGCCGTTCCACCAGTAGCTCGGGCAGGAGGTCTGGCAGCAGAAGCACAGGATGCATTCGTAGAGGCCATCCAGCTTCTGCCGGTCCTCATGGCTCTGCCGCCATTCCTTGGCCGGCTCGGGCGACACGGTTTTCAGATAGGGGTCGATCGAGGCAAGCTGCGCATAGGGCACGCTCAGGTCGGGAACCAGATCCTTGACCACCGGCATGTGCGGCAGCGGATAGACCTTCACCGTTCCTGAGATGTCGTCCATACCCTTGGTGCAGGCAAGCGTATTGCCGCCGTCGATGTTCATGGCGCAGGAACCGCAGATGCCCTCCCGGCAGGAGCGGCGAAGGGTGAGCGTCGGGTCGATCTTGTTCTTGATCCACAGCAGCGCGTCGAGCACCATCGGCCCGCAATCGTCGAGATCGACGAAATAGGTGTCGACGCGCGGATTCTCGTCATCGTCCGGAGACCAGCGGTAGATCCGGTATTCGCGCAGGTTGTTGGCGCCCTCGGGCTTCGGCCAGGTCTTGCCAGGGCGGATTTGCGAGTTCTTGGGGAGCGTGAGTTCGACCATTGGTTCGCATCCGTTCTATATCTGGTTCCTAATTCACCGCCATAAGCCGCTCGATACCACGTTGGAAATACGGAAGCAGACTCGCGATGTAAAAGGCATGCCGCTCTGGGTCTTGTGTCAATTCGCCGGCATCGTGGTGCATTTGTTTGAAAGAATCTGCCGCTAGCGGCCTTCCATACCAGCAAACGGAGATGACATGTCGAAGGGCATCTCCGTCCACTTCGGAAAGTTTTTTCTTGAACTTCTTGTACCTCGATCTCTCAGTCCCGGGTTCGAACTCCGGCAGATTGCAAATTTTCTCAGTGAGGAGGACTACCGGAGAACCCTGAAGCTGTCGGGACAGCTGATTTTCCACTTCACCTATCTTCTCGACGAGAAGATCGAGATCGCCGGGTAGCCCTCCAAGCGTATCGACCGATACGGCCCTGCGTCCGATCACTCGGGTATACTCGCCGAAACCTCCCCCTATGACCTTCCTGACGAAATCCCAGTCCGCGGTAAGCAGTTGCCGCCCATCTGCTTTCACAGTCGCGGCAAGAAAAAAGCAGTCAAAGATCGGGTGCATCAATGTTTGAGAACGTTCATACGCTGAGTGAGCAAGCTCGCTACAGGAAATGGATTCGGAGAAGTAACTCGATAGATTTCCAGAACGGCGCGCGCCTGCGCATCCTCTACTTCACCGCGCTCTACTTTTCTGCTCAAGGCCGATGCGGTCTCCGCATAGACAAGGTCCGGAACGATCAGATCCTCGGCGACGAAGCTGTACCAAAGTGCCTCTTCATGTTCGTCCTCCGCGTGAACGAACCATTTAAGTATGACGGATGTGTCCACGACCAGCTTCACGATCCATCAGAAGTCCCGAATTCTCACGAACCAACTTCACGCTGTCCGTCTGCTCAACATTCTTCGGCGTCATCGCCGCGATTTGCTTCGCGTTCTCAAGATAGATAGCTCTTTCGCAATTGCTGCTGAACAGCCTGGCGGATGAGATTTGTAACTTCCGACTCCGGCGATACATTTCGCTGTCGTGCAAGCATCTCGATTTGCCCGACGAGATCGCTATCGCTAAGCCTAACGAGAATCTCGCCCATTGTCCGTCCTCCTTAATATACCCGCGCCTTGGGCGCGATCTTCTTCGGGTCGATGCCGCCCTCCGACAGCGGCAGCATCGTCTCCGTATGCACCGGCCGGTAGGACAGCCTGACCTTTCCGTCCGGCGACAGGCTGCGCCAGCGTATGCACCCGCCAGTTCGCATCGTCGCGCTTGGAGAAATCCTCGCGTGCATGCGCGCCGCGGCTCTCCTTGCGCGCCTCGGCGCCGTAGACGGTGGTGATGGCATTGGCCATCAGGTTCTCCAGTTCCAGCGTTTCGACCAGGTCGGAATTCCAGATCATCGAGCGGTCGAAGACCTTGATGTCGGGAAGTTCGTTCCAGATCGCGGAGATGCGCGCGCAGCCTTTCTGCAGCGATTCCTGCGTGCGGAAAACGGCGGCATCCTCCTGCATCGCCCTTTGCATCTTCTCGCGCAGATGGGCGGTGGGCGTCGTGCCGTCGGCGTGGCGCAGCCGGTCGAAGCGGTCCATGATCTTTTCCACCGCCGCCTCGTTGACCGAAGGAATCGGAGCGCCGCGATCGATCACCTCGCCGGCGCGGATGGCCGCGGCGCGGCCGAACACGACGAGGTCGATCAGCGAGTTGGAGCCGAGCCGGTTGGCGCCGTGCACCGAGGCGCAGCCCGCTTCGCCCACCGCCATCAGGCCGGGCGACACGCGGTCGGGATTGGCGGGGCTGGGGTTCAGCGCCTCGCCCCAATAGTTCGTGGGAATGCCGCCCATATTGTAGTGGACGGTCGGCAGAACCGGGATCGGCTCGCGCGTAACGTCGACGCCCGCGAAGATCTTCGCCGATTCCGAAATGCCCGGCAGCCGCTCATGCAGTACCGCCGGATCGAGATGGTCGAGATGCAGGAAGATATGGTCCTTGCTCTTGCCCACGCCCCGGCCTTCCCGGATCTCCAGTGTCATGCAGCGCGAAACCACGTCGCGGCTGGCCAGATCCTTGGCCGACGGCGCGTAGCGCTCCATGAAGCGCTCGCCCTCCGAATTGACCAGGTAGCCGCCCTCGCCGCGCGCGCCCTCCGTGATCAGGCAGCCCGCGCCGTAGATGCCGGTCGGGTGGAACTGCACGAATTCCATGTCCTGGAGCGGCAGCCCGGCGCGCGCCACCATGCCGCCGCCGTCGCCGGTGCAGGTATGGGCGCTGGTCGCCGAGAAATAGGCGCGGCCATATCCTCCGGTCGCCAGAACCACCATCTTGGCCGAGAAGCGGTGAATGGTGCCGTCGTCGAGGTTCCAGGCCACGACGCCCGTGCATGTGCCGTCAGGCTCCATGATCAGGTCGAGCGCGAAATACTCGATGAAGAACTGCGCGTTGTGCTTCAGCGACTGGCCGTAGAGCGTGTGCAGGATGGCATGGCCGGTGCGGTCGGCGGCCGCGCAGGTGCGCTGCACCGGCGGGCCGTCGCCGAAATTCATCATGTGGCCACCGAACGGCCGCTGATAGATTTTCCCTTCTTCGGTGCGCGAGAAAGGCACGCCGTAATGTTCGAGTTCGTAGACGGCGGCCGGCGCCTCGCGCGCCAGATACTCCATCGCGTCGGTGTCGCCCAGCCAGTCCGAGCCTTTCACCGTATCGTACAGGTGCCACTGCCAGGAGTTCGGGGCCCATGTTCTGCAGCGAGGCGGCAATGCCGCCCTGCGCGGCGACCGTGTGCGAACGGGTAGGGAAGACCTTGGTGATGCAGGCCGTGCGCAGGCCCTGTTCGGCCATGCCGAGCGTGGCGCGCAGGCCGGCGCCGCCGGCGCCCACCACGACGACGTCGAATTTGTGGTCGATGAAGGCATAGGCCTTGCTGGCGGGCGAATTTTCCTTTGCCACGGCTTCAGCCCCCGAATGCCATTTTGAGCAGCGCCAGGCCGGCGGCGGCGCCGACCACGATGGTGAAGAAGGTGTTGAGAAGCAGCAGCGCGATCTTGCCTGCCTCGCCGTGCACATAGTCCTCGATGATGACCTGCATGCCGAGCCGCATGTGGTAGAGCCCGGAAATCACGAAGAGCAGAAGCAGCAGCGCGACGAAGGGGTTGGAGAGCGCCGCGCGCGCCTGGGCGAAGCTGGCGCCGTTATGCGCGATGAGGAAGCCGACGAAGAAAAGCACCAGCGGGATGTTGGCGATCGCCGTCAGCCGCTGGCGCCAGAAATGCTCGGTGCCTTCGCGGGCCGAACCGAGGCCGCGCACTCTGCCGAGCGGAGTGCGCATGTCGCTTTTGTCGCCGCTCACGATCAGCCTCCCCGCACCATGTAGCCGACGATCCAGATCGCCAGCGTCAGCGTGACCGAACCGGCCAGCGTCACCCAGGCGATCTTCGAGGCCGCCTCTTTCTCCAATCCGACCCCGGTGTCCCAGACGAGATGGCGGATGCCGCCGAGCATGTGATGGATCAGCGCCCAGGTGTAGCCGAGCAGAACGAGGCGTCCGAGCCACGACCCGAAGATGCCGTTGACGAAATCGAAGGAGCTCTCCGAGACCGATGCCGCGATCAGCCACCAGGCAAGGAGAAGCGTGCCGAAATACAGCGCCGCGCCGGTGATGCGATGCACGATCGACATCGTCATCGTGATCGGCGGCCGATAAATTGTGAGATGCGGCGACAAAGGCCGCGCGCGGGGCGTTGGGCGGGTGGCTGGTGAATGGCTCATGGCTCCCCCGTAATCGTCGCCAGACCTGTCGCGGGGGCGGTTGTAGCCGCCTCCGAATGCGTCTGGGGCAGAGCGTACTTAATGCGAATTTTGCAGTGCGTCAAAGCCAAAAAACCCTTTCCGCGCCTTGATTTAAGTCAGAGAAAGTGAACAACCGGCGCGCGCCCCGACTTCAATCGGTTGAAGGCCGCAAAGCCGATTCGAAGGCTGATTGCGGCGGCTGCGCGTCGCCGAAACCAACCATGTCGCCTGACAGGGGTACTGGCAGGGCGCCGATCCCGGCCCTGACCAATACGATGCGGTATGGGCGTCGTCGCCGATCGTTCCATTCTGCCTCTTGCCGCCCCTCGGCCATTTTGCCAAAACCTTGGCATGAACAGCATTTCCAGCGATCTCCCGATATTGAACCCCGCCGAAGCCCGCGTGCTCGGCTGTCTCATCGAGAAGAAGGAACTCACGCCGGATATCTATCCGCTGACCCTCAACGCGGCGCATGCCGCCGCCAACCAGAAGACGGCGCGCGATCCGGTCATGGCGCTGGAGCAGGTCGAGGTTCACCGCGCGCTCGGCCAGCTCGTTCAGAAGGGATTTGTGCGGCAGGCTCTCGCCTCGCGCGTCGAGCGCTACGAGCATGTGCTTGCGCAGCGTCTGGCGCTGACGCAGTCGCAGATCGCGCTGCTCGGCCTGCTGATGCTGCGAGGGCCGCAAACCGCGTATGAGTTGCTGGCGCGAGCCGAGCGCATGGCGCGTTTTTCATCGATCGACGATGTTCGCAGCGATCTCGACCTGCTGATCGGGCGCAAGCCGGCGCTCGTTCTGCACCTCGATCGCGCTCCCGGACAGCGCGAGGAACGCTTCGCGCATCTTTTGTCCGGAGAGGTGCCGGTTGCCCCGGCAGCCGCGCCGCTGAAGGTCCATGCACAAGGGTCGGACCTCGAAGCGCGCGTCCTGGCGCTGGAGGAACAGGTGGCGCGGTTGCGCGCGTGGATCGAAACTTTTACGGGCGAAACGCTTTAAGTACCGCAGGCGCCTTCCGATAAAGGTCGCGAAGCAGGCGGAGTCAAGGAAACCGGACGGGGCACGGCATTGAACCCGGGATCGTCATGCGGCCGGAGAGGGGTATTCATACCAAGGGCTATGAAGATTGACGTCTGGTGCGATATCGCGTGCACTGGCAAGTCGGCGCTGCCCCTCATCGCCCTGCCGGGCACTTCTCCCCGCAAGCGGGGCGAAGGACGCTCCTTCGAGGATTTCGCCAATCGCCACAGCGCGGAAAAGAGTGCCTTCTGCGGCCGGCGTCTTCCCCCGCTTGCGGGAGAGCGAAGGAGACGGCGGCCGGACGGCCAGCTTGGCGCGCGGCCTATCCTCGTCCCCCGGATGAGCCGGGGAGAGGGCGCCGCGGGGAGTAAGCCACGCGGCGCCTATCGGCGTTTCAGAAAGGATCAGCCGCTCAGGGTCACGCCAGTTTCGCGTCGAGCGACACGTTGATCGCGCCGAGCGCGCGCGATACCGGACATTCGCCCTTGGCCTTGTCCGCCAGTTCCTTGAACTTGTCGGCGGTGATGCCGGGCACGGTGCCGACCAGCGTGATCGCGCTGCCGGTGATTCCGCTTGCCGGAACCAGTGTCACCACCGCCTTGGCGTCCAGATTCTCGGCCGGCGTGCCGTTCTCGGCCAGAAAATGCGAAAGCTGCATGGCGAAGCAGCCGGCATGGGCGGCCGCGATCAGTTCTTCGGGATTGGTGCCCGACGTGCCGCTCTCGTCCTCGAAGCGGCCCTTGAACGAATAGGGCAGGCCCTTGAGGGCGCCGCTCTGCGAGTCGATCGTACCGGAACCTTCCTTCAACGTTCCCTTCCAGATGGCGGTGGCGTGACGGTCCATGGTGGTCTCCCTGGTTTTGATTGGCGAGCAGCCGCGACGGCCTCGCGGCGACTATAGCGTGCTCGGCGGCAGGCGCCATTGCAGACTTTGGGCAGTAACGGGAATCGGCTCGCCGATGTTGCGCGAGGGTCGAAAAAAGAAAAAAATCGGCATGCGCGAAATGTCGGCAAGCCGATGGCCGCGCCGTCCTCGGGTCGAAGATGTTCGATGCCAAGGAGATGGCCATGCAGATGCTCGCTTTCCTGACCAGCTTTCCCGCAGCGCGCCGAAGGCCGCCGGATCACGATGGTTCGCTTGCGGCCGCGACCGCCGCCGCCCGTCTGATGCTGGCGCTTGCCATGATTGGCGTAGTCGTCGTGGGACTCCAGATGGCCTCGGAAGAGCACGAAAGTGGCGCGTTGCGCCGCATTGCCGCCGCATCATCGCAACAGCAAGGAGCCCGGCCATGAAATATGTCTGCCTCGTCTACGGCGAAGAACAGAAGCTGCATGACCTGACGCCGGAAGGCCTGGCCGAGCTTGACGCTTCCGCCCTGGCCTATGACCGGTCTCTGGAGGCCAGCGGCCATCTGATCATCGCGCAGGCGCTGCAATCGGTGAAAACCGCGAAGAGCATTCGCCGGCGCGGCGGCAGGCGCCTCGTCACGGACGGCCCCTTCGCCGAGACGAAGGAGCAGTTGCTCGGTTTCCTCATGGTCGAGGCAAAGGATCTCGACGAGGCCGTGACGATGGCCGCCGACTGTCCATTGGCGGAACTCGGCACGATCGAGGTGAGGGCGGTTTATAAAGTGCCCGGCTCGTGAGGTTCCGGCTGCGGTTGATACCCGACGCTCGCGTTTTGACCGGGCGATTGAATTCATCTCCAAAGACGATGAAGTACGATCCCGCTACAAACAGCTTGGCGTGATCTCGGCCCGACAGTCAAAAGAGGGAAAACGATGAGTGCCTCGACCGGTCCCGCCTGGCGGTTCTCGCTCGGCATTGTCTGCTTCATCGCCGCCTTCGCGATACACCTCGTCACCCTGGCGGCGATCGCTGTCGGAGCCAGCGCCGCGATGGTCGGTTCCATTGCCGCGATCAATTTTGCGGTTAACAAGGGTCTTCTGGTGGTCGCTGCGGCCATCATGGGCCGACCAGGGTTCAATCGGCTGAAACAGTTGGTTTTCGGGGCGGTCAGGCGCTACGCCCGCCCGGACGAAATCAGTCCGATGCGCTATCGCGTCGGCGTGATCCTGTTCGTGGTACCGATCTTCTTCGGCTGGGTGTCGCCCTACCTGCCGAACGTCGTTCCTGCCCTCAACCGACATACGGTGAGTGCGGCGGTTCTCGGGGACGCGATGCTCCTCATCAGCCTTTTCGTTCTTGGCGGCGGATTTTGGGACAAGCTGCGCGCACTCTTTGTTCGCGACGCATACGTCATTTCTTCCGACCAGTATTTCCGGTATTTTTCCGATCGCGATCCGGGCGCGATCTGAGTCAACCGGGCGGTTATTGCCGCTCCGACCAAGCAAGCGCCTTTCACACCCTGCCCGCCGCGATCAGGCCCGGAGATGGCTCTTCGCAAATTAAGGCATTTGCTACTGACATACCGTTGTCAGTAGCAATCATTGTAGAATTCGGCAGCCCATACCAGAACGAGGGAACTTTCAGTGTCCGCTATCAGCCACATCACATTGGGAACAAACGATAAGGACCGTTCAGCAAAATTCTATGACGCTGTGCTGGGAGTGATTGGCTTTTCCAGGTTGCCCAAGCCGCCGGAAAAGCCCTTGGCCTACGAACGCGATGGCCAGATGCCGACAATTTACATTTACACACCGGAGGACGGCCGTCCTGCGACATGGGGGAATGGAACGCACATTGCCTTCACCGCCGACAGCAAAGCGCAAATTCATTCCTTCCATGAACAAGCCCTGAAATTCGGAGGTAAGAACGAAGGAGAGCCAGGGCCCCGGCTGCATTACGGTCAGAATTACTACGCCGCTTACGTGCGTGATCCTGATGGAAACAAACTGCAGGCGGTTTGCTATGCTTCAGAGTGAGCTCAAATCTTCAGATAGCAGGCGGAGGAGTTGCGCACGTCTGCTTGAGTTGCGCCCCGGACGGCTGACGCATTGGGCCCGCTCCCTATTGGCAAACATCCACCCATTCGGCATCGACAAGCTCGGCCAGCCGTTGCGGCGACAGACGCACCGCCGCATTTGTGGCGCCTGCGGCCGGCACGACCTCGCCGAACGGCCTGAGCGAAAGGTCGCAATAGACCGGAAGCGGGCGGGGCAGGCCGAACGGACACACGCCGCCGACCGGATGGCTGGTGAAGGCCATGACGTCCTCGGCCTCGAGCATGCGCGCCTTGCCGCCGAACCGGTCCTTGAATTTCCGGTTGTCCAGCCGCGCGGTGCCGCCCGCCACGATCAGCATGATTTTTTCGCCGACCCTCAGGCAGATGGTCTTGGCGATCTGCGCGGGCTCCACGCCATGCGCGGCGGCGGCCAGCGCCACCGTCGCCGAACTCGCCTCGGTGACGATGACTTCGATATCGGGGGCTCGTTCGGCGAAGAAGGCGCGGACGGATTCAAGGCTCATGCGGCGGACCATAGTTGCGCCCGCGCCCGCAGGCAATCGGAGCGCGACCGTCTATAGGGCTGTGAACCCGGGTCGCTGGATCGCCATTCGACCCCCTCTCCGCCTCGCTACGCTCGGCACCTCTCCGGGGGCGAGGGATAGGCGCCAAGCGTAGCGAGGCGGAGAGGGGGACGTTCACTCGGTATGTTAACCCGAGTTCAAAGCCCTGCGATCGCCTATATGCCTTCGCCCTTCAGCAGCCGCGGCGTGTCGCCGGTCAGTCCGGACGCCTGGCGAATGAAGAAATCCTTGAGGCGCGGCATGCGGTCCACGATGCCCAGCCCGACATCGCGCAGCGCCCGGACCGGTCCGAAATCGTTCGAGAACAGGCGGTTCAGCACGTCGGTGGTGATGCCCATCTGCACCGTGTCGAAGCGCCGCCAGCGTTCGTAGCGCTGCAATACGTCGAGCGCGCCGATATCCTGGCCGAGGCGGTCGGCCTCCACCACGGTCTCGGCAAGTGCCGCGGCGTCCTTGAAGCCGAGATTGAGGCCCTGGCCGGCAATGGGGTGGATGCCGTGCGCGGCGTCGCCGGCAAGCGCGAATCGCGGCTTGACGAAGTCGCGCGCCAGCGTCAGGCCGAGCGGCCAGGCGCGCGGCCTGCCCTCCACCTTGATCTCACCGAGCTTCAGTCCGAAGCGCTGTTCCAGCTCGGTCTCGAATACGAGCTCGTCGGCCGCCACCAGCCGTTCGGCGTCGGCGGTCCGCTCGGTCCAGACGATCGACGAGCGGTTGCCGGTGAGCGGCAGGATGGCGAAGGGGCCGGCCGGCAGAAAATGCTCCTCGGCGCGCCCGCCATGCGGCCGCTCATGCGCCACCGTGCAGACGATGCCCGACTGCCCGTATTCCCAATGCACGGTCTTGATGCCGGCCATGTCGCGCAGCCGCGATCGCACGCCGTCGGCGGCGACCAGCAGCGCGGTGCTCAGCGTAACCCCGTCGGCCAGATGCACCAGCGCCTTGCCGGCGCCCGTCTCGAAGCCGGCGACCGCCACGCCCTCGATCATGTCGATGCCGAGTTCGGCGGCACGGCGGCGCAGGCTGCCGTTCAGCACCTTGTTGGCGACCATATGGGCAAAGGGCTCGCCGGATGCGACCTCGCCGCCGAAGGTCAGGAACACCGGGCGCACCGGATCGCCGGTGCGCGAATCGGTGATGATCATGTCGGTGATGGGCTGCGCCTGCGGCGCGATCTCGTGCCAGCAGCCGAGATGCCTGAGCATGCGGCAGGCGGCCGCCGCGATCGCCGATGCCCTGCCGTCGCGCTCCCAGGCGCCTGCCGGAGCGGCGTCGACGATCGCCACCGAAAGGTTGGGGCGGGCCTGACGGATCGAGACCGCGACCGCCAGCCCGACATAGCCGGCGCCGGCCACCAGCACGTCGAGCGCCGCTCCTTCCGATTTGTTTTTGCGCATGGCTACGCTCCTTCCGGAATTGTCCTGCTTGACTTGCCCATCGATGTTGATGCAACCCGGACGCCCATCGTTCCGGAGACGCGATCCGATGTCCGCCGCCATGCAGGAGCTGCTTTCCATTCTCGACCTTGAGCAGCTGGAACACAACCTCTATCGCGGTCGCAGCCCGAAGGAGAGCTGGCAGCGCGTGTTCGGCGGCCAGACCATCGCCCAGGCGCTGGTGGCGGCGCAGCGCACGGTCGATCCGGATCGCCGGGTTCATTCGCTGCACGGCTACTTCATGCTTCCCGGCGACACCGCCGCCCCTGTCGTCTACCAGGTGGATCGCATTCGCGACGGCGGCTCCTTCACCACGCGCCGCGTGCTCGCGATCCAGCACGGCCAGGCCATCTTCACCCTGGAGGCGTCCTTCCAGGTCGCCGAGGAGGGGCTCGACCACCAGATTCCCATGCCGCCAGGCGTGCCGGATCCCGACACACTGATGGCGCCGGCCGAGATCCTGCGCGATCACTACGATGCGGTGCCTGAGCCGCTGAGGCGCTACTGGGAGCGCGAGAGGCCGCTGGACATGCGGCCGGTCATCCTCGAACACTATACCAGCCGCGAAAAGCTCCCGCCCGTGCAGCATGTCTGGATCCGCACCACGGGCCCGGTTCCCGCCGATCCATCGCTGCGTTCGGCCGTGCTCGCCTATCTCTCCGACATGACGCTGCTCGATACCTCCACCTTCGCGCATGGCCGCGCCCTGTTCGACCGCGATATCCAGGCGGCCAGTCTCGACCACGCCATGTGGTTCCACCGCGAGGATCCGCTCGACGGCTGGCTGCTCTACACGCAGGACAGTCCCTCCACGCAGGGCGCCCGCGGCTTCACGCGCGGCGCGCTCTACTCGCGCGGCGGCACGCTGATTGCTTCCGTGGCCCAGGAAGGGCTGATCCGGCTGCGTCGTCCGCCTAAAATATAGGCAAATCGGGAAAAATGGCCACTTGTTAGGCTGCGATTTTGCTGCGCATGCGAAGTCATTTGCCGCAATGCGGCTTAAATCCTTGCATTTGCGAGGGATAATGACCGCTCGGCCAATTGGCACGGAGCTTGAATTGCGTTTTGCAGCCCGTCGGGTGCCCAGTGAGGCAACCTGAGGGGGCACGCAACGCGGGCTGTCCGCAAAGCAAAGGGTGAAACCTTATGAAAATTGTGATGGCCATCATCAAGCCATTCAAGCTCGACGAAGTGCGCGAGGCGCTCACCGGCGTAGGCATTCAGGGCCTGACAGTCACCGAGGTCAAAGGCTACGGGCGCCAGAAGGGGCATACGGAAATCTATCGCGGCGCCGAATACGCGGTGAGTTTCCTGCCGAAGATCAAGATCGAGGTCGCGGTTGGGCCCGACCTGGTCGACAAGACGGTCGAAGCGATCACCGCGGCCGCCAAGACCGGGCAGATCGGCGATGGCAAGGTCTTCGTTTTCTCGATCGATCAGGCCGTGCGCATCCGCACCGGCGAAACCGACACCGACGCGCTCTGAAGTACGCCACCAGCATTATGGAGACATCAATGACCTTACTTAACCGACTGGCGCCGGTGGCGCGGACCACCCTTGCGAGCGCTGCCGCGCTGGTCGCACTCGGCACGCTCGCGGCCTTCGCCCAGGAGGCGGCGCCGGCGGCGGCTGAAGCGGCCGCGCCCGCCGCGCCGGCATTCACCGTCGACAAGGGCGACACGGCCTGGATGCTGGTTTCCAGCGCGCTGGTGCTGCTGATGACCATCCCCGGCCTGGCACTGTTTTATGGCGGCCTGGTGCGGGCCAAGAACATGCTGTCCGTGCTGATGCAGGTGTTCACCATCGTCGCCGTCGCGATGATCGTCTGGGTCACCTATGGCTACAGCCTCGCGTTTACGCCCGGCAACGCCTTCATCGGCGGCCTTTCAAAGATGTTTTTGTCGGGTGTCGACGTCACGACGGTCTCGGAAACCTTTTCCAAGGGGGTTGCCATTCCCGAACTGGTGTTCGTCTGCTTCCAGATGACCTTCGCCGCCATCACGCCCGCCCTCATCGTCGGCGCCTTCGCCGAGCGCGTCAGGTTCTCGGCCGTGATCCTGTTCACCATTCTGTGGCTCACCTTCATCTATTTCCCGATTGCCCACATGGTCTGGTTCTGGGGCGGCCCCAGCGCCTATTCCGATCCGTCCGGCCTGATCTTCGGTTTCGGCGCGATCGACTTCGCCGGCGGAACCGTCGTCCACATCAATGCCGGCATTGCGGGTTTTGTCGGCGCCCTGATGATCGGCAAGCGCATCGGCTACAAGAAGGACCTCATGGCGCCGCACTCGATGACGCTGACCATGGTCGGCGCGTCCCTGCTGTGGGTGGGCTGGTTCGGCTTCAATGCCGGCTCCAACCTCGAAGCCAACGCCTATGCGGCGCTGGCGATGATGAACACCTTCGTCGCCACGGCGGCGGCGGCGGTCACCTGGATCGTTATGGAGCGCGGTCTGCGCGGCAAGGCCTCGATGCTGGGTGCTGCGTCCGGAGCGGTTGCCGGCCTCGTTGCCGTGACGCCGGCCGCGGGCTTTGCCGGGCCCATGGGCTCGATCGTGCTCGGCATCGTCGCCACCGCGGTCTGCTATTTCTTCGTCGCGGTGGTGAAGAACAAGTTCGACTATGACGACAGCCTCGACGTTTTCGGCATCCACTGCGTCGGCGGCATCATTGGCGCGCTCGGCACCGGCATACTGGTGAATCCGGCGCTTGGCGGGGCTGGCATCGTCGACTATTCGACCGCCGACTTTGCCGCCACCTATGCGGGCACCGCGACCCAGGTCTGGGCACAGTTCAAGGGCGTCGCCGTTACGCTGCTGTGGTCGGGCATCGGCAGCGCCATCCTGTACAAGATCGTCGACCTGACAGTCGGCCTGCGTGTGACGCCCGATGCCGAGCGTGAAGGCCTCGATCTCACGTCTCACGGGGAAGCCGCCTACCACTCCTGACGTTTTTTGCGGCTCGCCCGCGACAAAGCGCTCCTCCGGCGGCTTCTTGCCGCCCGCCTCGAAACCCGGCTCCGGCCGGGTTTTTTTGCAAGCGGGTTCGTGAAACTATTCCGCGATTTTGCTGCAGACCTGCCACGGGACAGGAGTCGCGCAGGCCGGAACACGCAAGTCGGCTTGGCCTCAGGTCGACGGCCCGGCAATCACGGTGTAGTCGTGAGCGCCCTTGAAGCCGGACGGCGAGCGGATGCCGTTCGCCAGATTGGCGGTGTCGAAGGAAAGTTCGCCCAGGAAGGCGACATCGGTCGGATCGTACATGCCGCCGGAATATTTCAGGATCGACCCGGAAGGCCACGGGTCGATGTAAAGGAACTTCGACGCCGAATAGCCGATCATGGTGAGGAAATGCGAGCGCCAGTCGCCCTGGATCACCTTCCTGAACCCATCCGCGTGGATCATCCACAGCCGCACCGGAATGCGGTCGTCGAGCAGTCCCTTGATGCGGGCTATCCGCTTGCGCATTGCCTTCTCGTCGAAGCGCAGATCCGCCATCTTGTCGCTGGTCGGCGGCAGGTAGTAGACGAAATAGGGCGCATAGGCCTCCTTCGCGAACAGCTTCTTGCCGTAACCGGCGGCAACGTCGCCGCAATTGTATTTGCCCTTTTCCGTGTTCTGCGACAGCATGTGCTTGTTGCTCGACGGCCCGTTGATGATGCGGCTGTAGTCGAGAATCTGCTTGGCGTTGCCCTTGATCGCCAGGTCCGAAAGCAGGTCGACGTCGTATCCGGGCTGCTTCACGGGCTCGCCCTTGACCGTCAGCTTCAGATTTTCGCTGTAGGTTTGCGTGCGCTTCGAGTCGGCCACATAGGCCGAGATTTCGACCACGGCGCCCTTCTTCGTGCCCCTTGCCGTGAAGGCGGTCGAAGCCGCTGCCAGCTTGTCCGGCAGCACCTTGAATTCGATATCGGTGGTCGATGAATTGGGCGAAACGTCGAGCTTGTTGCCGCCCCGGTCGCCGCCATACTGAAGAAGTTTGACGGTACGGTTGAGCGGCAGGTCGAAGGATGAGATGCCTTCGCCGCTTTCGGGAATCCTGAAGTTTGCCATAGACCGACCTCGCCCTGCGACCCCGCGACGGCCACCGCCCGTTCGCGCGGCGAATGGACTGTGCGGTTCCCTAAGCAGACTTGCGTGGCTTCGCCCACGCTTCGCCTGCTTAGCCTCTTGTTTTGTCGCAGGTCTCTGTCGGAAAACCGTGAGACACTTTTCCGGAGCCTGCGTAGCGTCATTCGCTGCCGGGCTTGCCCGTTTGTCAATCAGCTTCGCGGTTCGCCATCGCGCCGGCGCCGATGCTCCATGCACCGCGCGGCCTGAGCGCCTTGGTCCAATCCATTTCCCGCGCGGCTGCTTGACACCTCGCTAAACCGATTTAGGTTGCGCGCGCCCTCGAAGGGATGCTTCATGGACGCTGCAAATTACCGACGGATCGGCCGGCGCGGCCGCTGGGCCATCGCCGCACTGTTCTTCATGAACGGCTTCCTGTCGGGAAGCTGGGCACCGCAGATTCCGGTTTTCCAGCAGCGCCTCGGCATCAGCGAGTTCACGCTCGGCCTGCTGATCCTGCTGTTTGGCGTCGGCGCGATTGTCGCGATGCCATGGTCCGGCTACCTGATGTCGCGCCACGGATCGCGCACGGTCGTCCTCAGCTTTGCCAGCGTCGCCGCTTTCGCGCTGCTGTGCGTGGCGCTCGCGCCCAATGTCGCGCTGGCGGCGGTAGCCATGCTGCTGTTCGGCGGGCTGATCGGCGGCATGGATGTCGCCATGAACGCCAACGCGGTGGCCGTCGAGCGCCACATGTCGCGCGCCATCATGTCATCCTCGCATGCTTTCTGGAGCCTTGGCGGCTTCTTCGGCGGCGGGGCCGGCGGCCTCTTCATCCAGAATTTCGGGCATGTCGCGCATGCGGCGGCGGTCACGGCCATTGCTTTCGCGGTCTTTGTGCTGGCGGCCGGGAGCGTGATCGCCGACCGGCCGCATGCCATGCAGCAGCACCGCAAGTTCCGCCTGCCAAAGTCGCCGACCGTCTATCTGGTCGGCGTGATGGCTTTATTCTCCATGATTCCCGAGGGCGCGGTGCTCGACTGGGGCGCGCTCTACCTCCAGCAGGAGCGCGGCACGAACCTTGCCACCGCGGGGTTCGCGTTCGGCCTCTTCGCCGGCGCGATGGCGCTGATGCGCTTCCTCGGTGATGGCGTGCGCAATCGCTTCGGCGCGGTAAACACGCTGAGGGTTTCCAGCCTGATCGCGGCCGCCGGCATGCTGGTCGCCGGTCTCTCCCCCTACCCGTGGCTCGTCATCGCCGCTTTCGCGCTCGCCGGCATCGGGATCGCCAATGTCGTGCCGATCCTTTTTTCGGCCGGCGGCAACCAGCCCGGCATGGCCTCTACCACCGGCATGAGCGTGGTTACGACGATGGGCTATTCGGGAATCCTGCTGGCGCCCGCGGCAATCGGATTCACCGCCGAGCGCACCGGATTCGCGGTGGTGTTCGTGGCGTTGTCCGGCTTGCTCGTAGTCGTCTGCCTGATGGCCAGGCTGGCGCGCACCGCCGATTTCGCGCCGCGGCAGACTGGCGAGTAATTGATGTCCGGCATAGCGCAGCGGAGCGTCTTTCGCTCCGCTGCGGAACGCGGCTATCGCCGACGCATTGCCTTGACCGACTTGCGGGCCGAACTCGTGCTGAGAGCCGCTCCCGCAGTCTCAACCAGGCGATATTGACCAATACTCGGATCGAACTCGAAGCGGAAATGCTCGCCGCCAGACGAGCCGATAACGACGCGGTGCCCGGCGACGATTTCGTCGGTCACTTCAAGTGTGTCACCGAAGAACCAGCCGCCATAGAACGTTCCGTCGTCCGAGCGAAGGACGATCTCGTAAAGGCCCTCGCCCATACCTGCCATCTTGAAGATCAGATCGATGTTGTTGGTATCGGCCGCCGGCCTTTCGCCCTCGCCCAACCAGATACCGGTAATCTTGGCGTCGATGAGGGAGCTGATCGGGTAGAAGGGAAATCCTTCGAACCACAGGAACTCCGTCACGACGAAACCGACATCGTCAGCTTTTTCGTATTCTTTCACCTGTGCGCCGAATTGGGCATAGGTCCTGTTAAACTGAATCTGGCCTGCCATAACAACCTCCAAGGGTCGCGACCCTATATTCGCCCGCGGACCACGATCTTGCGGCGCATGATCGTCCCCACCGGCAGACTGTACAGAGTTGGGCAGAAGCCTGATGTGAAAATGGCCACTATACTATTGGTGTTGCTTGTTGCCTTCTGGCAAGACGCTCTGCCGAGTTGGCGGATGCCACATTGGCCAGTCGTCGTTGCGACCAAAGTTCGGGCAACGACAAAGCTCCCGGCACGACCTCAAAGGCGCGATCGCTCGCATCGGAAATTCAGTTGACCAATAGCAAACGCGTCGACCGCGGGGTGCAAACGTCCTCAGATGCGGCCGAGCAGCATCAGGATGAGCACCACGACCAGGATCGCGCCGAGAATTCCCGATGGGCCGTAGCCCCAGGAGCGCGAGTGCGGCCACGCCGGAATCGCGCCCAGCAGGATCAGGATGAGGACGATGATGAGGATGGTCGATAGGGTCATTGCCGTCCTCCGGTAGGATCCAGGATGGATGACAATGCGCGGATGCGGTGGCGGTTCCGCGGGAAGATGCTGGCGATCGGGCTTGACCGGTTATGCCGCCCCTCATCTGCCTGCCGGCAAGAGGGGCGGCGCAACTGCGAGCACCTTTCCAGCACGGCGGCCCTTCAGCACGGCCGACGGGCCGCTGCACGTCGGGATGCCCCGCTACTCGGCGGCCTTCGGGAAGGCCGTTGCCGGCGCGACGAGCACGGCGTCCGCCTTCGCATCCGCCGCCTTGCCGCGCCTGAACAGCCGGGCAAGCAAGCCGTGCCTGAACAGCCGGGCGAGGAGGCCGCGCTGGCCTTCCTTGCGTTTGGCGCGGGTGAACACCATCAGCATTGCCGGCGTCACCACAAGCGTCAGCAGCGTGGCAAAGGAGAGGCCGAAGACGATCGCCGAGGACAGCGATATCCACCATTGCGTCGACGGCGCGTTGATCGTGGTCTCGTGATGGAAGATTTCGAGGCCGAGGCCGAAGGCGATGGGCAGCACGCCGAGGATCGCCGAAAGGGCGGTCAGGACCACCGGGCGGGCGCGTTCGCGGCAGGTCTGCAACACGGCTTCCGTCTTGTCCCAGCCTTCCTCGCGCAGCCGGTCGTAGGTGTCGATCAGCACGATATTGTTGTTCACCACGACGCCGGCCAGCGCGATGACGCCGATGCCCGACATCACGATGCCGAAGGGCTGGCCGGTCAAAAGCAGGCCCAGGAACACGCCGATCGTCGACATGATCACGCAGGACAGCACCAGCCACACGCTGGTGAACTTGTTGAACTGCGCCAGCAGCACGATGAAGATCAGGAAGAGCGCCGCGCCGAACGCCTTGGACAGGAAGTCCTGGGCGTTCTTCGACTCCTCGTCCTCGCCGGCAAGCTTCCAGCGTATGCCGGGCAGATCCATCTCGTTCATCTTCTGATTGACCGCGGCCTGCGCCACCGCCGGCTGCACGTCGCTGGCGACATTGGCCTGCACGACGATGGTGCGTTCGCCATTGATGCGGTTCAGGATGCTGGTGCGGGGCTCCGGCTTGCGGGTGACGAAGTTCGAGATAGGCACCGAGCCGTGCGCCGTTTCGATGCGAAGCTGATCGAGGGTCGCCAGCGTGCGCCGGTCCTCCGGAAGCCTCAGCCTGATGTCGACCGCGTCATCGACGCCGGCCGGGCGATATTCCGAGAGCTTCAGCCCGCTGGTTACAAGCTGAACCGCCGTGCCGACGGAAAGCGGGCCGACGCCGTACTGGGCGGCTTTGGAACGGTCGACATTGAGCGCCCAGTCGACACCGGGCGGCGGCAGCCCGTCGGTGATGTCGATGACGCCGGGAATGGCTTTCAGCATTGCCGCCACCTCGCGCGCCTTCTGGTCCAGGCCCTCCGGATCGGCGGCGGACAGCCGCACCTGGATCGCCTTGCCGGTCGGCGGGCCGGCTTCAGGCACGCGCACCTCGATGTCGACGCCGGGCATTCCGGCCATGGCGGCGCGAAGCTCGGTGAGCACATCATGCGCCGGCTTGCGCTCGCGCCAGTCGATGAACTCGTACTGGATGACGCCGACGACGTCCTCGTCGACCTCGCCGCCGCCCCCACCGCCGCCGCCCCGCGACTTGCCGGCGCGGGTGTAGACGGATTTCACGCCAGGCCAGCCGAGAATGCGATCCTCCGCCATTTTGGTGGCGGCGTCCATTTCGGCGAGCGACAGGTTGCCGCGCGCATGCACGTAAAGCAGGCCGTAGTCCGGCTCGACATTGGGGAAGAACTCGACACCGGAGCCGAGTTTGAAATAGGCGATACTGAACCCCGGCGAGCAGGCCGACGGTGAGCAGCAGCGTCGTCTTGGGAAAGCGCACGGCGGTCTTGACGACGGCCATGTAGGCGCCGTCCTTGTGCTCCGGCTCATGATGCGCCTTGCCGAAGATCGAGCCGAGTGTCGGCGTGAAAACCAGCGCGTAGAGCATCGAGGCCGACAGCGTCACGATCAGCGTGATAGGCAGATACTTCATGAATTCGCCGACGATGCCCGGCCAGAACAGCAGCGGCGAGAAGGCGGCGACGCGCGTCATGGTGGCGGCGATGACGGGTCCGGCCATGCGCCTTGCCGCCAGCGCATAGGCGTCCTGCTTGTTCATGCCCTCCGACATGCGCCGCTCGGCGAATTCGGTGACGATGATCGCATCGTCGACCAGCATGCCCACCGCCAGGATAAGGCTGAACAGCACGACGATGTTGATGGTGAAGCCGGCCATGGCCAGCATGAGTATGCCGAGCAGGAAGGAGGTCGGGATGGCGAGCCCGATCAGCAGGGAGGCGCGGGCCGACAGCGAATAGAGGATGACGATGAAGACCAGGATGACCGCGATCATCACATGGTTCTGCAGGTCGCCGAGAAGCTGGCGGATCGTCGTCGACTTGTCCTGGCTGAAGGAGACGACGCTGCCTTCGGGCAGCCGCTTGGCGAATTCGTTTGCGACGGCCTTCACCGCGTCGACGGTCTCCACGAGGTTGGCGCCGGTGCGCTTCTTCACCTCGATGGCGATAGCCGGCTTGCCGTCGAGCCGCGTGATGGTTTCGGCGTCCATATAGGTGGAGCGGATGGTGGCGAGTTCGTGGGCCCGCACCACGGCCGTCGGGGTGGCGACCACCGGCAGATCGGCGATGTCCTCCGGCAACTCGATCAGCGACGGCACCTTGACCGCGTAGCGGCCCTCCGAGCCTTCCATATTGCCGGCCGCCACCAGGCTGTTGCTCTGCGCCACGCCCTGGATGAGCTGGTCGAGCTGGATCCCGTAGGACGACAGCTTCATCGGATCCACGATGACCTCGACCAGGTCCTCGCGCGCGCCCTGCAGCACCGCCTCCAGCACGCCCGGCACTTCCTCGATGCGGTCGCGCAGATCGCGCGCGGCGGCGGTCAATGCCCGCTCCGGCACATTGCCGGAAAGCGTCACGACCAGAACCGGGAATTCGGAGAGGTTGACCTCGTTGACGGTCGGTTCCTCTGCGGCTTGCGGCAGGTCGCGCTTGGCGTCCTGCACTTTCGCGCGAACGTCCTCCAGGGCGGTGGAAAGATCGGCGCCGGCATTGAACTCGACCAGCACATAGCCGCCGCCCTGATAGGCGGCCGAGCGCATCTCCTTGACGTTGGCGAGCCCTTTCATGCGCGTTTCGACCGGGCGCAGCAGAAGCCGTTCCGAATCCTCGGGCGAAATGCCCTGGTAGGCCAGGCTCACATAGATGATCGGAATCTGGATGTCGGGCTCGGCTTCCTTCGGCACCGCCTGATACGCCAGCGCTCCGGCGACCAGGAAAAAGAACATGATTGCCAGCGTGAGCCGCGCGTTGCGGATGGCGAGGCCGACAATATCCATGGGCTTGCCTTCCGTGGTCGCTATTGCATGCTGCCGGCGAGTTCGCCCGCAAGCTTGCGGATGGTCTCCGCGTCGGCCTCGACAACGTTGACGCGATCGCCTTCCGTTACCAGATCCTGGCCGGCGACGATGATCCTGGCGTCGGCCGGGATGCCGCCCAGAACCAGCCCCCTCGGCGTGTCGTCAATGATGTCGATCGGGAAGAACACGACATTGGAGTCCTTGTCGACGGCCCGGATGCCGAGGTCGCCGTTGCCTGAAAGCGTCACGACCGAGCGCGGCAGCACGATCGCGTCGGCCGGTGGCGCGCGCAGCGTGATTTCGGCGGTCATGCCCGCCGGCAGCTTCTTGTCCTCATTGGGGATGGCTACCTCGATGCGGAACGTGCGGGTCGCGGCGGACGCGTCGCGACTTATATAGCGCAGGGTGCCCTTGACGGTCGTGCCGTCGACCAGCCGGATATCCGCCTCGCTGCCGAGCTTCAGGAATTGCAGATCGCGCTCGCTCACCTCGCCGATCGCCAGCAAGGGGTCGAGATTGATGAGCGTCGCCACCTCCGACCCGGCCATGATGGCGCTGCCGCGCTCGACCGGCACGCGGTCGATGACGCCGTTGAACGGCGCGTGGATCTCGTGCTGGGCGAGTTCGGCCTTCGCCTTTTCAAGCTCCGCCTGGGCCGCCGCCAGCGCGGCGCGCGCCTGGTCGGCCTGGAGCTTGGGCGCGTTGCCCCCCTTGACCAGCCGTTCGGCCGCGCCGGTTTCGGCCTGGCGCTGCGTGACCATCGATTCGGCCATGCGGATGGCGGCTTCCTTGTCTTCGGCCTCGAGCCGCAGGATGAGGTCGCCCTTGTTCACATGCTCGCCCTGCCTGACAGGGAGCCGCTCGATGACGCCCATGACGCGGGTGGCGAGCAAGGCCCGCTTTTCAGCCTCGGTCTGGCCCGAGATGCGGATCGCCCGCGCGTGCTCGGCGCGCGGCGGCTTAAGCACCGCGACGGTGCGCAGCGGCAGGGCCGGCTTTTCGGTTTCGACCTTCCTGGCCTCGGCCTCAGGCGCGGCGCTGCCCACGGAGGAGAATTTGCCGGTGCCCATCCATGCGGCGAATCCGATCAGCACCAGAACCGCAGCCAGCTTATGGTACCTGAACTTCGACATCATCGCTTTCCGTTCGCCGGCCTGAGCCGGTTTCGCCCCTTTGATCCCATATGGGTACGCGCGGTCAAAAACACACGCCCGGTCGAAACGCCGCCGGGGAGGCGGCGGGGGACAAGTACATCATCCGCCTGCCGCCCAAAAGCCAGAATTTCTGATCGACCGATGAAAGATTCCCGCGTCAATTCAGTTTCTTGACCTCATATACGGTCTCCCCGCCGGGGGCTTGGCCGGCAGAAAGTTCAGCGGGCGCGCCGCGCCGCCGCCGGCTTGGGCCGGCTGGCGAGGAAGGCGCGCACCCGGCTGCCGAGGCTGGGCTTGCGCTCGACCGGCGGAAGCGGAACGAAGTAGGCGGCCAGATCGACGGTGGGCCGTTCGCCGACGGCTTCCAGATGCTCGTCGAGCCAGTCGCTCGCGGCATTGCGGCCGAGATCGCGCAGATATTCGAGGAAGGCCCATTCGGCGCTGATCTTCGAGGAAGCCGACAGTTCCTTGAACGCTTCGTCGGCGTCGATCCGGTGCAGGCGGATGTCGCGGTATTCGCCCTTCGGCAGGCGTCCGGTGGCGATCAGCTCCTTGACGAAGGCGATCGCCCGGAATTCGCGCAGCAGCCCTGCATTGAAGGTGATTTCGTCGACGCGGTTCTGGATTTCGTTGGCGGTGCACGGCGTACCTTCGCGGATCACCGGGTTGATCTGCACGAGAAGCACGTCTTCCGTGTCGTTTGCGTAGAAGAAGGGGAAGATGGCGGGATTGCCGCCATAGCCGCCGTCCCAGTAGGGCGTGCCGTCGATCTCGACCGCCCGGAAGAGCTGCGGCAGGCAGGCCGACGCCATCACCGCGTCAAGGGTTATTTCCTCGGGGTTGAACACCTTGAGCTGGCCGGTCTCGACATTGGTGGCCGAGATGAACAGCTTGATCGCCTTGCAGGCGCGAACCTTCTCGAAGTCGATCTCGGCCTCCACCACGTCGCGCAACGGGTTGATGTCGAACGGGTTGGCGACATAGGGCGAGAACGCCCGGCTCATCAGGTCATACCAGTAATAGCCCGGCGAGTTCTCCACCGACCAGTTGCCGAGCAGCATGTCCCAGGGCGTTCGCTGGATCGGGCTGAAGCGGCCGTGGCGCGCCACGGCCAGCCAGAAGTCCAGAAGCTTCTGGCGCGCGCCGTCGGGGCCGCCGCGCTGCCAGCCATCGACCAGCGCCACCGCGTTCATGGCGCCGGCGCTGGTGCCGGATATCGCGTCGATGGCAAGCCGCCCGTCCTCGAGCAGCCGGTCGAGCACACCCCAGGTGAAGGCGCCGTGCGAACCGCCGCCTTGCAGCGCGACGTTGATGGGTTTCGGAGCCGGGACTTCGCCGTTGGTGGTCATCGCTTACCCTCTGGATGATCGCGTAACCTTGCGATGCGGATGCCGTTTTCTCTCCTATGCCCCCGTTCCCGGTTCCGCTGCGCCGCCGATCGCGTGAAGCGGAAGCCTGCCGGGGCGCGCAACCTTGCGATCGCCCCGGCAGGCTGGCTCATTCCGCCGTCCAGCCGCCGTCCACCGAAATATGCGTGCCGTTTATCTCAGCGGCCGCCGGCGAGCACAGGAACGACACGGTCGCGGCGATCTGTTCCACCGTGACGAATTCCTTGGTCGGCTGCTTGTCCAGCATGACCTCGCGGATGACGGTCTCGCGGTCCATGTTGTGCGCCTTCATCTGGTCGGGGATCTGCGCTTCGACCAGCGGCGTGAGCACGTAGCCGGGGCAGATCGCGTTGCAGGTGATGCCGTCGCGGGCGATTTCCAGCGCGGTCGTCTTGGTCAGGCCCATGATGCCGTGCTTGGCCGACACGTAGGCCGACTTGAACGGCGAGGCCACGAGGCCGTGCGCGGAAGCAATGTTGACGATGCGTCCGCTGCCGGCCTTCTTCATCAGCGGAATGGCGGCGGCGGTGGTGTGAAACGCCGACGACAGGTTGATGGCGATGATCTGGTCCCATTTCGCCACCGGGAATTCCTCGATCGGCGCGACATGCTGCACACCGGCATTGTTGACGAGAATGTCGACCGTTCCGTGGATCTCGGCCGTCTTCGCCACCAGCGCCCGGCACTGGTCCGGCTTCGACATGTCGGCCTGGATATAAATCGCCTCGACGCCATGCTCCCTGGCGATGCCGTCCGCGATCGCATGATCCTCCGCGCTGTCGCTGAAGGAGTTGAGCACCAGCTTGCAGCCTTCGGCCGCGAATTTCCTGGCGATGGCAAGGCCGATGCCGGAGGTCGAGCCGGTAACGATTGCTACTCTTGGGAGGCTGGCAGGCATGGGGACGATCCTTCTATCCGTTTCCGCGCCGTATCGAGGATATTGCACCGCAGCAGAAATGCCAATGCCGAGCGAGCGCATGACCGCGATGCCGTTCGCCGCGGTCCGGGACCGGCGCCGGCCGGTTGGTACGCCAAGCAGACTTGCGTGGATTCGCCTGCCCTACCCTCCCGTATTGCCGCAGGTTTTGTTGGAAAACCGTGAGACTGTTCCGAAACCTGCTCAGGATTGTCATTGTCGGCGGTTCTCCCCGCATTCCGAAAACGCTATGACGCGATAGCGGCGAGGCGTCCGCGAGGAGGGAGTCCGGCATTGAACGACCGCGTATCACCCCTGGCGCCCATGGCTTATCCCGTATTCCGGGACGTTTGGGCGGCAAGCCTCGCCTCCAACCTCGGTTCGCTCATTCAGGCGGTCGGAGCGGCATGGCTGATGACTTCGATTGCCGCCTCCGCCGACATGGTGGCGCTGGTGCAGGCGTCGATCGCGCTGCCGGTCATGATCTTTTCGCTGGCTTCGGGTGCCATCGCCGATAATTTCGACCGCCGCCGGGTGATGTTGATCGCGCAGCTTTTCATGCTGGCGGTGTCGGTCGCGCTGGCGGCCTGCACCTATGCGGGCCTGATCACGCCGTGGCTGCTGCTTGCCTTCACCTTCCTGATCGGGTGCGGCACGGCGCTTTACAATCCGTCCTGGCAGGCCTCGGTGGGCGATATGGTGCCGCGCCCCGTGCTGCCGTCGGCGGTGGCGCTCAACAGCGTCAACTTCAATCTCTCGCGCAGCGTCGGCCCGGCGATCGGCGGCATCATCGTGGCTTCCTTCGGCGCGGCGGCCGCCTTCTCGGTCAACGCCGTCAGCTACATTCCGCTCCTCTTCGCGCTCGGCCGATGGAAGACGGTCATGCCGCCGGCGACGCTGCCGCCCGAACCGCTCGGAACGGCCATGACCGCCGGCCTTCGCTACGTGGCGATGTCGCCGCATATCGAAAAGGTTCTGCTGCGCGCCTTTGTCTTCGGCTTCACGGCGATCATCGTGCTTGCGCTGCTGCCGCTGGTTTCGCGCGACCTGCCCGGCGGCGGCCCGCTGCTCTACGGCCTGCTGCTGGGCTGCTACGGCATCGGCGCGGTCGGCGGCGCCTTCGTCGGAACCCGAGCCCGTGAAAAGTGGGAGAACGAGTGGGTGGCGCGCGCCGCTTTCATCGGTTTCGCGGTGTGCGCCGTCCTGGTCGCGCTCGCCCCCAACGCCTGGGTGGCTGGCGCCGGCATGGCGATTGGCGGGGTGTGCTGGGTGCTGGCGCTCGCCATGTTCAACGTCACGGTGCAGCTTTCGACGCCGCGCTGGGTACTCGGGCGGGCGCTGGCGCTCTATCAGACCTGTGCCTTCGGCGGCATGGCGCTGGGAAGCTGGATCTGGGGCCTGGTCGCCGAGAAGTATGGCATCGATGCCGCCCTGCTGGCCGCCGCGGTGCTGATGCTCGGCGGTGCCGCGATCGGGCTCAGGCTGGCGCTGCCCGACAAGCTGCCGGACAATCTCGACCCCCTCAATCGCTGGCAGGTGCCGCATCTCGCGCTCGACCTGCGTGGCCGCAGCGGTCCGGTCGCCGTGCTGATCGAGTACATCATCCGCGAGGAGGACACTCCAGCCTTCCTGGAAGCCATGAACGAGCGCCGCCGCATCCGCCGGCGCGACGGCGCGCGCCAATGGGAACTGCTGCGCGACACCGAGCGGCCGGAACAATGGATCGAGTCCTACCACGTGCCCACCTGGACCGACTACCTTCGGCACAATTTGCGCCGCACCCAGGCCGATGCCGGCGTGGCCGACCGAATCCAGGATCTGCACAGCGGCGCCGAGCCGCCGAAAGTACACCGCATGGTCGTGCGCCCGACCGACTGGACCGAACCGGGGCTGCAGACCAAGACGCATGTCGATGTGTGATATTGGAGAAGGCTCCTTCCGGATCCGAAATAAATTCTGGTCCGTTCACTGCTTGCGGCGCGCCGCCCGCTTGAACCGATCGCCGTGTGCGGCGCCCCCCTCTTGGACCTGATCCATGTGCTCCCCTTGTGGGAGAAGGTGCAAATTGCCCCTTGACCCCAGAAACAGATGCTCATCTGCCGGGGCGGCGCAAACGGTCAAGCCCAGCGCACCCGGTATTCCCAAAGTGGGGCCGGCACAGTTAGGTATAAGCGGCTTCATGGCCGCCTGAAGCCGGTCGGACCGCCATAGAGGTAGCCGATGCGGTTGATCGCCTCCCTCATGCCCTCGCGCGCCACCGTCATGGTGTGGCCGTTGGCGTGAACCATCGACCGCGCATCCGTCATGATCGCGACATGGCCCTTCCAGAAAACCAGGTCGCCGCGGGCAAGCCCCGCACAGTCCGGGCCGGGGTCGATCGCGGCGCCGAGAGCGGCCGCCTGCATGTCGGAATCGCGCGGCACAAACCGACCGGCCATGCGCATGGCAAGTTGCACCAGGCCGGAGCAGTCTATTCCGAAGCCGGACGCTCCGCCCCAGAGATAGGGCGTGCCGACCAGCGCCTCGGCGATCGCGACATAGTCGTCCGCCACAGTGTCGATGCCGCAAAGGTGAATCTCCACGATCGCCTCGCCCGAGGGCAGCAGCGCGTAGCGCGTGCCGCGCGTCTCGGCGTGGCCGGCGACCGTCACTTCCGCCCCCATCGACAGCGTCCCGCTGCGCGGCAGCCTGAGATCGGCGCCGGGATAAATGAATGTGCGCTGGGCGGCCACTCTGTGCGTCGGGGCGGGGTCCGCCGGACCGAGGACGGTATCGGCGACATAGCCCACATAGAAGTCGTCCGACGCCTGAATCCAGGCAAAGCCGCTCGCCTCCTCGAACACGCTGACAAGCGCTCCCTTGAGCAACTGGGTGTTCAAGCCGGAATCGGGGCGCGGCGCGGCCCTGAGATCGGCGACCGGCGCGGCGACGCGCGCCGGCCTTCCTTCGACGAATCGCTCGGCCCGCACCTGCCCCCTCAACCGCGCGTCGGCCAGATCGGGCCGATAGGCGTGAAGGCGCGCATCAAGGCGCGCAGGCGATTGAGGATTGCGACCATCGGTCAAAGCGGTAGCTCCCTGGCCGAGGCAATCACGACATCGCCGAATCGCTCGACATAAAGCGCGCCCTCCACGGTTCTTCGCACCAGCACGTTGCGGCGATCCTGTTCGTCGCGCCGGCGCATGACCAGTTTCATCGCGCCCATCGTGTCGAGTGCCCGCGAGATCACCGGCTTGGATACGCCAAGCCTGGCCGCCAGTCCACGCACCGTATGCGGCGGCGAATCGAGATAGACCGTGAGCAGGATAGCCATCTGCCGCATCGACAGGTCCGGCATGGCGGCCTTGACCTCCGACAGAGCAACCTCCTGCCAGAGCCGCAGGGCCTGGGTCGGGCGCATGGTAATCGGCATTGGCCGACCTTAGCGATCATTCGTTTCGGATGCGTTTCAATATTGCGAAGGCTTGGCATTCGACCAAAATGCAGTCTGTCGAGGATGCCGGACGAACTATGGCGCGTACCTTGCCGCGATCACCTTCTCCAGCGCCCGGATCGCCTGTGCCTCGCCGCCGGCCGGTCCATGCGGCCGATCCGAAGGGTTCCAGCCGAAAATGTCGAAATGCACCCAGCTTTTCGCCTGTTCCACGAAGCGCTGCAGGAACAGCGCGGCGGTGATCGAGCCGGCGAATCCGTCGGTGGTCACATTGTTGATGTCGGCAATTTTCGACGACAGTTTCGATTCATAGGGTCTCCACAAGGGCATGCGCCACACCGGGTCCTCCACCGCGAACGCCGCCGCGGCAATCTCCGCCGCCAGCGCGTCGTCGCTTGTATAGAAAGGCGGCAGGTCCGGTCCGAGCGCCACGCGCGCGGCGCCGGTGAGCGTCGCAATGTCGATCAGCAGGTCCGGCGCTTCCTCGTCGGCGAGTGCCAGCGCATCCGCCAGGATCAGCCGGCCCTCCGCGTCGGTATTGCCGATCTCCACGCTGATGCCTTTGCGGCTTGGAACGACGTCGCCCGGACGGAAGGCGTTCCCGGAAATCGCGTTCTCGACGGCAGGGATGAGCAGGCGCAGCCTTATGTCGAGCCTGGCCGCCATGATCATCGAGGCCAGACCGAGCACATTGGCCGCTCCGCCCATGTCTTTCTTCATCAGCAGCATGCCGCTTGCCGGCTTGATGTCGAGCCCACCCGTGTCGAAGCAGAACTCCCTTGCCCACCAGCGTAAGCCTCGGCGCCGCCTTTCGGCCCCAGGTGAGATCGATCAGCCGCGGCGCCTGCGCGGAGGCCCGGCCGACGGCATGAATCATCGGAAAGTTCTCGGCGAGCAACGCGTCGCCCGCCACCACGGACACGATTGCCTTGTGCGCCCTGGCCAGTTTTCGCACCGTCTCCTCCAGCGCGTCCGGTCCCATATCGTTGGCCGGCGTGTTGATCAGGTCACGCGCCAGAAAGACGCCGACGACGATTCGCTCGACCGCGCCTGCGTCCGCCCCGTCCGGCAGCGCGAAACGCACGGCCTTGCCGGGCTTCTTTCCGTACCGGGTGAAGACATAGCCGCCGAGCACCAGGCCGAGCGCCGCCAGTTGCGGCGCGGCGGGAGGCTCGGCGAAATGCCAGTCGCCTTCCGGCAGCGACCTGGCGAGATTGCCCGCCAACAGCGCTCCCTCCTGGCCGTCACCCAGCCCGAAAAGGGCGCCGCCGATGCCGCCGCCTGACTGCGGAACAACAAGGAGGCGGCCGGCTTCACCGCGAAAGCCGTTCGCATCCGCCCAGGCCCGGATTTCCGGCGGCAAGGCCGCGTCCGCCAGGCCGGCGGTGGAAATCAGCCTGACAGGCCGGGAGTTCTTGTCGGGACGTTCGAGCAGTACGACAGGCATGCGGGTTCCATCCAGAGGCGGCTAACTGTCCGTTAGTGATCGACAGAAAATTGCTTTGTCAATTCAGCAAGTTGAAATAGTGCCGTGCGACACTGGGAGACATTGCGCCTTTCGCCATGCGGCGGCTCGAGTGCTCGTGTTGTCGAGGGCACAGGCTCCGAACTCAGGTTGGCGAAGAGCGAAGTCCAGTCCCCCTCTCCGTCTTGCTTCGCAAGCCACCTCTCCCGGCGACGCGGGCAGCCTGACAGGGTCCGTCACGCGTGACGCATTGCCCCGGCATCAGGAGAAGTAGCGAAATCATATCAGGTGCTTACTGTTAACCATCCATTAGCGTTAACGGAATACCTCTGTCTTGAAGACGAACGGGGCTGCGGATCCATGCAAATAACGGTTGCCACGACAATTCCGGAGGGTAACGGCGGCGCGCGTCGTATCGTCGGCGTGCTGCTGTCGCTTGCCCTCGCCGCGGCCGTGGCGGGGTGCGCCGTTTCGAGCGAAATGACCGGCTCGGTCGCCGGCGGATCGGCCAGGCCGGTCGAGCATTTGACCGGCGGCGAGCTTGCCGCCGCCGCCGCCTCGCTGGACCGTGCCTACACGAAGGACGCGACCAACAAGGACGTCGCGCTACGCTACGCGAACGTTCTGCAGACGCGCGGCCAGGCGGATCAGTCGCTCGCCGTCATGCGCAAGCTGGTCGCCGACCATCCGAACGACCGCGACGTGCTGGCGGCCTACGGCAAGGCGCTCGCCGGCGTGGGCCAGTTCGGGCCGGCTCTCGACGCCATCCGCGGCGCCCAGACGCCCGAGCATCCGGATTGGAAACTGTATTCGGCCGAAGGCGCCATTCTGGACCAGATGGGCAAGAAGCGCGAGGCCCGCGAAACCTATCGCAAGGCGCTCGACGCAAAGCCGAACGAGCCTTCGGTGCTTTCCAATCTCGGAATGTCCTATGTGCTCGCGGGCGATCTGAAGACGGCCGAAACCTATCTGCGCAGTGCCGCGGAGCAGCCCGGGGCCGACAGCCGCGTACGGCAGAATCTCGCTTTGGTTGTCGGTTTGCAAGGACGGCCGCGCGAGGCGGAGCAGATTGCCCGCCAGGAACCGTCGACCGAACAGGCCGAGGCCAACATGGCCTATCTTCGCGGCATGCTGGCCCAGCAGAGTGCCTCCAGCCAGATCGGCGCCGACGACAAGAAGGCGACGAACTGAGCGGCACGACCCTCGCCATCCTGATCGGTTGGGCAACCGCCGGCTTGGCGATGATTCGCTTGCAGCGGCGGAGCGCTGCCTCTAGCTTCGTCGAAACACCGAGGAAACGCCGATGCTGCCAGGCCTCAAGGCCGGTTTCGAACTTGATGCGCGGCTGGAGGCTGACAGCGTGTCGCTTATGTGGCTCGGCCTGTGTGAACTCCGGCTGATGAACGATCAGCGCTGGCCGTGGCTGCTGCTTATACCCCAGCGCCCGGGCGTCGAGGAGTTGCACGATCTCACGCCGCTTGATCAGGCGATGCTGACGTTCGAAACGAACATGGTCGCGCAGGGACTGAAGCGCGCCACCGGCTGCACGAAGATCAATTCCGGCGCGCTCGGCAACATCGTGCGCCAACTGCACGTGCATGTCGTGGCGCGCTCGGAAGGCGATCCGGGATGGCCGGGCCCGGTCTGGGGGTTTGGCCCGCGCAAACCCTACAAGGTCGACGCCATGCGCGGCTTCATCGACAAGATCAGAACGGCGCTGTAGGGTCGGGACCCAACTCGAACCGCCACGCCTATGCCAATCCGCCTGTTTGACGCGCCCGAACGCGAACCTAGCCAGTTCGTCGGCTTTGCCGGCAACCGCCTCGACCGCCAGGCTGAAAAGCGCCGCGACGACGCTGCCGGCATCGCGCTTGCCGATCCGGCGGCGCGCATCATGCTGATGCGCGGCGGTCGAGCCTATCTCAGGCTGAACGGCGAGGGGTTCGATGCTTTTTTCGCGCCTTCCGAGGCGACGGCCTTCGGCGTAGCGGCGGCAGAGACGATTCTGCTTGGCGTCGATGAGACCGGCCCGGTGCTGGCTGCCGTGGCGGGCATTGAGCCGGAACAGCTTCCAGACGCGATCAAGGCAATCGACTACCGCTCGGTCTATGTGCAGGGCCTGCTTGGCCTGTCCGACCTCGGCGCCCTGGCGCAGGGCGTGTCCCTGCTGGCCTGGCACGCCAGCCATGGATTCTGCGGAAAAT
Source organism: uncultured Alphaproteobacteria bacterium (assembly GCA_963820075.1). Classification (GTDB taxonomy): domain Bacteria; phylum Pseudomonadota; class Alphaproteobacteria; order Rhizobiales; family Rhizobiaceae; genus Kumtagia. The sequence continues at coordinate 32,485 of CAWFYS010000011.1, forward strand.
GCGGAAGCAAAACGGAGATCCGCGCCGGCGGCTACAAGCGGCACTGCCCTTCCTGCGGTTCCGATCATTTTCCGCGCACCGACCCGGTGGCGATCATGCTGACCGTCACGCAGGAAAAGTGCCTGCTCGGCCGCGGCGCCCATTTCCTGCCGGGAATGTATTCGGCGCTGGCTGGATTTATCGAGCCTGGCGAGACGATAGAGGCGGCGGTGCGGCGCGAAACTCTTGAGGAATCGGGGATTTCGCTGGGCCGCGTGGTCTACCATGCCAGCCAGCCGTGGCCGTTTCCCCATTCGCTGATGATCGGCTGTTTCGGCGAGGCGTTGAGCGAGACCATCCGGCGCGACGAGGCGGAACTGGAGGACTGCCGCTGGTTTGCGCGCGCCGAAGTGCTGTCGATGCTGGAGAAACGGCATCCGGACGGCCTGGGCGTGCCGCCTTCAGGGGCGATCGCGCATCACCTCATCCGCCATTGGGCCGAAAATCCCTGAGGGGTTCTTGCCCGCCCCTGCAAAACGCCGGAAAGCCTCAGTCGGCGACCTGCCAGGCCTCGCGCGACTGGCTGGCGGGGTAGACGCCAAGGATGCGCACCTCGCGCGAGAAGAAACGCAACTCCTCAAGCGCGTTGCTGACGCCTATGTCGTCGGGGTGGCCCTCGATGTCGGCATAGAACAAGGTCGCCGTGAAGGCGCCGAGCTGATAGCTCTCCAGCTTGGTCATGTTGACGCCGTTGGTGGCGAAGCCGCCCATCGCCTTGTAGAGGGCGGCCGGAACGTTGCGCACCCTGAAAATGAACGTCGTCATCATCCTGGTGTCGGCCTGCGTCCGCGAGGCCCATTGCTTGTTCTTCGTGAGAACGACGAAGCGCGTGACGTTGGTGTCGGTGTCCTCGACATTCTCCTCGATGATGTCGAGACCGTAGAGGCTGGCCGCCAGCCGCGGCGCCAGCGCGGCCATGGTGCGGTCGCCGATCTCGGCGACCAGCTTGGCCGCCCCCGCCGTGTCGCCCGCAACCACCGGCTTCCAGCCGTTCTTGCGGATGAACTTCCGGCACTGGCCGAGCGCGTGAATGTGGCTGTGGACGGACTTGATCTCCTTGCGCGGCACGCCCGGCAGCACCATGAGCTGGAAATGGATCGGCAGGAAATACTCGCCGATGATGTGCAGATGCGATTCCGGCAGGAGATGGTGAATGTCGGCGACACGGCCGGCGATCGTGTTCTCGATCGGGATCATGGCGAGATCGGCCTTGCCGGTCTCGACTGCGTTGAAGGCGTCCTCGAAGGTCGGGCAGGGCAGCGGCTCCATCCCGGGAAACATGTTGCGGCAGGCGGTGTCGGAATTGGCGCCAGGTTCGCCCTGGAAGGAGATGCGATTGGTGTTTTCCGGCATGTTCAGGCTTTCCCTGTCAGGATTTGGCGCGCCCGCTCAAGATCCTCCGGCGTATCGACGCCGAGAGGAACCGAGGAGACGATCTCGACGTCGATGCGCATGCCGGCTTCCACGGCCCGCAACTGTTCGAGCCTTTCGCGCGTCTCCAGCGGCGAAGGCGGCAAGCCTACGAATCGCTCCAGGGCGGCGCGCCGGTAGGCGTAGAGGCCGATATGATGGTAATGCGGCCCCTCGCCCCACGGCGCGGTGGCGCGTGTGAAATAGAGCGCACGCATCCGCGTCGCCGACAGCGCCGAGCCGACGATCTTCACGACGTTCGGATTGGTCCGCTCCGCCTCGCGCGATATCTCCACGCCGAGCGTGCCGATATCGACCGCGGAATCGGCGAGCGGCGCAAGTGCTGCGGCGATCGTCGCCGGCTCGATGGTCGGCAGATCGCCCTGCACGTTGATGACGATCTCCACCTGGCCTTGCGGATCAAGCGCGTTCAGCGCCTCGAAAATCCGGTCGGAGCCGGATTGGTGGTCCATCCGCGTCATCACCGCCTCGAAGCCGCCGGCCCGCACCGCATCGGCTACCGCTCGCGTGTCCGTCGCCACCACCACCCGGCCGAGCCCGCTTTCGGCGGCGCGCCGCGCGACATGCGCGATCATCGGCAGGCCGGCGATGTCGGCGAGCGGCTTGCCCGGCAGGCGGGTCGAGGCCATGCGGGCGGGAATCAGGATGAGATTGGTCATGCGGAGCGAGCTTGCGGGGGGCTTTCGAAAGTGGCAAAAAGTCTCACGGGTTGCGCCCTTATAGGAGTTGCAACGACCAAGCAAAAGACCTAGTTTCCGCGCCACCTGACCGGTGGCTTCCCGGTTGCGGCAGCCCGACCGCCGACTGGAAGCGTCCGGAAAGAGCGGCGGCATCAGGAGCCTGGAGCGTATGGACTCTTTCGAATTCAACAAGATTATCGGCGCTCTGCTGGGGACCATTTTCTTCGTCTTTTCATTGTCGCTGATTTCCGAGGCGATCTTCGCCGCTCCGGTTCCCGAAAGACCGGGCTTCGCGATCGAAGCGACCGATGACGCGCATGGCGGAGGCGGTGGCGGCGGCGAAGCGCCTGCCGAGCAATCCGTGCTGCCCCTGCTGGCCGCCGCCACCCCCGAGGCTGGCGCCGCGGTATTCAAGAAGTGCGCGGCCTGCCATACGGACGACAGCGGCGGCGCCAACAAGGTCGGCCCCAATCTCTGGGGCGTGGTCAACCGTCCGATCGCTTCGCATGCCGGCTTCGCCTACTCGGCTCCGATGAAGGAGTTCGCGCAGGGCGGCTCGGTGGTCTGGGATTATGACCATCTCGACAAGTTCCTCGCCTCGCCGAAAGGCCTGGTCAAAGGCACTGCCATGGGCTTCGCGGGCCTCAAGAAGGTCGAGGAGCGCGCCGCGCTGATCGCCTATCTGCGTGCGCATGCGGATAGTCCCGCGCCGCTGCCCGATCCTGCCGCCGCGCCGGCGGCCGAACCCGCCGCGGCTCCCGCCGATGGTGCTGCTCCGGCCGAACCCGCGCACGCGCCGGCCGAAGGCGCCGCGCCAGCCGAGGCGCTGCTCCGGCCGAAGCCGCGCATGCGCCGGCCGAAGGCGCCGCGCCGGCACAATGACAAATTTGTAATTGCCGAAATCACGAAAAAGCCGGGTTCCACCCGGCTTTTTTGTTATCACGCGTCGACGCATGGTTCCGATCGCGTCGGCCTGTTGCCGTTTTGTAGGACAAGGGAGAGCGCGGATGACGTTTCCGCCGCAAGCGAGGAAATGGGTTCCGGCTCTCGCCGGGCTGATTATGGCGGCGACGGCCGTCCAGGCTGAGGAATGGCGGACCTACTCGTCGCTGTCCGGCCCGTCGAAATACGGCGACAAATTCGAGCGCTACGACTACGTCAATCCCGATGCGCCGAAGGGCGGGACGATCAATTCGGTCGTGAGCGGAACCTTCGACAGCTTCAACCCCTTCATCGTGCGCGGCACGCCGGCCGCCGGTCTGGTCGCCTTCGGCGGCGGATTTCTCTACGACACGCTGATGGAGCAGGCGACCGACGAAGCCAGCGTCAGCCACCCGCTGATCGCCGAGGCTTTCAAATATCCCGAGGACTTTTCCTCCGCCACCTACCGCCTCGATCCGCGCGCCAGATGGCATGACGGCAAGCCGATCACCGTCGACGACGTGGTGTGGTCCTTCAACGTGCTGAAGGCAAACAGCCCGATGTACAACCGCTATTACGAAAACGTGACCGAGGCGGTCGCGCTGAACGATCGCGAGGTCGAATTCCGCTTCGACCAGAAGGGCAACCGCGAATTGCCGAAGATCATGGGCGACCTGGTCGTGCTGCCGAAACACTGGTGGGAGGGCACGGACGCCAGCGGCAAGAAACGCGACATCACGCAGCCGACGCTGGAGCCGCCGCTCGGCTCGGCCGCCTACAGAATAGCAAGCTTCAAGCCAGGGGCCGAGATCGTATGGACGCGGGTGGAAGATTATTGGGGCGCGAAGCTGCCGGTGAAGATCGGCCGCGAGAATTTCGACCGGCGCCGCATCGCCTATTTCCAGGACGACAATGCGGTGTGGCAGGCCTTCACAAAGGGCGGATACCAGGACATCAGGCCGGAAAACCGCGCCCAGAAATGGGCGACGGAGTATAATTTCCCGGCTTTCAAGGCCGGAGACGTGATCAAGGGCGAATTCGAGACCACCTCGAACGAGCCGATGCAGGGCTTTACGCTGAATCTGCGCCGGCCGCAGTTCCAGGATCGGCGCGTTCGCGAGGCGCTGACCTACGCCTACGACTTCGAAAGCATGAACCGCACGCTGTTCTATGGGCTTTACAAGCGCACCGACAGCTACTTCGAAGGCGGAGAGCTCGCATCCAGCGGCCTGCCGCAAGGCCGGGAGCTCGAAATCCTGACGGAATACAAGGACAAGCTGCCGCCCGAACTGTTCACGCAGGCGTTCAAGCTGCCCGCCTACGACACGCCGCAGGCCACGCGCGAGAATTTGCGCAAGGCCTACGATCTTTTCAAACAGGCCGGCTGGGTGAACAAGGGCGGCAAGCTGGTCAGCGAGAAGACCGGCGAACAGTTCAGGATGGAGTTTCTCGGCGACGACCCGACTGACGAACGGGTCACCGCCCCGTTCATGGACAATCTGCGCCGCCTCGGCATCGACGCCAGCCTGCGCATCGTCGACCGAAGCCAGTATGTAAACCGCATTCAGAATTTCGACTTCGATTCGGTTACAGTGGTGCAGGCGCAGTCCAGTTCGCCCGGCAATGAGCAGCGCGATTTCTGGTCCGGCCGGGCTGCCGATCTGCCTGGTTCCCGCAACTATGCCGGCATCAAGGATCCGGTGGTGGATGCGCTGGTCGACCGCGTTATCTTCGCCAAGGATCATGACGAACTCGTCGCCGCGACCCATGCACTGGATCGCGTGCTTTTGTGGAACTACTATTATGTTCCCCAGTATAACAACCCGAATGTCTGGCTGGCCTATTGGAACAAATTCGGCATTCCCGAAAAGCAGCCGGATTATACCGGGCCCGATACCGAATCCTGGTGGATCGATCCCGAGAAGGACAAGGCGCTGGCGGCGAAATACGGAAACACCAACTGATGCGAGCCACCCGCCGCCACTTCCTCGCCGGCGCGGGCGCTTGCCTCGCCGCGCCGCTGCTTCCCGGAAAAGTCTTCGCGGCCAGCCCGACGGGCCAGAAGCTGCATGGGCTCTCGGCCTTCGGCGACCTGAAATATCCGCCTGATTTCAAGCATTTCGACTATGTCAACGCCGACGCGCCCAAGGGCGGGCTTTTCAATTTCGCGCCGCCAAACTGGCTCTACAATCAGAACGTCCAGACCTTCAACACGCTCAACAGTTTCGTGGCGCGCGGCGATGCGCCGCCGCGCATGGAGATGTGTTTCGATTCGCTGATGGAGCATGCGCGCTCGACGAACCGGACGCGGTCTACGGCCTGCTCGCCGAGAGCGTCACCATTTCGCGAGGACCGCAACAGCTTCGAATTCGTGCTGCGGCCCGAGGCGCGTTTCCACGACGGCTCGCCGCTGACCGCCGAGGACGCCGCCTTCACCTACAAGCTGTTCAAGGAGGACGGGCATCCCGACCTGCTGCTGACGCTGACCGAGATGACCGAGGCGGTGGCGCTCGACACGCACCGGCTGAAGCTCAGCTTCTCCGGAAAGCACTCGGAGCGGGTCATCCTGAGCGCGGTGACATTCCCAATCCTGTCGAAGGCACATCTCACCGAAAACGACTTCCAGTCCGGAGACCTGAAGCCGCTGCTGGGTTCCGGCCCTTACAAGGTCGGGCGCGTCTCGGCGGGACAGTCGATCGAATATGAACGCGTCGCGGATTATTGGGGCAAGGATCTGCCGGTGGTGCGCGGGCTCTACAATTTCGACCGGCTGCGCATCGATTTCTACCGCGAGCGCCAGGCGGCCTTCGAAGCCTTCAAGAAGGGCGACATCCTCTACCGCCAGGAATTCACGTCGCGCGTCTGGGCAAATGACTACAATTTCCCGGCAATCGCCGAGGGAAGGGTGATCAAGCGCGAGTTTCCCGGCGAGAAGCGCCCATCCATGCAGGCGGTGGCGATCAATCTGCGCCGCGAGCGCTTTCACGGACGTGCGGGTACGCCAGGCTATCGGCATGTGCTTCGATTTCGAATGGACACGGCGCAACCTGTTCTACGACGCCTATGAGCGCTCGCAATCCTGTTTCGAGCGCTCCGACTACCGGGCGGACGGGCCGCCCTCGGCTGAGGAACTCAAGCTGCTTGAGCCGCTGCGCGAGCAGCTTCCGCCGGAGGCTTTCGGCGAGGCGGTGACGCAGCCGGTGTCGAACGGCTCGGGGCGCGACCGCAAGCTGCTCGGCGCGGCCGCCGAAGCTGCTCGCCGAGGCGGGATGGGAGCGCGCCGGCGGGGCACTCGTCAATGCCAAGGGCGAGCGGCTGACGCTGGAATTCCTCGACGAGGATGACAGCATCCTGCGCGTTATCGGGCCGTGGGTGGAGAATATGCGGGCGATCGGCATCGACGCCTCGATGCGCGTCATCGACGCGGCGCAGATGCAGGCGCGCCAGGCCGATTTCGACTTCGACCTTGTGATGATGGCGCTGAGCTGGGAGGCCACGCCGTCGCAAGACGGGCTGACCGCCGCCTTTCATTCGCGCTCGGCCAGGCTGACCGGGGCGCGCAACCTGCCCGGCACCACCGACCCGGCGGTCGATGCGCTGGTGGCCGCCGTCGGCGGCGCCACGGACCGCAACAGCTTCACCGTCGCCATGCGCGCGCTCGACCGGGTCTTGCGCGCCCGCCACGATTGGATTCCATGCTGGTACTCGGCGAATCACCGTGCCGCGTTCTGGGATATGTTCGGCTTCAAGGAGCCGAAGCCGGACTACGGTTTCCCGGTCGAGGCGCTGTGGTGGCACGACAACGACAAGGCGGCGGCGATTGGGAAAGGATGAGACCATTCTTCTTGTAGTCCCGCCACGAGGCGTTGCCTGATGGGCGCCTATATCCTCCGCCGCGTCCTTCTGATGATCCCGACATTGTTGGGCATCATGGCGATCTCGTTCGCGGTCGTGCAGTTCGCGCCGGGCGGGCCGGTCGAGCAGGTGATCGCCAGGCTGACCGGGCAAGGCGGCGACGCCACGGACCGTATCTCGGGCGGCGGCGGCGACATGAGCGGCGGCAATTTCGACGCTGCCGGCGGCGAGGTCTCGTCGCGATACCGCGGCGCGCAAGGACTGGACCCCGAATTCATCGCCAAGCTGGAGCAAGCAGTTCGGCTTCGACAAACCGCCGCTGGAGCGCTTCGGCCTGATGCTGTGGAATTATGCGCGCTTCGATTTCGGCGAGAGCTATTTCCGCAAGATCTCGGTGCTGGACCTGATTCTCGAAAAAATGCCGGTGTCGATCTCGATCGGCCTATGGATCACGCTGCTTTCCTACCTGATCTCGATCCCGCTCGGCATCCGCAAGGCGGTGCGGGATGGCTCGTCCTTCGATACCTGGACCAGCGCGATAGTCATCGTCGGCTACGCCATTCCTGGCTTCCTGTTCGCCATCCTGCTGATGGTGCTGTTCGCCGGCGGCTCGTTCTTCGACTGGTTCCCGCTGGCGCATCTAACATCGGACAATTTCGACCAGCTTTCGTGGCCGGAAAAGATCGTCGACTATTTCTGGCACCTGACGCTGCCGCTGACGGCCATGGTCCTGTCGGCATTCGCCACGACGACGCTGCTCACCAAGAACTCGTTCCTCGACGAGATCCGCAAGCAATATGTCGTGACGGCGCGCGCCAAGGGCCTGTCGGAGCGGCGCGTTCTCTACGGCCATGTGTTCCGCAACGCCATGCTGATCGTGATCGCCGGCTTTCCCGGCGCCTTCATCTCGGCCTTCTTCACCGGATCGCTCCTGATCGAGAACATCTTCTCGCTCGATGGCCTCGGCCTGCTCGGCTACAAGTCCGTGCTCGACCGCGATTACCCGGTGGTGTTCGCCAATCTTTACATCTTCTCGCTCATCGGCCTGTTCATCTCGCTGGTCTCCGATCTCACCTACACCTGGATCGATCCGCGCATCGACTTCGAGCGGAGGGATGTCTGATGGAGCAGGCACTGGTCGGGAGCGAAGCAGGAGCCGTTCAGCGGACGGCGCGGCCGTGGCTGTCGCCGCTCAACCAGCGGCGCTGGCAGAGCTTCAAGGCCAACCGGCGCGGCTACTGGTCGCTATGGATCTTCCTGGTGCTGTTCGGCCTGTCGCTGATCGCCGAGTTTATCGCCAACGACCGGCCTCTGGTGATTTCCTACCAAAGCGAGATTCTGTTTCCGGTTTTCATCGACTATCCCGAGGAGAGGTTCGGCGGTTTCCTTGCCGTCACCGACTACCGCGATCCGGTGATCCAGGACGAAATCAACGCCGATGGCTGGATGGTGTGGCCGCCGATCCGCTACTCCTACCGGACCGTCAATAACGAGATTCCCGAGCCGACGCCGGCCCGGCCGTCCTGGATGTTCTCGAAGGAGGACCGCTGCTCACGCTACGCGCTGGGCGTCGAAGATCCCAATTGCACGCTGGGCAACTGGAACTGGCTGGGCACCGACGATCAGGCGCGCGACGTGCTTGCGCGTGTCATCTACGGGTTTCGCATCTCGGTCCTGTTCGGCCTGATCCTGACGCTGGGCTCGGCGGTCCTTGGCGTGTCGGCGGGTGCGCTGCAAGGCTATTTCGGCGGCTGGACCGACCTGATCTTCCAGCGCTTCATCGAGATCTGGTCGGCGATCCCGGTTCTGTACCTGCTGATGATCGTGGCGGCGGTGCTGCCGCCCGGGTTTTTCATCCTGCTCGGCCTGATGCTGCTGTTCTCCTGGGTCGGCTTCGTCGGCGTTGTGCGGGCCGAGTTCCTGCGGGCGCGCAATTTCGAATATGTGAATGCGGCGCGCGCGCTTGGCGTGCCCAACCATACGATCATCTTCCGCCACCTGCTGCCCAACGCCATGGTGGCGACACTGACCTTCCTGCCGTTCATCCTCAACGGCTCGATCACCACGCTGACCTCGCTCGACTTCCTCGGCTTCGGCCTGCCGCCCGGCTCCGCCTCCCTCGGCGAATTGCTGCGGCAGGGTCAGCGCAACCTCAATGCGCCCTGGCTGGGATTGTCGGGCTTCGTGGTGATCTCGCTGATGCTGTCGCTGCTGATCTTTGTCGGCGAAGCGACGCGCGACGCCTTCGATCCGAGGAAGACGTTCAGATGAGCGGCCCGGTAGTATATGCATGGGCTTTCTTACGTGGAATTAAGAGATGAACAAGGTCGTGCTTGAACACTATCCGGCTGCCAGGCTTCCGAAGGATTTGCGTGGATCTATCGCGGCGAATGCCTCTGTGCGGGTAACGGTCCAGGAGGAACCGGTGTCGTCGGATCGCGGCGAGCTTTTGAAACTTCTCGAAGAGGCACGCCGGGAGGCGAAGGGAGTATCCACGGACGATGCGGTTCGGCGGATCCGCGAGCTTCGTGACGAGTGGGACGATTAATGCCGTTCGTTCGCAGACTATGCTTAGCTCGGACCATCATCGAAAGTCGGACCTCCAGGTGACCGTTCCTCTCCTCTCCGTCCGCGACCTTTCCGTCACCTTTACCCAGGGTGGACGGACTTCGACCGCTGTCGACCGCATCTCCTTCGACATAGCGAAGGGCGAGACCGTGGCGCTGGTCGGCGAATCCGGTTCGGGCAAGTCGGTATCGGCGCTGTCGGTCTTGAAGCTCCTGCCCTATCCGCCCGCCGCCCACCCGAACGGCCAGATCCTGTTCAAGGGCGATGACCTGCTTTCCAAGGGCGAGCAGGCGCTGCGAAAGGTGCGCGGCAACAAGATCACCATGATCTTCCAGGAGCCGATGACCTCGCTCAACCCGCTGCACACGATCGAGCAGCAGATCGTGGAGGTGCTTTCGCTGCATCAGGGCATGAGCGACCGGCAGGCGCGGGCGCGGACACTTGCGTTGCTGCACGAGGTCGGCATTCGCGATCCGGAAAGGCGCCTTGGCGCCTATCCGCACCAGCTCTCCGGCGGCCAGCGCCAGCGCGTGATGATCGCCATGTCGCTCGCCAACGAACCGGAACTGTTGATCGCCGACGAACCGACGACCGCGCTCGACGTGACGGTGCAGGCGCAGATCCTCGAGCTTCTGGCCGGGCTCAAGGAAAGGAACGGCATGTCCATGCTGTTCATCACCCATGATCTCGGCATCGTGCGCAAGATCGCCGACCGCGTCTGCGTGATGACGCAGGGGCGAATCGTCGAGACCGGCCCCACGGCGGAGATTTTCGCCAATCCGCGGCATGAGTATACGCGCCATCTTCTGGCCGCCGAACCGAAAGGCCGGCCGCCCTCGACCGATACAAGCGCCCGCACCGTCATGGCGGGCGAGGACGTGAAGGTGTGGTTCCCGATCAAGCAGGGCTTCTTCCGCCGCACCGTGGATCACGTGAAGGCGGTCGACGGCATCGACGTCATCGTGCGCGCCGGCCAGACGGTCGGGGTCGTCGGCGAATCGGGATCGGGCAAGACCACGCTCGGCCTGGCGCTCTGCCGCATGATCTCGTCCCAGGGCAAGATTCGCTTCCAGGGCCGCGACATCGACGCATTGTCCTTCGCCGATATGCGGCCGCTGAGGCGCGAATTGCAGATCGTCTTCCAGGACCCTTACGGTTCGCTGAGCCCGCGCATGTCGGTGTCGGAAATCGTCGCCGAGGGCCTCGGCATCCACGAGCCGGGCTTGTCGGAAGATGCACGCGACAAGCGCGTGGTCGATGTGCTGAAGGAAGTCGGCCTCGATCCCGAAACCCGCTTTCGCTACCCGCACGAGTTTTCTGGAGGCCAGCGCCAGCGCGTCGCGATTGCGCGCGCCATGGTGCTCAAGCCGAAATTCGTGATGCTCGACGAGCCGACCTCGGCGCTCGACATGAGCGTGCAGGCGCAGGTGGTCGACCTTCTGCGCGCGCTGCAGGCAAAGCACGACCTCGCCTATCTGTTCATCAGCCACGACCTGAGGGTGATCCGCGCGCTCGCCAACGAGGTGATCGTCATGCGCAACGGCCGGATCGTCGAACACGGCCCTGCCGCCCAGATCTTCGAACGGCCGCAAACCGAATATACAAGCGCGCTGATCTCGGCCGCTTTCCGCATCGAAACCGCCAAGGCGGGGGCGGTAAGCGAATAGAAGCGGCGTTCAGCCTCGTCGTTGAAATCAGAACTCCCGCCCGAGCCTTGCGTCCACCGAATGGCGGTTGCCGCCTCGAATGGCGAAAAAGATGAAGATCGCCGCCCACAGGATCGACTTCTCGGCGCCGAAAAAGCCTTCGCCCTGAACGACCCAGTGGAAGTAGACGGTGACCAGAAGCACGATGGCGGCGGCGACAGCCGCCGGCCGCGTCAGGAAGCCGATCGCGATGAAAATCCCGCCGAAGAATTCGGTCGCCGCAAGCAGCGGCGCCCATAATGCGCCGGGATAAAAGCCGAGCGCTTCGACCATGCCGACCGCCCCGAAGGGGTTGACGATCTTCGGCGCGCCGTGGGTGACGAGCGCGAGGCCGGCGACGACGCGCAGCAGCGTCTCGGCGCTGTCGTGCAGCGCGCCATACAGGCTGCCGAGGAAAGGAAGGATCAGGCGGCGCCGCGAAGGCAGGCTCATGTCGGTCATCGGGCTCTCCACTGTTGCACCGCAGCAAAACACGTGCCCCGAGCCGGAAAGTCAATCACGCGCGGCTGACAAAACCGTGAACAGGCATGCGGTCGCACCAGGTCAAACTCGAAGACCTTTGGCATTATCCCGCGATCCGGTCGTAGACCGCCCTGGGCACCGTGAGGCCGAGGCGGGCGGCGGTCTCGCGTGCACGCGCCCTGGCCGGTCCAGGTATATGGACGCCGTGCACCTCCGACAGGCGCGCCAGTTGCGCCGCCATGCGCTTCGGAAAATCCGGGTCGAGCAGGCCGGGCGCGATTGCCAGCACGAACAGGCCGGTCGCCGGGCTTTCATGGCCTTCCGACATCGATGCGGCGTCGAGCGACCAGTTGGCGCCCGAAAGGCCGGCCGACAGCACCTCGACCATCAGCGCTATGTTGGCGCCACGCTGGCCGCCGAAAGCGAGCAGCGCGCCGCGCATCGCCTCATTCGGGTCGGTGGTCGCGTTGCCGTCGGCGTCCAGCGCCCAACCAGGGGGAATCGCCCGGCCTTCGCGCGCCGCCTGACGGATGCTGACGAAGGCGGTGGCGCTCGACGACTGATCGATGAGGAGCGGCGGGCCGTCCTCGACGGGTGCCGCGAAGGCCAGCGGATTGGTGCAGAATACCGGCCGTGTGCCGCCGGAGCCAGCAAGCAGCGCAGGACCGTTGGTGGCGGCGAGCCCCACCAGGCCGGCCTCGGCCAGCCGCGCCGCGAAGGGACCGAGCGCGCCGCAGGTGTAGGCGTTGTTCTGGAGAAACAGCGCGAGGCCGAAGTTCCGCGCCGTGGCGACAAGATCGTCAAAAGCGCGGTCGAAGCCGGTATGTGCCGCGCCCTTGCACGCGTCGCAGAGGATTATCGCGGGTGCCGGCCGGGTGATGACGGGTACGGCCGTCCCATCGATGCGACCGCCGCGTAGCGAATCGAGATAATCGATGAAGTGCGTGAGGCCGACCGCCGGCTGGCCCTCCGCTTCGGCGCGAACCGCCGCCAGCGCGATTGCGTGCGCGGTTTCGGCACTGGCGCCGTGCCGCATGGCAGCGGCGGCGCAAAGCGCCAAAGCCTCGTCGAGGCCGATGCCGACCGTCGCATCCATGCCGGTCCTCACGCTACGCGGACGGGAATTCTCGCTTCCAGCTTGCGGAACAGAAAGATGATGATGCCGGTGATGCAGAGATAGACGAGCGCGAGCAGCAGCAGCGGCTCATAGATGATGTAGGTGTCCTGGCGCACGCGCGAGGCGACCGCGTAGATGTCGATGACGGTGATGGTGGCGACCAGCGGCGTCGCCTTGAGCTGCAGCACCGTCTCGCCGGCAAGCGTCGGCAAGGCCCGGAAAACGGCCTGCGGCAGCCAGATGCGGCGGAAGGTGGTGAAGCGCGGCATGCCGTAGGCGCGCGCCGCCTCAAGCTGGCCGCGCGGCACGCCGGCAAACGCGCCGCGCATGACCTCGCCCTCATAGGCGGCGAAGGACAAGGTCAGGCATAGGACCGCGTAGGGCCATGCCTGCCGGAGGATCGGCCACAGGTCGGAATTGCGTATCCATGGAAATTGCGGGAACAGCGAGCCCAGCCCGTAATAGAGCAGCCAGAGTTGCAGCAGCAGCGGCGTTCCGCGGATGACCGTGCAGAAGGCGAGCGCCGGCTTTGACAGCCACCATGGCCCGGTGACCTGCACGAGCCCAAGCGGCACGGCGAGCGCGAAGCCCAGCACCGTCGTCACCACCAGTATCCAGATGGTTCGCCACAGACCCTGTGCGGCGAGCGGAAGATATTTGGGCAGCCAGTCCCAGCGCATGAAGATCGCCGCCGCCAGCGACCAGCGCGGCGGCGACGAGGATCATCCCGATGCGGTGCGGCTGCAGCCAGCCCATCACGCGCTGGCGGCGGCCGGCATTGACGAGTTGCACCGTCATCAGTGGCCTCCCATCGCCGGCATGCCGCGCCGCGACCATTTCTCGATCCGGGCGATGATGACGTTGGAGAACAGCGTCAGCAGCAGGTAGAGCGCGCCCGCCGCCATGTAGAAGGTGAAATAGTATTTCGTCGTGCCTGCCGCCTCGCGCGTCGCCTGGGTCAGTTCGTTGAAGCCGACGACGGCAAGCAGCGCGGTGTCCTTGGTGGCGATCAGCCAGAGATTGGAAAGGCCTGGAATGGCGAAGGGCAGCATGGCGGGAAGCGTGACGCGCCGCAGCATCAAGCCCGGGCGACATGCCATAGGCGCGTCCAGCCTCGATCTGGCCTTGCGGCACCGCAGAGAATGGCCCCGCGGATCACTTCCGTCGCATAGGCACCCTGCACGAACGCCAGCACGCCGATGCCCGCCACCAGTCCGCTGATGTCGACGCGCTCATAGCCGAGGCCTTCAAGCACGCGATTGACGAGGTCGGCGCCCGGCGAAATAGAGCAGCAGGATCAGGACCAGTTCCGGGACGGCGCGCACGATGGTGGTGTAGACCTCCATCAGGTCGCGCACCACCGGCCCGCCATAGAGCTTGCCATAGGCGCCGGCGGTTCCGATCAGAAGGCCGATGCCGAAAGCGCCGACGGCGATTTCGATGGAGCGCATCAGCCCGCGCAGCAGAGCGCCGCCCCAGCCGGGCGGATGCAGGGACAGGAGTTCGACGACTCCGACCTGAAGAACCGAATTCAGCACCGTTTCGATGGCACGCTCCCGCGGATTGTCATGATGCCTCTTCCATGCCGGAATCGGCCGGAGGCTGCGGGCGATCGCGCCGGCTCCGGCCGGTCCTCAGGGGAAGCAATGGCGCTGTGCGGCCGATCATCCGCGCAGCGGCATCCTTCTCCCCGCGATGGACGGGAAGGAGGCGGCGTGCCGGATGACCGAAACGCATCGCGCGCAAATGGGCGCGATCAGCCGCCGTAAATGTCGATATCGAAGTACTTCTTGGTGATCTCGTCGTATTTGCCGTTCTCGCGCAGCGCCTTGATCGCGGCGTTGATGCGTTCCTTGATCGCGGTATCCTCCTGGCGCAGGCCGACGCCGACGCCAGGACCCATAATCTCGACATCCTCGGCGACCACGCCCTTCAAGTCGCAGCAGGCCTTGCCCTGGTCGCTCTTCAGGAATGCGTCCAGCGCGATCGCGTCAGCCTGCACGGCGTCGATCCGGCCTGCTGCAAGATCCTGATTGGCCTCGTCCTGGGTCGGGATATTCCTTGATCTCGGCGGCTTCCGCGAAATACTTCTTGGCATAGGTGCCATGAACGGTGGAAGCCTGGACCCCGACGATCTTGCCTTTGAGCCCTTCAGGCGTCGCCTCGAATTTCGCATCTTTCGGACCGATCACCGCGGCGGGCGTGTTGTAGTATTTATCGGAGAAATCGATCGTCTTCTTGCGCTCTTCGGTGATGTTCATCGAGTTGATGATGGCATCGATCTTCTTGCTGGTCAGCGCCGGGATGATGCCGTCCCAGGCAACCATGTTCAGGGTGCACTCGAACTTGGCCTCTTCGCAGAGTGCATTGATGAAGTCGACTTCCCAACCGACCCACTTGCCGGAGGCGTCCGGCCACTCGAACGGCGGATAGGGCTCCGGCGCCATTCCGATCACCAGCGGCTCGGCGCTGGCGACCGCGATCCCGGATACGGCCATGCCAAGCGCCATCGCGGCGGCTGCGATCATTTTCCTCATGGTTTGCTGCTCCCGTTTTTGTTGTTGTTCCCACTCCGCAACTCAATGAATGTTGCGGAGAAACTGCTTCAAGCGTTCCGATTTCGGCGCGCCGAAGAGTTGCTCGGGCGGGCCCTCTTCCTCGACCAGCCCGTTATAGAGATAGACCACATGGGTCGCGACCTGCCGCGCGAACTTCATCTCATGGGTGACCAGCACCATGGTGCGGCCCTCCTGCGCGAGATCGGCGATCACTTTCAGCACCTCGCCGACCAGTTCCGGATCGAGCGCGGAGGTCGGCTCGTCGAACAGCATGACGCGCGGCTGGATGGCCAGCGCCCGCGCGATCGCGCCGCGCTGCTGCTGGCCGCCCGACATGAAGGCCGGATAGACATCGCGCTTCTCGGCGAGGCCGACACGCGCGAGCAGCTTTTCCGCCGTCGCAATCGCTTCCTGCCGCGCCACGCCCAGCACATGGATCGGAACCTCGATGACGTTTTCGAGAAGCGTCATGTGGCTCCACAGGTTGAAGCTCTGGAACACCATTCCGAGGCGCGAGCGGATGCGCTCGATCTGCCGCCGGTCGGACGGCACGGAGCCGCCATGGCCGTCGGGCTTCAGCTTGATCTCCTCGCCGTTGACGCGGATCAGGCCGCTGGTGGGGTTCTCGAGACAGTTGATGCAGCGCAGGAGCGTCGATTTGCCGGATCCGCTGCCGCCGATGATGGCAACCACCTCGCCGTCGCGCGCCGATAGCGACACGCCTTTCAGCACGTGCAGATTGCCGAATTTCTTGTGAAGGTCCTCGATATGAATCGCTTCGGCGACGCCATTGACTGCCGGGGTGGCCGACTTGGCCGCCGTCGTCGCACTCATTCAGAGCACCTCCCGCTTTTCTTGCCGGCATCGCGGCGGACCTTTGTTCAGTCCGTCCTGATTGTTCCCACCAGGACAATGGACCTCGCGCATTCCATCCGTCAACCCGCTACGCTAACTCTTGCAGCCGTCCGCCGCGGATGGATATTAGAGTATCGCGCCAAAGGTGAACGCCGGTTTCCGGCAAAAAACGACGCGAAAAAAGAAGCGGAGCAAACCGGCCGGTTCGCAACGGGCCAGCTTGCGCCAGCCGAGCGGATGACTGGGAGGACTCGCCTTGAATCTCGCCACCCCCAGAGCCTACGGTTCGCAGTCGATGGCGGCGCCGCTCCGGCTCGTGCTGATGCGGCGGGCCGCCTCCGCCATGCAGGGGGCCGATCCCGCACGCTGGCACTACGGGCCGGGTTTCGACGCGGCGAAGGCCGCAGAGCAGCACGCCGCGCTTGCAAGGCTTGTTGCCGCGTCAGGCGCCGAAATCGCCTGGCTCGACGACACCGCCGACGGGCTGGCGGACTCGGTATTTACACATGATCCGTCATTGGTGACGGATCATGGCGCCGTCATCCTGTCCATGGGCAAGCCGCTGCGGGACTCCGAACCGGCGCTGCACGAGGCCGCCTATCGCCGTCTCGGCGTGCCCATCCTCGGCCGAATCGAGGCGCCGGGACAGGTGGAGGGCGGCGACTGCGTCTGGGTGGACCGCGCGACGCTCGCCATCGGCCGCGGCGTGCGCACCAACCAGGCGGGCATTCAGCAAATGTCCGACCTGCTCACGCCGCACGGCATTTCCGTCCACGGCTTCGACCTGCCGCTCTGGCACGGCGAAGAAGCCTGCCTGCATCTGATGTCGGTGATCAGCCCGCTCGCCGACGATCTCGCGCTGGTCCATGCGCCGCTGCTGCCGGCGCCGTTCTACCAGATGCTGAAGGCGCGCGGCATCACGCTTGTCGAGGGCGACGCCGACGAGTTTCTTGCCTCGCAACGGGCTAAGCCTTAACGTATTGCCGACCAGCCCGCGCGCGGTGATCGCCGTCGCCGGCTTTCCCAGGACGAAGGCGGCGATGGAAGCCGCCGGCTGCCGCGTGGAAACCTTCGAGGCCGATGCGCTGTGCATCGCCTGCGAGGGCGGACCGACATGCCTGACGCGTCCGGTGCTGAGGGGATGAAGGGGTCGAAGGAGAAACAAAATGCGCAAATATTTCGCATTGGTTGAACACGAGAAAGAAGGCGCCGTCGGCGTGCGTTTCCCCGATCTTCCCGGCGTCTTTTCTGCGGCAGATCAGCGCGCCGATGTCATCGTGAACGCGATTGAAGCGCTTCGTCTTTGGGCCGAGGATGAGGCCTTGCCGGGACCGTCGGACCATGACGCTGTCGTCGCCCGTGACGATATTCGCGAAGCCCTGGCCGCTGGCGCCTTCCTTGTCGAAGTTCCACACCCATGACCACCATCGGCGAAGCGCTCGTCACCCTGCTCGAACGCCATGGCGTCGATACGGTGTTCGGCATTCCGGGCGTCCACACGGTCGAGCTTTACAGGGGCCTCGCGCGGTCGAAAATCCGCCACGTCACGCCGCGCCACGAGCAGGGCGCGGGCTTCATGGCCGACGGCTATGCGCGCGCCAGCGGCCGGCCCGGCGTGGTCTTCGTCATAACCGGTCCGGGGCTCACCAACACGCTGACGGCGATGGCCCAGGCGCGCGCCGATTCGGTGCCGATGCTGGTGGTGTCCGGCGTCAACGCCACGCCCACGCTCGGCAAGGGTCTTGGCTATCTTCACGAATTGCCCGACCAGCGCGGCCTGATCGGGAAGGTGGCGCTGTCGTCCACCCGTGTCGAGGACCCGGCAAGCCTGCAGCCGGCGATCGACCGCGCCTTCGCGCTCTTCGCCTCCAGCCGTCCGGGACCGGTGCATATCGAAATCCCGCTGGACGTCATGGCAATGCCGGCAGCTATCGATCCGCGCCATCGAAGAGGCCGCTCCGCCCGAGCCGGACCGCGAGGCGCTGGCGGCCGCGTCGCGTCTCATTACCCAGGCGCTGCGGCCGCTGATCCTGATCGGCGGCGGCGCAAGGCGGGCGCAGGGACTGCTGAAGGAGCTAGCCGAAAGGCTGGACGCGCCGGTGGTCGCGACAGCCAATGCGCGCGGCCTGCTCCACGCCCATCCGCTCATTGTGCCGGCCAGCCCCAGCCTCAAGGCCGTGCGCGCCGCGATTCAAGCGGCGGATCTGGTGATCGCGATCGGCACCGAGTTCGGGCCGACCGACTACGACATGTATGGCGATGGCGGCTTCGTGCATCCGCCAAATCTCGTGCGCATCGACATCGACGCCGAGCAGCTCGATCGGCGCCCGGCGGCGGTCAGGATCGAAGCCGACAGCGTCCAGGCGCTGGAAGCGCTGTTGCCGATGATCTCCGACCGGGCGCTGGCAAGCGGAACCTCGCGAGGCAGGGAGCGGGCCGAAGCCTGCCGCCGGGCCGCCCGCGCGGAACTCGGCCCGGGGATGCAGGCGCAGCTCGCGGCGGTCGAGGCGATCCGCGATGCCTTGCCCGGCGCGCTGATCGTCGGCGATTCGACGCAGCCCGTCTACGCCGCCAACCTCTATTACGACCATGACCGGCCGGGCGGATGGTTCAGCTCCGCCACCGGCTACGGCACGCTGGGCTACGGCGCGCCGGCGGCGATCGGCGCGGCGATCGCGGCACCCGGCGCGCCCGTCATATGCCTCGCCGGGGATGGCGGCTTTCAGTTCACGCTGCCGGAGCTGGCTGTAGCGGCGGAAGCCGAGGCGGCGGTAATATTCGTCGTCTGGAACAACAGCGGCTATCGCGAGATAGAAACCTCCATGCGCGACGTCGGCGTCGAGCCGGTCGGCGTGTCGCCTGCGCCCCCTGATTTCGAGAAGATCGCCGACGCTTACGCAATGGCCTATGCGCGCGCCGCGACACCGGGAGAGCTTTCGGAAGCGCTGCGCCGGCTGGCGGGAACCGCTCCGGCGCTGATCGAATATGCGGTCGCGTGAGCGACCGGGGTTGAGACAACAGGACAGAATTTCATGGCTGAAGCGCTGGTCACTTATGTCGGCGTCGCCCATCCGTGGATGTGCGACACGATGGGTCACATGAATGTGCGCCACTATATGGGCATGTTCGACGACGCCTCGTTCCATGTGCTCGGCCATCTGACCGGCGTGGAAAAAGACAAGAGTCTGGGCTGGGCCGATGTGCGCCATGAGATCGACTACAAGCACGAGACGCCGGCCGGCACGCTGATCACGGTGCGCTCGCGCGTCGTCCGCGTCGGCCGGACCTCCGTCACCTATCGCCACAGCCTGGCCGGAACACTGGAGGGCGAATTGCATGCCGAAGCCACGGTAATTTCGGTCCGCTTCGACCTCGTTCAGCGCAAGGCGGTCGAACTGGACTCCGAAACGCGCCGCCGCGCCGAGGCGCTGCTGCCGGAATCGGGCTGATCCCATGGTGCGAACTGAAGCGAGGAGAGGCGGCCGGCTTCGACGGCACACTGGAAACGGTGGAAATGCACACCGGCGGCGAGCCGGTTCGCATCGTCGTTTCCGGCTTTCCGCCTGTCCCCGGCGCGACGATCCTCGAAAAGCGCCGCTTCGCGCGTGAAAATCTCGACCATTTGCGCAAGCTGCTGATCTTCGAGCCGCGCGGCCACCATGACATGTATGGCGTGATCCCGGTGGAGCCCGATCTCGCCGAGGCCGATATGGCGGTGCTGTTCATCCACAATGAGGGCTACTCGACCATGTGCGGCCACGCGGTCATCGCGCTCGGGCGCTACGCGGTCGACCAGCGCCTGGTTGCGCCAAAGGCCCCGGTGACGGAACTCGCCATTCAATGCCCGTGCGGACTGGTCCGGGTAAAGGTTGCGGTTGAGGAAACGCCGGCGGGCTTCGTCAGTGGCGCCGTGGCGTTCGAGAGCGTACCGTCCTTCGCCTTCGCGCTGAACTTAAGCGGCGATGTGCCGGGGCTGGGCCGGGTTCCCCTCGACATCGGTTATGGCGGCGCTTTCTATGCTATCGTCGAAGCCGGCGCGATCGGGCTCGACCTTCAGGCCACGCCGCTCGACCGGCTGGCCGACGCCGCCGACCGGATAACCAGAGCGGTGGCGGCAAGCGTGCCGCTCGACCATCCGGGCGGTTCCGATTTCGCCTTTCTATACGGAACGATTCTGACCGACGGCGGCGACGGAGCGCAGACACCGAGCCGCAATGTCTGCGTCTTCGCCGATCGCGAAGTCGATCGCAGCCCGACCGGCAGCGGCGTTTCGGCGCGCGTGGCCGTGCAGCACGCGCGCGGAACTCTAAAAATTGGCGAGAAGCGGCAGTTTGAAAGCCTCACCGGTGCGGTATTCTGCGCGACACCGACGCGCAGCGAGACCGCCGGGCGCTTCGGCGCGGTCCGCGTCGAAGTAAGCGGCCGGGCCTATTATGCTGGCCGCTCCAGCTTTTCCATCGAGCCGGGCGACGAGTTGGGCGCGGGTTTCCTGCTGGGCTGACATGCCTGGCAAATAGGCTTCGCCCCCTCACCGGCTTGCTTCGCAAGCTTCCGCTTACCCCAGGGGCAGAGGCATAGGTGCCAAGCGCCACCCTCGCCCTCACGAAGTGCGGCGAAGTGCGGGAGAGGGGCGGAGCGAAGCGAGGGGGGATGAAGGAGCGGGGGCGGTTCAATTCAAGGTCAGTCAAGACAAACCCGCGCCGGACGATACCGGCGCGGGCAAAACCAGAGGACAAATCAGCTGCGCGACAGCCAGCTATCGATATCGCGGTCGACATCATCCTGCGCTTTGCCGTAGCGCTCCTGGAGCCGGCCGGCGAGTTGCTTGCGGTTGCCTTTGATCACATCAAGGTCGTCATTGGTGAGTTTGCCCCATTGTTCCTGAAGCTTGCCCTTGAACTGTTCCCAATTGCCTTCAACCTGATTCCAATTCATGTCGCATCTCCCGGGTTTTCGACGACGCGTCTTGCGCCCATCTAAGGCTCAACGCCGGAGGTTGGGCGAGGTTCCCGGATGGACTCCCATGAAAAAACCCCGCCGGATTGCTCCGGCGGGGCTCTCTTGATGCGCGGCGGCTCTGGCGCCGCCGCCTGTGTCAGTTGCCGCGGCCCTTGAGCGCGGCGCCGAGAATGTCGCCGAGCGAAGCGCCGGAGTCGGTCGAGCCGTACTGGGCGACCGCTTCCTTTTCCTCGGCGATTTCCAGCGCCTTGATGGACACCTGCACCTTGCGCGACTTCTTGTCCCAGGCGATCACGCGGGCATCGACCTTCTGGCCGACCGAGAAGCGCTCGGGGCGCTGCTCGTCGCGGTCGCGCGACAGGTCGGCGCGGCGGATGAAGCTCTCGACACCGCTTTGGACGAGGCGCACATCGAGCCCGCCATCCTTGATGCCGATGACTTCGCAGGTGACGACAGCATTCTTGCGCAAGTCGCCGGCCGCTTCCGTCTGGCTGGTGGCGCTACGCTGCAGTTGCTTGACGCCCAGCGAGATGCGCTCCTTGTCGATGTCGACGTCGAGCACCTGGGCCTTGACCACCTGGCCACGCTGATACTCCTCGATCACCTGCTCGCCCGGACGGTTCCAGTCGAGATCGGAGAGATGGACCATGCCGTCCACGTCGCCGTCGAGCCCGATGAACAGGCCGAACTCGGTCTTGTTCTTGACCTCGCCTTCGACCGGGGAGCCGACCGGATGGTTGCGGGCGAACGCCTGCCACGGGTTCTCCAGCGTCTGCTTGAGTCCCAGCGAGATGCGGCGCTTGGCCGGATCGACCTCGAGCACCACCACGTCGACCTCCTGCGTGGTGGACAGGATCTTGCCGGGGTGGACGTTCTTCTTCGTCCACGACATTTCGGATACGTGGATCAGGCCCTCGATCCCCGGCTCCAGTTCGACGAACGCGCCGTAGTCGGTGATGTTGGTGACGGTGCCGCGGATCTTCTTGCCGATCGGGAACTTGGTGCCGATATCGGACCACGGATCGCTCTCGAGCTGCTTCATGCCCAGCGAGATGCGGTGCGTCTCCTGGTTGATGCGGATGATCTGCACCTTCACCGTCTGGCCGATATTGAGGATCTCGGTCGGATGGTTGACGCGGCGCCATGCCATATCGGTCACATGCAGCAGGCCGTCTATGCCGCCGAGGTCGACGAACGCACCGTAGTCGGTGATGTTCTTGACCACGCCGTCGACCACCTGGCCCTCTTCGAGGTTCTGGACGATCTCGGAGCGCTGTTCGGCGCGGCTTTCCTCGAGCACGGTGCGGCGCGAAACCACGATATTGCCGCGGCGGCGATCCATCTTGAGGATCTCGAAGGGCTGCGGGTTGTGCATCAGCGGGGTCACGTCGCGGATCGGACGGATGTCGACCTGGCTGCGCGGCAGGAACGCCACGGCGCCGTCGAGATCGACGGTAAAGCCGCCCTTGACCTGGTTGAAGATAACGCCTTCGACGCGCTCGCCCTTGTTGAACTTCTCTTCGAGCTTGACCCAGCTCTCTTCGCGGCGGGCCTTGTCACGCGACAGCATGGCCTCGCCAAGGGCATTCTCGATGCGCTCGACATAGACCTCGACGCGGTCGCCGACCTTCAACTGGCCGTCCTTGGCCCTGGCACCGAATTCCTTCAGCGGCACGCGGCCTTCTACCTTGAGGCCGACATCGATGATGGCCATGTCTTTTTCGATGGCCGTGATTGTGCCGCGAACGACCTGGCCTTCGCCGGAATGGCCGCTGGAAAACGTCTCGTCGAGAAGGGCGGCGAAATCGTCGCGGGAGGGATTTGATTGGGACATTGTATCTCCTGGATGGCCTCGCATTGCCGCGAGGCGCGCCGTGGGTTGGTGTTGCGTTTACCTGCCGGCGTTCCGGGATTTAACCCAAAGCCGCCACAAGGGCGGAAAACCGGCGCATAAGAATGCTGGCAGGCTGGTTTCTTGCCTGAATCGGGGACGGTGCTTGCCCAAGGGCGCCCGCGCCTTTCAGGCCTTGTCTCGTCTGGCGATAGCGTCTTCGACAAACGCTCGCGCCGCCTGAAACGCGGCTTCTATAGACATTTCCGACGTGTCGAGCAAGTGCGCGTCGGCGGCCGGCTTAAGCGGCGAGTCGGCGCGGCCCATGTCGCGCTCGTCGCGGCGCTCGATGTCGGCGAGGATCTCGGCGTGATCGGCCTTGCCGCCGCGGCCTTCGATGTCGCGCAAGCGGCGCATGGCGCGCACCCTGGCGCTTGCCGTCACGTAGAGCTTCACCTCGGCTTCGGGGCACACGACCGTGCCGACGTCGCGGCCGTCGAGCACGGCACCGCCCTGCTGGTTGGCGAAGGAACGCTGCTTGGCGACGAGGATGCGCCGCACCTCGGGAATGACAGCCACCTTCGACGCGGCATCCGCGACGGCATGGGCGGACAGCCCATGATTGTCGAGGTTGGCGAGATCGACCTGCCTGGCGGCTTCGATGGCGTGCCTTCTATCGTCCAGCGGCCAGCCTTCCCGCAGCATCATATGCGCCACGGCGCGATAGGTGAGGCCGGTGTCGAGATGGCGGAGGTGGTAATAGTCCGCGATGCGTCGGGCGAGCGTGCCCTTTCCGGAAGCCGCCGGGCCGTCTATGGCGATGATGAGGGAGGTGTTCATGGCGCCGCTTGAAGCGGAGATGCGCCGAAAAGGCAAGTGCCGATCCCGGCTGCGGCCTGCCGCCTGCCTGCGATCGACTCCATGCCGCACAGCCAATGCTCGAAGCCAATGCTCGAACGAAAAGCCGGCGGCGACGGCCAGAGGTCGCTCAGTTCCGCTCGGCGAGCTGCCTATCCTCGACGTCCCAATTCGAAGGGGAATGGCGACGGCTGCCACAAGTGCTGGACGCCGTAGTCCTTCGCAGCCGCAGCCTCCCATTGATGGAAAAGCTGCGCGATCCGTTGAAATTCCTCTTTTTCAAACAAATGGCAGAGTTGGCGCGTCTGTTCGCTGTATGCGGGGACGTCGTCGTCAAAAAGATCGTCGTCGTCAAACCACCATCCGCGATGTTTGTTGAGCAGCGCACGCGCCCGATCAAAGTTTCCCATTGCAAGTTCGAGGCGAAAATGCGCCTCGTACCCTTCCGAAAAGGGGGGAGGTTGCTGCATGGTGAGCTGATAGAGACGATCCATCGAATCGATGGATCGAAGGTGAGGGAGGGTAACTCGTTCCACCTCCTCGCTAAGGAGCTTAAGCTGTTCTGTTTCCGGCAGGTTGGGAAACTCTCGGCTTCTCGGGTTGGAAATATAATTGGTTGTGCCCATGAAACCATCCAGCTCGGGATAGTATTCCGGGCCCCAAAGGTTGCGAACGCCCCAGAACCCCGCATAGTCGCCAGTAGCGGGAAACTCCTGCAACCAGAGCCCGCGTAGAAAGTGCGTGATTGGGGTGATCACAAGCCAATCACCCGCTTGGTATATGTCCGGTTGACGACCCCCGAGATTTCCGAGCAGGCGTGCGATTCTCATCTGTTGCATCAGGGAGCCGGCCTTACCTCAATTAATATTACTCGGCCCTTATCTCCGAACTTTGCCTTCACGTTTAGATATATCTCAAGAATTCTCCTGGTGGTAAGCCTATATTTTCCTGTTTTCAAATCATAAATACAAATGGTCCCGTCACTTCGTCTTTCCAAGATGTCTATCCTCTTCGAGCCCTTCAGGCCGTAGCGCGACGCGTCAACATCTTCCTTGTAAATCGAGAACTCGGTGAGAAGGTCTGGATCCCGAGCGCGTCGACGCTCCGGTTTTGGATCGTTGTAGATACATGCGTGCCGTCGCCGAGTCGGACTTCAACATAAATCCGCCACGGCATCTCGCCAGTCCGGTCGCGGACGATATGGTTAGATTAGCGGGCGGCCTCATCCGAAGCCGGCTTCATATCCCGGAACTCCGCTCTCGCAAGCGCGAACAGCATCGCTTTGCCTAACAAAATGCCGCAATTCCGGCAGGATCACTTCAAGCCGTAATTGCGCACCAGCCGCGCCATTTCGATGTTCGCGTGCGGCTCGGCCGGCGCTTCCAGGCCGGCGACGACGCCGTCTATGTCGGCCGCGGGACGGTTCTGGCTGACTTTCCATTTGCCATCGATCCGGGTGATTTCGATTTCGACGCCGATAATGCCCTTGATCTGCGCGGCGATATAGCCCTCGGGAGCGTCGCCGACAGCCCAGGGCGCGGCCCGCCTGCCCTCATGCTCGCCCGTGAGCGCCTCGATCTGAGCGCGCAGCCATTCCCTGTCGTCCATCACCTTCGCCTTGCCGCGCACCTGGACGGTTGAATAGTTCCAGGTCGGCACGACCTTGCCGGTCTCGCGCTTGACCGCATACCAGGACGGCGTGATGTAGGCTTCGCTTGCCTGAAATACCACCAGTGTCTCGGCGCCGGCCAGGATTTCCCGCCACTGGCCGTTGGCGCGTGCCATGTGGACCTGCAGCGTGCCTTTCGCCGAAAGGCCCGGCTCCAGGTGGAAGGGCAGCAGGTTGGCGGTAAGCCCACCGGCGCCGGCGGTGACCAGCACGCCGAGCGGATGCGCGCGGATCAAGGCATGCTGCGTGCCGAGGTCATCCTCTCGGAAGTGAGGCGGCTGGTACATTAATAGATCTCCGCGCCTAGCCCCCTCATCAGGCCCATGAACTCCGGGAAACTGGTGGCGATCATGGCCTGGTCGTCGACCGTCACGGGCCTTTCGGCGGCGAGCCCCATGACCAGGAAGCTCATGGCGATGCGGTGGTCGAGATGGGTCATGACCATGCCGCCGCCGAGGCCTTTCCCGTCCGGCCGGCCGCGCACCAGCAGGCTCTCCTTGCCCTCCTCGCAGTCGACGCCGTTCGCCTTGAGCCCTTCGGCGACCGCCGACAGACGGTCGGACTCTTTCACCCGCAGTTCCTCCAGCCCCTGCATCAGCGTGTTGCCTTGCGCGAAGGCGGCGGCGACGGCGAGCACCGGATATTCGTCGATCATCGACGGCGCGCGCTCCGGCGGGACCGTCACGCCCTTCAGCTCGGATGCGCGCACGCGCAGATCGGCGACATCCTCGCCGCCGGCATCGCGCGGGTTGACAGGCTCGATCGAGGCGCCCATTTCGATCAGCGTGGCGATCAGCCCGGTGCGCGTCGGGTTCATCAGGACATTCTCGATCATGATGTCGGAGCCCGGCACGATCAGGGCGGCCACCAGCGGGAAACCCGCCGAGGACGGGTCGCCCGGCACGGCGATCACCCGCCCGGAGAGCTTTCCCTGGCCGGAGATGCGGATATGGCGCACGCCGTCGCGATCCGTCTCGACCTCCAGATCGGCGCCGAAGCCTTTCAGCATCTTTTCCGTGTGGTCGCGCGTCATCACCGGCTCGATCACGGTGGTGACGCCCGGCGTGTTCAAGGCG
This sequence comes from uncultured Alphaproteobacteria bacterium, assembly GCA_963820075.1. Lineage (GTDB taxonomy): Bacteria > Pseudomonadota > Alphaproteobacteria > Rhizobiales > Rhizobiaceae > Kumtagia. Next base: position 59,070 of record CAWFYS010000011.1, read on the forward strand.
GCGAGCAGGACGGCGGACTTCACCTGGGCGGAAGCCATCGGCACGCGGTAGGAGATCGGCGCCGCCTGGCGCGGACCGCGCAGCGTCAGCGGCATGCGGTCGCCGGTCGCGGCATCGATGACCTGAACGCCCATCCGCCGGAGCGGGTCGAGAACGCGGCCCATCGGCCGCTTCGACAGGGATGCGTCGCCGATGAAGGTCGTCTTCATGTCATAGGTGCCGACAAGTCCCATGGTGAGCCGCGAGCCCGTGCCGGCATTGCCGAAATCGAGCGGCGCGGCCGGCTCCAGCAGGCAGCCGTTGCCGACGCCTGTGATCATCCATTCGTCGCCGCGCCTTTCGATCACGGCGCCCATCGCCTTCATGGCCTCGCCGGTGCGCATGACGTCCTCGCCTTCGAGCAGGCCGGTGATGCGGGTCTCGCCGGAGGCCAGGCCGCCGAGCATGAAGGAGCGGTGCGAGATCGATTTGTCGCCCGGAATACGGACCCTGCCGCTGAGCGCGGAGCCTCTTGCGGCAGTCGCCGGCCGCGCGGCGTGACTATGGGACATCTTCTTCCAATCCTCGCTGCGCCGCTCCGCGCTTCGGCGGCGCGCCGGCCCCGCTGTTCGCGGCGTCTCCTAACATGACTCGCCTGTGCGGTCATCCCTCAGCGCCGAGCGCTCGGATATGATGGTTTTTAAGAGAAAAGACTGTGTGCTTTTGGCTTTGACAGCGAAAAGAACTGCGGTTAAGGGACCGTTCTTTCTGGACGAGGCTAAGAAGTGGCAAAAACCGATCTCGGCACAAAACGCATTGACCCGGAAACGGGCCGCAAGTTCTACGATCTGAACAAGGATCCGATCGTCTCGCCATATTCGGGCAAGTCATATCCGCTCTCCTATTTCGAGAGCGCGGGCGGCAAGGCGCTGGAGGAGGAGGAGGTTGAGGAGCGCGAGCTCGACACCGAGGATGAAACCCCCGATGTCGTTTCGCTGGAGGACGCCGACGACGAGGCGAAGGCCGGCGGCGACGGCCTGCCCGATCTCGGCGACGACGATGTCGACCTCGGCGACGACGCGGAAGATGTTTTCCTCGAGGACGAAGAGGAAGACGGCGACGACGTGACCGGCATTGTCGGTGTCGGCGACGACGACGAAAACTAAGCAGGTTCCGGAAAAGTGTGTCACGGTTTTCCGACAGAAACCTGCGACAAACCAAGAGGCTAAGCAGGCCAAGCGTGGGCGAGCCACGCAAGTCTGCTTAGGCGCGCTTGGCCGCGGTTTGCCCCGCAGCCGGCAATTTGCCTCAAAGAGAGGCTTGATCTTATGCGAGGGCAAGGTTAGAAGCCGCCCTCGAAGACGATTCCCCGGGACCGTCTACCCTGCCCGCAAGGGCGCCGGCGGCAAGCCGGAACGACGGGGCCATAGCTCAGCTGGGAGAGCGCCTGCATGGCATGCAGGAGGTCAGCGGTTCGATCCCGCTTGGCTCCACCATTTAGACCAACTACCGCCTTGAAATAACATCAATTTTTCTTAGAGACGAATTCTTTTCCCATTTCAGTTCCAACTTGGCTTGACCGCTCCTTCGCCTTGGCCTGAGGCTTTCCCCCCGCAATGACGTTGGATGATTAACCCTCCCCGTCGACACAATGGGGCGCTGTTATGGCGCGGCGTTTGCGGCGTCCAATCGTCGATCAGGTCATAGACCGGACTGAAGTCGAGGTAGCGTTCCGCCAGATCACGTGCCACCTCCGTTAGGCCGCCATCGCCATGGCCGCAACCAATCGCTCAAGGCTGACTAGGTCGAACGGTATCGCTTCTGCTGCGGACGGGGCCAAGTGACTTTGGTAGCTTTGCACCGTCATCGCCATTTCGTGGTTTATCGCGGGTGCGAACATGACGGAACCGGCCCCTTTCGAAATTCTTGCGCTGAATGACTGCTGACGGCGACAAATTTCGCCATTCGGAACGAAAATCGCGTCACTTGCCTATCCGGCACAAATGGAGTGTGATGACCACCTCCTATCGCCCTCACTCGACGGGCAAGTGATGAAAAAGCCAGGTCCGGCAATTCAGCTCACTGGCGAGCGCCGCCAGGTCAGTGCACTGTTCTATGACGTCGTCGGATCGACCGAGTTGCTTGTGCGCAGTGACCCGGAAGAATTTTTTCGCTTGCTTGCGGATTTTCACCGTGTCTCCGAAAAGGTCATTCGGCGACATGGAGGTTTCCTCCATCAAAAGCAGGGTGACGGGGGCTGCGGCTACTTTGGTTATCCCGAGCAAGCCGAGGACTTTGCCGAACGGGCCGTGCGGGCCTCGCTCGAACTGATCGCGAGTTGCGACAGACTTCAGAAGACTCAGAAAGTACCATTCAATCTCCGAGTTGCGGTGGCAACCAGCCTAGTCGTAATTGCCTCCGACGGCAGTGGCATCGTCGGAACAGCGCCTGTGCTAGCCGCCCGACTACAGGGAGAGGCTAAGGCTAATACGGTTGTGGTCGCCGACTCGACCTATCAACTTACCCGCAGTCTGTTTGACTACCAGTTTCTTCGAAATGCCCGTCTCAAGGGCTTTGAAGAACCGATAGCAATCTGGCGTCCTATTTCCACAATTGAGACGCCCGAACGACTCTCGTCCAACCGTTCGCAGCGCGCACCAATGCACGGCCGCGACGGAGAGCTTGAAAGGCTGCTGGCAACTTGGCGAGCGGCGAGCTCGGGAGCCGGTCGGTCGGTCACCATAGTTGGCGATGCGGGAATAGGAAAATCAAGGCTTTTGGGCGAGTTACGCCGCCAGCTCCGACTTAGCGGGGACTATGTTGCCGTTCTCCAGTGTCATGGGCGGCTCACAAACCAACCGCTGCATCCATTCACTGCTTTTCTTGAGACTACACTCGGAAAGGTGTGCTGCAGCGCTGCGACGCGCGATGTTGTGCGACGAACTGGGCCGCGAAGGGATGGCCATTGATATCAGGGACGCAACTGTCATCGCCCAATTCGCCATTGAAGGGAAGATCGACGTCGGGGAAGATGCGGGTCGCAGGTATCTCCGGTCAGTCTTTCAGAAAGGAAGTAATCGACGCGGCAAGCCGTGTATTGTGCCACAGGGCAACCATCGGTCCGATTGTCATCGCCGTTGAGGACGTTCAGAATTGCAGTAATTACTCACCCCGACGGGCGTGCTGGTGCCGAGATGGGGAGCAGGGTTCCGCCGAGGGTTAGTTTGATGGCTTCGAAGGCGCCGATGGTGCGGCGTCGTGCGGTTTCGATGACGGATCGGACGTCGGCGTAGTGCTCAGCGGCCCATTTGCTGCGGAAGCCGTTGGTGATTTTCCGGTAGACCGCGCTGGGTCGCAAGGCGCGCTCGGAGCCATTGTTTGTGGCCTCCAGGGCACGGACGGTGACGAAGACAAACAGATGGCGTCGGATTTTCTTGATCAGACGCTTGAGTTTGAGGCCCGCTTCATGGGTCGGTTGGCGCTGCATGATCAGATCGAGCCTGCGGTCGAGATCCCTCTGGTATGTTTTGAGGGTGGCGTCGGCCAGAGCGGGGCGGCGGCGGCCGATGGCGCAAGCGCGCTTGAGCAAGCCCTTGAAGGCCGGCGCCAGAACCGCGTCGCCGCAATCGATGAGGTATTGAACATCGCGGATCAGATGGGCCAGGCAGACCTGATGGTCGCCGGTTGCCTGGTTCATCTGGGCGCCATAGCGATCCGAGAGCCAGTATTCGGGGCGAAAGTCGCCGAGCACGTCATCGACAACCGCCCGCGACCGGAACGGCTTGAGGGCGAACAGAGCGCTATCGGGGTTGAGGAACACCCAAAGCCACCAATTGGCCTTGCCGACGCGCATGCCCGTCTCGTCCGAAGCGATGGTCGTGCCGGACAAGAGCCGCTCGCGGATCGCCTTGGCCTGGGCCGAGAAGGCGGTGCGAGCCGCCTTGAGGATGTTGACCAGCGCTCCTTCGCTGATCTCGAGCCCGAACAGATCGCGCAAGGCCCGGCGCAGGCGTTCCAGGGGAATGCCCTGAACAGAGCGCAGATAGATCACCAGCGCCCGCAGGTTGGGGCCGAATGGCGAGCCAGGCTCCAGCCCGGCCGGCGCCGCCGCCTTGAACGGTTCGGCGCAGCGCGGACAGGCGCCGCCATGCAACACAACCCGTGTCACATCCGGCTTGACCGGTGGAATATCGATCCGGTCATAGCTCTCGCAGGCAAATTGCGCCGCGCCCGAGACGTCACAACCGCAGCACGAACAGGCCGACGCAAAGACATGCTGCGTGCGTGTCGGCTCAGGATCCAACGATCGGGCGCTGCCGGGATGGACTTTGCTCTTGGCTTTCATCGCCGCCGGCTCCGAGGCCTTGTTGCCCCGCGAGGGCGGTACGCTCGAATTGCCGGGCGTCTTCGGCGGTTTGCCCAACCGCGCCTCAAGCTCCGCAACCCGCTCGGTCAACCGCTCAATCACCGACACCTGAGCCAAAACAAGCTGGATCAGGGCTTCCTTGTCCAGCGATTCAAGTGCGGCTCGCGTCATCCATAGCTTGAATCAGCTCCGCGCCGTTCTGTCAAAACCCAACGATGATTGGGGGTCTTGCCGGATTAGACGGAGAAACCTTTAATGATACGAATTGTTACCTTCTCACCAGACCGGCCTTTGCGTTGTTTCGAGCTTGGACAATGACTGATCCGCGCCGAGGAGTTGTTGGAGAAGGGCGCGTCTTGGCCGACCGAGTCTTTGGCATGAGATCAAAACGAGCAGATTGCCACGGGCACACTCGTCTGCGCCGACCGTAAACTACACTGCGAGCTGGGCGGCAAACTATCGTCAATTCGGCAAGGAGCCTCCTAGCAACGCGAAGGTTGTCGTTGCGTCCGAAAACGGATCATATCGAATTATTTCTTACGGCCAGACACTCAGCCAAAGGCGTTAGCTGAATAAGGCCGTCACGCCGACGAAGGCGACGGCCACTATTTGCGCTCGCCTCTTAGTTTTCTTTCTTAGCCTTGCAGCGTCAACCGCGACCTGCCCCACCGGCGAATGAGTTGGTCAACCCGCGGCATTGTGCATCGTGGATGCGTCGAGCCCGAATCCGATCTGAAGTCCACGTTTGAAAGGAGTGGCGGACCTTCATGAAGCTCTGTTGAAGGTCCGCTAATGGGATGGACCGGCTGCTTCCTGTGGCCGGTCCAAACATTGGGGTCAATTCCGGGCAACAGTGGCCTATGCCTTCGCATCTCGCGAACACTGCGATTTCACGCATCGTCTTCCAGCCGAGCCGCTCATCAAGGGTCCTTCCTTCGACGCTCTGATCGCCGAGAAGGCGTTCGACAGCAACCGCATCATTGCCGACCTCAACGAGCGTGGCGCGCCAAGATCGTCATCTCCCAGCATCCGCGCCGGACAAAGCCCATACCGCTCGATGCCGAAATGTACAAATGGCATCATCTGACAGAGAATTTCTTCTGCAAACTCAAAGAGTTCAAACGTATCGCCATGCGTGCCGACAAAACCGACCAGAGCTTCGACGCCATCATCCATCTCGCCGCTGCCGTCATAACTCAAGATGAATATCAACAGGCCCTAGAATAGCCTCCATCGGCCAAACAGGACGGCCGGCAGGCCTCTACGCCCGTCAGCCTTCATGCAGATCCGACGGTGGCATGGAATGTTGGACACCACTCTTATCAGGGAATAAAACAACGGAAGAGTCGCCGGATCCGGCATCCCGCTATTGCTTTTTGCCAGCCAAATTGCGCTCCATCGTCAATCGCTGCTTCTCGGGTAGCAGCGACTGAAGCGGTGGGTCGTCTACTTGATCTGCTTCCAGAGGGCCAAATAAGTGAAGCACATCCGAATTTGGATCGTCCATGGAACAAGACAGCGGTGCAGACCGTTAATCAACGTTGGAGTGCAATCACGAAACTGGCACTCGTAAGGAGTTGCACATGACTACCACCACGCTTCTCGTTATAGTTCTGCTGATTGTTATTTTTGGAGGCGGCGGCTGGTACGGCCGTGGACGCTGGTACTAAGTAACCGGTCACAGAGTGGCACGCTGTCTTAGGCCTATCCAGCGTTGCCACCGATGCTGCACAGTGTAGGAGCACGCCATGAACAACATTATTTGGCTGGTCGGACTAGTCGTAATTGTTCTGTTTATACTGGGGTACTTTGGGCTAAGGTGAAATCTACTTAAATTTGCAAACGTCCAGGCAAACTTGATAAAAAACCTTAAGTGTCCGTCCGGGAACATTTTGGATCGGCAGAATAGGTTATCAGTTTTTGGGCTGCATGCTCGGAATCGGCTGTGATTCCTTGTCTGGCACCGATTCGGGAGGGAAGGTGCGGATGTGGACTGTTGAGAACCGGGCTCGCTACACGGTGACCGGCTGCGCTATCCGCGCGATCTGACCAATGAGGAATGGGCGCTGATTTGCGTGGCTTCGCCTGCTTAGCCTATCGTTTTGTCGCAGGTTTCTGTCCGGAAAACCGTGACACACTTTTCCGGCACCTGCTTAGGTCTGGATCGATCCTGTCGCCCGCACTGAATCGCGCCGAAGGGAACGGTGGGCGTGGAATTACTCGACCGACTGCGTGGGCGGCGTCCTGCCGCAAATAGCCCACGCCTGATTTTCCCCCGGGAGGAAGGCCGGCAGCCCGCCCGTGGGCGCTTGTACGCCGCCCTGCTGCCGTCCAACCTGCCGAAACCCCTTGCCTGATTGCTCAGGTGTACCCGCCATCTGCAATTGATTCCTGCATAGTATCGGTTCGATGTCGCACAACGAGGCTTAGGTAACTTTCCGAGCGGGTTGGCTGCTACCCTAAGACTTGGCCGCCCTTATGTCGGCCGCGACTGGCTGGCACGCCTCGGAGGGTCCCACTCGGCAAGCACATGCTGCGTGGCATCGCCGCACCCTGCGAGGTGTATGCGCCGCGGGCGTTAAACACGCCGACCCTTGCCTTGTCGCTCCTCGACGGACGCCACCCCACCGCGCGGCTCGCTTCGAGGCAGCGGCAAAGCTGTCGGCGGGAATGCTTGATCGGAATGAGATAGCGACATCTCACTAATCCACTGAAATCATTGGAGAAGTTTGGGCAATCCATCGAATGGTGGAGCTGAGGGGGATCGAACCCCTGACCTCGTCATTGCGAACGACGCGCTCTCCCAGCTGAGCTACAGCCCCGTTCGACGGATGGCGGTGTTATGTGCAGAGCCGCGCCGCCTGTCAAGCAGGCGTCGGGAATGATTGTGCCTCGGTTCAACGGCGTTTCGCCGGTCCGGCGGCTCGATTTCATATGCCATCGAGGACGGATGGGGGCAGGCGCACCCCCGTCTCATCCGGCGTCCGGCTCGCTTGCGCGGACTTGTCGACCATCGGGCCAGTGGCTAAATGTCGGTGCACAAAGGAGACGTCTATGCTCGCGCTTATCCAGACGGTGGATCTCGCTCTCGGAATTTACTGGTGGCTGCTGATCGCCTCGGCGATCTTTTCCTGGCTCTACGCGTTCAACGTGGTCAATCCGCGCAACCAGTTCGTGGGCACCATCGGCAATTTCCTGTTTCGCGTGACCGAGCCCGTGCTGGCGCCGATCCGGCGCCGTCTGCCCGACCTCGGCGGCATCGACATCTCGCCGATCATCGTGCTGCTCATCATCTTCTTCCTGCGCCAATTTCTTTGGACCACGATCGCGCCGCTCCTCGTCTGACGACGCGCACCATGGGCGATTTCTTCCGACAGCGCGACGGAGGACTCGACCTTTTCGTCCGGCTCACGCCCAAAGCCTCCGCGGATGCGGTCGACGGCATCGGGACCGCCGCCGACGGAAGGGCGCATCTTGCCGCGCGGGTTCGCGCGGTTCCGGAAAGAGGCGCCGCCAATGTCGCGCTTGAGCGCCTGATCGCCTTGCGTCTCGATCTTTCGCGCTCCAGGGTGGCTGTCGTCGCCGGCCATACGGCACGCCTGAAGACCGTGCGGGTGGAGGCGGATTCGGCCTCGGTGCTTGCCGCTCTTGCTGCCCTTCCAGTGTTGAAGTGATCGCGCGGCGCCACAGGTCGTCTTTCCAGCGACCTTGAATTGTCCGCCATGCAGGCTTGCGTGTCCGCGCTTCGTTTCCTGCTTTGCCGCTGTCGCAAAACCGTGACACACTTCCCGAAGCCAGCCTGGCCGAATGCCTTGGAGTGACCAACATGCGGGGATTGCTCAGCCTGCTCCTTCTCGCGGGTCTTGCCCTGCCGGCCCGCGCGGCCGACATCCGCAGTGAATATACCGATATCGACATCGACAAGACCTGCTCGGTCTTCGACATAAGCGAAGAAGGCGGCGATTTCGCCAATTTCGCCTGTCCCGGCTGGCGCGGCTATCCGGTTCTCATCCATACGGGCGACCTGCGCGAATCGATTTTCTATGGCTTTCCGCCGTCCGGAACCGATCATGTCTGGGAGAGCTTCTCCGCATTCAATGCGACCGGGCCGAAGATCGAATGGCGCATCGAGACGGATGGCGATCGCCAGGTGCCGTTCGCGGCGATCCACCGCTGGTTCGTCAGCAGCGATCCGGACGACCCCGACAAGAAGACTGAGGTGCTTGTTGTGGAAAAGGTAGGGCAGATCGGCGTCGGCGACGGATGCACGGTCGGCCTCGTCGTTGCCACCGGCAGTCCGAAAGCCAACGAAACTGCGCGCAAGATCGCCGACGAGCAGGCGCGCGACTTCGCCTGCGGCGCCGACGAGCGCGTGGTTGTAAGCGGCGACGCTGCCCTGCCGGAGTTCACCCGGCAGGAAAACTGATGCCGAAAGAAGTCGTCATAAGAACTGGCCTTCTCGGTTGAAACACATTTCTGGCACTTGCCTGCCTTCGGCTTGTCATGAAACGCCGCTATGCTTCTAACCATGGAACCGAATCGCAACTCTCATTCGCTGCCGGGCCGGCTCGTTCACGAGATATTCCACGGCTTCGGCGAGAACGACTCCATCGTCGACCGGCTGTTGGCGCTGCCGGTTGCAACGCCGTCAAGTGACGGAAGGTCCGATATTTTTGACGCAGCCGTGGCGCGGCGCATGGAAAAGCTGCTTGCCGATCGCATGCGCGAGGAAATAGAGGCCGGGCGAGGGGAGAATTGACAGCCATTTGCCGGCTAATTTATCGGCTCGTGCCCGAAATCAAAAGCCATGCGGCGATGGCTTCCTAGCGGGCCGGATTCAAATCACCGGGCAAACAACGCCCATCCGCTCCGCGATCGCCGCTGGCACTGTGTGTTCGCCTCGCCTCAGGTCGAACAAGCAGGTATCGCCAAGTTGAACACGGCAAACAGTGAAAGCTCGCTTTTCATCACGACTGTTATCGACGAATACAGAAGCATCGGCGACGCCAGCCGCCGCATTGATGGCGCGTTGCGTCTTTGGAAAGCGACGCAACAAACGTTTCGTTTCCACATTGTGACCGTTCTCGGCAACTCGCGTCTGAACTCTCAAAATTGACAGGTCGACATTGGCCAGCCCGACGAAGAACAGCAGTACAAAGTACCCGGCCTGCTGCATGTCGCGAATCAGGTCGAGCTTCGAGCGTACAGTTCCGTCCGGCAACTCTTCCCAATAGGAAAAGACGGTTTCCATCGCGAACGGGACTTTCGTTTGCATGGCGTGGCCAACGAAGGCTTGAACGCCATCCTGCGCCACTTTCATCCAGCTTTGATCGTTATCCCTTAGAGATTGTGCCCAAGACGCCAACGAGCCATCTGAGCCCGGTTCTGGCAAAATTGAAAGCATCATACGGTCGGCATTGATAAGCGGGATCTGAAGACGATCCGAGAGTACCTTGCGCCACATCGTGGACTTTCCGGAGCCATTGTGCCCGGCCAATACGATCGCAAGGGGATTCCCGGTTTCTCGTTGAGCCTGCAGGATCTCATCGACGGCGTCGCTGAGTTGATTCAATCAATGACCTCGAAGATACCATTGACCAAGCGGCCGCGTTCTGTCCGACCGTCGAGGCGCCGCATGATCACTCCAGCCTCGGTTTCGTCAATGAAGAACCTTGGCACACCTTTCTTGGCGCGGAGCGAGATACCGGGTTTCACTAATTTCTTGGTCACACGCTCAAGTGCCTCAGTGCTTCGCTTAACGTTTGCCTCTACGAGGTCTGCACTCGGCTTCGTCCCACTAACGATAACGCTGCCAAACTTTACTTTTGAACGTCGCACGTCTTTTCCCGCGCCGGTTTCGCCGCTTGGCATTGCCACCGTGTCACGCGCCTTATGTATGCTCTTAGCCATAACAGCAAACATAGCGGCTCTTGCCTCGAATTGCCACCATGGATAGCAGCAGCCAGGAGCGTGCTCCCGCCGCTCGTCGTCGTGATCCAACCGTCGCTCTCGCCGATAGTCGCATGAATCAGCACCTGCAGCATTAACCAAGCATTTCGCGCCGCATCCTCACCGGCGCGGTGCCGAAGGCACGTGAAAAGGCGCGCGAGAACGCGGCGGAACTGGAGAAGCCGCAGCGCGCCGCGACATCGGTCATGGCGATGCGCGTGTCGAGCACAAGGCGGCGGGCGGCATGCAGACGCAGCCGGAGATAGTAGGCTCCCGGCGACTCGCCGATCGAGCGGCGAAAAATGCCCTCAAGCGTGCGGGCGGTCACGCCGGTCCGGTGGGCGATCGCCGCGACGGTCAGGGGCTGGTCTATATGCGCCTCCATCAGCCGCACAGCATGAGCGAGGCGCGCGTCGTAGCCGTCGAGCCGGCCGAGCGACACCAAGGGCTGGGCGTCGGTCGCGGCGCGCGCCTGATCGTAGATGAAGACGCTGGCGACATCGAGCGCCACCGCCATGCCGAGGCGCGAGCGCACCAGATGCAGCATCAGGTCGAAGGTGGGCGAAGCGCCGCCGGCTGTAAAGGCCGGGCCGTCGATCACGTAGCGGTCCGGCCGCACGTCGGTGCCCGGAAAGGCATCGACAAAATCCTCCATGTCCTCCCAATGGGTCGTCGCCGCCCGCCCTTCGAGCAGCCCGGCGCGGGCGATCAGCCACGAGCCCGCCTCGATGCCGCCGAAGGCGCGCGCCGACCGCGCGGCGCGGCGGATGCCGGACAGCAGGGCCGGCGCGATTTCGTTTCGCGTGCCGAAACCGCCGATGATGGCGAGCACGTCCGGGCGCTCGGCCGGATCGAAAGCGCCGCTGGCGGCGACCGGCAGGCCGGCGGTGGTGATCGCCGGCGCGCCGTCCTTCGATACGATTTTCCAGTCGAACATGGTTTCGCCGCTGACGCGGTTCGCCGCGCGCAACGGATCGACCGCCGACGCAACGCACATGAGCGACGAGCCCGACAGCGCGAGGAATGTCACGCTGAGCGGCAGACGCTCGGGCCGGAAGATGGAAAGTCTTTCGCTTTTTGACATTTGAGTTTCGTAAAACGCAAAGGAATTTTCTCATATATCGGGCATGCTTGGATAGAGCTGAGGGAGGAGATTTCATGCCGCTGGCGATGAACCGTGAGGTCTTTATCACCTGTGCCGTGACCGGTTCCGGCGGTACCCAGGATCGCAGCCCGCATGTGCCGCGCTCGCCCAGGCAGATCGCCGATTCGGCGATCGAGGCGGCGAAGGCCGGCGCGGCCATCGTTCATTGCCATGTGCGCGATCCGGAAACCGGCAAGCCGCGCCGCGACGTGCATCTCTACCGCGAGGTGACTGAGCGCATTCGCGCCGCCGATGTCGACGTGGTGCTCAACCTGACCGCCGGCATGGGCGGCGACATGGTGTTCGGACCGGTCGAAAGCCCGCTGCCGCTGAAGGAGCGGGGCACCGACATGGCCGGGGCTTCGGAGCGCGTCGAGCATGTGCGCCAGTGCCGGCCGGAAATCTGCACCCTCGACTGCGGCACGATGAACTTCAACGAGGCCGACTACGTCATGACCAACACGCCGGGCATGCTGCGCGCCATGGGCGGCATGATGACCGAAATGGGCGTGAAGCCGGAGGTCGAGGCCTTCGACACCGGGCATTTGTGGTTCGCCAGGCAGCTCGTGGCGGAAGGCGTGCTGAAGTCCGACGCTTTGGTGCAGCTCTGCATGGGCGTGCCATGGGGCGCGCCGGACGACCTCAACACCTTCATGGCGATGGTCAACAACGTGCCGACGGACTGGACATGGTCGGCCTTCTCGCTCGGCCGCAACCAGATGGCCTATGCGGCTGCCGCGGTGCTGGCGGGCGGCAATGTCCGGGTCGGCCTTGAGGACAATCTCTGGCTCGACAAGGGCGTGCTCGCCACCAACGCGCAGCTCGTCGAGCGGGCCGTCAGTGTGATCGAGACTATGGGCGCACGCGTCATCGGCCCTGACGAAGTGCGCAAGAAGCTGAACCTGACGAAGCGCGCGCCGCTGAGCACTTAGGCGGGTCGATCGCAACGCGATGCGTGCCTGTCCAGAAAGGACCGGCGCTCGGGTAAGGCAGGGAGGCCGGCGGTGAAGGCTGTCAAATTCATGGCGATGAAGGATGGGCTTTCCCGGCCCGCATACGACCCATCGGTCATCCGCGCCGGCGTGCGCGTGCCGCTGACCGATCCCGAAACGGTAAGAAGAGCATTATCATGAGCATCGTCAGCAAAGCGGCCGCCATCGGCGGCGGGGTCATCGGCGCCGGCTGGGTGGCGCGCCTCCTCCTCAACGGCATCGACGTTTCGATCTTCGATCCGGACCCCGAAGCTGAACGCAAGGTCGGCGAGGTGATGAAGGGGGCGCGGCGCGCCTACCGCAAGATGCTGCCGGGCGGCCTGCCGAAGGAAGGCAGACTGACCTTCGCCAAGACCATCGAAGAGGCGGTGGCCGACGCCGACTTCATCCAGGAAAGCGTGCCGGAGCGGCTGGAGCTGAAGCACAAGGTGCTTGCCGAGATCGACCGGCACGCGCCCGCCAACGCGCTCGTCGGCTCCTCCACCTCCGGCATCAAACCGACGGACATGCAGAGCGCGATGCAGCGGCCGGAGCGCTTCGTTGTGGGTCATCCGTTCAACCCGGTTTATCTTCTGCCCCTGGTCGAGATCGTCGGCGGCAAGGATACGCTGCCGGAAGCCATCGAACTGGCCAAGGAGGTTTATTCTTCCATCGGCATGAAGCCGGTGGTGGTGCGCAAGGAAATCGAGGCATTCGTCGGCGACCGCCTGCTGGAAGCGATGTGGCGCGAGGCGCTCTGGCTGATCAAGGACGGCATCTGCACCGTCGAGGAACTCGACGACATCATGCGCTACTCCTTCGGCCTGCGCTGGGCGCAGATGGGCATGTTCCAGGTTTACCGCATCGCCGGCGGCGAGGCCGGCATGCGTCACTTCATGGCGCAGTTCGGGCCGTGCCTGTCGTGGCCGTGGACCAAGCTGATGGACGTGCCGGAGTACAATGACGAATTGGTCGACCTGATCGCCACGCAATCCGACGAGCAGGCGAACGGCCTGTCCATCCGCGAACTTGAGAAGATACGCGACGACAACCTCGTCGCGATCATGGAGGCGCTGTCCCGGCAGAACAAGGGCAAGGGCTGGGGCGCCGGCGCGCTCTACAACGAGTTCACCGGCCAGCTCTCCAGGCTCGCCGCCAAGCCGAAACTGTCGAGTACGGCTGCGAATGCCAAGACCGGCAGGAAGGTGAAGGCAGCCGCCGCGAAGCCGACGAAGACGGCGAAGAAGAAGAAGGGTTGAGGCGATGCATTTCGGTCTTACCGAGGAACAGAAGCTCATTGTCGAGACCACGCGCGCTTTCGTCGAGAACGAGCTTTATCCGCATGAGAGGGAAGTCGAGCGCACCGGTCATCTGCGGCGCGAGCTGATCGAGAAGATCAAGGCGAAGGCCATCGAGGCGGGGCTCTATGCGGCGAACATGCCGGCCGATGTCGGCGGCGCCGGCTTGGATACGGTTACATGGCTGCTCTACGAGAAGGAGCTTGGTCGGGCCAACTATGCGCTGCACTGGAACTGCGTGGGGCGGCCCTCCAACATCCTGCTGGCCGGCACGCCCGACCAGCGCGAAAAATACCTGTTTCCCTGCATTCGCGGCGAGAAGTCGGATTGTCTCGCCATGACCGAGCCGGGCGCCGGTTCGGATTTGCGCGGCATGAAGGCTTCCGCCGTGCAGGACGGCGACGACTGGATCCTGAACGGCACCAAGCACTTCATCAGCCATGCCGACATGGCCGATTTCGCCATCGCGTTCATGGCCTCCGGCGACGAGGATTCGCCGCGCGGCAAGCGCAAGAAGATCACGGCGTTCTTTGTCGACAAGGGCACCAAGGGCTTCACCGTGCGCGAAGGCTATCGCAATGTTTCGCATCGCGGTTACAATAATTCGGTGCTGGAATTCGACGATTGCCGGCTGCCGAAGGAGCAGATCCTTGGCGAAGTCCATAAGGGCTTCGAAGTCGCCAATTCATGGCTTGGCGCGACGCGCCTGCAGGTCGCCGCCACCTGTCTCGGCAGGGCCGACCGCGCCCTGGGCCACGCGATCGAATACGCCGCGCAGCGCGAGCAGTTCGGCCAGCGGATCGGAAAGTTCCAGGGCGTGTCGTTCAAGCTCGCCGACATGGCGACGGAGTTGAAGGCGGCCGACCTGATGGTGTTCGAGGCCGGCTGGAAATACGACCAGGGCACGGTGACCGACCAGGACATGGCCATGGCCAAGCTGAAGGCCACGGAAGTGCTGGCCTTCATCGCCGACGAGGCGATCCAGATCCATGGCGGCATGGGCCTGATGGACGACCTGCCGCTGGAGCGCATCTGGCGCGACGCCCGTGTCGAACGCATCTGGGAGGGAACGAGCGAAATCCAGCGCCACATCATTTCGCGCGCGCTGCTGAGGGAGGTAGGCGGATGATGGCGCTTGCTGCTTCTCAGAAAGGTCGGGCGCACTACGTAGAGCGCCCGACTGTCCGCGAGGCGAAGCCATGAGCCGTCTCGAACGCCTGCTCCGTCCAAAATCCATCGCCGTCATCGGTGGTGGCGCTTTCGGCACGAATGTCGTCAGGCAGTCGCTGAAGATGGGCTTTGCCGGCGAAATCTGGCCGGTTCATCCCACGCGGGACGAGGTCGAGGGCCTGAGAGCCTACCGCTCGGTCGGCGATCTTCCCGGCGCCCCGGACGCCACCTTCATCGGCGTCAACCGCCATCTTACCATCGAGATGGTAGGCGCGCTCAGGCAGCGCGGTGCCGGCGGCGCGGTGTGCTTCGCGTCGGGATTTCGCGAAACCGGCGCCTACGACGCCGATGGTGACAGCTTGCAGGAACGGCTGCTCGAAGCGGCCGGCGGCATGCCGATCATCGGACCGAACTGCTACGGACTGATCAACTATGCCGACGGCGCGCTGCTATGGCCGGATCAGCATGGCGGTATCCGCCTTGCCGATGGCGGGCGGGGCGCCGCGATCATCACGCAGTCGTCCAACATCGCGATCAACATGACCATGCAGGCGCGCGGCCTGCCCGTCGCCTACATCATGACGGCGGGCAACCAGGCGCAGACCGGTTTGTCCGAAATGGCGCTCGGCCTGATCGAGGACGAGCGCGTATCCGTGCTGGGCCTGCATATCGAAGGATTCAACTCGGTCGCCGGTTTCGAGGCGCTTGCAACCCGCGCCCGCCTGCTGAAAAAGCCGATCGTCGCCATGAAGATCGGCCGATCCGAGCAGGCGCGCGCCGGCACGATCTCGCATACGGCTTCGCTGGCCGGTTCGGATGCGGCCTCCGACGCTTTTCTGAGGCGGCTCGGCATCGCGCGGCTCGACACGATTCCGTCCTTTCTCGAAGCGCTGAAGCTGCTGCATGGCCACGGACCGCTGTCGGGCTACCGGCTGTCCTCGATGAGCTGTTCGGGCGGCGAGGCGTCGGTCATGGCCGACAGCGCCGAAGGGCGGAAGGCTCACTTTCCGCAATTGACAGACGCGCACCGGGCGCGGGTGAAGGCGACCTTGGGGCCGCTTGTGGCGGTTGCCAATCCGCTCGATTATCACACTTTCATCTGGAACGACGAGCCGGCAATGACGGCGACCTTCGGCGCCATGGCGTCCGGGGGTTTCGACCTGAACATGCTGGTGCTGGACTTTCCGCGCCGCGACCGCTGCTCGGATGCCGACTGGTGGACGACGCTGCGCGCCTTCGAAAACGGTTTGAAGGCGCATGGCGCGAAGGGCGCGATCGTCGCCTCCCTGCCGGAGAACCTGCCGGAAGACTACGTGCCGGGCCTGATCGAGCGCGGCATGGTGCCGCTTTACGGGATCGCCGAGGCGCTGGACGCGGTGGAAGCGGCGGCGTTCGTCGGGGAGGCGTGGCGGAAGGCGGCGGCGGCATTCGTCGGATCGGCGGGATTCATCGGCCATGCCGGTGCCGAGCCAACGAGTGCTGCCCTCGACGAGGCTATGGCCAAATCCTTGCTGGCAGGCTCGGCCCTCGATGAGGCCTCGGCGAAATCGCTGCTGTCGGGCGCCGGCGTTTCGGTGCCGGCCGGCCGCCGTGTCTCGACGCCCGACGAGGCCGCGCGGGCCGCCGACGAAATCGGCTATCCGGTGGCGCTCAAGGCGCTCGGCGTGGCGCACAAGTCGGAGATGGGCGCGGTCAGGCTCAATTTGCGCGACGCCGCATCCGTGCGGACATCAGCAACTGGTCTCTCTGCGCTCGGCAGCGGACTTTATGTGGAGCGCATGGTCGAGGGCGGCGTCGCCGAACTGATCGTCGGCTTCACCCGCGACCCTCTGTTCGGACAGGTCATGACGCTGGGTTCCGGCGGCGTGCTGGTGGAGCTTTTGAAGGATTCCGCGACGCTGCTGCTGCCGGTATCCGGCGACGAGGTGGAAACCGCGCTGCGCGGCCTCAAACTGTTTCCGCTGCTCGACGGCTACCGTGGCCGGCCGAAGGCGGATGTCGCCGCCGCCACCAGCGCGGTTCTGGCCCTCGCGGCCTTCGTCCAGAACCATGCAGGCGAGATCGAAGAACTCGACATCAATCCGCTGATCGTCTGCGCGGAAGGTCAGGGCGCCTGGGTCGCCGACGCGCTGCTGGTCGGGGCGAAGTCTTTCACAGACAACCCAGTCTGCCCGCCTGGCAGGCGCCTCCCTCTCAAAAGGCGAGGAAATCGGCGCAGGAGCCCATTCATGACCGAATTCGTAACCACCCGGCGCGACGGCGCGATCCTTGAAATCACGCTCGACCGGCCGAAGGCCAACGCCATCGACCTGCAAACCTCGCGGCTGCTGGGCCAGACCTTCCTGAGGTTCCGTGACGACCCCGATTTGCGCGTCGCCATCGTCAAGACCGCCGGCGACAAGTTTTTCTGCGCCGGCTGGGACCTCAAGGCGGCGGCAGGCGGCGATCCGGTCGATGGCGACTACGGTGTCGGCGGCTTCGGCGGCTTGCAGGAACTGCGCGACATGAACAAGCCGGTGATCGCCTGCGTGAACGGCATGGCGGTAGGCGGCGGTTTCGAACTGGCGCTGTCCTGCGACCTGATCTACGCCTCCGACCATTCCAGCTTCGCCCTGCCGGAGATTCGCGCCGGCACGCTCGCCGATGCCGCGACCGTCAAGCTGCCGAAGCGCATGCCGTATCACGTCGCCATGGACCTGCTGCTCACCGGCCGCTGGATGGATGTCGCAGGAGGCGCTCCGCTGGGGCCTCGTCAACGAGGTGCTGCCGAAGGAGCATCTGGAGGCGCGCGTCCGGGAAATCGCGCGGCTGCTCGCAGGCGGCCCGCCGCTGGTCTTCGCGGCGATCAAGGAGGTGGCGCGCGAGGCGGAGGCCATGACTTTCCAGGAGGCGATGAACTGGATCACCAAGCGCAAGTTCCGTACCGTCGATGAGCTTTATTCCTCGGAGGACGGGCAGGAGGGTTTCCGCGCCTTCGCCGAAAAGCGCGATCCGGTGTGGAAAGGGCGATAGAGCCAAACGGGCGCGCTTCGATGACGGACTACGCCGCGCTCATCGACGCCGAGACCTGGGCCTTTATCGAGGGCACCAACAGTCACTATCCGCCCGACGCGATCGGCCACAGCATCGAGCAGCAGCGCGCCGTCTACGACAGGATGTGCCGGCAATTCTTTGCCGGCTATCCTCACGGCGTCACCGCCGAAACAACCGTCATCGCTTTGCCCGACCGGGCAATCCCGATCCGCATCTACCGCACCGCCGCGCCGGAAGCCGCCGCCATGGTGCTCTATTTCCACGGCGGCGGCTTCATGCTGGGAGGCCTCGACAGTCACGACGACGTTTGCGCCGAGCTTTGCGCGCGCAGCGGCTACGAGGTCGTGTCGGTCGACTATCGATTGGCGCCGGAGCACAGGCACCCGGCGGCATTCGACGACGCCGTGGCGGCGTTCGAATGGGCGGCGGCCACCTCAAAGCGCGCCATCCTTGTTTGCGGCGATTCCGCCGGCGGCAATCTCGCTGCGGCGGTAAGCCATGCGGCGCGAGGACATGCGCGCGCGCCGGTCGGCCAGGTGCTCATCTATCCCATGCTTGGCAACGCGCGCGGCGGCCCGTCCTATCGCGAGCACGCGGAGGCGCCCATGCTGACGCTGCGCGACCTCGACTTTTACGCAACCATCCGCGGCGCCGGCGCGGCCGGCGATTTCAGCCTGTACCCGCTCGCCGACGCCGACTTTTCGCGGCTGCCGCCGACGGTGGTCGTCACCGCTGAATGCGATCCGCTCTCTTGCGACGGACAGACCTATCGCGACCGGATCATTGCGGCCGGCGGCAAGGCGTGGTGGTATGAGGAGCCGGGGCTGGTGCATGGCTATCTGCGTGCCCGCCACGCAGTGGGCCGGGCGCGAGCCGGTTTTTCACGCATCGTCGGGGCCGTAACGGCGCTCGGCCGGGGCGATTGGCCTTATTAGACGTTGACGCCGGGAGGAGCAGGTCATGAAAACCATCACGAGCTTCCCGAAAAAAATTGTCGAGAACCCGGATGTCGGCATCGAGATGCCGGACGGCTGCGTGCTTTCCGCCCGCGTCTGGCTGCCGGAGGACGCGGAAAAGGATCCGGTTCCGGCGATCCTCGAACATATCCCCTACCGCAAGCGCGACGGCACCGCCGCGCGCGACAGCCTGACGCACCCTTATTTCGCCGGGCATGGATACGCCGCGATCCGCGTTGACATGCGGGGCAACGGCGATTCGGAAGGCCTGATGGAGGATGAGTATTCCGAACAGGAACTGGAGGACGCCTGCGCCGCAATTGCATGGGCCGCCGCTCAACCCTGGTGCAACGGCAAGGTCGGCATGATGGGCATCTCATGGGGCGGGTTCAATTCGCTGCAGGTCGCCGCCAGGCAGCCGGCGGCGCTGAAGGCGATCATCACGCTCTGCTCCACCGACGACCGCTATGCCGACGACATCCATTACAAGGGCGGGCTGCTGCTCAACGAGAATCTCGGCTGGGGATCGACCATGCTCTCCTATTCGTCGCGATCGCCCGATCCCGCGATCGTCGGCGAAAACTGGCGCGCCATGTGGCTGGAGCGTCTTGACAACGAGCCGTTCCTGCCCGCCGTCTGGCTGCGCCATCAGCGGCGCGACGCCTATTGGAAGCGGGGTTCGGTCTGCGAGGAGTTCTCGCGCATCAAGGCCGCGACGCTTGCCGTCGGCGGTTGGGGCGACGCTTACAAGAATGCGGTGTCGCGGCTCGTTCTGGGCATCGAGGCACCTGTGAAGGGCATCGTCGGCCCCTGGATTCACAAATATCCGCATTTCGCCATTCCGAAGCCGGCTATCGGCTTCCTGCAGGAGGCTTTGCGCTGGTGGGACCGCTGGCTGAAGGACATAGGCACCGGCGTCGAGGACGATCCGGTTATGCGGCTCTATCTCATGGACTCTAGTGCCGCCGCGCGACACGTATGAGGAGCGGCCGGGCCGCTGGATCGCCGAATATCAATGGCCGTCTCCGGGTATCCTTGCGCGGCGCTTTGGCCTCGGCGCGGGTGGCGCTCTCGCCGAGGGCGATACGGCGCTTGCGCCGACGGCGGTCGCCTCGCCGCAGGATTGCGGCATGGACGGCGGCGAATATTGCGCGATCTGGCTCGGCCCGGACATGCCGGGCGACCAGCGCGCCGATGACGGCAAATCGGCCTGCTTCGACTCCCGGCCGCTGCAGACCCCGATCGACATTGTCGGCACGCCGGTCGTGCGCCTCAAACTGTCGGCCGACAAGCCCGCCGCCATGGTTGCCGTGCGGCTCTGCGATGTGCATCCAGACGGCGCTTCGACACGCATCACCTATGGCGTCTTCAACCTTTGCCACCGGGAAAGCCATGAATTTCCCAGGCCGGTCACGCCCGGCGAGGCCATGGACATCGAACTCAAACTCGACGACATCGCCTGTCAGGTTCCGGCCGGCCACCGGCTGCGGGTTGCCGTTTCATCGAGTTATTGGCCGATGGTCTGGCCGTCGCCCGAGCCTGTCACGCTGACGCTGCTCGGCGGTCACATCGACCTGCCCGAACGGCCCGGCGGCGGCGGCGACGAGGCCCGCTTCAAGGAGCCCGAGGCGGCGCGGCCCTGGAACGTTCAAACGGTGCGGCCGCCAAGCCACAGCCGCAAGGCCGAGCGCGATGCGGCCACGGGCGCGGTCAGCCTGTCGATCTCGGATGATTTCGGCGAAATGCGCGACGCCGACCACGGGCTGGCCAGCGGCGGCATCGGACGCGAGCGCTGGACAATCCATCCCGACGATCCGCTTTCGGCGCGCGCCGTGACCCACTGGACCTCGACGCTGTCGCGTGACGGCTGGTCGCTGCGCACCGAAACCTTCTCCTCAATGCGCTCCGACAAGGACAGATTCTACCTGACGGGACGCATCGAAGCCTATGAAGGCGACAGCCTCGTCTTCGAGCGTGATTTCAGGGAGGAGGTGCCGCGCGACCATATTTAGGCGGACGAAGGCATTGGGCCACCGGCATCTTGTAATTTACGCCACGTGATGTCGCAAACTGCCTTGCGCCCCTTTCGTCCATTCGATCAATATCCGACAAGATCCCAACCAGAAGAATACGGTCAAACCAACCGAGTGAGGAACACTGAAAATGTCGAATGAACTTGAGTATCTGAGCCGTCGCGTGGCGGTAGGCAAGCTGAGCCGGCGCGATTTCCTGGGCCGCGCGGCGGCACTTGGCGTTACCGCCACCTTTGCCAACACATTGCTGAGCAGTGCGGTCAAGGCCGCCGGCCCGGTCAAGGGCGGCATCATCAAGGCCGGTGTTGTCGGTGGCGAGTCCACCAACAGCCTCGATCCGGCGTTGTTCATGACCCAGGTGCCGCAGATATTCTCCAAGCAATGGGGCGAGATGATCGTCGAGGTGGCGCCCGATGGTGGGCTGGAATACCGGATCGCGGAAGAGATCGGCGCTTCGGACGACGCCAAGACCTGGACGCTGAAGATCCGCGACGGCATCGAGTTTCACAACGGCAAGACGGTAACCGCCGAGGATGTCGTCGCGACGCTGGAGCGTCACTCCGACGAAAAGGCGAAGTCGGGCGCCCTCGGCTACATGAAGGGCATCGAGAGCATCAAGGCCAGCGGCAAGGAAGTCATCCTGGTCTTGAAGGAACCCAATGCTGACCTGCCCTACATTCTGAGCGACTATCATCTCATCGTCCAGCCCAATGGCGGCAAGGACGGTGCCGATGCCGGTATCAGCGCCGGGCCCTACAAGATCGCCGTGAACGAACCCGGTGTGCGTCATGGCGGCGAGCGCTTTGCCAACTACTGGCAGGCTGACAAGATGGCCCATGCGGATCAGGTGGAAGTCATCGTCATCAACGATCCAACCGCGCGAACCTCTGCTCTGCAGGGCGGCCAGGTCCACATGATCAACCGTGTCGAGCCAAAGATCGTCGATTTGATCAAGCGCGTTCCGGGCGTGACGATCCACACCGTCTCGGGTCCTGGACACTACGTCTTCATCATGCATTGCAATACGGCGCCTTTCGACAACAATGACCTGCGCATGGCGCTGAAACTCGCGATCGACCGCGAGGAGATGCTCGACAAGATCCTGCGAGGCTACGGCGCGCTCGGCAACGACTTCCCGATAAACGAGACCTATCCGCTCTACTCAGCCGACATCGAGCAGCGCAAATACGATCCCGACAAGGCCGCCTTCCACTACAAGAAGTCCGGTCACTCTGGACCGATTCTGCTGCGCACCTCCGATGTGGCCTTTCCGGGAGCGGTGGATGCAACCCAGCTTTTCCAGCAGAGTGCGGCGAAGGCCGGCATCACCCTGGAGATCAAGCGCGAACCGGGCGACGGCTACTGGGCGGAGGTCTGGAACAAGCAGCCGTTTTCGGCTTCCTATTGGGGGGGACGCTCGACGCAGGACCAGATGTATTCGACCGCCTATCTGTCGACGACGGAATGGAACGACACCCGGTTTCTGCGGCCGGACTTCGACAAGATGGTGCTGGCCGCCCGCGCCGAGCTCGATCAGGACAAGCGCAAGGCCATGTACCGCGATATGGCCGTGATCGTCCGGGACGAAGGCGGTATTATCCTGCCGATGTTCAACCAGGTCATCGACGCGACCGGCCCGAAGGTGGAAGGCTGGATCGAGGATCCGCACCAGGAACTGATGAACGGCTACGCTCTGTCAAAGTGCTGGCTCGCGGCTTGAGCCTGATCCAGCGCCCATGTCCACGCCCATCGTCAAACTGGTGGCCCAGCGCATAGCGCTGGGCCTGGTCCTCCTTCTGGCCGTTTCGGTCCTGATCTTCGCCGGCACGCAGATTCTGCCCGGCGACGTCGCGCAATCCATACTGGGCCAGTCAGCCACGCCGCAGGCGCTCGCCAATCTGCGCGAGGAACTCGGTCTCAACGATCCCGCCTATGTCCGCTATTTCAGATGGCTGGGCGGCGTTCTGACCGGCGATCTCGGCACGGCGCTGTCCAGCGGTCAGGACATCGCGACCTCGATCGGCGGCCGGCTGTGGAACACGCTTTTCCTGGCGTTCTGGGCGGCGATCGTCTCGGTGCCGCTGGCCATCATTCTCGGATTGCTGGCGGTGCGCTATCGCAACGGTTTCGTCGACAAGCTGATCTCCGGCCTTGCGCTCGCTTCGACCTCGCTGCCGGAGTTCTTCGTCGGCTATCTGCTGGTCTTCTTTTTCGCGGTGAAGTTGCAGTGGTTTCCGGGAATTTCGACCGTCTATGACGGCATGCCCTTCGGCGAACGCATGATGGCGATCGCGCTGCCGGCGACGGCGCTCACCCTGGTGGTGCTCGCGCATATGATGCGCATGACGCGTGCGGCCATCCTCAACGTCATGCAGTCGGCCTATATCGAAACGGCGGAATTGAAGGGCCTGCGGCCGCTCGAGATTATCCGCAAACACGCCTTTCCCAATGCGATTGCGCCGGTGGTCAACGTCGTGACGCTCAATCTCGCCTTCCTGATCGTGGGCGTGGTCGTGATCGAGGTGATCTTCGTCTATCCGGGCATGGGCCAGTACCTGGTCGACCACGTGTCCAAACGCGACGTGCCGGTGGTTCAGGCGGTCGGCCTTATCTTCGCGGCTGTCTACATCACATTGAACATCGTTGCCGACATTGCGGCGATCCTCGCCAATCCGCGGCTAAGACATCCCAAATAAGAGCGCAACATGCTGGATATTCGACGCATCCCCATTGGCGCGCTCATCGGGCTCATCCTGACCGCCATGTTCCTGTTGGCTGCCGTCTTTGCGCCCTGGCTGGCGCCCTACGGCCTTGGCGAGATTGTCGGCGATGTCTGGGCGCCGATGTCCAGCCAGTTCCTGCTCGGCACCGACAATCTCGGCCGCGATCTCCTGTCGCGCATGATCTACGGTGCGCGCACGACGATCTTCATCGCCGTGCTGGCCACGGCGCTGTCCTTCACGCTGGGTTCGATCCTCGGCTTGGCGGCGGCCGTTGTCGGCGGCTGGTTCGACACGCTGATGTCGCGCTTCGTCGATCTCCTGATGGCGATCCCGACGCTGATCTTCGCGCTGGTCGTCCTGTCGGTGCTGCCGACAACCGTGGCGACCCTGATTCTGGTCATGGGCATACTTGATTCGACCCGCGTCTACCGTCTCTCGCGGGCGGTGGCAGTCGACATCAACGTGATGGATTTCGTCGAGGCCGCGAAATTGCGCGGCGAGGGCATGCGGTGGATCATCTTTCGCGAGATTCTGCCCAACGCTCTGTCGCCGCTGGTGTCGGAACTCGGCCTGCGCTTCATCTACGCCGTGCTCTTCCTCTCGGCCTTATCCTTCCTCGGTCTTGGTGTGCAGCCGCCGGAAGCCGACTGGGGCGGCATGGTGAAGGAGAACAAGGACGGCATCGTCTTCGGCATTCCGGCAGCGCTCATCCCCGCGGCCGCGATCGCTGCGCTGGCGATTTCAGTCAATCTGGTTGCCGACTGGGTCCTCAATAGAACCACAAGCCTCAAGGGAGGACGCGGCTGATGGCTGATACTGCGAAAAAGGCGAGGCCGGACCCGCTGCTGGACATCCGCAACCTGCGCATAGAGGCGACGGTGTATCCGCCGGGCGAACCGCCGAAGGATATCACACTCGTGCACGGCGTGTCGCTGACGCTCAATCGCGGCAAGGTGCTGGGGCTGATCGGCGAATCGGGCGCCGGCAAGTCCACCATCGGCCTGTCCTCGATGGGCTACGGGCGGGGCGGCGTGCGGATCACCGGCGGCGAGGTGATCATCAACGGCCGCGACATATTGAGGGGCGGCAAGGCGGGCTTGCGCAAGCTGCGCGGGCGCGAGGTCTGCTATGTCGCGCAGTCGGCCGCCGCCTCGTTCAACCCGGCGCACCGGCTGATGGACCAGGTGGTCGAGGCGTCGCTGCTGCACGGCGTCGCCAACCGCGCCGAGGCGGAACGGCGCGCCGTCGCGCTGTTCAGGAAACTCAGCCTGCCCAACCCGGAAACCATCGGCCAGCGCTATCCGCACCAGGTGTCGGGCGGGCAGTTGCAGCGCGTCATGACGGCGATGGCGCTCTGCTCCGAGCCGGACCTGATCGTGTTCGACGAGCCGACAACCGCGCTCGACGTCACCACCCAGATCGACGTTCTGGCGGCCATCAAGGAGGCGATCCACGACACCGGCGTCGCCGCGCTCTACATCACCCATGATCTCGCCGTCGTGGCGCAGGTCGCCGACGAAATCATGGTGCTGCGGCACGGGCGCCTGGTCGAGTGGGGCGGCACGCGCCAGATCATCAAGGAGCCCCGGCAGGAATACACCAACGCGCTGGTCTCCGTGCACGAGATCCGGCACGAGGAGCAGAAGCCAACCCAAACGCCGGCGCTCTCGGTGAAGAACGTGACCGCGGCCTATGGCGGCAGTCAGGTCAAGGTGCTGAAGAACGTCTCGGTCGACATCTTTCCCGGGCAGACGCTTGCCGTCGTCGGCGAATCCGGGTCGGGAAAGTCGACGCTGGCCCGCGCCATCACCGGACTGTTGCCACCGGAACAGGGGTCGGTCACTTTCGACGGGCGGGCGCTGGGCAACCGGCTTGCCGACCGGCCGAAGGAGGACCTGCGGCAGCTCCAGATGATCTACCAGATGGCCGACGTGGCCATGAACCCGCGCCAGACGGTGGGAACCATCATCGGCCGGCCGCTGGAGTTCTATTTTGGCATGAACGGCCGTGAACGCGACGCCCGTGTCGCCGAACTGCTTGAAAAGATCGAAATGGGAAAGGGCTTCCTCGACCGCTATCCGGCCGAGCTTTCGGGTGGCCAGAAGCAGCGCGTCTGCATTGCCCGCTCGCTCGCCGCCAAGCCGAAGCTGATCATTTGCGACGAGGTGACATCGGCGCTTGACCCGCTGGTGGCCAACGGCATCCTCAAGCTGCTGTTGGAACTGCAGAAGGAGGAGGAGGTCGCCTACCTGTTCATCACGCATGACCTTGCGACCGTGAGGTCGATCGCCGATTCCATCGCGGTCATGTATCGCGGCGAGGTCGTGCGCTACGGGCCGAAGAGCAAGGTGCTGGCGCCGCCCTTCGACGACTACACGGATCTGCTGCTCTCCTCCGTTCCGGAAATGGAAATCGGTTGGCTGGAGAAGGCGATCAAGGGCAGGCGCATGGAAAGCGCCGGCAACTGATCGCCATTGCAGCGGCCCGACCGCCGACCGTGAGGCCGCTGCGTCTATTGGGTTGGATATCGTCAGGGCTCCGAACTCGGACTACCGCAGAGCGAAAGTCGTCCCCCTCTACGGCCGCTTGCGGCCACCCGCTGTCGCGGGGGCGAGGATAGGCGCCAGCCGGACCACCGCGTATCCTCGCCCGACGGCAGCGGGTGAGAGGTGGCGAGCGAAGCGAGGCGGAGAGGGGGTCAAACCGCCATCGCGCCAACCCGGGTTCACAGTCCTGATCGCGTCAGGGAGGCCGATATTCAGTCAAGAAACCTCGGTGGGATCGCGCCTGCCCGTATTGCTGCCCTTCGCGAGGCCGAGGCGGCGAAGTTCCTCTCTGCGCGTCCGAGATCCGCGCGAGCTTTCGGACACGGCCTTGCCGGCTATTTTGGCGGCGTGCCGATGCATTGGATGCGGGACTGGCCGACGCCGTTCCCGATCATGGTGGAACGCGCCAAGGGCGCGCTCCTCCTCGACATCGACGGCAACCGGCTGGCCGATTTCTGCCTCGGCGATACCGGCTCGATGTTCGGCCATTCACCGCCGCCGGTGGCGCGCGCCATCCGCCGGCAGAGCGCGCGCGGCCTGACCTATATGCTGCCGTCCGAGGACGCGGCGGCGGTCGGCAGCCTGCTCGCGCAGAAATTCGGCCTGCCGCAGTGGCAGGTGGCGACCACCGCGAGCGACGCGAACCGCTTTGCGCTGCGCGTCGCCCGCGCCGTGACCGGCCGGCGCAAGATACTGGTCTTCAACGGCTGCTACCACGGCGCGGTCGATGAGACATTCGTGCACCTCGACAATGGCAGGCCGGCCAACAAGCGCGGGCTGGCCGGCGAATTCCGTGACCTGACCGAACACACGAAAATCGTCGAATTCAACGACATCGCCGCGCTCCAGGCCGCACTTGGCGGGCGCGACGTCGCCTGCGTCATCACCGAGCCGGTGCTGACCAATTGCTGCATGGTAATGCCGCAGCCCGGCTTTCATGACGCGCTGCGCCGGCTGACGCGCCAAACCGGCACGCTGCTTCTCATCGACGAGACCCACACCATCTCCACCGGGCCGGGCGGTTATTCGCGCAAGCACGGCCTGGAGCCGGACCTGTTCGTGCTGGGCAAGCCGGTCGCCGGCGGCGTTCCGGCCAGCGTATGGGGCCTGAGCGCCGAGGTGGCCGATCGCTACGACCGCTACCTTGCGGACAAGGAACCCGGCTATTCCGGCATCGGCACGACGCTGTCGGCCAACCCCCTGCAATTCGCCGCCATGCGCGCCACGCTGGAAGAGGTGATGACCGACGAGAACTACGCCGGCATGGAACGCCTGGCCGGACGGCTTCAGGCCGGGCTGCGGGCGGCGATCGAGCGTCATGCGCTGCCCTGGCATGTGGCGCGGGTCGGCGCGCGCGTGGAATTCATCTGCGCGCCGGGGCCGCTGAAGAACGGCAGCGAGGCGGATGCCGCCCATGCGCCGGAACTGGAAGCGGCAATCCATGTCGCGCTGGTCAATCGCGGCGTGCTGATCGCGCCGTTCCACAATATGATGCTGATCTCGCCGGCGACCTCGGCGCGGCAGGTGGACCTGTTGACCACCGCCTTCGCGGATATTGCGGCGTTGCTGACGGCGTGAGAGAAGCGCCTGTCAGCAGTTCGGGATAGTCATGATTTCACCTTCAGGCTCCACAATCGACGAAGCGAAGCGCTTTCTCGATGCAAATCGCGACATCGAGGCCTTCGACATCGTGCTTACCGATGTGAACGGCATCGGGCGGGGCAAGATCATCCGCCGGCATGAGCTTGCGGGCGTCTACGAGAATGGCCGGCATTTGCCGATTTCCATCCTCGGCCTCGATATCACCGGCGAGGATGTGCACGAGACCGGGCTCGTCTGGGATTCCGGCGACGGCGACCTGCGCGCCTGGCCCATTCCTGGAACGCTGGTCAGGCTGCACGGCACGAGCCCGGCGCGCGGCCAGGTGCTGCTGTCGATGTATCATTTCGACGGCATGCCGATGACCTCCGACCCCCGCCATGCGCTGGCCCGGCAGGTCGAGCGCTTCGCCGCCAGAGGGCTGCATCCGGCCGGCGCCTTCGAGCTGGAATTCTTCCTTCTGGCCAATGAGCGCGATGCCGAAGGCCGCGTGCAGCCGGCCGGCGCCGTGCTCGACGGCCGCCACAGCGGCAAGACCGAGGTTTATTCGGTCGACCATCTGCACGGCATGGAACCGCTTTTCTCCGACATCTACGCGGCCTGTGCCGCTCAGGATGTTCCGGCCGAGACGATCATTTCCGAATATGCTCCGGGGCAATATGAACTGACGCTGCGCTACCGGAAGGATTTGCTGCGGGCGGCCGACGATCTGGTTCTGCTCAAGCGCATCGTGCGCGCGCAAGCACGCCGGCACGGCGTAACCGCCTGCTTCATGGCAAAGCCCATCGAGAAATATGCCGGCTCCGGCATGCATTTCCACGTATCGATGCTGGACAATTCCGGGGCCAATTGGTTTTCCGAGGAACGGGAAGGCGCGTGGGCGCCGTCGCTGCTCCATGCGATCGGCGGGCTGGCGGCGACAATGCCGGAATCCATGCTGGTCTTTGCCCCGCACGCCAATTCGTGGCGGCGCTTCGTGGCGCAGTCCTATGCGCCGATTGCCCCGACCTGGGGCGTCAACAACCGCTCCGTGGCGCTGCGTATTCCGGCCGGTGACGTCATTAGCCGGCGGGTCGAGCATCGCCCGGCCGGGGTGGACACCAATCCGTATCTGGTTGCCGCCACCGTGCTTGCCGGCATTATCAAGGGCCTTGACGAAAGGCTCGATCCCGGTCCGGAGACCAAGGGCAATGGCTATGAGAATGCGCCGAAGCTCGAGGACGCTCCCGGCGACTGGCGCTCGGCCATCGAGGCGGCGACCCGCTCGGCCTTCCTCAGGCAAGCGCTCGGCGACGACCTGCACCGTACCTTCACGGCGATCAAGCATGCCGAATATATGCGCGTCGCCCGCACCGTGAGCGAACTCGACTATCACCTGTACCTGCACGAGGTGTGAAGGCGGCTGCGGCAAGCGGCGGGCGCGGCTGGCGGCTACCGAACCAGGATCGCCCTGAGATCGTTGACATTTGTGCCGGTCGGGCCGGGCACGAACAGATCGCCGGCGGCGTTGAATGCCGTCCAGGCGTTGTTGCCGGCGAGCATGGCCTTGGCGTCCGCGCCGGCGGCGCGCATGCGCGCCACGCTCGTCCCGTCGCAGAAGGCGCCGGCATTGTTTTCCGACCCGTCGATGCCGTCCGTGTCGGCGGCCATTGCGTGAATGCCGTCGAAGCCGTCGATACCGATGGCGAAGGAGAGCAGGAACTCGCTGTTGCGGCCGCCCTTGCCGCCCTTGCCGCGCAAGGTGACGGTGGTCTCGCCGCCCGACAGCATCAGCACCGGCCGCGCGAAGGGCCGCCCGCGCAGGGCCACTTCGCGAGCGATGGCGGCGTGGACCGAACCGACATCGCGCGCCTCGCCTTCGATCGAGTCCGACAGGATAACCGCCTCGACGCCTTGCCGCCGTGCCTCCTCGGCGGCGGCGTCCAGCGATACGGCGGCTGACGCGATCACATGCACCTCGTTGCGGCCGAAGCGCCGGTCGTCCGGCCGCGGCGCGTCGGCGCCTTGCGAGCGCAGATGGCTCATCACCGCGTCCGGAAGGCTCATGCGGTAGGTCTCGACGATTTTCAGCGCATCGGCGCGGGACGCGGCGTCGGGCACGGTGGGACCGGAGGCGACCAGCGCCGGATTGTCGCCAGGTATGTCGGAGACCACCAGCGATACGACCTTGGCCGGGTAAGCGGCGGCGGCGAGACGCCCGCCCTTGATGGTCGAAACATGCTTTCGCAAGGTGTTCATGGCCGAGATCGGCGCGCCGGAGGCGAGCAACGCCTCATTGACCGCGATCTCGTCGGCGAGCGTCAGGCCGGAAGGCGGCGAAGGCAGGAGTGCTGAACCGCCGCCCGAAATCAGCGCAACGACAAGATCGTCCTCGCTCAGCCCGGAAACGGCGGTAAGCAGGCGTCGGGACGCTTCGAGACCGGCTTGATCGGGGACCGGATGCGACGCTTCCAGCATTTCGAGGCGTTCGCATTTCGCGCCATAACCGTAACGCGTCACCACGACGCCCTCTATCGGCCCGTCCCAGGCCTTTTCAAATGCCGCCGCCATCTGCGCGGAGCCCTTGCCCGCGCCGATGACGACGACGCGGCCCTTCGGCTGGGCCGGCAGGTGCCTGCGGATAGTCAGTTCGGGATCGGCGGCGGCAACGGCAGCCTTGAACAGCGAGGTCAGGAAAGAGCGCGGATCGACGGTCATGGCTTTCCTCGCGGTTATTTCGCGGCGGCCGGCAGCGCGAGCGCGTCGTGGTCGAGGCCAAGATGCCGGCAGAGCGCGGCCACGACCACGGCGTGATCCTGACGCTCGGGCAGTCCGGAAACCGCGATGGCGCCGATGACGCCCACGCCCTTGACCGTGATCGGAAATCCGCCGCCGGCAAGCACATAGTCGGCCGGATCGAGCCCTTCACCGGGCGGAAACGTGCGGTCAGGCCGTGCCTTTTCCAGAACCAGGCGGTAGGTGCTCTTGTGGAAGTTCTTCACGACATTGCGCTTGCGCCGCGCCCAATTGGCGTTGGAAGCCGTCGAGCCCGGCAGGGCGGCGTAGAACAGCGGGCGGTCCCATAGCTGGATGTCGACGATGATCGGCAGGTTTTCGGCAAGTGCTGTGTCGCGGATGGCGGAACCTAGCGCGAAAGCGGTTCCTTCATCGAAGGCGTCGAAGACCAGCGCTGCCTCCTGGGCGGCGATCTTCCGTATGTCGGCCTCTGCGCTCAACTACCCCTCCTCTTCAGCCTCGACTCGCAGCTCAGGACAGAAACCGGTTTTCATTTCGTACCGGATAGATGGGCTACGGAAAGGACCGATTGCGGTAGTCTTCTTGTTGCCGCGCGATCCAATCATGTCTTGGTGACAGGTTCCCCTCTCCGGTTTGCTTGGCAACTGCAAGGCTTCGGGGCGAGGACCTGAAGTCCTCGCCCCCGCGGCGCGGGGGAGAGGTGCCGAGCGAAGCGAGGCGGAGAGGGGGAACTGTCACCCGTCCAATCAATTCATTCTGTAACCCATCTATCCGGTTCGGACAAACCCATCCAGGCGGCCGGATAGGGCGTCGAACGGCAATCCGTCAACCCAAATTGGGATATGTTCAGCCAGGCTCGGGCGACAGGTCGGACTTGGCCGGCCTGCCGGCTACATAGACTTCCACCACGGCGCGGTCGTCGCCGAGCGTTTGCACCAGGAACAGTTCCTCGGCCAGCGTGGCGACGGTTTCCATCCTGAGGCGCATCCCCGGCGTGGCGCGGGCATCTAGAACGATGATGTCGGCGTCGCTGCCTGGCTCCAGCGTGCCGATACGGTCGGCCAGCGACAGCGCCTCGGCGTTGCCGCGCGTGATCTGCCAGAACGAGGCGAGCGGATTCAGCTTCTCGCCATTCAGCGCGATCACCTTGTAGCCCTCGTCCATGGTGCGCAGCATCGAATAGCTGGTGCCGCCGCCGACATCGGTCGCGGCGGCAATGCGCAAGGGTTTGTCACGCCTGCGGTAGCGTTGGTAGTCGAACAGGCCCGAGCCGAGGAAAAGGTTGGAGGTGGGGCAGAATACGGCAACCGAGCCCGATTCCGACATGGCGTCCGCCTCACGCTCCGAAAGATGGATGCAGTGGCCGAACAGGCTTTTTTCGCCAAGCAAACCGTAGCGGTCGTAGACGTCCGTATAGTCCTTCGACCACGGATAAAGTTGCTGGGTGAACGCGATCTCGGCGTGATTCTCCGAAAGATGCGTCTGCATGTGCAGGCCGTGGTGCTCGCGCATCAGCGCCTGCGCCATCTCCATCTGCTCCGGCGTCGACGTGATGGCGAAGCGCGGCGTGACCGCGTAATGCTGGCGGCCCTTGCCGTGCCATTCGGCGATCAGCGCCTTGCTGTCGTCATAGCCGGATTGCGGCGTGTCGAGCACGCCGTCGGGCGCGTTGCGGTCCATCATCACCTTGCCGGCGATGTTGAGCATGTTGCGGCCATGCAATTCGGCGAAGAACGCTTCGGCGGACTGCCGGTGCACCGAGCAATAGGCCGCAACGGTGGTCGTGCCTTGCCGCACCATTTCATCCAGGAACAGCCGGGCGATGCGGCGGGCGTGCTGTGCGTCGCGAAATTTGGTCTCTTCCGGAAATGTGTATTTGTTCAGCCAGTCCAGCAGTTCGGCCCCGTAGGACGCGATGATCTGCATCTGCGGCACGTGGACATGACAGTCGACGAAGCCCGGCATCAGGAGATGCGGCCGGTGGTCGATGACGGCGGTGCCGTCATCGGCCTGCGCCTTCACAGCGGCAAACGCACCGGCGGCGGCGATCCTGCCGTCGCTGACAAGCAGGCCGCCATCCTCCTCGTATCGGCAAGCGCCGAGGTCGTCGGCGGATTCAGGCCAGCGCAGGAAGGAAAGCGTTCGGCCGCGAAGGAGCGTACTGGTCATTGCAGGACCTCAAAGCCATGCGCCTCCCTGGCAGGTGGAGGCCGTGAAAGTGATTGTGTTCCCGTCCTTCGGATCGCGCTTCGCTTCCATTCCGGTCCGGCATGCGCCCGTTTCGCAAGTCAAAGGATGAACGCGCGCACA
Organism: uncultured Alphaproteobacteria bacterium; assembly: GCA_963820075.1. Classification (GTDB taxonomy): domain Bacteria; phylum Pseudomonadota; class Alphaproteobacteria; order Rhizobiales; family Rhizobiaceae; genus Kumtagia. Next base: position 91,883 of record CAWFYS010000011.1, read on the forward strand.
ATACCGGCAAACAGTCTCAATTGCCCGCCTGCTCGTACCATGTCACCAGCAGCGCGCGCTCCTGCGGCGTGATCTGGGTGACATTGCCGGGCGGCATTGCGTGGCTGCGGCCGGCCTGCAGGTAAATCTCCTTGGCATGATCGGCAATGCCCGCGTCGCTCTCCAGCACCACGCCTTTCGGGGCGAAATAGACGCCTTCGTAGGACGGCTCGGCGGCGTGGCACATGGCGCAGCGGCCGAGCACCGTATCGCGCACGGCCGGGAAATGCGTCGAGGCAACGAACACTTCATTGCTCGCGGCGACACGTTCTTCGCCGGTAAGCACCTTCGGCACGGTCGAGAGCCAGATGATGATGACGAACAGGATTGCCGCGGCGAGCCAGGTCCAGGTCGGATTGCCCTTCCGTGCGTGGTTCATGTTGAAATAGTGGCGTATCAGGACGCCGATGATGAACACCAGCGAGGCAATTACCCAGTTGAACTGGGTGCCGAACGCCAGCGGATAGTGGTTCGACAGCATCAGGAAAAGGACGGGCAGGGTAAGGTAGTTATTGTGCGTGGAGCGCGTCTTGGCGATCTTGCCGTATTTCGGGTCTGGCGTGCGGCCTGCGATCAGATCGGCGACGACGATCTTCTGGTTGGGGATGATAATCATGAAAACGTTGGCCGACATGATCGTCGCGGTAAAGGCGCCCAGATGCAGGAAGGCGGCGCGGCCGGTGAACAGCTGCGTATAGCCCCAGGCCATGAAGACCACGATTGCGTAGAGCACCAGCATGAGAAGCGTGTCGTTCCTGCTGAGCGGCGATTTGCAGAGCTGGTCGTAGAGCAGCCAGCCCAGTCCGAGCGAGGCGAGCGAGATGGCGATGGCGACCGGGGCGGAAACGTCGAGCACATTGCGGTCGATGAGGAAGAGGTCGGCGCCGGCGTAGTAGACAATGGCGAGCAAGGCGAAGCCCGACAGCCAGGTGGCGTAGGACTCCCATTTGAACCAGGTCAGGTGCTCCGGCATCTCGGCCGGCGCGACCAGATATTTCTGGATATGGTAGAAGCCGCCGCCATGAACCTGCCATTCCTCGCCATGCGCGCCGGCGGGAAGGCCCGGCCGCTGTCTCAAGCCAAGGTCCAGCGCCACGAAATAGAAGGATGAGCCGATCCAGGCGATGCCGGTGATTACATGCAGCCAGCGCACGGCGAAACTCAGCCAGTCCCAGAAAATCACGAAATCCAACATGCGGTCCCCTCCGTTCTCATGCCAATTGTCGCGGCTGGCGGCCTCTTTGGAAAGGGCGGAGGTACACGATGACTTTCAAAAAAAACTGGAAAATAATGCAGCGGGATCTTCCCTCCGGGACGCTGGCAAACGCATGGCCTATCTCGACAACATCACAGTGTTCGTCCGCGTGGTCGAATTGGGCAATCTGTCGGCGGCGGGGCGCGACCTGAGGGTCTCGTCCGCGGTCGCATCGATCCGCATCAAGGAGTTGGAAAAGCACCTCGGTGTGCGGCTGTTCAACCGCACGACCCGGCAGTTGACGCCGACCGAGCAGGGTGCGGTGTTCTACGACGGCGCCAAGCGCGTGCTGGAGGCCGTCGCCGAGGCGGAGGCAGCCGTTACCGCGCTGTCCGGCCAACCGCGCGGCACCATCAAGGCTACCGCGCCGCTCGGGCTGGGGCGCCGGCTGATCGCCTCGGGCATTCCGGAGTTCCGCGACCGCTACCCGGAGATCCATGTGCGGCTGAGGCTCTCCGACCATAATGTCGACATCATGAAGGAAGGGATCGACGTGGCCTTCCGGCTCGGCGTGCTGGAGGATTCCAGCCTGCGCATGCGCGGCATCATGGATTGCGAGCGCGTGCTGGCCGCCGCACCGGACTATCTCGAAAGGCGCGGCGAGCCGTCGACGCCGCAACAGCTCATCGACGACGGCCATGATTGCCTCATGCTGCGGTTTCCCGGCGTGCGCGAGCATTTCTGGACGCTGGCCACGCCGTCGGGGCCGACGAAGTTCGAGGTCAGGGGGCCATTCGATTCCGATGACGGCGACGTCATCACCGGCTGGGCGCTGGCCGGGCGCGGCATCATCAACAAGCCGCGCTTCGAAATCGAGCCGTTCATCCGCGATGGAAGACTGAAAATCATCCTGCCGGGAAACCAGCCGCCGCCGATCCAGCTTGCCGCCGTCTACCCGCACAAGAAACTGCAGGACCCGAAAGTGCGGCTGCTGCTCGATTTCATGGCCGAGCGCTGCCAGCGGCTGATCGGAGATGTCCTGGCGGGAAGGTGACGGCGCTTAGAGCGCCGCGCGTCCATTCGGACGCGCCAAGGACGCTCCGACACTTTGAATCAGCGCGCCGATGAACTTCCGTCACAATCGCGCGCTGCCAATCGCGTAAATGTTTACGGGGCGCGGCCTGGTGGGGTATTCAGCAACCTTCAATTGAGGGAATAGACATGATCTCGACGCACAACGACCTGCAATCGAATGTCAGAAAGACCTCCATCGAACTCCTCAACGCGCGGCTGGCGGATGCGATCGACCTCGCGCTTCTGACCAAGCAGGCGCACTGGAACGTCAAGGGACCGAATTTCATTGCCATCCACGAAATGCTGGACAATTTTCGCAAGGAAATCGACACCCACGCCGACGCTATCGCCGAGCGTGCGGTACAGCTCGGCGGCACCGCGCTAGGCACGTCCCAGATCGTCGCGAAGCAGACGCCGCTGAACCCTTATCCGACCGACATCTACAAGACGGTGGACCATCTGGCTGCCCTGATCGACCGCTATGCAGCATCGGCGAAGCTTGTCCGCGCGGCCATCAGCGAGGCGGACGAGGCGGGCGATGCCGATACGGCCGATATTTTCACCGGCTATTCGCGGGCGCTCGACAAGTCACTGTGGTTTCTCGAAGCCCATACGCAGGAAAATTCCTGAGGCTGGAACCGGAGCGGCGGGCCTCTGTCGCAAGGCTGCATGGGCGGCGACGCAGCCGCTGCGTCCCTTCTTGGATGAGCGTAGAGAGGGGGAGAGGGGGTCGAATGGCGATCCAGCGACCCGGGTTCACAGCCCTATAGACGGTCGCGCTCCGATTGCCTGCGGGCGCGGGCGCAACTATGGTCCGCCGCATGAGCCTTGAATCCGTCCGCGCCTTCTTCGCCGAACGAGCCCCCGATATCGAAGTCATCGTCACCGAGGCGAGTTCGGCGACGGTGGCGCTGGCCGCCGCCGCGCATGGCGTGGAGCCCGCGCAGATCGCCAAGACCATCTGCCTGAGGGTCGGCGAAAAAATCATGCTGATCGTGGCGGGCGGCACCGCGCGGCTGGACAACCGGAAATTCAAGGACCGGTTCGGCGGCAAGGCGCGCATGCTCGAGGCCGAGGACGTCATGGCCTTCACCAGCCATCCCGTCGGCGGCGTGTGTCCGTTCGGCCTGCCCCGCCCGCTTCCGGTCTATTGCGACCTTTCGCTCAGGCCGTTCGGCGAGGTCGTGCCGGCCGCAGGCGCCACTAATGCGGCGGTGCGTCTGTCGCCGCAACGGCTGGCCGAGCTTGTCGATGCCGAATGGGTGGATGTTTGCCAATAGGGAGCGGGCCCAATGCGTCAGCCGTCCGGGGGGCGTAACTCAAGCAGACGTGCGCAACTCCTCCGCCTGCTATCTGAAGATTTGAGCTCACTCTGAAGCGTAGCAAACCGCCTGCAGTTTGTTTCCATCAGGATCGCGCACGTAAGCGGCGTAGTAATTCTGACCGTAATGCAGCCGTGGCCCTGGCTCTCCTTCGTTCTTACCTCCGAATTTCAGGGCTTGTTCATGGAAGGAATGAATTTGCGCTTTGCTGTCGGCGGTGAAGGCAATGTGCGTTCCATTCCCCCATGTCGCAGGACGGCCGTCCTCCGGTGTGTAGATGTAAATTGTCGGCATCTGGCCATCGCGTTCGTAGGCCAAGGGCTTTTCCGGCGGCTTGGGCAACCTGGAAAAGCCAATCACTCCCAGCACAGCGTCATAGAATTTTGCTGAACGATCCTTATCGTTTGTTCCCAATGTGATGTGGCTGATAGCGGACACTGAAAGTTCCCTCGTTCTGGTATGGGCTGCCGAATTCTACAATGATTGCTACTGACAACGGTATGTCAGTAGCAAATGCCTTGATTTGCGAAGAGCCATCTCCGGGCCTGGTCGCGGCGGGCAGGGTGTGAAAGGCGCTTGCTTGGTCGGAGCGGCAATAACCGCCCGGTTGCCTCAGATCCCGCCCGGATCGCGATCGGAAAAATACCGGAAATACTGGTCGGAAGAAATGACGTATGCGTCGCGAACAAAGAGTGCGCGCAGCTTGTCCCAAAATCCGCCGCCAAGAACGAAAAGGCTGATGAGGAGCATCGCGTCCCCGAGAACCGCCGCACTCACCGTATGTCGGTTGAGGGCAGGAACGATGTTCGGCAGGTAGGGCGACACCCAGCCGAAAAAGATCGGTACCACGAACAGGATCAGGCCGACGCGATAGCGCATCGGACTGATTTCCTCCGGGCGGGCGTAGCGCCTGACCGCCCCGAAAACCAGCTGTTTCAGCCGATTGAACCCTGGTCGGCCCATGATGGCCGCAGCGACCACCAGAAGCCCCTTGTTAACCGCGAAATTGATCGCGGCAATGGAACCGACCATCGCGGCGCTGGCTCCGACAGCGATCGCCGCCAGGGTGACGAGGTGTATCGCGAAGGCGGCGATGAAGCAGACAATGCCGAGCGAGAACCGCCAGGCGGGACCGGTCGAGGCACTCATCGTTTTCCCTCTTTTGACTGTCGGGCCGAGATCACGCCAAGCTGTTTGTAGCGGGATCGTACTTCATCGTCTTTGGAGATGAATTCAATCGCCCGGTCAAAACGCGAGCGTCGGGTATCAACCGCAGCCGGAAACCTCACGAGCCGGGCACTTCATTGATCGCCCTCACCTCGATCGTGCCGAGTTCCGCCAATGGACAGTCGGCGGCCAAGGTCAGGGCCTCGTCGAGATCCTTTGCCTCGACCATGAGGAAACCAAGCAACTGCTCCTTCGTCTCGGCGAAGGGGCCGTCCGTGACGAGGCGCCTGCCACCGCGCCGGCGAATGCTCTTCGCGGTTTTCACCGATTGCAGCGCCTGCGCGATGATCAGATGGCCGCTGGCCTCCAGAGACCGGTCATAGGCCAGGGCGGAAGCGTCAAGCTCGGCTAGGCCTTCCGGCGTCAGGTCATGCAGCTTCTGTTCTTCGCCGTAGACGAGGCAGACATATTTCATGGCCGGGCTCCTTGCTGTTGCGATGATGCGGCGGCAATGCGGCGCAACGCGCCACTTTCGCGCTCTTCCGAGGCAATCTGGAGTCCCACGACGACCACGCCAATCATGGCAAGCGCCAGCATCAGACGGGCGGCGGCGGTCGCGGCCGCAAGCGGACCATCGTGATCCGGCGGCCTTCGGCGCGCTGCGGGAAAGCTGGTCAGGAAAGCGAGCATCTGCATGGCCATCTCCTTGGCATCGAACATCGTCGACCCGAGGACGGCGCGGCCATCGCCTTGCCGACATTTCGCGCATGCCGATTTTTTTGATTTTTTTCGACCCTCGCGCAACATCGGCGAGCCGATTCCCGTTACTGCCCAAAGTCTGCAATGGCGCCTGCCGCCGAGCACGCTATAGTCGCCGCGAGGCCGTCGCGGCTGCTCGCCAATCAAAACCAGGGAGACCACCATGGACCGTCACGCCACCGCCATCTGGAAGGGAACGTTGAAGGAAGGTTCCGGTACGATCGACTCGCAGAGCGGCGCCCTCAAGGGCCTGCCCTATTCGTTCAAGGGCCGCTTCGAGGACGAGAGCGGCACGTCGGGCACCAATCCCGAAGAACTGATCGCGGCCGCCCATGCCGGCTGCTTCGCCATGCAGCTTTCGCATTTTCTGGCCGAGAACGGCACGCCGGCCGAGAATCTGGACGCCAAGGCGGTGGTGACCCTGGTTCCGGCAAGCGGAATCACCGGCAGCGCGATCACGCTGGTCGGCACCGTGCCCGGCATCACCGCCGACAAGTTCAAGGAGCTGGCGAATAAGGCCAAGGGCGAATGTCCGGTATCGCGCGCGCTCGGCGCGATCAACGTGTCGCTCGACGCGAAACTGGCGTGACCCTGAGCGGCTGATCCTTTCTGAAACGCCGATAGGCGCCGCGTGGCTTACTCCCCGCGGCGCCCCGTCCACGGCCCCTGGATTCCGGGGGAGACGAAGAATGATGCCAGCGGCGCTAAGCTTTGGCCAGTCCGCGCCGCCCCTCATCTGCCTGCCGGCATCTTCTCCCCGCAAGCGGGGCGAAGGACGCCGGCCGCAACGAAGGCACTCTTTTCCGCGCTGTGGCGATTGGCGAAATCCTCGAAGGAGCGTCCTTCGCCCCGCTTGCGGGGAGAAGTGCCCGGCAGGGCGATGAGGGGCAGCGCCGACTTGCCAGTGCACGCGATATCGCACCAGACGTCAATCTTCATAGCCCTTGGTATGAATGCCCCCTCTCCGGCCGCATGACGATCCCGGGTTCAATGCCGTGCCCCGTCCGGTTTCCTTGACTCCGCCTGCTTCGCGACCTTTATCGGAAGGCGCCTGCGGTACTTAAAGCGTTTCGCCCGTAAAAGTTTCGATCCACGCGCGCAACCGCGCCACCTGTTCCTCCAGCGCCAGGACGCGCGCTTCGAGGTCCGACCCTTGTGCATGGACCTTCAGCGGCGCGGCTGCCGGGGCAACCGGCACCTCTCCGGACAAAAGATGCGCGAAGCGTTCCTCGCGCTGTCCGGGAGCGCGATCAAGGTGCAGAACGAGCGCCGGCTTGCGCCCGATCAGCAGGTCGAGATCGCTGCGAACATCGTCGATCGATGAAAAACGCGCCATGCGCTCGGCTCGCGCCAGCAACTCATACGCGGTTTGCGGCCCTCGCAGCATCAGCAGGCCGAGCAGCGCGATCTGCGACTGCGTCAGCGCCAGACGCTGCGCAAGCACATGCTCGTAGCGCTCGACGCGCGAGGCGAGAGCCTGCCGCACAAATCCCTTCTGAACGAGCTGGCCGAGCGCGCGGTGAACCTCGACCTGCTCCAGCGCCATGACCGGATCGCGCGCCGTCTTCTGGTTGGCGGCGGCATGCGCCGCGTTGAGCGTCAGCGGATAGATATCCGGCGTGAGTTCCTTCTTCTCGATGAGGCAGCCGAGCACGCGGGCTTCGGCGGGATTCAATATCGGGAGATCGCTGGAAATGCTGTTCATGCCAAGGTTTTGGCAAAATGGCCGAGGGGCGGCAAGAGGCAGAATGGAACGATCGGCGACGACGCCCATACCGCATCGTATTGGTCAGGGCCGGGATCGGCGCCCTGCCAGTACCCCTGTCAGGCGACATGGTTGGTTTCGGCGACGCGCAGCCGCCGCAATCAGCCTTCGAATCGGCTTTGCGGCCTTCAACCGATTGAAGTCGGGGCGCGCGCCGGTTGTTCACTTTCTCTGACTTAAATCAAGGCGCGGAAAGGGTTTTTTGGCTTTGACGCACTGCAAAATTCGCATTAAGTACGCTCTGCCCCAGACGCATTCGGAGGCGGCTACAACCGCCCCCGCGACAGGTCTGGCGACGATTACGGGGGAGCCATGAGCCATTCACCAGCCACCCGCCCAACGCCCCGCGCGCGGCCTTTGTCGCCGCATCTCACAATTTATCGGCCGCCGATCACGATGACGATGTCGATCGTGCATCGCATCACCGGCGCGGCGCTGTATTTCGGCACGCTTCTCCTTGCCTGGTGGCTGATCGCGGCATCGGTCTCGGAGAGCTCCTTCGATTTCGTCAGCGGCATCTTCGGGTCGTGGCTCGGACGCCTCGTTCTGCTCGGCTACACCTGGGCGCTGATCCATCACATGCTCGGCGGCATCCGCCATCTCGTCTGGGACACCGGGGTCGGATTGGAGAAAGAGGCGGCCTCGAAGATCGCTTGGGTGACGCTGGCCGGTTCGGTCACGCTGACGCTGGCGATCTGGATCGTCGGCTACATGGTGCGGGGAGGCTGATCGTGAGCGGCGACAAAAGCGACATGCGCACTCCGCTCGGCAGAGTGCGCGGCCTCGGTTCGGCCCGCGAAGGCACCGAGCATTTCTGGCGCCAGCGGCTGACGGCGATCGCCAACATCCCGCTGGTGCTTTTCTTCGTCGGCTTCCTCATCGCGCATAACGGCGCCAGCTTCGCCCAGGCGCGCGCGGCGCTCTCCAACCCCTTCGTCGCGCTGCTGCTTCTGCTCTTTGTGATTTCCGGGCTCTACCACATGCGGCTCGGCATGCAGGTCATCATCGAGGACTATGTGCACGGCGAGGCAGGCAAGATCGCGCTGCTGCTTCTCAACACCTTCTTCACCATCGTGGTCGGCGCCGCCGCCGGCCTGGCGCTGCTCAAAATGGCATTCGGGGGCTGAAGCTGTGGCAAAGGAAAATTCGCCCGCCAGCAAGGCCTATGCCTTCATCGACCACAAATTCGACGTCGTCGTGGTGGGCGCCGGCGGCGCCGGCCTGCGCGCCACGCTCGGCATGGCCGAACAGGGCCTGCGCACGGCCTGCATCACCAAGGTCTTCCCTACCCGTTCGCACACGGTCGCCGCGCAGGGCGGCATTGCCGCCTCGCTGCAGAACATGGGCCCCGACTCCTGGCAGTGGCACCTGTACGATACGGTGAAAGGCTCGGACTGGCTGGGCGACACCGACGCGATGGAGTATCTGGCGCGCGAGGCGCCGGCCGCCGTCTACGAACTCGAACATTACGGCGTGCCTTTCTCGCGCACCGAAGAAGGGAAAATCTATCAGCGGCCGTTCGGTGGCCACATGATGAATTTCGGCGACGGCCCGCCCGTGCAGCGCACCTGCGCGGCCGCCGACCGCACCGGCCACGCCATCCTGCATACGCTCTACGGGCAGTCGCTGAAGCACAACGCGCAGTTCTTCATCGAGTATTTCGCGCTCGACCTGATCATGGAGCCCGACGGCACCTGCACGGGCGTCGTGGCCTGGAACCTCGACGACGGCACCATTCACCGCTTCTCGGCCAAGATGGTGGTTCTGGCGACCGGAGGATATGGCCGCGCCTATTTCTCGGCGACCAGCGCCCATACCTGCACCGGCGACGGCGGCGGCATGGTGGCGCGCGCCGGGCTGCCGCTCCAGGACATGGAGTTCGTGCAGTTCCACCCGACCGGCATCTACGGCGCGGGCTGCCTGATCACGGAGGGCGCGCGCGGCGAGGGCGGCTACCTGGTCAATTCGGAGGGCGAGCGCTTCATGGAGCGCTACGCGCCGTCGGCCAAGGATCTGGCCAGCCGCGACGTGGTTTCGCGCTGCATGACACTGGAGATCCGGGAAGGCCGGGGCGTGGGCAAGAGCAAGGACCACATCTTCCTGCATCTCGACCATCTCGATCCGGCGGTACTGCATGAGCGCCTGCCGGGCATTTCGGAATTGGCGAAGATTTTCGCGGGCGTCAACGTCACGCGCGAGCCGATCCCGGTTCTGCCGACCGTCCACTACAATATGGGCGGCATTCCCACGAACTATTGGGGCGAGGCGCTGAACCCCAGCCCCGGAAATCCCGACCGCGTGTCGCCTGGCCTGATGGCGGTCGGCGAGGCGGGCTGCGCCTCGGTGCACGGCGCCAACCGGCTCGGCTCCAACTCGCTGATCGACCTTGTCGTGTTCGGCCGTGCCGCGGCCATCCGCGCCGGCCAGGTGATCGATCGCGGCGCTCCGATCCCGTCGGTCAACGAGGCGGCGGTGGAAAAGATCATGGACCGCTTCGACCGGCTGCGCCACGCCGACGGCGCGACGCCCACCGCCCATCTGCGCGAGAAGATGCAAAGGGCGATGCAGGAGGATGCCGCCGTTTTCCGCACGCAGGAATCGCTGCAGAAGGGCTGCGCGCGCATCTCCGCGATCTGGAACGAACTTCCCGACATCAAGGTCTTCGACCGCTCGATGATCTGGAATTCCGACCTGGTCGAAACGCTGGAACTGGAGAACCTGATGGCCAACGCCATCACCACCGTCTACGGCGCCGAGGCGCGCAAGGAGAGCCGCGGCGCCCATGCGCGCGAGGATTTCTCCAAGCGCGACGACGCGAACTGGCGGGTGCATACGCTGTCGCACCTGTCGCCGGACGGAAAGGTCAGGCTGTCCTACCGGCCGGTGCATACGGAGACGATGCTGCCGCTGTCGGAGGGCGGCATCGACCCGAAGAAGATCGCGCCCAAGGCGCGGGTGTATTAGGATGGGTGGAAGGAGCATCATCGCCATGGGTGAACTGACCATCCGACTGGACGACACCGAGTTGCTCGACGCATTGGGCGAACTTGCGAAAATGCACAATTGCAGCATCGAGGAAGAGATCAACAATCTGCTCCAAAAGGCAGTCCGTGAGCGGGCCAAAAGGCTGGATTTCGTAAGAAGAGTGGAAGCCATAACCGCCATGACACCGCGTGGCGTCAGGCAAACCGATAGCACTTTGCTCATTCGCGAGGATCGCGATCGTTGAAGCTTGTGATCGACAGTTCAGTCGCGTCAGTCAGTTGAACTATCTCGATGCCGGTCTCCAGAAGTTCAGCGCATTAGCCTCCACCGAGCGAAGCTCCCGATTGAGAGTCTCAAAAAATGGTCGAACTCACGCTCCCCAAGAACTCGCAGGTCCGGCCGGGCAAGTCCTGGCCGAAGCCCGAGGGCGCCGCGAACCTGCGCGAGTACCGGATTTACCGCTGGTCTCCGGACGATGACGAGAATCCGCGCGTCGACACCTATTTCGTCGATCTCGACGATTGCGGGCCGATGGTGCTCGACGCGCTGCTGTGGATCAAGAACAAGATCGACCCGACGCTCACCCTTCGCCGCTCCTGCCGGGAGGGCATCTGCGGTTCCTGCGCCATGAACATCGACGGCGGCAATACGCTTGCCTGCACCAAGGGCATGGACGACATCTCCGGAACGGTGAAGGTCTATCCGCTGCCGCACATGCCGGTGGTCAAGGATCTGGTTCCCGACCTGAGCGTGCCCTATGCGCAGCTTGCCTCGATCGACCCCTATCTGAAAACCGTGTCGCCCGAGCCGGCCAAGGAATGGCGGCAGAGCCATGAGGACCGGCAGAAGCTGGATGGCCTCTACGAATGCATCCTGTGCTTCTGCTGCCAGACCTCCTGCCCGAGCTACTGGTGGAACGGCGAACGCTATCTCGGCCCGGCGGTTCTGCTGCAGGCCTATCGCTGGCTGATCGATTTCGCGCGACGAGGCCAAGGGCGAGCGGCTCGACAATCTGGAAGATCCGTTCCGGCTCTACCGCTGCCACACGATCATGAATTGCACCCAAGCCTGTCCCAAGGGCCTGAACCCGGCGAAGGCGATCGCCGAAATCAAGAAGATGATGGTGGAGCGGCGGGTTTAGAGCATGGCCGGATAGCCGCCTCAGGGTGCGGCCCGGTCCCGCATTTGACCCGTCCTCCTAACCGGCCTTGCCGGTACCGAAGTCCGCATCCAGCTTCGCCGCCTGTCTTGCACGCGATTGCTGCCCGCAGAGAGCGGGCGGCCGCATATCCGCCCCGCCCTGTCCGAAAATCATCCGCGCCAGTCGCGGATATCGACGAAGTGGCCTGCGATCGCCGCCGCCGCGGCCATCGCCGGCGACACCAGATGGGTGCGGCCCTTGGCCCTGCCGACCTTCGAAATTGCGGTTCGAGGTCGAGGCGCAGCGCTCGCACGGCTTCAGCCGGTCGTCGTTCATGGCAAGGCACATCGAGCATCCCGGCTCGCGCCACTCGAAACCGGCGGCCATGAAGATTTTGTCGAGACCTTCGGCTTCCGCCTGCTCTTTCACCAGTCTCGAGCCTGGCACGATCATGGCATCCACCGTGGGAGCCACTTTCCTGCCCTCGACGACCTCCGCCACGGTGCGCAAATCCTCGATCCGGCTATTGGTGCAGGAGCCGATGAAGACGGTGTCGACCGTGATGTCGGTCATCTTCGTGCCGGGCTTCAGGCCCATATAGTCGAGCGCGCGCTGCTGAGTTGCGCTGTTCTCGTCTTCGAACTCGTCCGGATCCGGACCACGCCGAGCACCGAGGGGAACTCCTCCGGCGATGAACCCCAGGTGACATCGGCGGCAGCTTGGCGGCATCGAGCACCACGACCTCGTCGAACTTCGCGCCCTCGTCGGTAGGCAGCGTCTTCCAGTCGTCGAGCGCCTGGTCCCACGCCGCGCCCTGCGGCGCGTGCGGCTCGCCTTCGACATAGGCGAAAGTCGTCTCGTCCGGCGCAATCATGCCGGCGCGCGCGCCGCCCTCGATTGACATGTTGCAGACGGTCATGCGGCCTTCCATCGAGAGTCGACGAATGGCCTCGACCGCATATTCGATGACGTGCCCGGTGCCGCCCGCCGTGCCGATCTTACCGATGATGGCGAGAATCACGTCCTTCGCGGTGACGCCGCGGGGCAGTTGCCCATCGACGGGCACCGGCATGTTTTTCGCCTGCTTCTGGATCAGCGTCTGGGTTGCCAGCACATGCTCCACTTCCGACGTGCCGATGCCGAACGCCAGCGCACCGAAGGCGCCATGCGTGGAGGTATGGCTGTCGCCGCAAACGATGGTCATGCCGGGCAGCGTCAGCCCTGCTCTGGGCCGATCAATGTGGACGATTCCCTGTCGGATCGTTCCGGAGGATAGAGATGCGAATGTCGAATGCCCCGCAATTGGCTATCGAGTGCGAGCGAGTTGGGTGGCCGAGATCGTGATCCTCAATTGGGTCGCTCGAGATGAATGGTCGGCACGTTGTGATCGGCGAGTTGCGATTGTAGATCCGGATCGCCTCACGGTCGCCCGGCCATCCGCAGGCCATCGAATGCTTGTGGTGAGGTCACTTCGTGCACGAGGTGACGGTCAACGTAAAGCAGGCAGGTGCCGTCGTCCTGGCGGTGGACGACGTGGTCGTCGAATATCTTGTCGTAGAGGGTGCGCGGTGCGCTCATATGCGTAAATCCGTCGATTTGTTCAGGAATGCGTCGGTGAGACCCGGCGGCGCCGGAGCGGTCAACCCTGCCGAAGCCGGCTGGTAGGCGCGCCCGATATGCGGGCGAAGAACCGCGCGGGCAGCCGCTTCTTGTCCTGAAGCACGAAGCCCTTGTAGCTCGGATCTCCGAAAAGCTCTTCCATGGCCCCGGCTCATATCAATCTTTAGGGTTTTCGGCAATCGCGATGGC
>CAWFYS010000012.1:0-545044 GCA_963820075.1 uncultured Alphaproteobacteria bacterium
GTTGGCAGTAAACAAAGGACCGGGATATCCTGACCTTCGACGGGCTCGACACCAGGCGCTAAGCCTCTCGGGTCCATACCCAACATAGGAAAGCCCCGCCTCGCGGCGGGGCTTTTCATTTTTCACTCTGCGTAAACTTGCGCTCAGTAGCAGGTCGTGACGCGACGGACGATCCAGCCCTCGCCTTCCACGAAAAGACGCTTCCGAGAGACATTGCAGTACGGATCGCCCGCGACATTCGTCCCGATCGAGGACGTGGTCTCGACATCCTTCGCCGCCACAGAAGTCGTCGCCTCCTTGACCGGCTTGGCCGCTTCGCCGTGGCCGGGATGAGCCGCGACGGCGTTCTCCGAAGCCAGGCCGCAGGCCACGGCAACAGCCAGCACAGCGAGAACCTTAAAACTTCCGCCAAACGCAGATTTTCTTGCCTTATACGAAGCCCCTGCGGCCTTCATCACACCAACTCCTCGATCAGTCGACGTAACAATTCCAGATTCGAGAGTTGGTTTCGGTGTGCTGGAACACTTAATATTTCCATTTGTACGGAACTTGCGTCCCGCTTCGCAGACTGCTACCTGACCACGCGTAGCGTCAGCCGGTGTAGCACAGCGGTAGTGCAGCGGTTTTGTAAACCGAAGGTCGGGAGTTCGATCCTCTCCACCGGCACCATTCCCCACGATTTGTGGATTGGCCCGCAAGGCGGAACGCATCCGAGGCGCACGTTCCCTTCAGAAACGACATGCACGGCGCAGCCGCCGTTCTTTCCGAACAGCCTGTGAGGTTTCCGGCACTTCAAAGAGAGCGGGATGGCTCCGGCCGGCAGGACGATCCCTACGGAGCGACCATAGCCGCAACGACGATCGTCGCCGCGTAAGCCGACAAGGTCAGGAAGGGCGCGAGCACGCTGGCGGCGACGACGAGGCCGAGGCAGGTCTTGAGATGACGCATAGCGAGGCTCCTCCGAAATCCAGCCTCCAACCTGCTCCGAGAAAGCTAATCTGCGGTTAACCTTGGCAGCAATTCCGGAGCAGTCGCGCTTTAACAAATGATAATGAAATAAAACTACGTTTAATCTTGGAAATAGCCAAGCTTGGGCTGTAACGAGCGAATACTCATGAAGTATTAATCGCAGAATTCGGGATTGCGAACCCTAAGGCCTCATGCCCTCATGCTTCCCCCACGGCCCAGGCTGGCCATGCGAGCTTCTAACAACAGGGGAATGGCATGGAATATAAGCTCAAGTCCCAGACGGACCTTGTCGCGGATACTTTCCCGGCGGTACCGACTTCAGACATTGAAGCAAAGCTGCACTATCTTCTCAACGCCCTGGAATGCATGGACAAAAGGACTGCGATTGAGCTGGAGCGGCTGGATGGCAGCGGCGCCGAGGAGGATCTCAAGGACTTCGTGAAGCAGGACATTCTATACCGCTCCCAAGAGCTGAGACTCCCTCTTCAGGAAGCCGCAGAGGAACTGCGCTCGCTATATCGCGCCTCTTTTCCAGGCGAAGGCGGCTGATCTCTGCCGGTCGAATCAATCGGCCCGATTTTCCTCAACGCTTTGACCAATGCAGCACCTCAGCCGGAGGACGTCTCGGCTGGGGTATTTCTGTGGAATCAGCGTGCGTTTCCCTTCGCTCCCCTCCCCCACCGAAGGTGCCATCCGCCGAGGTAGCCCACCTGCCCAGGACGCTTTCCTGCCGATGAAGCATACGCTCCGCCTCAGGGGTCATGGAGGCGCATATGGACATCGTGCTGCTGAACATCATGGGCTCGGCCGCCTTGGCTTCCGCCATCATCGCGGGGATCATGTCACAGCGGCTCTCGCGGGAAATCGCGGGATTGGCCACCATCAGGTCCGATCCGCTGCCAGACGGGCGCAGACGGTCACGCCTTACGGCTTGGTGGCGATAGGCGCCTCTGCCCGATAGAGGTTTCGGAACCCCTCGGCATGTTCAGTGCACCTGTTCCTCGCCCCGGTTCTCGTGCGTAGCCCGATCGATTGCTTTCTGATCGCTCTGCGTCAGCCTGCGGGGACGCGCGCTGAAAACGGCCATGAAAATGCCGATGAGCAAAGGCCCGCCGGCGATCACGGCGCCCAAACCCAACCATCGGCGATATCCCAATCCCGACATCCCAGTCCAATGTCTTCTCCCTGCGGCGGACCGCACCGGCGACCTCGGCAGTCCGTGACTGCCGACCGGAATGGAAAAGTCGTTGTTCCCCTTGGGCTCCGCATAGGCAAAGCCGGGAACCGGCATTAGACAGGCAACTGGCAGCTGATGCCGGAACTTCGAAGGAATTCGATGCCAATTGCCGTTTCAGATCCCGACGATCCGCGGATCGAGGATTACCGCGCCATCCGCGAGCGCGATCTCGTCGGGCGCCAGCATCGTTTCGTTGCGGAAGGCGAGGTGGTCCTCCGGGTCCTGTTGCAGCAATCCCGGTTCAGGATCGAGTTCGCTTCTGCTGGCGGAAGGCAGGCTGAACGGCTTGAGCGATGCATTGGCCCTGCTTCCTCCGGAGGTTCCGGTATATGTTGCGAACCGGGCGGTCATGGATGCCATCGTGGGCTTTCCGATCCACCGAGGGGTCCTCGCCGTCGCCAGGCGCGCCCCGCTGCCGCCAGCCGAGGAAGTACTCTCCAGGATGCCGGGAAGCGCCCTCGTGGTCGGGCTGATCGGCTTGGCCAATCATGACAATGTCGGTGGGATCTTCCGCAATGCGGCGGCCTTTGGTGCGAGCGCGGTTCTGCTCGATCCGGAAACCTGCGACCCCCTCTATCGCAAGGCCATCCGCGTCTCCGTCGGCGGGGCGCTTGTCGTGCCCTTCACGCGGATTCCATCAGTGGATGCCATGGTCGAAGCGCTTCAGGCGGCCTCCTTCGAGATCATCGCGCTGTCCCCCTCAGGCGAGGAGATTCTCTCACAGATCAGGCCAGCCCGGCGGACCGCCGTGCTCCTCGGAGCCGAAGGGCCCGGCCTTCCGCCCGGCCTGCTCGCCCGGACCAGGACCGTGTCCATTCCCATGAGCGGCGGCTTCGATTCCCTGAATGTCGCAACCACCAGCGGGATCGTCCTGCACCACCTGTCGCATGGAAGGGTTGAAAACGAGTTCACTCGCTGACTTGTGAGAATCCAGTCCCTTGTCTCCAAACGTAGCCGTTCTAGGCTCCCATTCCCATGCCTGGAGACGCTCATGACGATCACACGCCGTACCGTACTTGCCAGCACCGCTCTCGCCGCCGCTCCCATCGCCGGGCCTGCGCTCGCCCAAACCGCTTCGCCACCCGCTCCGGCCCAGGGCGCCGCGTCGCGCCAAGCCCCCGGCTTCTACCGCTACAAGGTCGGCGATATCGAAGTGACGGCCGTCAATGACGGCTCCGCGCCCCGTCCGCTCGAAGGCTTCATCCGCAATGCGGAGCTGTCCGCCGTCCAGCAGGCCGCGCGCGATGCGTTCCTGCCGCAGAACACGATCCAGAACAGCTTCACCGCGCTCGTTCTGAACAATGGCGGCCGCCTGACCCTGATCGATACGGGCAACGGCGATTCCGGCGCCCCCACGACCGGACGCTGGATGGAGAATTTCCGCGCCGCCGGCTTCGACCCGTCTCAGGTCAACACAATCGTCATCAGCCACTTCCACGGCGATCACATCAACGGCATGCGCCGCAAGGACGGCACAGCCGTCTTCCCGAACGCCGAAGTGCTGGTTCCAGCCACCGAATGGGCGTTCTGGATGGACGATGCCCGCATGAACCAGGCTCCCGAGAACATGAGAGGCGGCTTCCTCGGCGCCCGCCGCGTCTTCAGCCCCATCGCCAAGGATGTGAAGCAATATGAAATGGACAAGGAGATCGTGCCTGGGCTCACGTCGGTTGCCGCGCCGGGCCATACTCCAGGGCACACGGCGTATATGCTCTCCTCCGGCTCGGGCAAGCTGCTGATCCTGTCGGACACGGCCAATCACCCGGCCCTGTTCGTGCGCAATCCGGACTGGTCGGCCGTGTTCGACATGGATGCCGATGTGGCCCGGGCCACCCGCCGCAAGATGCTGGACCTAGCCGCCTCGGAGCGGGCGCAGGTCGCGTTCTACCATGCGCCCTTCCCGGCGACGGGCCATATCATCAAGGACGGCGACGGCTTCCGCTTCGTACCGGTGCAGTGGAGCCCGGTAATCTAAGGCTGGCTCGCGGACGTCTCCATTAGAATCCACTCCAGGGTGGCTGAATCCGCGCCGGTCGGCTCGATGAAGAGGATGACCGGCGTCTCGTAAGGGTGCTTCTCCTTGAGCGCCCGATGCACCCGATCCTGAAGGCCCTTGCGGGTCTTCAGGATCGCCACAACCTCCTGCCCGCGCTCGATGCTGCCCTTCCAGGCATAGACCGAATGCATGCCCGGCAGCACGTTGATGCAGGCGATCAGCCTGTCCCGAACGAGCCCCTCCCCGACCGAGAGTGCGATGTCCATATCGGGAAAGGTCGTATAGACGAGAAGTGGGCGATCCATGCTATGCCTGTCCTCCGCATCCGATGGGACGCCACGAGGGTAACTGGGCATGGCCCGCCGTTTCAACAGCATCGCATTCGTCGCCAGCGCCGCGCCTGACGCCCAGGGCGCCCTGAAGATCCTGCAGGACCGCTATGCGAACGCTGTTCCCGAGCAGGCAGACGTGATCGTGGCGCTCGGCGGCGACGGTCTCATGCTGCAGAGCCTGCACCGGTTCATGGGCACGGCCAAGCCGATCTACGGCATGAACAAGGGCACGGTCGGCTTCCTGATGAACGACTACCGGGAAGAGGAATTGTTCGAACGACTGGAGGCGGCCGAACGAAGCATCGTGCATCCGCTGCTGATGGTGGCCTGGGACGTGCACGGCGTGGCCCATACCGCCCGCGCCATCAACGAAGTCGCCATGTTTCGGCAGACCTACCAGGCGGGCAAGCTGCGCGTGAGCGTCGATTCGCAGGTTCGGATTCCGGAGCTGATCGCGGATGGTATCCTGGTTTCGACCCCTGCCGGATCGACCGCCTACAATCTCTCAGTCGGCGGAACGATTCTGCCTCTCAACGCACCCCTTCTGGCCCTGACGCCGATCTCCGCCTTTCGCCCGCGCCGCTGGCGCGGAGCGCTTCTGCCGGATCATGCCAAGATCCAGATCGAGGTTCGGGAGGCGGAGAACCGTCCGGTCAGCGCGGTTGCCGACCACACCGAGTTCCGCAACGTCTCGCATGTGCATGTCTCGATGGATCGCACCGTCGATCTGGTGATGCTGCACGATCCGGGCCACAGCCTGGACGAGCGCATCCTGCGCGAGCAATTCGGCTATTGACGCCATCGAAGGCATGGGAACCAACATGCCGATCACAACGAAGAGGTCACGTCATGCACGATGAGAACAGGCATCCCAGAGGCGGGCTCTATTTCGAGGATTTTGAGGTCGGGACCACCATCCGCTCCGCCCGCACCGTCACCGAGATGGACAACATCCTCTTCTCCAGCCTGACCCTGAACCCGCAGCCGCTCCACATCGACCGGCATTACTGCGAGACGGAGACGGAATGGGGCCAGCCGCTGATGAATTCGCTCTTCACGCTCGGCCTGATGATCGGCATCTCGGTCAACGACACGACGGTCGGCACGACCATCGCCAATCTCGGCATGACGCGACGTGCGCTTTCCCAATCCCCTCTTCCAGGGCGACACGGTGCATGTGACGACCGAGGTGATCGCCAAGCGCGAGTCGAAATCGCGGCCCGATGCCGGCATCGTCGAGTTCGAGCACAAGTGCTTCAATCAGCACGACACGCTGGTCGCGAGCTGCCGCCGCCACGCCTTCATGAAGAAGCGGGCCTGACGTGCGCTCGCTGCTCTTCGTCCCCGGCGACAGCACGGAGAAGCTCGAGAAGGCCTTTCGCTCGGGCGCCGACGCGCTGATCCTCGACCTCGAGGACTTCCGTCTCGCTCGCGGCGAAGGAGGCGGCGCGCCGGACCACGCCTCGCGTTTCTGCAAGAGCGTCGCGGCGAGGCCGCGCGGCCGCTCTTCTACGTGCGCATCAATGCGCTCTCGACACGCCGTTCGCAGACGGCGATCTCGACGTCGTCATGACCGGCGCACCGGACGGCATCGTGCTGCCGAAGGCGACGGGCGGCGGCGACGTCGCGCTGCTCGATGCGCGGCTCGCGGTGCGCGAGGCGCTGCATGGCATCGCCGACGGCGGCACGCGCATCGTCGCGATCGCCACGGAATCGGCCGCCGCGATCTTCGGCCTCGGCACCTATACAGGCGCAAGCCGCCGTCTCGCCGGGCTTGACCTGGGGTGCGGAGGATCTTGCCGCCGATACCGGCGCGCAGTCGACCCGCGTCGACGGCGGAGCCTGGACGGAGCCGAACCGGCTCGTGCGGTCCTCGCGCTCTTCGGCGCAGCCGCCGCGGGCGTCGCCGCCATCGATACGGTCTACACCGATTTTCGCGACCTCGACGGGCTCGAAGCCGAATGCCGCATGGCGCGCCGCGACGGCTTTTCGCGAAAGCTCGCGATCCACCCGGACCAGGTGCCCGTCATCAACGAGGCCTTCACGCCCTCGCCCGAGGCCATCGAGCGCGCGCGTGCCGTCGTCGAGACCTTTCGGGCCAATCCGGAGGCGGGCGTCGTCGGAATCGACGGCGAGATGGTCGACCGTCCGCACCTGCTGCGGGCCGAACGGCTTCTGCGCCGGGCCGGCCAATTCTGAGAATCCGGCTCATCAGGCGCTGCTTCACCTCTCCCCGGATCTCGGGTGTTCCCGAGATCCGTTCTTACTGTGCAAGTCGGGAACACCTGACTTGCATGGGGAGAGGTCGAGCGCAGCGAGGGTGAGGGGGCACAGGTCTATCAGAATAAGGCGTAACCCCTCACCCGCGCCTCCGGCGCGACCTCTCCCTCAAGGAGAGGTGGGCCAGAGCCTCACTTCCACAGATTATCGCTCTGGCAAACTGCCAGTGAATTATAAGCCAGATTTTGAACTTCAGCCCCGCTCCACGAAGCGCGACAGCAGGCTCACGAGCTGCGCCTGATGGCTCGTTCCCGTCTTCGCGAAGACGGACTTGAGATGGTAGCGGACGGTCTCCGCCCCGATGCGATGATCCTCTGCGATCTGCCTGGTATCGAATCCCTCGAGAAGCGCCGACGATACGCGCAGCTCCGCCGGCGTGAGCCGAAAGATCCCCTGGAGGGCATTCAGCGCAAGCGAGCGGCTCTCCGTGGGATCGCTGATCAGCAGGAGGCCACGCGCTCCCTGAAAGACGTCACAGACCGAGAGCGCGATCGGATAGGCTTGCAGCAGAAGCGGAAGACCTTGGGATCGTTGCAGCAGGACGGATCCCGGACGAGGTTCGTGACGAGACGTCAGCGGACGGATGCTGGCGTCGATAAGGTCCTGCAGTGCCTTGTTGGTTTCGCGTTGCGGCGAACGCAGGCGCGACGCGACGATCTGCAGATGATCGCCAAGTGCGGTTTCCGCCCGCCCGTTGAGGCGAATGACGCGGCCGAGCCAATCGACCAGGATGGCCCCGCAGGTGAAGCGCTCGAGGCTGTCGACGAGCCCGTCCGCATAGGACATGCGAACTTTTGAGGCGAGCCGTGCCGCCCGCCTCACATGGGCCAGGTCGTGGCGCAGCCGGGCGAGATCGTCTTTCGAAAAAGGCTCCCGATGAGCCTTGCGATGAAGGGAGAGAGCAATCTTGGCACCGCCCGTTTCCGCCAGGATCGTCCCTGCGAACGCGCCGAAGCCGACCGAAGGCAGGAAATCGGCATAGAGAGGCAGCTGCCGCTGTTCGTCCGAGGTGACGAAGTCGGCATCGGTGACGATGTCCTTCGCCTTGCGGGCCAGGGGAATGCCCCGCCGTGAGCGGACGTCCTGCGCCTCCCATCCGCCCTCGATAAACCGCGCGCAGAACTCCTCGACGCCCTCGGACGGGATGAAGGCGCCCAGCCGGTCCACATAGGACGAGAGCACGCCCCCATCGGCGCCCCACGCGGAACAAGCTAGGTCGAGGGCCCGCCCCCATAATTCGGGAATGATCGCAGCCTCATAGAACGCTTCGGTCGCCGGCATTTTAGACTCACGTTGCGGCAGAGTGTATCAGTGTTGCATAAAAGCAACCTGCCCCTGACAACCTGCCCATTAGGAATGCAAACGTTATAAACTACCCAATTGGGTAGTGTACAGCCCCCGACTGTGTGGTGTTATCCGATATAACACCACAAATCGTCCTATCTCCGCGTGGTTGGAAGCGGCAGGACAAACGAAAACTCACGAATCGCCGAACCCGCCCAAGCGGTTCCTCGGCGCCACAAATCTCGCCCAAAACGGGCGATTGGGGGAATTTATGTCTCAGGCTCTACTCGACGCGTTTAATGCCGCCACCACTTGGCAAGAGGCCCTGGCTGCCATCAAGAACGAAGACTATGCAGCCCTCCTGCTTGAGAATGGTCATCGCGCCAAACTCAACGACCTTCCCGACGATCAGGGACGGGAGCAGGCCATCGGTCTGGGCGTAATCGAGATCAAGACCCTTTTCGGCGACTTCACCACTGTGGATCAGATCAAGGTTGCGGTGCAAAAGCAGATCGATGTTGAGCACGCCAAGTTCCAGATCATCGAGGCGGTGCGGACTGCAGCCAATGTCCCAGAGATGAGGGCCGCTCTCGACCTCGTCGAAACCCTGAACGACCACCGCCAGGATCTCATCGCGGAATGGTCCCAGAGCACGGACGAGGATGTACAGACACGTGTGGCACAGCTCAAGACCGAGGACTACACCCTCGTTCTGAAGGAGATTGCCTCGTACAAAGATAACGGTGCCTATTTCGACCTTCTCGCGGCCAAGATGATGGCCAATCATGGTTCCATCTTCGGCACCGGTACGCTCATCACCGCACTCGAGGACGCCAATCTGGCGGTCGAAGCGGATGTTCTGGCCGCCTTCAACGCAGCCGGCAACGATGAGGAGGCCTTCGCAGCACTCGAAGCCTATGCCGACCTGCTGCTCGACGACGATCATCTCGACATGCTCGACGACCTCGACGGATATGGTGGGCGTCAGGAGGCCGTGGGTGACGGCATCGTCGGGACCAAGGCTCTGTTCGGGCTTTTCGAGACCCTGGACGAGATCAAGCAGGCGGTCGTGTTCCAGGTCGAGACCGAGCATGCCAAGTGGGAGCTCATCACCCAGCTCGACGCTGCCGGTACGCAGGCCGCAATGACCACCGCACTCAAGGCTACCATCCTTGCCGTGCATGAGGACCGGCAGGAGCTGATCGATTATCTCCTCGCTCAGACCGACAATCCCGCTGCCCTTGCGCTTGCGGCAGATCTCCAGGCTTCGGACTACACCACGCGTCTGGCCGAGATCGCGACGCATCTCGAGGATGGGGATTACATGGCGGAGCTCGGCGCCCGCATGCTGGCCATCCGCGGCAATCTGCAGGGCGGACAGTTCTTCGGCGATACCCACATCATTTCGGCGCTCGCCCAGGCCGACGCCGAGATCGAGGCGGAGTTCGACGCGGAGATCACCGGCGACACCACCGGCGCGGTCTCGGAAGATAGCGAGGAGCCTGCCGGCGGCGACCTCGACATCACGGACGGAGATTGGGGCGAGGACGTCTTCCAGGCCGTCTCCGGGGAGGAGCTGCTGAAGGATTACGGCACGTTCTCGTTCGACGAGGCGACCGGGGAATGGAGCTTCACCATCGACAACGAGAAGGCCCAGACCCTCAAGGAGGGCGGAGGAGATGGACGACCCTGACGGTCAGTTCGGCGCGACGGCACGGCAACTGAGACGATTACTGTCACGGTGACCGGCGAGAACGATGCGCCGGTCGCGAATACGGAGGGCAACGGGACGTCGGGCGAGGAAGGCACGACCATCACAGGACAAGTCCCGGCCGGCACCGACGTGGATGGCGATGCACTGACCTATGAGCTGGTTGCGGCGGTGGAAGGCCTGACCTTCGATGAGGAGGACGGCAGCTTCAGCTTCGTCCCGCCTGATGGCGCCACTGGCACGTTCACCTTCGAGTATCGGGTCGTAGATGCGCATGACGCGAAGAGTGAGCCGCAGACCTTCACGATCACCGTCACTCCGGAGAACGAGCCGCCCGTCACATCCACGACCGGCAACAGCGCCTCGGGCAACGAGGACACGACGATCAACGCGGATCTCCCCGACGCCACCGATCCCGAGGGTGACAGCCTGACCTACGAGCTGGTCGCACCAGTCGCTGGGCTCACGCTCAACGCGGATGGCACCTTCCGCTACGTTCCGCCAGCCGATTTCAATGGCACCGTCACCTTCGAGTATCGGGCGGTGGACGAGCACGGCGCAAAGAGCGCGCCGCAGACCTTCACGATCACCGTCAACGCCGTGAACGATGCTCCGCGGGACATCTCCTTGTCGAAGGAGACGGTCGCGGAGAATGCTGCCGCTGCGAACCGAGGTCGGCAAGCTCACGGGCTCGGACTATGACGGTGACGCTCTCACCTTCACGCTGCTCGACAATGCAGGCGGTCGCTTCGTCATCGATGCAACCGGCTCCCTCAAGGTCGCGAATGACTATGCTCTCGACTTCGAGCAGGCCACCTCGCACACCGTCAGGGTCCAGGTGAAGGACTCGGCCGGCACGACCTACGAAGAGAGCTTCACCGTCGACCTCACGGATGTCGCAAGCGAAAACGTCACCGGGTCAACCGGCACGGATGTTCTCGTCGGCGGCGTCGGCAAGGACGTGTTCAACGGCGGTCTCGGCAATGACAAGCTCTCGGGCGGCATCGACAACGACACGCTGACCGGCGGCAAGGGCAGGGACATGTTCGTCTTCGACACCAAGCTCGGCACGTCGAGCACGGACCGGAAGGTGAACTTCGACACGATCAAGGACTTCTCGGTCAAGGACGACAGCCTGTATCTCGACAACGCCATCTTCAAGAAGCTGGGTTCGGGAACGGCCACCAGCCCGAAGCAGCTCAGCAAGTCGTTCTTCACCATCGGCGACAAGGCCAAGGATAAGAACGACTACATCATCTACAACGACAAGACCGGCGTGCTGTCCTACGACGCCGACGGTTCGGGCAAGGGCAAGGCGGTGGAATTCGCTCAGCTCTCCAAGAAGCTGACGACGTTGTCCCACAAGGACTTCTTCGTCATCTAACCGGTCCCGGCGACGCGCCGGACCTTCATGAACGGAAGCGGCCCGCGAGGATCCTCGCGGGCCGCTTTATTTTTATCGTCGATGCCTGGATGCTCGAGAGAGCAAGGGAGACTTATCCTCCCGGCCGGGTGATCGAGAACTTGGTTTCCGGCGTCGCCACGAAATAATCGCGGTAGCCGGCGCGGGCGATGGGCCGCATGGCGGCGGTGTCGACGAGGCCATTCACGACGTAGCGGTCGTCGACATGGATGCCGATGACCTGCCCGATCACGAGATAATAGGACGGCTCGCCTCCCCCAAGGGTTCGAGCGGCACGGTCTGGAGCCACTTGCATTCGAGGGCTGCCAGCGCATCCGCGACCCGCGGAGGCTTGACCAGTCGGGAGGGAGCCGGCGTCAGGCCCGCATGCTCCATCTCGTTCACGCCACGCGGCAGAACCGCGGAGGTGGCGTTCATCTTCTCCCGCAGGTCGTAGGTGGCGAGGTTGCAGACGAATTCGCCCGTCTCCTCGATGAAGGTGAGAGCGTCCTTCTTGCCGGCAGAGGAGAACGCCACCATGGGCGGGCGCTCGGAGACGGCGTTGAAGAACGAATAGGGCGAGAGGTTCACCTCTCCCTTCGCGCTCATGGCGGTGATCCAGCCGATGGGACGGGGCGTGACGATGGCCTTGAAGGGATCGTGCGGCAGGCCGTGGGCGTTGGTCGCGGTTTCGTAGAACATGGGTTGCCTTTTGCGGCGAAGGGTCAGAACCGTGTCACGATGTCGCCGAGGCTCGGCCGGTCGCGGTCGGGCGGCGTCTCCTGCGCGGTACCGATATGGACGAAGCCGGCGATCCGCTCGTCCGCCTTGAGCCCCAGGGTATCCAGCACGCGCCGGTCGAAGGAAGCCCAGCCGGAGAGCCAGGACGCGCCGTAGCCAAGGGCAGTAGCACCATTGAGCAGGTTCATGCACACGGCTCCGGCTGATAAAACTTGTTCCCAGTCCGGGATCTTCACATGAGGCACGACACGGGACACGACGGCGACCACGAGAGGGGCATGCGTGAAGCGCTGCCGCTCGGCAGCGAGCTGCTCCGCGCCGGCGTCGGGATTGTCGGTCTGGAAGGCGGTTGCGAGCACCTCGCCAAGGCGGCCGCGCGCCTCGCCCTGGATCAGGATGAAGCGCCAGGGCACGAGCTTGCCGTGGTCCGGCACCCGGGAGGCGACCTTCAGGAGGGTCTCGATCTCCGGCTCGCTCGGCCCGGGCCCGCCCAGCCAGCGCGGAGGGACGGAACGGCGCTGCAGGAGGCGGGAAAGGCTATCATTCATGGGATCTTCATCCGGCTTGAATAATGTGGAACAATGGGATCGGACGTTCACGAAGGCGGCGGGCAAGGCAGACAGTCCTCTGCCATCGTCTCGCCGTCTTGCTGCGCTTGAGGAAGCGCGGACGTCCCAAGGGCGGGCCGCTGCCACAGAAGAAACAGCAGCGGATGTATAGGGGGAGTGCGGTCAGACGCCAAGCAGGTTTCACCCAGAGTGGACCCGGCGGCATGCTTCGGCAGGTCGAGGGTGCCCTTCGGGAAGGCGTGAGTAGGCGGGGGCACCGCTAAAGAGCAATGCAGACATCCATTTCAGGGGCCGACGGCCCATCCTCCCAGCCCCTCTGGTCGCAGCGCCAGACGCTGACGGCCTTTGCCCTCATCCTGGCGGCCTGGGCGATCGCGGTTGCCATCTGGCCCCTGACCGGGTCCGTGGTGCCCTGGGATTCCAAGAACCAGTTCTATCCCACCCTGCGCTATCTCGGCACGGCGCTTGCCAGCGGCGAGCTCCCGCTCTGGAACCCCTACCATTTCGGCGGCCATCCCTCCGCTGCGGATCCGCAATCCCTGCTGTTCACCCCCACCATGCTGCTGTTCGGCTGGCTCGTCCCCGAGCCGTCGATGCAGGCTTTCGACGTGGTCGTCTTCGCCCATTTCCTGCCCGGCGCGCTGGCCTTCATACCCCTGTTCCGCCGGCGGGGCTGGCATCCGGCGGGCGCGGTCGCCGCCGCCCTCGTCTTCATGCTCGGCGGGTCCGCTACGGCCCGGCTTCAGCACACGGGCATGATCTTCAGCTACGGCTTCTTCCCGCTCGCCTTCTGGCTGCTGGAAGAGGCGCATGGACCGCCGCTCCTATCGCTACGGCGTGCTGTTCGCGCTGCAGCGCCGCGATGATGGTCATCGGGCGCGATCAGGTCGCCTTCCTCTGCGCGCTGACGCTCATCGCGCTCGCGGCGCAACGGGTCTGGTGCGCGCCGCAGCCCCTCGCCTATCTCAAGTCGCGCCTCGGCCTGCTGCTGTCCATGGGCCTGCTCGGCGGGGCTCTTCTGGCCGTGCCGGTCGTCCTGACGATGCAGTTCCTCGCCACCTCGACCCGGCCCTCCTTCGGCTTCGGCGTGGCGGCCATGGGGTCCCTGCCGCCGGAGAGCCTGGCGACGATCCTCTTCGGCAACGTCTTCGGCTCCCTGCGCTGGACCTACGATTACTGGGGTCCCGACTGGCACAGCCTGTCGGAAGGAACCTGGACCGACCGGGCGACGAACTACCTGTTCGTCGGCACGATCCCGGCGCTCCTTTTCCTCTGGCACGGCGTGGCCGGCGGGCGCCTCTTCGCCCGCGAGTTCCGGTTCTTCCTCGTCCTCGGCCTCGTCGCCCTGTTCTATGCCCTCGGCCGCTACACCCCGGGCTTCGAGGTGATCTTCGACCATCTCCCGGGCGTCAATCTCTACCGCAGGCCGGCGGATGCCACCTTCGTGATCAACATCGCCCTCGCCTTCGCGGCCGGCTATCTCGTCCATCGCTACGCGACCGACGGGCTGCCGAAATGGAGCCGGGCTTCGCTCGGCCCCTTGGATGCGATGCTGCCGCTCCTGGCTTTCGGCCTGCTGGTGGCAGCCGTCGCCAGCGCCCTGGTCTTCGCCATCCGGGGCGGGCATGCTTCGTCCGCTCTGACCGAGATCGGCATGGGACTCGCGGCTGCAGCCGTCGCCATCGGCGTGATCGCGAAGACGAGCGGATCGGCCCGCTGGCGTGGGGTCATGGCCCTGGTGCTGGTCACGCTCACCGGCGCGGAGCTGATCGGCCGCCATGCGGCCTCCGCGCTGAACGCGGAGCCGGCGGAGCGCTACACGGTCTACACCAAGCTGCCGCCCGAGCAGCTCCAGGGCCTGCAGATCCTCAAGCGGGAGCTTGCGGAGCGCAACGCCCGCGGCGAGTATCCGCGCGTCGAGATTCTCGGCCTCAAGGGCGCCTGGCAGAACGCTTCCATGGTGCTCGGGATCGAGGACATCATCGGCTACAACCCCCTGCGCCTCGCCGATTACGAGCGCGCGATCGGCCCCGGCGAGAACGCCGAAGACCCCAACCTGCGCCGGTTCCCGACCAGCTTCCGGGGCTATGAATGTGAGCTCGCGAGCCTTCTCGGGCTCGACTACATCGTTCTCGACCGCCCTGCCCGCCAGCTGCCGCGCCATTTCCCGCGCCTGACCGACGCCGAGGTCGTCTACGGCACCGGGCGGATGTGGATCTACCGCCTGAACACCTCCGTGCCGCGCGCCTATGTGGCGCATCACGTGACCCCGGTCGATTCCGAGGCCGTGCTCGGCCAGGACGAGGTCCCCGAGTTCAACCGCGAGACGGAAGCGCTCATCGACGATGAGAGCATGCACTCGCTCAAGGCCGCCTATACGCCGGCCGGCGCCGACCGGAGCAAGGCCAAGGGGACGGCGCGCATCGTCGGCTACCAGCGCAACTCGGTCGCGCTCGAGGTCGAGACCAGCGAAAACGGGGTGCTCGTCCTGCACGACATCAACTATCCGGGCTGGGAAGCCTGGGTCGACGGGGAGCGGCGCCCGATCCTGCGCGCCAACCTTCTGTTCCGGGGCGTCGAAGTCGGGCCGGGCAAGCACAGGGTTGAATTTCATTTCCGCCCGATGTCTTTCGAGAATCTGGTTGCCGCCGCCTCCAATCTCGTGAAGAGCGAGGACAAGCCTATTCGGACGGCCGATCGCCTCCCCGCTCCAATGAGGAGCCTTTCTTTCGACCGATGATTGTTTTCGTGAAAAAGTCGTTTTCCATCGCCGGCCTCTGGATGCTCGCGGCCCTCTCCGCGGCCTCGGCCCAGTCCCCCGCAGTGCCCTCCATGTCGCAGAGCCTGCCGCCGATCACCCTCGGACAGGTGATGCTGAATGCTGGTGCGACCTTTGCCGGCAGCAACGAGCCGATCCGCTCCGGTCTCGTCTGGCGGATCTATGAGGATCGCGGCGACGCCTCCCAGCCTACCATCGTCGCCCGCTCCACCGGTTCGATGCCGAGCTTCACCCTGTCGCCCGGCAACTACATCATCCACGTAGCCTATGGCTTCGCGAGCGCCTCGAAGCGCATCAGCGTCCAGCGCGGCAACCTGAACGAGAGGCTCGCCATCAATGCGGGCGCCCTCCAGCTGAAGGGCGCCGTGGGCGGCAGCCCGATCCCGGCCAACCGCCTCACCTTCTCCGTCTATGTGCCGGAGGTGCAGAATTCCGAAGGCCGGCTCGTCATTGCCGACGCCAAGGCCAACGACATGATCCGGCTGCCGGAAGGCACCTATCACGTGGTCTCCACCTATGGTGACGCCAACGCCATCATGCGCAGCGACCTGAAGGTGGAATCGGGCCGGGTGACCGAGGCCACCCTCAATCACCGCGCCGCAACCGTGATCCTCAAGCTGGTGGCATCGGCGGGCGGCGAGGCCTTCGCCGGCACAGCCTTCAGCGTGCTCACCCCCGGCGGCGACGTGATTCGCGAGGCCATCGGCGCATTTCCCTCGGTCACGCTGGCCGAAGGCGAATATGTCCTGATCGCGCGCCACGAGGGCAAGGTCTATACCCGCGAATTCAAGATCGAGAGCGGGCTCGACCGTGACGTCGAGATCATCACCACTCCCTGAAACGGGCTGAACCTTTCAGCCCTGAGAGGCATTGACCGATGGCCAGCGCATCGTGCGGAAAAGTGGGTCCCGGTTTTCCGCCACGAACGATGCGCCTGTATAAAAAAGAAACATCGGATGGGTCCCAAAAGTGGTGTCCACTTTTGGGTCCGATGTTTCGTAACCGGTCGCGCCGCGCATGAGACCTGCTCCCAAGGCGTGACCTTGCTGGAGAGGAAGCTCATGAAAATCGCAGAGATCATGACCCGCAACGTGCGCGTGGTCGGTCCGGACCGGACGATCCAGGAGGCGGCGCGTCTCATGGACGAGATGAATGTCGGCTCGCTTCCCGTCTGTGACGGACGACGTCTGCGCGGCGTGGTGACCGACCGCGACATCACCGTCCGGGCCACGGCCGCCGGCCTCCCGCCCGACACCACGCGCGTGCAGGACATCATGTCGGACAATGTGTGGTGGTGCTTCGACGACGATGACGTCGACCACATCGTCGAGCTGATGAGCGATCATCAGATTCGCCGCCTGCCGGTGGTCGACCGTGACAAGCATCTCGTCGGCATCGTCGCGCTCGGCGATCTGGCGACGGACCGCGAGGGCGATGCGTCCCGCGCGCTGCATCGGATCTCCACACCGTCGGAGCCAGACCGGACCGGCACGCCGTCGACGGCCCGCGCCGACCGGACGCGCGGCGGCGGACAGGCCCGGCTGAGCGACGACGAGCGCCGCGAGCTCGACCGGCGGCTGAGGAACGAGGACGACGACTGGCGCCATCGTCCCTACGACTATCGCGAGCACGGGCGTGGCAGGCAAGATCGCTCGACCTCACGCGGGCGCGGTGAGTTCCGCTTCCGCGACGAGGACGATGTGCGCGCTGCCTTCGGCAGCTTCGGCCATCCGGGCGAAGAGAGCACGCGCAATGCCCGCATGCGCGGCGGCTTCGGCGGCGACGGTTATCGCAGCTACGGCGACGAATATGCCGGCCGCGGCTCCGCCGGCAGAGGCTATCGTCCGAAGCGCTATGGCGCTTCCACGATTACGGGCGAACGCGCCCGTCCCGGCGACGACAGCAGCGAGAACGACCGCCTCATGCAGGATCGCGAGCGGACCTGGAGCCTCGTGAACGAGCGGCGTGACCACAGCAATTATGGCGCGGGTCCCGGCAACACCCGCTTCGGCAACGATGCGACGGCGAGCCGCGGCGAGGTGCGGCGGGGCGAGCATCAGGGCCGCGGGCCGAAAGGCTACCAGCGCTCCGACGAGCGGATTCGTGAGGACATCAACGAGCGTCTCACCGACGATGCGAGAATCGATGCCTCGGAAATCGAGGTGCAGGTCCAGAACCGGGAGGTGACCCTCACCGGAACGGTGCGCGACCGCAACGAGAAGCGCCGTGCCGAAGACCTCGCCGAATCGGTCTCGGGCGTGAGCCACGTGCAGAACAATCTGCGCGTCGGCGAGCGCCAGGGCGCACGCACGACGGGAACGGAAGCCGGCGATGCGGCTACGGCTACGGCTACCGGCAATCCCGGAAGCGAGACGACGGGTACCGGCACCGGTGCTACGCCTGACGGGCGCACGACAGGCCGTCAGCGGCAGACGACCTGAGACCTCGCCGTTCCCCTCCCGCTTGCGGAATGCATGACGTTTCTCCCTCTCCCGGTTGGGAGAGGGTTGGGGTGAGGGAAGGCCAGCGCAGAATGAGGTGCTGAGGCGGACGCGGCGCCGGCGCCTACGGTGCTTGGCGGGTCGAGCGTCCCGCCCTCACCCCTGCCCCTCTCCCACCCGGGAGAGGGGGACGCTCTGTATCGACGTGGTGCCTACTGGATCAGCTGCACAGCTCCGACTCTCCCTAACGCCACCTCTAACTCCTCCCCGCCACGAGTCGGGTGTTCCCGACTTGTGAAAGAGAAAACCCATCTCGAGCAGGCCCGAGATGGGTGGGTAGGGAAAACCAGCATCAAGCAAGCGTCCGCTCGACCACGTGATGCCCATCGAGCGTCACGTGGCCTTCCGGCTCGGATACGGCCTTCGCGGCACGCCGGAGATCCGGCGTGACCGCCTCGGCGGCGAGCGCCTTCAGGGCGTCGTCGAGCGTCATGGTCTGCTGGTTCGGGCTGCCCAGACGCCGGATCGACACCGTCCGCTCCGCCGCCTCCTTGCGGCCGACCACGAGAATCACCGGCACCTTCGCGAGCGAGTGCTCGCGCACCTTGTAGTTGATCTTCTCGTTGCGCAGATCCGCCTCGACGCGCAGGCCTGCGCCTTCCGCAGCCGCGATCACCTTCCTGGCATAGTCGTCGCGCTTCGGAGGTGATGGTCGCGACCACCACCTGCACCGGCGCCAGCCAGAGCGGGAAATGGCCGGCGTAGTGCTCGATCAGGATGCCGATGAAGCGCTCCATGCGAGCCGCAGATCGCGCGATGGAGCATCACCGGCGTCTTCTTCTCGCCGTCCTCGTCGACATAGAACGCGCCGAACCGCTCCGGCAGGTTGAAGTCGACCTGCGTGGTGCCGCATTGCCAGTCGCGGCCGATGGCGTCGCGCAGCACGTATTCGAACTTCGGCCCGTAGAACGCGCCCTCGCCCGGGTTGATCGCAGGTCTTGATGCGTCCGCCGGACTGCTCCTCGATCTGCTTCAGGACGCGGGTCATCACGTCTTCGGCGTGATCCCAGACCTCGTCCGTGCCGACGCGCTTGTCCGGCCGGGTCGACGAGCTTGACGACGATCTCGTCGAAGCCGAAATCGGCATAGATCGAGAGGATCAGCTCGTTGATCTTCAGGCACTCGTCGGCGATCTGCTCTTCGGTGCAGAAGATGTGCGCGTCGTCCTGCGTGAAGCCGCGCACGCGCATCAGGCCGTGCAGCGCGCCCGGACGGCTCGTAGCGATGCACGGCGCCGAACTCGGCGAGCCGCATGCGGCAGGTCGCGATAGGACTTGAGCCCTGCTTGAAGATCTGCACGTGGCCGGGGCAGTTCATCGGCTTGAGCGCGAAGACGCGCTCGTCCTCCGGCCTCGTCGCCGGCCGACTGCGCCACGAACATGTTCTCGCGATACCAGCCCCAGTGGCCCGAGGTCTCCCAGAGAGCTTGTCGAGCATCTGCGGCGCGTTGACCTCCTCGTAGTCCGCCTTCAGGCGGCGGCGCATATAGGCGATCAGCTCCTGGAAGATCGTCCAGCCCTTGGGGTGCCAGAACACGACGCCCGGCCCCTCCTCCTGGAAATGGAAGAGGTCCATCTCGCGGCCGAGGCGGCGATGGTCGCGCTTCTCGGCCTCCTCGAGCTGCTTGAGGTAGGCGTCGAGCTCCTCCTGGGTCGCCCAGGCGGTGCCGTAGATGCGGGTCAGCATCGGGTTGTTGAATCGCCGCGCCAATAGGCGCCCGCCACCTTCGTCAGCTTGAAGGCGTTGCCGATCTTGCCGGTCGAGGTCATGTGCGGGCCGCGGCAGAGGTCGAACCAGTCGCCCTGCTAGTAGATCTTGAGATCCTGGTCTGCCGGAATGGCGTCGACCAGCTCGACCTTGAAGGTCTCGCCCTTCTCGCGCGAAGACTTGCGCTTCGCCTCGTCGCGGCTCCACACCTCCTTGGTGAAGGGTGCGTCGCGCGCGATGATCTCGCGCATCTTCGTCTCGATCGCCGGGAAATCGTCCGGGGAGAACGGCTCGTTGCGGGAGAAGTCGTAGTAGAAGCCGTTCTCGATCACCGGACCGATGGTGACCTGCGTTCCCGGGAAGAGCTCCTGCACCGCCTCGGCGAGCACGTGCGCGGCATCGTGCCGGATCAGCTCGAGCGCGCGCGGGTCCTCGCGGGTGACGAACTCGATCCTGGCGTCCTGCGGTGATCGGATCGGCGAGATCGGTCAGCGACGCCGTCGAGCTTCATCGCGACCGTGCTTCTTGGCGAGGGACTTGGAGATGCCGTCCACGATCTCGCGGCCGGTGGTGCCGGCGCGTATCGCGCGCTGCACCGTCGGGAAATGTCAGGGTGATCATGATCTTTCTCCTGGCTCACTCCTGCCAACGGAGCAGGTAAGCGGGGGCCGACGGTTTGTTGGATCGAAAGGCGAGTTCAGTCGCCGTCAGGTTCGACTGTCTCGCAGGTGATCGCAGAGGCATTTCCGGCGCGTTCACGCCCCGCCAGCGACCATAGGTCCACGGCTTATACCAGGCGCGCGCTTCCGGGCAACGCCTCCGGGACCGGGTCGAAGCCGTGGGTGCCGCCGGGCCGGCAGCGGCAGATGCGGGCGAGGCCCATCCAGCCGCCGGGCCAGAAGCCGTGCCGCCAGATCGCGTCGTCGCGTGAATTCCGAGCAGGTCGGCAGGTGCCGGCACTGGCGGCCCACGAAGGCCGGAAGAGCGTGTAGCGATAGCCTCGAATGCGCCCGAATGCAGCGGCGACTGCCGGACGAGGACTCGGCGCATCGTTATCCGGCACGCAACCGTCCGCGCTCGGCCTTCGATCTGGTCGAGCGCATCGACCACGGCGTCGAAGACCAGCAGCGTCGAGGCGTGGCGCGCCTTGTAGTCGCGCACGGGCTCGAGATACTTGAGGTCGTCCCACTTGCCCGTCGGCGGCGCGCCGTTGTCCTTGAGCATCGCGACATCTGCGCTCGCGAACGACGCGAAGCTCGTCTGGCGGTCGCGCCGATCATATTGGCGCGCCATGATCGACGACGAGGTCTGGCCGAGCGCGCAGGCCGGACATCGTGGGCGAAAGCCGTCACCACATCGCCGTCGAGCTTCAGGTCGACCGTCACGGTCGAGCCGCAGAGCTTGGACCGGGCGGTCGCCGACGCATCGGGATCGGCCAGCCGTCCAGGCGTGGGATATTCGCCGCGAGTTCAGGATGCGTCTGCGGAATAGAGATCGTTGAGTCCATAATCGGTCTATGACATAACGTTTGGGAGTGCTGCTCATACCTATATAAGCACCGTGTTCGAGCTCGGCGACGGCGCCTCGCAGGCGTCGTCTGGAAAGCAAATAGAAACTGCCGGGCGGCCAAGCTTCCATCAGGTTTGACAAGTTTAGAAAGAAGGCTCCACATGGATGCAAGTGGTTAAGTCCCTGTCCTACGCGTCTGACGACAGCTGTCGATATGTCCGCCGCAGCCCAGCCGGGACGAAGCCGAGGCCGCCGTGCGCACCCTGATCGCCTGGGCCGGCGACGATCCGACCCGCGAGGGCCTGCTCGACACGCCCCGCCGCGTCGCCAAGGCCTTCGGCGAGTTCTACTCCGGCTACGGCCAGGACCCGACGGAAATCCTGGACAAGACCTTCAAGGAAGTCGGCGGCTACGACGACATCGTGCTGGTGCGCGACATCCCGTTCTACTCGCATTGCGAGCACCACATGGTGCCGTTCGTCGGCAAGGCGCACATCGCCTACTACCCGCACGAGGGCGTCGTCGGGCTCTCCAAGCTCGCCCGGCTCGTCGACGTCTTTGCCCGCCGTCTGCAGACGCAGGAGAACCTGACGGCGCAGATCATCGACGCGCTCAACGAGCACCTCGACCCGCGCGGCGTGGCGGTGATGCTCGAGGCCGAGCACATGTGCATGTCGATGCGCGGCGTCCAGAAGGCCGGGCGCTCACGATGACCACCCAGTTCACCGGCGTCTTCAAGGAGGACCCGGCCGAGCAGGACCGCTTCCTCACCCTGGTGCGGAACAGGAACTGACGCCTTTCATGAGCTTGCCTGCCTCCAGTCCCTTTCCCATTCCCGGCTCGAAGACCGAGCTGGAGGAAGGAAGCGTGCTCACGCCCCGATTCGGCTCCGACGGGCTGATCACCTGCGTCACGACCGATGCGGCAAGCGGCGAGATCCTCATGGTCGCCCATATGAACGCCGAGGCTCTCGCTCGGACGATCGAGACGGGAGAAGCCTGGTACTGGTCCCGCTCCCGCGGCGAGCTCTGGCACAAGGGCGCGACGAGCGGGCAGATCCAGACGGTCCGGGAGATCCGGACCGATTGCGACCAGGACGCCCTCCTGCTGAAGGTGCAGGTCGCCGGGGATGGAGGCTGCTGCCATACGGGGCGGCGCTCCTGCTTCTACCGCAAGGTGGAAAGCGCGAACGGCGAAATCCGTCTGGTCGTCGATTGATGCTCCAACAGCCCTCCCGTCGTGGAGGGCTGCCATGATCTCCTAAACGGGTGCACATTCCGGACTTCCGCGCTAGGAAGGCCGGATGACACGACGCGATCTTCTTCTGGCGCGGGTGGCGGCGAGCGCCGTCTTCTTCGGCAACGGATTCGGCATCGGCACCTGGGCCGCCCAGCTTCCCCGCTTCAAGGTCTCCCTCGGCCTCTCGGATGGCCAGCTCAGCCTCGGGCTGCTCGCCTTTTCTCTCGGCGCCGTGGCGCTCATGCCGGTCATCGGCTGGGCCGTCGCCGTGGTCGGCAGTCGCACCATGACCATTGTTGCGGCCTTCGCCTTTGCGGGCGCCCTGCTGCTTCCGGGCCTTGCCCCGAACCTGAGCCTGTTCGTCGCCGCCGCCCTCCTGGCCGGTGCCTGCAACGGCACCATGGACATCGCCATGAACACCAATGCCACGGTGGTCGAGCGGGCCTGGGGCGCCGCGATCATGTCGTCGTTCCATGCCTTCTTCAGCCTGGGCGGCCTTGCCGGAGCCGGCGTATCCGGCCTGCTCATCGCGCTCGATGTCGGGATCGTCCCGACGCTTGCGATCTCGTGCCTGGGAATGGCCCTCGTCTTCCTGCTCGCAGCCTTCTGGACCCTCGGCGAACGGGAGCGGATGGGCGAAGGTCAAGGCTTCGCCTGGCCGCGCGGCGGCGTCATTCTCCTGGCCGTGCTCGCCATGTTCTGCTTCATGGTCGAGGGCGCGATCGTCGATTGGTCGGCGATCTATCTCCAGACCGTCACGGGAGCGAGCCTCGAGGCCGCCGTCACGGGCTTCGCCGCCTTCTCGCTGACCATGACGGTATGCCGATTCATGGGGGATTTCGTCGTACGCCATCTGGGCCGCGTCCGGACCCTGCAGCTCGGCGGGCTGCTCTCGGCCTTCGGCCTCGCCCTTGCGATGCTCGTGCCGTATCCCCTGCCCAGCGCCATCGGCTTCGCCATCGTCGGCATTGGGCTCGCCAATGCGGTGCCCGTCCTGTTCAGCACCGCAGGGCAGATGAAGGACGTTCCGCCCAGCGTGGGCGTGGCCATGGTGGCAACGCTCGGCTATGGCGGCCTGCTGCTCGGCCCGCCGCTGATCGGGTTCGGCGGCGAACTCTTCGGCCTGCGCGCCATGCTGGGCCTGCTGATCGTCTTCGCCTTCATCATCATCATTTTGTCGCAGAGAGCTTTGCAGCGCTCCACTGTTCAGTTTTCCTGAACCCTTCCTACTTGAATCTTGAGGGCACCGTTCATGCGGCTTTCACGGGAGATCGGCATGAATGGAGAGCAATGCCTTGGAGTTAGCCAATGTTGTGGGACGGGATTGCCCGGCGCAGCGCCGGGTCGGGGGCGGAGGCGGTGTGACTGAGACCAAGGCGCCAGTCGAGCGCCCCTCCGGGGCGAAAGCACGGATCGGCCTGGCTCTGGGCGGCGGCGCCGCACGGGGCTGGTCGCATATCGGTGTCGTCAGAGTTCTCGCGGAGGCCGGGATCGTCCCCGACGTCATTGCGGGCAGCTCCATCGGCGCGGTGGTCGGCGGCTGCTATGCGGCAGGCAAGCTCGACGAGCTGGAGACCTTCGCCTTGTCCCTGACCAAGCGGCGCGTGATGGGGCTCCTCGACTTCCACTTCAGCGGCGCAGGCCTGATCGCCGGCGGGCGGCTGCAGCGACTGCTCGATCAGGATCTGACGGACAGACGGGTGGAGACACTGCCCGTCAAGTTCTGCACCATCGCCACGGAGCTCGTGAGCGGCCATGAGATCTGGTTGACGCGCGGTCCCCTGGTCCAGGCCATGCGGGCCTCCTACGCTCTTCCCGGCGTCTTCGACCCGGTGATGATCGGCGGGCGCTGGCTCATGGACGGCGCCCTCGTCAATCCGATCCCGATCACGGCGGCCCGCGCACTCGGCGCCGACATCGTGATCTGCGTCAACCTCAACGGCGAGGTGCGCGTGCGCGGAACGGTCATCCAGTCCTACGACGCGGAGACCAGCGATCAGAAGGAGATCGAGGAGGTCATCGAGGAGGCGCCCCGGCGGTGGGGCTTCTTTCCCGGCGGGCGGGCCGAGAAAGCGCGCAAGCCGAATGCGCCAGGCCTAGCGACGGTCATGGTCGACGCCTTCAACATCACCCAGGACCGGATCGCCCGCTCGCGTCTCGCCGGCGATCCGCCCGACATCATGATCGCCCCCAAGCTTGCCAAGATGGGGCTGTTCGAGTTCCACAGGGCGCAGGAATGCATCGCGCTCGGCCGGCAGGCCACGGAGCGCGCCCTGCCGGACATTCTCGAATTGCTTCAGGAGACGCAGATCGAATGATCAGGCGGTCGCGATATATTCCTTGATGGCCTGCGTCTCCGCCTCGACCCGGTTGCGCTGGATGACGCCGCACACGTCAAGGAAGACCAGACCATCACCGGCAACGTTTTGACCAACGATACGGACCAAGACGCGGGCCAAAAGGCCACGTTGAAAGTCCAGATCGACGGTAAGGATATCGGCGCTGCTGGTACCGTGCTTCACGGCATTTACGGCGATCTCACGATCAAGTCGGACGGCAGCTACAGCTACGTCGCCAATAGCGACAAGACACAGGCACTGGCCGACGGCATTACCGCTGTCGAGTCGTTCAAGCTATACCGCGACTCAACTCGAAGGATGGCGTCAGCAACGAGACCAAGTTGAACATCACGGTGGTGTCAACGACGCCGCGAGTTGTCGGCCGACATCAGAGCATTTGACCGAGGCGACAGCGCGGCTGATATTTCGGCTTCCGGTCAGTTGACTATCACCGACGTTGACACCGATCAGGCATCTTTCAAGGCGCAGACTGATACGAGCTGGTCTCTACGGCAAGTTCTCGATCGGCACGGACGGCACTTGGACTTACATTGCCGACAGTGCCCACAACGAGTTCGTGAAGGACCAGCACTACACCGATACTTTCGACGTGTTCAGTGCCGACGGCACAAAGACTACGGTCACTATCGACATCGTCGGCACCGACGAAGAGCCGGCGTGCTCGTGTCACTGCGACCCGGTCGACGTCCTGACCAACGGCAGCTTCGAGAACTTCACGCCGGCGCAGGAGATCGACGGTTGGTCAATCGCGAAGGTCGCCGGTTGGACGAACCAAGGCGCGCTTGATGTCGGGCAAGATGATCACATCGACGTCTTGGCCACGAACGGTACGTACGGGGTGGTTAACCTCACCAGCGGTGCGACACCGACGCACGGCAATTTCGTCATCGAGACTGACAGTTCCGGTACGCTGGACCCCCGTCATCTCAATATCGTGGACAGGTACGTTCACGACCCGATCACCGGTGTTGCCGGGCAGGAATACAAGCTGTCCCTCGACTACATCGCGCGGCAGGACGGGCCGGGTGGCGCTACCGACGCGTTCCAAATCTGGTGGAACGGCCAGCAGGTGGACGCCGACGGCAACGCCGATAACGGGATGACGGATTTCGACCCGACATCTTCGGCGGCATGGGCACACGCGAGCATCAACCTCGTCGGTGACACGGACGGCTCCAACACCTTGGAGATCAGGGAAGCGTCAGTTGGTGCCGATGACGGCTACGGCTCGTTTATCGACAACATGCAGCTGCTTGAAACTTATCAGGACGGCGCGCTTGTGGCTGAGTGGACTTTCGAAAACCACGCGCAAGCCAACGGCGACGAAGTCGGCACTCCCGACCGGTTTCTGGAACTTGAACCAGTGGGCTGCCGACGATCCGGAATACTATCCCGGCGCGGACGCGGGAGGCTTCGCAGGCAATATGCAGGTTCACGGCGTCGACGGCCACCGTGCGCTCGACACGGCGGCATCACCCGGCAATATCTTCTTGCAAGCCATCCCGGAAGGGCGTGGTGGTGCACTCGGTCAGGGTGCTACCATGCCCGATCTGGTGGCCGGCAAGGAGTACCACGCCGAAGTCATGATCCCGAGACAGGATTACTCCGACGTCCGGGAATGATCGACGGCAGGTCACGAAGGCACCGACCCGGATGCTTGGGTCGAGTTTAACTTCAACGGTCAGAAGTTGAAGGTAAACGCCAGCGACATCGACGTCGACAACGAGTTCGTGAAGTTCGATATGGTGTTCAAGGGTGTCGAGGGCGAGGATGGTTTCTCCATCATGTCGCACGGCACCAGTGACGACCCGCAAGGGCTGTTGATCGACAGCATCAA
Source organism: uncultured Alphaproteobacteria bacterium (assembly GCA_963820075.1). Taxonomy (GTDB): domain Bacteria; phylum Pseudomonadota; class Alphaproteobacteria; order Rhizobiales; family Rhizobiaceae; genus Kumtagia. The sequence continues at coordinate 26,454 of CAWFYS010000012.1, forward strand.
GATCAACGAGTGGGTCGCGTGTGAACCGCATAGGGGCGAGACTCTCTTCGCCGAGAACTTTGACGAAGCTCGGGTCGCTACTTTCGACAGCAACGGCGTGACGGTATCGGCGGATATCAATCTCGCTGCGGCGGGTTGGACTGGCGAATCCGGTCACGGAATCGGCATCGGTGCCGGCACCGAAGTCGGTATCAGCGAAGCGCTTAGCTCGCTCAAGGCCACCTCCGGTACCCAATACCTCGACACCCAGAACACGCCGGGTAACGTCGATATCTCGCACACGTTCACCGACACGACTGCCGCAGTCAACGGCAAGACGGCGGTGCTGAGCTTCGATATCGGCAGGATGGCGCTGAACTGGAACGGCACGGACTTCGCGACGGATTCGGACGCTAAGTTCGAGTTCCGGGTGGACGGGCACACGGTGGCTGAGTTCGACGCTGTGGACTTCGCCAGCGCGAACGTGTTGCAGCACTTCGACGTGGATATCATGGCGACCGATTACAACGCCAGCAATACCCACACGCTCGAACTGATCGACACGACCGACGCATCGCACACGAACTACTTCGGGTTCGCGGTCGACAGCATCAAGGTCAGCGACTGGGTTGTGTGATCTGAACAAATCGGGATGAGGGAAGCACCCTCTCCTAACCTAGAATGAGGGCCGGCTCCGACCAATTTCGGGGCCGGTCTTTTCATGTATATCCGGGTGCCATTACCAGCACGCGGCCACAACTATACAACGCCACCGAATTCCGCGCGGAAATCGCCAAGATCGAAGCCTTGATCGCCCAGGTCGCCAACCCGTCCGAACTGATCTTGCATCGTCCCTTCGCCCCGCCGACCGGAGCAAGCACCCTCACGAGGGCAGTCACTCTCGCTTGGTGCCGAAATCCTCTTTAACGGCCAGGTTGAGGCTGCTTAAGGGACAGGTTCGGGTTGCGAGCGTCGGTCGGTCTGGGAGGGCTCTTTCGACGGCCCGTCACTGGCACACCGACAGGCATCAACCGTGTCAGGCCGCGGTCGCCTGATCGGCGCGCCGAAATTCCGAAGGGCTCTTGCCGGTCCAGCGCCGGCACGCATGGCTGAAAGCACTGGGGTGCTGGAAGCCGAGCTGCCACGTGATCTCCGAGGCTCGAAGGTTTTGTTCGAGATACCGTATGGCAAGATCGCGTCGTATCTGGTCGAGGATTTCTCCAAAGCTCAATCCCTCGGCTGCCAACCGCCGCTCAAAAGTCCTCTCGCTGAGGCCGAGCATCCGTGCAACCGTCTTGGTCTGCGCTTCACCGTGCGGCAGAAGCGGCGCGATGGTGTTCTCAACTTCGATCCGAAATGGACTGACGTTGGATGGGCGTGCCGCGATGGCCTCCTCACAGAACTTCACCATTAGATCGTTGAGATACGGGTCATAGCCAACCAGAGGCAGGTCCATCACCCCAGGCGTCGAAACTCATGGCGTCCTCATAGGCGTCGAAGCTGACGTCGCAGCCGAAAATGCGCTCCATTTTTCGACCGTCGGATCGATGGTGCACAAAGCTCGCCGATGAGGGCACGATCTTCTTTCCGACAAGCTGGCGGCAGAGCCGCAAGAGCGTGACCGCAAGGGACTCCATCAGGTGTCGGTCCATGTGCCTGGGCACCCCCACATAGGAAAGCACAACCCGGCAACCCGATCCTCGAACGATCCGCACCACCAAAGCTTCATCGGCTAAGCGCACGTACCGCTCAAGGCGTTTGAGTGCATCGCCAAATCGCTCAGATGACGCCGCCACGTAGTAGAGCATGCCGATTTCGCGCAGGTCGAAATCGCTCGCCAGCGTGAGCCCGAGCCAGTCGTCCTCGATGGCGCGGGAAACACGCTCCAGAAAGTCGATCACGGACTTGACTTTGATCCGTTTGCGGCTTTCGAGGACAGCCTTGGACAGGCCCGACGATGCAAGCAGGGCACCCGGATTTATGCCGCGACGCTCAAGGTGAGCGACCGCCAAGTGAACAGCCAAGCCAATCGATGTGGGCACTGCCGTTGCTCTCCGACGAATGGTTCGGCCAGGATCGATCACCGACGATGCTGACCAGTCGTTTGCACTATGGACCCTGTGGCGGCTCAGCGCAAACGTTTGTCGGCACGCAGCAAGCCGGGCACGCTTCCCAATTCCGTTTGGCCGCCGCGCGCCTTCTGTCGCAGTGCCCCCTGGCACAGGAAACACGCCAGAACACACTGGGAGGGATCAGTTGGCGGTTAAGCGCAAGTAATTGGCGTTTAGCAGCAAGCCTGAGGACTGGTTCACGTAGGGTCAGCAGACTAAATATCGGGAGTGCCAGGTGATGCAATATCGGCGCTAGGAAACCTGCCGCCGACTGCGCGTCCAGGCCACTAATAATCACCATTCTCGCGCAAAGGATCGAGGACATACGATGACTGAGTCGGTTTCGCCAAAAGCGCCGGGAAATGAACTGATGTCGGCGTTGCGGCACTGCGCCGGCGCGCTGCTTGGCGTCGGCATTTTCTCCGCCGTGGTCAACATCCTTGGCCTGACCGGCTCGCTTTACATGCTGCAGGTCTACGACCGCGTGTTGCCCTCGCAGAGCGTGCCGACGCTGGTCGGCATCACCATCGTCATGGTCTGGCTCTACGCGATTTACGGCCTCCTCGACTTCGTCCGCATGCGGCTGCTCGTTCGCATCGGCAACACGCTTGACCGCAGGCTGCACAGCCGCGCCTTCGCTGCGTCGCTGCTCTTACCGTTGCGGGCCGGTCGCGAAGGATCGCGCGTGCAACCGATCCGCGACCTTGACCAGATCAGAAGTTATGTATCCGGGAACCGGTCCGACCGCCTTCTTCGACCTGCCCTGGATGCCGATCTATCTCATTGTCATCTATCTGCTGCATCCGTGGCTGGGGATGCTCGCCACTGCCGGCGCGGTTCTCAGCGTGATGCTGACGCTTGTTGCCGAGGGCATCGGGCGAGCCTCGTCACGACGGGCGATGGAGGCGGCAATCTCGCGCACCGCCTATGCGGATGCAGGCCGCCGCAACGCCGAGGTGATCCAGGCGATGGGGCTTTCCGGCCGCTTCGGCCGGCTGTGGAGCGAGCAGAGCCTGCGCTTTCTCAAAGACCAGCGCCGCGTCTCCGACGTCGTCGGCGCGGCCGGGGCGCTTACTCGGACGCTGCGGATGATGCTGCAGTCGCTGATGCTCGGGCTTGGTGCCTATCTGGTGATCAACGGCGAGGCGTCGTCGGGCGTCATCATCGCCTCCTCGATCATGATGGCCAGGGCGCTCGCCCCCATCGACATCGCCATCGCCAACTGGCGCGGCTTCACCTCGGCCCGCCAGAGCTACAGGCAGCTGTCGAAGACGCTCACGGCGTTCGCCGACCTGCGCCAGCCGATGGCGCTGCCCAGACCGCAGCAGGGGTTGTCGGTCGAGGCGCTGTCAGTTGCCGCACCCGGCCAGCAGAAGCCGCTCATTCAGAACGTCACCTTCAAACTGGAGGCGGGTTCCGGGCTGGGAGTAATCGGGTCGAGCGCATCCGGCAAGTCAACGCTGGTTCGCGCCCTCGTCGGCGCCTGGCCGGCGCTGCGCGGCACCGTCCGCCTCGATCATGCCGCACTCGAACAATGGGACGTCGAGGCACTCGGCCGCGACATCGGCTACCTGCCGCAGGACATTGAACTGTTCGACGGGACGGTTGCGGACAATATCTCCCGCTTCGACCCGGACGCCGATCCGAAGACCATTCTCGCGGCCGCTCAGGCGGCCGGCGTCGACCGGATGATCCTGCGCCTGCCTGACGGTTTCCAGACACGGGTCGGCGACGGCGGCACGGCACTCTCGGCCGGGCAGCGACAACTGGTTGGGCTGGCACGGGCGCTTTACGGCGATCCGTTCCTGGTCGTGCTCGACGAACCCAATTCCAATCTCGACGCCGACGGCGATCTTTCGCTGGCAAAGGCGATCCAAAGCATCCGCCAACGCGGTGGCATTGTTATCGTGGTTGCTCACCGCCCGTCGGCGCTGGCCCACCTTGACCAGGTGCTGGTGATGGCGGGCGGTACGGTGCAGGCGTTCGGACCGAAAAGCGAAGTGCTTGGCAACGTGACGCGCCCTGCTGCGCAAGTGCAGATGCCGTCGGCTCATGCGGTAGCGCCGCAAACCTCGACTGTCGTTTCCCTCTCCAATCGAAAGTGATCGTGATGACTGTTTCAGAAAAGCGCGCCGGCTCCGGCGAAGGCATCCGGGCCAATATCCTGTTCGGCCTGGCGGTATCGATCCTGCTGGTCGGCGGCGTCGGGGCGTGGGCAGCGACGACCTCGCTCGCGGGAGCGGTGATCGCATCGGGCGATGTCGTTGTCGAGAGCAACTCCAAGAAGGTGCAGCACCAGACCGGCGGCATCGTCGGCGAAATCCTGGTCAAGGAAGGTGACCGCGTGTCGGCGGGCGACGTGATCGTCCGGCTCGACGAGACGACGACCCGCGCCAATCTGCAGATCATCACCCAGCAATACGACCGCACGGTCGCGCGCCAGGCGCGGCTGCAGGCCGAACGGCTCGGGCTTTCCGAAATCAAGTTCCCTGAAGACCTCGCCAAGCGCGCGACCGACCCCGACCTTGAGGCGGTGATTGCTGGCGAGAAGGCGCTGTTCGAAAGCCGCACCAAGGCTCTTGTCGGCCTGAAGTCGCAGCTCGACGCCCGGACGGGCCAGCTCAAGACGGCAGATCGAAGGCCTGACCGCCCAGCGAAAGGCAACCGAAGAGGCGGCCGCGCTGGTCGAGCGGGACTACACCAGCCTGCAGAAGCTCTACGAGAAGAAGCTCGTGTCGCTTGAACGGGTGAGCGACTTGCAGCTCGAACTATCTCGACTGCAGGGCGAGGTTGGCCGTCTTGCCGCGACAATCGCCGAAACCGAGGGCAAGATCAGCGAGACGGCACTGCAGGCGCTGCAGGTCGACGAGGAGATGCGCAAGGAAGTCAACGAGGAGCTGCGCGAGCTCGACGGCAAGGAGGTCGAGCTGATCGAACGCAAGATCGTCGCCAAGGACCAGCTTGCCCGCACCGAAATCCGCGCCCCGCAGTCGGGCTTCGTCCAGGAGCTTGCCGTCCATACCGTTGGCGGCGTCGTCGCGCCTGGCGAGACCCTCATGCTGATCGTGCCCGAACAAGACCGGCTGGTCGTCGACGCCATGGTCGCGCCTGCGAGCATCGACGACGTCAAGCCGGGGCAGCCGGTCTCGATCCGCTTCCCGGCCTTCGACGCCGCCACGACGCCGGAGTGCAAGGGCACCGTGCAGCGGGTGTCGGCCGACCTCATCAAGGACCCGCAGCGGCAGGTCTCCTACTTCGTCGCGCGCACCACGCTCGACGACCGGATGGCCTGCCTCAAGGGCGCCCGGCGCCTGCAGCCCGGCATGCCGGCGGAAGTTCATATCCAGACGGGCGAGCGCAACGTCCTGTCCTATGTGATGAAGCCGCTGTCGGACCAGATGAACCGGGCGTTCAGGGAATAGCCAACGCAGACGGGTCCGGCACCGACTGCGAAGAACGACAGGCTGGTCTACGACGCCCACACCTTCGACCACACTCATACCAACACACAGGCTCGCCCCCGCCGTAGTTGCAGCGGACGGTGAGCATTCAACAAACAGCAACTGAGGTAATACACATCGTGATAGGTAGTACAAAAACTTTCAGCTACGTTTACAACGGGCTGACGTTGGAGATAGTCGCCACTGACTTGGGGATTGTTGACGGTAAAGCATCAACCTCATTCTCCATCAAAAGCCTTGTCGGTTCCGCCGACATCAACGCGTTATACTGGAACGACGGTGACTCAATCGACGACACGGCCGGACCGACCGGCATGTTTGGATTCACCGGTGCCGGTTCGGAAAACAGCCTGAACATGAACGGTAGCGGCGAAGTCTGGGATGGCGGCATCAAGTTGTCGAACACCGGTATCGGGCCGCAGGGTAACGCCAAGCCTACTTACTTGCAGCAGGGCGAAACCTACCCAACCTTCAACGTCGCCATCGACTGGAATACTCTCGACACACTCGGTGTCCGGGCAACCAGCACGACTTCCCCCGGTGGCAGCATCAAGGGCGTTGACGACACCTCGGTGGTAACACACCCGAACATCGGCCCCGTCGCGACGAAGGGAAGTCGTGAGCGTCACCGAGGATAACGGTCCCTTTACCGGTTCCCTCCTCGATAACGCCAGCGACGCCGACGGCCTTGCCGACAAGAGCGATCTCAAATTCGCGCTGGTCGACCCGGACCACAAACCGGCGGGTTTGGCGCTCAACGAGAACGGCACTTACACGTTCGACACGGCGGACCCGGCATATCAGTACCTGAATGACGGTGAGTTCGAAGACTTTCTCCGTTGACTACACCGTCACGGACGCCAAGGGAGCCACCGCTACGGCGACCATGTGCTTCACCGTCAAGGGCACCGACGAAGCACCCGTCTGCACGCCGCATGATCTGGCGACCAACGGCAGCTTCGAGACGTTGACCTCCCCGGCATGGCCGCAGGGCAACATCGACGCCGGCGTGGCTTATTCGAGCGTCGCTGGTTGGACCAACGTTGGTGAAGTGTCTGGCCCCGGTACGGGCGTTGACATTAAGGGTAGCATCGAAGTCTGGGACCAGCACGGTCTGGACCTCCGCAACCCCGGCCTTCACGCCACGGGCAACTACGTTATCGAGACTGACGGTCTCGGTGCCGGCGACGGCGACCCGCAGTCGGCCGTGAAGGACGTTTACCGGACGACCGTTCACGCGGAAGCGGGACAGGAACTTCGACCTGTCCTTCAACTACGCCTCGCGCGGTGACATGGGCGGCGGCACCAGCAACGATACCGATAGTTTCGGTATCTGGTGGAACGGCCAGCAAGTGGACGCTGACGGCGATGCAGCCAACGGCATGACGAACTTCGACCCGTCATCTGCCACGGCATGGTCGACCGCGCATCTCAGCCTTACCGGCAACGCCAGCGGTAACAACATCTTGGAAATCCGGGAGGCCGGTGCCGAGGATAGCTACGGTGCGTTGATCGACAACGTGCAGGTAATGACGGTTTGTGCCCCGGTCGACACTCATCACAATGGCGAGCTTGCGGCTGAGTGGACTTTCGAAAACCATACGCAAGCGAATGGGGACGAAGCCGGCATCCCAACTGGTTTCTGGAACTTGAGCCAGTGGGTCAACGATAGGGGCAATCCGGGCTTCTGGTGAGGACGCTGACACCGGCTTCGCAGGCGACATGCAGGTGCACGGCGTCGATGGACACCGCGCGCTCGACACGGCGGCATCGCCCGGCAACATCTTCTTGCAAGCCATCCCGGAAGGGCGAGGTGGTGTACTCGGTCAGGGCGCTACTATGCCCGATCTGGTGGCGGGCAAGCAGTACCATGCCGAGGTCATGATCTCGAAGCAGGACCTTTCCAACGATACCGGGAATGATCGAGGCTGGCACCGAAGGCACCGACCCGGATGCTTGGGTCGAGTTCAACTTCAACGACAAGATGCTGAAGGTGAACGCCAGCGACATCGACGTCGCAAACGAGTTCGTGAAGTTCGATATGGTGTTCGAAGGTATCGAGGGCGAAGATGGTTTCACCATCATGTCGCACGGCACCAACGACGACGCGCAAGGGCTGTTGATCGACAGCATCGCGATCCACGACTGGATCGTCTAAAACCAATCGGGGCGGCATTAGTCCCTTCATTGCCGCTCTGAGAACCGGCCCCCTTGCCATTCAGGGGGCCGGCCTGACCAAACTTATCAAGGCTCCCTCGAGTACACAGTACAGAAAGTGGATGGGATTTTGACGTGGGTGGTACCCCACTGTTAGTCCGGATCAACGTGAGTGCTGCCCGTCGCCAGCTTGCCCTTCAACGGCCCCGGTACGGGCGTTGACATCAAGGGTAGCATCGAAGTCTGGGACCAGCACGGTCTGGACCTCCGCAACCCCGTCTGAATGTCAACAGACCCTAGTGAATTCACGGCAAACTGCTGGGTCTGGTCGTCGACAAGGCCCAGGTGAAGCCATCGTCCGCCGTTGCAAGGGGGTCTGGCGCTTTAAGACGCCGTAGGTCCACGCCGCCGTCAATTTGTTGTATCTTCCACGGCCATGGCAACGAAACCGATCAATCTGAACATGACGCTCAACGCGAGGCAGGAGGCGTTCTGCCGTAGTCTTGCCGAGGGGAAGACTACGGCAGCGGGCTTATCGCGATGCGGGCTATTCCGGTACGGATAACGCTATTGCTGTCGGGGCCGTCCAGCTACTAAGAAATACTAAGGTCACCGCACGCGTTGCCGAACTCAGGGCGGAGGTGGCCGCACGCAGCGTCAAAACCGTTGGGTTGCTGATTGCCGATCTTGACGAGGCCATCGCACTTGCCCGCGATTGCCGTGCGCCGGGTGCGATGGTCGCAGCCGTTATGGGTCAGGGCAAACTGCTGAGTTTGGTCGTCGAGCGTACATGGTTCCGAGTTCGAACTGGCCAGGGGCAAAGCCCTGGGCGGCGGCGAGGCGATACGATTTCGCTGCCTCTGAGTAATTCTGCGAGACGCAATAGCATTACGCTCCTGGGGTTTGTTTTTGGCTGCCAATTTCATGCGCTGGGATGCCAACGGCACTGGCCGGCGTCGGTCGTGTTGAGAACTCGCCGACGACGCTTCACTCCCGTGGCAGCTAACAGCAAGAAATTGGCGACAGGCGGCAAGCGCCACTCCCGTGGCCTCAGTATCTAAGCTGCCCTTGCGGGGCCTTTTCTACGTCAACCTGGCCGCTGCCGCCGCCTCGCCAAGGATTGGGAGTGCCTTAACCCACGGGCACTCGCACGTATTCAATGATGCATTCAGCGCCGAGTTGGCTTATCCAATAGAACCGATCACACAGAACTTCCGACGCGCTATCAGGGAGAAATAACCACCAGGATGACCCACAGGTATCTGCTCTCTCTACCAGTACTGCTGGCTCTGACCGGCGGTGCTGTGGCTGAGGCACAGAAGATCGGGACGGCAACCCGTATCCTGACTGCCGTCAACGGTGATTACGGTTCCGTGGAAGTCAAGGAACCGGTTCACAAGGACGAGAATATTCGCACGTCCAAATCCGGTCTCGGGGAGTTCGTGTTCGCTGACGGCACCCGGTTCGCCGTGGGTGCCGGTTCCTCCGTCAAGCTCGACAAGTTCGTCTACGACAACTCACAGTCGGTCCAGAAACTCTCCATCAGGGCTGCCAAAGGCACGTTCCGCTGGATCAGCGGTAGGTCCAAATCCTCCGCCTACGAAATCAAGACGCCGGTCGGGACGATAGGCATACGCGGGACCAAGTTCGATTTCTATGTCGGCGCTGACGGGACGACCGCCATTGTCCTGCTCGGCGGTGCCGTACGGTTCTGCGGAACCGGTGGTTGTGTTCAGTTGCGGCGCAAGTGTGATTGCGTGATCGCGAAGCCGCGACAACGGCCCACAGTCACCCGCGCCAGCCGCAGGACCCTCACCACCCTCGGCAACGCAAGGGCGCTACCATTCCTCACCGGCACACAGACATTATCAGGTGGGTTCGGGGCCAGTACCGGCTGCGGTATGTCGATGGCGGCGACGGAGCCGGGCGGAAACAACCAGCAAAGGTCTGCACCCGACAGGAGCGCGCCGAACAGGGAGGCGCCCACGCGATCTAACTCCCCGGCAAGGTCTGCACCCGACAGGAGCGCGCCGAACAGGGAGGCGCCCACGCGATCTAACTCCCCGGCAAGATCTCCGAATCGCCGGCCAGCCCTAACGGATCGACGCCCGCACCCAACAGACCTGATGCGCCAACACCCAACAACCCACCGGATCCACCCGGTACGCCAGAGGCGACCAAGCGCGGTCACGGGTACGGTGATGAGAATCACACCCACGCACACGACCCACAAGGCAAAGCCAAGGGTCAAGGCAGAGGGCGCGGTAACGAGAGGTAAAGCTCGCCCGGATTCCTGCTGGTGATATAGTCAGAAGCGAGAACGCTACCGAATTTTCAACTATTGGAAATTCCCAGATTTGTCCGCTTTACGATTGATTTTCTCGACTGGTTAGCGGTATTGCCGAAATGGAAGAATACCATTGGGTCTCCTCGATACGTGGAAACAGTACCTCCAAAGACGTTGACTGCGGAGGGTCCCTCCTGCGGTCGACGGCTGCTATTCCCGATTAAGTCGTACTTGCGCGGGCGTTTTTTGCCTCTCGAACAAAATTCTCCAAGGCCACCGCCAGCGCTTCGGCGGTGGTCGCGCCCCTGTGATACAGCGACAAGATGAGAAGACCAGCCTGCTCTTGTTCTGGTGTGCCCTGCCGGATGCCCGCTATCCGGCAATAGTCATCCAGCGCGGCCCTCAATGTGATGAGCTGCTGGGGATCGATGACGCTTTTGAAGGGCATTTTCAGGGGTTCCTAATGGGTCAGCGGTTTCTCTGCCACATCGCGGACCGCCGATCTTGCGCGCCGATGCCAATTTCTTGCTTTGAGCCGCCATCGGGTGGGCAAAGGAGGAGGATCGGCCGCCGGGCGCCCTGCAACTCGGCCGCGTGCTTGGCGCTTCGAACCTGACCGTTCGCCAGCCTCAGCCAGAAGCGCCCGACTGGATCGACGGCCAGGTTCGGGCTCTCTCGTTCTTCGGCGGCGGAGCGCACAGGCGGCTCGTGCTCCGCACGGCTCCGGCTCGCGGGCGGGGGGCGTGTATGCGGGCCGGAGCCGCCCAGCCGCACGTGGTGCGGCCTCTCGCAGACTGGACTACGTGCGGCTGAGCGGCAATCGAACAGTTCGAGCTAGACCTCAACGGGTACAGACCCGTTGAAGCCGCATTCGCCGCTGGCGATGCTGCTGCGAGCAGCTGATCGCAAGCGCGAGGCGGGCCTTGCTCTGATGGACGTACATCGAAGACGAACTTCGTGTCGCGAGCCGACCGTCCACGGCGGTCTTGGCGCGGCATCGTCGCTCAGGACCCACAGGGATCAGTTGGGCACTGACCATCGGAACGAACGGCTCTGCCGCGTCGATCTAATCTGCCTTGACTGCTCAATGTGATGCCGTAGCCTGCTGTCGTGCCATGCAGCCATAAGAGCGCGCGCCGGGCACCTTGTTTTTGCCGCTCACCATAACCGGCGATCTGGCCTAGCCGTAACGCCGAGAAAGGGTCCGCATGAGCCGCCGTAATGTCGCTATTCTGATCTTCGATGACGTCGAAATCCTCGATTTCGCCGGGCCGTATGAGGTCTTTGCCACTACGCGCCAGCATGATCCTGAGCCGCCGTTTTTCGTCTACACCGTCGCCGAGAAGTCTGAGCCGGTGTCGGCGCGCAATGGCCTGAGCGTCAACCCGCGCTATTCTATTTACGACTGCCCGGATCCCGACATTGTGCTGGTCCCCGGCGGACGCGGCATGCGGACGATCATTGACAATCAGGCGGTACTTGACTGGATCAAGAAGGTCGACGGCATGACCGACCTGACGCTGTCGGTCTGCACTGGCGCGCTGGTGCTGGGCAAGGCGGGGCTGCTCGACGGGCTGGCGGCGACGACCTATCACACGGCGTTTGAGGAGCTAAAGGCGGTCGCGCCGAACACGGTGCAGCGTCCCGGCGAGCGCTGGGTCGATAACGGCCGGATCGTCACCTCGGCGGGCGTCTCGGCAGGCATCGACCCCGCCCATCCGTCCCTCATGCTCACTAATCGGGAGCCAAGAAATGCGCTTTCAATTCCTCATTCCAATTGCATTAGTAGGTTTCGCATCACAGACATTGGCAGCTGAGGCTCTATCAGGCGCACAACTCAAGAAAGTGGTTTCTGGTCATCGTTCAGCTGGAAATCGGCTAGATTCAATTCCAGCGGGACCAGTAGCTACAAAGCGGATGGCTCTTTCGGTCCACATGACTGGCCAGACAGCTGAAACAGGCAAGTGGGTGATCAAAGGGAACAAGGTCTGCGGTCAGGTGACTGGCAAGAAGCAGAACTGCTCGACCTGGTCCCGAGTCGATCACAAAACCTTCTACCTGCCGGCCTACGGCACGACCTCGGTGATGACAAACTAAGCGACCGGGCAAGTCTCAGGGGGGTCTGCTGACGAAGCGCACCCGCACGATCCGGAAAAACCAAGGTTCCCACAGAGCCTAATTAGGAAGATTGTTGTACGGTCCACCCGATCCTCCTCTGAGTAGGCCACTCCGCAATTCCAAATTTATCTGAACCGCAACAAAGTCGCCGCGAATTTCGGTGTCGGCGAATGCGGGTTAAGATGCTGAAATCGAGGTGGCAGCCGCCAACGTCAGCCTGGCCAGCCCCCGGCATCCTGAGTTTTCGGATTGGCGCTTGAAGCAGAACTCCTTAGGCCCGGGAGCCTGACCAACACCGGGCACACAACCGCCGCTGTAACAGCACCTGCGTCCCCGGCGATACGGACAACGATTTCTTGCGTCGGCGCATCTCGCGGAAACGAATTGCCGATCACGCCGACTTGGCCCGCGCTGTCTGGGGCGGTGTCGAACCAGACATCGACACGAACTGCAGGACCAGAACCGGCAGAACTTCTTCAAGCTAGATGTCTTATTTGGAATGCAGATCAGTTGTTTATTAGGCGCTTTCAACCTACCATTTCCAACGATTCCATCTATGCAATGCGCGCATGCTTTATGTTCAAATGACTGCTTCCGAATTCCGCGACGGACTTGCTGCCGTCAAACTTTCCCAATTGGCTTTTGCTCGGGTGCTGAACGTCGTTCCGCGCACCGTCCGCGCCTGGGCCTTGGCGGAACGCCAGATTCCCCCTTATGCAGCGATGATTTTGCGTTTGATGGTAGCGAAAAAAATAAATGTCAAGGAATTGCAGCAGGCTGCCATGACACCAATAAGGACGTCATGATACCCCATACGAAATAGGCTTTTTCTGCCTTGCTAAACTAGGCATTTCGTGCCTATCTTATTGCGTTGCCGGATAGCCGTCATTGCGATAGGCACGGTATCACTGGAGAGTCCCTTATGAGTATCGAAACCGAAGCGCCCAACGCGGCGCCGCAGTTCCACCTTGACCTCAAAACCGCCAGTGCGGCCCAGTTCTACCTTTTGGTCGAGCAGTTCGAAGAATGGCGCAAGGCCCAGCCAAAGAGCGAGGAAAAGCTTACCGATGGCTGGCACGTCATCACGCCGGAAAGGGCCGAAAAGCTTCTGTTGCGCAATCCGGCGGGGGCCAATCGCAAGGCGGTACTGGCCAACATCGTTTACTACGCCGAGCAGATGGCCCGTGACGACTGGCCCGAAACCGGTCAGCCGCTGATATTCGATATCAACGGTGACCTTCTCGATGGCCAGCATCGTCTTTGGGCCAGCTATCTTTCCGGGACTGCGTTCGCGACCTACGTTGTCAATCAGCGCAAGCCGATCCCTTCTGCTTTTGCCTATATCGACAACGTCAAGGCGCGCACGCCGAAAGATGCACTGGCGACCGCCGGAATGAACGGCCTGTCGGGCGTTACCGCGCAAACGGTTACCATCGCTCAATACTATGAGGCCGATGCCTATACGGCGGACCGTAAGCATCGGGTACCGCGCATGTCTCCGAAACAGGTCATCGACTATGTCGAGGCACGTCCGAACATGCGGCGCGGCGTTCATTTGATGGCGGGGGAGCATGCTTCAGCCGCGGCCATGATCGGGCATAAAGACGTGGCGGCGTTCGCGGCAGTGGCGATCCTCGATCTTTATGATGAATACACGCTCGATTCGTTCATGAACGACCTGGGCACCGAGGACGAGAATTTTGGACCGGGAAGCCCGATCACCGCCTTGCAGCATGTTCTCAAGCTGGACAGTGTGGCCAAGGAACCGATGCAAAAGCATCAGGTTCTTGCGCATGTCATTAAGGCATTCAATGCGTGGATCTCTGGCGAACAGGTGAAAAAGATCAGCCTGCGGGTCAACGAAGCATTCCCGCGTTTCATGCCCAAACAGGCGGAAGCCGCTTGATCAGATTCCAAGGATTTGGGGAGATGCGCTGTCAAGCGCATCTCTTTTCGTGAAAGAATTGTCATGACGCAATATCAAGACCATCCCTTCGCTGCGATCTGGCCGCTGATGGAGGGAGAAGAATTCGAAAAACTTGTCGCCGACATCAAGGCCAATGGCCTGCATCAGCCGATATTGCTCTATCAGAACCAGATTCTCGATGGGCGCAATCGCGACCGCGCTTGCATCAAAGCGGAGATCGAACCGCGTTATGAACAAGCACGGGTGACAAATAGCGACGAGGCACTCGATCTGGTTGTCTCGCTAAACGATCATCGGCGGCATATGACGGTCGCGCAGCGCGGGTTTGCGGCGGCAAGACTTGCTAACCTTAAGCATGGCAGTAATCAGTATAGAAAAGTGGATATATCGAATGGTATATCCCTTGCACCCCGTGATCCTCATCTTCCAGGGCACCGCCGTTCCGTTCGCGATGCCGCCTATTTGATGGATGTTTCGACCGGGACAGTCGCCAGAGCGCGCACCGTTATTACTCATGCGCCGGAACTGGAAAAACAAATTCTGGCTGGAAAGCTGGCGTTGGCAGATGCTGCGAATAAGATCATTCCGGCAAGGCTTAAGGCCCAAGGTAAGACAACCCAAGCAGCCAAGAAAACTGCGCGGGCCGCGCAGGCCTCGCAAGCCGCCTATCAGCGCGCATTGGAAAACCGTGCCAGTTTACCCAAGGCTCGGTTCCTGTCGCCGCAAGAGGTCGATCCAGATTTCAAGGGCACATCGACCGAATTCCTGACCATGCATGGCCATGTCAACACCAGAACGGCGGCACAGAAAGAAAGGGAGGCGGCGGAAAAGCGCGCCCACGATCTCATGGTCTGGATGCTACGCTGCATCGAGAACGCGCCCGCCGAAATCAGTGAGACCGATCTTCTTGAATGGATCAGAGGCACCGGTGACCAGCCCGGCTATCGCCGCGACAAATTGGCCAAACGCTGGATCGATTTCGACAATCTTCATGCCCGTTTTGCCGCATTGATGGCGCAACTGGAATCACAAATGACCGGCAAGCCGATTGAGGTGAGACGATGAAGCAAGTCACTTTGCCTGTGATCGTTGCGGCGCGAAAGGCAATCTGCCAGGCGATTCAAATCGGCGGTCCTGAGACTGAGCCGAAACCCCGTCGGGTGGGCGTGGGCGGTGGACACGCCATTCCAGTGGACCAAGCAGGTATTGAAGTTGCTTGCTGGTCAGCCTCAGTCACATTGTCGAAGGCCAGCCCGTACGACTGTTCGTCCGCGACTTCAGTTGGATCATGCTAGGCCCGCATTATTCAGCGCTTCGAGCTTTTCGCGGGTTATTTTGATTTTCGGGGCCAGACGGACGCGCTTCGTCGTCGCCGGCGGTTAGCCAGCGGGCGGTTGGGGGAGGTTTGTGGGTTGACGGAAGGGTTTGATGTTCGGGGCGCAGCGCCCCGTCTTTTATGTGGCGAGGCGCGGTATTCGGTCGAGCGCGAGTTCAAGATGCGCTGCACGGGACATGATGTCGGCAGGTGGACGCGGATCATGGTCTTCAGCTCGACGACGCGGGCGGCGATCTTGACCAGGCGCAGGCGCAAGCGTGTCGAACTGCGCCACGCGCCAGGGCGAGCGCTTCGGCATGAGGCTGCGCAGGGACCACATCAGCCAGTAGGCGCCGGCGTGCAGGATCAGGCGGAGCTGGTTGGCGGTGGCCCGCGTGCAGGAGGTGCGGTCGGCGGCGAGATGCGTCTTCCAGGCTTTGATGTGGTTCTCGGCCTGGCCGCGCTGGCAGTAGAGGTTCTCGTAGAGCCTGCGGGCGTTCCGCCGGCGAGGTTGGTGACGACGAAGCGGGTGTCGGTGCCCTGCGCGCCGGCCTCGACGCGGGCGATGATCCGCTCGACCCGGCTCCAGCTCCCGGCGCCGTCGTAGAACTCCTTGTAGCGGCGCAGCTTGCCTGGTCCCGGGCAGCGGTGCGTAGCGCGCCGCGGTGCTTTCCTCCAGCGCCTCGACGTGCCGGCGCAGGGTGGTGGTCGGGGCGACGCCGAGGACGAAGTCGAGCCTTCGGCGCGGCAGAAGTCCAGCACCTCCGGGCGCAGTAGTGGCTGTCGGCGCGGATCAGGATTTCGCCCGCGGCCAGTGGCCGCGGATCGCCCGCACCAGGCGGCGCAGGAAGGCGCGGGCCTCGGCGCCGCTCGGCCGCTGGGCGGGGCGCAGCATGGCGGTGACGGACCGGCCCTCGCCGTCGAACACCACGATCGGCTGGAAGCCGTACTCGTCGTAGTGGGCGTTGAACAGCCGCAATTGCTGCCCGCCATGCACGGCGTCGAAGGTGTCGTCGATGTCGAGCACGATCCGCCGCGGCACCTGGCGGAAGCTGGCGCAGTAGAGCTCGACCATGGCCCGCCCCATCGCAGCAGCTGGCGCACGCCGGGCAGGTTCTCCAGCCGGGAGATGGTCGGTTGCGAGCCAGATCCCGACCCGAAGGCAGCGCATCCAGGGCCAGCTTGAAGACCGGATCGGAACGCAGGCTGTCGGCGTCGTTGCCGTCCTCGTAGCCGGCGGCGATCATCAGCATGCGGAAGCGGATCATGTCGGCCAGGCTGTGGACGACCTGACCGGAGCCGCGCGGATCGTCGATGCAGCGCGCCAGACGCTCGGCAACATGCAGCCGCCTCTCGACCTCGGCCAGAGCCAGCACGCCACCGTCGGAGGACAGCATGCCGCCGTCGAAGCGGGCGACAACGGACTTGCCACGAACCGGTGACAGACCGGGCAGCGGCAGCGTAGGTTCAATCTTGGCGGGTATGGTCTCCGGGAAATGCTTCGGATCGGCCTAAGTAACCAAATCCTACGTCATTTCAACGGCTTGTTCCACATCCGTCAGCCTCCGACGAATTATTCGGGCTAGCTGTTCGCCACGCCTAATCGCTCACCGATCCACGCTGCCTAGTCGGATGTTGCTTATTGAGCCAGTCCGATAGTCCAGAGATAGCCGCGACGGATGCAGATTTGAGCCGGAGCGCTTCTGAATATGTTCGAAACCTTCTGATATGAGCCGACCGGCCTCGTGGGATTCCCAGTGATATCGTGAACATGAATAGTAACGGGGCTCCGGTCAACTGCTCCCTTAACAGTTTTCCGGCTTAAGCGAGCCAACCATACGCGACACCACCGGATCGTATTCAAGCTTTTGTGCCCTGCTATAGTCCATCAGGAACACTGCGGCGCGATCACCGCATATAGCGATGGCTCGGACATAGCGGATTTGATCATCTCTGATCCCAGAGTAACTGGCCCATTTACGCGTCAGCCGACGATATGTGAATTGCCAGCCGTCTTTTTCGTCTCGACTAATCTGGCTTTTGATCTCTGCTAGAAATTGACTGTTCTCAAGGTTTATGCCCCAGACCGCCAGGAGTGCCCCGTCGGCGGAATGGAAATCGGCACCATCGCCATTGTCCGAACGTTGGGTCAGTTCGAATCCAGGTGGCACGTCGAAAATGAACCCAAATCGCTTAATCCCGAACTGCTGCCATTCCTGGGACGTTGCCGCAGCGACAGAGTAAACTAAGATACTGAAAACCAAAAAACTCTTGTTCATTTCGCCGTGTCTTATGTGTGCGCATTTCGCAGGGTCGGACCGTCCCTCGTCAGAGTTTTTTAGACCGATGCCAGTGGCGGCGCTGGCCCATTTCGCTTTTCACCTTATGCGGCGGCTTTGCGATGCTGCAAGCGCCGGTGTACGATTGTGTTCGCTTGATGCTTTCTCTCTGCAACAGGAAATCGCCAACCCGTATACCTATCCCTGCCTATCCGCCACGCCCATGAGCACTGGTCCGTGGTCGTACCAGACGGCGTAATCATCATCATCCGAATTGGGCATCCCTTGCGCAAATCCATCGAAATCCGAACGTTCCGTTTGCCGCCGCAAGTCTTCAAGGTCGAAGGGCGAGCGAGCAACAGGAACGGGCTTCGATGGCAATGAACAGCGAGCAGGAGGCGCGTGTCGCGAAGCGACAGTGGGAGATTCTCACAACCATGGCCGAGGACCCTGAAATCAGCCTTTACCGAATCACCCTGCGGCAGGGCTGCCGCGCACCACCGCCCGGAACATCGTAGAACGGCTGAAGGTGCTCGGGTTCGTGCGGAAGGATAATGACCAGTGGGCCATCACGAAACGCGGCGAGACCTTTCTCGCTGAAGGGGAGATAATCGCCTAGACTTTCCCGTTGCCATGACCGTCCATCCCTCTGGCCGCAGCAAAGCGCGCGCGCCGAGGCGGGGCCAGAGGATTGCGGGTTGGATCAGATCACCGCTCTATCCGAGGGCTGACACGCGATTTCTGACTCTCGCTGAAGCGATAGCTGCCTTGGCCGCCCGGTTCCTTACTGTGCTTTTTCCACCTGGCCGCGAATTTCTCCGTCGGGGAACTTTGCGGAATGCACATTGAGGTACGACTTGCCCGTCTGCAGGTCAGCAAGTTGCTGGTCGGTTAGGTCAGCTGAGCCAGATTTTATCGCGCCCGATATGTCGACGACCGGACCAGCATTTTCGCCCGCAACAGCCGGGCCGTGGAAATGCGCGGCGGTGGCTTCCCCGGTCAGTCCGCTGTAGCTCACCGTCCATGAGAGCTTTTTGGTAGCGGTATCCACAACGACAACGGCGCTGCCAGTGGCAGGGCTGTCAGCGGGTGGTACCTCGGTCGTTCCCTTCAGATCGGCCTTGAAGCTGAGTGTCTCGGCGAACACGGGAGCCGATACTAAAATGGCGGCAATAGCGAGGCCAGCGAGGAGTGGTTTCTTGGCAAGGCTTGACATTTGATTGCTCCGGAGAAGGTGCCCCACGCGCCCCGCAGGCAAATACAAAACAGTTTGCAAGCTCTTATGTTCCGGCCTCATTCGCTGACATTTTCGCTGCGCCGACTGCGCCTTGAAGGATGAAGCGGTTCGCAATCCGGTCCCCTCGCATCAAGGAAATGCCGTTTCCTTGGGAGACGGGTTGGTCAAAACAGAGGCAAGCATGCGAAGCGTGGGCGAAGCAACGCAATTCCCGCACTAGCACTTGAATTCGGTGACCTTGACCTCGCCGCCGATCTCGGTGGCGAAGGCGAGCGCGGCCTCGCGGTCATAGGTGGACTTGATGTCTCTCCAGCTGCCGTTGACGAAGTACGAGACGACATAATTTGGCCGCGTGGTCAACACTCGTGGGTCGAGCGGCACGAATTCCGGATAGGAATGGTTCATTGAAGCCGAATCGTCCTTTGGGGTCAATTTCGCATTCTCTGGAGACTGCGCAGGAAATCCATTGGCTTGAATAGCTGGTCGCATGTAACCCCCCGCGCACTGACCTAGAGACGACTCAGCTAAACGAACCGCGCAATCGAGCAGTTCCCATCACTTCCATCACATTGGGGTCGATGTGGTCGCAACACGTGACTAAATCGAGGCTTCGCAGATTGTCAAACCCTCAAACGGCTGCGATGCCGTGAAGGGGACTGGCGTTGTCTGCAGCCCCAGGTCGTCTTTTGAGTGCGGCCACTATTCGGGGCGCTTCAGCACTAAGAGCAGCAACTTCTCGCCGAGTTTCGATTGCCTCACATGGTGAACCGACCGTGACAGTACATGACATGATGGAACCCGCCTCGCGCCGGCATAAGCGCCATGCATTCGACAGGACATGCTTGTCGCCATCCCGGCGCTCACGGCTCGCGGCTGCGCTTGCTCTTCCGGTACAACGCGAAGCCGTGGGCTTTGTGCTGGGATTAATCGCCATTTTCCTTGTCGCCCCTCACGAGCGACGTTGCCGACGATGGCTTGTGCGCCCGCCAGAGCAGCCCGTACGGCGCGCTCTAGCGCTGGCCCATGCATCCGGCAGACGTGCTCCCCTTCACCCTAGTGCAAATCGACCCTAAAGCTAACTCGGTAATTTGCCCAGCGCCCTGTAGACCGACGCCTTGCTCAAGCCGGTCGCCTTGATGATCTCTCGTATCGTCATCGTCGCCCGCAACGTCTTTATCTCGGTCGCCTTCTCGGGCCGCGGCGCTTTTGCCGCTTCCTTCCAAATTTCACGCCGTTGGCTCTCGCCTTGGCTACGCCATCGACTTGTCGCTCTTTCCTGATCTCGTTCTCAAACTCAGCGATCAGCGCCGAGAAGCCCGAGAAGGAGCTTGCCTGAGCGGGTTGTCGTATCCGCGTCCGCGTCGTCCAGCGCCTTGAACGCGACACGCTTCTCATTGAGCATATTCAGGATGCCATGAAAGTCCGACGCTGAACGGGCCAGCCGGTCCACCTTCGTAACAAAGAGCGTGTCACCCTCACGGAGGTATTCGAGGCAAGTCTTCAATTGCGGTCTCTTGGCGTCCACCCGGACAACTTTTCCTCAAAGAGCTTGTCGACCCCAGCGGCTCTCAGCCGCCCTTGTTGGACTTCCAGCGATTGACCGACAGATGAAACCCGGGCGTAGCCGACGAGGGGCCATTCGATAGTTCCTTATGTCTTAAGAATTTCAGAGAAATTACTTCTGGAACATCGGCCAACTACGTCAAGACACTTTCGCAAAAAGGTTACATTTTGAGGCAGACTGCTGCGGGGCAAGCGTCCTTATGTATTCATCGTGAGCAATTGATCGTCCAGTGGTTTGGTGTCCTATGAAGTCAGGCGCAAGTCAGGCGCTATTGATGCTCGCTATCCATGCGTCGGTGGGATAGCATTTTGTCCCCGCGCCGAAGGAACGTATGATGATGGCAAAGGGCTATTGGGTTGTGTCGGTCGACTGTTGAGCGACACCGGAGGGCTTACAGGCTATACATTGCGGAGAATGCCAAGGCTTTTCACCAAGTACGGCGCTCGGTTCCTCGTGACGGGCCACAAATCAGAGATTGTGGAAGGCAAGGGTCGATGGACGGAGTTGTCCATAATCGAGTTCAAAGACTACGCCACCGCGCTCGAATGCTATCGTTCTCCCGAGTACGCCAAAGCGATTGAGCTACGAAAGGACAGGTCTGTTTCTGCCCTCATCGGGGCTATGACAGCCCGCAGCTGACGGAGAGGATAGCGGGGTAATGCTTACGTCAGGGTTTTTGAGGCGGATGGCGGGCTGATTTAGCCATGCGGGTATAACAGCATCACCCCTTGTCGCCGCCTTGCGGGGTAGCAGCTCCACAGGATGGTATGCACCCTCACAGGTTATTGCGTTGGGAAAGCGCGTGAGAGGGCTGCCGCGAACAGCGACCCTCAGCCGGGACAGGAGGCACGCATCTGCTTACGGCTACTCACCGTCCAATTTCATGGCCTCTTCGGCATCCTTGGCTGTCAGGTAGCCGGCTTGCCAGTCGCTGTGCGCATCGCCGCCGAGCGGGTGTGGGTTGTCTTCGATGCTCATGCCGGTCTCTGCGGCCATGACGCCATTATAGACAAAGGCTGACGACGACTTTGGTCCAGTCCGGCGTGTCATGCTCGGACGCTCCAATGGCAATTATTTCATCCTCGCCCAAGAAAGGGGCGAGCAGGGGGCTGCGTGTGTCGCGCCGCATGAGGCATCCATGTTGCCGCGTTCGCGCCGAGCGGGTCAGCCAATCACAGGACAGCCCCGCCGATTGGCAAATACCATTGTCTCCGGTCCGTCAGCTGTTCTTCCACCGACGACAACGCGCCGCTCTGTGACGTCAACAACGCGCGGACGGCGCAAACCTTCGTCACGGGCTATGTCCGTGGCTTCATCCAGGTCGCATCCCCGCCGCGCCCTGCGCGGCGATTGATATTCCTCCTCGTAGGGTTCGACCAATCTCGGCTTTACACCGTCCGGCCCAAGCTGAAGCTCGAGAGCTTCGCGAAAACAGGCTGGGGGACCCACGCACTGCTCGCAAGGACGGCCAAGCTGGCCACACATACCTTTGATATCCTGCTGATCATGTTTCAACTCCTTTTCTTGTAATCCAAGGCCCCTCTCGGAACTGGAAAAAAAGAGCAACGAGTCCACACATTGGTTCCAAGGACATCAAGATCACGGCGACGTTGATCACCCGCCGACGGCTTCCAAACGATGCCTGGCCAATTCGCAGATACGCCCGAGAAAATCGCAAGCTGCGACGGTCGGGTTCGAGAGTTGCTCCGGCATGCGGGTTGCTCATCTTACCTCGAAGAACTGCCGCCAATCCGTCAGGTGAGCCGCCCGGCCTTCCGTCGCGCTCCCACGGCGCAAACGCGCAGCGGCGCATTTCGCCTGGGAGCCGGTTGCTTCGGAACCGGGAGCATCACCGCCTGTCGCGAATGCGTCGGACAGGGTGCTTCTGCCCGGGTCGGCAAGGTTTTCGCCTGCAGCCTCGCGTTCGACGATTGGATCGTCCTTTGCAGGCAGATAACCCCTCGGGCGGTTTTCTGGCGGGCCTTCCCAGCGCGGCCTTTGATCTGTGGTGCCGGGCTCTAGGCTTCCTTCTTGGTGCTAGGCATTTTTCATGATGCTCCGCTTCAATCGCGGAAACCATCGGGAGCCGGGAGACTACGACGCCACGCCGGGAGTGCTGAGTAGAAGAATTCCGCGAATTGGCACCGGGCGACCCACCAACTGAGATAACCGGAGCAAACACCGCAGCATTAAAAGAGGTTCGAGGACGGTTCGATTGAAGAATTCCTCGGCAATCTGACGCGTCGCAAAGCGTTACGGTCATCCAAAACATCTTGAATAGACTAGGCAAGGGTGTTCATCGCAGGAATGGAAAGCGAAGACAATCCGGTTGCCAAGATCGGAGCCTGGTGTGATCATTCGCCCGCTTTCACAGGCTTAACTTTCGGCCCGCCAAGGTCCCCAACCCTTGGCGGGCTTTCTTGTCTCAGGGCGAAGTTATCGAGCACCTCCACCTCGAAGAATGACTGTGTCCTCTCACCACCCAGAGCGGGGAAAATGAAGCCATAGTCAAATGAGGCAAGCTGTCCGCTGGGCCGACGAGCCATGAAAATCCTCCCAACAGCAGTGCTGCGTTGCAAGGCCGTTCCTTCGGCCCTGCTGAAGGCAAATCCGTATCGACTGTGGCCAAGTAATTAGACCCGTAAGGCCGCCCGCAAACGGGCTCACTGGTGGGTGGCCCTCGAAGCCAATGCTCTTGGGTCACCCTTTCTGTTCTAAGCCAGCCCCCAGCGCGGACACTTCGGCGGACCACCGGAACCAGCCATCATGGGTTTGTGAAACAGCAGGCAGGGGCCTGTCCATGACCCAGCAGCAATCAGTCGATGATGTGTACGATCTTGCGGGTTTCGGGATCGATAAGTGCCGTATGGCCGTCAATGACGACGTATTGATACCGGCTTGGAAGTGAATTTTCCGCAAGTTCGCCCGGCTTTAGTATTGGGGACGATTGCGCCTACAATGAGTTCAAAATTGGAGGGACGCTCCACTACGACTGGATTGGTCTTTACATACTCTCTTACCACAGTCTCCTGTTCGGGCGTGATAACAACAGTAGTCTGGGCATTTGCAAATGCGGAGAGGTTCCAGCGAGAATTATCGCTGCGGTGATCAAGTTTCGGGAAATCATCTCTGCCTCCTGGTTCTGATGTTCCTAAACCAGTGTCAGCAGGAACGGTTCCAATGGAAGAAGAGGGCATGACGTGTCCATAACGCTAGGTAAGGGCGTGTTCTGTCGCGCATCTGTTACCCGAGACCTTACCCCAGATGGGCATTCGCTCGAGAAGATTTCGGGAAATTGGCCTCTCATTGTTGATTTTGTTGGCGACCCCGGCAGGGCTCGAACCCGCGACCTTCGGTTTGGAAGTCCAGTGCTCTATCCAGTTGAGCTACGAGCGCGACTTGGCTGAGTGATAATGCCTCTCAGACTGAAGGGCGAAGTGTGGCTGATGATAGCCGTTGAAAGGATGGAGAAGAAACAAACCTGCGGTTGGTGATAGCGCGGCCATTACTACACCCCTCGCTTGACTTGGCCATCCGCACCCAACAAGTCTACGCCTGGACTTAGCAGCCGTCACGCGCTTTTCGACGGTACGAGGCCCTCGACATCGTGAGCGCCGGCCCCCTCGTCTCGTTTGAAGCGTGACAGAATTGAACTGACAGAAGTCCGCTCTAAGGCAATTCCACGCATCCGCGCCAACTCCACGGCTGTTTGCGTTCAACCCGGTAGTCCCAGTCTGCTCGATCAACTCCAAGATAGTTCCCTTACCCTCGTCGTTGAGGTGCCTGCGGAGCGTGTCCCTCCCGAAGCCGGCTCATCGCCTGCAGGCGGGCGAAACAAGTCACGCCGGCAATCCGGCCTTGAGAAGCCCTTCGCGGAGAAGCTCTCGGTCTTCGGCACGTTCGAGGAGAACGCTTTTGCTCATGAACTCGGCCGTGGAGAAATCGGGCTGCGACCGCGGACCTCCGCCACCGCTGCCTGTGCCTCTGCGGTCCGTTCAAGCTGGGCGTAGCAGGCCGCGAGCCTGGCATTCGACCACGAGCTTGGCAGGGGCATTTGTTTGAACGCCTGAGCGGCCTCGGCAAAGCGCCGAAGCGAATAAAGGGCGATGCCGAAGTGAACATCGTACCAACGAGGGTGTAGTGGGTTGAGGCGACCAGCGGCCTCCAAGCAAACCAGTGCTTCTTCGGGCCTGCCACGAAAGGCCAGCAAGCGACCCTTTATGATCAGTCCATCTGCATCATTGGGGTTCAGGTCGAATGCCCGCCGGAGATATTGCTCGGCCATGTCGTACTCACGACGGTAGAGACAGATGGTCGACAGTACTCGGTGGCAGCAGCTCTCCAGGGGGTCGAGTTCGATCGCGTGCTTTGCCTCGGCGAACGCCGCGTCCAACACCTCTGCCGGCGCGCCGGCGTGACCATCCTGCGCCACCCGCGTTAGTGCGTGGTACGAAAGGGCTAAGGCAAATCGGCTGTCGAGGGCAACCGCCTTCTCGAACATCTCGCAGGCTAGCCGATTGTGGCCGTCTGTATCCCCTCGATTGTAGGCAAGGCCGCGAAGCAGGAAATCGTACGCCGCAAGGCTGGTTGTTGGCTTTCGGAGCGATTGCTGAAGTCTTGCATCCTCAATTCGCCCGACCAGCGTCGACACAATGGTCTGCGCAACTTCGTCCTGCACGGCGAAGACGTCGTCCAGACTGCGGTCGTAGCGCTCGGCCCAAAGATGCGCGCCAGTCGCGGCCTCGATCAACTGCGCGGTGATCCGCACGCGTGCCCCGGCCCGCCGCACACTGCCTTCGAGAAGATAGGACACGCCAAGCCGCCGTCCGATCTCGGCGAGGTCGGTCGACTTGCCGCGAAAGGCAAAGGAAGAGTTGCGAGCGATGACGAACAGCGAGCGGAAACGCGCAAGTCCGGTGATGATGTCCTCGGTGATGCCGTCGCTGAAGTAGGTCTCCTCCGGCTGGCCGCTCAGATTGTCAAAGGGAAGCACCGCGATGGACGGTCTGTCGGGCAAAGGCAGTGGCGCATCGGATGCAGCCGCGGGGTCGGTTCCCTAGACCAGCGCCAGACGCGGACGGGCTGTGCCATGTTCTTCAGCGTATGCTCGCCAGTATCTTCGAAGGCGAAATCCGTTTTGCCGGCGAGTTGCTTCTGAACCGCATCGGAGATGCAGATGCCTCCTGGCTCCGCCAGCGCCTCAAGCCGTGCAGCGATGTTGACGCCATCGCCGAGCAGGTCGCCATCCTCCACGACGACGTCACCGACGTTGATGCCGACGCGCAACCCAATGCGGCTCTCCGGCGGGACATCTTGCTGATGGTCGGTCGCCGCTTCCTGCATGGCAACGGCACACGCCACGGCATCGACGACGGAACCAAATTCCACGATTGCGCCGTCGCCCATCAGCTTGACGATACGGCCTCTATGGTCTGAGAGCAGCGGTTCTATGACCTCTGAGCGAAGGGTCTGATCGCGCTGAGCGTGCGCGCCTCATCCGTTTCGATCAGGCGTGAATAGCCAACGATGTCGGTGGCCATGATCGCAGCGAGCCGCCGCTCCACCCGAACAATTGGCATAAGGTGCCTTCCTGCTTGTAGCCGACAGGCTGAGTGCTTCGATCTTCGCAGCTTCAACTGCGGCCCGCAATCGAAATGGTGGTGGATATCGGCAAAGTGGTTCAATGACCGGTCAGCCTGAAACCAGCCATTCGAATTACCAGCGCCGAATGGCTGCAGATGGCGCAGGGCCAGGCATCGACGGTTGGAAATTTGGGGACACACCGGGACACGGCCGGACACATGCGGACAACATGTTTATATTGCATGTGAAATTCTTTGCCGTCAAGGTGCAAATAGCCTAAATTCCGTGGACAATGGAGGTTGGCGATGCGCTTGACGATGCCATGCGAGACCAGATTCGCATCCGCATTTCGCACGACGAAAAGCGTCTCCTGATGGAGGCGGCACGCAGGCGAGGCCAGACGCTTTCCGACCTGCTGCGCACCTCGGCAACCGAAGCGGCCAAGCGGATGGCTGCCTGACCATGGCCTATGTCGATGCACCGCCCATGACGTTGATGCAGTTGTGGCGCCTGCATCGGGGCTCGTGTCGGGCGATAGGCGCTATCGTCTCGGAAGCCCGCTCGGGTCAGCTTCCTGGTGTCGAACCGCTGCCGTCCGGCATCGGCTTTGCCGTCACCGATCAAACGGCGGCACTTGCCGCGATGGTGAAGGGCTGAGCGATGGCATCCGGCTTTGACCTTCACCGCCTGCTAAAACAGGCAATTAACAGGCGAATTGTCGCGGGATGGTGCTCGGTGACCGATGAACAAACCCTGGACAGTTTCAGTCTGGACGGTCGGGCAACCCCAACGGCAGGCCAGCCGGCTCCCGATCCAGGGTGCTGGTCGCGCTCGATGCCCTTGGTGAAGGCGAAGCCGAGGCCATCGTTCGCGCCATGATCGACAAGGCGAAGGACGGCGATGCGGCGGCGGCCAAGGCCATCCTTGACCGCGTCTGGCCACCGCGCAAGGGCGCACGCCTCCAATTCGATCTGCCCGACGTGGCCAGGGCGGAAGACCTCCCGGAGGCGATTGCAGCGATCAACCGGCAGGTCGCGGAGGGTGAGATATCGCCCGATGAAGGTCGCTGATCGTCGGATTGCTGGAGGCCCAGCGCAAGGCAATCGAGACCAGCGAACTTGCGGCCCGCGTCGCCGCGCTGGAGGAAAGGACGGGTAAGAAATGAGCCTCACTCGCGCATCTCCCAACTGGAAGCCAAGCAGCCTCCAGGAAGGCGAGTCGCACAGCAGTTTTGGTCAACTCCTCCGCCGAGGCGGAGGCTCGCGAGGCTGAAATGCGAGCCAGCGGCGAATTGGGACCGGATGACGATGTGTTCTGCATCATCCTCACCAGCCCCGGCGATAGCGATATGACAGGGCCGATGGTCGAAAGAGTGAGCACTGACACGTCTCTGGTCCCGCATTTCTGCTGGAGGCAGCAGGATGAGGCCCAGGCGTCCAGCGTTTCGAGATAACAGCAGCCGACGAGGACGACGCCAGGCGACAGTACGAGGATATCGTCCTATGGGGCAGAGGAATCAAACGCCAACTAGGCCCCTACGTCGTCTCGGTGACCACCCCGCATGGTCAATGGGAATGGACGGGGACATTCAGGACGCATGAGGAGTGGTTGGAAATTTTGGACCAGCATCAGAAGCAGAAGGATGCCGCCCATGGCTAGCCCGCTCACCGCCCGTCTCGACAAGCTGGAGGAGAAGTTCCCGGATCAACGCAAGCAGCAGCGCGTCATCCGGGTCATCGTCCAGCATGACGAGGATGCAGGCCCGCTATTGGCGGCGCAGGGTTACGATCCGGACAGTGACTTTGCCATCATTCGCCGGATCGTGGCTGTTTCCACGCCAAAGGCTGACGCGGTGAGCGGAAATGCCTAGCCCTCTATCTACACGCATCGCTAGACTAGCCTGGAAGCCCGTCACCCGGTGGAACGGTTCCGTCCATGTGCCGTGGTGCTTGTTACGACCGACGAGGAGGAAGCTGCGGCGCTTAGGTCGATGGGGGGCATCTGACCACGTGCCGCGCCCTGGTGAAGTAACCGTCATTCGGCTTGTCGGACTGGCTTGAGCTGCTCGAAGAGCTTGAGTGAGCAGGACCTTATGGCGGGGTCATTAGAAACGAAGGCGGACCAAATCGCGGGACTTCGGTTTTTGCGTGGCGATGCCGTGGCAGCCGTGTTACGGCTACGTGACGGAGCAAGGATAGTCTCGTTGTCTATCCGTAACGAACACAAGGCCAAGCCTGACTGCTGCACTCGCTGCCACGCGCCGCTCGCGAGTGAGGGCTACATCGTCCCAGAGAACGTCGTCTGGAGCGTGGTCGATGACCCGCTGGTTGCTCTCACCCGACGCAAATGGACGCCCGTCTGCAAGGCCGACGCGCGGGCGCGCGGACGTCGTTTGCCCCACTAGTGAAAGGATACGACATACCGTACTAGCACCTATCAGGCCTCGTTTCGGCCAAGCAGCTCCGCCACCCTGCCTACGTCGGTGCCGCTTAGCTTTTGATGGTGTGAGTAGGATGCGATGCTGCCCAACTCGCCGCTATCGGCTGCGACATTGCCAAGCACTCTTCATTGCACAAGGTGCTGAAGCTACAAAATGACCGCAGTCGCTCGTCGTGCCGAGACATGCAAATCTCACCAATACTGTGTTCATTTTTGCTGAAGGCCGGGGATTGTCGCCTGGTCTGTCCCTCTTGGTTGCACGCATCCACGGTGCTGAAGGGATAACGCGGGGCTGAAAATTAATGCCCCTAGCTTTTCGATGTAGCGTCACAGTGATCCCAAGAACGAGCCTGAGAGGCGGACTTTCGCCTCCCTCGGGCGACCTTGCGTCCATGACCCGAAGTTCGCCCCGAAATCACCGAAAACGCCCAGAACGGTGCCATGCGGCTCGCGCCGGTTGGTGGGAGGCGATGCAAGGAAACTGATTGGAGCGGCGCGGCCCGGAAATGGGCAGGAACATGCCGCTGCCACTCTAAGAAGCAGGACGCATGCAATACATTCCGTTCTTCTGTCTTTACCCATTATCTTTGTTGGTCTTTTTTCGGGCGCAGGGCGAGGGCGCAACAGAACAGGCAGCATTCACCACGTTCGAGATTTTTATGCTCGTTGTGTTTGCGCCATTGCTGCTCAAATTTGGCGTCGGTTTGTCGGTCGCGCTATGGCACCCGCTGGTTGAACGTGTTCGCGACCGGCGAAGAAGTCCCAACTGGCAACCGAAGGTTTCCGTTCTCATTCCCGCTTGGAACGAAGAGGTGGGAATTGCCGCCGCGATGGATTCCGTTGCGCGGGCGGACTACCCGCACCTTGAGCTTATTGTCATTGACGACGGTTCGACCGACGGCACCTATCAACAGATCAAACAGGCGGCGGCGCGTATTTCCGCCGACAATCAAAACGGCGTTCGCGAAATTCAATTCAGGCGCGTTCAAAACGGAGGCAAGGCTCGCGCGCTGAACACGGCACTCAGCCTCGCCACTGGCGAAGTTATTATTACCGTTGATGCCGACAGCCTTGTCGAGCGCCATGCAATCAGGAACATGGTCAAGCATTTTTGCGATCCGAAGGTGGCTTCGGTCGCCGGCAATGTCGTTATCGGCAATCGCAATACTTATCTTGGGCTCCTGCAGCAGTTGGAGTATCTGTTCGGATTTTACTTCAAGCGCGCGGACGGGATGTTCAACGCGGTCTATATTGTCGGAGGTGCCGCCGCAGCCTACCGTCGCTCGATACTCGTGGAGGCTGGTGGTTTCGACGAGGCAATAATCACCGAGGACATCGAATTATCGACAAGACTGCAAGCGCTTGGCTTCAAAGTTCGCTATGCGCCGAACGCAACGATTTTTACCGAGGGGCCGAGTGATTTCAAATCCTTGTGCCAGCAAAGACTGCGCTGGAAGTACGGAAGAATTATGACGTTTCTAAAATATCGGCATCTCTTCTTCAGTGTCAATCGACAGCATAACAAGTTCTTGACACTATTTATCCTTCCAGTTACCTTGTATTGTGAGTCATTGCTGCTATTTGCGCCATTCCTTTTGGTTCTATTTTACGGCTACGCCCTGACAGCAGGAGGGTTGAATGCGCTATCGTCACGTCGTGTTAATCAGCGCGGCGACAACTGCTCTGCAGATTATTTCCGATAGACATGTTCGATATCACAGAAATCTTCTAATTTTGGCTCCAGTCGCCTGGGCTGTCTTTTATCTTGTGGATGCCGTTGAGTATCAAGCGCTGATCCGCAGCCTTTATCGCCTTGCGGGCAAAAGGGCCTGACGTGGCAAAGGTGGCAACGTGTTGGTGTGTTTGGCGGCTCTCAGGCCACTCGCGCACCGGTTACCTCTTCGCAATGACTTCTTCCCTGCCGACGAACTTCCGCTTGGGGGGTGTCGCTCGCAGTTCCATGCTGCACCAAGCATCAGATTTTCACCCAATGAACCATTCAATTGTGGACGATGCCGCCCCTTGGTCCGTCATAGAGCACTTCGGTCCTGCGGGGCGCGGCTTGACCGGCTGCGGAACCGGCGAGGCTTTGCAACTCGGCAGCGAGAACGTCCAGCTCAACGTCAGTTCCTGAGCGGAAGCATCGCCGGGGCTGGCGTTCCCGCAATGCGGCCCCAATTGTTTGCTATGATTATCAGTGCTGCCGGTGTCTGTTCCCCGAAATGCTTTCGCCGGTGGCATCAGTACCTGGGGCCGTCGCCGGTTTCGATTCTTGGCATGGTTCGATCCGGCGACACTCGTCGAAAGCGGCTCCAGATAGTATGACAATTGCCATCGGTGCCCTCCACAAACACGCCGGTGAGCTCCCACAGGTGCCCGCCACAACCACACCTGTGGCCGTCGTCGGGATTGACAGTCCCCTCTCGAATCCCGGCGGCACCATTCGTAAACGCTACCGGTGACGGTTCCCGCCAGGTCACGGTGTTTCCTCTAACCTTTGATCCAAGCGATACACAGGGTTATCATGAGGGTCAAGCGCGTCGGTATTTGCGAGAATTCAATCGATTAGATCGCGGTGTCTGATAACGTATAATACTTGGTGGCTGTTGCTGGAATTAAGATACGCGAAGCTTTCATCTCGGTATATTGCGCGCTACCCTCCCCAAATTGTTGATCCCAGCGATATTATCGAGCAACGACTAATACAAATCGATGGAGTAGATTGGTGCGTGGGTCACGGGTGTCGAACCCCGCCCCCCGCCCACACTCGCGACCCAGTCGCCGGGATTGACATTTTTTTTCAAAGTCTCAGTTCCCGGCGACACTCAGCGGCAACCCTGTCACGCTACGCTGAGGTTGTAGTGGGCCCGGTCCGGTCCGGGCAGCCTGCCGGGATGGCGCGACCGGAAATATCGACAGTTTGCTGTTTGGTCTCTATGGCGACGACGGCTTGCTTCACTTTGTAGGCCATTCGCGGGTCTACGACGGCGCCGCTGGAAACTTTCCCGACAGTTCGGCAATCCTGCTTGCCGCCGGATGCAGGCGGAGTTGAAGAGTTTCGAAGGACTGTCCCGGAATGATGAGTTCCCCGTCGAGGACGAAGCGATCGGCCTTCAGCCTGGCAAGGCCGGCAGCGACCTCTGGGAAGAAGCGGTTGAGTGATTTCTGTTTCTTGGACTGGAGGTCGACCTTGTCGCCGTTGCGAAAAGCCAGGCAACGGAAGCCGTCGTATTTGGGTTCATAGAGCCAGTTGCCTTTCGGCAGGTCGTCGACCGGCTCTGCCTCCATTGGTTTGAGCGACAGCGGGATGGTTGAGTCTGTCGCCATGAAAATGTCAGCCCTTCAGACGCGCGACTTCCCGCATAAGAGTTTTTCTGTCGTTGCCAAACTTCTCGATTAGCGCTTTCGCTTGGTCAGTGCTGATCCCGTGATGGGCTGCGAAGTACTCGACCTCGTATTCCTGCGCGCCGGCTACGCGGCTTCGGTCCCGAGCATCAGTCTTGGTCTTGTCGTCTGCCATGGCGTTCTCCTTCTGCAAACAAACCGTTTTAACCCTGACCTGGTTCCCTGCTTGCTGGGTCAACGGATTTTCCTCGCCATGACGCGCGCCCGCGGCTAACAGGCCTTTGCCGGAGAAGCCGGCTGGGGAAATCACCCGCATGGTCAATCTTCACACGCGGTTCTCGATTTCGAAAAATCTCGTTATTGCCGGGGTCCTGCTCATGCTCGGCGGCGACTTCATGTTCGCCCTTAACGACGCCATGGGCAAATGGCTGGTCGCGAGCTTCTCTGTCGGCCAGGTTCTGCTTATCCGTTCGATAGGCGCCTTCATCGTGCTAGGCCCGATGATCGCCGGGCAGGACGCCAATGAGTCTATTTCGCGTCGACCGCCTCGAACTGCAATTCGTACGCGTGGCCATGGCAACGATCGATACCGCTTTGTTCTACGCCGCTGTAGTGTACCTGCCGCTTGCCGACGTAATGAGCTACTACATGGCGGGGCCGATTTACGTCGCCGCGCTATCCCATCTGCTGCTTGGCGAAAAGGTTGGCTGGCGGCGATGGGTTGCCATTCTCGTCGGATTCTGCGGCGTGCTGACCATGCTAAATCCCTCGTCGGCAGCAGTCTCGCTGCCGTCTCTCTTCGCGCTGATTGGTAGCATCGCTTTCGCTTTCACCATTATCCTCGGGCGGCGCCTGCGCGGAACCAGCGACACCACGCTTGTGACTTGGCAGACCCTGGGCTCCCTCGTTGTTGGCGCCGCGATGGCAATCGGTAACTGGGTTCAGCCGAGCATTATCGATTGGGGCGCTATGCTGCTCCTGGGAGTCGTCTCGTGCGCTGCGCATCTGATGATCACACGTGCACTGAAGCTGGCGCCGGCCTCGACACTGGCGCCCCTGCATTACAGCCTGTTGCTGTGGGCTGTGGTCTTCGGGTTGGTCTTCTTCGGTGACGTGCCGAGCGCGCGCATCCTGATTGGTTCGTGCATCATTGTGTTCGCCGGACTGTTCATATTTCATCGCCAGAAAGTCGTGGACACTGTGCCGCCCGAAAACGTTCCACGAGGCGTCAACTGACGCGAATTGACGCGATCCCCGATCTGGATGGGCGCCGGAGGTTTGAGAAAGGTGGAGAATTTCGAACGCCGTTGGAGGTGGACAAGTTGCTATGGCGTTGCTACGACCAGCAATCTGAAGCCGTTTCATCTTATAAGTATGAATATTATCAATAGGATGCCTTTTTTCCTTGGAGTTCTCGTCCAGCCCTTGAACCAGCGGGTTCGCTGCGGAAGCCAGATCGACCAGGCTTCCGGCGCGTCCTCCAGCGTCGGCAGGCTGATCGTTTCAGTGCTGTAGCCGAAGCGGGCCAGGCGCAGGCCGAGATCGGCATCCTCCGTCACATTGTGGGGATCCCAACAGCCGACCGCCTTCAGCGCCGACACCCTGAAATGATTGGAGGTGCCTCCGAGCGGCAGCAATACGCGCCGCCCGGACAGCCAGGGCAGAAGCCCGCGGAAGAGCGCGGCATATTCG
Source organism: uncultured Alphaproteobacteria bacterium (assembly GCA_963820075.1). GTDB lineage: Bacteria > Pseudomonadota > Alphaproteobacteria > Rhizobiales > Rhizobiaceae > Kumtagia. The sequence continues at coordinate 59,948 of CAWFYS010000012.1, forward strand.
AAGGCGAAGAGCAGTGGAATGATGCCCTTGGCGCCGTTGGATATCTCGAGTGGCGCCTGCACGCAGGCGAGAGTTTCCGCCCCATGCTGGAAACGATGCCAGGCCTCGCGCAACTGCAGCGGATGGGGTCGGTCTTCCGCGTCATAAAGCACCACCAACTCGCCCTTGATGAGCGGGACGGCATAGTTGAGCGCCTTCGGCTTCGTGCGCGGCAGGCCGGGCGGCACACGAACGACCTCGAAATGGGGCGGCAGCCGGCCGGCCGCGATGGCGTCGAGCGTCTGCCGATCATCGGCCTCGCAGACCAGCTTGACCTCCAGCTTGCTTTTCGGCCAGTCGATCCCGCAGAGCGCCTCCACAAGCTGCGGCACGACATCCACCTCGTGATGCAGCGCCACGAGGACGGAATAGTAAGGCAGCGTATGGGCCGGGATACTTTCCAATCTCGGCGGCGGAGAAGCCGGGTTGGCTGTGGCGGCGGCAAAGCGCAGGCCGACACAGGCAAGGAAGAAAAACGAGCAAAGAACATGCAGGACCAGCAATGACTCGCCGGGAGCAAGGGCAAATGCGATCGGGAGAACGGCGAGGACAGCGCCGAGGAGCATGCACTGCCCCACGCTTGCGACTATCTTGGCGGAATAGCCGGGGAACCTGTCGTGCAGCCCGTTCCTTGCCTCATCCGCCAGCCACCCGGACGCCCTGTCAAGAATGGCGCGCCGCAACGCTCCCGGCGAAGTGATGCAAAGCACCTGCGTCAATGCCCGGTTGCGTCGCAGCATGCCCTTCAATGCGGGAAGGCTCATGCCGGACGGCGCAATGACGGGATGTGTCCTGCCGTCGCTCCCCACGGCCCAGACGTGCAGGTGCTTGCTGCGCGAACACAGAAAAAGCGCCTGATCCTCCCGCTTCATGATCAGTCGCTCGGGGTCGATCTCCTCCAGAAAGCGGACGCCGACCGCCGATGCGATGGCACAAAACAGGTCACGCTCCGAGACCAGACCGGACGCCAGCAATTCGGACTGGAAATCGGTGCCGTTGACGGTGGCTTGTCCGGCCAGATTGAACACGGCGCGCGGATCGATCCGCAGGCTTTGAAGAATCGGCCGCCAAGCCTCGAACTCCGAGAAAAAGAAGCTGAGGAGTTCGTCGCGCGGCTCGGATTCCAGTCGGACCCGCTGGCTTGCACCCGGATCGCCGGCAAACCCTTCGTCGGTTGATGAAGCCGGGATGAAATAGACCATGCAAGGTCAGTCCCGACGCGAGCGGACGCGCGGACGCGCGCCGCGGCCATCCCGAAGGCGGCGCGCCAGAAACCGCGCGGGTTCGGTTTTCGCTACGCCCTCCCCCGGCAAGCAAGGAACGCCCACCCCAACACCAGGCAAGACGTCCTCCATGCGCAATCCCCCGGCTGTCACTTGCAGCAAGGCAATCCTATGCTCGCAATGGTAGTATTTCCAGAGGGTTCCCTGCCATTCTTGTGCGTGGACGCAAGGAAGGCCCTCGCGAGGGCAACCTCTTGTGATCTCCGTCCAGGGCGAGCTTAATAATGGCGGTTTTCGCGAACCGGAGTGGAAGCGCGGAAATTGCCATTTGCAGGCCGCCATCGCGTGAATCCCGGCATGCCGTAGTTCATATTCGCTGTTGCGGCTGTGGAGCGCCGCGTCTGAGATCGGACATTTTCAAAGCATGAAACTCTGGCCCGGCGCGACCTTTCCTTGCATGCTTGCCTTGGCGCTGCTCGCCGGGGCACCTCCCGACTTGTCCGCCGAACCGGGCGTGCCCGCCTTCTGGGACGACAGGGAACGGCTCGCCAAGCCCGACCTTTCGGGTGTCGAACGGGTTCGCTTTCTTACGACCACCGATTTCCCGCCATTCAACTACCTCGACGGCAGCGGCCGGCTGTCCGGGCTGCATGTCGATCTCGCCCGCGCCATCTGTTCCGAGCTTGCGATCGCCGACAAATGCCAGATCCAGGCGTTGCCCTGGGGCGAACTCGAAACAGCACTCGCCAGCGGCGACGGCGAGGCGATCATCGCCGGCCTGGCCATTTCGCCGCAAACGCGCGCGAAGTATCTGTTTTCCCGGCCCTATCTGCGCCTGCCCGGCCGCTTCGTCATGCGCAAGGACGAAGCCGCGAGCGAACCGCTCGCCCGGAAACTTCGGGGCAAACGCGTTGGCGTGATGGCGGGATCGGCGCATGAGCAACTGCTTCGTGACAGTTTCGGCGAAACTCCAATCGTCACCTACGACCGGCAGGACCGGCTGCTCGCCGACCTGAAGGCGAAAAAGATCGACGCCGCGTTTGGCGACGGCATGCGGCTGGCTTCCTGGCTATCCGGACCGGATGCGGCGGACTGCTGCCGCTTTGCCGGTGGTCCGTATCTGGCGCCGGACTATCTTGGCTCGGGACTGGCAGTCGCGGTGATGCCCGCCAACGAGAAACTGGCGGCCGCGTTCGATGCCGCCCTTCAGCAGATCTCGGCCAAGGGCATATTCGCCGAACTCTATCTGCGCTACTTCCCCGTCAGCTTTTACTGACGATCCGACGCAAACTAGTAATGCTGCGCTTACGTAAGCGTGCGATGCCGAACCTTGGTGGCGCGCTCGACGGCGATAACCGTGGCGTCGTCGACGCTGAGCGCGCGCCGCAGGAGCTGAAGAATCCGCCGCTCTTCCATCCGCATTTCGAGATCGGCGGTGGCAACCTCGAAGGCCGCCGCATAGGCCGTGTCGTGCAGGTGGGGCGGTATCGCCGAGCGAGCGAGCGCCAGAACCGCGTCCAGCCCATCCTTCTCGGCGAGCAGCCGCTGGCATGCCTGAGCGGTGGAGATAAGGCGGTTCTCGTCGAAATCCTCGAAGATCGGCCAGGTGCGGATGACGGCTCCGATCCGCCCAAGCTCGACATCGGTCATCTCGCGGTCGGACGCCGAGGTAACAACCATCAGATAGATCAGCGCTTCATGCGTGCCCGGTTTGCCCATCTTGTCCCTCTGGTCCGGCGTGGGCGAAGCCACGCAAGCCTGCTCTAGGCAGACTTGCGTGGCTTCGCCCGTGCTTCGCCTGCTTAGCCTCTTGTTTTGTCGCAGGTTTCTGTCGGAAAACCGTGACACACTTTTCCGGAACCTGCTTAGGCGCGGCCGATGGCGGCCACAAGCGAAATCGCCGCGAAAAGTTGACGCTCACGCCCTTGCCGAATAGAGCAGGCGGACCCTCCGATGGGGGCGGGCCTTTAGAACAGGACCAGGAACGGCGACATGTCGGGATCCAGCGTGATCGATCTCAACCCGCAAGTGCTTGCGGCGGCGGCGGCCAGCAAAGCCTGGCCGTTCGAGGAAGCGCGCAAGGTCATCGAGCGCTACAGGAAAACCGGCTTTCCCGGGACGATCCTGTTCGAGACCGGCTATGGTCCGTCGGGCCTGCCGCATATCGGCACCTTCGGCGAAGTGGCACGCACCACAATGGTGCGGCACGCCTTTCGCGTGCTCACCCAGGACAGCGTCAAGACCAAGCTTCTGTGCTTTTCCGACGATGTCGACGGCATGCGCAAGGTACCCGACAACGTTCCAAACCAGGACCTGCTGCGCCAGCATCTCGGCAGGCCGCTGACGCGCGTGCCCGACCCATTCGGCCAGTATGAGAGCTTCGGCCACCACAACAACGCGATGCTGCGGCGCTTCCTGGACACGTTCGGCTTTGAATATGAATTCGCCTCGGCGCTCGACTACTACACGTCCGGGCGCTTCGACGACGGCCTGGTCAGGATGCTCGAGCAATATGACAAGGTCATGGACGTCATGCTGCCGACGCTGCGCGAGGAACGCCGCAAGACCTACGCGCCGATCCTGCCGATCCACCCCGAGACGGGCGTCGTCATGCAGGTGCCGATCGAGGAGGCGCATCCCGGCCGCGCCACGGTGGTGTGGACCGACCCGAACACGGGCAAGCGCTGGGAGACCAGTGTGAAGGGCGGCGGCTGCAAGGCGCAGTGGAAGCCGGATTGGGCGCTGCGCTGGGCGGTGCTCGGCGTCGACTACGAGATGTCCGGCAAGGACCACATCGACAACGTCAGGACCTCGGGCAAGATCTGCCGCATCCTTGGCGGAAGGCCGCCCGAGGGGTTCAACTACGAACTCTTCCTGGACGAAAACGGCGAGAAGATCTCCAAGTCGAAGGGCAACGGGATCACCATCGACGAGTGGCTGGCCTACGCGCCGGCCGAGAGCCTCGGCCTCTACATGTACCAGAAGCCGAAGACGGCGAAGAAGCTCTACTTCGATGTGATCCCCAAGGCGGTCGACGAGTACTATACGTTCCTGTCCGCCTATCCGCAGCAGGATTGGAACGCCCGGCTGCAAAACCCGGTCTGGCACATGCATGACGGCAGCCCGCCTCACATCGACCTGCCGGTGCCGTTCGCGCTTCTGCTCAACCTTGTGAGCGCTTCCAACGCGCATGACCGCGGCGTCCTGTGGGGTTTCATCTCCCGCTACGCGCATGGCGTCACGCCTCGTACGCATCCCGAACTCGACAGGCTTGCCGGCTACGCGATCCGCTACTTCGACGACTTCGTAAGGCCGCAGAAGAAGTACCGCGCCCCCGACGATGTCGAGCGCGCGGCCCTCGCGAAATTGTCGGACGCGCTCGCGGCCTTGCCCGCCGACGCCGACGGCGAGGCGATCCAGAACGCATCGCTCAATGTGGCGCGCAAGATCGAGCGTTACCAGGACCATTCAAGGCAGAGCCCGGAAGGCGGGCCCGGCGTCTCGGTCGCTTTCTTCCAGATGATCTACCAGGTGCTGATCGGCCAGGAGCGCGGCCCGCGCTTTGGCTCCTTCGCCGCGCTGTACGGCGTCGCCGAGACGCGCGCGCTCATCGGGCGGGCGCTGGAGGGGGCGCTGGCGCCGGCGGAAACGCCCCAAGCGGACCCGACGGCCGCGTAGGCACGAACGGTTCGGAAGCCGGTTCGGACGTTATGATCGCGCCGGACGCCGGCGGTGCGGGAAGCGCGCTCTCGGAGAATGTCATGGCCGGCGCCGTCATGGCCGGCGGAGCGCCGAAGATGCCCTTCCCGGCCGTAGCGGCCGCGCCGCCGGCATCGGCATAAGGACCGGCGGCGACAGCGCGCGCCCAGCCATTGGCGACCAGCCAGGCGGCGATGTCCTGTTTGCCGACCCGGCAGGACGCGACGACGGCCTGGGCGTCGGCTTGCCGCGGAGGAACCTTGCAAGTGATGGCGCGGCCGCGCAGCCACGCGCGAAAGGCAGCGCGAGCCCTGATGCCGCAAGGCCACGGCTGCCCCTTGAAATCGCAAGTCTCATCCAGCCCGACCGGCTCGACGCCGGCGACCGCGATCCGGTAGCCCTTTGCCTCCAAGGTTCCGGCGGCGGTCGCGAGCGCGCGGAACAGCAGGGTTTCCTCTTCCTGGCCGGGCTTGGGAGGCAGAGCCTGGCCAATGGCGCTCAGCGGGGCCCTTGGCGCCTCGCGCTCCAGGCGGGCATCGCCCGTCGCGGGACCGGAAATGGCCGGCGTGAACGGCGCCAGCGTCCGGGCCGCATGCCGCCCGGCTCCGCCCTCCGATGCCGGACGCCCCGTCGAGGTCCGGCTGGGTGCTGTTGCGGCGGCGCCGGCTTCTTCGACGCCAGCCCCGGCCGCCGCACCGCCCGAACTGTCCGGCTTGGCTCGCAGCGCATCGCCGCCGAGGATGATGATGGCCGCGCCGCCGGCAATCAGGGCGGCGCCGATCAGCAGGACCGCCTGCTGCCTCACCCTACTGGCTCGCCCACACAATGCGCGCCAGCCACTCGACATCGATCATTGCAATCTGGCGGACCGGGTGTTCGGGGTTGATCGACAGAAGTTCGATCTCGCGCGCGTTGCGGCGCGACAGGACCTTGGCCATGACCTCGCCCGTCTTGGTTTTAACGACGACGCGGTCGCCCTTGCGCACCGTGGCACCCGGTTCGACGATCAGCATGTCGCGGTCGCGATACACCGGCAGCATGGAATCGCCCTGCACTTGCAGCGCATAGGCGTTGCCGGCGGTACGGACCGGCAGTTCGATCAGGTCCCAGCCGTGGCCCGCCGGAAAGCCTGCATCGTCGAAGAATCCGCCGGCACCGGCCTGGGCCATGCCGATCAGCGGCACCGTCGATTTCTGAGCAGGAAGCGCGCCGCGCAGCCCATGATCGGGCCCGGCCATGAGTGCGATGAACTCTTCCAGCGACGAGCTTGTCGCCTCGATGATCTTTGCCAGCGACTCGGTCGAGGGCCAGCGCGGGCGGCCATCCGAGGAACGGCGCTTCGACTTGTTGAAGGCGGTCGAATTGAGCCCGGCGCGCTTGGCAAGGCCGGACGCGGACAGCGAGTGGCGCTCGGCGAGAGCGTCGATCGCCGCCCAGACTCGTTCGTGCGAGAGCATTACACCGCTCCGATCGAGAAGGAAAAAATACCTTGCGGTTTTAGCCTGCGCGCACGCCCTTGTCCAGATTTTCGCTCATATCCGGCGGCCATGTGGTCCCGAAACGCGATTCTCTGGCGATCGCGGCGCGCACCGCCAAGGCTTCACATCGGAATGGGTGCCACCGTGAGAGGAAAGCTGTTAGCGTTGGATTATGTCTCGCGGGTTACACAACACGGCGCTGGAATGGCGACCGAACGGCGGTGAGGCTTGTCGAGCAGCACGCGCAAACGAAGGAGATCGCAGCGTGAAGAAGTGCTTCAGGAAAGTCACCGCCGTAGCTCTGGCTGGCATTGCATTCGTGACCGGCGCGGCCGCGCAGTCGTCAATCACCACATCCACGCCGAACGATCTTGTCGGCCAGTACTATGCCTATATCGGCCCCGGCGACTTGTACAATTCCCGCGGCGCACGTTCACAAGGGCATGGGAGATAATCCGTCAGGATCGGGCCAACTATCACCGATTTGGCGTGCGTGATCCGGGCGACGAGGGAGACGCCTTTTTCGACTCCGCCGCAACCGCGCCAGGCTGGACTCCGGGTTGGCGAAGAGTGAAGTCCCCCTCTCCGCCTCGCTGCGCTCGGCACCTCTCGCCCACTTCGTGTGGGGCGAGGATAAGCGGTGGCACGCCTGGCGCCTATCCTCGCCCCCGCGGTGAGCGGGGGAGAGGTGGCCGCGAGGCGGCCGGAGAGGGGGTTCAAACGGGGGACGACTCCATTGACCTGGTTCTGACCCCTGCATGTCGCAAGCCGGGAGATCGGTGCGGCATCGCGCCCGCGACACCGGCCCCCGTGCTAGGCGCAGCCCTTGGCCATGGCCCGCAATTGGTGATGCGAGGCGACGAACGCGCCTTCCGCCGGCGTTAGCGGGCGCGCTGGAGCGTCGTGGCCGAGCAGCCGCATCAATTCGTCGATCGGCACGAAACGCCGCTCCCGGCGGTCATAAACCCCGGCCGTCGTAACGATGGTCGCCGCTGCCCTGCCGTCATCCAGCACGAATCTGTGCCGCCCGACGACGGCGCTGCCCTCCCAGGTCTCGATGGAGGACAGCACCTCGAAGCGCTGCCATAGCTTGATCTCACGCAGGAAGGCCGTCTGCAGCCCGCCCAGCATCGGCGCCCAGTTTCGTTCGCTGGCCAGCGTCCAGAGCCCGCTGCGCAGGAATATGTCGATGCGGCCGAGATCGGCCAGCATCATGTAGCGCGCATTGTTCAGGTGCAGATTGGAATCGATGTCGGTCGGCAGGCACCGAAACGCCAGTCTGCTCTCGGTGCCCAGGCTGTAGCCGCCACGGCGTTTCGCCGTGGCCGCCACGCGGGCAAGTCGCCCCCAGACATACATGGTCCAGCCGTCACGCGGCTTCCTTCGTCTCGCCCTTCGCATAGGGGTCGAAACGCTGGTAGAAAGTCTCGCCCTTCCCGGCCATGTCGAGCAGAAGCTTCGGCGCCTTGAACTGGTCGCCAAACTTCTTGCGCAGCTTCTTAGACAGCGCCACGAAATTCCTGGCGCCCATTCCGTCGATGTAGGACAGCGTGCCGCCGGTGTAAGGCGCGAAGCCGAAGGCGAGGATCGAACCGACATCCGCCTCGCGCGGATCGGACACGATACCCTCCTCCATGACCCGTGCCGCCTCCAGCGCGATTGTGACGAGGAAGCGCTGCTTCAGTTCCTCGACATCCACCGTCTCCGCAGCCTTCTGCGGATAGAGGTCCTTCAGGCCCGGCCACAGCTTCTTCTTGGCCGGCTTGGCGGGGTAATCGTAGAAGCCCTTGCCGTTCTTGCGGCCGAAACGGCCGTGCATGTCCACCATCGTGTCGATCAGCCCCATCTGTGCCGGGTCGACCGCCTTTTCGCCGAGATCACGCCTGGTCTGGCGCATGATCTTCTGGGCGAGATCGATCGCGGTCTCATCGGTGAGCGCCAGCGGGCCGACCGGCATGCCGGCCAGCCTCGCGGCATTCTCGATCATCGGAGCCGGCACGCCTTCGATCAGCATGCGGAACGCCTCGGCCATATAGCGCAGCACGCAGCGGTTCACATAGAAGCCGCGCGTATCGTTGACGACGATCGGCGTTTTGCCGATGGCGCGTACATAGTCCATCGCCACGGCCAGCGCCTCGTCACCCGATTGCTTGCCGAGGATGATTTCGACCAGCATCATCTTGTCGACCGGCGAGAAGAAGTGAATGCCGATGAAGTTCTTCGGCCGGCCCGAATTCTTCGCCAGCGAGGTGATCGGAATGGTCGAAGTGTTGGAGGCAAGGATCGCCGAACTCTTCAGCGCGGCCTCGGCCTTTTGCGTCGCGGCCTTCTTCACCTCCGAATCCTCGAAAACCGCCTCGACCACCAGGTCGCAGCCGTCGAGGCTGGCATAGTCGTCGCTCGGCGTTATCAGGGACAGCAGCTTTTCCTTTTGCTCCGGCTTGGCACGGCCCTTGGCGATGGCAGCGGAAATCAGGGAATCGGAATGCGCCTTGCCTTTCTCGGCCGAAGGCATGTCGCGATCGAGCAACACGACCGGGATGCCGGCCTTCGCCGTCACATAGGCAATGCCGGCGCCCATGAATCCGGCGCCGATCACGCCGATCCTGTTGAACTTCGTCGCCGCGATGCCCTGCGGCCGGCGGGCGCCCTTGTTCAGTTCCTGCAGCGACACGAAGAGCGAGCGGATCATCATGGCCGCCTCGGTCGTCTGCATGATCTCGGTGAAATAGCGCTGCTCGATCCTCAGTCCCGTCTCGAAGGGAACAAGCAGGCCCTCATAGACGCATTTCAGGATGGCGGTCACGGCCGGATAGTTGCCGTAGGTTTCGCGGCGCGAAATCGCGATCGCCGGCGGCCACAGATTGGCGCCCGCCGCCGAATAGACAGGTCCGCCGGGGATCTTGAAACCCTTGACGTCCCAGGGCTGCACCGGCTTCAGGCCGCTCGTGATCATCGCCTTGGCGGTCTCGATCAGTTTCTCCGGCGCCGCGATCTCGTGGATGAGGCCCATCTGCTTGGCGCGCTTCGGCGTCAGCGTCTGGCCGGTGGTCAGCATCTGCAGGGCGTCCTGCGTGTTGGCGAGCCTCGGCACGCGCTGCGTGCCGCCGGCGCCGGGGAAAATGCCGACCTTCACTTCCGGCAGCGCCATCTTGACCTTGTCGCTGTCGGACGCGACCCGGCCATGGCAGGCAAGCGACAATTCGAAGGCACCGCCCATGCAGGTGCCGTTGATCGCGGAGACCCATGGCTTGCCGCTGGTCTCCAGCTTGCGCCACAGCCAGCCCATGCGGCCGGCGCCGGCGAACAGCATCTCTATCGCCTTGTCGGGATCCTTCGCCCTCTCGGCATGGAAGATGCCGAGCATCCGCTTCAGCATGTTCAAATCGGCGCCGCCGGAGAAACTGTCCTTGCCAGAGGTGATGACGGCGCCCTTGATCGCGGCATCGCCGGCGACCTGGTCGACGATCTTCTCAAGCTCGTCCATCGCCTCTTCGGTGAAGACGTTCATGGAGCGGTCGGGCATGTCCCAGGTGACGAGAGCAATGCCGTCGGCGTCGGTTTCGACCGTGAAGTTTGTGTAGGTCATTGGATATCCACCTTCAACATTTTTCAACTGTGCTGGCGAGGAGAGTATGCCGGCAGGCAGGTGAAGGGCGGCGCGGACCTTGGATTGCCGGCTCTGCCCCTCATCCGGCCCTTCGGGCCACCTTCTCCCCGCAATCGGGGCGAAGGAACAGGTGCTACACCCGCTCGATGATCGTGGCGGTGCCCATGCCGGCGCCGATGCACAGCGTCACCAGCGCGGTGTTGAGATCGCGGCGCTCAAGTTCGTCCAGCACGGTGCCGAAGATCATCGCGCCGGTGGCGCCGAGCGGATGGCCCATGGCAATGGCGCCGCCATTGACGTTGATCCTGTCGTGGTCGATCTCGAAGGCCTGCATGTAGCGCAGCACGACCGAAGCGAAGGCCTCGTTCAACTCGAACAGGTCGATGTCCTTGAGCTTCATCTTCGCCCGGCCGAGCAGCTTTTCGGTCACGTCGACAGGCCCGGTGAGCATGATCGCCGGCTCCGAGCCGATATTGGCGAAGGCCTTTATGCGCGCCCGCGGCTTGAGGCCCATCGCCTTGCCGGCCTTCTTCGAGCCAAGCAGGACGGCGGCGGCGCCGTCCACTATGCCGGAGGAATTACCGGCGTGGTGAACGTGGGTGATCTCCTCCAGTTCCGGATAGCGCTGTACGGCAACGGCGTCGAAGCCGCCCATTTCGCCGGGCATCACGAAGGACGGGTTGAGCGCGGCAAGCGACTGCATGTCGGTGGAAGGCCGCATATGCTCGTCATGGTCCAGAATCGTCAGCCCGTTCTGGTCCCTGATCGCAATGACGGAGTTCCTGAAGTAGCCCTTCTCCCAGGCAAGTGCTGCGCGCTTCTGGCTCTCGACGGCATAGGCGTCAACATCGTCGCGCGAAAAGCCGTATTTGGTGGCGATCAGGTCCGCCGAGATGCCCTGCGGCACGAACCAGCCCGGCAGCCCGACGGACGGGTCCATGAACCATGCGCCGCCCGACATCCCCATGCCGACACGCGACATCAATTCCACCCCGCCGGCGATCACGATCTCGTCGGCGCCCTGCGCGATCTTGGCGGCGCCGAAATTCACGGCGTCCAGCCCGGAGGCGCAAAAGCGGGAAATCTGCATGCCCGGCGCCCTCATGTCGTAGCCGGCCTCGAAGGCGGCCGAACGCGGGATCACCGAGCCGGCTTCGCCGACCGGATCGACGCAGCCGAAGATGATGTCGTCGACCTGGCCCGTGTCGAGACCGTTGCGGTCGCGCACCGCCTCCAGCACCTTCGCGCCGAGGCGCACCGCCGGCACCTCGTGCAGCGAACCGTCCTTCTTGCCGCGACCGCGCGGCGTGCGCACGGCGTCATAGACATAAGCTTCGGCCATTTCTTGCTCCTTGGATCTCAAATCCGGCGGGCCATCGCCCTCCGGGCAAATGCGGCAGCCTTAACGGCGCCGCGCTATTCTCACAGGCTCCTGGCGATCAGAAGTTTCATGATCTCGTTGGTGCCGCCATAGATGCGCTGGACGCGGGCGTCGCGGAACATCCGGGCGATCGGATACTCGTTCATGTAGCCATAGCCGCCGAAGAGCTGCAGGCACTCGTCGACGGCCTTGCACTGCAGGTCGCTCAGCCAGTATTTCGCCATCGACGCGGTGGCCGGGTCGAGCCCGCCGTCGATATGGCGGGCAACGCAGTCGTTGTAGAACACCCTGCCTATCGTCGCTTCAGTCTTCAATTCGGCCAGCTTGAACTGCGTATTCTGAAACTCGATGATCGGCTGCCCGAACGCCTTGCGCTCCTTGACATAGTCGATCGTCACGGCGAGTGCACGCTCGATCATGGCGACCGCCTGGCCGGCGATCAGCAGCCGCTCCTGCGGCAGTTGCTGCATGAGCTGGATGAAGCCTTGCCCTTGCTCGTGGCCGAGCAGATTGGCGGTCGGCACGCGGACATCGTTGAAAAAGAGTTCGGACGTGTCGTTTGCCTTCAGGCCGATCTTGTCCAGGTTGCGGCCGCGCTCGAAGCCGTCGGCTCCGTCCGTCTCCACGACGATCAGCGACGTGCCCTTTGCCCCCTTGCCCGGGTCGGTCTTGGTAACGACGATGATCAGGTTGGCGTGCTGGCCATTGGTGATGAAGGTCTTGGAGCCGTTGATGCGATACTGGTTGCCGTCCTTTTCGGCGCGCGTCTTGACGCCCTGCAGGTCGGAGCCGGCGCCGGGCTCGGTCATGGCGATGGCGCCGATCAGTTCGCCGGTCGCCAGTTTCGGCAGCCACTTCTTTCTCTGCTCCTCGGAGCCGTAATGGAGGATGTAAGGGGCAACGATGGCGTTGTGCAGGACGATGCCGAAACCATCCACGCCGACATGGCTGATCGCTTCGATGATGGCGCTCTCATGCGCGTAGGTGCCGCCGGACCCGCCATACTGTTCCGGCATGGAAGCGCACAGCAGGCCCGCCGCGCCCGCTTTTTCCCAGGAGGCGCGGTCGACCATTTCGTTCTTCTCGAACTCGTCGTAGCGCGGCGCGATCTCTTCCGCCATGAAGCGGCGCGCCATGTCGTAGAGCATGCCGACATCCTCGGCCGCCCAGGCGGGCCTGGGCACGTTGAGGATGGTGGCCGGATCGGTTGCCAAGAGCGTCTCCCGTCGCTTCTTCGCCTATTTCGTAACTCCAAGCAGACTTGCGTGGCTTCGCCTCGCCTGCCTGGTCTCTTTTTTGTCGCAGGTTTCTGTCGGAAAACCGCGACAGACTTTTCCGAAACCTGCTTAGCGACTCTGTTCAGGCCTGAACAGAGTCGCTGGTCAATACAGCCTCAGAATGCTTCCGCCGGCAGTGCCATCGTGGCGTCGGCGCCCGTCGATATGCGGGCGAGACGCAGCGCCGTCTCCGGCATGATGCGCTCCATGAAGTAGCGGCCGGTGACGACCTTGTTCTCGTAGAAGGAAGTAGCGCCGCCGGCCCCGTCGGCCAGTTTCGTCTGCGCGGCCTTGACCATCTGGCCCCACATGTAGCCGAGCGACACCAGGCCGAAGAGATGCAGGTAGTCGGTGGAGGCAGCCCCCGCATTGTCGGGGTTCGCCAGGCCGTTCTGCATCAGCCACATGGTCGCGGCCTGCAGGTCGTTGAGCCCCTTCTTCAGAGCCCTGGTGAACGGCGCCATCTTCTCGTCGGCGCGGTTCGCCTCGCAGAACTCGCCCACCTCGCGGAAGAAGGCCTGCACCGCCCGCCCGCCATTGGCGGCCAGCTTGCGGCCGACCAGGTCGAGCGCCTGGATGCCGTTGGCTCCCTCATAGATCATCGCGATGCGGGCATCGCGGACGAACTGGCTCATGCCGTGTTCTTCGATGTAGCCGTGGCCGCCGAACACCTGCTGCGCCATGACCGCATGCTCGAAACCCTTGTCGGTGAGCACGCCCTTGACGATCGGCGTCAACAGGCCGAGCGCGTCGTCCGCGTCCTGCCGGTCCTTGCCGTCGCCGGAACGATTGGCCACGTCGGAGCGGATCGCCGTCCACAGCGCCAGGGCGCGGCCGGCCTCGTTGAAGGCCTTCATCGTCATCAGGCTGCGGCGGATGTCGGGGTGGACGATGATCGGATCGGCCGGCTTGTCGGCCGCCTTCGGCCCGGAAAGCGAGCGGCCCTGCAGCCGCTCCTTCGCATAGGCGGCAGCACCCTGGTAGGCGGCCTCGCCGATCGCCAGGCCCTGCAGGCCGACGCCGAGACGGGCCTCGTTCATCATCACGAACATCGCCTTCACCCCGGCGTTTTCCTCGCCGATAAGCCAGCCGGTCGCCTCGTCATAGTTCATGACGCAGGTCGAGTTGCCGTGGATGCCCATCTTCTCCTCGATGGAGCCGCAGGAGACGCCATTGCGCCTGCCGGGGTTGCCATCGGCGTCCGGAATGAACTTCGGCACGATGAACAGCGAGATGCCCTTCACGCCGGCCGGCGCGCCTTCGATGCGGGCCAGCACCAGATGCACGATGTTCTCGGCCATGTCGTGCTCGCCGGCCGAGATGAATATCTTCTGGCCGGATATCTTGTAGGAGCCGTCCGCCTGCGGGGCGGCCTTCGTGCGCAGCAGCCCAAGGTCGGTGCCGCAATGCGGCTCGGTTAGGTTCATCGTGCCGGTCCAGGCGCCCGAGACCATCTTCGGCAGATAGGCCTGCTTCTGCTCGTCCGAGCCGTGGACCAGGATCGCGGCGATCGCGCCCTGCGTCAGCCCGGGATACATCATCAGCGCCATGTTGGCGGAAACCAGATATTCGCCCACCGCCGAGTGGAGGCAGTAGGGAAGACCCTGCCCGCCAAACTCCGCAGGCACCGCCAGACCCATCCAGCCGCCTTCGCGATACTGTCCGTAGGCTTGCTTGAACCCCTTGGGCGTCGTCACCGAACCGTCGTCGAGGCGAACGCATCCCTCCATGTCACCTATGCGGTTCAGGGGCTGCATCACATTCTCGGCAAGCTTGGCCGCCTCTTCGAGTATCGCCTCCAGAACGTCGGCGGTCGCGTCGGAAAAGCCCGGCAGGTTGCTGAAGCGCTCATAGCCGAGCACCTCGTTGAGCACGAAAAGCGTGTCCTGAACCGGCGCCTTGTAGGTCGGCATTGTTCCTCCTCGTCGCGTGACAATCGGCCGGCCAGCGGGTCGAACCGGCATCGCAAATGACTGCATGCCTCCTTAATTGACGTTTGCGTAAACGTCAATTGCGTGCATTGCATTTCCTGATCAATTTTGCCGCGCGAGGCACCATGGGCGGCGGACCGGTCAGGTCCGCCGCCCATGGTGTGCACAGGGTCCGGTGCGCGACGAGGCGCCGCCCGTACTCAGGCGTTGGCGGCGGCGACGGAACGCTCGGCAAGCATGCGCCGGACCGCCGCCATCAGCCTGGTCAGTTCGTCCATAGCGTCGTCGACCGCCGCGCGCTGCTTCAGCAGGCGGCCGAACTGCCTTTCGGATTTTTCCAGCGCCATCCGCAACTGCTTGGCGTTCGAGCCCGCCGGATCATAGAGGTCCATCATCTGCTTGACGTCGCGCAGCGAGAAGCCGACCTTGCGGCCGAGCAGGATAAGCTTCAGCCTGGCGCGGTCACGCCGGGTGTAAAGGCGATTGCTGCCGTCGCGTATGGGGCTGAGCAGGCCCTTGTCCTCGTAGAAGCGCAGCGTGCGCAGTGTCACGCCGAACATCCTGGCCATGTCGCCAATCTTGATGGTTGTCTCCTCGGCATCCTCCGCCTCGACAGCAATTTCCGAGCCTGCGCCGGCGTATCCGCCGATCAACACTGGTTTCATCATTTCCCTTATGTTTCCACAGTTCGACATGGCGGTCCGGACCACATGCTCATTTCAGAGCCATTTGTTGGGGTCGCGGTTCCGCGCGGTTGGAGCCGACGCAATGCGCAGACGCACTGCTTCCTCTTACGTTTACGTAATTGGGGCCGGGTATAGTGGCCCTTCCTTTGCGTCGCAATCGTCTGGAGGTTGAATTTCCCGTGATCGCCGAGCCTCACGGCATCCGCGCCGATCCCAATCCAGTTCCCCAAAAATTAATTTTGGTTAACACCTTGTTTACCACGCCGGGTGAATTGTGCGCATGTCGGCGTTCGTGATCATCCTGTAATGAATTCTTCACGGTTCTGAGGCGGCAGGTCGTTGGAGAGACTGCTTTCCATCCTTGCGGACATCGAGCGCGTCCGGCCCCGACCATTTGGGAGAATGCTGGCACGGCCAGCGCAGGCGGATAGGCGTTTCGATGAACAGCAAGCGGTCGTATCTCGACACCTTGAACGCAGGCCGGCAGCGCAGGGAAGGCAGCACGCCTCGAGCAGATCACGCAATCGCTTCAAAACCTGGAAAGCCGGCTTGGCCGCACTCGCGAGGCGGCGGGCGATTTTCGCCGCGACCGCCGGGAAACCGGCGGTCGCCATGCCGCGACCGCCGATGCCGGCCACGCGCCGCCTGAGCGCGAGGCGTGGCCCTCATCGGCACAGGATCGGCAGGCGCGCGAAACTGGTCCGGACTCCGCCCGTCATTCGTTTTCCCGCGATTTCGACCGGGCAATCGACCAGGAAGAAGGCATCGCCTCCGCCGGCCGCATCGCCGGCGAGCTCAAGACCCTGCACGAGGACCTTCGCCGGCAGGCAGCCTCGAACACGCAAGGCGAATTCGAGGCCCTTCGCGGCCAGCTCGGCCGGATGCTCGCTTCGAACCTGGATACCGTGGCACCCGGATCCGACCATGCCGCCGAGACGGACAGAATTTCGCGGGCAATGCATGACCTGTCGGATCGCGCCGACGACAAGAGTGTGAACGCGCTGCGGACCGAAATCGAGCATCTTCGCAACGCGCTCGACACGCTCGCGCGCGAGGATACCGTGCGCTCGTTCGATCGCCGGCTGGACGATCTCGACCGCCGCTGGAGCGCGCCGGAGAACCGGATCGACAAGCGGCCCGGCCAGCACGACCGGGAAATATCGGCGCTAGCCGATCGGCTTCAGGCGATAAGCGACGCGGTGAGCACCCTGCCCCAGACGCTTTCGATGCAGTCGCTGGAAGAGAGGGTGCGCGCGCTGGCCGTCGCCGTGGAGCATTTCGTGCGCCAGCACGAACGCCAGACACCGGAAATGTTCGGCCTCATCGAGGAACGCCTGGACGAGATCGCGCACGCCATCGTTGCCTCGACGGCGGTCGCGAAGTCACCTCTTGCCAACCTGGAGCCGTTTCACCGCATCGAGGCCCGGATTTCAGCGCTCGCGCGCCAGATCGACGAAGTCGCCCAGGACCGGCCGTCGGTCGAAATCATCGACAGACTCAAGGTGCTTTCGCAGCGGGTTGACGGTCTGGCCGCGCAGGGGACGTTTCCGGAAATGGCGATGGAGCGTTTGTCGCGGCAGGTCCTGGCGATCGCCGAGAAAATCGACAGGGCTCCGGCCGACGCCGAACGCAAGGCATTGCTGGCCGGAATCGACCAGCGCTTCGAAATTCTGGCGGGCATGATCGAGCGCCGCCAAGCCGATGCCATGGAGCACGGCAGCATCATGTTCCGCGATCTCGAACGGAGGCTGGACGAAGTCGCCGATCGCATCGGCTTCGGGACCGCCCAGGCGCTTGACGTGACACACGTCATGGGTTCCATCGACGCGCATTTCGCCGATCTGGCAAGCCGGATTGCCGACGCATCCTCAAAAGACGGCGGCGAAGCCATTCGCGGCCTGGAGACCCGGCTCGAAAGCATTTCCGCCCGCATCGACGCCAACGCCGCTAAACTCGCCGGCGTCGATCCGGATTTGATCCGCAGCCTGGAAAGCCAGGTCGCGGTTCTCTCCAGCCATCTCGGCAGGCCGTCCGCGCCCTTGCCGGAACTCGAGGACATCGGCCCGCGCCTCGGCGAACTGGAACGCGCCATCGCCGAAAACCGCGACTCCATCCTGCAGGCCGCCCGGCAGGCGGCGGAGAACGCCATGCTCGGCTTCGACGGTTCGCGGACACACACCGTCGTGGTCGCCGAGCTTGCGCAGGATCTCAAGGCGCTGGAAGCCTTGGCCCGGCGCTCCGACGAACGCAATACCAGGACGTTCAAGGCGATCCACGACACATTGATCAGAATCGTCGACCAGCTCGGCCTGCTGGATGCCGCGGAGCCTTCGACAGCCTCCGCCGGATGGATGGGGGAACGCAGCAGCACCTCGTCTTCGCCGGCCGATCGCGACGAAGGCTCTGACAAGGAACCCCGGTCGAAATCGATCCTCAGCGGTCTGTCCCGCGGCGTCGCCGGCAAGGAGCCTGGGTCGGGCGCCGGCAAGGCTCGGGCGCAACCCGCGCGTTTCACCGATCAGGAGGTGGAATCCGCTCTCGAAGAGCCGCTTGGTCCCGGGATCGCCAACCAGCCCCTGGAGCCGGGCTCCGGAGCCCCCGACCTCAACGCCATCATGCGGCGGGTGCGCGACGAACGCGGGCATGCGGCGCGGACCGACGAGAGCGAAACGTCACAGGCCGACTTCATCGCCGCCGCCCGGCGCGCGGCGCAGGCCGCGGCCGCCGACGTCGGGATGACAAGGCGCGACGAGGGCGCGCCGCAAGCATCGCGCGGCGTCGGGATCGGCGTCTTCAGACGGCGCCGCGCGCCGATCCTGATGGCCGCGACCGCGATCTCGATCGTGTTCGCTGGTCTGCAACTCGGCGAAGCCTACCTTGGCGCGGGCGACGAAACGGCGGCGGTCGACACGTCCATCACCGCCGCCGGGGAGCTGCCGCGAACAGCACAAATCGGTGCGCCCCTTCCTTTCCACAGCGACCCGCGAATTGCCGAAGCGGGAGAGTTCGACGACTACGCGCCGGAAGCGCGCAATCGATCGCTCCGCAACAGCCGAACCGTCCGCAATGCTGACCGAACCGTCCGGAACGAGCGAAGCCGCGCCGCCCGAAGGGTGGATGCACACGAGCCAGACCTTTCCCGGCGAACCGGCTGCCATACGCGGCGCGCCGCCCGGGCCGCAGGACACAGCTCCCGGCAGCGGCGCCGCCGGCCACCATGACCGCGGCCGGCCAGCCGTCCGCGCCCGTCGGCCAAGGCGGCCGTCACAGCCGTCAGCGTTCCCGCCGATGCCGGACCGGCCGCCTTGCGCGAAGCCGCGGAAGCCGGGGACACCAAGGCGCTGTTCGAGCTCGGCTCCCGCTATGCCGATGGACGCGGCGTCAAGCAGGATATGGGTCAGGCATCGGTCTGGTACGGGAAGTCGGCGGAGCTTGGCTTCGCCCCGGCGCAGTACCGCATCGGCAACCTCTACGAGAAAGCCCTCGGCGTCGAGCGCGACATCACCAGGGCCAAGACCTGGTATCAACTGGCGGCCGAGCAGGGCAATGCCAGCGCGATGCACAATCTGGCGGTGCTCCACGCCATGGGCGCCGATGGCACGCCGGACAACCAGTCGGCGGCGCGTTGGTTCAGAAGTGCCGCCGACCTCGGGGTCAAGGACAGCCAGTTCAACCTCGGCATCCTCGCCGCCAAGGGCGTCGGCATGCCGCGAAGCCTCGAGGAATCCTACAAATGGTTCGCCTTGGCCGCCAAGTCCGGCGACAGCGACGCCGCGTCCAAACGCGACGAAATCGCCAACGCGCTCACGCCCGACCAGTTGATGCAGGCGAAAGCCGCTGTCGAACTCTGGAAATCGGCGCCCGTCGATCCGGAAGCCAATTCGGTCGAAATTCCCGAATCCTGGCAAGTGGACGACGGCGCAACGGCCGGAATCGACATGAAGAAGGCGGTCGGCAACATCCAGCGGATCCTCAACAAGAACGGCTACGACGCCGGCGGCGCCGACGGCGTGATGGGCGAAATGACCAAGTCCGCGATCATGGCGTTCCAGAGGGACAACGACATGACGCCAAATGGACTTGTCGATGAAAAGCTGGTGCGGGCGCTTCTGGACAGGAAATGACAAGTCGGATTCGCAACGGCGCCGGTCGCATTCTCGCGCGAATGTAACTTATTGAGATAATTTTTGTTTCCGGCTCTCGGCGAAGTTTGACTTCGCCGCATTGTCGGCGCATGAGCCTTTTACATCATAAGGGTGCTTCGGCACATTTTTGCAGTTGCGCTATTGTAGTCGAGTTTGACGGGTGGGCATCTATCTCCCGATCGCTGAGATGTCGGTCAATGTTCTCGTGCTGCTCGCGATGGGCGCGGCGGTGGGATTTTTGTCGGGCATGTTCGGGGTGGGCGGCGGCTTTCTCATCACGCCGCTGCTGATCTTCTACAACATCCCCCCGGCAATCGCCGTCGCCACGGGCGCGAATCAGGTCATCGCCTCCTCGTTTTCAGGAGCGCTGGCGCATTTCAAGCGCGGCACGCTCGACTTCAAGCTCGGAACGGTGCTTCTGGTCGGCGGCATCGCGGGATCGACGATCGGAATCTACCTCTTCACTTTGCTGAGAGCCGTCGGTCAGGTCGATCTCATCATCTCGATCACCTACGTCGTCTTTCTCGGAACCGTCGGCGGCCTGATGCTGGTGGAGAGCGTCAACGCCATCCGGCGCAGCAAGGATGGCGGCCAGCAGTCGCTCAAGCGGCCCGGCCAGCACAACTGGATACACCGGCTGCCGCTGAAGATGCGCTTTCGCGCCTCGAAACTGTTCGTAAGCGTCATTCCGGTCCTCGGCCTCGGTGCCGGCATCGGCCTGCTGTCGTCCATCATGGGCGTCGGCGGCGGCTTCATCATGGTGCCGGCGCTGATCTATCTGCTCAAGGTTCCGACCAATGTGGTCGTCGGCACGTCGCTGTTCCAGATCATCTTCGTGGCCGCCTTCACGACGATCGTGCACGCCGGGACCAACCAGACCGTCGACATAATGCTGGCCTTCGTCCTCATGGTCGGCGGCGTGGCGGGCGCGCAATATGGCGCCAAGGCCGGCCAGCGGCTGCGCGGCGAGCAGTTGCGGGCGCTGCTGGCGATTCTCGTTCTCGCCGTGGCGATCCGCCTTGCCTTCGACCTCTTCCTGCCGCCCCCCAGCATCTACTCGCTTGCGCCGGGGGTATGATGGGATGAGATCGCGCCATCTTACCGCACTAGAGCATTTCCGGCGAATACTGAATCGCTCTGTTTCGCCGATGGCGAGGCGATCCGCTAGGAAGGCGGCGCAGGTCGTGCTGGTGGCACGGCCAAGTCCGCCTGACGCCGCGGGCGCCCGCCAGCGGCAAACCCTTCGGGCCGGGTCCATTTGGCTCAAATCCTTCGGGTTCCGGCTCGGCCGTGGCGCCACCACGACCTTCACCGAAACCCTCGACCTTGAGCCAAATGGCCTCCGGCAGAGTGATCCAGTATTCACCGGAAATGCTCTAAGCAGACTTGCGTGGCTTCGCCTGGTCTGCTTAGCCTCTTGTTTTGCCGCAGGTTTCCGTCGGAAAACCGTGGGACACTTTTCCGGAACCTGCTTAGCGCTCGGTCTCCTGGCCGGCGCCCTGCCGGCCTCGGCGCAAGGGCCGACGCCGTCGCTGGCCCCTCCGGAAGGCATCCAGATCGGCCTCTCAACCGACGTGATCCGCATAACCGCCGACTTTGCCGGCGCCGATCTGACGATCTTCGGCTCGCTTGAGAATGCCGATCCGCTCGTTACGCGTCAGGGCCGCTATGACGTCATCGTCGTGCTCGAAGGACCGGCTCGCCCGGTCACGGTGCGGCGCAAGAGCCGCGTGCTCGGCATATGGATGAACACCCAGTCCGTATCCTTCGTCAATGT
Organism: uncultured Alphaproteobacteria bacterium; assembly: GCA_963820075.1. GTDB lineage: Bacteria > Pseudomonadota > Alphaproteobacteria > Rhizobiales > Rhizobiaceae > Kumtagia. Next base: position 81,194 of record CAWFYS010000012.1, read on the forward strand.
GCCGGAATCCTATTCCATCTCCACGACGCGCGTGCCGCAGGACGTTACGCACCAGAACAGTTACAGGCAGCTCGCGCTGGGTATCAACTACCTGCATGTTCAGCCGACGGAGGACTACGAGAACGCGGCCACGCTGTCGGAGTTCGAGGCCGCGCTTCGCAAACAGAAGATTGCGGTCGGCCTTTTCAACGAGCGCATCGGCGGCGTGCAGTTCCTGTCCTCCAGCCTGTTTCGCGCCACCGTGACGCTGGCTCCGGACGTGCCCGTCGGCACCCACAAGGCGCGCGCCTTCCTGTTCCGCAACGGCCTTTTCATCAAGGAAACCTCGGCGCAACTGGCGATCGTAAAGTCCGGCTTCGAGCAGATGCTGTTCCGGCTGTCGCGCAACCACAGCCTGTTTTACGGCTTCTGCGCCGTCGGGCTGGCCATCGTCACCGGCTGGCTCGGGCGGCTGATCTTCCGCCGGGATTGACCTCGAACGACCGGCGGCATGATGGCGGGGCGGGCGCTGCCGGATCAGCCCGGCCGCAGCCGCTTGCCGGAAATGGCGTAAGTGCGCTCCGTGCCCAGCATATGCGCGACGAATCCGTCGCGCTGGAACAGCCCGGCGAAAGCCCGGTCGAGCACATTGAGCGAGCCGGTGTAGCTGCCGAACGCCGGCATGACCATGCGGCTGCCGTCGGTGGCGAAGCAGCGGCGGCGCACCGAGCGGCCGCGCTGCACGATACGCGCGCACGGATGCAGGTGCCCGGCGATTTCGCCTTCGCCCGCCGCGCGCGACGGCTCGTGCCGGAACAGCACCGCGCCGATCGAGACCTCGCGCACGCTGTCGCCACCGACGCCGGCCGGCGGGTCCGGGTCGTGGTTGCCGCTCACCCATAGCCAGTCCCGCCCCGCCATCAGCGCGGCAAGCGCGGCGCGGAAGATTTCGGGCAGGCGGGCGGAGCCCTCGCCATCGTGAAAGCTGTCGCCCAGGCTGACCACGATGCGCGGCCCGTGCTCGTCAATCACCGTTTTCAGGCAGGCAAGCGTCGCGGCCGTGTCGTAGGGCGGCAGCAGCGCGCCGCGCCTGGCCGCCGAAGATCCCTTTTCGAGATGCAGGTCGGAGACGGCGAGCAGCCCGTGTTCGGGGAAGAACAGGGCGCCGCGGCGATCGCAGACCGCATATTCGCCGCCGATCGCGATGGCGCTGCCGCGCTCGCTCATGACACGGACTGCCGTCATGTGTTGCCCATGGCCTCCTCGACCAGCGACGCTTCCTCGAGCAGCGTCTCGGCGGCGCCGCCGGCCACCCTTTCCTTGCCGATTTCCAGCATGATCGGCACGGCGAGCGGCGAGATGTGCTCCAGATGCTTATGCACGATTCGCCCGCGAATGCGCGAGAGCATCTCCGCCAGCCTGCTGACATCGAGCAGGCCCGTGGCGGCATCGGCGCGCGTCGCCTGGAGCAGCAGGTGGTCCGGCTCGTGCGACCTCAGCACATCGTAGATCAGGTCGGCCGACACCGTCACCTGCCGGCCGCTCTTCTCCTGGCCGGGATGCCGCTTTTCGATCAGACCCGAAATCAGCGCGCAATTGCGGAAAGTGCGCTTCAGCAGCCAGCTCTCGGCCAGCCATGCCTCCAGATCGTCGCCCAGCATGTCCTCGTCGAAGAGTTTCGACAGCGGCAGCCTGCCGCTCCTGAACAGCCCGCCCATGTCGTCCAGCGCCCATACCGCGATCGAATAGTCGGTGGCGACGAAACCCAGCGGCCGCATGCCGGCGCGGTCCAGCCGCCGCGTCAAAAGCATGCCGAGCGTCTGGTGCGCCAGCCGCCCCTCGAAAGGATAGGTCACCATGTAATGGCGCTCGCCGCGCGGAAAGGTCTCGACCAGGAGGTCCTGGCGGCGCGGCAGCACCGATTTCTCCGCCTGGATGCGAAGCCAGTCGGAAACCTGGTCCGGCAGCACCTTCCAGCGCTCCGGATCGGCCAGCATCGCGCGCACCTCATTGGCGAGATAGGTCGACAGCGGAAACTTGCCGCCGGCATAGATGGGAATGCGCGGATCATTGCCGACCGCATTGGAAACGAATGCCTCGGTTTCGCGGATTCCCTCCAGCCGCAATACTTTGCCGGCAAAGAGAAATGTGTCGCCCGGCGCGATCGACTCGAGGAATCCCTCCTCTATCTTGCCGAGGACCGGCCCGCCGCGCGAGGCGATGCCGCGTCCCGAGCGCGCATAGCGCAAGGTGAGGTAGGGCGCCTCGACGATCGTGCCGACATTCAGCCTGTATTGCTGGGCGAAGCGCGGATGCGTGATGCGCCACCTGCCCTCCTTCGTCAGGCGGATCTTGGCGTATCGCTCATATGTCTTCAGCGCGTAGCCGCCGGTGGCGACGAATTCGACGGCGCGGTCGAAGGTTTCGCGCGACAGCCGCGCATAGGGCGCGGCACTCCTGACCTCGCCATATAATTCGTCGGCGTCGAACGCCTCGGCGCAGGCCATGCCGAGAATATGCTGGGCAAGCACATCGAGCGCGCCATCGATCAGCGGTGGCGTGTCCTGCGCGCCGAGATAATTGGCCTCGACCGCGGCTCGGCACTCCAGCACCTCGAAGCGGTTGGCCGGAATGAGGATCGCCTTGCTCGGCTCGTCGAGCCGGTGATTGGCCCGGCCGATGCGCTGGGCGAGCCGGCTTGCGCCTTTCGGGGCGCCGACATGCACGACGAGGTCGACATCGCCCCAGTCTATGCCGAGATCGAGCGTCGAGGTGGCGACGATGGCGCGCAGGCCGCCGGTTCCCATCGCCTTCTCGACCCGCCGCCGCTGGCTGACATCGAGCGAACCGTGATGCAGCGCGATCGGCAAGGTCTCCTCGTTGATCCGCCACAGTTCCGAAAACAGCATCTCGGCCTGGCTTCGCGTGTTGACGAAGAGCAGCGTGGTGCGATGCTTTTTGATCGCCTCATAGATTTCCGCAATCGCATAGCGCGAGGAGTGCCCGGCCCATGGGACGCGCTCCTGCGAATCGAGGATGCTGATTTCCGGTTTTGCGCCGCCCTCCACGGCAATCAGATCGGCCAGCGCTCCCGGCGGATTCTGGTCGACCAGCCAGCCGCGCAGCGCGTCCGGATCGGCCACCGTGGCGGACAGGCCGATCGCCTGGACACCGGGAACGATGCGCCTCAGCCGCGAAAGGCCGAGCGACAGCAGATGGCCGCGCTTCGACGTCACCAGCGAATGCAACTCGTCGAGCACGATGTAGCGCAATCCCGAAAAGAAGCGTCCCGGATCCGGCGATGCCAGCAGCAGCGCCAGTTGCTCCGGCGTCGTGAGCAGGATATCGGGCGGCGCCAGTTTCTGGCGCTGCCGCTTGTGCGCGGGCGTATCGCCGGTCCGCGTCTCCATGGAGATTGGCAGGCCGATCTCGGCGACCGGCTTGCCGAGATTGCGCTCGATATCTACGGCAAGCGCCTTCAGCGGCGAGATATAGAGCGTGTGGACCCCGCGAAAGGCTTCGCCGGGCCGGCGTTTCGGCCGGGTGGCGAGATCGACCAGGGCCGGCAGGAAACCCGCCAGCGTCTTGCCGGCTCCGGTCGGTGCGATCAGCAGCACCGAGCGCCCGGCCTCGGCACGCGCCAGGAGGTCGATCTGATGGGCGCGCGGCGACCAGCCGCGCTGCGCGAACCAGTCGAGGAAAGGTCCGGGCAGGCGCGCCGCGGGTGTTTCGGCTTCGATGGGCCTCAGCTTCGTCACGCGCCAGGAGTAGCGCGGCGCATATCAGCCGCCAAGCAAAATCTGGAACAAAAAGGGATCATGCCGTGCGATCTCAAGCGCCGGACGCTGGGGCAAGGACGCGAAGGCGGCACCAAGTTGTTTGGTGGATTTCATGACCCCCCGATGTCCAACCCCTGTGGGTCGGACGCCGCGGGATTAGCCGCCGCCTAGGGCCCGCATCATGTTGGGCAATGCAGGTAGCGTGAGAAGCGCTGCGCATCCGAGCCAGATCGACGCGGCGACGGCACCTTGGGGGCGCGCCGAAAGGCGTTCGTAGAGCGCCGCCGGAACGCCTGCTACCATAAGGGTTAGCGTCGACAGGATGAGCGCGCTCGCCATGTAGACGAACTGGCTCGTCGGCGGAGCCCAGGATGGGTACCAGACCGGATAAAGCACGAAGAGCACAAGCACCCAGGGGGAGAAGATGCCGTTGACGATGGCGATCGCCATGACAGGAACCAGGCCTGTGCGTTCCATGTCTCAATTCCCCGGCACTGCGCCGGGCGCGAGACCGGCATTGAAGAGCACAACGAAATAGACAACCCGCAGCGCCATCAGCCAGAGCGCCGCGAAGATCAATACGACCGGCTGGGCCAGCACATCCGGGGTGACGTAGCGCACGGCGCGGACGGCGGGGTCGGTGACGAAGCGGAAGCCGCGCCAGATGAAGTTGTCCCAGTTCTCCGGCGACGAAGAAACCGAGAACCAGCCGGCCGATCACGGTGTACATGACCGCGGCCAGCACGAAGTTCGGGCAGGTGGAAATACCAGTAGCTCCAGAAATCCGTTCATGCCCGCGGTCCGATGGCTATCATGCGAGCCATAGCGGCATCGCGAAAAAATAAAGAGGGGTCCGGCGAGGCCCCCTCTTCCAACTTTCCGAACGCGGATCAGGCCGTCTTTTCTTCCATGATCGTCTTGCCGCGCGGAACGCGGATTTCCTCGATGAAATCCTGCAGCTCGCGTGACGGCTCCTTGGTCAGCAGCGAGACGACATACATGACCGCGAAGCCGACAGGCAGGCCGAACGCCGCGGCCGAAAGGTTCTTCACCCCGCCCCAGTTCGCGATCGTCTGCGCATGCTTGTCAAGCGCGGTCCAGGCCGCTGCCTGGGCATCGGGAGCAGCAGCGGCAAAGGCGGCCTTGAGCTCCTCGAACTTGGCAAGCTGCTCGGCCGTGGCTGTCGACAGGCCGCTCCACATCTCGACGAAGCCGACCGCGCCGTAGCGGGTCGCCAGCAGGTAGTAGATGCAGATGCCGAAACCTGCGATCATGCCGGCAACCGCCCCCGCCGAGTTGGCACGCTTCCACCAGACGCCGAGAACCAGCGCCGGGAAGAGGCCCGCCGCCGCAAGCGAGAATGCCCACGACACCATCGCCAGAATGTCGGCCGGCTTGGTCGAAGCGACATAGGCCGCCGCGATCGCCACCAGCACCAGCAGGACGCGCGACACGACCAGGCGGCGAGCCGTCGGCGCGTTCTGGTCGATCATCTTGTAGTAGATGTCGTGGCTGAGCGCGTTGGCGATGGCCAGCAGCAGGCCGTCGGCGGTCGACAGCGCGGCTGCGAGACCGCCGGCCGCGACGAGGCCCGAGATGACATAGGGCATGCCCGCCATTTCCGGCGTGGCAAGCACGATCATGTCGGCATTGAGGTTGATGTTGGCGAAGCCGATATTGGTTACGCCCTGTTCAGCACAGGCCGCGGCGATGGCGGCTGTGTCGATGGCAGCCTTGCCGCAGATCTGCACCAGTGCGTTGTCGGCCGCCGCCCAGCGCATCATCCATCCCGCTTTCTCGGCGATGTTGTCGGGCGTCAGGCCGGAAGCTACCAGGTCGAGCATCGTCCACTTCGCGAACGCCGCATAGGCCGGCGCGGTGAAGTAGAGGATGAAGATGAACAGCAGCGACCATGCCACGGAGACGCGCGCCTCACGCACCGACGGTGTGGTGAAGTAGCGCATCAGGACGTGCGGCAGCGAAGCGGTGCCGACCATCAGGCAGAGGATCAGCAGGAAGAAGTTGAGCGCGTTGTAGCCGCCATGCACGAATGGCGTGATGTGGTGGACCGCAATACCCTGAGCGACCTCCAGCGCCGTGATGTTGGCGAGCGCCTGACCCTGCATGAGCTGCGGGATCGGCACGCCGGTCTTGACCGTCGACATCCAGATCGCCGGGATGAGGTAGGCGATGATCAGCACGATGTACTGGGCGACCTGCGTCCAGGTGACTGCGCGCATGCCGCCGAGCATGGAGCAGACCAGGATGCCGGCAAGGCCGACATAGACCGCGACGTTGAAGTCGATGCCGAGGAAGCGCGCCGAGATGATGCCTGTCGCCGATAGATCTGCGCGACCACATAGGTGAACGAGCAGGAGAACAGCACGACCACGCCAATGAAGCGCGCGAGATTGCCGCCATAGCGCGCCGACAGGAAGTCGGGCACCGTGTAGGCACCGAATTTGCGCAGATATGGCGCGACCAGGATCGCGACCAGCACATAGCCGCCAGTCCAGCCAAGCACGAAGGCGAGGCCGTCATAGCCCAGCAGGTAGAGCGAACCGGCCATGCCGATGAAGGAAGCGCGCCGACATCCAGTCCGCGCCGGTCGCCATGCCGTTGTAGATCGCCGGCACGCGGCGGCCGGCGACATAGTATTCGCCGACTTGCATGGTGCGTGTGAGAATGCCGATGACGGCATAGATCAGGATGGTGAAGCCGATGAACATATAGCCGATGATGACGTTCGGCACACCGAGCGGCGCTCAGAATCGCCATCAGGATGATGAAGGCTATGAAGCCTCCAGTATAGATTGTGTAGATGCGGCCGAGATTGGAGATGAAATCGCGCCCACCGCCGCTGGCTGTCGTCGTTGACATGGTTTTCCCCCGCTCAATCTTCTGACACGCCGCATTCCTCGTCGATGGCATTCTGCTTGCGTGCAAACCAGAACAGCATGACGACGAAGGCTATGAGCGAACCCTGCGCGGCCATGTAGAAGCCGAGCGGGAAGCCCAGAATGACGATGTTGTTGAGTGCCGCCACGAAGAAGTGGACGACATATCCGAAGAATACCCACAGATGCGAGCATGACGAACATGAGATTGCGGGTCTTGTTCCAGTAGCTTACACGGTCTGGCGTTGCCATTGCGTCGATCCCTCCCTTTATTGACAGCCCGCGCAAATCCTCCCGACCGACAGGCTGTTCGGCAAATCGCCAAGCTCCCGCAAAAACGGCCCCTTGGCACGTCGACGTCACGATGGATTCGGCCAACGCGGTATGTACGATAGCTACGTTTGCAACTTCCCGTTATTCAACTTTAGAATCGGTACGCCGGACTGGCGAAGAGGCGTCGCGAAAGTTAGAGCATTTCCGGTGAATACTGGATCACTCTGCCGGAGGCCATTTGGCTCAAGGTCGAGGGTTTCGGTGAAGGTCGTGGTGGCGCCACGGCCGAGCCGGAACCCGAAGGATTTGAGCCAAATGGACCCGGCCCGAAGGGTTTGCCGCTGGCGGGCGCCCGCGGCGTCAGGCGGACTTGGCCGTGCCACCAGCACGACCTGCGCCGCCTTCCTGGCGGATCGCCTCCCCATCGGCGAAACAGAGCGATTCAGTATTCACCGGAAATGCTCTAACGCTCGGCAGCCCCCCGCAGACGAGGGAAATGACAATGGGCCTTCTTGATGTTCTTCTTCCGGGATTTCTCCGCAAGGCGGCGCCGATCCGGTGCGCCGCCGACCTCGCCGATTTCATGGATTCGCGCGCCGCGTTCCTGGCTCAGAAGTGCGTTGTCGAATTCTGCCGCGTGCGTGCGGGTGTTTACTGGCAGAAGCTGTTCAGCGAACAGGAGTTCCAGACAGCGCTCGATCATTCCCGCTGGCAGGCCTACCCGCCGTGCTATGCCATGGTCGCCGAGATGGTCGAGGGCGCGCTGCGCGAAACGGCAGGCATGCGTCAGCGCGGCCTGCCCGCCGCGCTCGAAAAGCTCGCACGCCGCAGCTTTGCGAAATACCCCGTTCCAGGCGGTTCGTCCGAAAGCTTCTGGGAGAACGCTGCCGAACTGGTGCGCGAGCGGCTTGCCGTCACCCAGGCAGGGGCTCCGCGGCCGGTGCGGGAGATTCCGGACCCGCTGGCGCGGATGGTCTTCGAGACGTTGCCGATCCACCCCGACCTGCTGACCAGCGACTATGACTATATCTTCAACTTCCTGAGGATGAACATTTTGCGCGCGCACGAGGATCTGCTGGAACTGGCTGATCGCCCCGCCATCACGGACGAACTCCTTGGCTCCGCTGGCATTTGAGCGGATCGCCGCCGCCGCGTTGTCCTGCCCTCAAGCGAACATCAGGTCCCGCACCAGCCCCGGCACCGACTGAAGGTGCCTGATCAGCATCTTCAACTCGCTTTGCTGCTCGCGTGGGATTGCGGCCGGATCGACGCGATTGGAGACGGGGATGCCGGCGTAGATGTCGCGAATCTGCTGGCCAAGCAGCAGCCCGATCAGAAACGCATGGCCGGATAGCATCGTCTTCATGTCGCGGTCGCCGCCGACATCGAGGGCGATCAACCCTTCGAGCCGGTCGCGCGTGCTCAGTGCCCGGATGCCGTGGCGAATTGCCAGAGCGCGCGCCGCCGCAACGATCGGGAACAGGCCGTGCATCTTGATATCGAGCCGGCCGTCGTCGAGCTGCAGCCCGCCCAGGAACGTGAACGGGTTGCCCGCCACGATCTGCTCGCCCAGGAGTTTCGCGAAGACCGGCTCGGCATGGCCGCGTGCATAGGCATGGTCGAAGAGCGCATCGCTCAGCGCCGGGTCGCCGTGCACGGGCTTCAGGTCATAGACGATGTCGACGTTGAGGAGGTCGTCCGGCCGCGAGCGCCGGACCCATTCCTCGACGCGGTTCTTCCACGTTTCGAGACTGCCGCGGAACGCCGCGTTCCGGGCCATGACGCCGCCCTTGCAGTAGGGTACGCCGGCGACGTCGAGAGTATCGGCAAGCTTTTCGCCCAGCGTCCTGAACCAGCGGTCTTCCGCACCATCCGGATCGCCGCGCGCGAACACGATCGCATTGTCCTGGTCGGGAGCCAGCAGGCTTTCGCCGCGTCCGCCCGAGCCGAGCACCAGCATGGCGTATTGACAGGGCGGCGCGCCGTGACCTTCCGCTTGCATGGAAAGTTCCCCGAGCACGGCGGCGCGGCGGGTCAGCGCGCGCAATTCCTCGCTGACGATCTCGGCGACGACGCGCGGGTCGATCGCTTCGGCGAGCAGCGAGCGCACGACGCCGGGCAGTGTTGCCCATGCAGCCGCCAGTCCGGCGGCGTCCGTGGCGTGCTCGATCCGGTCGTCGAGGTTGATCGCGGCGGTGGCGCGCAGCTTCAGCAGGTCACGCGCCGACAGAACGCCCACCAGCGCGCCGGCATCGTCGCGCACGGCAAGGTGGCGAATCTTCAGCCGGTCCATGCGCCCGATGGCGCGGTAGGCGAATGCAGCGGCGCGGACGCTGGCGAGCGGCCGCGAGGCGATGGCGCCGGCCGGCAGGTCCAGCGCAGCCTCGCCGTCGCTGGAAATCCGCCGCATCACGTCGCGTTCGGTGACGATGCCGTAGTCGCCGACCGGTCGGTTCGGTTCTCCAAGATCGGATACCAGCAAGGAGCTGATCCTGCGCGCGACCATCAGGTCTACGACCTGCCGCACGGTGTGGCCCGAAGTCACCACCACAGGCGGGTGGCTCATGAGGCTGCCGACGCGGTGCCGGTACGCGTAGGGGTCCACCTGCTGGAAGGCGGGAGCCTGAGGACGCGACACCGGTTCGGTCCAGCCCGCGCGATGGCCGGCTTCGAGATCACGCGAAAGGGCAAGGCACGCCAGCTCGGCTTCGCCCAGCGTCCGGACGTTGCGCTTGCGCAATTCCGGAAGCAGCGCGACGAAGACCTCGCCGGCCGCGATCGCACCGCCCAGGGCCGTGTGACGGCCGGCAATCTCCACGCCGAGCCAGGCGGCGACCCTGTCCAGCGAATGGTCCGCCAGGTTGGGATTCGCCACGGCCGCAAGAAGCCGCACGCATAATGCGCGAGGCTTCGTCCAGGGCAAATTGGCTGACCCGCATTCCCGCTCCAGCACCTCCAGGTCGAAGCCGATGGAATGGCCGACGAGGACACGTGGTCCGACGAATTCCTGGAACTGCGGCCACGCAGCGGTGAAATGGCCGGCAAGCCGGTTGTCGGTGCTGCCGTGTATGCGCGAAGCCGCGGGTGCGGCGGCCTCGCCGGGATCGACGCCGACGTCGAACCAGTTTTGCCGTTCGATCCTGCCCTGCAGGATGCCTACCGCGCCTATCCGCAGGATACGGGCCTTCGTGGCGTCGAGCCCGGTCGTCTCGGTGCCGAGCGCCGCCGCCGCGATTGCAATCAGTGGCGTCGCGCCAGTCGCCGGCTTCATTCCCGCTCCTCCGAGTGAATGCCCCGGCCGGATGCTCCGCCGAGCTGCCGAAGCCGGCAATATCGGCCAAATTTCTTCGGCGGCATAGGGCGGCATGCTGCTTCGTAGTCCGGGCCACACCTACTGCCAGGATGATCGATGGACGAGATCAGGCGGGTCGCTGTGGAGTGCGTCGGGCGCACGGTCATGTTCGGATCGCTCGCGATCGGATGCACTATGATCGGCTTGTCCTTCAACCGCGTGTCCGCCGTCCGGAGTGGCGCGTTCCTCAAGCTCATGATGGCGCTGGTGCTGATGGGGAAAGCGATAACCAGGTTGCAGCCATAACGGCGGGTGGTGCTTGGGCTTGACCGCATATGGCCGCCCCCACCCCGCCTCGTAAGGCCCTCAGAGCCGCCGCTGGTGTGGTTTGGGCAGGTTGGGCCTTAAAACAAGCGGCCCAGCCGCCTAAAGCCTGTCCGAGCGGCCTCCGATGTCCGCCGTTTGCCCCCGCCCGCCGTTCTCGTCGCGGTCATAGGCAGGTGGATCGAGCAGGAGCACAGTTGGGCGCTCGGCAAGCTCAGGAAAATGGCTGATAATGTGAGTGCGATTGTCGCTGTCGCGATAGACCGAATAAATCAGTCTGCCGACAGCATCCGGCTCTACCGGTCCCCGCCAATTCCTAGTGCGCGCTAACAACCATATCAGCGTCAGAATGAAAGTCGGCGGGGCGACCAGCCAGAGCGCCTTTATCCAGTCTGCAACCGACTGATACGTGTCGAAGAAATCCTGCCAGAAGCTGTAGTTGTCCATCGGCCACCCCGGAATCGTTGCACGAGGTAAGCACATCGAAATATGTATTATAATACATGGCAAGGTAGGTCGCATGTCGGCTCCCTCTTGGTCATGGAGATCAAGAAGCGCTTCGGCTTGGCCGTCAGGGAACATCGTCGGCTATCGAAGGTGTCGCAAGAAGAGCTTGCCATGCGGATCGGTGCCGACCAAGCCTATGTCAGCCGGATAGAGGCCGGGCAAATGAACGTCACGTTAGAAACGGTAGAGCAGATAGCTTCTGCTCTTCACGTGGACGTGTTCGACTTAATGAAATTCGAGAACGGCGAGCGTGGAGGAGAGGGATGAAGAAGAGGCTTGAGAGTTTCTCCTCGAACCAAATAATACCAAGGGCCATGAAGGTTGACTGTCTGGTGCGATAGGGCATGCTCTGGCCTGGCGGCCGCGCCGCGGACTATTGCAGCCGCAGGAGCCGCTCCAGATAGCTGCGCTCCAGTTCGGGGCTGAGCGCGTTGCCGAGGCGTTTGCGAATTGCCTCCAGAATCTGGCGCGCGCGCTGCACATCGATCTCGTCGGGAACCTTGACGGACAGGCCGTCATCCGGACCGATGGTGCGACGCGGCCGGCCAAGCGGATCGCGGTCGGCGTTCTGCTGGCGGCCGCCCTCGTCGGCGCCGCCCTGATCGCCTTCCATGGCCTGCTGCATCTGCTGCATCATGTCCTGGGCGCCGCGGCGCAGGGCCTCAAGCGCGCGCCCCTGCTCGCCGACCGCGCGCCCGCCATCGGCGTCTCCGAGAGCGCCTTCCGCCTCGCCCATCGCCTCGCCGGCCTCGCCAAAGCCTTCGCCCGGCTGTATGCCCATCCCTTCGAGGCCCTTCATCAGCGCCTCAAGATCGCCCTGGAGCCGGCCCTGGCCCTGCTGAAGCTGCTTCAGCGCCTCGGCGAATTCCTCGGGAGTCATGCCCTGACCGCCCTGTTTGCCCTGACCCTGCTCGCCTGCTCGCCCTGCTCCTCACGGCCCTCGCCGCGCTGCATCTGGTCCATGCGGAAGGTTTCGTTCATCATTTCCTGCTGGCGGCGCATGATTTCGCCGAGCCTGTTCATCTGCTCGCGCATCTCGCTCTGCTGGCCGCTCTCGCCCGGCTGCTGCTGGCGGCGCGCCTGCAGATTGTTCATCATGTCCTGCAATTGCGAAAGCAGTTCCTCGGCCTGCTGCCGGTTGCCCGATTTCGCCAGATTCTCGATCTGGTCCATCATGCGCTCGAGGTCGCGCTGGCTGAGTTCCTGGCCGTTCTGGGGCTGCTCCCGCGCCATGTTCGGGTCGCGCGCCGCGCGCTCGGCGAATTCGCGAAGGAACTCGTTCATCGCCTGACGCAGTTCCTTCATCAGCCGGTCGATTTCCTCGTCGCTGGCGCCATCCCGCAACGCCTGCTTCAGCGCCTCCTGGGCCTGGCGCAACCGCTTTTCGGCATTCGAAAGGTCGCCGTCCTCGATCTGCAGCGCCATGTTCCACAGATAGTCCGCCGTTTCGCGCAGCGCTTCATCGGTGCCGGCGAGCTTGAGGCGCGTACGCGCCGCCATGAGCCCGAGATAGTGCGAGGGATTGTCGAACGTGTCCTCCGGCCGCAGCGTGATCGCGTCGATCATGTCGATCACATGCCGCTTCCTGTTTGCGTCCAGCGAGAAAATCTTGCGCAGCTCGACCACTGCCTTGGCGAGCGGATTGGTAAACGGACGCTCCGGCAGCACCAGGGTCTTGGTTTCGGTCCTCGCCTCCTGCCCCGCATCGTCCACGGCCGACAAAGTGAGCTTGACCCGGCTCCCGGCCCAGACGTGTTCGGTCAGGTCGCGCGTCGCCTTCATGGCTATGCTCTTGCCGCCGCGCCGCGGCACGGACAACGGCATCTCCGGCGCGCCGTAAAGCGGATGCGCGTTGGCCGGCGGCATCTGTTCCAGCGCGAAGTCGGCGGCGGCGGATGCAGCCCCGTAATCGTCCTCGATTTCATAGTGGAGTTCGAAGGCGCCGTTCACCGCGCGCCTCGGCTCGCCGGAAAAACGGATAACCGGCGGCCTGTCCGGTGTCACGGCAAACTCCCAACGGTCGATCTCCCGCCCGTTGGCCCGCAGCGCGAGAACGCCATCGGCGGTCAGCTTTCCCGTGAACTGCCGGGGAGCCGAGGCGTCGCCGGCAACTGCGACCGGCTGCGCATCCGGCGCGTCAGCACCGCCCTGACTGACCGCGATCTCGATCTCATGCGAAGCACCGGCGGAATCCGTGAAGGAAACCGACTCCGCGCCGGTTCCGCCAGTGATCCGCAGGATGATATCGCTGCCCGAGGGCACCGTGAAGACCGGCGCCTTCTCGTTGCTTTCGGCGGTCAGGAAGATCGGCGCCTTGCCGGTATAGGCCGGCGGCGTAACCCACGCGTCGATACGCGGCGGAACCGTTTCGGCGAAGGCCACAGCCTGAAAGGCATCCTCCAGGGAGCCGCCGCGCGGACCGAAGGAGAAGGCGAAGGCGGTGACGACCAGCAGCGCCGCGACGGCACGCAGGGCAAACGGGTCACGCTGCGGCACGCCCGTGCGCGGCAGGTCGCCGCCGAGGCCGTCCAGCTTCTCGGCCATGCGTTTCTGATGTTCGCGCCAGAGTGCCTCCGAAAATCCGTCCTGCTTGCCGAGAGGCTTGTCCGTCTGCGCCCGCAGAGGCGTATGCAGGAGCGCATTCGCCGCCTCGATGCGCCGGTCGATCTCATCGGCCCCCGGCGGCCGGTAGAACCGCAGCAGGGAGAGCGAAGCGAGCGCGGCTACGGCGAAGGCCGCGAGCACGCCGAAACGCATTGTATCGGGCACCATGCGAAAGATGCCGAACCAGGACAGGCTGGCAAAAAGGCTGAGCGTTACGAGGAACGGTAGAACCAGCGGCCAGAATCGTTCGACCACGATCGCCGCGTGGGTGACCAACCGCGTTCGCGTCAAACGCCTGGAAAAACGCGGCTTTTCGGCAGCTTCCGTCATCGGCCTTTCCGCTGCGGCCGGGCGATCCAGCCCGGCTCCCTGAGCGTGAGGATAACGATAAACGCGGCAAAGGCGAGGCGGGTTACATAATCGTGATAAGCGATCCTACTCGGCAGCAGCGTCCAGCCACGCAGGAACCGAGTCCCGGCCGATCAGATCGTCAAAGGTGGATGCGTGGGCGCACCACGTGGAAGCTGTCGCCCTTGACCAGCACTTCCGGCACGAGCAGGCGCGAATTGTAGGTTCCGGCCTGCACCGCGCCATAAGCTCCAGCCGTGCCGACCGCGAGCAGATCGCCGGCCGCCAGGCGCGGCAGGTCGCGCGCTAGCCCGAGATAGTCACCGGTCTCGCAAACCGGGCCGACCACGTCGGCAACCATGCGCGGCGCATCGGTCGGCTTTCGCACGACCGCGAAAATCTCGTGGAACGCGTCATAGAGCGTCGGCCGGATGAGGTCGTTCATCGCGGCGTCAACAATCACGAAATTGCGGGCGTCGCCTTCCTTCACATAGATGACTTCGGTGACGAGAATGCCCGCATTGGCGACGATCAGCCGTCCGGGTTCGAAAATGAGCTTCACGCCGAGATGACCCGCGCGGCGTCGGACGATATCGGCATAGGCGTCCGGGTGCGGCGGCGGATCGTTGTCGGCGCGATAGGGCACGCCGAGCCCGCCGCCGAAATCGATGTGCTCGATGCGGTGGCCATCGGCGCGCAGCGTCCCAACCAGCTCGGCCAGCAGCGCGAACGCGTCGTCGAAGGGCTGGAGATCGGTGATCTGACTGCCGATATGCATGTCGATGCCCGTAACCCGGACACCCGGCAGGCTTGCCGCCCGGCCGTAGACGGCGCGGGCTTTCTGCCAGGCAATGCCGAACTTGTTCTCGGCATTGCCGGTCGAGATCTTCTTATGCGTCCTGGCATCGACATCGGGATTGATCCGCAGCGATACGGGCGCGACCTTGCCGGCGGCAACCGCGCGCTCGGACAGGAGTTCGAGTTCCGGCTCCGACTCGACGTTGAAGCAGAGAATGCCGGCGGACAGGGCGAAATCCATTTCGCGGGCGGTCTTGCCGACCCCGGAGAACAGGATCTTGCCGGCCGGAATGCCCGCGGCAAGAGCGCGGCGCATCTCGCCCTCGGAGACCACGTCGGCGCCGGCGCCGAGGCGCGCCAGCGTGGCGATCACCGCCTGGTTGGAATTCGCCTTCATGGCGTAGCAGACGAGGGCGTCGAGCCCGGCGAAGGAATTCCGGAACACGTTGAAATGGCGCTCCAATGTGGCGGTCGAGTAGCAGTAGAAGGGCGTGCCGACCGACCGCGCGATATCAGGAACCGGCACGTCCTCGGCATGCAGCACTCCGCCGCGGAATTCGAAATGATTCATCGGATAGCTTCCACGAGGAGGAATTGCCGCAACAACGACCGGGGACCTACTGAATGAGCTTGTCGAGAATGAACGGCTTGTCCGCCACCGGCTTGCGCGGTTCCGGAGGCAAGGGCTCGCCCGCCTTCTCGGCATCCTTGCGCGCCTGAACGGCGGCATCGTAGGGCGTGTCGAGCGGCGCTTTTCGTCCGCAGGCAGCCACGGCACCCAGCGCCGCGAGAAGCGCGATCATCGTCACCATCCGAACCGCGGTCATCGGGCCATCCATCCAGTCGCGTCGAGGCGATGCTTGTAGCGAAGTTTTCGACGCATTGCATCTCGCCAATTTTACGAACGCGCCAGGCGTTTGCGCCAGTAGCGCACCTGCCGGCGGACCTCGGCCGGCGCCGTGCCGCCGAAGGATTTGCGGCTCTTCACCGAGCTATCGACCGAGAGCACGGAGAAGAGATCTTGCGTGATACCTGGATGGAGCGCCTGCAATTCATCGAGCGAAAGCTTCGCCAGCGTCGTCTTCCTGGCATCGGCCAGCGCCACGGCGCGTCCGGTCACATGGTGCGCTTCACGAAACGGCAGGCCGAGCCTGCGCACCAGCCAGTCGGCGAGGTCCGTCGCCGTCGAATGTCCGGAGCCGGCCGCCCTCTTCATCGCCTGGGTGTCGATTGTCATATCTCCCACCATGCCGGTCATGGCGGCTAGCATGAGGTCAAGCGTCTCGGCGGCATCGAACACGGACTCCTTGTCTTCCTGCATGTCCTTGGAATAGGTCAGCGGCAGGCCCTTCATGACGGTGAGCAATGCGATCAGATGGCCGTTGACGCGGCCCGTCTTTGCCCGCACCAGTTCGGCGGCGTCGGGGTTCTTCTTCTGCGGCATGATCGAGGAACCCGTCGAAAACGAATCCGACAGCCTCACGAAGCCGAATTGCGGCGTCGACCAGAGGACGATTTCTTCGGCGAGCCGCGACAGGTGCGTGGCCGTGATCGCGGCGACCGACAGGAACTCCAGGGCGAAATCGCGGTCGGACACACTGTCGAGGGAGTTGCGCGTCGGCTCGCGGAAGCCGAGCGCCTCAGCCGTCATATGCCGGTCGATCGGAAAACCGGTGCCGGCCAGCGCAGCCGCACCGAGCGGCAATTCGTTCATCCGTTCGATCGCGTCGCGGACACGCGAAAGGTCCCGGCCGAACATCTCGACATAGGCCATGCAGTGATGGCCGAAGGTGACAGGCTGCGCCGATTGCAGGTGGGTGAAACCCGGCATGACGGTCGACGCATGTTCCTCGGCGCGATTCAGGAAGACGGCGATCAGCCCTTTCAACGCGTCGGCGACGCGAAACAGTTCATCCTTTACCCAGAGGCGGAAATCGACCGCGACCTGATCATTGCGCGAACGGGCGGTATGCAGCCGCCCCGCCGCAGGCCCGATCAGTTCGGCCAGACGCGCCTCGACATTCATGTGAATGTCCTCGAGAGCGGTCGAGAACAAGAAGGCGCCGCTCTCGATCTCTTGCAGAATCGTGTTCAGCCCGTGAGCCATTTTCTCTTGATCGGCGGGCGAAATGATGCCCGTTGCGGCGAGCATTTGCGAATGCGCCAATGAGCCGCGAATGTCCTGGGCGTAGAGTTTCCGGTCAAAGCCGATCGAGGCGTTGATCGCCTCCATGACGGCAGCCGGGCCCGATGCAAAACGACCTCCCCACATTGCATTGCTGGCGTTGTTGTCGCTCATCGTGTTACCCCGGCTGCGGAGATTTCGGAAAATGTCTGACGGCAAGCAAAGAAGACTGATCCCCGCCTGGCGCGCCATCGCAGTCGCCATGGCCGCAGGCGCGCTGGCCGGCGCGGTCGCCGTATATGTCAGTGGAGGCTTGCCTGGCAACATGCCGCAACCCGCAGCCGTCGCCGGCGCATCGGGCGCGGCGGCCACTGCCGGGGACAAGGCCTGCGCCGCGCAGGCGGAGCGGGCCCGGATGGTCGCGGCGGCCGCAACCGGACAGGTGGCGGCACTCCTGCCCGCCGATCCGCCGCAGTCGCTCGCCGGCCTCGCCTTCAACGGTCCCGACGGGAAGCCGATGACGCTCGCCGAGCGCGCCGGCAAGACCATCCTGCTCAATCTCTGGGCGACCTGGTGCGCGCCCTGCCGCGCCGAGATGCCCGCCCTCGATGCCCTGCAGAGAGAAGCCGGCGGCGACGATTTCGAAGTAATGGCCATCAATGTCGACACCGGCGACGACATCAAGCCCAAAAAATTCCTGGAGGAAACGCAAATCGCTTCCCTCGCCTTCTATCGCGACAATACGCTCGATCTTTTCAACGACCTGAAGCGGCGCGGTCTGGCGCTCGGCCTGCCTGTGACCTTGCTGATCGACCGGCAAGGCTGCCTGCTTTCCCACATGAACGGCCCGGCCGAGTGGTCGGGCGAGGACGCCAGGCGGCTGATTTCGACGGCGCGCCGCGGCTGAAGAGCCTGTCAGCGCGTCGGCACCGGGTGCTCGCCGCGATAATCGTAGAAGCCCCGGCCGCTCTTGCGGCCAAGCCAGCCCGCCTCGACATATTTGACCAGGAGCGGACAGGGCCGGTACTTGGTGTCCGAGAGGCCGTCATGCAGCACCTGCATGATCGACAGGCAGGTGTCGAGGCCGATGAAATCGGCAAGTTGCAGCGGTCCCATCGGATGGTTCGCGCCGAGTTTCATGGCGGTATCGATCGCCTCGACCGAACCGACGCCCTCATAGAGCGTGTAGATCGCTTCGTTGATCATCGGCAGCAGGATTCGGTTGACGATGAACGCGGGAAAATCCTCCGACACGGTCGTCGTCTTGTCGAGCCGCCTTACGAATTCCTTCGCGATCTCGAAGGTCGCATTGTCGGTTGCAATGCCGCGAACCAGTTCCACCAGCTTCATCACCGGAACCGGGTTCATGAAGTGGATGCCGATGAAGCGCTCGGCCCGATCGGTCGACGAGGCGAGCCGGGTGATCGAGATGGACGAGGTATTCGTGGCGAGGATCGCCTCCGGATTAAGGAGCGGACAGACCTGGGCGTAGATCTTGCGCTTGACACCCTCGTCCTCGGTTGCCGCCTCGATGACCAGGTCCGCGGCCGCGAGATCCTGAAGCGCCGACACGGGGGTAATGCGCGCCAATGCCGCCTGCCGCTCCGCATCCGTCAGTTTGCCGCCGCTTACCTGGCGCGCCATATGGCCATTGACGGTGGCGATGCTCGTCTCGATCCTTTCGGGCGAAACGTCGTAGAGCAGCACAGTGTAGCCGGCGAGCGCCGAAACATGGGCTATGCCGCCGCCCATTTGCCCCGCGCCTATGATGCCGACCGTTTCGATGTTACTCATCACGCCTGTCCCCTTCGGGTTTCCACCCTATGTACTTTTGCACTGCACACTAAAGGCCCGACGCGGCTTTCGTCCAGAGTTCCGCGCGAAATTTGCGCGGCAACCCGGCCGGGAAGCCAAACCACAATGCAAAAAGAGGAAAGGCCGGCCCGCATTTGGCAGATGCGGTTCATGCGAGGTGACTTCAGCCAAAATCGCAAAAAAGCCACGATGGTTCAATCGTGGTGTCGATCCACTAAGCAGACTTGCGTGGCTTCGCCCGCGCTTCGCCTGCTTAGCATCTTGTTTTGTCGCAGGTTTCTGTCGGAAAACCGTGACACACTTTTCCGGAACCTGCTTAGGTATCAAAGATGTCTCAATTTAATCCAAAGAAATATGCGTGGGCGAAATGCGTCCCTGAAATTCTGGTAACTGACTTTCAGAAAAGTCTTAATTTCTACAGATTACTTGGCTTTTCTGACATGTATCAAAGGAGCAAATTTGCTTATCTGGAATACAAAGGAGCGCAATTTATGATATTTCAAAGAGATGGTTCATGGGAGACGGGAGATATGCACACTCCCTTCGGACGTGGTGTAAATTTTCAATTCTCTACAGATGAACTGGATACTATCATTGAAAAACTCACGAAGGCCGGTATTTCCTTATATGAGCCCAAGCATGAAAAATGGAGAGATATAGGCGGTGTTAAAATCGGATCAACAGAGTTTCTGGTTCAAGATCCGGATGGCTACCTATTACGATTCTTAGAACCAGCAGAGTAGCGCTCAGTAATTATTGAGAGCCAAAGCTCGCTTGCCATCCCCTACGCTAAGCAGACTTGCGTGGCTTCGCCCACGCTTCGCCTGCTTAGCCTCTTGTTTTGTCGCAGATTTCTGTCGGAAACACACTTTTCCGGAACCTGCTTAGCGGATCGACTCCAACGTTTGTCGCTCAGGAAGCGAATTGCGCTACCGGTCAGGGCGCCGCGCGCCCTGTTTCGAAATCGGCGACTTCCGCGAGAACCCCACTGCGACGGTTGCGCGGCGGTCGCGGTCAGTTGCGGTCGTCGGGAAACACCGGGATCGGCATGAACTCTACGCCGTCCTCGATGAGGCCCTTTGTCTCCTCCGGCGTCGCCTCGCCGTAGATGCCGCGCGCCTCGACCTCGCCGAAGTGAATCTTTCGCGCTTCCTCGGCAAATTTATCGCCGACGTTCTCGGCGTTTTCGCGCATCTTCTCCGACAGTTCCTTGAGTTGAGCCATGGCCCGCTTCTGCGCCTCGCCCATGGCGAGTGCGATCTTCTCCTTCCTGCGCCCGGTGGAGACGGCCGGCGCCATGAGCGCCTTGCCGACATTGCGCGAGCCGCATTCGGGACATTCGACGAAGCCGCGTTTCTTTTGCGTGTCGAAGTCGTCATTGCCGCGGAACCACGCCTCGAATTCGTGGTCGTGTTCGCAATGCAGCGAAAAACGGATCAAGACGCGGCTCCTCTGAGCACGGCCTGCGGACGCGCCACTTCCTTGACCGAGAATTCGCGCGCATTCCTCAGATTCGGAATCTTGCGCCGTGCCTGCGCCGAGAGCGCGGTGTCGATTTCGGCCACGATGACGCCCGGCTCGGCATGGTCGGCTTCGGCAAGCACGCGGCCCCACGGATCGACGATCAGCGAGTGACCGTAAGTCTCGCGGCCGTCCTCGTGCTTCCCCCCTTGAGCGGCCGCGACCACGAAGGCGCCGTTCTCGATGGCGCGGGCGCGCAGCAGGACATGCCAATGCGCCTCTCCGGTCTGGCGCGTGAAGGCCGCCGGAACGCTGAGCACTTCGGCGCCGGCCAGCGCCTCGGTCTGGAAGAGCTGCGGGAAGCGCAAATCGTAGCATATTGCGAAACCCAGCCGGGCAATCGGCAGATCGGCCACCGTCGCGGCAGCACCCGCTTCGTAGGCCGCCGATTCCCGCCAGCTCTCGCCATTGTCGAGATCGACATCGAACATGTGGATCTTGTCGTAGGAGACAAGCATGGAGCCGTCGGGACCGAACAGGAACGCCCGGTTGGCGAGCTTGCCGTCGGTGCGCAGGATCGCCGTCGAACCGATATGCAGATAGATGCCGAGCGCGCCGGCAAGCCGCGACGCAGCACCTGCCACAAGGTCCTTATCCTCGGTGGTGAAGGCCGCGGCGCGCGCATCCTTGTCGCGCACGATGGCGCCGGTCATTTCCGGCGTCTGGACATAGGTGGCGCCCCGGCCGGCCGCTTCGCGCACCAGCGCCTCCATGTCGGCGACGTTGCGGCGGGGCTCGGTACCCGACCGCATCTGTACGGCTGCGGCTTTGAAAACGCTCATCAAGAACTCCTCAGTTCAGCCTGCCGGATGCCAACAGCGCATCGAGCCGCCCTGCCTCATCCAGCGCATGCAGCTCGTCCGATCCGCCGACATGCACGTCGCCCACGAATATCTGCGGAAAAGTAGCGCGGCCGTTGGCGCGCGCGATCATCTCGCCGCGCAATTCCGGCGAGAAGCTGGCGTCGTGCTCGGTATAGGCCACGCCCTTGCGGTCGAGCAGCCGCTTCGCCGCGGCGCAATAGCCGCATAACATGCGCGTATAGATGATGACGTCCGGCATTCCGGCATTTTCCTGTTGTCAGGCGTATATAATCGCTCACGCTTCCGGCAGGAAGTCCCCCGGCAGCACGCGCGCGAAGGTGAGCACGTCGACAGCCGCCGCGCCGCCCTTGCGCAGCGCGCGCGTCACGGCCGCGACGGTGGCGCCGGTGGTATAGACATCGTCCACGAGAAGCACCCGGCGCGCCTTCAGCCCTGCCGCGCAGCGTGCCGGCACGGCAAAGGCGGCGCGCACATTGTCCTCGCGCTCTCGCTGTCCGAGGCCGACCTGCTGGCGCGTGACCCTGATGCGTTCGACTATGCCCGGCTCGAAAGGAAGGCCGGTCAGCCGCCCGACCGCGCGCGCCAGTTCGGCCGACTGGTTGAAGCGGCGCCGGAAGAACCGGCGGCCGTGCAACGGCACCGGGACGATCAGGTCGATGTCGGGCATGAGCTCGAATCCGGCCCGCACCATCCACCTGGCCATCCACGGAGCAAGATCGGTCCTGTCGTGATATTTCAGGCGCTGCACCATCTGCCGAGCGACACCCGTATACGCGACGGCGGCGCGGGCGCGCTCGAAAGGCGGCGGCCTGGCGATCGCCTCCCCTGACAGGAAACCCTCCCCCATATCGTATGCAAACGGCGTTCCCATCACCGGGCACCACGGGCGGTCCAGCAGGCGCAGGCGCGGCCAGCACTTGGCGCACAGCGTGCCGGGCTCCTCGACCAGACGCAGGCAGCCCGCGCAGGTCGCCGGAAAGAGCATGCGCGCGGTCGTTCTGCGCGCCGCCGCGGCGATGTCCTTGAAGTGTGCCGCCCAATGGCCCATGACAATCGTCCCCGAGCGCGATCCTAGCAGAATTCGCGCGCGCCGCTCGCCCATTTTAAACTCAGGGTTGCCGTGCAGCCGATCATCGACACCGAACTTTCCATTCAGCACAAGCGCCGCGCGCTCGCGCGTCCGGCGGACGGCGCGGATTTTCTGATGCGCCGCGCTGCCGAGGATCTTGCCGAGCGGCTTTCGGCGGTGGAACGGCGGTTCGGGCAGGCCGCCACCCTCTTCTGCGTCACGGCCGACGCCCGCGAGGCGATCCTCGCAAGCGGCAAGGCGCGCGCCGTCACGCGCGTCGAGGCCGATGCGGCTTTTCTGCGCGGGGAGGCCGGCACATTGGCCGCCCCCGAAACAATCCCGTTCGCGCCCGAAAGCCTCGATCTCGCGGTCTCGCTGCTGTCGCTGCACGAGGCCAACGACATTCCGGGCATGCTTGTCCAGATCCGCCGGGCCTTGGCTCCGGACGGACTGTTCCTCGGCGCCATGGCTGGCGGCGGCACGCTGGCCGAGTTGCGCGAAAGCCTGCTTAGCGCCGAAAGCGAGTTGTCCGGCGGCGCCAGTCCGCGCGTCATACCGTTCGCCGATGTCCGCGACGTCGGGGCCCTGCTGCAGCGCGCGGGTTTCGCCCTGCCGGTGGCCGATGTCGAGACCGTCACCGTACGCTATGGCGATATGTTCGCGCTGATGCGCGACCTGCGGGCGATGGGTGCCGCCAGCGCGCTGGTTGCCCGGTCGCGCCGGCCGGTGTCGCGGGCGCTGTTCCTGCGCGCGGCGCAACTCTATGCCGAGCGATTTTCCGATCCGGACGGGCGGATCAGGGCGACGTTCTCGACGGTCTGGATGTCCGGCTGGGCGCCGGCTCCGACCCAGCAACAGCCGCTGAAACCCGGTTCCGCCAGGGTGTCGCTGGCGGATGCGCTTCGTATGCGCGAAGACAAGGGCGATCCGGCCTGACGCGGTGGCTGGCAGGCCGCCCGGCAGAGACGCGACCGGGGCGGCGCGCTAATTGGGAGCGCGGGCGATCTGGCTCTCCTTGTCGCCCCGGAGAAGGATCAACGCATCGCCTGCCCTGCCGATGCCGGTGACGACAGTGACTATAATCATGGCGACGAGCAGGCCATACTCCACGGCGGTTGCACCGCCGCCATGCTTCAGGAATCGGGAAAACAAACTGCCCATGCGGCCCCTCCTTGCCGCAATCAGGCTAAGGGCAAGACCTTAACGAAGGTTAAGAAATGACGCTTAACGACGGATGAACACGCAACCTGCTCGCGCGCTCCGTCCGTCTCCGCGCTCAGCAATTCCCGCCGGGGGTGCCGTTGCCCGGCAGGATGCAGACGCCATTGGCGTAGCCGATCGATCCCGTCGGCATGGTATCCAGGCCGGCCGCCGTCTGGCTTTCCGCGAGGTCGCGGCTCGGCCGTCCGTCGAGGATTTGAGAGAAGATTAGGGCGCCGGCGACGACCATCAGGGGACCGAACAGCAGGACGACCCTCAATACGCCGCCGACAACGGCCTCAATTTGCGACCGCTGGCAATGGACTTCCTCTTCCTCGAATGCCATCGACGATCCCTGCGCATTGAACCACGCGCGGCCGTAACCCCGCACGACAAAAGGCCATGCTTGGATAAATCTTTCGTTAAAGCCGCAGCCTACCACCGGTTGCGCGATGGCAATTGACGGCACCTTTGAATGTACAAGGGAGTTACAGACTTAGGTGAGCGCCGCGCAGTTAACGACTTAGGTTTTGTTCGGCGATTTCAAATATTCATTTGAGATTTTCGTAAATTATGCGATGATTACTGATCTTCGAAAAATGATTGCAATCGCGAAGGATTACGAAAGCAATGACCGTTCGCGTAAAAATGCCAGGCGGCGGCGATGAACGAATTGAGCCTGACTCTGTACTGGTGATCAGAGACGCAACTGACATTGAGCGTCACGAGGCACCACAAGCGTCTACATGCATCTGGGGAGGAGGCTTCCGCATCT
The DNA here is from genome assembly GCA_963820075.1 of uncultured Alphaproteobacteria bacterium. Classification (GTDB taxonomy): domain Bacteria; phylum Pseudomonadota; class Alphaproteobacteria; order Rhizobiales; family Rhizobiaceae; genus Kumtagia. Next base: position 105,324 of record CAWFYS010000012.1, read on the forward strand.
TTCCTGCCGAGTCACTTGTCGAGTTGGTTAACAAATTTTCGATGATAACTTTAGCGAGATTAACTTCACCCGGTGGTATGTCGATGCTGATCAATGCGAAAGAGGTCTCAGATCGAGACGATAGTTCAGCTATTGTCGATCACGCAAATACAAAGTCGGTGCTGATTTTCGGTCCGGGACCCACGGCGCCCCGCATTCGCGTCCGGGAAGCAAAGGACGATCTAATCGTGGTATGGAACAAGCTCGGCCTTCCAACAGACCCCTTCGACTAACGCTAGAGCATTTTGCAGCCAAGTGGAATCACTTGGCGTCGCAAAAATGCGGCTAAAACAAATACCTAGAGCGGGATACCCGCTTCAACTCGAACGCATCCCGCTCTAACGGTGAATGGAACCACTCCGTTTCAAAGGCGAGGCCTACAGCAGGTCGATCAGGAACGGGATCAGGGGCTCGTCGGCCGGCGGCATGGGGTAGTCGCGCATCTTGTCCGGCCGCACCCATTTAAGCGTCTGGCCTTCCTTGGGTGTCGGTATTCCCGAAAAGCGGCGGCAGACGAACAGCGGCATGAGCAGATGAAAGGTCTCGTAGGTGTGGCTGGCGAAGGTCAGCGGCGCCAGGCAGGCCGTCTGCGTTTCGACGCCGATCTCCTCGCTGAGTTCGCGGATCAGCGTCTCTTCCGGCGTCTCGCCAGGCTCGACCTTGCCGCCCGGAAACTCCCACAGGCCGGCAAGCGACTTGCCCTCGGGCCGCCGGGACAGCAGGACGCGCCCGTCCGCGTCCACCAGCGCGCAGGCCGACACGAGCAGGATGGGCTTGTCAGGCATGATGTTCAGGCCCCGGGCGGCTGCCGGTAGTGATACCGGTAGAGTTCTTGAAAGCCCATGCCTTCGTATAGGCTCAGCGCGGGCCGGTTGGCGAGGTTCACCTGCAGCCAGACGATGCGCGCGCCATGCAGCCGCGCCCATTTCAGCGCCGAAAGCACGATCCGGCGGCCGTATCCCTTGCCGCGCTCGCTTGCCGCGGTCGCCACTTCGAAGAGCCCGGCCAGATCGCCGTCATGCACGCACAGCGCCGCCGCCATCGGCCGCTCCTGCTCTTCGAGCACGAACATTCCGGCCTCCGGCTCGATCGATCCGATCACGCCGGCCATTCCCGTGCGCATTGCCGCATCCCCGCCGCTCACCGTGATCGCTGCGGCGGCGAACCGATCGACATCCTTCAGCGGAATCTGATCCATCGCTTCCTCGATCGCCACGTCGGTGAGCGAAAGCCGCATCACCGCCGACTCGTCGAAGCGCGACCAGTTCAGGCGGTCGAGGTGGTCGGAGATTGCCCCGGCGGCCAGCGGCGAAAGACGCATCGTCAAGGGCCGGGCCACGGCGCCGAAGCGCCGGGCCGCGCGCTCGAGCCGCGCCGCGATGTCGACGGCATCGCCGGGATCCAGCGGATTGATGGAGTTGAGCCGCTTGCCCGGATGGCCTTTCGTCAGGCGTATCGCCCAGGTCCCGTCATAGTGGACACAACCGGCGGGCCAGGCGCGGAACCCCGCCGCCTCGAAGCGCCGCACCGTCGTGAGTTCTGGCGTGACCAGGGCTGACAACCGCGTCAACTACGGTAGTCGCCGTTGATGGCGACATATTCCTTGGTCAGGTCGCAGGTCCAGACCGTGGCCTTGCCGCGCCCCAGCCCGATGTCGGCGCGGATCGCGATCTCGTCGCGCTTCATATAGGCCGAGGTCGCCGCCTCCGAATAGGCGGGGTCGCGCTCGCCCTCGAAAGCCAGGCGGTTATCGCCGAACCAGATCGTCAGCCGGTCGCGATCCGCCGGTTCGCCGGCCTTGCCGACGGCCATGACCACCCGCCCCCAATTGGCGTCCTCGCCGGCGATCGCCGTCTTGACCAGCGGCGAATTGGCGATCGACAGCGCGATGCGCCTGGCCGAGCGCGCCGACTTCGCACCCGTCACCGTCACCTCGACCTGCTTGCGCGCGCCCTCGCCGTCGCGCACCACCTGCAGCGCCAGCGATTTGAGGATGCGGTTGAGCGCCCGCCGGAAGGCGGCGAGGCGGGGGTCCGCCGCGTCCGCGATCGCCGGCACGCCGCGTCCGGCCGCGGCACCCGTCGCAAACAGCATCAGCGTGTCGCTGGTCGAGGTGTCGCTGTCCACGGTGACGGCGTTGAAGGTCGATCCCACCCCCTTCGACAGCAGCGCCTGCAGCACCGGCGCCGCTAAAGGCGCGTCGGTCACGATGAAGGACAGCATGGTCGCCATGTCCGGCGCGATCATGCCGGCGCCCTTGGAGATGCCGTTTATGGTCACATCGGCCTCGCCGAGCTTGACGGTGGCGGTCGCGAGTTTCGGATAGGTGTCGGTCGTCATGATAGCCTTGGCAGCCTCGACCCAGCGGTCGGGCCGCGCCTCGATCGCCATGCCGGCCAGATGATGCGCGAAGCGGCCGGCATCGAGCGGCTCGCCGATCACGCCGGTCGAAGCCAGGAACACCTCGCCCGTCGCGCAGCCGGCTGCCTCGGCCGCGGCCTCGGCGGTCATCCGGGTCGTCTCGCGGCCCTTCTTTCCGGTAAAGGCATTGGCGTTGCCGGAATTGACCACGAGCATCCGCGCCCTGCCGCCCGCGAGGTTCTGGCGGCAGAAATCGACCGGCGCCGACGGGCATTTCGACCTGGTGAAGACGCCGGCGGCCGTGGTGCCTTCGTCAAACACCATGGCCAGAAGGTCGGTGCGGTTCCTGTATTTGATACCTGCCTCGGCGGTGGCGATCCGCACGCCCTCGACGGGCGGCATCTTCGGGTATTTCTTAGGTGCGAGCGGCGAAATCTTGTCGGACATGGAACCTCGGCGCGTGGATCACGGCACCGGCTCCGTTTGCCCGATAGTCGGCGGTCGCGCAAGAGATGGCCGAATGTCGGTGACTGCCGGCCTTACGCAGGACGTGCCGGAAAGTTCACATGAGGGGTTCCCACCAGCGCTCGACGAATCTGGTGCCGGGGAGAGCATCGGCATATAGGCGGGCTCCCGGAAACCGGCCCGACGCTGGCTGACGCACGAAGATGGCGCCAGCGCTTCGGGCCATTACGGTTTCGGGCGGGGGCCGAACGGCCGCCGATCGCATCAGTTCATCACCGGTGCTTCCTCGACATGAACGCTGTCGTCCACGCGGCTGATCTCGACCTTGACCGGCGGCATGCCCGCCTCGCGCGGGGTCGACAAGGTGATGGTCTGGCCGGATACAAGAACGGCTTCGAAGCGGACCGGCGTGACGGCGTTTTCGTCCGTGAGCGTCGCCACGACATGATAGCCTTCCGGCTCGACCGTGTAATAGGCGATCCCGGACATCGTGCCGAGATCGATGCTGCGCGAATGCATCGGCTTCAGGTCGCCCGCCGCAGCGACGCCGACGAGGGAAAGGACGGCCAAGGCCGCCATGGCAATCTGCTTGGTCATGCTCTGCTCCTGGGTTCAAGCCGCGCGCAACGAAGGCGGTGCTGACGATTCCCGTTTTTCGTGGTCGCAGGCTAAGGTTGGGCAGGAGGGGTCCGGGGCCTTGGCGATGCCGGCCCTGTCCTCCGGCGAGGCGAAGGGGTAATGCCCGCCTGTAACGGCGCTATGTCTCAATTCTGCTGTTTTGTTTCCGATCTGGTTACAATCTTGTCACAATAATCACAAAATACCACAAAAGACATCAAGACCGTCGTTCAAGCCGTCGGTTGCGAGTGATGAAACGTTTTACCGGCGCGATGTTACCGATCGCGACCGATTCCGGCTCGGTTATCCAGCGACGTGTCCGGGCCACTTTCGCGGCGAAACCGAATTGGCCAAACTCCTTGCCCGCCTGTAGGCTGGGCATGGAGTTCAAGGAACATAGGGGTTCCGTGTGCGCGTGTTCCACAACATTCGGCCCGCGGCCACTTGGACGACCCGCGGAATGCGACGGATACCCGCCGCCGGGGCACGCATTCTGGCCGCGGCCTCCGTGGCGCTTATGCTCGGGACCGCGCCATCGCAGGCCGGGCAACCGGCTTGCCCGGCACCCGGTCCGGTCAACACGCTGAACGAGGTCTGGAGCGCGATCGTCGCCTGCTGGAAGCCGCCGCCCGGCAGCGCCGGCTTGGCCATCACGCTGACCTTCTCGCTGCGCCGCAACGGAACGATGATCGGGCAGCCGAGGGTGAGTTGGTCGAAGCTTGCCGGCGACGAGGCGCTGCAGCGCGGCTTCGTCGCCTCGGTGCTCGACGCGCTGGCCGCCGCCCTGCCCCTGCCTCTCAGCGACGGTATGGGCGGCGCCATAGCGGGACGGCCGCTCGCATTGCGCTTCGCCGCCGAAGCAAGAGCGCCGGAACTGTCGCTTTGATGGTATGCTCCGATCGAGGTCTCTTCCGAACCGCCGCACACCGTCCAGCACCCCTCATCCGACCTCGCTCCGCTCGGCCACCTTCTCCCACAAGGGGACGGAGAACGCGAACAGGTCCGCGACGTCGAGCGTCGCAGGGGGTTCGGGAGCTCCGGTCCAACACCAAAGGGGGAAGGGGGCGGTGTCTCCGTTGACGCCAAACGCCGACAGTGGAGATGTGCGGGAGCACTGATGCCGATTTCCCCCTTCTCCCCTTGTGGGAGAAGGTGCCTGAGCGGAGCGAAGGCGGATGAGGGGTCTTGGAATAGGCTTTTCGGCGCGATGCTCCGGCGGCTCTGCCCCTACTGCGTCTGCTCGATCGCCTCGACGCCCTTCTTCAGCTCCGGGTCGGTGATTTCGACCTTTCCGGCGGTGCGCAGCGACTTGACCAGCTCGAAATATTTATCGCGCAGCAACACCGAGCGGAGCTGTTCCTTCACCTGGTCGAACGCCGGCGGCTGTTGGGCGCGCTTGTCCTCGAGCTTGATGACGTGCCAGCCGAACTGCGACTGCACCGGCTCCTTCGTATAGGTGCCGATTTCCAGGGCGAACGCCGCCTTCTCGAATTCGGGCACCATCTGGCCGGCGCCGAACCAGCCGAGGTCGCCGCCCTGCGTTCCCGAGCCGGCATCGCTCGACTTTTCCTTGGCGATGTCCTCGAACTTGGCGCCGCCGTCGAGCTGCTTGACGATTGCCGCGGCCTCCTCCTTGGTCTTCACCAGAATGTGGCGCGCATGCACTTCGTTGGCCGGCGGCGTCGTGGCGATTTCGGTGTCGTAGCGCTTGCGGATTTCAGCGTCGGTGATCTTGGCCTCGACTTCCTTGCCGATCACCTCGCTGTGCAGCGCCCGCTGCTGCAGGAAGGCCATGCGGCGCTTGAAATCATCCGACTGGTCCAGGCCCTTGGCCTTGGCATCGGCGGCGAGCAGCTTGATCTCGATCACGGCCGACAGCGCAGCGGCGCGCTTCTGTTCGGCGGGAAGCCGCGCGAACTGCTGGTCGAGATCGGCCAGGGCCAGGGTCAGGTCGGCTTCGGTGATGGTCTCGCCGCCGACGGTGGCGATCACCTTGTCGTCCTGCGCGAACGATCCGCCTGTGGCGGAAAAAGCGAGAATGCTGGCGAGGCCGAGGCTGGCGAGCAAGGCGCGGCGGTAAGGAAACATCTTTTGTTCTCCGGTCGGGAAGACTTCTTGGGTGGAAGCGGCCGGCTAAGGGGGGAATGTGGCCAAATTTGCCGCTACACCATGTGTTGACGCCACGTTGACATCGAAAGTGCCCCCTCTTATCTGTCCTTCGTCTTGGCGTCCAGATCGATTTCCGGGCGCTGTCTTGCCTTGCGATCCGCTCAGATCCGGACTGCGGGTCCGCCGGCGAAGCCCCGGCACAGTCGTATTTGAAAGGGCCATTGATGGTCAGTCTCGGCGGTCTCGCCCGTAAGATATTCGGTTCCTCCAACGATCGCCGCGTTAAGGCCGCAAGGCCGCGGGTCGAATCCATCAGCGGCCTCGAGAACGAGATGGGCGCGCTGTCCGACGAGGCGCTGCGCGCCCGGACAGTGCAGTTCAGGCAGGATCTGGCCAACGGCGCCAATCTGGAGGACCTGCTGGTTCCGGCCTTCGCCACCGTGCGCGAGGCTTCCCGCCGCGTGCTCGGCATGCGCCCCTTCGACGTGCAGTTGATCGGCGGCATGGTTCTTCACAATGGCGGCATCGCCGAGATGCGCACCGGCGAAGGCAAGACGCTGGTCGCCACGCTGCCCGTCTACCTCAACGCGCTTGTCGGCAAGGGCGTCCACGTCGTCACCGTCAACGACTATCTCGCCAGCCGCGACGCCGAATGGATGGGCCGCATCTACGGCTTCCTCGGCCTGACCACCGGCGTCATCGTGCACGGCCTTTCCGACGAGGAGCGGCGCGCGGCCTATGCCTGCGACGTCACCTACGCCACCAATAACGAGCTCGGCTTCGACTATCTGCGCGACAACATGAAGTATGAGCGCGCCCAGATGGTGCAGCGCGGCCACCATTACGCGATCGTCGACGAAGTCGACTCGATCCTGATCGACGAGGCCCGCACGCCGCTGATCATCTCCGGCCCGCTTGAGGACCGCTCCGAGATGTACAACACCATCGACGCCTTCATCCTTCAGCTTCAGCCGGAAGACTACGAAATCGACGAGAAGCAGCGCACCGCTATCTTCACCGAGGACGGCACCGAAAAGCTGGAGAATCTGCTGCGCGCCGCCGGCCATCTCAAGGGCGAGTCGCTCTACGACGTGGAGAATGTGGCGATCGTCCATCACGTCAACAATGCGCTGAAGGCGCATCGCCTGTTCCAGCGCGACAAGGACTATATCGTCCGCAATGGCGAAATCGTCATCATCGACGAGTTCACCGGCCGCATGATGCCCGGCCGCCGCTATTCGGAAGGCCTGCACCAGGCGCTGGAAGCCAAGGAGCATGTGGCGATCCAGCCGGAGAACCAGACGCTCGCCTCCGTCACCTTCCAGAACTACTTCCGCATGTACAAGAAGCTCGCCGGCATGACCGGCACGGCGGCGACGGAAGCCGAGGAGTTCGGCAACATATACGGCCTGGAAGTCACCGAGGTGCCGACCAATCTGCCCGTCATCCGCCTGGACGAGGACGACGAGGTCTACCGGACCGTCGAGGAAAAATTCAAGGCGATCATCACGGAGATCCGCGATGCCCACGCCAAGGACCAGCCGATCCTCGTCGGCACCACTTCGATCGAGAAATCCGAGCACCTTGCCGAGCGCCTGCGCCAGGAAGGCGTGAAAAACCTCCAGGTGCTGAATGCCCGCTACCATGAGCAGGAGGCCTACATCGTCGCGCAGGCCGGCGTGCCGGGCGCCATCACGATCGCCACCAACATGGCCGGCCGCGGCACCGACATCCAGCTCGGCGGCAATTTCGACATGCGCGTGCGAAGGGAACTGGCCGACATGCCGGATGGTGCGGAGCGCGCCGAGAAAGAGGCCGCCATTCGCGCCGACATACAGCGGCTGAAGGACAAGGCGCTTGCCGCCGGCGGCCTTTACGTGCTGGCCACCGAGCGCCACGAGTCGCGCCGCATCGACAACCAGCTCCGCGGCCGATCGGGGCGCCAGGGCGACCCCGGCCGCTCGAAATTCTACCTGTCCATCCAGGACGACCTGATGCGCATCTTCGGCTCCGACCGCATGGACGGCATGCTGCAGAAGCTCGGCCTCAAGGAGGACGAGGCGATCATCCATCCCTGGATCAACAAGGCGCTGGAGAAGGCCCAGAAAAAGGTCGAGGCGCGCAATTTCGACATCCGCAAGAACCTGCTCAAATTCGACGACGTGATGAACGATCAGCGCAAGGTCGTTTTCGAGCAGCGCCTTGCGCTGATGGACGGCGAGGGCCTGTCGGAGACGGTCGCCGAGATGCGCCAGGACGTGATCGACGAACTCGTCACCAAATGCATCCCCGAGACCGCCTATGCCGAGCAGTGGGATGCCGCCGGCCTGAAGGAAGGTTGCCTCCAGCACCTGAACCTCGATCTGCCGATCGAGGACTGGGTCAAGGAAGAAGGCATCGACGAGGAGGCGATCCGCGAGCGCATCACCAAACGCGCCGACGAGGTCGCCGATCAGCGCTCCGAGCGTTTCGGCCCGGAGGTCATGGCCTATGTGGAGCGCTCGGTGGTCCTGCAGACTCTCGACCATCTGTGGCGCGAGCATCTGGTGAATCTCGACCATCTGCGCTCCGTCGTCGGTTTCCGCGGCTATGCGCAGCGCGACCCGCTGAATGAATACAAGTCCGAGAGCTTCGAACTTTTCCAGGCGCTGCTCGGCAATCTGCGCCAGGCGGTCACGGCGCAGTTGATGCGCGTCGAACTGGTGCGCGAGGCGGCGGAAGCGCCGCCGCCCGAGGCGCCGCTGGCGTTCGGCCAGCACATCGACGCCACCACCGGCGAGGATGATTTCGACGAGGGCGATTTCGGCGACGCCGCGGTGATGACCCGCGTGGCGGTCGAACGCGCCGCCGCCTCCGACAACCGCGACCCCGCCAATCCCTCGACCTGGGGCAAGGTCGGCCGCAACGAGGCCTGCCCGTGCGGCTCGGGCAAGAAGTTCAAGCACTGCCACGGCGCGTTCTGACGCGCCGCCTGTAATCCACGCGGAAACGGGCCCGTAACCTCATTTTGGACCAGCCGCCAACGGACGTAGAGTCTATTCGCCTGAATCAAGACAAACATAAACCGTTAAATCTACATAAAAAAACGTGTATATATATTAAATGAGGATTCGTTTTAGCTTCTCACCTCAAAAGGCGTTCACTGCTCTCCATTGGATGGTAAGTGAGCAGCCGGGCATTGATCTGCACGCCGCGCTCAAGGCGTGTTATTTCGCGGATAAGAGTCACCTCAACGCCTATCTCCGTCCAATCTTTGGTGCGACCTATCGGGCAATGCGGTTCGGTCCAGTCCCTTTGGAAATATACGAAATGGCGAAAGGTGAGGCCCTTTGGCTGGCTGAATTGGGCGTGGACGAGATTCCCTGGCAGATGCAGGGCTATCGCCTGCAACGGGCTGGCAACCATAGCGGTGACCTGTCCACTCTCGCCGACAGTGAACAGGAGGCACTAGAGGAAGGCCTCACACGGTCGCTCAAGCTCAACTTCAGTGAACGCACAACGGCTACGCACGGGCCGGACTGGCAGAAGGCTGAGCTCGGATACATGAAGTATGAGGACATGCTGGACGAACGCCCCGACAGGGATGAGGTAGTCGCCTATTTGCTGGAAAATGCGCGTTTCATGAAATTGTAATGTTAAGATCGCTTGAAGTTATTTGGATTTACGACGCCACGCTCCGCGAACCTCATCCGAAGATGGTTGCCTGTGTTCAGCCTGACAATGGCTGGTTTTATCGTATAAACTCTAGACCGTTCCTAAAGCCATTTGTTCCCCTGAAGAAGTCAGATCATCCTTTTTTGCATCACGATAGTTTTTTACATTGCGATATTTTGTTTCTCGATGATTATCTCGTGAGGGAAATCTCTTAGACGACATAACGGAATCGCAGGCAAGGTAGTCGACGCTCTTAAGGGAGATATCAGAAAGTGGACGCTGCAAGCGCGCTCATCTCAGCTGACGACGGTCGACTAATTTGCGACGCTCTGGTGGACTAGACTAGCGCCGCTTCCAACTCACAGCGTATGGTGCCACCGCGTGTAGTGACGTGCATCACTGTGTTATTCGCCAAAGACATCCAAGCGCGGGGCACGGCGAGACGGCCGCCGACTTACCGGGAAGATCAGGCGCGATTGCGAGGCTCGGCCTTGCGCCCCGCTTCCCGGCTCCTCTTTCTGAGCAGCGTTCCCCGACAATGGCCAGACGCGAAAAAGGCGGGCGTGGCGATGACGAAACGCGCGGACGCCGCCTGGGGAGAGGCTGGCGGTTCGACGCCGATCCCGACGCTCGCCTGCATTTTCGCGGCCCGCGCTGAAATTTGCCGCCCCGGCGACCTATATAAGGGCCTGCACCGACAAAGGGACTACCGACACTATGACTTCCTATCTTGGCTTTACACATACCCCGAACGCTTCCGGCGTCTGGGAGGAGACCAGAACCGAGTTCTCCCACAGCAACGCGGCCGTGCAGTGGGCGAAAGACAACAGCGCCTATTTTCGCGAACTGGCGATACTGAAGGTTATGCCGGACGGCTCGACGATCACCCTTTATGAAAATTTCACCAAGTATTTGAAGACGAGAGCGGCGTAATTCCGTCACTTGCGGCCAGGCGCGAGAGGCGAATGGACCCAATCGACGGCGTTGCGCTGATTTGTCCACTCCGGACAAATTCGCAATCGGGCCGTCAGCGACCATCCGCGAAAAGGCTGCATCCGCCGCCGTCCAAGCAACGGAATGGTTCAATCCGACCGTAACTTGCTCGCTCATCCCTGGCCCGCAGAATGGGCCTTCAGCATCTTGCCGCGCTCATGTAGAACCATCATCGATAGAAAATCCTCGGCAATTCCACCCAACCAATTCTTAACGGGTCGGAGCTGGATCGTCGCGGGAAACCGGCGGAATTTCGGAGAGCCTGGCGTGCGCTTTTCCGCGGCGACGACAGCCCAACGGCTTCTGCCCGAGCGCCTCGCACTCAGGCTGAGACCGCTTTTCGACCGTATCGATGCCGTCATCCTCGAACCCGGCGAACGCGGCGCGGCGGGCCGCATGTCACTGATCGCCTTCTCCGTCCGCATCTTCAGCGCGGCGATCGCCTTCGTCAGCCAGGTGCTGCTTGCCCGCTGGATGGGCAGCTTCGAATACGGCATCTTCGTGCTGGTGTGGACCGCGATGGTGATCGCCGGCAATATTTCGTGCTTCGGCTTCCACACATCGATCATCCGCTTCATCCCGGAATTCCGCGAAAAGCGCATGCTGCGGGAACTGCGCGGCATCCTGGTGACCAGCCGGGTCTTCGTGCTCCTGGCCTCGTCCGCGCTCACGGCCCTGGCGATGCTCGCGGTTTGGCTGTTCTCGGCGCGGATCGAGCCTTACTACGTCGTGCCGTTCATCCTCGGTCTGTTCTGCCTGCCGATGATCGCGCTTTCGGATCTGGAGCAGGGGATAGCGCGCGCGCACTCCTGGGCCATCTCGGCTCTTTTCCCGACCTTTCTCATGCGCCCCGTGCTGATCCTGGCATTCATGGCCGGCGCCCTCCTGGCCGGCTTTCCCGCGAACGCCGACGTCGCGCTGCTGGCCGCGATCCTCGCCACCTACGCGACATCCATCGTCCAGTTCGTCCGCACGACGGTCAGCGTCGACCGAAAGTTGCCGAGCGGTCCGCGCGCCTTCCATCTGAAGATCTGGGTGGCGATTTCGCTGCCGATCTTCCTGATCGAAAGCTTCTTCTTCATCCTGACCAATGCCGACGTGCTGATGGTCGGCCTGTTCATGCAGCCTCATGACGTCGCCGTCTATTTCGCCACCGTCAAGACGCTGGCGCTGGTCCATTTCGTTTACTTCGCCGTCAAGGCGGGCGTGGCCCAGCGTTACGCCCAGTTCACGCATGGCGACGGCAGCCGCCTGGCGGATTTCGCCCGCGAAACGGTAGCCTGGACCTTCTGGCCGTCGCTGCTTATGGCCGGGGTCGTGCTGCTCCTGGGCGAATTCATGCTCGGTTTGTTCGGTCCGACCTTCAGTGAAGGCTATCCGCTGCTTTTTCCTCTGGTGATCGGGGTGGTGGCGCGCGCATCGGTCGGCCCGTGCGAAAGCCTGCTTACGATGAGCGGCAACCAGAATATCTGCGCCCTCGTCTACGCGCTGACGCTGGCGCTCAACATCGCTTTGAGCATCACCCTCATCCCGCAATTCGGCCTCATGGGGGCGGCCTGGGCCACCGCCATTTCCATGACCTTCGAGGCGGCCGCGCTTTCCTTCACCGCATGGCGCAGGCTCGGCATCGCCATGGTGATCTTCGCCGCCGCGGGTTCCACCCCGAGGCGCGGCTGATGGTGGCAAAGCCCCTGATCGAGGAAACAAGCGGCAGCCCGGCCGGCGCGGTATTATCCGGCCTTGCCGGGTTGCGGGATGGAAGCCTGCCGCCGGAGCGCGAGGAGACGATCGAAGGCCGCCAACTACCGAGGCGCCTCAGCATCTATCAGGCGGCGGCCGGCTTCTCGCTGGTCGAGGAATTCGACTATCTGTGCGCCCGCACGATCGAGCCGAACCTGTTCTTCAATCCGCGCTTCCTGGCGCCCGCCATGCCCCGGCTGGAGGATCGCGAAGTGCGCCTCGCGGTCATCCGGGACGGCGCGGAGGAGAAGTCCCGCCTGCGGCTGCTCGTTCCCTTTTCCATCGAACGGCCCGCCACCCCCCTCGGCGTTTCGGTGATGCGCAGCTGGTCCAGCCCGTTCAGTCCATTGGGCACGCCGTTGCTCGACCGCGATGACCCGGCGGGCGTCGTCACCGACTTCTTCGAAATGCTGTCGCGCCCGCACCTCAAACTGCCGAAGGTCCTTGTCCTGCCGGATATGCGCCTGGACGGTCCGGTCGCCAGGATGCTGAAGGCGGTGGCCGAGACGCGCGGCCTGCCGATCGAGACGACCTCCTTGCTGGAGCGCCCCTTTCTCGAAAGCGACCTCGACGGCGAAACCTATCTGAAGACATCGTTGCGCGCCCACCACTATCGCGAGTTCCGGCGTATGAAGCGTCGTCTCGCCGAAAAAGGCCGGCATGGCCTACACCTGGAAGACCGCCTTTGACGAAGCCTATGCCGCGTTCTCGCCGGGCACTTTGCTGATGATCGAGGTGACCAGGCACCATCTCGACGACCCAAGCATCGATGCCACGGACTCCTGCGCGGCTCCGGACCACACGGTGATGGGCCGGCTCTGGATGGAGCGCCGCGCCATGGGAACGATCGTCATCGGCATGGTTCCCAGTTCCGACCGGCCGGTGCGGCAGGCGGCCTCGCAACTCCATCTGCTTCGCGAAACGCGCAATATGGCCCGCACATTGCGCAACCGGATCAGGCGTCTGCTGCGCTTGTGACTACTCCCGGCCTCGCCCTTCGATTAAAGCGAAGCCTCCTGGTCTCGCGCCAGCGCGCGCGACAGCAGGATTACGGGCACCGTGGCGGTGGCGATGATCAGCAGGGCCGCCACCGAGGCGTCCTCGACCACCGCGCGCGAGGCGTTCTCATAAACGAGCGTGGCCAGCGTGTTGAAGCCGAATGGCCTGAGCAGGATCGTCGCCGAAAGCTCCTTCACCGTATCGACGAAGACGAGCACGAGCGCCGTCAGGATCGCCGGCTTCAGCAGCGGCGCGAGAATCAGCATCGCACTGCGCAGCGGCGGCCTGCCGAGGCTTCGCGCCGCATCGTCGAGGCTGGCCGGCAGCTTTTCGAGCCCCGATCGCACGGCGCCCTCCGCAAGGGCCAGGAAGCGGATCGTGCAGGCGAGAATGACCGCGGCCGCCGATCCGGTCATGAGCAGGCCGGTCGAGAAACCGAGCTGCGCCCGCGCGAACGTGTCGATCGCATTGTCGAACCGCGCCAGTGAATAGAGCAGGCCGAGGCCGAGAATGGTGCCGGGCAGCGCGTAGCCTACGGACGCCAGCCGCACCAGGACATGGATCGAAGCCGACCGCGACAAGCGAACAGCGTAGATGAGGAAGAGAGCGAGGGCGACCGTCAGCAGGGCGGCGAGGCCGGCGGTGAAAACGCTGTTCAGGAAGGCTCTGCCGAGATCGGCGTTGACAAGATCGTCGAGCCGCCGCGACGCGTAGCGGCCGAACACCCATAGCGGGATGCCGAAGCCGAACAGGACGGGCGTGGCGACCGCAAGCAGCGCCGTAAAGGCCGCGGCGCCCTTGAGGCGGATACGCGGCGGGCGCGCCTTCATTTGCGTGGCGCGCGTGTTGTGGAAACGCTGGAGGCGCCGCGCGAACTGCTCGCAGGCGAGCAGGGCCAGCACCAGGATCAGCATCAGCACGGCGAGCTGCGCCGCGCCTTCCAGGCTGCCGCGATTGATCCAGGTCGTGTAGATCGCCGCCGTCAGCGTCCGCACGCCGAGATATTCGGCCACGCCGATATCGTTGATTGTTTCCATCAGAACCAGAACGACGCCCGCCGCGATGGCGGGCCGGGCAACCGGCAGAAGAACGCGGAAGAAGACGCGGGCCGGCCGGGCGCCGAGGGTGCGCGCCACATCGCCGATATTGCGGCCCTGCATCAGGAAGACGACACGGCTGGTCAGATAGACATAGGGGTAAAGCACGCAGGCCAGCGTGAACGCCGCGCCCGGCGTCGATCGAAGATCGGGAAACCAATAGTCCTGCGGCGTATGAAATCCGAAGATCGCCCGCAGCGCCGACTGGACCGGCCCGGTGAACAGGAAGAACTCGCCGAAGGCGTAGGCGGCAAGATAGGGCGGAACGGCAAGCGGCAGAACCAGCGCCCACGAGAATTGCCGGCGCAGGGGAAAGTCAAAGCCGACCACCAGCCAGGCTGCTGTCACACCGACCAGCGCGGTGCCGGCTGAAACCATCGCAATGAGCGCCGCCGTGGTGACTGCCGCTGTCGGCAGCACGTTGGCCGCCAGATGCGGCCAATCCTCGCCGCTCCCGGAAAGCGCGATGATCGTCAGCGTGGCGACCGGCAGGAGAACGATCGCCGAAGCCGCCAGCGTAATGGCGAGCATCAGCGGATGCCGCGCACGCCGAACCGGAAGCCGCCGGGTCGTTTCGCGCGCGATGGCTCTTGCCGCGATGTTCATCGCGCTTCAGATCACCGGAGGAGGAATGGAACAATGGGCGGGCCGCTTTCACGGCCCGGACCAGTTTCCGGAAAGGCACCAGCGCTGAAGCAAGGCGCCCGATACCGGAACCGGGCACCTTGCTTCAGCCTTTGTTTCCGCATCGCTCTGTCTGAATACCGGTCGCGCGATGATTTATGCCGAGGCCAATGAAGCGTGACCGTCTGACGCGGCAGCCCTGCGACAAGTCCGCGCCGCCCCGCACGCCCTGCGCGGTCAAAGCTCATGACCGGTACTGTTAGCTGGCCGGACCATCGTCGATGCCGACGCGATCGACCATTTGGGAGGCGGCCTTGCGGTTCTTGGCGATCTCGGCGAGCGGCAAAGTGTCGGCCGTCAGCACGCCGAAGGATTTCACCATGTCGGACGGTTCAAGTCCGGGCTCCACGGGATATTCGAAGGTCTGCCCTGCGTAGATCTGCTGGGCCTTGTGGCTCGACAGGAACTGGATCAGCTTGACGCCATTGTCGCGGTTCGGCGCGTTCTTGGCGAGTGCGGCGCCGGAAATATTCACATGCGTGCCGCCGTTCTCGAAGGTCGGGAAGATGACGTTGATGGCGTTGCCCCACAATTTCTCTTCCGGATCCTTCTCGTTGGTGCGCATCAAACCGACATAATAGGTGTTGCCAAGCGCGATGTCGCACTCGCCGGCGAAGATCGCCTTGGCCTGCGGGCGGTCGCCGCCGTCCGGCTTATGCGCCAGATTGGCCTTGAGCCCGTTCATCCACGCCTCGGTCTTCTCGGGACCCCAATGCGCGATCGCGGCCGAGAACAGGCCGAGATTATAGTCGTGCTGGCCCGAGCGCATGCAGATCTTGCCCTTCCATTTCGGATCGGCGAGGTCGGCATAAGCGATGGCGGTATCCGTGACCCTGTCCTTGGATACGTAGAGAACACGGGCGCGCTTGGTCACGCCGAACCAGTGCCCTTCGGGATCGCGGTATTCGGCCGGCAGGTTGGCGTTGACGGTGGCGTCGTCGAGCGCCTGGGTCACGCCCTTCGCCTTGGCGGTGGTGAGGCGCGAAATATCGACCGTCAGGATGACATCGGCCGGCGAATTCTGGCCTTCCGCGAGGATGCGATCCTCCAGCCCTTTGTCGAGGAACAGCACTTCGGTCTTGATGCCGGTCTCGGCCGTGAAGGCATCGAGCACCGGCTTGATGATATCGGGCTGGCGATAGGAATAGATGTTGACAACGCCATCCGCGAGCGCCGAGCCCGCAAACAGCGTCGCGAACGCAAGCGCGGCGCCGGCCGCGATTTTTGAGCGAAGGCTTCCCTTGGTCATCGTTCTCTCCTGGCCGCAAGGGGTGCAAGGCCCCTCGGACGAATTTCAACTTTCCCGCCTGCAACGAAACCTATTGGCGATGCGCGTTCGGTCGTCAATACAAATGCCAACAAATTCAATAGTTTGGAAGAATTCTAAACTGGACGGATTGTCACAGCTTTTCAATAAGTTGAGTGGAAATATCCGGCTTTTGCGCGTCCTGCGGCAAATCGTCGGGCGGAAAAATCACGAAGATGTCAGAGGAGCGCTCGTCTCCCGGCTGCTGAAAGCAGATGCCGCCGGCACCAGGAAAAGACCCGTCAAAGGCTCAGTTTGCCAGCACGCGCGTCGACGGGAAAGCGACTTCCACCAGCGTTCCCTCTCCCGGCGTCGAATTGATCGTGAAGCGCGCACGGTTGGCCTCCACCATCGCCTTGGTGAGCGGCAGGCCCAGGCCGGTTCCGTCGCCGCGCTCGCGCTTCAGTGTGTTGATCTGCCTGAATGGCTTGAGTGCCTGCTCGATCTCGGCGGGCGACATGCCGATGCCGGTATCGCGCACCCGCAGGACGACGTCGCCGGACGGCTCGTAGGCGGTCGAAACAATGACCTGACCGCCGGCCTGCGTATAGCGCACGGCGTTGGACAGGAGGTTGAGCGCGATCTGCCGGACGCTGCGGGGATCGGCGACGACATCGGGAAGATTCGAGGCGAGGCTTGAGCGGATGATCACCCGCTCGCGATTCGCCTGCGGCTGCATCATGGCGACCGTCTGGGTGAGCATCTCGTTCAGCGCGACAGCCTCATAGATCATCTCCTGCTCGCCCGCCTCGATCTTGGAGATGTCGAGCAGGTCGTTGACCAGTTCAAGGACATGGTTGCCCGAGCGGTTGATGTCCCTGAGATATTCGCGATAGCGGTCGTTGCCGATCCCGCCGAAGCGCTCATCGATCATCAGATCGGAAAAACCGATGATGGCGTTGAGCGGCGTGCGGATCTCGTGACTGATGCGCGCCAGGAATTCCGACTTCTGCGCGGACGCCCGCTCGGCCGCCGACCGCGCCTGGGTAAGTTCCTCCTCGGCGCGCTTCCATGGCGTGATGTCGCGCATGACCGCGCAATAGCCGCCATTGCCCGGCAGCTTGCCGATGGTCATGAACAGCGGAATGAAGCGGCCCTGCGCCTCGCGTCCGATCACCTCGCGGCCGTCATTGAGCACGCTGGCGACGCCATGGTCGGAAAGTCCGGCGAGGTAGTCGCGCGCCGCCCTTTGGCTCTCCATCGCGAACAGGGAAACGAAGGGCTTTCCGCCGACCTCGTCGGATTCCAGGCCGAACAGCGCCTCCGCCGGACGGCTGATCGAACGAATCATTCCCTCCATCGTGATCAGAATGACGCCATCGGTGGCCGTGTCGATGATCGCGCGCATCTCGGCTATGCGGGCCCTCAGCGACTCGATCTCCGGCTGCGCGAAGGGCGAAGCGTGCGGGTCCTCTTCAAGATCGCCGGTGCGCCGGACCACCAGCATCAGCGCCCGCCCGCCGTTCCACGGTACGGAACGAAGCAAGGCCTCGATCGGAAACACCGAGCCGTCGGCGGCCTTCAGCCGAAGCGACCGGTCGTTGTCGCGCGTCTCCTCCTCGTAGCGGTCCGCGAACAGGGCACCCAGCCCGCCGGCCTCGACAAGCCGTTGCAACGAGTCATAGCCGGTGAGGCTCAGGAATTCGCCATTGGCGTAGTGCAGCACGTCGCCCGAATGGATCAGGATCGGCACCGGCAGGCGCGACAGAATCGGCGTGTCCTGAACCGTCGTACCGGCAGCAGGGACAGAAGGCACGAACCCGTTTGCCTTCAACTCCTCGGTTGATGCGCGCGCCGCCGTGACCGCCGTGACCGGCGTGACGGTGACAGGCTCCGCGCCGGACGAGACAGGCAATGCCGGTCCGGTGGCGATTTCCGGTTCCGGGT
This sequence comes from uncultured Alphaproteobacteria bacterium, assembly GCA_963820075.1. Taxonomy (GTDB): domain Bacteria; phylum Pseudomonadota; class Alphaproteobacteria; order Rhizobiales; family Rhizobiaceae; genus Kumtagia. Next base: position 123,276 of record CAWFYS010000012.1, read on the forward strand.
GATCCGCCGGGAGTGGCGGTAAATCCTTCATGGTTTCGAAATGGAGCGTGTCGGCGCCCTCGGCGTCACGGCGATCATCCCCGCCCCGCGTGGTCAGTTCCGCGTCCTGCGGCGGCCCTGCGGCAACGGCCTCGCGGCCGGCTTCCGGGGCCGAGGCGTCAGACGGGGGTGCTCCGGACAGAACCAGCCCGGATGCACCGAGGCCGGGCGCCTCCGGCGGTGAGGCGGGCGTGGCCGCGGCATCGGGCTCGCGGCCTTCGCCGTTGCCGGGAACGAACGAGGCCGCCGTGCCGCCCTGTCCGGTTTCACGCGCACCGGTCTGCGGCCTTTCGTCCGCCGCTTCACCGGCCATGGCATCGGCGGCGCTTTCCGCCTCGACGGTCAAGGTGTTGGGCTCGCCATTGTCCCGTGCGCGCTCACCCGTATGCTTTTCCCGGCGCTGCCCGGTGGCGCGGCCTTCCGCCGCGACGCTTGCCATGCCGTCGCCTTCCAGGCCGCCCGCCTTCCGCAGTTTCTCGCCGATCTCGCGGAAGGCGCTGCGCTCGACCGTCGAAAGTCCTTTCTCGGCGGGCGGCGGTCTATGTTCAGCCAGGCGGATGATCTTGTCCGAGGCGCGCCTGTCCGGCTTCGGCACGAGGGTCAGCACCGGGACCTCGCCACGAACCGAACCGGCCGCCTGTTCGTTCTCGGCCGCGGTGTCGTCGCGCGGCTGCCCGGCATCCGGCTTTGCCGACATTTCCTCCGGTGCATCGGCGCCGGGACCGCCCGCTTCCGATTCTGCTTCCGCCGGGTGCTGATCGACGACCATGTCCGCCAGCCGGGCAATGCCGAACCCGCGAAAACCCTCGAAGCTGCGGTCGCGCGAATAGATCGGCAAAGCCGCGAGATCGACGGGAACCTTCAGTTCCGTTCCGGCGACGGGCCAGAGCACGGTCCGTCCCGACCATGTGTCGCGGCGCTCGAGCAGACCGGCGACCTCGCGCAGCGGATCGAGATCCATCGCGTCGGACACCGACGCGAAGGAATGTCCCAGAATATCGCCGGCGGGAGTGCCGACCGCGGACAGGAACTCGGGCGACATGGCGCTGAAGCGGCCGGCCGCGTCGGTCTTCCAGGCAAAGCGGATGGACGCAGCCGTTCGGTCGATGACGGCTGCCTTCGGTTTCTCGGCAGTGGCTCCGGCGGCAGCCGGCGTTTCGCCCGATCCCGCCGCGGCTTTCGCCGGCCCCGGCATACGCTCAAGCATGGTGGCGGAGTCGTCCGGCTCCGCGCTGGCCAATGCGGTGGACGGCACTTTGTCGTCCTCCGGCTCGCCGTCGGCCGGCGCCGCGTTGCTCGCGACAGGGACGGCCGCGGGGCCTGGCCCTTCCGCGACCACCACGAGGAGATGGCGCGCCGGCCGGTCGCCGAGCCGCGCGATTCCCGCCGGAACTCTGCCGATTCCTGACTGAATGATGCGCTTGACGAGGCGGTCGGCTTCGCCGGCCACCGCCGACACGAGTTCGGCGAGCACCCGCGGCGAAATTTCCAGCGCGGCAAAACCCGGCGATGCGGCCTCGACCACGCCGCGCTCGTCTACGAAGGCCAGCAGATGGCCGGGATTTGAAAAGCCGCTGATCGCACGCGATGCGACCTCGGCTGCCGGCACAGCGGCGGGCCTCGCCAGCATGATCGCCGCCTCGCCGTCCGGCAGCGTGACCGCGCTTGCCGAAAATGCCGACGCCCTGCTGTCCAGACCGTTGGCAAGACGCACAAGGACCGGCCGGTCGCGCCCGATCTCGGGGTAGCCCTTCGTCGCCATGATCTGCCGTCTGGCGGCCAGTCCGAGCCCGCTGCCCGCGCCGATCATGGCCTCGACATCGGCATGCCCGAACAATACGGCGCCCGGCCCATTGATCCAGATGACTTCGGCAAGGTCGACCGTCAGGATGACGATGGCGTCGCCCGCCGCGAATCGCTCACGCACCGTATCGAGCACGGCGACATCTATGAACGAGTAGGCGGTCGCTGGCATTGTGCCGGTATTCTCCGTTCCGGAAATCCTCGACTGTTAACGTGATGTTAATAAAAGTTGGTGGCTTCCGCGTCCACCACGCCGGGATTGAGACGCCTGATTTCTGGGCTTTTGGTTAATTCCGGCGACCTTTTTTTGGTGCATTGCAAAAAAAATGTTGCAATGCAGCATAAGCCTCGCTATATGTCTCTCATCACGAGACAGACGGTACCCCGACCCGTCGAAATAAAGGAAAGAAAATGTCCAAGACCGCTAGCAAGCCCACCGATTTCATCGAAAACGTCGAGTTCCCCACCTTCGACGCATCCAAGGCTACCGACCAGTTCCGCGCTTTCACCGAGAAGGGCGTTGAGCAGAGCAAGGAAGTTTACTCGAAGCTGAAGACCGGCGCCGAGAGCACCCAGAAGGCCGTCGAGACGAGCGTCGAGACCGCCAAGGCCGCCGGCAGCGACCTGTCGCTGAAGACGATCGCCGCGCTGCGCGCCAATGCCGAGCTCAGCTTCTCGCACCTCGAGGCGCTGGTTGGCGTCAAGTCGGTTTCCGAGCTGATCGAAGTGCAGACCGCTTTCGTTCGCAAGAGCGTCGAGGCCGGCGTTGCCCAGGTCAAGGATCTCCAGGCTGCCAGCACGAAGGCCGCCGAGGAAGTCACCAAGCCGCTGAAGGACGTCTTCGAGAAGGCGATGAAAGACATCAAGGTCGCTTGATTTTCTAGCGACCAGTACTCCCCGCGGGACGGTTCCTCCTCCCTCTGCCCCGCGGGATATGCCGCCAGCACCCTCCTCCCGCTGGCGCGACATAGGAAAAGGCCGGCACCTCCTCCCGCCGGCCTTTTCTTTTGCCGCTTGAAATGGCGCGCATTTGCTCTTATTCACACCCACGCAAGCGACGCCGCGCCAGGCCTAGGCCGTCCAGCCGGTGTTGCCGCATATCGCCAGCTATGGCGCGTGTGCGGTTGTAGCTCAGCTGGTTAGAGCGCCGGATTGTGGATCCGGAGGTCGCTGGTTCAATCCCAGCCAACCGTACCACTTTTTCACCAGCAATTTCAAAGGTATGCCTGAGCGCCTCCTGTCATCCAGGGCGCCGCGTGTCGCATTCATTTTGCGAAGAATTACCGTTGATTTCCAACGATTTTCTGAAACTATCGGCAAATACATGCGACACGCACTGACCGCGCTTAAACAGATATGAGATTCTTGCAATGAAGGAGGGGTTGCCCAAATCGACTTGGCCAAATCCCGGCGAAATGAGCCTTCGTGGAAGGCCCCTTCTTTCCGCAGCCTGCCGCGGTGGACGATCACGCCGCGCTGCTCGCGCCTTTTTCCTGGCTGACCTGGCGGGCATGCGCGCGGTTCGCCTCCAGCCGCTCGCGGGCCATCTTGTCGACGACGGCGCGCAGTTTCGGATGGCGGGCCATGAATTGGCTGAAGTCGCGCCGCTCTAGCACCAGGAACTCGCAGAAGTCGACGGCGATCACATCGGCCGTTCGCCTGGAGCCGCTGAGCAGCGCCATTTCGCCGAAGAAGGAGCCGGCTTCCAGCGGAATGGCGCGCCCGCCGACCCGAACTTCCACGGCCCCCGAAGTGATGAAATACATCCCGTCCGCCCGTTCGCCGGTGCGGATCACCCGCTCGCCGGGCGAGGCCGATTTCGGCCGGAACAGCAGCAGCAATTCCTCATGGTCCTCCTTGTCGATGACCGCGAGCAATGGGAAAGTTTCCAGCAATGCGTGGATTTTCGTGCGTCGCGCGGTTTCGCGCTCGTCCTGCAGCGCCTTGATCCTGTCGAGTTCCCGCACCAGCCTGTCGTGGCGTGCCCGCCCGTAACCCGCCGTCACCGCCGGCCAGGTAACGCGGACCCATTTCTGCAACTTGCCCGCGACCATGAAAGCAAGCGGGTTGAGCGTGATCGACAGCAGAGCGCCGGCAAGCACCAGATCCTGGCCCTCCGTCGGGATGAGGCCGAGCGTCACCCCCAGCCCGACCAGGATGAAGGAGAATTCCCCGATTTGCGCGAGGCCGGCCGCGACAGTGAGGCCCATGCTCACCGGGTAGCGCAGCAGAAGCACGATGCCGACGGCGATCACCGATCTTCCGACCATGACCAGCGCCAGCACGCCAAGCACAGCCAATGGATCCTCGACCAGCACCGCGGGATTGAACAGCATTCCGACCGATACGAAGAACAGCACGGAAAAGGCGTCCTGCAGCGGCAGGGAGTCCTTGGCAGCCTTCTGGCTGAGATGCAATTCGCCGAGCACCAGTCCGGCGAAGAAGGCGCCAAGCGCGAAGGATACGCCGAATAGTTCCGCCGAGCCGTAGGCGATGCCGACGGCGAGCGCGAGCACGGAAAGTGTGAACAGTTCGCGCGAGCCCGTACGCGCCACCTTGGTGAGAACCCAGGGCACGATCCTTGGCCCGAGGAAGATCGCCAGCGCGGCGAAGAGCCCGATCCTCGCCAGCGTGAAGATCAGCTCGACCGCCAGGGCGGTTGCCGCCGCCGGCGGCGTCCGGCGTTTCGCCGGCGCCAAGCAATTCCGCCAACGCCGGCAACAGCACCAGCGCCAGCACCATGGCCAGATCCTCGACGATCAGCCAGCCGATCGTCACCCGGCCGCTCGGCGTGTTCAGCAGATGATATTCCTCCAGCGCCTTGAGCATCACCACCGTGCTGGCTACCGAAAGGCTGAGGCCGAACACGATGCCGGCGCCCAGATCCCAACCCAATGAGAAGGCAAGTCCCATTCCGAGCAGCGTCGCCAGGACGATGCGGCCGAGCGCTCCCGGAATGGCGATACCCCGCACCGCCAAAAGGTCGGAGGCGGAGAAATGCAGTCCGACGCCGAACATCAGAAGTATCACGCCCATTTCGGCGAGCTGGCTGGCCAGCGCGCCGTCGGCGACGACGCCCGGGGTGAAGGGTCCGATGAGAATGCCGGCAACCAGGTATCCGACCAGCGGCGGCAGGCGCAGCCTGTCGGCCAGGTAGCCGCAGACCGAAGCCAGCACGAAGCACACGGCTACCGTGGCGATCAGAGTGGCATCCTGGTGCAACCGCGTTCCCTTTTTTGTTCTTATCCGGCCTCCCGCCTGTCTTCACCAATGCAAGGAAAGCCAAGGGACCGCAAGACATTGATCAAGTGCCCATGCCCCGGACCCGGCACCGCGATCCTTGGGCAGCGCTTGACATTCGCGCGGCAAGACCCGACTTCCTTCGGTCTGAAAATGGAGACCGCCATGTCAGAGCCTCGACGATCGACGATCGACGCCGTGGAAGTCGAGCGCTTCTCCGCGCTTGCCGCCGAGTGGTGGAATCCCAACGGCAAATTCCGTCCGCTGCACAAGTTCAATCCGGTCCGCTTGTCCTACATACGCGACCAGGTTGCGGCGCAATTCGGCCGCGACGTCCATGAAGCCCGCCCTTTCGAAGGCTTGCGTTTCCTGGACATCGGCTGTGGCGGCGGCCTGCTTTGCGAGCCGATGGCGCGGCTGGGAGCCGAGATCGTGGGCGCCGATGCGTCCGCCACCAATATCGAGGTGGCGAAGCTGCACGCCGCCGAAGCAGGCGTCACGATCGACTACCGCGCCGCGGCGGCGGAGGACCTGGCGGACGCCGGCGAAAAATTCGACGTCGTCCTCAACATGGAAGTGGTCGAGCACGTCTCGGATGTCGGGTTTTACATTTCCCGTTGCGCGGAGATGGTGAAGCCGGACGGCATCATGTTCGTCGCCACCATAAACCGCACCCTTAAGGCGCTCGGCCTGGCGATCATCGGCGCCGAATACGTCCTGCGCTGGCTGCCGCGCGGCACCCACCAGTACGGCAGGCTGGTACGTCCGGAAGAGCTGGAAAAGGCGCTCGGCGATGCCGGCATGGCCGTCGCCGACCGCACCGGCGTGGTCTACCACCCGCTTGCCGACCGCTGGCAGCGTGCCAGCGACATGGACGTCAACTATATGGTCATGGCCGAGAAGCGGCCGCCGGCCTGAAGGACAAAGCCTGCCCGGTGGCGAGCAGCCGCCATCGCGACCACGTGACAAAGGCGCGGGATGGCCGTCCGCCGCCAAGGACGCACGATCCCGCCTGCCGGGCAAGCAGTCCACCCCCCATTCAGGGCCCGACGATGTAACGAACTCCAGCGGGGCAGTGTGACACCCGGCAAAATCCGCGTCGCCCACAATAAAATTTGAATTTGGCGAGCACCACGTCCTTTCGCCCTCGTCGCCGGCCGAAATCTCACGCTCGTTTCACGCAACATAAATAGCATACACATTATGCAGCGACGCGGCGGTCCTCCCTGTGCCGCCTCGACCGGAGCGGTTTGGCCCCCCAACCATCCCCCAAGAAGACCGCTCCGGTCGAACCTCTCCAAAGAGATTGTTCGTCCGAGCGCTCGGCCTGGAGCTTAAGATCCGCCGATTCCGCGGCCGCGTGCGAACGGGCCGGCGTCCCGGCGCCGCGACAGTTGCATCGTCGGCCATGATCGGTCAGGCTCGATGCGTTCGATCAATGGAGAAGACCATGGCCGGCGACAGAGATGAACGTATCCGCAAGCGCGCGCATGAAATCTGGGAGCGTGAAGGCAGGCCCGACGGCGCCGACGAGCAGCATTGGCTGCAGGCCAGTCGCGAAATCGATGCCGAGGACCAGCCTGCCGCGAGCGAGCCAGAGACGGAAAAGCCCGCGCCGAAAAAGGCTCGCCGAACGAAGCCGGCAGAGGCTGAAGGCAGCAAGCCGGCCGCGCCGCCCCGGCAACGAAAGAAGACCTAAATTAGCAATACTGCCAAGTCCTCGTGAGCCAGGACGCCGCTGAGCGGGTCACGGCGATATCTGGCGACGATCGAGCCTGCTTCCGCGTGTATCGGTTCGCCGTACACGACGGGCTCGACACCGGGAAGAAGGTCGCGCGACGGGCCGGCTGAGGGCCCCCGCGTAACGAGCAGGGCATCGACATGACGAGCGGCGGCGTACTGCTTGATAAGCGACATTCATACATCCCCTGGAATTCGGGCCGCTTGTAGCCAGTCGCCTTTTAGATCAGCCGGAGGAAGCTGGCGGCCGGATGGATCGGGGGAATTTCCTCGCGGTGTTACGCAGGCGTGGTTCCATGCCTCCGGGTTTCCGGGCGGCGGGCGCCTACGGCGTCGGGTCGCTCGGCCGTACCACCGGTACGACCTTCGCGACCCTCCTGGTGGATCGCCGCGCCGTCCGAGAAACATAATGATTCAATCCGACCGCAACTTGCCCTAGACGCGCAGCACCTTCAATCACAGCGGGCAGCAGAAAATTTTTTGTTCCGGGTGGACACATCATTTGGTCCGCGCTATCCGGCGTCGCGCTGGCATAATTACCTGCAGGGAATTCATTTCGACGTGTCGAGGTTTCAGTCCAGTGTCGTGTCTCCGTCTTCCCCGCCCGGCAGCTTTTCGCTGACAGCCAGCGCCTCCGCATTTGCATATTCCGCGCTGCTCTGGGGCGTCGAACTGCTGCTGAAGATGCGGCGCAAGGCGGCGGCACGCCGGCTGCTGACATGGGCCACAAGGGATAAGAAAGCTGACCGCCGCGTTCTTTCCCTCGTTTCGCGGGCATGGGCGGGAAAAGCGAGCGACAAACGCATCGCCGACATGCGCGTTGCCCATCTGAACAACCTCATCGCGCGGCCGCTTCGGCGGCGCAACTACGCCCGGCTGCTGGAGCTTGCCGCCCGCTACGAGGCGCTGGGAAGGAACCTGCCCGTCGCCGCCGGCGACCTCATCGCCCGGCAACTGGTGAGCGACACCGGTCGCCGGCGTATACTCGCGGCGTCAAGCGGAGCGCTTGCGAAAGCCCCGAACAGCGCTTTCCTGCTTTACCTGAATGCCGTCACCACTGCCAAGAGCGGCGACCCCGCGACGGCGGGAGGCATGCTGAGCGAGAAGCTCAGGGCCATTGTTGCGCGCCCGACGACCTCCCCCGAGCAAGCCAAGGCAACCAAGCGGCAGTTCGATATCATGACCGGCGCATGGCGCGTGGTCGACCTCGTCGCGCGCGAGGACATGCTATGGCTCGACAGCGATCGGGGTTCGACATATGCCTCGCTCGCGATCGAGGATGTTTTGGGAAGGGAGGGAACGGATACTCAAAGCGGCCTGTTGAGTTTCAAGGAGCCGCTCCTCCAGTCACGCGACGAGGGACGCTACCTCAACTCCTGTCTCGCCGACTTCAACGCCAGCCCGGCGCTGGTCGTGAAGCTGAAGACGATCAAGGAAATGCTGCGCCATGCCACGCGGCGCCAGATTTCCTATCACTACGCCTATCAGGTCGCCAATCAATGCCTGGATGGCGTCCTGCCGGCGATTGACCGGCTTGTCGAGTCGAAGGAGGAAGACTTTCCCGACTCCCAAGCGGCAAAGCTCGCCGTCCAAAAACTGACGCTGGCATTGGATGTGTGCGTCAGGCTTCAACGCGCGGCCGGAAATAAGCCGGCTCAAGGCCAAATTGCTGGAACTGGGGCGCTGGCCGCAATTCGAGCCGTTCCGCTGGACAATACTGCCGACGCTTGTATCGGATGGCGCCGACGCCTGGCGTCCCTCCTCGCTGCAGCTTCGCAGCCAAATAAAGACCCTGCCGGCGAACGAGGCCGACCTCAAGGCTTTCCTGCGCTGGGCGATGATCGCCCGCGAGTTCATCGATGCCGAGAAAGTTTTCAAGAAGCTCAAACCCGCGCTGCAAGGTTCACAAGCCAGTCTCTTTTTTGTCAATATTCTGCAGCGGCAGAGCCGCTTTACCGACGCGATCAACCTGGTCAAGCGGATTCACGGCTATGTCCTGTCGAGACCACACTCTCTCAAGCCTTACAACCACTGGAACCTGGTGCGCCGATACGGCGAACTTGATTTCCTGCGCAAGACGTCGAACTTCTACCTGACGGCAAAGCAGCCGAAGAATCCGGTCGGTGTCATCCTTATCGCTGCCCGCAACATCGATCAGTTGCGGAAATATCCCCTCGTCGTTCTGATGATGCTCAAGCGTCAGGGGTGGGCCGTCGTGCCCCTGGTGGAGGGGCTGCTGCCGCGAGAACTCACCGGCAATCCCAGAATCGACGTGCTCCACGGCTGCATAAGCCTGGAAAACAGCTTCAGACCCGAGGCCGAATGGCAGCTTCCTGTTTTGCTAAACTTCAAGGCCGAGCCCAAGCAGGGCGTCCTGCGCTGGGGCAAGATAGACCTCTCGCATTCGATACTCGAGGACGCCCGTATCAGCCGCCGGGCATTCAACGTCGACCTGACCTGCCCGTCGCTCTCGGCCTATCTCGACGGATTGTGCCTGTGGGTCAAGCGATACGCCAGTGTGGTGTCCTATGCACACGAGCACTTTCCCAAGATGGGACTGCGTTGCGGGCTCATGTCGCTGTTCAATTCGCGGCTGCCGGACTCGCTGTTTCGCTCCTTCTGCGAGGAATTCGGCGATCCGGACGATTTTTTCTGTCTTCACACCGCTAACGGCTACGAGAATTACTTCAGGAACTTTCAGACCTCGATCTCGACGCGCTGCGTCATCCGCAACGTCACGAAGCATCCGCACGTGCGAGCGTCCAGCATGCCGGTGCCGGAATTCTTTGAAAGCTACTACCAGTTTCACAAGGGCAATATTTCCGATGTCCTTTCTCGCATAGAATCCATGACAAGCATTCGCCGGACGACGGCGAACGCCCCGGAGGCGGATCCAGCAAGGGACGCCTGCGAAAGAACGATCATGGAGTGGCGCGCAAAGGGTGGAAAAGTCATTTGTCTCTTCGGGCGGGTGGTTTGCGACTCCGCTGTTCCCTTCGACGGCGGTCCCGCCCACAAGGACCTTTCAGACTGGCTCAATCACAGCATCGAGTCGGTGCGCGGAACCGACACGCTCCTTCTGATAAAGCCGCATCCGCATGAACTGAACGAGTTTATTGCTACCTACCTCAACGAGTTCTTCGTCGACCTGATCAAGATTGATATCCCCGCTAATGTAATCATCATGGGCCACAAATGGTTCGACATCCAGTCGCTCAAGCGGTTTGTCGATCTCGGGCTGCTTTACAACAGCACCGCAGCGGTCGAACTGGCCCTGGAAGAAATACCGACAGTCCTTTGCGGGCATTTCGGACCGATCGACTATCCGGTCGGCCATATTGTGCCAAAAAGCCGTAGCGACTATGAAGATATACTTCAGTTCAAATCACGCCCAAAATCGGCTTCGGACATGCGGGCCCGGGCGGCGATGTGGCTGCACTATATGAGCACTTCGGGCTTCATCCTCGACTATCGCTATCACGCGCGGCCCATCACGAACAGGGTTGTGTATCCTCCTTACTGGATAGAGGAAGATATGCAGTCCTATCTCAAGAACGGCGACGCTCTCGCGTCGATCTTGGCAAAGCGCGCCATCGGCGTGCTCGACGAACCCCGAATCTGATTAGAATTGACCGGCTTTCCAGGCTGCCGGTCTCCTATGATAAGTAGTCTGGCTTCAGGAGAAATTAATGTCGCAGGTATCCGAGTATGAGTTCAGCGGGGAGTCCACGGAGAAAATTCCCACAAGGGGCACACCACGATCGAAGGCAAGCCAGGAAAAGGCCTTGAAAAGCGTTCTCACGGCCGCGCAGCGGTTTGTGAACGAGCGCCCCACCGACCATCTTTCCTCTCTCCTCGCGGAATTGCGAGAACTGAATATTTCGCGAAAGGATCCTGGCCGATATTACCAAAAGGATATTGCCCAGAAAATAGGTGAGAGAATTCTTGGTGATGAAGGGAAGAAAATTGGCGACAATTTTTCTTATCCTGATGTTCACAATGGGAAATACACGACAAGTCATATCAGCCAGATCAGATATCTTGCTCAGCTGATACGCCCGAATACGACCGGCATCATGGAACTTGGCAGCAGGTGGTCGTCGAACCTCTTCCAGCTCTTTATCGCACATGGCGCGACCAGATCTAAGAAGATTATTTACTACGGTGGAGAATCTACCAGGGAAGGTCAGATTTGCGCTAAATTCATAGCGAATATCGAACCAAATATGAACTATCGTTCGTTTAGATTCGACTATCGCGAACCAAATGTAAGCTTCCTACAGCGTCAAAGAGGCCACATACTTCTGTTCACGACGCACTCGATTGAACAGGTTGATGTTATCGATCCCATTCTGTTCACTCAGCTGAAGGAAATCGCCAACGAGATCACGGTCGTGCATTTCGAGCCGGTAGGCTGGCAGAGAATACCTGAATTGATACACAGGCGCGAAGATCAGGACGACGCGTTTTTCGAGGCCATCGGCGAGAAAGCAATCGCTGGAAACGTCGAGTTGGTCAGCAACAATGCGGCCTGGTGGTCATGGCGCCTGAACTACAACACGAACCTGCTTCGCATTGTCAACGGACTCGAAAGGGAACGTTCGATACGGATGAGGCGGCTGGAGTATGATTTCGACGGTCAGGCCAACGTATTCAATCCATCGACCCTGATCCACTACGACTTCATCCGATAATCCGTCCCGGTACAAGCGTCGGCGGGGGCACCCGTCGACGCTGCCAATTTTTCGCGGTTCGGGCGGTCGGAACCACCCTTGCCGCCGCGGCGAAAAGCAAACTTCCCGATCTCGCAATCGGGCAGTTTGCTTTTCCTTTTTGTTTCCGCGTCGCTTTTGCCCAAAGCCGGGTTCCACTTTTCGGCGCGATGCTCCGCTACGGGGCGACATTGGTCCGGTTGCGTGGCAGGGACATCAAATCCACCCCAATCTGCTGAACAGGGGCTTTCATCGAGCGCGGGGAAGCGCACGCGAATATGCGCGGCGTCACACACAACGTCATTGCCGTCAGGCGCGGCGGCGCAGACCGCCCCGCGCGTCGTCCAGCCGCACCGGCTGATCGGGGATCGTCACGGAAAACACCGTCCTGCCCCCAATGCTCTCGACCAGTTCCAGGGAGCCGCCATGGGCGCGCGCCAACTCCTGCGCAATGGCCAGTCCCAGCCCGGTGCCTCCGCTGCGCGCCGCGCCGCGGAATGCCGCGAAAAGATTCTCACGCGCCTTCTTGGGCAGGCCCGGACCCGTATCGGCGACGAAGATGCGGCAGACACTGCCCTGCCGCTCGGCCGTCACGCCCAGCCGGTTCACCACCGCGCTTTCCTTCTCAGCCGTCATTGCCTGGACGGCGTTGCGGCACAGATTTGTCAGAATCCGGAAGAGCTGCTCGGAATCCGCGTCGATCTCGAAGCCCGGATCGACGCCGTTGACGAATTCGACGCGGCTTTCCGGCTCGATCCCGAGCAGGCTCTGGACATCGTCCACAACCTGCCGCAGCCGCAGCCGGCGGCGCGCAGGCGGCGGCTCCTGCGTGCGCCCATAGGCGAGCACCCCCTCGGAATAGGAGACGGCGCGGTCGAGCGCGCGCAGCAGCCTGGGCGCCAGCGCCTGCACGGTCGGATCCTTGACCGTGCCGAGCCTGTCCGACATGAGTTGCGCGGAAGCCAGGATGTTGCGCATGTCGTGGTTGATCTTGGAAACCGCGAGGCCGAGATCGGCCAGGTGCTTCTGCTCGCCGAGGGTCCTCTGCAGCCGGGTCTGCATGTCCGCCAGTTCGCGCTCGGCAACGCCGATCTCGTCGGCGCGGTTCTCCGGCTCGATGATGCGGCCGGGATCGTCCGGCTGACGCGAAAAATCAAGCATGGAACGCGTCATGGTCCGGATAGGCCGGATCATGACGCGATCGATCGCGTAAAAGACCAGCATCGCGGTCGTCAGCGACAGCAGCAGCGACAGCACCGCCACGTTGCGCGAGTAGGCAAGCATCGCCGTGCGCAGCCGCGAATCCGGCATGACCAGTTCGAACTCCTTGGCGCTGCCGCCAACCTTGCCGAATACCCGCAACATACGCCCGCCGCCGGCGGCCAGCGTATCGATCGCGCCGGTCAGCGCCTGCAGCGGCCCGATATTTTCAAGGTCTACGTGCTCATCCACCTCGAGCGGCATTTGCGCCACCACGAGCAGACGCGACAGGCCATCGTCGCGCACGGCGATCGCCTTGGCGCCGATGGCCATCAGCAGATCGTCCTGCACCTGGCGCGACAGGCTGTCGGCATCGTCCTCGACCAGAACGATCGAAAGGGCGGCGGCGGTGCTCAGCCTTTCCTCGAGCCAGTTGAGGCGAAAATTGGCGATCGACGGAACGAAGATCAGGACTTCCGAGACCAGAACAAAGCACGCCGTCAACAATAGGAGCTTGACCGACAGGCCGCGCGTCAACGGCACGGTCCGTCGCGGCTCTTCAACAGCCTCGTCCGCTTCCGCTGTCAGCGGGTCGCCCATGCGAACTGTCTCATCCTTTCCGGGAACAGGGCGTCCCCTTCATTCCAGGCGGCCGCAACGGCGGAACCATGCGCCGACGGCTGACCCGTCACTTATGCCAGAATATGGCATGCCGCGGCTTTTGCCAATTTGACCTATCCGCCGCTTTCCGGCGGTGACGGTAGGCTACGAGGCCCGCCTGCGGCCGATGACCGCGCGGCTTCAGGCAGCGTCGCGCAAGATCGGCGGGCACTACGTTCCGGAAAGCAAGCTCGGCATGCGCGTGCAGTCCTGGCTGCTGCCGCTCCTTCTGTCGAGGCCCTTCGCGGGGCTGCTGGCAAGGCGACTGCTGGCCGATGAGTTGAAACTGGACCCTTGGTGAGGGGGCATGCGCATCCGCGCGACCGGCAATTGACTTGGCGCAACCTGCCCCCTATAAGCCCGCCACGCTCGGGCGCGCCCCGGCGCATGTTTTCATGCGCTCCGCAAATGCCCGGCAAAGCTCCTGTTACCTGGTGACAGAATCAAGAAGGGCCGCACGCCGCGGTGTTAAATAAATGAAGCGTACCTATCAGCCGTCGAAACTCGTCCGCAAGCGCCGGCATGGCTTCCGCGCGCGCATGGCCACCAAGGGTGGCCGTACAGTCGTGGCGGCGCGCCGCAATCGCGGCCGCAAGCGCCTGTCCGCCTGAGCGGGCGCTTTGCGACTTGCCGGTCTCCGGCACACCACCGTCTCCAAATCCCTTGCGCCTGCGCAAGCGGGTTGAGTTTATTGCCGTGCGCCGTGGCGAAAAGCGCCGCGGTCGGCTTTTCCTGCTCGAAGTGCTGGACCGCAACGACAAGGCGGCGCCCCGAGTCGGCTACACCGTGACGAAGAAAGTGGGCAACGCCGTCGTCCGCAACCGGGTGCGGCGGCGCCTCAGGGAGGCGGTGCGCATTCACGCCGCCGGTGAAATGGCGCCGGGCCATGACTATGTCATCGTCGGGCGCGAGGAAGTGCTTGCCGCGCCGTTTGACCGGCTAGGCGCCGAATTGACGCGCCGCATCCGTGCGAGGCTCTAGGAATCCGATGGAAAACAACCGGAATTTCTTCATCACCATCGCATTGTCGGTGCTGATCCTGACGCTCTGGCAGGTGTTCTACATGAATCCGCGCATCGAATCGCAGCGCGAGACCGCGCGCATCGAGGCCGAGCGTGTCGCGGCGCAGAACAAGGCCGCCCAGCCGGCGCAGCCCGGCGCGCCGGCGCCCGCGCCGTCGCATGGTGCCGTACCGGACGTACCGGGCACGGATGGCGCCACGGTGGCGACCCGGGATCAGGCGATCGCGGCGACGCAGCGCATCAAGATCGACACCCCTCGCCTTGCCGGCACGATCAATCTGACGGGCGCGCGCCTGGACGACCTGCGCCTCAAGGACTACCGGCTGACCGTCGCGCCGGACTCACCCAATATCGAACTCCTGAACCCGCAGTCGCTGCCCACCGGCTTCACCGCCGAAGTCGGCTTCAGCGGCGGCGCCAAGGGCGAGTTTCCGGATGCCGACACCGTCTGGACCGTGGAGGGCGGCCAGACCCTGACGCCTTCGACGCCCGTCACGCTCGTCTGGTCGAACGACAAGGGGCTCGCCTTCAAGCGCACGATAAGTGTCGATGGCGACTATATGTTCACCGTTTCCGACAAGGTGACCAACAGTGGCACGGCCGCCGCGGCGCTGCATAATTACGGGTACGTGCGCCGCTATGACAAGCCGCTGCACGCCACATCCTACGTGCTGCACGAAGGTCTGATCGGCGTCACCGGCGAAGAGGGCCTGCAGGAGATAACCTATTCGACGATTGAGGAAGAAAAGCAGATCCTGCCCGGGAAATCGACGGACGGCTGGCTCGGCATCACCGACAAATACTGGGCCGTCACGCTCGTCCCGACGGGCAAACAGCCATTCCAGCCGCGCTTTTCCCATTTCTCCGATGGCCGTCCGCGCTTTCAGGCGGACTTCCTGTCCGATGCGATCCCGGTCGCTCCGGGGCAGTCGGTGACGGCGGAGACCCTGGTATTCGCCGGCGCCAAGGAAGTCGCCACCATCGACGCCTACGAGAAGAACCGGCAGATCCGCCAGTTCGAGCTGCTGATCGACTGGGGCTGGTTCTATTTCATCACCAAGCCGATGTTCTGGCTGATCGACACGCTCTACCGGTTCCTCGGCAATTTCGGCCTCGCCATCCTCGCCACTACCGTGGTCGTGAAGGCGGTCTTTTTCCCGCTCGCCAACAAGTCCTACGTGTCGATGGCGAACATGAAGAAGGTTCAGCCGAAGATGCTGGAAATCCGCGAGAAATACGCGGACGACAAGATGAAGCAGCAGCAGGCGATGATGGAGCTCTACAAGACGGAAAAGATCAATCCGCTTGCCGGCTGCTGGCCGATCCTCATCCAGATTCCGGTTTTCTTCGCGCTCTACAAGGTGCTCTACATCACCATCGAGATGCGCCATGCGCCGTTCTTCGGCTGGATCCACGATCTTGCCGCGCCGGACCCGACATCGCTGTTCAATCTGTTCGGCCTGCTGCCTTTCGCCGTTCCGGATTTCCTGCTCATCGGCGTGTGGCCGCTGATCATGGGCGTCACGATGTTCCTGCAGATGCGCATGAATCCGACGCCTCCTGATCCGACCCAGGCGATGCTCTTCAACTGGATGCCGCTCATCTTTACGTTCATGCTTGCGTCGTTCCCGGCCGGTCTCGTCATCTATTGGGCATGGAACAATTCCCTTTCGATCCTGCAGCAGGGCGTGATCATGAAGCGGCAGGGCGCCAAGATCGAGCTTTGGGACAATCTGGTCGGGATATTCAAACGAAAACCTACACCGGCCGAATAGCTGGATTTTCGAAGGCCCGCGCCAAACGCGCGGGCCTTCCCGTTTTGCGCGTCACGCCGAAAGCGGAGCCGGTTTTCGGCAAAAGCGATGCGGGAAAGGCCAACGGCAGGGAAACTCCTTTTCCGGAACCGCCCGATTTCATTTGATGCGCTGCCGGAGCAAGATTTGACTGCATCGCCAGGGTGTTCGCCGCTTGCCGCGCTTCGTTGTGGGCGAACGCGGAACGCGCGGCGCAAGTGACCCGTTATGGCTGATCAGCGCAAGGAGTGTGTCATGAATGTCGCGAATCTGCAGCTCGAAGGGCTGATGATGGCGATCGCCGCCGTCAATGGCCTGCTTGTCCAGAAGGGCGTGCTCTCGGTCGAGGAGATAGATCTGGCGCTGCGGACAGCCGAGGCCGACATCACGTCGGACGAGCGTGTTCACGACGAGTTGAGGCCGGCGAACCGTGACGCGGTCTGCTTTCCCCTCAGGCTGCTGGCGATGGCCAACCGCTCCCAATTGGAAACCGGAAATTCGGGCTTCTCGGAACTTGCGCGGTTGGTCGGCCAGACAAAGACGCCGTACAACGACCAGATGTAGGCAAGCGCGTGGCAATCAGGCAAGAACCGACCCATGCCCGGGTCCTCAGGCTGCCCGGATTCTCGGGCCGGATGAGGGGCCCGCCGGGGATCAGTCTCCTATCCACGGCTCCCTCGGCCCTGGAGCGTGATCGCAAAAAGTTGCAGACTTTTCGGACAAGATCATGCGTCAACAAGGAGTGGAACAGGCAATGACTCTGTCCAGATTCATCCTGCTCTAACGAAGGCGCGCCGCCGCAGTCCTATGCGCCGATGGGCACCTTCAATTGCTGGCCGACGAAAATCTGGTTCGGATCGCTGATTACCAGCGGATTGGCGCGGACGATCCGGGTAAACAGGCTGGAGTCGCCATAATTGTCGCGCGCGATCTTGGAAAGCGTATCGCCGCTCGCCACCACATGAATGCGGAAGCCGATGTAGCCGGTAACGATGCGCGGACCATAAATCACCGGCACGATGACCTTGTTGATCTCCGAACCGTCGTTCGCGCTCTCCTCGAACACTTCCACGAACAGACGGTCAAGCTGGAAAGCGGCCGCGCCGATCGCCGCGGCGACCTGAAACTGGCCGTGCTCACCGGTGCCGCCGCCGACATTGAAGAAGCCGGTACGCTCGTCGTGGCCGTCGTGGACACGCCAGTTCAGCGTTGCCTCGAAGCCCTGTCCAATACCCGCGATCAGCACGGGATCGCCGACCAGATCAAACGGCCTTGGTTGCTGGATTGTGTTGGTCATGTGCCTGGCGCTCGCTCGAAAAGAGGCTCCCCACGGCATCATCAAATAGCATGGATGGAAGAGATGCAGAAGGGAGGGGCGCTCGCGCTGAACGGATCGACCGCCCACCCAGACGCGCAACCCGAACTGGTAGCGTTCACCAACTGCCGCCAACCAAAAAAAGACCGCTGTCTCTTGCGTGACAGCGGTCCTTCCGTGTCTTTCGTCCAGCGCGGCCGTCAGCGGCGATCGATAAGGACCGCCTGCCGCACGTGATCGCGCTTCAGCGGGAAGGCTGCTCCCCGAAAAGGCAATCCGCCGAGACCTCACGCTGGGAAACGAAATCACTCGACATCGGATCACCTCCTTTCGATTGGTTGAACACGGCCCTATGATGGGGTGTCGCGGCGGGCTTGGCAAGGTCCGCGCCACAGCTTGCGCAGCGAAGGGTGTTGTCCTTCACCATCGTCACTCACTCAAGACCGCCATCCCGGGAGAACGCATGGACACAGGCGACAGGGCCGTCCGCTTTGTTCGAACCGTCATCGAAAGCGCTGAAACCGGGTTTTGCGGTCAGGCTTTGGACGGGCGAGCGCATCGGACCTGCGACAGGACCCACACTGATCCTCAATCAGGCGGATATTGTCTGGCACGTGCTTCGGCGGCCCAATCTGTCGACGATCGTGGAAATGTGGATGTCCAAGGCGGTCGACGTGGAAGGAGGATCGCTGTTCGATATTTTCGAACGGAGGGCCGAAGGCAAGCTGAGGGCGAAGCTGAAGACGCTGCCCAAGCTGCAGTTGCTGCGCGACCTGCCCGCGATCCTGTTCGCGGGCAGGCCGAAGGCGGGCGACACGGACCTTGCCGGCCGCAATCCGTTTGTCAGCGGCTCAAACGCCGAAGCGATACGGCACCACTACGACATCTCGAACGCGTTCTACCGGCTCTTCCTCGATGAACGCATGGTCTATAGCTGCGGCTATTTCACCGACTTTTCGAACGGCATCGACCAGGCGCAGGCAGACAAGCTGGAGCATATCTGCCGCAAGCTGCGGCTCAAGCCGGGCGAGCACCTCCTCGACATTGGCTGCGGCTGGGGCGCGATGCTGATCCATGCGGCCAAGCACCATGGCGTGACCGGCCATGGCGTATCGCTGTCGGAACGGCAGACCGAACTGGCGCGCGAACGCATTCGCGCCGAAGGACTGGAAGACCGCATCACGATCGAGATCAAATCATACGCCGATCTCGAAGGCAGCTTCGACAAGATATGTTCCATCGGCATGTTCGAGCATCTGGGAATCGCCAACCACGCCGCCTATTTCGCAGCCGTGCGCCGGCTTTTGAAGCCGGACGGCATCTACCTGCATCATGCCATCACCCGGCGCTCGAAGGGCACTTTGCGCAAGACCCTGCGCAAGAACGCGGAACACCGGGCGCTGATCAAGTACATCTTTCCAGGCGGCGAACTCGACACGATCAGCATGACGCTGGGTGGTCTCGAGGCCCACAGCTTCCTCGTCTACGATGTCGAGAACCTGCGCGAGCACTACGCCCGCACCTGCCGGCTATGGGCCGAGCGGCTGCAAAGCCGGTTCGCCGAGGCGATAGCGGAGGTCGGCGAGGCCCGTGCCCGGCTCTGGCTGCTCTATCTCACCGGCTGCGCGATCACCTTCCAGCGCGGATCGACGCAGGTATTCCAGACCGTGGCCGTCAGGCGCGGCCCCGGCCTCTCCATTCTGCCGCCGACAAGGGCCGATCTCTACCGCTAAAACAAACCTCCCGATTTCGGAATCGGGCAGTTTGCTTTAGCTTTTTGTGTCCGCATCGTGCCGAAAACCGCTGTCCACTTTTCGGCACGATGCTCTAAGCAGGATCGCGGCTTCGCGGACCCGCTATCGGCCCTCGCCCGCAGGCTTCTCACGCCCGTTTGTTCTGCCGGTTGGCGATAAGATCCTCGACCACGGCCGGATCGGCCAGCGTCGAAATGTCGCCAAGCGCGCCGAAATCGTCCTCGGCTATCTTGCGCAGGATGCGGCGCATGATCTTGCCGGAGCGCGTCTTCGGAAGTCCGGGTGCGAATTGCAGCTTGTCGGGCGAGGCGATTGCGCCAATCTCCTTGCGCACATGCGCGACCAGTTCCTTGCGCAAATCCTCCGATCCCTGCTGGCCATCCATCAACGTTACATAACAATAGATGCCCTGGCCCTTGAGATCGTGCGGATAGCCGACGACGGCGGCTTCGGACACTTTCGAATGACTTACCAGGGCCGATTCCACCTCCGCCGTGCCCATGCGATGGCCGGATACGTTGATCACGTCGTCGACACGGCCCGTGATCCAGTAGTAGTCGTCCTTGTCGCGGCGGCAGCCGTCGCCGGTGAAATACTTGCCCTTGTAGGTCGAAAAATAGGTCTGGATAAAGCGTTCGTGGTCGCCATAGACGGTGCGCATCTGGCCGGGCCAGGAATCGACGATGCAGAGATTGCCGTCCGTCGCGCCTTCCAGCACCTTGCCGTCATTGTCGACCAATTGCGGCTGCACGCCGAAGAACGGGTGTGTCGCGGAACCCGGCTTCAGATTGGTGGCGCCCGGCAGCGGCGAAATCAGGATGCCGCCGGTTTCGGTCTGCCACCAGGTGTCGACGATCGGGCACCGCTTTTCGCCGACGACGTTGAAATACCACTCCCAGGCTTCCGGATTTATCGGCTCGCCGACCGAGCCGAGCACGCGCAGCGACTTGCGCGAGGTCTTGGTCACGTTCTGATCGCCCGTGCCCATCAGCGCGCGGATCGCCGTCGGCGCGGTGTAGAAAATATTGACCTGATGCTTGTCGATCACGTCCCAGAAGCGCGAGGCCGACGGGTAGTTGGGCACGCCCTCGAACATCAGCGTGGTGGCGCCGTTGGCGAGCGGGCCGTAGACGATATAGCTGTGGCCGGTGACCCAGCCGACATCGGCGGTGCACCAGTAGACGTCGCCGTCATGGTAGTCGAACACATATTGGTGGGTCATCGAGGCAAAGACGAGATAGCCGCCGGTCGTGTGCAGAACGCCCTTCGGCTTGCCGGTCGAGCCGGAGGTGTAGAGGATGAAGAGCGGATGCTCGGCCTTTATCTTCTCCGGCTTGCACTCGGCCGGCACCGAGGCGACCTCGTCGTGATACCAGTGGTCGCGGCCGTTCGCCCAGCCGACCTTGCCGCCGGTGCGGCGCACGACCAGCACCGTCTTCACGGTCACGTAGTTCCTCGCGGCGATGTCGATCGCCTTGTCGGTGTTCTCCTTGAGCGGGACCGTCCTGCCGCCCCGCAGGCCCTCGTCGGTGGTGATCACGAAAGTCGATTCCGCGTCGACGATGCGGCCGGCGAGTGAATCCGGCGAGAAGCCGCCGAAAACGATCGAGTGGATCGCGCCGATACGGGTGCAGGCAAGCATCGCATAGGCTGCCTCCGGTATCATCGGCATGTAGATGGTAACGCGGTCGCCCTTCTTGACACCGTGCTTCTTCATCACGTTCGCCAGGCGGCAGACGTGGCCATAAAGCTCTTTGTAGGTGATTTTCTTGTCGTCGTAAGGGTTGTCGCCTTCCCAGATGATCGCGACCTGGTCGCCGCGCTTCTTCAGGTGCCGGTCGATGCAATTATAGGACACGTTCAACTGGCCGTCCTCGAACCACTTGATCGCCACCTTGCCGGTGAAGGACGTGTTCTTGACCTTGGTATATGGCTTGAACCAGTCGAGGCGCTTTCCGTGCTCGCCCCAGAAGGCGTCCGGGTCCTTCACGCTTTGCTCGTACCATTTCCGATAGGTGGCGCTGTCGATCAAAGCGCGTTTTTTCCAGGTGGCCTGGATTTTATGAACGTGTACGTCGGACATGAACTTCCCTCCCTTGCGACCCGCCCACTGCGTCCCGCTGCGGGTTCGCGGCTCCCGGCCGATGTGGCCGATCGAATTCGCGCGCATTATTATCAATTCGCTGGAAACGACAACATTAGACGTTCGGTGCGCGCGGCGGGATGCCGCATCGTCAACCGGAATATCGGGCGGCGCGCTGTCAGCAGTCGCCGGATGCGGCTGCTAAGTTGCTGTTATTCATAACGTAACTGTGACAGCTGGGTAAGAGCCTAAATCGCCACGTAACTCTTGCATTGCACAATTTTTGTGGGACGATTGTTCCAGGCGCTCTGACAGAGGACTGCCATGCAAACGAAAACCGATATGGAGCTCATGCTCCAGGGTTACGGGCTGACCACCGCCAAGATACTTTACCATTATCCGGACCACCCTCACCTTCTGCAGACATTCGTCTGGCAGGACTACGACCTGGCGCCACGCTTTCCGGTACTTTGCAGATTCCTCGAATTCTGGAAGGAAAAACTTGAAGGGCCGCTGCATTCGGTCGCCTACACGCACCGGCGGCTGATTGCGCCGAACGAGTGGCGCAATGTGAACGGCGAATTCGTGATGCACTGACCAACGCGCATCCGGCGGCAGGGTGATTGTCCTCGGCGCCCCGGTGTGCATTGTTTGACGTTTTCCCGATCAGGATAATCTCTCACAAAGAGGATGATTTGCCATAAAGAATTGATCGATCTCGCTGCTCGACCTAAGAGTTGACGGCTTAGCGTAGTCGGCAATTAATCACAAGACTTTGCCTTGCATAGCGGGATTTTATAAACGACTATCACCGTTCAGTCATTTGGTTTTGTTTCGGCCGAAGAAATTCCCGGAGGAAACATGTCCGATCCGCAAGTTGAGTGGGTACTGATCTTCTCCGATGGCACGGGGCAGCGCGGCGTTCGTGACGATGACGTCGGCAACCTCGACAGCAAGGAGATCAAGAATACGAATGTCTTTCAAATGTACTCGGCGGTCGATGGCAAGCCGGGTTTCAAGGCATTTTACGATGCGGGACTTGGTGCGCCGGAGGACGGAAGGTGGGGGTGGACCCGCACCTTTCGCAATTTGTGGAGCAAGGCAACGGGATGGGGCATCACCGCCAACATCGTCGATTGCTATGAGGCGCTGATGATCGAATGGAAGCCCGGCGCGAAGATCGGGTTTTTCGGGTTCAGCCGCGGCGCCTACACCGTCCGCTGTCTCGGCGGCGTGCTGGGAACCTGCGGCATCGCAACGACCGACAATGGGGCGCCGATCTCCAGGGAAAAGGAAGGGGCGGCCGCCACGCGACGCCGCGCCATCGCTGACGAGGCGGTCGCCGCCTACAAGATCCAGGAAAAGGCCGAGCGGCAGAAAGCCGGTGCCGCCTTTGCCGCGAAATATGGCGCCGCGCCCGTCATGCCGAACGTCATCGGGGTATTCGATACTGTCAAGGCGCTCGGACTGCCGGGGGTCGCCAACATGGTCAACCCGTACCGGCATGAGTTTCACAGCACGGAATTGTCGATCCGCGTGCCGGTCGGGTTGCATGCCCTGTCTATCGACGAGAACCGCCGGGAATTCGCGCCGGTGCTTTGGGACGACCTTGCCGCCGAGGACAAGGCATCCGGCCAGATCATCGAGCAATGCTGGTTTCCCGGCGTGCATTCCGATGTCGGCGGCGGCTATGACGACGACGACTCGCTGGCAAATCTGAGCCTCGGCTGGATGCTGGAGCGGCTGCGCGAACTCGCCGGCCTGCATTTGCCCATCGTCATCGATCTCGACGGAAAAATACTCGGCACACAGCATGACGAGCGCACCGGGCTCGGCAGATTCTGGCTGCCGGGAGAACGCTCGATCAAGGGTCAGACAGTCGATCTCGAAGCGCTTTGCGGCGGGATCGAAAAGCGCTTCACGGACTATCAGCCGTCCTATCGCCCGAAGCCGCTGGCTCGGCATCCGCGCGTCGAGCAATACTATCGGTAGAAGCCACCGTGCCAGGCGAGACGAACCTCACCACGCTTCTGGCTGGAATGCGGCCGGCGCTCAAGCCCGGCATCTTCGTGTTCTCGACGCTGCCGGACGGTCGCCCTTTCCCGGCCGGCATAGACCCGGTGATGGTCTTTCGCGAGGCGGAAGGCCGCACGCTGATTGCGCGTGAAGATGCCGCACGCGCCGCCGGTCTCGCGGCCGCGTTCCGCTGCCGGATGATCACGCTGGAAGTCCATTCCTCGCTGGAGGCGGTCGGCTTCCTCGCCGCCGTCACCACGCGCCTTGCCGCGGCCGGCATCGGCGTGAACCCGGTGTCCGCCTGCTTCCACGACCACCTTTTCGTGCCCGTGGAGCGGGCCGAGGAAGCTGTCGCGATATTGCGGGCGATGGCGGCGGAGAACGCCGCCGCCATAGCTTGTTCGTGACCGAAGGCCGGGCGGGCCGACCTACCCTCGTGAGAATGATACGCGCGGCCAAACTTCGACGGTTCGTGCCGCGGACTTGGCCAGCGCACGCTCCATCGCACCAGACAGTCAACCTTCACGGCGTGGTCCAAACGGGCCGGCGTCAAACTGGCCGCCCGAAACCGGGCGGATTGCTTTGCTTGCGCATCGCTATTGCCGAAACCGAGATCCACTTTCGGCGCGATGCTTCAAGCCGCCTTCTGCTTCGGCTGGATAAGGCCGCGCGCGACCAGCAGTTCGGCGATCTGGATGGCGTTGAGGGCGGCGCCCTTGCGCAGATTGTCGGAGACGATCCACATCGAAAGGCCGTTGTCGACGGTCTGATCCTCGCGGATGCGGCTGATGAAAGTCGCGTCCTCGCCGGCCAATTCGAGCGGCGTGACATAGCCGCCGTTCTCGTGCTTGTCGATGACCAGGCAGCCCGGCGCATCGCGCAGGATGTCGCGCGCCTCGTCGGCGGTGATCGGCTTCTCGAACTCGATGTTGACGGCCTCGGAGTGGCCGATGAACACCGGCACGCGCACGCATGTCGCGGTCAGCTTGATCTTCGGGTCGAGCATCTTCTTGGTCTCGGCGACCATCTTCCACTCTTCCTTGGTCGAGCCGTCCTCCATGAAGACGTCGATGTGCGGAATGACGTTGAAGGCGATGCGCTTGGTGAACTTCTTGGCTTCGACCGGATCGGCGACGAACACCGCGCGGGTCTGCTGGAACAGTTCGTCCATGCCCTCCTTGCCGGCGCCCGACACCGACTGATAGGTCGCGACAACCACGCGCTTGATCGTGGCGGCGTCGTGCAGCGGCTTCAGCGCGACGACAAGCTGCGCCGTCGAGCAGTTGGGATTGGCGATGATGTTCCTGCGTGTGAAGCCGTCTATGGCATCCGGGTTCACTTCCGGCACGATCAGCGGCACGTCCTGGTCGTAGCGCCAGGCGGAGGAATTATCGATGACGACGCACCCCTGCTTGCCGATCTTCGGCGACCATTCCTTGGAAATATTGCCGCCCGCCGACATCAGGCAGATATCGGTGTCGGAAAAATCGTAGCCGTCCAGCGCCTTGACCCTCAGGGTCCGGTCGCCGAACGACACTTCGGTGCCGACCGACCGGCGCGAGGCAAGCGCCACGACCTCGCTGACTGGAAAGCCGCGCTCCTCCAGAATGTTCAGCATCTCGCGGCCCACATTTCCCGTGGCGCCGACAACCGCTACCTTGAATACCATCTTGCTTGCTCCTGTCCCCACCGCTCGGCTTGGAGAAAACCCGCTGGCCGGCGCGGGCCTCGTTCCCGGCCGGACCCGGGTGAGGGCGAGTTGGCCAGGGAAAATCAGACCGTTTTGGTGGCGGTCGTTTTGGCCGTGTTTTTGGTCGAAGATATGGACGCGCGCCGGCTCCCGGCGCCATGGCCAGCAAACTCGACCGCAATGAGCGCCATCAAAAGGCCGCGCATGATCCACCTTCGATACGGATTCCGGCTGTCCGGACCGTTGGCTGTTCGCCCGCACGTGCTTTTACCGGCTTCGCGACAAGAGTCAATCGGCTGGCCGGAACCGCATCGGAACCGAATTTGGCAATATGCCAACGGCGCGAAAGCGGCCAATTCCGCCGCTTTTTCGCGGGCTTGCCCCGGCATTGACTTGAGGTGGCGGTTCCGCTAAGGGACAGCGCATCTCCGGCGCGGGGCGTTCTCCGCGCTGGTTTTGTTTTGAACAATCAACGACTGACAAAAAGACGGCTAGGTCGCCTCGCGGCGAGCGAAATGCCGAACCGAACAGCGAAAGGCAAGAAATGTTCGCAGTCATCAAGACGGGTGGCAAGCAGTATCGCGTTGCCGCCAATGATGTAATCAAGGTCGAAAAACTCGCGGGCGCCGCCGGCGAGGTCATCGAATTCGGCGAGGTCCTGGCTTTCGGCGAGGGCGACAGCGCGACATTCGGCGCGCCCTTCGTGGAAGGCGCGACCGTGACGGCGGAGGTCATCGAGCAGGGCCGCGCCAAGACGGTCATCGCCTTCAAGAAGCGCCGCCGGCAGAATTCGCGGCGCAAGCACGGCCATCGCCAGCACGAGACCACCGTGCGGATCACCGAGATCCTGACCGGCGGCGCCAAGCCGGCGACCACGGTTGCGGCGAAGGCCGAAGCCGATGCTGGGCCAGAAGCCGCCGAAAAGCCGGCCAAGGCACAAAAAACAACTGAAGCGGCAAGCGAATCCGAGTAAGAACAGGACCGAAGGAGAACAACCATGGCACACAAGAAGGCTGGCGGTTCGTCGCGCAACGGTCGCGATTCGGAATCCAAGCGCCTCGGCGTGAAGAAGTTCGGCGGCGAAGCCGTGCTTGCCGGCAACATCATCGTGCGTCAGCGCGGCACCACCTGGCATCCCGGCCCCAACGTCGGCATGGGCAAGGACCATACGCTTTTTGCGCTGCAAGCCGGCGCGGTCCAGTTCAGCAAGAAAGCCAACGGCCGAGCCTACGTATCGATCAATCCGATTGCAGAAGCCGCGGAATAGCCGGTTCCGCACCAAAACACCGGCGACCCATCTCGGGTAGCTGGTGTCTGGCAGAGCCAGAAAGATCAGGGGAGATGGGTCGCCATCTCCCCTTTTTCTTGCCTGGAGGACTGCCATGGTCGTCGAAAAGGAAGACAGCGAGGACGAGAGCTTCGCGATAGACCGCTCGATCCTGACCACGGATCGGCTCGTTCTGAGGCGCCCGCGCGAGGCGGATATTCCTGCCCTCGTAGCGCTCGCCGACAATCGCCATGTCGCGGATATGCTTGCGCGCATGCCGCATCCTTACGGTTTGGGCGAGGCCCGCTCCTTCCTCGCAATGGCAGGGAGCGGCCGCGCCGGCGCGGTCTACGCGCTGACGCTGGCGTCCAGCGGCAACTTCGTCGGCTGCGCCGGCCTGCACGCCACGGATCGCGGGCTGGAGCTCGGCTACTGGATCGGCGAGCCGTACTGGAAGAAGGGCTTTGCCACCGAGGCGGCCCATGCGCTGGTCGACCTCGGCTTCAACGCCACCAGCGTGAATGTGCTGCACGCCTCGTGCCGGGTCATCAACCCGGCGTCGCGGCGCGTCATCCACAAATGCGGCTTCCAGTATGCCGGCCAGGGCATGATGAACTCGCTGGTCGCCGGCCAGGTGCCGATCGAGCGCTATCGGCTCGACCGCAAGACCTGGGCGAGCCTGAGAAGCTGGGCCTTGAGTTGACAGGAGGATTCGCCGGAGGCGCGGGAGCGCCGCCTCCGGCGAACGTCGAATAGAAACAGAGATCCGCGCCGCGCTTTCAAAACCAACGCTTTGTGATAGATCAGGCGCGGCAAACCACCCGAAGAACCCATGAAATTTCTCGACCAGGCAAAAGTCCACATCCGCTCCGGCGACGGCGGCGCCGGCGCGGTGTCGTTCCGCCGCGAGAAATTCATCGAGTTCGGCGGTCCGGACGGCGGCGACGGCGGACGCGGCGGCGATGTCTGGGTGGAGGCGGTCGACGGGCTGAATACGCTGATCGACTATCGCTACCAGCAGCATTTCCGCGCCAAGACGGGCGTCCACGGCATGGGCCGCAACCGCACCGGCGCGAAGGGCGGCGATGTCACTTTGAAGGTGCCCGCCGGCACGCAGGTCTACGACGAGGACAATGAGACGCTGATTTGCGACCTCACCGTGGTCGGACAGCGCTTCCTGCTGGCCAAGGGCGGCAATGGCGGCTTCGGCAACCAGCATTTCAAGACTTCGACCAACCAGGCGCCGCGCCGCGCCAATCCCGGTCTTTCGGGCGAGGAGCACACGATCTGGCTCCGGCTGAAGCTGATCGCCGATGCCGGCCTGGTCGGCCTGCCCAACGCCGGCAAATCGACCTTCCTGGCGGCCGTAAGTGCAGCCAGGCCCAAGATCGCCGACTATCCCTTCACCACCCTGCATCCCAATCTCGGCGTCGCGCGCATCGACGCCCGCGAATTCGTCATTGCCGACATTCCCGGCCTGATCGAGGGCGCGCATGAAGGCGTGGGCATTGGCGACCGCTTCCTCGGCCATGTCGAGCGCACGCGCGTGCTGCTGCATCTGGTCTCGGCGCAGGAGGAGAGCCCGGGCAAGGCATATAAGACCGTGCGGACCGAACTTGCCGCCTATGGCGGCGGACTGGCTGAAAAGCCCGAGATCGTCGTGCTCGCCCAGGCCGATACAGTCGATGCGGCTCTGCGCAAGAAGAAACTCGCATCGTTGAAAAAGGCCGCCGGACGCGCGCCGCTGGTGCTTTCCGCCGTCACCGGCGAAGGTGTCGAGCAGGCGCTGCGCGGCCTGATCGCCGAGGTTGAGGAAGCGCGAGCGGCGGACGGGTCGGCCGATGACGATGCGCGCCGGCTGCGCCAGCCGCTTGGCTGAAGCCCGATGTTCGCACCCTCGGCCAAACTCGCTATCCGGCTCATGAAATGACCATGTCCCTCAAATCCTACCGCCGCATCACCGTGAAAATCGGCTCGGCGCTGCTGGTCGACCGCGAGGCGGGACTGAAGCATGGCTGGCTGCAATCGCTCGCCGACGACATCGCGACGCTCGTGGCCGGCGGGGCCGAGGTACTCGTCGTCTCCTCCGGCGCCGTTGCGCTCGGGCGCTCGATCCTCTCGCTGGGCAATCGGGCCCTGAGGCTCGAGGAGAGCCAGGCCGCGGCCGCCGTCGGCCAGATCGCGCTCGCAAGCGCCTGGTCGGAGGCGCTTGGCCACCACGGTCTGCGGTCCGGCCAGATCCTGCTGACACTGGGCGACACCGAGGAGCGCCGCCGCTACCTGAACGCGCGGGCCACAATCTCCAAGCTGCTCGAATTCAAGGCCGTTCCAGTCATCAACGAGAACGACACGGTCGCCACCAACGAAATCCGCTACGGCGACAATGACCGCCTCGCGGCGCGTGTGGCCACCATGATGGGCGCCGACCTGCTGGTCCTGCTCTCCGACATTGACGGCCTCTATACGGCGCCGCCGTCGCGCGATCCGATGGCGGCGTTCATCCCGGTCGTCGAGCGCATCACGCCGGACATCGAGGCGATGGCGGGTGCCGCCGCCTCCGAACTGTCGCGCGGCGGCATGCGCACGAAACTCGATGCCGGCAAGATCGCCACGCTCGCCGGCACGGCGATGATCATCACCTCGGGCACGCGCGCCAACCCGCTGATGGCGATCGAACACGGCGAGCGCTACACTTTCTTCAAGCCCAGCGCCAATCCGGTCAAGGGCTACAAGACCTGGATCGCCGGCCAGCTCGAACCGGCCGGGCGGCTCACCATCGATGCCGGCGCGGTCGGCGCGCTGATGTCGGGCAAATCGCTGCTGCCGGCCGGCGTGCGGCTTGTCAGCGGCAACTTTTCGCGCGGCGACACGGTAGCCATATTGACGCCGGAAGGGCGCGAGATCGCACGCGGCCTGGTTGCCTATGATGCCGCCGACGCCGTACGGGTCGCCGGGCTGAAAACCAAGGACATCGAGGCGGTTCTGGGGTATGAAGCGCGGTCCGCGATGGTCCACCGGGACGATCTGGTGGTCCGGGAGCGCGAGACGGCAAGTCAGGATTGAGGCCATGCTGAACAAGCACGACGGCGAGGGCAAGGACACGGTCGCGATCATGGCCGGGATCGGCCGCAAGGCGCGCGCCGCCGCGCATCCGCTTGCGCTTGCCTCGACGGAGCAGAAGCGGGCCGCGCTCGTCGCCATGGCCGATGCCGTTCTGGGCGACGAGGAAAAAATCCTCGAAGCCAATGCCATCGACGTGAAGAACGGCGAGGAAGCGAAGCTGTCGCCGGCCATGATGGACCGTCTCAAGCTGACACCCGCAGCGCATCCGCGCGATGGCCGACGGCGTGCGTGCAATCGCCGACCTCCGCGATCCGGTGGGCGACGTGATCGCCGAATGGGAGCGCCCGAACGGCCTGCGCATCCAGCGCGTGCGCACGCCGCTCGGCGTGATCGGCGTGATCTATGAGAGCCGGCCGAATGTGACGGCGGATGCCGGCGCGCTGTGCCTGATGGCCGGCAATCCGGTGGTACTGCGCGGCGGTTCCGATTCGCTGAATTCGTCGGCGGCGATCCATGCGGCCCTTGCCTCCGGGCTGACAACCGCCGGCTTGCCGGCCGATGCGATCCAGCTCGTTCCGGTGACCGACCGCGCCGCCGTCGGGGAAATGCTGAAGGGCCTTTCGGGCAATCTCGACGTCATCGTGCCGCGCGGCGGAAAAAGCCTCGTCGCGCGCGTCCAGTCGGAGGCGCGCGTTCCGGTTTTCGCGCATCTGGAAGGGCTGTGCCACGTCTATGTGGACCGTTCGGCCAAGCTCGACATGGCGGTTTCGCTCGTGGTAAACGCCAAGATGCGGCGCACCGGCATTTGCGGCGCGGCCGAGACGCTTCTGGTCGATCGCGCCGTCGCCTCGACGCATCTCAAACCCATATTGGATGCGCTGGCGCGCGCCGGCTGCGAGATTCGCGCCGATGCCGAGGTGCTGGCCTTGTATCCCGCCGCCAGGGCCGCCACCGAGGCCGACTGGTCGACGGAATATCTCGACGCGATCATTGCGGTGAGGCTGGTCGACGGCGTTTCCGGCGCGATCGAGCATATCGAGGCCTGGTCGTCGCACCATACCGAGGCGATCATCGCCGAGGATGCGGCGGCGGTCGAGCGCTTCTTCAACGAGGTTGATTCGGCGATCCTGCTGCACAATGCCTCGACGCAGTTTGCCGATGGCGGCGAATTCGGCTTCGGCGGCGAGATCGGCATTTCGACCGGCAGGATGCATGCGCGCGGACCTGTCGGCGTCGAGCAGCTCACCTCGTTCAAGTACCTGGTGCGCGGCACGGGCCAGGTAAGACCCTGAAAAGCAGTGAGTCCTGCTTCGGAAACACCCGTTCCGCGTTCCTGCCTGGCCATGCCGCATGTCGAGAAAGGCATGCAGGTCGGGCTGTTCGGCGGTTCGTTCAATCCGCCGCATGACGGCCATGCGCTGGTCGCCGAGATCGCGCTGCAGCGTCTTCATCTCGACCAGCTCTGGTGGATCGTAACGCCCGGCAATCCCTTGAAGAACGGCCGCGACCTGGCGCCGCTGGGCGAGCGCCTGCATCTTTCCAGGGCCCTCATGCACGACCCGCGCGTAAAAGTGACGGCCTTCGAGGCGAGCTACAAGACGCGCTTCACCGCCGACACGCTGGCCCTGGTCAAGGCGCGCAATCCCGGCGTCGATTTTGTCTGGATCATGGGCGCCGATAATCTGCGCGACTTCCACCGCTGGCAGCGCTGGCGGCAGATTGCGCTGACCTTTCCGATCGCCGTGATCGACCGGCCGGGCGCGACCCTTTCCTTTCTGTCGTCCGTGCTGGCGAAGACCTTCGACTATGCGCGGGTTGACGAGGCGGACGCGACGCGCCTTGCCCGCAAAAAGGCGCCGGCATGGACCTTCATCCACGGGCCGCGCTCGTCGCATTCCTCCACCGCGATCCGCGCGGAAATCGCGCGCAAGCGGCCCGCGCGGAATTAGACCAGCCGCTGCCACTCGTTCGGCCATGTCGCTTTTGCGGCGTCGCCACCCTCGCCGCTCGGGCATGTTCGGCTCATGAGCGAGTCGACTGTTGCGATCGGGAAGGCGAGCACGGCGGGCACCGCAAGTCCGGCGCCGCTGATCGCGATCACCGGCATCATCCTGTCGATGACGCTGGTTGCGATCGGCAACGGGCTGCTGTTCGCCTTCGTGCCCGTGCGGCTCGGCGCCTCCGGCTTCGCGCCGACCTGGGCGGGCGGGATCCTGACCGGACTGTCGGCCGGCGGCCTGATAGGCTGCCTGCTGACGGGACGGATTGTGCGGCGCGTCGGCCATGCCCGCGCCTTCATGACCTATTCCGCCCTCATCATCCTGTCCAACGTCGCTGTCAGCGCCGGCACCTATCCGGTCCTGTGGATCGCCGCGCGCGCCCTTTACGGATTCGCCATATGCGGCCTGTTCATCGTGGCGCAGAGCTGGCTGAACGACGCGGTCGGCAATTCCATCCGCGGCCGCGTCATGGCCGCCTTCTACATCTGCTACGTGGTCGGGCTCGGTCTGGGCTCGCTGACGCTCTCCTTCATCGACATCGACACCACGGCGGCGCCGATGATCGCGGTCGGCTTCGCGGCGTTGTCGATCATTCCGGTCGGGCTGACCAGCCTGCGTCCGCCCCCTCCCCCGGAATCGGCCAGCATCGCCATTCTGCGGGCGTGGCATATCTCTCCGGTCGGGCTCGCCGGCATGCTGGCGGTCGGCGGCCTTTCGATGCTGGTCGCCGGCTTCGCGCCGATCCACGCAACCGCCAGCGGCTTCGGGCAGAACCAGGTGGCGTTTCTCATGGTGGCGATGCAGTTCGGCACCATCCTGTTCCAACTGCCGTTCGGCTGGCTGTCCGACCGCACCGACCGCCGCCGCGTGCTGATTGCAACCTCGCTGCTGGTCATCGTGGCCGGCCTTGCCGCCAGCCAGACGCAGGGCGCGCCGTTCCTGTGGATCGTCGTCATCTTCGTGGTGTGGAGCGGCGCTACGGAATCGATCTATTCGATTTCCAGCGCCCACGCCAACGACCGCGCCAACCCGGCCGACCTCGTCACGCTCACCAGCACCATGCTGTTTGCCTGGTCACTGTCGGGTTTTCTCATTCCTGCAATCGCGACGGCCTTGACCGCGCTGGCCGGAACGCAGGCTTTCATGTTCGTGGCCGTGGCCGTGGCGGCGGCGTTCTGCGGCTTCGTCGCCTGGCGTATCGCCAGGGCACCGCCTGTGCCGCCGGCCGAGACCGAAAGTTTTTCGCCGATGACCGCGCAGGCGCCGCTGGCGGTCGACCTC
The DNA here is from genome assembly GCA_963820075.1 of uncultured Alphaproteobacteria bacterium. Lineage (GTDB taxonomy): Bacteria > Pseudomonadota > Alphaproteobacteria > Rhizobiales > Rhizobiaceae > Kumtagia. The sequence goes on from CAWFYS010000012.1 coordinate 155,954, forward strand.
GCCTTTCCGCAGGCCGAGCCCCTCGATAGCGGCCGAAGCCGATAGGCAGGCTGGCAGGTCGCCTTGGCGGCGTCGGATTCCTTTGAGTTCCCCGCGGCCGACCATGAAAAATGTCGGATTTGACGCCATGCCTTGTCTGTGGCGAAGTCAAACCCGATATGCCGCCGAAAGGATTAAACAAAAGAGAGGATTAGTGTCTTGAAACCTTCACCCGCCTCTGCCTATCTTTGCATTGTCCGCTGATTTGGCGGGTGATTTGGTTGTTCTTGCGAAAGGAAAGACACTGAGAACAGCACTGCGGAAGAAGGCATATCCAATGCCTTCGCCGGCCGGGATCGGCGGAATCAACTCCGTGTCCCGCGCCCTCGAAACCGTCCTTGCCAGTCTTGAGGACTCCAAGGCCGAAAACATCGTCCCAATCGACATTCAGGGAAGGTCCATCCTCGGCGACCACATGGTGGTGGCGTCGGGCCGGTCGCACCGCCATGTGGCGGCCGTCGCGGATCACCTGATCAAGGCGCTCAAGGATGCCGGGCTCGGCAACGCGCGCGTCGAAGGTCTGGCCTCCGCCGACTGGGTTCTGATCGACTCGGGCGACATCATCGTGCATATCTTCCGCCCCGAGGTCCGCGAATTCTACAATCTCGAAAAGATGTGGATGGCGCAGGACCTGGAGGAAGGCACGATCCACTGACGCCGCTGTAGGCGCGGCGACAAGGCCCGCGGGTCCGCGGGTTTGCCGGGGTCGCCATGAAAGTCACCATCCATGCCGTAGGCCGCATGAAGAGCGGCCCCGAGAAAGAACTGGCCGCCCGCTACCTCGACCGCTTCGCCAGGAGCGGCGGCGCACTTGGCCTCGATTTTGCCGGCCTGACGGAGATTGCCGAAAGCCGGGCCGGCACCGCCGCGGAGCGCGGTCGCGAGGAGGGCGAGCGGCTGTTGTCGCTGCTCGATGATCGGGCCGCGCTGGTCCTGCTCGACGAACGCGGCCGAAATCTCACTTCACCGCAATTCGCCGAGAAGCTTGGGGCGCTTCGCGACGAGGGGCGGCGCATGACCGTGTTTTCGATCGGCGGCCCGGACGGGCATGAGGACCGGCTGCGCGAGCGGGCGACATTTCTATGGTCGTTCGGGGCGCTCACCTGGCCGCACCAGATGGTCCGCATCATGCTCGCCGAGCAGCTTTACCGGGCAACCACGATTCTGTCGGGCCACCCGTATCATCGGGTGTGAGGGTCGCACCGCCTGTCGCGGCAGGTGCTTGCTTCAGCGCCGTATCTGTTCGCCGCGGGTTTCGCGGAATGCCGAGGAGTGTGCAAGGCAAGCATCGGCCCAACCGGCGCAACAGCACTTCGCTGACCTGCAGTCACGGTTCGGAACGGCCGCTCCCGGAAGTTTCGCCGGCCTTCGATCTTTCGGCCCGCATTCTGTCCAGCTTGCCGAATTCGGTCATGATGCTCACCAGAACGCTGCTTGTCCAACCGAAGGTGAACAATCCCGACATGGCTATGACCGGACCGATCAGCCGCCAGCGGTCAGGCAGACTGACATTGCCCGCGCCGAGCGTCGTGTAGCTCTCCAGCACGTAGTAGTAGCTGTCACGCATCGAGGGGATCAATCCCATCAGCGATAGCGGGATGGACCAGAGGAGCGTTTCAGTGAAATGCAGAGCCGCCAAGGAACCGATGGTAACGGCGAGCAACAGGTTGAGCCGCCAGAACGGCGTGGCGGCATCCACATGGATCCAGGCTTTGCTGAAACGCTGATTGATCGTCCGAATGCCCGCGCCGTGCACGAAAATGATTATAATCAAAGCCAATGTGCCGAGAGCAATCTCCACAAGCGGGTTGGGAGCTGAAAGTTCATCCATCATTGGACCCTTCTGACGCAGACGTGCCGGGATGAGCCGACGTTTCGTTTCGTCGCGCGGCACGATCGTCCGTCCGCTCGACCTTTGGCTGCTCGGGCACCGCGAAGCGGACCAAGAGAGCGACGCGAAGAATGGCGCGCAAGTGCGTTATCGCCGGAAAGGCCGCACTATAGCGCGAAGCGGATTTCGGCGTTTTGAATTCCGCTCATCGCGCAACCCGGCCGCGCGCCGCCCGCCACGACGGCCGCTGTCTCGCCGGCACCCGAAGCCGGCAACATCGAACCGCCGCGATGAATCAGAATTTGAAGCGCCGCCCGACCGAACCGATTTTGGACACAAAGCAGTTCGAGACCGTATGATGGCCGGGCGGTCCATTATGGTTGATGGTTCGTTAACGACTGGATCGCTACTGTCCGGCGGAGTGAGAGTGCGTTCCGGAAAAATGGCACGGTCGGGGAAAGGCTTCGCGGACATGCTCCGCTGCGGCATCGTCGCCGTGGCAGCGCTGTGCTTTCCCTCGGCCAGCCATGCGCTCGGCCCCGGCGAGCCGGCAGCGGAGGCCGCGGCGAAGCAGGCCGAATACGAGGCCGTGGCGCGCGCGATCGAGCTTTCCGCCGAGCGCATGGAAAAGCTCGCCGCCGAGATCGCCGGGGTCAGGAAGGATTATACCTCGATCACCGCCGCGCTCATCCAGGCCGCCAAAACCGAAAGGAAGCTCGGCCAGGACATTGACGAGATCACCACCAGGCTGGCAGGTCTGAAGGGGCAGGCCGATATCGTCCGCGCTTCGCTCGCGGCCCGGCGCGGCGTTCTGGCCGAAGTGCTCGGCGCGCTGCAACGCATGGGCCTGCACCCGCCGCCGGCGATCCTGGTCAAGCCGGAGGATGCGCTCTCTTCGGTGCGCAGCGCCATATTGCTCGGCGCCGTCGTGCCGGAACTGCGGCGCGAGACCGACGTGCTGATGGCCGAGATGGCCGAAATGTCCCGCATAACCGGCTCGATCGAGGCCGAACGCGCGCGCCTCGCCGAATCCGTTCAGGACCAGGCGGCCGAAAAGCGGCGTCTGGCCCTGCTGCTGGAGGCCAAGCAGAAGCTGCAAGGTGAATCGGAAGCCGAACTGGCGGCGGAACAGAAACGCTCCGAGGAACTCGCCGCCAAGGCCGGCAGCCTCAGGGAACTGATTGCCGCGCTCGACAGGCAGGCCGCCCAGGCCCACGCCGCCGCCGAGGCCGCCCGCGCCGCCAAGCAGCAGATTCTGGACAAGGAGGCCGAGATCGCGGCGCTGCCGGAGAACAACCGCGCCATGGTCTCGCTGCCTTTCTCGGCCTTGCGCGGCCAGCTCGCGCCGCCCGTGAACGGCCGTTTCAAGCGCCGCTTCAGCGGCAAGGACGATAACGGCGGCGTGATGCAGGGCGACATGGTTGCGACACAATCGGGCGCAATTGTCACCGCACCTGCCGACGGCAACGTACTCTATGCGGGGCCATTCCGTTCATATGGACAACTCTTGATCCTTGATGCCGGAGACGGCTATCATGTCGTGTTGGCGGGGATGAGCAGAATCACCGTCGGGCTCGGCCAGTCGGTCATGGCGGGAGAGCCGGTAGGCGCGATGGGTGAGGCCAGGGTGGCAAGCACGCTGGCGCGCAAGGTAGAAAATGGGCCGGAACTCTATATAGAGTTCCGCAAGGATGGAAAACCTGTCGATCCGTCTCCCTGGTGGGCGGAGCGTCTTACGGGAAGGACAGGAAATGATACGTAAATTGTCGCTTCTGTTTGCCGGCGCGCTGATGGGCGCTTCCGCCATGGGCCTGGTCTACGGCACAGTGGGAACGACTGCGAACGCCGCGGGCTCCGACACCTACAAGCAGCTCGCGATCTTCGGCGACATTTTCGAACGCGTCCGCGCCCAGTACGTGACGCCGCCGGAGGAGAAGGCGCTGGTGGAAAGCGCCATCAACGGCATGCTCACTTCGCTCGACCCGCACTCCTCCTACCTCAATCCCGAGGCGGCGAAGGACATGCGCGTCCAGACCAAGGGCGAGTTCGGCGGCCTCGGCATCGAGGTGACGATGGAGAACGAACTCGTCAAGGTGATCACGCCGATCGACGACACCCCGGCCGCCAAGGCGGGCGTGCGCGCCGGCGACTATATTTCGGAGATCGACGGCACCGAGGTTCGCGGCATGACGCTGAACGACGCGGTCGAGAAGATGCGCGGGCTCGTCAACACGCCGATCAAGCTGACCATCCTGCGCGAGGGTGCCGACAAGCCGATCGAACTGACGATCGTGCGCGATGTGATCAAGGTGAAGGCGGTGAAGTACCGCGTCGAGGAAGACGTCGGCTACATGAAGGTCACGTCCTTCACCGAGAAGACCTATGACGACCTGGAAGCCGCGATCGCCGCCATCCAGAAGGCTGTCCCCGAGGACAAGCTCAAGGGCTACGTGCTCGACCTGCGGCTCAATCCGGGCGGCCTGCTCGACCAGGCGGTGAGCGTTTCCGACGCTTTCCTCGACCGGGGCGAGATCGTCTCGACGCGCGGCCGCGACCCGAAGGACGTGACCCGGTTCAACTCGCGCGCCGGTGACGACATAGACGGCAAGCCGCTGGTGGTTCTGGTCAATGGCGGCTCGGCGAGCGCTTCCGAGATCGTGGCCGGCGCGTTGCAGGACCACCGCCGCGCCACCGTGGTCGGCACCCAGTCCTTCGGCAAGGGCTCGGTCCAGACGATCATCCCGCTCGGCGAAAGCGGCGCGCTGCGGCTCACCACGGCGCTCTACTACACGCCGTCCGGGAAATCGATCCAGGGCAAGGGCATTTCGCCCGACATCAAGGTCGAACAGCCGCTGCCGGAAGATCTGGCGGGCGCCGACGTGTCGCGCGGCGAATCCGACCTGAAGGGGCATATCAAGGGCGCCGAGGAGAGCGGCGAAGGATCGGGCTCGGCCGCCTATGTGCCGCCGGATCCGAAGGACGACCGGCAGCTTGCCTACGCGCTCGACCTTTTGCGCGGCGTCAAGACCGACCCGGCCTTCCCGCCCAATCCGGACAGGGCCGTGCTCAATCAGTAAGTATCGCGCGGAGGCGGCGCATCTATCGCGCCGCCGCTTCGACCGGCCGAACTGCCGCCCGGCCAACGGGCGGCGGGATTTCCGCTGGTGACTTCCCCCATCAGTTGTGGTTGATGGCGGGCATGCCGAAGAAAAAACCCGTCGATCCCGAGATCCCTTCCCTATCGGCCCTGCGTCGGCGCCATGGTGCTGAACCGCGACGGGCTGGTGTGGACCGGCCACCGCATCCCCGAGCCCGACAGCGAATTCGCCGGCACGCCGATGCTCTGGCAGATGCCGCAGGGCGGCATCGACAAGGACGAGGCGCCCTACCCCGCCGCGTTGCGCGAACTTTACGAGGAAACCGGCATGAGGAGCGTCTCGCTGCTCGCCGAGGCCCCCTACTGGATCAATTACGACCTGCCGGCGCATCTGGTCGGCGTCGCCTTCAAGGGAAAATACCGCGGCCAGACGCAGAAATGGTTCGCTTTCCGCTTCGACGGCGACGAACGCGAAATCCAGATCAACCCGCCGCCGGGAGGCCATACCGCGGAGTTCGACGACTGGGCATGGAAGCCGATGGGCGAACTGCCGGAGCTGATCGTGCCGTTCAAGCGGCATACCTATGTCGAGGTGGTCGCCGCATTCCGGCATCTGGTCGGCGCTTGAGGCGTATCTGCCTTGCCGCGGCACTCGCGATCCCGGCGTCCATGGTCGCCGTGAAGGCTGACCCGGTCGAGCGGCTTGGCGCGCCCAGACGCCGCAACGCTCTGGCTTGAAAAGATGAACCATGTGCTGGTCGACGCGCCTTTGCGGCGCGACCAGAACTTCGCCACCTATGCGATGCCCGATCTGCTCCCGAGCGACGGCCTCCCCGCCGCGATCACCAAATTTGCCTCGCGCGGGGCGCTGAGGCTTGCGCAACAATGATGCGTGGCGTTGGCTTCGGCGGTGTGAAGCCCGGCCGAAACGGCGGGCGGCCCCGAACAATCGCAGGATTTCGCTTCGGGATCACTGTATCTTGCGTCGCGTCATGCAGGCTGGCAGGGTCGTCATGCCGAGGACGGGGGTACTTGGACGTGAAGCCATCAGACAGACAACCGGACCTGCATGAGGCCGGCGCCGTGCTTACGATCGATGTCGGGGCGATCCGGGCCAACTACCGGCTGCTGCTCGCCAGGCTCAACGGCAAGCGCTGCGCGGCCGTCGTCAAGGCCGATGCTTACGGCCTCGGCGCCGACCGGATCGCGCCGGCGCTGGCCGGGGAAGGCTGCGACACCTTCTTCGTTGCGCATCTCGGCGAGGGTCTGGCGCTGCGCGAAATTCTCGGGCACGGCCCCGACATCTACATTCTCAACGGCCTGCCGCCCGGCGCGGAGGATGCCTGCGCGGCGAGCGGCCTGATCCCCGTGCTGAACAGCGAGGCGCAGCTTGCACGCTGGCGCGGCAAGGCCGGGGCGCTCGGACGCACCCTGCCGGCGGCGGTCCAGGTCGACAGCGGCATGGCGCGGCTCGGCATGCCGCCGCAGGAGGTTGAGCGCATCGCCGCCGACCCGCGCGCCTTCGGCTGGATCGATGTGAAGCTGGTGATGAGCCATTTCGCCCGCGCCGACGAGCCTCGGGAACCGAGCAACGAGGCGCAGCGCAGCGCCTTCGACGCACTCTCGAAAGCCTTGCCGCTGGCGCAGCGCTCGCTCGCCAATTCGTCCGGCATTTTCCTCGGGGAGGATTGCCATTTCGACCTGGCGCGGCCGGGTGCGGCACTTTACGGCATCAATCCAACGCCGGGCCAGCCGAACCCGATGGCGCCGGTGGTGCGGCTGGAGGCCAAGGTGATCCAGACCCGCACGGTGGAGCCCGGCACGGGCATCGGCTACGGCTATGTCGCCCGCGCCAGCCGCCGCATGCAGCTTGCCACCATCGCGCTGGGCTATGCCGACGGCTGGCACCGCCGCGCCGCCTCGGCGGCGTTCTTCGACGGCGTTCGCCTGCCCTTCGTCGGCCGCGTGTCGATGGACAGCATCATACTGGACATTTCGGCCCTGCCGCCGGACACGCTCGATCACGGCGCGCTGGTCGAACTGATCGGCCCGCATCAATCGGTGGACGAGGTGGCCGCGCAGGCCGATACGATCGGATACGAGGTGCTGACCGGTTTCGGGCGCCGGTTTCACCGCATCTACAACGATGTCGGCCCGTGATGAAGAGCACTACGACCCGTTCAGGCAGAGGGCAACAATGAAGGTCATCATACTCGGAAGCGGCGTGATCGGGGTGACCGCCGCGCATTATCTTGGCGAAGCCGGACATGAGGTGATCGTCGTCGACCGCCAGAGCGGGCCGGCGCTGGAAACCAGCTTCGCCAATGCCGGCGAGGTGTCGCCCGGCTATTCCTCGCCCTGGGCCGGCCCGGGCGTGCCGGTGAAGGCCGTCAAATGGCTGCTGATGAAGCACGGGCCGCTGGTCATCCGCCCGCTCCTCGACCCTAAAATGTGGTCGTGGGTGTTGAAGATGCTGATGAACTGCAATTCGAAGAGCTATGCGGTCAACAAGGCGCGCATGGTGCCGATCGCCGAATATGCGCGCGACTGCCTGCGCGAACTGCGCGCCTCGACCGGCATCACCTATGACGAGCGCAGCCAGGGCACGCTGCAGCTTTTCCGGACCGAGAAGCAGGTCGCGGGCACCGCCGGCGACATCGAGGTGCTGAAGCAGTTCGGCGTGCCGTTCGAGGTTCTCGACCCAGCCGGCTGCATAAGGGCGGAGCCGGCGCTGGCCAGGGTGAAGGGGAAATTCGTCGGCGGCCTGCGCCTTCCCGGCGACGAGACCGGCGACTGCCAGATGTTCACCGAGCGGCTGGCCTCGCATGCGGCAAGCCGCGGCGTCAGCTTCAAATTCGGAACGACGATCGACAGGCTGGTCGCGGAAGGCGGCAGGATTACCGGCGTCGCCACCAGCGCCGGCCTGCTTTCGGCCGACGCCTATGTCGTGGCGCTGGGCAGCTATTCGCCGTTCCTGGTTCGCCCGCTCGGCCTGTCGCTGCCGGTCTATCCGATCAAGGGCTACTCCATCACCGTGCCGATCCGCGACGAGGGCGGCGCGCCGGTTTCGACCGTGATGGACGAGACCTACAAGGTGGCGATCACCCGGCTGGGCTCGCGCATCAGGGTCGGCGGCACGGCGGAGATTTCCGGCTACGACCTCACTTTGCGCGATGCACGCAAGGCGACGCTGCTGCATTCGGTCGGCGACCTGTTTCCGCATGGGGGCGACCTCGACGCGGCGAAATTCTGGTGCGGGCTGCGGCCGATGACGCCGGACGGCCCGCCCGTCATCGGCGGCACGAAATATGGCAACCTCTATCTCAGCACGGGCCACGGCACGCTGGGCTGGACCATGTCGTGCGGATCGGGCCGGGTGCTGGCGGACATCGTTTCGGGCAGGAAGCCCGACATCGACGTGAGCGAACTCGGCCTCAGCCGGTACGCGATGTAGGCTTGGTTCGATGATCTACTTGCACTCAAAACTGCAGCTTATGCCTGCAAGAGTGCCCTTGACAGTGGTGTTGGAACCCTTGGGGCATTCCTTGATCCACGACGCGATGCGCTGCTCAGCGCAAAACGCAACCTGCGCGCCAACATAGATGGCTATCCAAACCCAAGGACCTGGATCGTCGGCAATGGAAACGCTGGCGGGGGTACCGTCGGCGGAGGTGCCAAGCAGGATCACACGGCTTAGCGGACCACCTTCGATCTTTACATCGTAGTCGAAACGGCTGAATCGAGCCTTTTGGTTATCCGTGTTGCTCAGCTCGAAACTGCTCGCGACCACATCTGGATCGCTGGGAAGGGTCGTTTCAATGGTAATAGGAACCGGCGCGCGCTCGGCAGGTGAGAACGCCTTCCCATCAATCCGAATGCGATCATTTGCGTCGGGAACCGGCTGCTCGAGGATTTCAAAGGTAATGGCATCTGGAGCGCCGTCCTGACTACCAACAGACACAGTGGCCGTTGTAAATCTAGACTCCGCCGCTGCTGTTACGGCAAGAAGACAAGATACAAAAGACACTCCCAGCTTCCACATGTGACCCACCGCAAGTTGAAAAATTGATAGGCAAGTTGAAATACTCATGCAAAATAGAATATTCACAAACAAAGCGTGTGTCGATGGAGATTCGAATCAGATATTTAGAAACCTACAGATATAGTCAAATTGCAGAACAAGATTTGGTGGCGATATTGCCGGGCGGCTGCACTGATACAAAATATGACAACAGCTGTCGGAAAGGAATGGCCTGTCTCGTCCTTGCCAGCACGCAGAGGCGCAGCTAACCGTCGAAATGGCGAGGCACAATGGAAAAGATCAGCATTGTCAATGTGAATCATCAGGGCCCAACCATGCGCGTCGATGCGGTCATGTATGAGGACATGAGCGCGCCTACCTCGCCCTTTGCTGGATCGAGGGGGAACTGGCCGCTGTGCTGGCAACCTTATGTGCGGAATGGAGAGCGATACATGGCCATTACTGAACAGGACGTTCAACAAGCGGAGAAGCGGATGCAGGCGCTGCGTGAGAACGGTTTCGCCGTCTCTGCGCGCTATAATCGCCGCTCGGGCCGCGTCGTCATCAACCTGAATACGGGCGTGCAGATCGCATTTCCGCCGCGCCTGGCGGAAGGTCTTGCCAACGCCTCGCCGGCTGATCTTGCCGAAATCGAGATCAGCCCGGCCGGCCTTGGCCTGCACTGGCCGAAACTCGACGCCGATGTCTATGTGCCGGCGCTCCTTCAAGGTGTGTTCGGCTCCAGGCGCTGGATGGCTGCGCAGCTTGGCGCGACCGGAGGCAAGGCGCGTTCCCGCGCCAAGGCGGCTGCCGCGCGGGAGAACGGCCGCAAGGGAGGAAGGCCGTCCAGGCGCCGTCAATCCGCCTGATCGCCGCGTCTTTGTTTCACGCCGGCGGTGAGCCTCTGCGCCAGCGCCAGCCCCACCATCATCGCCACGGCAACGAACAAAAGGAATACCGGATAGATCAGCAGGTGGATGTCGTCCTGCGAGACCTTGAAGACCAGAACCAGGCCTTCAAGGAAAACGGCGATGGAAATAATCGAAATGAACTTGAAGAAGCTCTTCTGGAACATGCCTTCTCTGGCGCGCTGTTGCGAGCCGCGTACTTCCTCCTCGAAAATATGCTTGGTAACGTCGAGAATGGCGATGGCGATGACCACATAACCGACTGAGTCGATCACGATATATCCGAAATCTCCCGCAGCCAGCACCTGGCCGGCATCCGCAATCGCCTTGCCGACCTGATAGGCGGCGTATCCGATCAGCGCGGCCGCCAGGAAGCTCAGCAATGCCGCGGCAGCGGCGAACATGACGCGGCCAAGCTGTTCCATGGTCCCTCCTGTCGCACCCGTCTCCATTGCCCCGTGAAGGGTAACGCCAACGAGACCGCAAGGGGAAGACAGCATCAAGACCGATTGGACGCGGCGGCTGCGCCGCCACAAAAATATGACGGCTCCTGTCGGGACATATATGGGGCTCGTCGTCCTTGGCTGGAATGCCGAGGCGCGGTCCAGCGGGCGATGGGAGACATTATGGACAAGGTAAGCATAGCCAATGTGAATCATCCAGGCTCGTCCATGCGCGTCGATGCGTCGATGTATGAGGACATGAAGCGGGCTTATCTCGCGGTTCTGCCGGACAGTCCGCCCGGTCTCACCATAGCCGAGATCAGCAAGCGGCTGACCGCGCATCTTTCGCCCGCGCTTTACCCCGGCGGCGCCAAGGCCGGCTGGTGGTCGAAGGCCGTCCAGCTCGACCTGGAAGCAAAGGGAGTGATCCGGCGGACCAGGACCAGCCCGCTATCGCTCTACAGGGCTTGACCTCCCGGACGCCTGCGGCGGGCGACCAAAACTGGTCGGCGCAATCTCTTCAGACGAACAGCGCGCGCTCCCTTTCCACCGCCCGGGCGATGTGGCTGGCGACCGCCTGGATACGCGACAGGCCGCGCATCGATTCATGATAGACGAGCCAGTAGGCGCGGCGGATCGGCTTCACGGCGGTGACCTCGACGAGATCGGGATGCGTGCGCGCGATGAAGGTGTGCAGGATGCCGATGCCGGCGCCCGACCGCACCGCCTCCACCTGACCAAGTGCCGAAGAGATGGCGAAGCGCGTGTCCCACGCCGCCGTGAATTCGCTTGCATAGTCCAGCGACGGGCTGAAGACCAGATCGTGTACATAGCCGACGAGCCGGTGGGACGAGAGTTCCGCCGCTTCAGCGGGCAGACCGTGCGCGGTTGCGTAGGCGCGCGAGGCGAACAGGCCAAGCGAATAGTCGACAAGCTTGGCCGCCACCAGACGGCCTTCGGCCGGTCGCTCCGTCGTGATGGCGATATCGGCCTCGCGCCTTGACAGCGAGAAGGAGCGCGGCACCGGCACGAGCTGGATCCTGAGTTCCGGATGGAGTTCCGTGAGCACACCCAGCCTGGGTGCGAGAAAGGCAACGCCGAACCCGTCCGGCGCGCCGATCCGCACCGTGCCGGACACGCTGTCGCCCTCGCCGGCAAGCTCGGAGCGGGCTGAAATCATGTCCGCCTCCATGCGTTCCGCGACAGCCAGGAAGCGCTCGCCGGCGGACGTCAGTTCGCTTCCGGTCGTCAGCCGGCGAAACAGTTTTGCGCGCAGAGACTCCTCCAGGGCCGCAACGCGCCGCGACACTGTGGCGTGGTTGAGATCGAGCCGCCGCGCCGCGCCGAGGATCTGGCCGGCGCGGGCAACGGCGAGGAAGATGCGCACGTCATCCCAATTCATGGCGATCAGCCGTCATCCAAAGCCTATTTGCGACAAATCATGTGCCGCGCAGGCTTGTCCATTATTTTCTGCACAACGGCTGCGATTTCCCTCGCGTTGCCTTTGCCGCGCCAAAGCAGGACAATAGCGTCAACTGAAAAGGGAGAGACGCTATGATCGAGTATGGACATTTTGTCGGCGGCAAGCGCGTCGCCGGAACCAGCGGACGCAATCAGGACGTGATGCAGCCCATGGACGGGTCGGTGCGCGGCACGGTGGCGCTCGCCTCCAAGTCGGAACTGCGCGCGGCGGTCGAGAACGCCAAGGCGGCACAGCCGGCCTGGGCCGCGACCAATCCGCAGCGCCGCGTGCGCGTGCTCATGAAATTTCTCGAACTGGCCAACCGCGAATATGATTCGCTTGCCGACATCCTCGCCCGCGAGCATGGCAAGACCATCCCCGACGCCAAGGGCGACATCCAGCGCGGTCTGGAAGTGGTCGAGGTCTGCATCGGCGCGCCGCATATGATGAAGGGCGAGTTCACCGACGGCGCCGGCCCTGGCATCGACGTCTATTCCATGCGCCAGGCGCTCGGCGTGGTCGCCGGCATCACCCCGTTCAACTTCCCGGCGATGATCCCGCTTTGGAAGATCGCTCCGGCGATCGCCAGCGGCAACGCCTTCATTTTGAAGCCGTCCGAGCGCGACCCGGGCGTGCCGCTGCGCATCGCGGAGCTGTTCGTCGAGGCCGGCCTGCCGCAAGGCATCCTCAACGTCGTCAACGGCGACAAGGAAGTGGTCGACGCGATCCTCGACGACCCCGACATCAAGGCAATCGGCTTCGTCGGCTCGACCCCGATCGCCCATTATATCTATTCGCGCGGCTGCGCGGCCGGCAAGCGCGTGCAGTGCTTCGGCGGCGCCAAGAACCACATGATCATCATGCCCGATGCCGACATGGACCAGACCGTCGATGCGCTGATCGGCGCCGGTTACGGCTCGGCAGGCGAGCGCTGCATGGCGATCTCGGTCGCCGTTCCCGTCGGCAAGGAGACGGCCGACAGGCTTATGGACAAGCTGATCCCGCGCGTCGAAAGCCTGAAGGTCGGCCCTTCGACCGACACCAGCGCCGATTTCGGCCCGCTGGTGACAGCGCAGGCGCTGGAGCGCGTCCGCAACTATGTCGATATCGGTGTAAGGGAAGGCGCGAAACTCGCGGTCGACGGCCGCGGCTTCAAGATGCAGGGCTACGAGGACGGCTACTATCTGGGCGGCTGCCTGTTCGACGAAGTGACGCCGGACATGCGCATCTACAAGGAGGAGATTTTCGGCCCCGTGCTCTCGGTGGTCCGGGCCAAGAACTATGAGGAGGCGCTGCGTCTGCCCAACGACCACGATATGGGCAATGGCGTCGCCATCTTCACCCGCGACGGTGACGCCGCCCGCGATTTCGCCTCCAAGGTGCAGGTCGGCATGGTCGGCATCAACGTGCCGATCCCGGTGCCGATCGCCTACTACACCTTCGGCGGCTGGAAGGCCTCCGGCTTCGGCGACCTGAACCAGCATGGCCAGGATGCCTTCCGCTTCTACACCAAGACCAAGACAGTCACCTCGCGCTGGCCGTCCGGCGTCAAGGAGGGTGCCGAGTTCGTCATCCCGACGATGAACTGACCGGACGGGTTTCCCGTTCGTGCGTCCTCGCCGCGCAGACATATTGAAAACGCCGGAGTTCCACCGACTCCGGCGTTTCCGCGTTCACAGAACGGCAGGTTTTGGATCCGTCCTGTCCCGCCCGGCGTTTGGCGCGGAACTTGTCACAGGGCGGCGCGTTCCCACCGCACCGGCGCCCTTGTCCGTCCGAACTGACCGGATCGTCTCGGCGTTTGATGCGGGTTACGCTCATTCGAACGCCGGCAAAGGAGGTGTCCATGGCACGGAAACTTTCAGCCAGGCTTTTCGTCGGGACGCTAGCGGGTTTGGGAGCAGCCGGCGGCTTGCTGGCAATCACCGGAGTATCCGGCTCGCAGGCGCAAACACAAATGCCGAGTCCTTGCCTCGCGCATGACGAACTTGAAGCCGGCCTGTCGCGGGACTACCAGGAGCGGCAATCCGCCTATGGGCAGATGGGCGATCAGACACTTATGGAACTCTATGCATCCGACAGCGGGACCTGGACGCTGGTCATCACCGGCGTCAACGGTCAAAGCTGCATCGTTGCGGCCGGCGAAGGGTTTGAGCAGGCCGTCGCGAGAGCCGGCAGCGGCGCCTGACGTCCAAGTGCCGCACAGGCCAGCTCACGGCGCGGAAGTTGCGGATGCGTCAGCCCAGACGCCGGCTTTGTTGAGCCGGGCGGTTTCCTGCTCATCCCGGTAGGGCCCTTTTCCGTCCGGCGCGAGCGCATGACCCTCGGCCGCAAGGGTGGCGCCGATGTCCGTGTCGCCGCGCAGGCATTCGACCATTGTGAAGCCCTCCACTTCGCCGCGCAGGGCGCAGCGGATCGGCGCCCCTCAGCAACCGGCTCAACGCCACGCGCGCGCGCAGGCCGCAGGCCCAGCGCTGGCCGTCGGCTCTTGCTGCATGTCTTGCCGGTCGCGACCGGATCAAGTTCCGCCAGCCGGTATTTCTTTCCCTTCTGGATAAAGCTCACGCTGTCGAGGACGAGAGAGGGCAGACGCCGGTCGAGCTTGAGTGGATAGTTATCGACCTTGACCGCAAGGGTTTCTCCGCAGCTCTCGCGGGAAGCCGTTCAAACGCCGGATCCTGCTTGCCGATGCGCTTCGGCGTTTCGGGCCAAAGCGGCCCGTCAGGCTGCGCGGCGGCACCGTGCGCGATTGTGCCGAAAGCGACGGCAACCCACAACAGAAGGGACCGGATGCCGACATGCTTGTGGTGTGAGGGGAGTTCGCCGGGCCGGTAGCGGCAGCCGCGCGAGCTCAAATATGCAGCGCCTGCCCGAGCGCCTTAAGTGCTGCTTCCTGGAAGGCCTCGCCCTGCGTCGGGTGGGAGTGGATGGTGCCGGCGATGTCCTCAAGCCGCGCGCCCATCTCGATGGCAAGACCGAAGGCCGCGGAGAGTTCGGAGACGCCCTGCCCGACCGCCTGAATGCCTAGTACGAGATGATTGTCGGCCCGCGCTACGACGCGTACGAATCCGTCCTCGCTGTGCTTGGTCATGGCGCGGCCATTGGCGGAGAACGGGAACAGGCCGATCTTGATCTCCCGGCCCGAAGCTTTCGCTTCGTCCGGCGACAGGCCGGCGCTCACAATTTCCGGGTCGGTGAAGCAGATGGCCGGGATGCAGCTCTTGTCCCAGCTTCTCTTGTGGCCGGCGGCGATCTCGGCCACCATTTCGCCCTGCGCCATGGCGCGATGCGCCAGCATCGGCTCGCCGGTGACGTCGCCGATCGCGAAGACGCCGCGCATCGAGGTGCGGCACTGGTCGTCGATCCTGACGAAGCGGCCGGAGCGGCTGAGGTCAAGTTCCTCCAGCCCCCAGCCCTCCACGGCGGGCTTTCGGCCAACCGCGACAAGGACCCGCTCTGCCGCAATGCGGCGCGCCGCGCCATCGGCTGCCTCGATCGCCAGTTCTCCGGTCTTGGCGTCGTACCCTTTCGCGCTGGCGCCAAGCAGCACCTCGCCGCCAAGCGCGGCAAGCCGCTTCGCGACAGGCTTCGACAGTTCGGCATCGTAGAGCGGCAGGATGCGGTCAAGCGCTTCCACAACCATCACCTTGGCACCGAGCTTGGCGAAGGCGATGCCCAGTTCGAGGCCGATATAGCCGGCACCCACTACGGCAAGGGTTTTCGGCACCGCCTTGAGGGAAAGCGCCTCCGTCGATGAGATCACCGGGCCGCCGAACGGCATGAACGGCAGTTCGACTGGAACCGAACCGGTCGCGATCACCACCATCTCGGC
Source organism: uncultured Alphaproteobacteria bacterium (assembly GCA_963820075.1). Classification (GTDB taxonomy): domain Bacteria; phylum Pseudomonadota; class Alphaproteobacteria; order Rhizobiales; family Rhizobiaceae; genus Kumtagia. Next base: position 171,587 of record CAWFYS010000012.1, read on the forward strand.
GCGGATCACCTGCGTGCCGGTTTCTGTCTCGACCTCCACCGTCTTGCCGTCGCGGAATTTCGCCCAGCCGGCGACGGTCTTGACCTTCGCCTTCTTCAGGAGGCCGGCGACGCCGCTGGTCAGGCGCCCGACAATCCCGTCCTTCCAGGCAACCGTCTTGCCCAGATCGATCGCCGGCGACGATGCCGAGATCCCGGCGGGGCTCGTGCCGTCGGCCGCCTGGCGCAGCGCGAAGAACTCCTCCGACGCGTGGATCAGCGCCTTGGACGGGATGCAACCGATGGTGAGGCACGTGCCGCCCGGTTTCTTCGCCTCGACGATGACGGTGTCGATGCCGAGCTGGCCGGCCCGAATGGCGCAGACATAGCCGCCGGGGCCGGCGCCGATCACCAGAAGCTTGCAGGAGATGTCTTTCATGGTGCTGATCCCGGGTGGCAATCGGCGGAGTGGCGCTGGCTGTTGACCCTTTCCGTGAAGCAGCGTTCCTTCGCGCCCCCCTCTGTCCTGCCGGACATCTCCCATGGCCAGGGGGAGATTGGCAGTTTCAACGCCGCCGCCCTTGTGTCCGCGTTGCCAATTGGCGAAACCCAAGCGGCCGGCCTGATCTCCCCATTGGGCCATGTGGGGGAGATGTCCGGCAGGACAGAGGGGGGCGCGAAAGAACGCAACGCCTGTGACTGTTCGGCAAGCCCGGCCATCCTCACCCCTCCACGAAGATCAGCGCCGGCGTCTCCAGCAGCGCCTTGATGCGCTGGATGAAGACAGCGGCATTCCAGCCGTCGACGACGCGATGGTCGAAGGACGAGGAGAGATTCATCATCTTCCGCGGAACGAATTGCGTGCCGTCCCAGACCGGCCGCATCATGATCTTGTTGACGCCGACGATCGCCACTTCCGGATGGTTGATGACGGGCGTGGTCACGACACCGCCGATGGCGCCCAGCGAAGTAATAGTGATGGTGGAACCGGAAAGCTCCTCGCGCGTCGCCGTGCCCGCCTTGGCCGCCTCGGCCAGCCGATTGATTTCCGCCGCGCAGTCGAACAGGTCGCGGGCTTCGGCATGGCGGACCACCGGCACGACCAGCCCGCCGGGAGTTTGCGCGGCGATGCCGACATGCACGGCGCCGTAGCGATGGATGACGCCCGCCTCGTCGTCGAACAGCGCATTGACGCCGGGCTGTTCGCGGATCGCCCTGACCATCGCCCGCATGAGGAAGGGCAGCAGCGTCAGCTTCGGCCGGTCGGCGCGGTTCTCCTTGTTGAGCGCTGCGCGCAACTCCTCCAGCCCGGTCACGTCGACCTCCTCGACATAGGTGATGTGCGGAATGCGCGCCTTGGCGAGCGCCATCTTTTCCGCGATCTTCCTGCGAAGGCCGACGACCTTTATCTCCTGGACGGAGGTATCCACGGCCAGACCGGCCGAGCGCACCGGCTGCTGGCCGCGCGCGACAAAGGCCTCGAGGTCTTCATGCGTGATGCGGCCGGCCGGGCCGGAGCCCGCCACCTGGCGCAAATCGATGCCGGCCTCCTTCGCGCCGAGGCGCACCGCCGGAGACGCCAGCGGCTTTTCGCCCACGGCGCGCGGCGCGCCGGTAGAGGCAGGACGGGCCGGGGCTTGCGGCGCCGGCGCCGGCACGGATTTCGGCTCTGGCTTCTTGGCCGGTTGCGCGGACGGCTCGGGGGGCGGCGCCTTCGGTTCAGGCCTGGCGCTTTCAGCCTTCGCCGGTACGGCGGGTCCGGCAGCGCCGGGAGCGACATTGCCCTCGCCCGCCACCTTCAGCCGGACGATCGGCGAGCCGACCGGCACCGTGTCGCCGATCTCGGCGCCCAGCCACAGCACCTCGCCATCCACCGGCGACGGAATTTCCACGGTGGCCTTGTCGGTCATGACGGCGGCAAGCAGGGCGTCCTCGCGCACGAGGTCGCCGACCTTGACATGCCATTCGACCAGCTCGGCCTCGGCGACGCCCTCGCCCACGTCGGGAAGCTTGATGACGTGCTCGCCCATGCTCAAGCCTCCATGGTTTCGACGAATGCCCGGCCGACGCGCGCCGGACCCGGAAAGTAGTCCCATTCCTGCGCGTGCGGATACGGCGTGTCCCAGCCGGTCACGCGGATCACCGGCGCCTCAAGGCGATAGAAGCAATGACGCTGCACCAGCGCCGCGAGTTCCGCGCCGAAGCCGGACGTCAGCGTCGCCTCATGCACGACCACGCAGCGCCCGGTCTTGTCGACCGAGGCGACAATGGTATCGAGGTCGAGCGGCAGGAGCGTACGCAGGTCGATAATCTCGGCGTCGATGCCGGTCTCTTCCGCCGCGGCCTCGGCAACATAGACCATCGTGCCGTAGGCCAGCACGGTGAGCGCGGAACCGGCGCGCCGGATCGCCGCCTTGCCGAACGGCTCGGAGTAGTGGCCATCCGCAACCTCGCCCAGCGGGTGCTTTGACCACGGCGTCACCGGCCGCTCGTGATGGCCGTCGAAGGGACCGTTGTAGAGCCGCTTGGGCTCCAGGAAAATGACCGGATCGGGATCCTCGATCGCCGCGATCAGCAGGCCCTTGGCGTCACTCGGATTGGACGGAACGATGACCTTCAGCCCGGATACATGGGTGAACAGGGCTTCCGGACTCTGGCTGTGCGTCTGGCCGCCGAAGATGCCGCCGCCGGTCGGCATGCGGATAACGATCGGGCAGGTGAACTCGCCGTTGGACCGGTAGCGCAATCGTGCCGCTTCCGAAACGATCTGGTCGTAGGCTGGATAGACATAGTCGGCGAACTGCACTTCGACGCAGGGCCGCAGCCCGTAGGCGGCCATGCCGATTGCCGCGCCGACAATGCCCAGTTCGCTGATCGGCGCATCGAAACAGCGCGTCCTGCCGTATTTCTGCTGTAGGCCCTGGGTGCAGCGAAAGACGCCGCCGAAATAGCCGACATCCTCGCCGAAGACGACGACGCGCTCGTCGCGGCCCATCGACACGTCCATGGCGTCGCGTATCGCCTCGATCATGGTCTTGCGGGGCATCAGCGGGATCCTCCCAGGTTGGAGGAATATGTCAGGCTGGAGCACCCCTCATCCGCCTTCGCTGCGCTCAGGCACCTTCTCCCACATGGGGAGAAGGGGGAGCCAGGCAAGCGACGCGCCGAGCAGGAGGAGGGGGCGAGGCGCCGCATCGAGTTGAAGTCGGGTAGGCGCCGCATCGCGAACGAAGAGCGCCGGCACTTGCCCATTAACGAGCGGCACTTGCCCGTTAGCCAATCGCCGGCCTCCGAGATTTGCGGAGACGGATCGGCCGCGCTCCCCCTTCTCCCCTTGTGGGAGAAGGTGCCTGAGCGCAGCGAAGGCGGATGAGGGGTGTTGGGCGGGGCGCAGGCGCAACGAGGCATGTCGCAAATGCATTCCTCACACTCCCGCCTGCTGGCGCTGACGCCTGAGATGCGGCGGCATATCGGCATAGACGCCTTCGAACATGTCGCGCACCGACGGCTTGCCGCCGGTATGCAGCGTGCCGTGGCTTTCCGCCTCCTTCTGCGCGGCAATCACCGTGTCCAGAATCTCGGCCTCGGCCTGCTTGTGCCGGTCGTCCGACCAGGCGCCGCGCAGGATCAAATGGTTCTTCAGCCTGAGCACCGGATCGCCGAGCGGCCAGGCGGTCGATTCCTGCTTCGGCCGGTAGGCGGAAGGGTCGTCCGAGGTGGAATGCGCGCCGACCCGGTAGGTGACGTATTCGACCAGCGTCGGCCCCAGATTGCGGCGCGCCCGCTCGACCGCCCATTTGGCGACGGCATGGACGGCGAGATAGTCGTTGCCGTCGACGCGCAGCGCCGGGATGCCGAAACCCAGGCCGCGCGCCGCGAAAGTGCCCGAACCGCCGCGGGCGATGCCCTGGAAGGTCGAGATGGCCCACTGGTTGTTGACGATATTCAGGACAACAGGCGCGCGATAGGTGGAAGCAAAGACCAGCGCGGCGTGAAAGTCGCTCTCGGCGGTCGAGCCGTCGCCCACCCAGCCGGCGGCGATCCTGGTATCGTTGCGGATCGCCGAGGCCATCGCCCAGCCAACCGCCTGGATAAACTGGGTCGCAAGATTGCCGGAGATCGAGAAGAAGCCGTGATCCTTGGCCGAATACATGATCGGCAGCTGCCGGCCCTTCAGCGGGTCGCGCTCGTTGGAATAGATCTGGTTCATCATTTCGACCATCGGGTAGCCGCCGGCAATCAGCAGGCCGGCCTGCCGATAGGTGGGGAAATTCATGTCGCCGGGCAGCAACGCCTGGCGAAACGCGCAGCTCACCGCCTCCTCGCCCATGTGCTGCATGTAGAAAGAGGTCTTGCCCTGGCGCTGCGCCATCTGCATGCGCGCATCGAAGGCGCGCAGCGTCATCATGTGGCGCAGCCCTTCGAGCAGTTCGGCATCGGTGAGCGCTCCCGCCCAGGGCCCGACCGCCTCGCCCTCGCGGTTGAGCACGCGGATGATGGAATAGGCGAGATCGCGTATTTCCCTCGGATCGACATCGACCGGGGGCAAGGGCACCGAGCCGGCTTTCGGGATCGGCACATTGGAGAAGTCGGGCGTGCCGCCTGGCCTCACCTCGGGCTCCGGCACATGCAGGCTGAGCGGCGCGCTTTGCGTCATGACGACCTCCCCCGACCTCCTCGGACAGACCGATATGCCAGCCTGCCCCCAAATCGTCCGGAATTGCAATGCACCTTGCGCAATCGCGATGGCGAAGCGCGGCCGGACTACTATCCTGACAGGAAACTTAGTCTAATCAGTCCGAAAGTTCTTTGCGATAATAACCTTTTCCGGGCAATTTGCGGCCGGTACGACCCCTCGGATCTTTATCGATATTTCCCGGCGTTGCGCCTTGCCCATCCTCGAAGACGACGGGATATACGCCTGAGCGGCGAGATTCTTCCCGCCAGGCGCGCGGCATCGCGACATCCCAGCGGGGATTTCTGCGTGCGCTCCGCCTGCTGGGGATCGGATGGGCGGCTTGAAGGGCCGGGGCAGCATTTTGACTTCCGATTCCAGCCGCCGCGCCAAACACCCGCTCCCGGAACGCCAGTCGGGGCACCTGGATGCTACAGTCGTTGCTGAGCCGCAAAGCGACACTGACAAGTTGCCATTGCGCCGATGGCCAATCAGCGCACTGGCCAAGTCAAGCCGGACCTCGTTGACATCCCACCCGCACGCCGGTCGGGACGTGGGACGAAAAAACCCTGTCAGTCGTCCGCCTCAAGCGCCTCCCTGAGTTCGTCTTGAGTACGCTTGCCCGATCTGAAATAGAGCATCGCCAGCCGGGCGGCGGCCTCTCGGCCCGGCCGGTTCCTGATCCGGTACTTTCGGCAAAATTCCTCGGTTGCCTTCGCCAAAATCGCTGACTGTTGACGCCAGCTTTCCGTCGCGAGGTCCATGCCTTCCTCCTCTACAAGGGCACAAACTCTTTCAACTTCTTCAAGCACCCGCCGGGCTTGAAGCCGGAGGATGCAGCATATTGGCACTAATGCAGAGGCGCAAATCACATTGCAAGGTCAGTTCGGCCAAAAAAATGGACGCGAATTCCTGGCGGAAGTCCGGCTGACAACGTTCCACGGTGCCGACGGACAACCACCAGACCCGCCCCTTGATTCCGGCGGTCCAGAACCCTCCGCCGCAGCGCCAATCGAAATCGAGGGCCGAGGCGCAACACAAAGCTATATGCTCACCCGCAAAACGCCAGGCTCCCAAAGTCTGGAGCAAGCCGTGACGCGCCGGCGGAGATGAAACGAAAAAGCGGGACACTCGTCCCGCCTGAACACATATCGCCAGCAATAGTCCAACAGAACTAAGCCGGCAAAATTGCGCCTTCCAAGGTCGTTAGCTGGTGAAGGAACTCCTCCGCCTTCGAGCGGGCGGCTTGATCCTTCGCGTCGTTAATGTCCTCGCGCGCCTCCTGGATACGGCGGGCGATGTCGCCTCTGTCGATATCCTTCACCGCCACAGCCGATTCGGCCAGCAAGGTGCAGCCCGACGGCACGATGTCGGCGAATCCGCCGAACACGACATAGCGCTCCTTCTGGCCGGAAGCGGTCGTCACGGTGACGACGCCCGGCTTGATCGTGCTCATTACCGGTGCATGGTTTGCCATGACCGTCATCTCGCCATCCGCGCCCGGGATGACGACGGATTCGACCTTTGCCGAAACGACAAGACGCTCCGGAGAGACGAGTTCGAACTGGAAAGAATCAGCCATTGGATCTGGACGAACAATGAGCGGACAAGCCGGTCTGAAAATCGACCTTCAGTCAGTCACGCCTACTATCCGCCACTCTCCCCTTCACCATTCAATCTTGACCATTCACTCTTTGGTGCGTCGCCGCGCGTCCATTCGGGCGCACCAAGGACGCTCTGCATTCTACGCGTCGCAATTTCCAGAAATCCATCTCGATCTCCGGCCCGGCGCGCTACGCTGCTTCAGCCGCCAGGCGCTGCGCCTTCTCGACCGCTTCCTCGATCGAACCCACCATGTAGAAGGCGGCTTCCGGCAGGTGATCGTATTCGCCGCTGACCAGGCCCTTGAAGCCCTTGATGGTGTCGGCGAGGTCGACCAGCTTGCCCGGCGAACCGGTGAACACTTCGGCCACGAAGAACGGCTGCGACAGGAAGCGCTCGACCTTGCGGGCGCGGGCGACGGTAAGCTTGTCCTCTTCCGACAATTCGTCCATGCCCAGAATGGCGATGATGTCCTGCAGCGACTTGTAGCGCTGCAGCGTCTGCTGCACCTGGCGCGCAACCTGATAGTGCTCGTCGCCGACGACCATCGGGTCGAGCATGCGCGAAGTGGAGTCAAGCGGGTCGACCGCCGGATAGATGCCCTTCTCGGCGATCGCGCGGTTGAGCACCGTCGTGGCGTCAAGGTGGGCAAAGGAGGTCGCCGGCGCGGGGTCGGTCAAGTCGTCGGCCGGCACGTAGATGGCCTGCACCGAGGTGATCGAACCGGTGGTCGTGGTGGTGATGCGCTCCTGCAGCGCGCCCATATCGGTGGCGAGCGTCGGCTGATAGCCCACCGCCGAGGGAATGCGGCCGAGCAGCGCCGAGACTTCGGAACCGGCCTGAGTGAAACGGAAAATGTTGTCGACGAAGAACAGCACGTCCTGGCCCTGGTCGCGGAAATATTCGGCAACGGTCAGGCCGGTAAGGCCGACGCGGGCGCGGGCGCCAGGCGGCTCGTTCATCTGGCCGTAGACGAGCGCCGCCTTCGAGCCTTCGCCGCCGCCCTTCTTGTTGACGCCGGACTCGATGAATTCGTGGTAGAGGTCGTTGCCCTCGCGGGTGCGCTCGCCGACGCCGGCAAACACCGAGAAGCCGCCATGGGCCTTGGCGACGTTGTTGATCAGTTCCTGGATGAGCACGGTCTTGCCGACGCCGGCGCCGCCGAACAGGCCGATCTTGCCGCCCTTGGCGTATGGCGCGAGCAGATCAAGCACCTTGATGCCGGTGACGAGAATCTGCGCCTCGGTCGACTGGTCGACATATGCGGGGGCCGGCTGGTGGATGGCGCGCATCTCGGAGCCGTGAACCGGACCGGCCTCGTCGACCGGATCGCCGATGACGTTGATGATGCGGCCGAGCATCTCCGGGCCGACCGGCACCATGATCGGGCTTCCGGTATCGACGACAGACTGGCCGCGCACCAGACCCTCGGTGGAGTCCATCGCGATGCAGCGCACCGTGTTTTCGCCAAGGTGCTGGGCGACCTCAAGCACCAGCCTGTTGCCGACGTTCTCGGTCTGCAGGGCGTTCAGGATCGCCGGCAAATTATCCTCGAACTGCACGTCGACCACGGCGCCGATGACCTGACGGACCTTGCCTGTCGCGCCCGTTGCGGCGCCTGTCGTACCCGAGGCGGCGGCTATGGCCGGCGCGCTCGCGGCCGCCTTTGCCGAAGCCTTCGCCGGTGCCCTGGGGGTCGCTGCTTTCGCCATTTTCGTTACCCTTTTCGTTCGAATGTGGACCCGCTGCCTGCCGTTCGGACGGCGGCCGCGCTTAGAGCGCCTCGGCGCCCGAGATGATCTCGATGAGTTCCTTGGTGATCTGCGCCTGACGCTGACGGTTGTAGGTGATCGACAGCTTGTTGATCATGTCGCCGGCATTGCGCGTCGCATTGTCCATCGCGGTCATCTTGGCGCCCATCTCGCCCGCCGCGTTTTCAAGCAGCGCGCGGAAGACTTGCACCGCGATATTGCGCGGGATCAGGTCGGCGAGGATCTCGCCCGGCTCCGGCTCGTATTCATAGGCCGCACCGCCGAGATCGCCCTTGCCATCGGCGGCGATCGAACCGGCGGGGATAAGCTGCCGCGCCGTCGGAACCTGCGAAATCACCGACTTGAACTGCGAATAGAACAGCGTCGCGACATCGAACTTGCCGTCGTCGAAGAGCTGGATCACTTTCCTGGCGATCGCGTCGGCATTGGCGAAGGCCAGCGTCTTGACGTCGCGCAGGTCGATCCGGTCGATGATCAGATTGTTGTATTCGCGGCGCAGTATGTCAAAGCCCTTCTTGCCGACGCAGATGATCTTCACCTGCTTGCCATCAGCAAGAAGCTTGCGGACGTGGTCGCGCGCGAAACGCGCGATCTGGCTGTTGAAGCCGCCGCACAGACCGCGTTCGGCGGTGCAGACCACGAGCAGATGCACGTCATCCTTGCCCGTACCGGTCATCAGCGCCGGCGCGTCGCTTCCGGTGCCGACCGCCTGCGTGATGTTGGCGAGCACGGCCGCCATCCGCTGCGAATAGGGCCGGGCGGCCTCGGCGGCCTCCTGGGCGCGGCGCAGCTTCGCCGCGGCGACCATCTGCATCGCCTTGGTGATCTTCTGCGTCGCCTTAACCGAGGCGATGCGGTTGCGTAGATCCTTTAGCGAAGCCATCCCGCCGGTCCGTCCCCTTCAGTCTCAGGCGAAAGTCTTGGCGAAGGCGTCGATCTGCGCCTTCAGCTTGCCGCGAAGGTCGTCCGACAGCGCCCTGTCCTTCCGGACAGACTCAAGAACGCCCTTGCCGTCCGAGCGCATATGAGCAAGCAGGCCCTGCTCGAACTTGCCGACCTGGGCGACGGTCAGCTTGTCGAGGTAGCCGTTGACGCCGGCGAAGATCACAGCCACCTGCTCCTCGGTCTTCAGCGGCGAGAACTGCGGCTGCTTGAGAAGTTCCGTGAGGCGGGCGCCGCGGTTGAGCAGGCGCTGCGTCGCGGCGTCGAGGTCCGAGCCGAACTGCGCGAAGGCCGCCATCTCGCGGTACTGCGCCAGTTCGCCCTTGATCGAGCCGGCGACCTGCTTCATCGCCTTGACCTGCGCCGCCGAGCCGACGCGCGACACCGAAAGACCGACATTCACGGCCGGACGGATGCCCTGGAAGAACAGATTGGTCTCAAGGAATATCTGGCCGTCGGTGATCGAGATCACATTGGTCGGAATGTAGGCCGACACGTCGTTGGCCTGCGTTTCGATGATCGGGAGCGCGGTCAGCGAGCCGGCGCCCAGATCGTCATTCATCTTCGCCGCACGCTCAAGCAGGCGGGAATGCAGGTAGAAAACGTCGCCCGGATAGGCTTCGCGGCCCGGCGGACGGCGCAGCAGAAGCGACATCTGACGGTAGGCGACGGCCTGCTTGGAGAGATCGTCATAGGCGATCAGCGCATGCTTGCCATTGTCGCGGAAATACTCGCCCATGGTGCAGCCGGCAAACGGCGCCAGATACTGCATCGGCGCCGGATCCGACGCGGTCGCGGCGACGATGATGGAATAATCCAGCGCGCCGCGCTCTTCCAGCACCTTCACGAACTGCGCGACGGTCGAGCGCTTCTGGCCGATGGCGACATAGACGCAATACAGCTTCTCCGCCTCCGGGCCGCTGGCGTGAATCGCCTTCTGGTTCAGGATGGTGTCGAGAATGATGGCGGTCTTGCCGGTCTGGCGGTCGCCGATCACCAGCTCGCGCTGGCCGCGGCCGATCGGGATCAGCGCGTCGATAGCCTTGAGACCGGTGGACATCGGCTCGTGCACCGACTTGCGCGGTATGATGCCGGGCGCCTTGACGTCGACGCGGCGACGCTCGGCGGACTTGATCGGGCCCTTGCCGTCGATCGGATTGCCGAGCGCGTCAACGACGCGGCCGAGCAGTTCAGGGCCGACCGGCACGTCGACGATGGCGCCGGTGCGCTTGACGGTGTCGCCTTCCTTGATATCGCGGTCGGCGCCGAAAATGACGACGCCGACATTGTCGGCCTCGAGGTTGAGCGCCATGCCGCGGATGCCGCCCGGAAACTCGACCATCTCGCCGGCCTGGACATTGTCGAGGCCGTAGACGCGGGCGATGCCGTCACCGACCGACAACACCTGGCCGACCTCGGAGACCTCGGCCTCCTTGCCGAAATTCTTGATCTGGTCCCTTAGGATTGCGGAGATTTCCGCGGCGCGGATGTCCATCAGCCGACCTCTTTCAGTGCGAGCTTGAGCGAGTTGAGTTTTGTTCTGAGCGACGTATCGATCTGGCGCGAGCCGACCTTCACGATGATGCCGCCCAGCAGCGAGGGATCGACGGTGACAGCCATCGAGACGTCCTTGCCGGCCACGTCCCCGAGCGCCGCCTTGAGATCGGCCTCCTGGGCCGGCGTCAGGGCGTGCGCGGAAGTGACTTCGGCGGCAATCTCGCCGCGATGCTCGGCGGCGATGCGGCGGAACGCCTTGACCATCGCCGGAACGGCGAACAGGCGCCGGTTTTTCGCCACCACGCGCAGGAAATTGCCGACCAGGCCGCCGATCCCCGCCTTGTCGAGGATCGCCGAAATCGCCTTCAACTGATCGTCGGCCGAAAAGACCGGACTCCTGATCAGGCGGGAGAGATCCTCGCTGCCGGAAAGCATGTCCTCGAAGCGGCCGAGATCGGCCTCGACCTGGGGCAGGGACGCCGCATCGACGGCAAGATCATGCAATGAAGCGGCGTAGCGTTCGGCAACCCCTGAGACTGGCGAGCTGGACTTTGCCACGTTCGGTCTTTTCTCTTGGTCTGGAAGGCTGCGGGATTGTCGGCTCGAGTCGCTGGACTCTGGCTAAATCCCTGGCCTTGCTGCAATTTTGTCGACGGCTGGCCTATGCAGGACGCGTTCCTCCCCGATCGACAGCCGTTCGCCGTCTAGCATAGGCTTCCAATGACCGCAACACGTTGCCTGACAGGCTTTTGAACAGATTGTCGCAGGGCGGCGCGGGCGCGGCGGGACGCGCGCTTTTCATGGCACGAGACCGAAGGCGAATACCAGCGCAAGCAGGGCCAGCACCAGTTCGAGCACGAGCGAAACCCAGTTGTACAAGGTATTGCCGCGGTCCGAGAGCATCGAGACGATGCGGCCGAATGCCGTGAACAGCCAGGACAGGCCAAGCGTCATGTAGATGAAAGGCTGAGCCAAAAGCAGCGCGCAGAGGCCGACGCCGAGATAGAAGCCGCCCATGGTGGCGCGGGACTCGGCGACCGCCTCCGGATGAGCCTCGGTGGTCTGCAGGCGCAGGATGCGCAGCGTTATGCGCGGCGCGAAGAACATCAGCAGGCCGAACACCACGGTGACCGCGGCACTTCCCCAGGCCAGCCATTCGCCATTGGTCATCGGCCACGGAAACGCAAGTTCCATTCCCTGCCCCTCGTCGAGCGCGGTTGATTCCGCGCGGCATAGTAGAGCAACCTTGGAAGAAGTGGATCCCGTTTCCGTCCGGAATTACGGACCTGGGCAGACTTGCGTGGCTTTGCCCACGCTTCGCCTGCTTAGCCTCTTGTTTTGTCGCAGGTTTCTGTCGGAAAACCGTGCGACACTTTTTCCGGAACCTGCTAGCTCATCCCGGTTCTAGCCAAGGGGCGCACGGTCCCGTCCGTCCGCTCCCGGGCGGATGGCCATCCGCCCGGGAGCGCAGCAATCTTCGCACAAATGCTGCAATTCAAACATGCAAGGAGCCGCGCCGACCTGAAAGGGCACGCTCCATCAGGCCGGACGAGCACTTTATAACCCTGGAATAACGCCCGTCGCGGCGTGGCCTACGGCAGCCGTCCCAGCCGCTCCGTCAGCAGCGAGAAAAAGCCGTCGTCATCCATTTCGCGCATATAGGTCACATTCTTGTCGCGCCTGGTGACGCCCCACCAGTCGGCGACCGTCATGCCCATGGTCAGTTCCGACGATGTTTCGACCGACACGTTGATGCGCCGTCCCTGGAACAGGTCGGGCTTGAGCAGATAGGCAATCACGCAGGGGTCGTGAAGCGGCGCGCCGTCGGTCCCGTATTTTTCCTCGTCGAAGCGCTCGAAGAATTCGAGCAGTTCGGCCACGGCGATGCCGACCCGCGTGCCAAGCGCCCGGATCGCGGCCGTGCGCTTGCGCGTCGTCAGCGCCTTGTGCGTGACGTCGAGCGGCATCATGACGATCGGCGCGCCGCAATGGAACACGATATCGGCCGCCTGCGGATCGACAAATATGTTGAACTCGGCCGTCGGGGTGACATTGCCGCCTTCGAAGAAGCCGCCGCCCATCAGCACGATCTCACCGATACGCGGCGCAATGCGCGGCTCGCGCGACAGCGCCAGCGCGATGTTGGTGAGCGGGCCGAGCGCGCACAGGGTCACTGTCGCCGGCTGCTCGCGCATGACCGTCTCGATGATGAAATCGACCGCGTGCTGGGATTGCAGCTTCATGGCCGGTTCGGGCAGGTCGGGCCCGTTGAGACCCGTACGGCCGTGCACATGCTCGGCCGTAACGAGATGCCGTATCAGGGGATGCACTGCTCCCGCGAAAACCCTGGTCTGCGTGCTTCCGGCGAGTTCGCATATCTTGAGGGCGTTCTTTACGGTCAGGTGCAGCGGCACATTGCCGGCAACCACGGTCAGGCCGAGCACATCGACTTCGGGGCTCGCAAGCGCCAGAAGAATGGCCACCGCGTCGTCCTGACCGGGGTCCGTGTCGATAATGATTTTGCGCTTGTCGGGCATTTCCATTCCTTGTTGTGAGGTCTTTTTGGAGAGGCTTGAAGTCTCGCGCGAGGCGAACCATATCCAGAAGGCCGGGACAAATGCCATCTGGATTTTTCCCGATTATGTCGCTCGATGGAGGACAATGTAACATGAGCCGGATGCCGCCATTTTCGAGCCCGCTGCTTCTGGGGTTCGACGCCATGGAAAAGACGATCGAGCGGCTTGCCAAATCCGGTGGTGACAGCTACCCCCCGTACAATATCGAGCGGGTCCACGCCTCTGATGGAGATTCGGAGCGGCTGCGCATAACGCTGGCCGTCGCGGGCTTCCGTGACGAGGATCTCGAGGTGATGACCGAGGAAAACCAGCTGATCATGCGCGGCAAGCAGCGCGACGATGCGGAGCGCGAGTACATCCACCGCGGAATAGCGGCCCGTCAATTCCAGCGGACCTTCGTTCTTGCGGACGGCATGCGGGTCGTGTCCGCCGAGTTGAAGAACGGGCTCCTCGCCGTCGAACTCGACCGTCCACAGCCGGAGCGGCTGGTACGGAAAATCAACATTTCGGTGCAAGACTGATCCCTCGATCCGCCGGAACCGAAAGCTCTCAAGCGGGTTGGTCCAGAAGACGGCCCGCGCACAGGAGGCTTAAATGACGAATACGGACACAAGGCCGGTTGTAACCCAGACCGATCTCGCTCACCTCGGCGAAGGCACCGTGGCCTATCTGCGCGAAATGGGCTCGGAGGAGCTCAAGGGCAAATTTCCGGGGCTTCCGGACATGCAGCCGGGGCTGAGGCTGTGGGCGCTGTTTGCCGCCGACGGCCGGCCGATCCTGCTTTCCGATGCGCGCGACCGCGCGATTGGCCGGCGCCATGGAAAACGATCTGGTTGCCGTCGCGCTGCATTAGCAGCAGTACCTGCGAACGACATTCCCTGCCGACTTTTCGAATCGAGCGGCGTCATCGCGAGCAGACCGTCGCACAGCGCAAGCGTCGGTACCGTCTCAAGCGGCGTGTGACGCCGGCGCCGACGCCAGCAATGCGTGAATGGCGGAGGCGTCGCGCGTGCCGCGGACCTTGGCCACGGTTTCGCTGTCGCGCAAAACGCGGGCAATGCGCGACAGGGCCTTGAGATGATCCGCCCCGGCGCTTTCCGGCGCCAGCAGCAGGAAAACGAGATCCACCGGCTGGTCGTCCAGGGCCTCGAAATCGACCGGCTGCTCCAGGCGGGCAAAGACGCCGGTTATCTGCTTCACACCGGGCAGCTTGCCATGAGGGATGGCGATGCCATTGCCTACGCCGGTCGAGCCAAGCCGCTCGCGTTGAAGGACGGTGTCGAAAATCTCACGCTCCGGAATGCCGGTGATCGCGGACGGCCTTCTCGGCCAGCATCTGCAGAAGCTGCTTCTTGGAGTTCGCCTTCAACGCCGGCAAGATCGCCGGCGCCTGAACGAGATCGCTTAGATCCATGCCAAAATCCTCTTCTGACCGAACGCGGTCGCGGAAAGCGCGAAGGCCGGTGTTCTCGCCTCAGCCCTGCGCAGCTTTCGTGATCGACGGATCGATCCAACCGATGTGGCCATCCGGCCGGCGGTAGACGATGTTGACGTGGTCGTTTCCGGCATTGCGGAAAACGAAGACGGGACTTTCCTTGGTATCGAGCTCAACGACTGCCGAGGCAACCGTCATGGTCTTCAGCGCCATGGTCGAATTCGGCGACGATCGCCGGCGCATAGTCCTCCGGCACCTCGTCCTCATCGTCTTCCGCAATCGCCGCCATCACCGTATAGGCGATGTCGGTGGTGGCGCTGCCATTGAAGCTGCGCGACTTGAGCCGGCGTTTGTAGCGGCGAAGACGCTTTTCCAGCCTTTCGGCGGCGCCTTCGAAGGCGACAATCGGATCCTGGGCGTCGCTGGTGGCCTGGAGAGCCGCGCCGCTGTCCAGATGGATCATGCAGTCGGCCGTGAAGCGCGAGCCGGATTTGGCGACTGTGACATGTCCGGCAAATCCTCCGTCGAAATATTTGTCGATCGTCTCGCCGATACGCGCCTCAATGCGAGAGCGGAACGCATCGCCGATGTCCATGTGCTTTCCTGATATGCGCAGGCTCATGAGAACCTCGACCTTCCCTTCAGACTTCCTAACGGAGTGAGTTTATACCCGTTGCGGGAGCACACAAGCACAACAGTGTCTCAACGACGGCGGCCCGTTCCAACTTTGACCTGGTCAATCGCCGTCTCCCGACCGGACGTTCGTCTGGTTCGTCGCCCAGCCCATGGGCGCGGGCTTCTAGTGAGTTCAGGCAGGCTTGTCAATCAACGGCCGGCGACCTTCAGGCAAACCGGCGGGCAGCCGGGCGCTGGCATCCGCCGCGGTTCATGGCGCGCTTCTCGCGCCGACGCTGCACGGAGGAGGGAATGTTCATTCCTTCCCGATATTTGGCCACCGTGCGCCGCGCTATTTCGATGCCTTCCTCCTTCAGACTGTCGACGATGGCGTCGTCGGAAAGCACGTCTTCGGACTTTTCCTCGTCGATCATCTGACGGATTCGGTCGCGCACCGCCTCCGAGGAGTGGGAATCGCCGCCGCTCGCGGCCGCGATCGAGGCGGTGAAGAAATAGCGCAGCTCGAAGACGCCGCGCGGGGTCAGCATGTATTTGTTGCTGGTCACCCGGCTGACCGTCGATTCGTGCATGCCGATCGCGTCGGCGACATTGCGCAGGTTGAGGGGCCGCAGATGGCGGACGCCGTGAAGCAGGAACGCATCCTGCTGGCGCACGATCTCGGTGGCGACTTTCAGGATCGTCCTGGCACGCTGATCGAGGCTGCGGGTCAGCCAGTTGGCGCTCTGCAGGCACTCGGAAAGGAATTCCCGCTCTCCCTGGTTCTTTACGTGCCGCGATACCTCGGCGAAGTAAGTCTGGTCGACGAGAACGCGGGGCAGCGTGTCGGGATTGAGTTCGACCGTCCAGCTTCCGTCGCCGGCGGCCCTCACCTCGACATCGGCGACGATGGTGTCCGTGGCGCCGTTGGAAAAGGCCAGCCCCGGGCGCGGCGACAAGGCGCGGATTTCCGCCAGCATGTCGAGCAGGTCTTCCTCGTCGACCCCGCAAAGTCGTTTCAAGCACTTGAAATCACGGCGCGCCAGCAGGTCGAGATGGGCGACGAGCACGCGCATGGCCGGATCCAGCCGGTCAAGGCGTTCGAGCTGCAAGGCAAGGCATTCCGCCAGGTCGCGCGCGAACAGTCCAGCCGGATCGAAGGACCGGCATTTTACCATGACCCGCTCGATCTCGGCCGTGCCGATCCCGAGGCGCTCGGCGATTTCGGCCATGTCGCCGCGAAAATAGCCCGCATCGTCGAGACCGTCGGTCAGTTCGCGGGCGATCAGCCTGGATGCCGGGTCATAAAAAGCAAAGGCGATCTGCTCGCCGACATGATCGCGCAAGGTGAGGCGCGCCGCCGCTATATCCTCGAGGTCGAACCCGTCCGAATCGCCGCCCGTGCCGGTAGCGGCCGATTTCCATTGCGCCGCAAGGTCGGGGCCAAGTTTCTGGACCGCGCCCGGATCATCCGGAAAGACGTTTTCCAGCGACGCGTCGAGATTGTCGGAAATCGACTCGGACGTTGCGAGGCCGTCCGCCTCAAACCAGTCGTCGGCGCGCGCGTCTTCCTCCTTGGCCTTGTGGACATGATCGGCCGGCTGATCGTCCTGCGGCTCGACGCGCTCCAGCAGCGGATTGCGCTCGATCTCTTCCTCCACGAAGCGCTCAAGCTCGTCATGGGTAAGCTGAAGCAGCTTTATCGACTGCATCAAGCTGCGGTGTCATCACCAGCGACTGGGACTGGCGCAGCTGCAGTTTCGCCGAAAGTGCCATGTGCCGGCGCCTTGCTCCCGCTCAAAACGGTGATCGCCGGAGCCGGTCCGGCATGACGGAGTACCACTTGATCAAACTGGCCCGGCTTTTGCTTGTCAAGGCTGAGCGGTCCGAAAAACGCCCTTGCCGGACCGCTTGCAGCCGCTTGGCAAGGAAGGCCAGATCGACACTCCTGCGTGATCAAAGCGTGAAGCTCTTCGCCGAGATAGAGCCGGCGCACATTGGAATCGCCGATAATGTCGTCGGCCGTCCCGTGCTTCAGGATTTCGCCATTGTGGATGATGTAGGCCCTGTCGATCAGCTTCAGCGTTTCGCGAACATTGTGATCGGTGACCAGAACGCCGATGCCGCGGGTCGTCAGATGCCGCACGAGCTGCTGGATGTCGGCGACGGCTATCGGGTCGATGCCGGCGAACGGCTCGTCAAGCAGCATGTAGTGCGGGCGGCTGGCAAGCGCCCGGGCGATTTCGAGCCGACGCCGCTCGCCGCCGGACAGCGACATCGACGGCGATTTCCGCAGATGCGTGATGTGGAACTCCTCCAGAAGCGCGTCGAGCGAGCGCTCGCGTTCCTTGCGGCTGCTCTCGACGACCTCGAGTATGGCGCGGATGTTGTTCTCGACGGTCAAGTCCCCGGAAGATCGACGCTTCCTGCGGCAGATAGCCGATGCCGAGGCGGGCGCGACGATACATCGGCATCGACGTGATCTCGAAGCCGTCGATCTCGATCTTGCCCCGGTCGACCGGCACAAGGCCCGTGACCATGTAGAAGCAGGTGGTCTTGCCGGCGCCGTTCGGGCCGAGCAGACCGACCGCCTCGCCGGCGCGCACGCCGAGCGAGACGCCGTTCACCACTTGCCGGCCCTTGTAGCTCTTGGTAAGTCCCGGCGGCGATCAGCGTGCCCTTGAGCTCCGCCACACGCTTTTGCAGCCCCGGCGTCGGCGAGGGGCGAGCGTGATCGGCGACCCGTCAGGCGGGACAGCAACGAGACTTTCGATGTCATTAAGGTCTCTGGAGCCGGTTCTGGCGAAATCGACATCATGACGCGGCCGCTCTTATTGGCGTCCGACGCGCAGCCGTCCACCTCGGCACGCCCGGATTTCATGTTGACCGTGAGCTTGCAGCCGACCAGGACGTTCTTGCCTTCCGACAGCACCACTTCCTTGCCGGAAAGAGTGAGGATTTCGGTGGTCATGTCGAAAGTGCCGCGGTCGCCGGTCGCGACCTGGTCGTCCGACTTGATGTAGACCTTGTCCTCGACTTCCAGCCGCTCGATGTTGGCCGGAGCCGGTGGTCGCCGAGCCCTTGCCGTCTTGGCGTATAAGACGGTCATCTTGCCGGCCTTCATCAAGGTCGGTCCCTGCGTGACGTTCACATTGCCGACGAAGATCGCCTTGCTTTCCGCGTCCATCACTTCGAGGCGATCGCTTTCGATCTGGATCGGCAGGTTGCTGGTGAGGCTGAGGCCCTGCAGCCTTCCCGTGGCGGTTTCCTGCGCCGAAGCGCGCCGTCCGACAGCGCCAGCGCCGCCAGCGCGGCGCAAATGCAAAGACAGAACCTGTTCCCGATCATCCCGATGTTCACCCTCATTGACTGGCCGCGTCGGCCTTGGGAGGCACAATATGCACGCGAACGCGTTTTTCGAATACCACAAGCTTGCCGTTCTGTTCGACCGATCAGGGCGTCGGAATTAATCGACGCGTCCTTGAACCGTATCTCGACCGGCTTGTCGGTGGACATGCGGCCGGCCGCCATGTCGATCCGCGCGGAATTGAGCCTGGCGACGGCGCCGTCGGACGTCCTGATGTTTATCTCGGAATTGATGTCCAGCATGTTCGTCGTGCGGTCGAATACACCGCGCGGGGCGTCGATCGTCGCGGAGCGCTTGGCATTGATCGGAACTGTGGCCGCGATCCCCTCAAGTTCGAGGATCGCCTCGTTGGCGATATCCTGGACCGCCCTGAGCGCGCTCATCGAGTAGGGCTGGTTGTCCTTCGTAAAGCCCTTCAGCGTCGGGTTGGACATGACCAGCTTGCCTTCGGAGACGGCCGATGCATCCGCCTTGATCTCTATGGCCGACGGCGTCGAACGGTACGACTGGAAGACGAAAAGCGCCGCCATCAGCCACGGCCAGGGCAGGCAGCGCGATCTTCAGGAAGCGGACATTGCGGGAGTGCCGCGCTGCGCTGCGAAAGATGGCGGAGCGCTCGGCCGCCGGCCCGCCGGTCGCCTTGAGCGCCGGGGAATTCGCGGCTGTCGTGTCCGTCGATCGTGCCAGCATTGCGTAATCCGTTTCGTCGCGCCATCCGATCACAGCGGGAATGCCGGCACGTTTGACTGTTCGCGACAAACGTGCCGAAAGCCACGAAATTGTGGCCAACGCCTGAGCCGCCCGTTCAGCCGTTCGCATCGGAACCGGCAGTATGCCGACCGTCAGACCTCGCCATCCCGATCTTGCGCGAACCGATTAGAGTTGCCCGAACGTCCGTGCAATATGGTGGCTGTTTCGACCGAAATGTCAGCCCTTCCAGAATACTGGATCACCGGCTTTGCTGTCATTCCGACGAATTATGAAGGAGGCATCAGTAATCGGCTGCAATTCGACCCGAAAAACCAGGTCATCCCACCATGCGGCTCGCCGGGCGATCCTTTGCGAGCTTGCGGAACTTGCGGACGACCATGTCGCGCTTCAGCCGCGAAATGTGGTCGATGAACAGCACGCCGTCGAGATGGTCCATCTCATGCTGGAGGCAGGTCGCGAGCAGCCCTTCGGCCGCGATCACATGCGCGTTGCCGTCAAGGTCGAGATACTTGACCGAGACGGATGCGGGCCGCTCGACTTCCGCGTAATAATCGGGGATCGACAGGCAGCCCTCTTCGTAGACGGACCTGCTCGCCCGACCGTTCGACAATCTCCGGATTGATGAAGACCTGCGGCGCTTTCGGCTCGTCTTCCTTGGCAAGGTCGATGACCAGCATGCGCAAAGGCTCGCCGACCTGGATCGCAGCCAGACCGATGCCCGGCGCGTCATACATGGTTTCCAGCATGTCGGCGGCAAGCTTCTTCAGATGCGAGTCGATCCGCTCGACCGGTCGGGAAACCAGGCGCAGCACGGGATCGGGAAGGATAATCAGCGGCTTGATCGACATTCGATTCAGGTAATGGCTGACGCGGAAACCGTCAACGGGGAAGACGCGCTCCTTGTTCCTGTTTTGATCTGCAATGGCGGAGCGAATCGGCTATGGTCGGCGCCATGACCGATTTCGCACAGTTCCTCGCCCAGCCGCTCGCCCAATTCGGCGGGACGATGGTAACACTCGGGCAGTCGTTGGCTTGTCCTTGCCGGACTGCTTCTGTTCCTCTTGGCGACGCTGGCGGTCTCGCTCTGGCGATCGGCTTCGGCACGGGCATATGCTGCGGCCGACGCGGCCCAGCGCGCCCGCGAAACCGATGCGCGCATGGCCGGCATCCTGCAGGCGCAGGCCGAGATGCAGGGGCGCATGAGCGCCGTCGCCGACACGCTCGGCGCCCGCCAGGCCGAACTCAACCAGTCGATCGGCCAGCGGCTCGACGCCATGACCGGCCGGATCGGCCAGACGATGGCCGAACAGACCAGATCGACCCATGAGAACCTCGCGCGGCTTCAGGAACGCCTCGCCGTCATCGACTCGGCGCAGAACAACATCCGGTCGCTGGCCGGACAGGTCGTGCAGCTCCAGGCGATCCTGTCGAACAAGCAGACGCGCGGCGCCTTCGGCCAGGCGCGGATGGAAGCGATCGTCGCCGACGGGCTGCCGCAGGGCGCCTACACGTTTCAGGAGACGCTTTCCAACGGCAGCCGTCCTGACTGCACGGTGAAGATGCCCAACGGGGCCCCGTCACTGGTGATCGACGCGAAGTTTCCGCTGGAGGCCTGGAACGCCATCCGAAGCGCGTCGGAAGCCGATCCGGGCGGCGAGGCGCACAGGCTGGCGCAGCAAGCTTTCCGGCGCGACCTCGACGTCCACATCAGGGCCATTGCCGAGAAATATCTGCTCTCCGGCGAGACCCACGACACGGCCTTCCTGTTCGTGCCTTCGGAGTCGATCTTCGCGGAGATCCACGAGAACTTCGAGCCGGTCGTGCAGCGAGCCCACCGCGCCCGCATCGTCATTGTCTCTCCGTCGCTGCTGATGCTGTCGATCCAGGTGATCCAGTCGATCCTGAAGGACGTTTCGATGCGCGAACAGGCGCATCTGATCCAGGGCGAGGTCGTGCGGCTGATGGAGGACCTGACGCGGATGGACGAGCGCGTGCGCAAGCTGCAGGCGCATTTCAGCCAGGCCAGCAAGGACATAGACGAAATACTGATCTCGGCATCCAAGGTCGCCACGCGCGGCCACAAGATCGAGGCGCTCGAATTCGGCGAGCCGACGCCGGCCGCCGCCGATGCGGAACGCGCCGATCGGCGCGCAGAGCAGGACCGGGCAATTGCGGCTGAGGGTGGTCGAGGAGCGCGACTGAAAGCGGCGGCATCTTGCGCACGGGCCGGACTCCTGATTCACTTCACGAACGTGCAACCCGGAGGATCGGCCATGGCCAAGGGACAGATGCGGCCCAACAAGGAGACTCGCAAGCCAAAGAAGGAAGCCAAGAAGGCGCCGGCCGCGCCGGTGCTGCATGCACCGGCCGTGCCCGCGCTGAAGATCAAGGACAAGAAGAAATAGCGTATTGCGCGTCGCCTTTCCGGCGCGTCAGGACGCGGATGGGTGCCGCGTCCCGACAATGTCCGCCTCGATATCCTGCGCGGCCACCGCCTTGTGGAGATGCACCATCATCGCGCAGGCAAACAGCGGCGACAGGAGATTGAGCAGCGGCACGGCCATGAATGCCGCGATCACCAGTCCCGCCAGGAAGACCGTGCCGGAATTGCGCCGTCTCAGCGCCTTCGCTTCGACCTCCGAACGGAAACGCATGGCGGCGAATTCGAAGAACTCGCGGCCGATCAGATAGCCGTTGACCAGGAAGAAGACGCCGATGTTGACGCCCGGCACGACGAGCAGCATCAGCGCCATCAGATTGCCCGCCACGACGACGCAGAAGAATTTCAGCGACAGCACAAGGCTGGCCAGCGCCGGCAAGGCGCGACCCGGCGGATCGTCCGGGTAGTCGGTCCGCTCGACGAGTTCGGCGACGTCGTCGAGGAAAAGCCCGGCCACGATCGCTGTCACCGGCGCTATCAGCAAGGCAAGCGCCAGCGCCAGCCCGATGCCGGCGGCAAAGGCAGCGACGATACCGAGCCAGCCCGCCCAGGCGGGCAAGCCCGGCAACAGGGCCTCAAGCCACGGTAAAGCGAGCCATTCGAATATCTGCTTCAGCGCGAACCAGGCGGCCGCGAGGGCGAGCAGGGTCAGGCCGAGCGATTTCAGGAGCACGCCGCGGAATGACGCGCTGAACAGATGACTGGACGCGGCGCGCGCCGCTTCGAGGATCATGCCCTGGACCTCCTTGCCGGGTTCGTGCGCTCAGGCATCGATATGCGAATTGCTCCTCCGTCCGGCAACATTTCTGCGCCGGCTCGAAGCCATCTCTGG
The DNA here is from genome assembly GCA_963820075.1 of uncultured Alphaproteobacteria bacterium. GTDB lineage: Bacteria > Pseudomonadota > Alphaproteobacteria > Rhizobiales > Rhizobiaceae > Kumtagia. The sequence goes on from CAWFYS010000012.1 coordinate 194,026, forward strand.
ACCGCTTCGCGTCGGTTGTGCAAGAAGGCAGGACATTCGTTCGTCGGAGTTTGTAATGAGCCAATATGATGTGCTGTGCATCGGCAACGCGATCGTCGATATCATCGCGCAGGCCGACGAGGCGTTTCTCGTGAGGAACGGCATCATCAAGGCCGCCATGAACCTGATCGATGCCGATCGCGCCAATCTGCTTTATGAGCGCATGGGCCCGGCGATCGAGGCGTCCGGAGGCAGCGCCGGCAACACCGCGGCGGGCATCGCCAGCTTCGGCGGCCGCGCGGCGTTCTTCGGCAAGGTGGCGGAGGATACGCTCGGCGAGATCTATTACCACGACATCCGCGCCCAGGGTGTTTCCTTCGACACCAAGCCGTTGAAGGGCCCGCCGCCGACGGCCCGCTCGATGATCTTCGTCACGCCGGACGGCGAGCGCTCGATGAACACCTATCTCGGAGCCTGTGTGGAACTCGGTCCCGAGGACGTGGAGCCTGACAAGGCAAAGGGAGCGCTGGTCACTTATTTCGAAGGATATCTGTGGGATCCGCCGCGCGCCAAGGACGCGATCCGGCTCACGGCCCGGCTCGCCCATGAAGCCGGGCGGCAAGTGTCGATGACCTTGTCCGATTCCTTCTGCGTGGATCGTTATCGGGACGAGTTCCTCGATCTGATGCGTTCGGGTACCGTCGATATCGTGTTCGCCAACAGCCACGAGATCAAGTCGCTCTATCAGACGAGTTCCTTCGAGACCGCGCTTGCGGCGATCCGCAAGGATTGCAGGATCGCGGCGGTGACGCGATCGGAAAAAGGCTCGGTCATCGTGCGCGGCGACGAGACCGTGACGGTGGAACCCATTCCGGTGCGCGAAATCGTCGATACGACCGGCGCCGGCGATCTTTATGCCGCCGGCTTTCTCCATGGCTATACGACCGGCCGCAGCCTCCAGGCGTGCGGCGATCTGGGTTCGCTGGCTGCTGGCCTCGTCATCCAGCAGATCGGTCCGCGCCCGCGCCACAGCCTGCGCGTCGAGGCCGAGAAAGCCGGGCTGCTCTGATTTACTAAGCGGGTTCCGGAAAAGCTTGTCACGGTTTTCCGACAGAAACCTGCGACAAAACAAGAGGCTAAGCAGGCGAAGCGTGGGCGAAGCCACGCAAGTCTGCTTGGTATGCGTCGGCCGGCCAACTCACTGCGCATCGCAGTTTCGGCAGACTACATCCTGTCTCGCTTGGCGTATTGCCACTGCACCACCACTCCGCGCGGGCAGGAATGAGGCGGCGTTACCGTCATTGCCGGCGTTTTCCAGCACGTACAACTAGGATGCGCTCACTCGCGCCAATGGTCCTTGATCCAGGTTGCGGGATGAAAATAGTGGCTGAGGTGTTGATGGAAGCGCTCCCGCTGCTTGTCGGTGAATATAGCAGCCAGATGCTGAAGCGGCGTTCGGGTGGCGTTTCCCGGCATCCAGCGCCCTGAAATCGCTTCCGGCGGATTGAGATGACCGGCGAAGAGCACGACCTTGGTGTCGTCGGGCAATCGCGGCGATTTGAAAAAGTTCAGAGGAAAGGGTGGTATGAGGTCATGCCGGAACAAGCGTACCCAGCGACGCGGCCAGAACCGGATTCCGCCGGGCGCGTTGCGCGTCACGAAACGCTGCTCGTAGCGGTATTGATGAGCGATTTCTTCAGGGGCGGTTTCGAAGGCGATCTTTAGCGGTGCCAGTTTTCCAACCGGAAAACGGTAGATGGATGTCTGGCCAAGCCGTTCCAGCGGGCGCACCGGATTGACCGCCAGAATAACGTCGTCGTGCTCTCCATAGTCGAAGAAGTCATCCAAGGACCGGGTGACCACGACATCCAGGTCGAGATAGAGCACCGGACCTTTCAGATCCGACAGTTCGGCGTTCCAGAGCCTGGACTTGTTCCAGATTCCAGGTGAATTGGCGGGAAGCCTGGCATCTAGCGGCGGCAATTGTTCGCAGCGCACCTCGGGCCGGACACCGTCGCTGCAATCGACGAAGCATGTGAAGGAGAAAGGTGGCGTTATGTTGCGTGCCACCATCCCATAGAGCCGGTTGATATAGAGCGATCCATACTTGGTCCCCCAGCTCATGCAGATGATTTGTTTTTTCATTTCCAGATTCACACCCCGGCGTAGGTTCACGCCTGGCATGCGCCGCACTAAGCGACACCGTGCCAACGAACTGCGCCCGCGCCAACTTTGGATGTCGGGTTCCTGCACCGAGCAGAAAGATCCGCCTGCCATGCCTGGAAGTCATTTTGGCGAGTTCGAGGCTGTTAGACAACTAATCTATCGTGATTTGCCGCATAAGTTGTACATGTTCCGTCTTTCCGACGCGTTGCCCGAAGCATTTGATACCTACGGGCCTGCTTGGTCCGTCGCCCCGCCTGCCTCAATCCTCAGGCGCAAACAATTCTTGAAGCTCGGCGAACGACATGCTGTCGCGCGCAAAACTGAAACTGCCCGACCCAAGCATCTCGTTCGCGGCGCGCCGCAGCGCCCCGAAAGCGCAGGCGGTCAGCTTCGACCCCAGCGAGATGCGCTTTACGCCGGCCGCCGCCAGTTCGGCGGCGGTGAAGCCGGGCTGGGCCAGCACGTTGACCGGGCGCCGCACCGCCGAGCAGATGGCCCCCACCACTTCCATGTCGTTTATCCCGGGGGCGTAGATCACGTCGGCGCCGGCGTCGGCGAACGCCTGCAGACGCCTGATCGTGTCATCAAGGTCCGACCGGCCCCACAGGAAATTCTCCGCCCGGGCGGTGAAGACGAAGTCGTGCCTCAAGGCTCGCGCTGCTTCGGCCGCGGCCGCGACGCGATCGACGGCAAGCGAGAAGTCGTAGATCGGATCATTGGGGTCGCCGGTGTGGTCTTCTATCGAGCAGCCGGCGAGACCCGCCGCTTCCGCCGCGAAGATGGTTTCGGCGGCGCTGTCGGGGCTGTCGCCCTTGCCCTTTTCGAGATCGGCTGAGACGGGCAGATCGACGGAACCGACGATGTCGCGGCAATGCGCGATCATCGCCTCGAAGCCGACACCGCCGTCCACCGTGCCGCGCGAAAAGGCGAAGCCGGCGCTGGTGGTGGCGAGGGCCTTGAAGCCGAGGGATGCCAGAAGCCTGGCTGTTCCAGGGTCCCAGGGATTTGGCATCACGAAGATGCCGGGCGCCTCGTGAAGGTTGCGGAACGTGCTTCCCTTGTCCATGGCGGTGCCTGTGCGGTTGCGTGCTGTCGTACGCCCGATTCGCGGCCTGCGCGGAAGGCGGCAAGCCAAGCAAAATCGTGCGAAGCAATCATGTCAAATCTCGGATTGTTCCGCGATATCCCAGAAGCGCTTCTACGCCGAAAGGCGGAGGGAGTGCCTGCGCGGTCGATTCCGAGCTTCGAGCTGGTTCGGCGACGGCGGCCGTTGTCTTCAGGCCCGTTGTCTTCAGGCAATGACGGGCGTGGCCGAGTGGCAATCACCCGCGATCGAAGTGCTTCAGGCGGTTCCCGTGGAGCCGAAGCCGCCGGCGCCGCGTACGGTCCCGCCGGCCAGGCTCAGTTCCTCGATCGCGGCGCGGGCGACCGGCGCGATGACGAACTGGGCAATGCGCATGCCGCGGGTAATGGTGAAATCCTCCTGGCCGAGATTGACAAGGAGTGCCTTGATCTCGCCGCGATAGTCCCAGTCGATCGTGCCCGGCGTGTTGAGGCATGTGAGGCCGTGCTTGAGCGCCAGGCCCGAACGCGGGCGCACCTGCCCTTCGAATCCTTCCGGAATCTCGAAGATGAGCCCCGTCGGCACCAGGGCCCGCTTGCCCGGGAGAAGCAGCAGCGGCCGGTCGTCGGCCACGGCGGCGCGCAGGTCCATGCCGGCCGCGCCGGCGCTTTCATAGGCCGGCAGTTCAAGACCCTGCGCGTGCGGCAGGCGGACCACGCCAAGAATCGGCTTGAACTGGTGGGCGATCATGGCCGCGATCTACCGGGGCGCCCGGCCCGGCGTCAAACCATGTTCGAAGGCAGTCCCCGCTATTCACATCCCCTCACGAGCCGCCCTATCCTTTGTACAGCAGGTCCGGACCGGCGTCGGAAATCAGCCGCTTGCCGCACAGCGCCAGCGTGATGTCGAGCTCCTTGCGGATGATTTCGAGCGCCATCGTCACGCCTTGCTTGCCGAACGCACCGAGGCCGTAAAGGAAGGGGCGGCCTATATAGGTGCCTTTCGCGCCGAGGCAGAGCGCCTTCAGCACGTCCTGGCCTGACCGGATGCCTCCGTCGAGATGGATTTCCATGCGGTCTCCGACCGCCTCGACAATGGCAGGCAGCGCCGAAATCGACGACGGCGCGCCGTCGAGCTGGCGTCCGCCATGATTGGACACCACGATGGCGTCCGCGCCGGTCTCCGCCGCCATCCTGGCGTCCTCGGGGTCGAGAATTCCCTTCAGGATGAGCTTGCCGCCCCAGCGCTGCCTGATCCACTCGACGTCCTTCCAGGACAGCCGCGGATCGAACTGCTCGTTCGTCCAGGCCGAGAGGGAGGACAGGTCGCCGACGCCCTTGGCGTGGCCGACAATATTGCGGAAGGTGCGGCGCTGTGTGCCGAGCATGCCGAGGCACCAGCGCGGACGCAGCGCCATGTCGACCAGATTGCCGAGCGTAAGTCTCGGCGGCGCCGACAGGCCGTTGCGAAGATCCTTGTGGCGCTGGCCGAGAATCTGCAGGTCGAGCGTCAGCACGAGCGCCGAGCATTTTGCCGCCTTCGCCCTGTCGATCAGGTTGAGGACGAAATCCTTGTCGCGCATGACGTAGAGCTGGAACCAGAAGGGCTTTTTCCTCACCGACGCCACGTCCTCGATCGAGCAGATCGACATGGTGGACAAGGTGAACGGCACGCCGAACTCCTCGGCCGCCTGCGCCGCCAGCATCTCGCCGTCGGCATGCTGCATGCCGGTGAGGCCGGTCGGCGCCAGCGCCACCGGCATCGCCACCTTCTCGCCGATCATGGTGCTTTCGAGTGAACGGTCCATTATGTCGACGAGCACGCGCTGGCGGAACTTGATCTTGCGGAAATCCTCCTCGTTGGCGCGGTAGGTACTCTCGGTCCAGGCGCCGGAATCGGCATAGTCGAAGAACATTGTCGGCACGCGGCGCCGTGCGATGTCCTTGAGGTCGGCAATTTCGAGGACGGGCTTCATCGGTGATCTCTCGGCTAAGCAGGTTTCGAAATGGTGACTTACGGTTTTCCGACAAAAACTTGCGACAATACAATAGGCTAAGCAGGCCAAGCGTGGCCGAGCCACGCAAGTCTGCTTAGAGCGCGCGGCGGTCCGGCGAGGTGAGCCTACACCGACGTAGCCAGCTTAGCGCGGGTTGTCGATTCAGAAACACTCCTGGCTCAATCGCGGATGCTTGACAGGCCGTGGCTTTGCCATTATTTAACTAATATGTTAATTAATCGGCATGTTAAATAATGGCCGCCGACCCATTGAGCACGACACTGCAGGCTCTCGCCGATCCGACGAGGCGGGCGATCCTGGCGCGCCTGGCGATTGGCGATGCCACGGTCAACCAGCTCGCGGAGCCGTTCGACATGAGCCTGCCGGCCGTATCCCGGCACCTCAAGGTGCTGGAGCGCGCCGGCCTGGTCGAACAGAGCCGCGAGGCGCAGTTCCGGCCGCGAAAGCTTCGGCCCGAGCCGCTGCGCGATCTCGCGGGCTGGCTCGACGCCTACCGCCGGCATTGGGAGGAAAGCCTCGACCGGCTCGACGCCTATCTCAAGGAACTTCAGGAAGGAAAAGCCAATGACGACAGCAGCAAGGGTCAATGAGGCCATGCTCCCGGACCTTACTTTTGTGCGGATTTTCGACGCACCGCGCTCGCTCGTGTTCAGCCTGTGGACCGATCCGAAGCACATTGTCCGCTGGTGGGCGCCGCATGATTTCACCGTGCCGGAAGCCGAGTTCGACGCTCGTCCCGGCGGCAGGCTGCGTATCGACTTTCGCCGGCCGGACGGCTTCGTCTTCGCCAATTTCGGCGAGGTGAAGGAGGTGAACCCGCCGGAGCGCCTGGTGTTCACGACCGAATACCGGGAGCAAGGCCGACTGTTCGTCGTGCTGACGAACACCGTTGCCTTCGCCGAGGACGGCGGCAAGACCAGAATGACGCTGAACAGCCGTGTCACCTTTGCCGATCCGGCCGCGGCGGACAGCCTCGCCGGCATGGAGCAGGGTTGGACCCAGCAGCTTGAGAAGCTCGACCTGGAGGTCGTGTTCGCAAGTTCGGGCGACGTCCGCAAGCTCGCCGTCGCAGCACCCGCCACGTCGCCGGTGATCCTGATGACCCGCATGCTGGATGCGCCGCGCGCGCTCGTCTGGAAATGCCTGACCGAGAAGGACCGTTTCGCCCGCTGGTGGGGACCGCGCGGCTACACCAACACGATCACCGATTTCGACATACGCGTCGGCGGCAAGTGGCGGGTGGTTCAGAAGGACCCGGACGGGAACGAATTCATCTTTTTCGGCTTTTACCGCGAGATCGTGAAGCCGGAACGGCTCGTCAACAGCTTTGCCATGGAGAACATGTTCGTTGGCAAGGAGATGATCGAGACGCTCACTCTGGAGGAGACCGGCGGCCAAACCAGATATTCCACTTACACCGTTTGCGAGTCCTTCGAGGACAGGGACGGCATGGTTGCCTCCGGCATGGAGTGGGGCGCGGCCGAGAGCATGGATCAGCTCGCTGAGCAGCTTGAAGAGCTTCGGAAGGAGGAAATGAAATGAACGCGCATGTCGAAACCCGCCCCGAACTGCTGATCCGGCGCAGCCTCGACGCGCCGCGCGAACTGGTGTTCAAATGCTGGACCGAGCCGGAAAGTCTCAGCCGCTGGTGCTGCCCGAAGGGCTTCACCTTGCCCCATTCGGAAGGGGAGATCCGCACCGGCGGCAGCTTCAGGACCTGCATGCGCGGCCCGGACGGAACAGAATACTGGCTGAGCGGCACCTACAAGGAAATCGTGCCGCCGCGCCGGCTGGTCTTCTCGCACCGTTGGCTGAACGACGAAGGCCATCCCGAGCATGAGACGGTCGTGACCGTTACGCTCGACGACGAGGATGGCCGCACCATGCTCACCTTGCATCAAGGCTTCTTCCTCTCCGAGGCCTCGCGCGACGGCCATCGCGGCGGCTGGGAACAGACCCTCGATAATCTCGCGGAGTATCTTGCCCGATGAAACTCTATCTCGCCCCGGGCTCCTGCAGCCAGGCGCCGCATATCGCGCTCAACGAAGCCGGCCTCCCCTTCGAGATCGTCAGGGTCGACATACCGACCCGCAGAACGGAAGCCGGCGACGACTTCACCGGGGTCAATCCGAAAGGCTATGTGCCGGCGCTGGTGTTCGACGACGGGCAGGTCCTGACCGAAAATGTCGCGATCCTCGCCTTTATCGCGGAGCAGGCGCCTCGGCTTATGCCGCAAGGCCCTCAGGGGCGCATCCGGCTGATCGAAGCGCTCGCCTTCATGGTCGAGGAACTGCACAAGCCATTTCTCAGCTACATGTTCATGCCCGGTTCCGAACAGAAGGCGATCAACAGACAGGCGATCGCCCAGCGCTTCGACTATCTCGCCGGCGCGCTCAAGGGCGACTACCTGTTCGGCGATGCCTTCAGCGCCGCCGATGCCTATCTCTTCGTGATGGTGAGTTGGGGGCACGGATTCGGCGCAGCCCCTCCCCCGGCGCTCGACGCCTTCCACAGGCGCGTCGCGGCGCGCCCGGCGGTCCAGGCGACGCTGAAGGCCGAAGGGCTCGCGCCATAGCCGCCCTCCGGCATTACAAGTCTGCCAGTCTCAATACGGCATCCAGGTCATGAAAAACTCGGGTCCGCCTCCAGCAACCCGTTACGTCCTGAACCCGCGATTGGTGGCGCGGGATGCTGAGGAGCGTTTGCCCTGGAACAAACAGCCTGCTACGACGCGAAGCGACACGACTTAGGCGTCTTTCCGCGCCAATGTCTCCGGTACAGTCAGGACTTGGCCGAAAAGCAGGGCTCCGAACTCGGATCGACCAACAGCCCATCCCGCTATCCCGAGTTCGCGGCCCTGGGCTGCAACGGCCGAAGCTCGCGACTGCGCGGAGATATGGTGATGTCTAAGGTTTTTGGTAAGACTGGTTCCAGCGCCGCACTGACCGCGGCAGGGCATGTTTCAATCATGGCGCCGCCGCCGGCATGGCTATCCTGCTGTCGGCGCCGGCCGTGGCGGCGGACTGCCGTTCGATGCCGGAGCCGGGAATAGACTGGCGGGAATGCAACAAGAGCACCCTGCTGTTGTCGGAAAGCGCGCTGGACGGCGCCAATCTGATGGACGCCAACCTGACGGCAACCGACCTGCGCCATTCCAGCCTCGTCGGCGCCAATCTCGAAAAGGCGACGCTGATACGCGCCTCGCTGGCCGGGTCCAGGCTCGACAAGGCGAATCTCAGCCGCATCGAGGGCTATCGCACGGTGTTTTCGCAAATTTCGGCCGCCGGCGCTTCCTTCGCCAGCGCGGAGCTGGAGCGCGCCGAATTCAGCGGAGCAAATCTCACGGGCGCCGACTTCGACAAAGCCGAGCTCGGCCGGGCCAATTTTGTCGGCGCCACCATCACCGGTGCGCGCTTTACCGAGGCCAATTTGGCGCGGGCCGACTTCACCACTGCTAAATTCGAAGGGCCGATCGATTTCAGCGGCGCCTTTCTGCTGCTTACCCGCTTCGACGGTCTCGACCTCAGCCAGGCGGCCGGCCTGCAACAGTGGCAGATCGATCAGGCCTGCGGCGACCAGAACACCAAGCTGCCAGGCGGGCTGAAGGCGCCGGCCGACTGGCCCTGTCCGCACGACTGAGTATTGTAATCACTTGCCCAACTTGAGCCTCGAAGACCGCGTGCCTTCACGCCGACGCGGATATGGGGGGCGAAGGCGGCGGGGCCGTTTCTCGACAGGCGCGAAAGCGCCTGCTAGAAGCCCGCGCATCAACGGATTCCTGACATGTCTGAAACGATAGAACAGGCGGTCGCGCGACGCCGCACCTTTGCGATCATCGCCCATCCGGACGCCGGCAAGACGACGCTCACGGAAAAGCTGCTGCTGTTCGGCGGCGCCATCCAGCTTGCCGGCGAAGTCAAGGCCAAGAAGGACCGCATGAACACGCGCTCCGACTGGATGAAGATCGAGCGCGAGCGCGGCATTTCCGTCGTCACTTCGGTGATGACCTTCGAATATGGCGATCACGTTTTCAACCTGCTCGACACGCCCGGTCACGAGGATTTCGCCGACGACACCTACCGCACGCTTTCGGCGGTCGACTCCGCGGTCATGGTCATCGATGCCGCGAAAGGCATCGAGCCGCGCACCTTGAAGCTGTTCGAAGTCTGCCGCCTGCGCGACATCCCGATCGTCACCTTCGTGAACAAGATGGACCGCGAGAGCCGCGACCCCTTCGAGATTCTCGATGAGATCGAGGCCAAGCTGGCGCTCGACACCGCGCCGATCACCTGGCCGATCGGCCGGGGGCGGACTTTCGCCGGCACCTACCATCTTGCCGAGAACGCTGTGCGCCACAGCGACCAGGAGGTCGAGCGGACCAAGGTGAACGGCCCGGACTCCAACCGCGTCGCCGGCCTCCTGCCCGCCAACGACCGCGATGCCTTCATCGAGGAACTCGAACTGGCACGGGGGGCGTGCCGGCCTTTCGACATGGAGGCGTTCCGCGAGGGCCATCTGACGCCGGTTTTCTTTGGTTCGGCGCTGCGCAATTTCGGCGTGCGCGACCTGATCGAAGCGCTCGGCGCCTATGGTCCGAGCCCGCGCGCGCAGGCCGCCGACAGCCGCACCGTCGAGGCGACCGAGCCGGAAATGAGCGCCTTCGTCTTCAAGATCCAGGCCAATATGGATCCCAATCATCGCGACCGCATCGCCTTCGTGCGCGTCTGCTCGGGGCGGCTGGAACGCGGCATGAAGGCCAAGCTGGTGCGCACCGGCAAGCCGATGAGCCTGTCGGCGCCGCAGTTCTTCTTCGCCCGCAGCCGTATCACCGCCGACGAGGCTTTCGCCGGCGATGTCGTCGGCATTCCCAATCACGGCACGCTGAGGATCGGCGACACGCTGACCCAAGGCGAGAGCATCCTGTTTCGCGGCGTGCCGAACTTCGCGCCGGAGATTCTGCGCCGCGTGCGGCTGGGCGACGCGATGAAGGCGAAGAAGCTGAAGGAAGCGCTGCACCAGATGGCGGAAGAGGGCGTGGTCCAGCTCTTCTCGCCCGAGGACGGTTCGCCGGCCATCGTCGGCGTGGTCGGCGCACTGCAGCTCGACGTGCTCAAGGAGCGCCTCAGCTTCGAATATTCGCTTCCCGTCGATTTCGAAATGTCGCGCTTCTCGGTCTGCCGCTGGATTTCGGCGGACGACCGCGCCGAGGCTCAGCGTTTCATCGACGCGCATCGCGGCGACATTGCCCGCGACCTTGATGGAGATCCGGTGTTCCTCGCGCAGCACAGCTTCTCGCTCAACTACGAGGCGGAGCGCTGGAAGGCCATACGCTTCGACGCGGTGAAGGACTACCAGGTGCGGGAGGCGGCGTAGCCAGGCGGCCGCCGCTCGCGCCCGCTGGTTCGCGTGTCAGAAAGAAACGTCATGCCGAACGAAGGACAGCCATGATCGACCGCCCGGATGCCGCCCGCTTCGCCCATGTCGAGGATTGGGTGTTCGATCTCGACAACACGCTCTATCCGCACCACACCAATCTGTTTTCGCAGATCGACGTGAAGATGACGGCCTACGTCTCCGAACTGCTCACGCTGCCGCGCGAGGAGGCGCGCAAGCTGCAGAAGGAACTCTATCTGGAATATGGCACGACGCTCGCCGGCCTGATGGCCCGCCATCAGATCGACTCGGACGATTTTCTCCAGAAGGTGCACGCCATCGACTATTCGTGGCTGGCGCCCGATCCGGCGCTGGGCGATGCCATCAAGACGCTGCCGGGCAGAAAGTTCATCTTCACCAATGGCAGCCGCAGCCATGCCGAGAGCACCGCCAGGCAGCTCGGCATTCTCGACCATTTCGACGATATTTTCGACATCGTCGCCGCCGGACTGACGCCGAAGCCGGCGCCGCAAAGCTACGACCGGTTCATCGACCTTCACCGGATCGTTGGGCCGAACGCCGTCATGTTCGAGGATCTGGCGCGCAACCTAGTTGTGCCGAAGTCGCTCGGCATGACGACGGTGCTGATCGTGCCCCGCAATTTCGAGCCGACCTTCTCCGAGATATGGGAACGCGACCCGGCCTTCGACGACGCGGTCGACTATGTTACCGACGACCTGACGGGCTTTCTGGATAATCTAAACCACCGTCCGGAATGACCCGTTTCACTTCGATTGAAGCGCGCATCGATGCCGCCGCCCATCTCGTACTCGACCGGCTGCCGGCACGTGGCGCCTCGGGCGCGCTGATCGAATTCGCGGTATTCGGTCTGAAGCAAGGGTGGGCCTGCCTGTTCGGCGGGCTTCTGCTTGCGCTGATTCTCGCAACGAAGTTTCTGCCGCCGGGTGCGCTTGTGCTGGCGCGCTACGATTTCCTGTTTTTCGGCGCGCTGGCGATCCAGTTGGCAATGCTTGCGTTCCGGCTGGAGACGCCCGCCGAGGCAAAGGTCATCCTCATCTTTCACCTTGTCGGGACCGTGATGGAGGTCTTCAAGACCGCCGCCGGCTCATGGATCTATCCGGAGGCAAATTTCTTCCGAATTGGCGGCGTTCCGCTGTTTTCCGGTTTCATGTATGCTGCGGTCGGTTCCTATCTCGCCCGTATCTCGCGAATCTTCGACATGCGCTATTCGCGGTATCCGCCATTGTGGGCGACCGCCGGTCTCGCGGCGGCGATCTATGCGAACTTCTTCGCGCATCATTTCGTCGCGGATTTCCGCTACATTCTGCTCGCGGCGACGGCTCTGCTCTTCCTCCGCACCGAAGTACATTACCGCGTCTTCCGCTTCCGCCACCGCATGCCGCTGCTGGTCGGCTTCCTGTTGGTCGCGCTGTTCATCTGGTTTGCCGAGAACATCGGCACCTGGTCGCGCGCCTGGCTTTATCCCGGCCAGCAGAAAAGCTGGGCGCCGGTCTCGATCAACAAGCTCGGCTCCTGGTATCTGCTGATGATCATCTCCTTCGTGCTGGTCACGTTTGTCCACCGGCCGAGGTCGATGGATGCAGGAGAGGCCAAGCTCGCCGAGCCGATGCCTTCAGCCGAGACCATAGAAGCGGCTGATGATGTCCCAGGCATCCTCGGCCGTATCGACGAAGTCGATAATGTCCTGGTCTCCCGGCGAGATCGTGCCCTGCTCGGCGAGGTAATCGAGGTCGATGGCGCGTTTCCAGAATTTTTTGCCGAACAGGATCACGGGCACGCGCTCCATTCGCCCCGTCTGGATCAGGGTTAGCGTCTCGAAGAATTCGTCCATCGTGCCGAAGCCGCCCGGAAACACCGCGACCGCCTTGGCACGCATGACGAAATGCATCTTGCGTATCGCGAAATAGTGGAAATTGAAGCAGAGCTCCGGCGTGACATAGGGGTTGGGCGCCTGCTCGTGCGGCAGCACGATGTTCAGGCCGATCGACGGCGCCCCAACCTCGTCGGCGCCGCGGTTGCCCGCCTCCATCACCCCCGGACCTCCGCCGGTGACCACCACGAATTCGCGGTAATGGTACTGCGCCGAATGCTGCGAGCACAGCCGCGCGAATTTGCGCGCCTCGTCGTAATAGACGCTGTTCTTGAGCAGGTTCTTCTTCTGCGTCTCGTTCTTGGCCGCCCACGCCTCGCCGCCGGGTTCCGGCAGGCGGGCGCCGCCGAACAGGATCACCGTCGAGCGGATGCCGCGCTCGGCCAGCGTCATTTCCGCCTTCAGCAGTTCGAGTTGCAGGCGCACCGGCCGCAATTCGCGGCGCGTCATGAAATCCTCGTCGGTCCAGGCGAGCCTGTAGGTCGCGGCACGCGTCTGCGGTGTATCCGGCGCGCTCCGGGCGCGTTCGAGATCGGCATCGGCATGCGGCAGCGGCGTCCAACTGCCCGGTTCCATCGACTTCTTGTTCACGGAGTCCTCGCTGGCCATCAGCCGCCAAACTTTTGTTTCCAATAGAGCCGGATTTCAGATCACGGGAACGACTGTCAAGCAACTTCGCTTGCGGTTCCGTCCGGAGTACATCCGCGATACGACAAACGGGCAACTGACTCTGATTTTGGCAGACACGTTCCGATGTGCGAAGTTGCACCTTTGGGCGGCACCCACGCCGATCCGTCAACGCCGTTTCGTGGATGTCCAGGATGAGCCATTGGCAACGATATCACGCGCGCTGGTCGCAAATCAGGCCGCCGCTGCGCCCGGACGAGGATGTCGTCAAAGCAATCGTGAAACTGGTCGGCGGTCGCGGCAGGAAGGTGCTTCTGCTGGGCGTGACGCCTGAATTCGCCGACGCTTTCGACAATGTGCAGGCCGTCGACAAGAACCCGGCGATGATCGCGAATCTCTGGCCTGGCGACGGCGCGACCAAGAAGGCCAGTCTCGGCGACTGGCTGGAAATGTCCGGCGAGACCGGAAATTTCGACGCCGTGATCGGCGACGGCAGCCTCAACATGCCGTTCTACCCGCGCGAGACGCGGATCCTGCTCGACAAGGTGTTGGAACGGCTTGCTCCGGGCGGCATCTTCGCCTGCCGCGTCTATGAACGCCCGGCGCGGCCGATCACCGCCGAGGATCTGGTCGCTACCGCTTCGCGGCCGGCGATCATCGGCTTTCACGGGTTCAAATGGCAGTTGATCATGCATCTCGCCGAAGAGGTCGGCGCCAACGTTCCGGTTGCGTTGATCCGCGAGCAGTTCAACGAACGGTTCCCCGACCGGGCGGGGCTGGCGGCCCGCACCGGATGGCGGGATTCGGATATCGACACGATCGACGTCTATCGCGGATCGCCGGCCGTCTATGCCTTTCCCAACCGTCAGGAGCTTCAGGCCGTGCTGCCGCCGGGCATTGGCGACGCGCGGTTCCTTGCCTGCGGCTCCTACGACATGGCCGCCTGCTGTCCGATCCTGACCTTTACGAAACGCTGATGACGCGGAGCCAGAAATCGGATGTTCCGGGCATTGCGTGGCCGCCGATCAGGCTTGGCGCAAATGCCATCCTTGGCGCCATGCTGGCCGAACTCGAAAGGAGCCAATGGCTTTCGCGCGAGGAGATCGAGGCCGCGCAAACCCGGCAGTTGCGGCTGCTCGTCCGGCACCACGCCGGGCAGTCGCCATATTTCGCGGAGCGCCTGAAAGCCAGCGGCATGGGCGCCGGCGGAATCGACAGTATCGACTGGCTGAAGCGCCTGCCGCCGATGACGCGGCGCGACCTCCAGAGCGCCGGAGCCGCTTTCGCCGCGAGACAGGTGCCGGCGACGCATCAGCCGGTCTGGAACGCAAAGACGTCCGGTTCGACGGGCGAGCCTGTCACGGTGGGCAAGACGGCCGTCAACACCATCTTCTGGTCGGCTTTCACCATTCGCGACCATCTCTGGAACCGCCGCGATTTCGCCGGCCGCATGACGTCGATCCGGCCGACGATTCGCGGCCTATGCCGACCTGCCCGATTGGGGCCGGCCGGTGCGGGACCTCTATGGAAGCGGCCCGGCCCAGGCCATGCCGATCACGACGGACGTACGCGTGCAGGCGCAACTGATCGACCGGTTCCAGCCGAACATCCTGCTGGTCTATCCGAACAATCTGGCCGCGCTTCTCGATCTCTGGCGTGAAGCCGGCGGCCCGCCCGCATCGCTGCGGCACATCAAGTCGATCGGCGAGACGGTTTCGGACGATTTGCGGGAGCGCGCCAGGCAGGCGACCAGCCTGCCGATCGAGGACCTCTATTCAAGCCAGGAGATGGGCACGATCGCCATCGAGTGCCCGGGAAACGGCCTCTATCATGCGATGGCCGAGGCCGTGATCGTCGAGGTCGTCGGCGCGGACGGGTCGCCGTGCCGCGAAGGCGAAATCGGCAGGGTGGTCGCCACCGACCTGCACAATTTCGCCTCGCCGATGATCCGTTATGTGCTGGGCGATTTCGCCGAGATGGGCGGCCGCTGCGCCTGCGGGCGCGGGCTGCCGACGCTGCGGCGCATTCTGGGCCGCGAACGGAACCTGATCGTCAAGGCCGACGGCACGCGGCATTGGCCCCTGGTGGGCTTTCATCGCTTCAACGAGGTGGCGCCTGTCCGGCAATACCAGTTCATTCAGCATAGCCTGCGACGAATAGAGTTCAAGGTCGTCGCAGACGCCGAGCTGACGACCGCCGAGTTGGATGGCCTGCGGCGCATCGCCCACCAAGCGCTCGGCTCCGAATTCGCGATCGAGATCGTCCAGTCCCGCGAAAGGCTGCCCGTTCCGGCGAGCGGCAAGTTCGAGGAGTTCGTGTGCAGGGTTGGGTGACCGCCTGTCCCCTAACTAAGCAGACTTGCGTGGCTTCGCCCACGCTTCGCCTGCTTAGCCTCTTGTTTTGTCGCAGGTCTCTGTCGGAAAACCGTGAGACACTTTTCCGGAACCTGCTTAGCCGGCGCCGGGACGCGCACTCACCGTGCGGCGCGGCACTGGCTGTCGCACACGGCCCTGAACTCAGTTTAACCCGAGTTCCGAGCCCTGGGGCTGTCGCCGGCGCGATTGACCCTCCGGATGGCTTGACATAGGGTCCGCCGCGTTCTCCGAGCCGACGGCCTCGACCAGTTCCACACCCAAGAACGGAGCAATCCATGGCAAAGCACGATCTTGCCGGCCTCGAAAAGGCAATCGGGAAAGCGTTCGAGGCGCGCGAAGGGATCTCGACTGCGACGCGCGGCGAGGCGCGCGAGGCGATCGAGGCTGCCCTGACCCTGCTCGACCGTGGCGAAGTCCGTGTTGCCGAACGCCAGCCCGATGGCGCCTGGACAGTCAATCAGTGGCTGAAGAAGGCGGTTCTGCTGTCATTCCGGCTCAATCCGATGGAGATAATCGACGGCGGTCCCGGAGGATCGGCCTGGTGGGACAAGGTGCCGTCGAAATTCGCGGGCTGGGGCGCGCTTGATTTCGAGAAGGCCGGCTTCCGCGCCGTCCCTTCGGCGGTCGTGCGCCGCTCGGCCTATGTCGCGCCCGGCGCGGTGCTGATGCCCTCCTTCGTCAATCTCGGCGCCTATGTCGATTCGGGCACGATGGTCGACACATGGGCTTCGGTCGGCTCCTGCGCCCAGATCGGCAAGAACGTGCATCTTTCCGGGGGCGTCGGCATTGGCGGGGTGCTTGAGCCGATGCAGGCGGGTCCGACGATCATCGAGGACGATTGCTTCATCGGGGCCCGCTCGGAAGTGGTCGAGGGCTGCATCATTCGCGCGGGCTCGGTGCTCGGCATGGGGGTCTTCATCGGCAAGTCGACCAAGATCGTCGACCGGGCGACCGGCGCGATCACCTATGGCGAGGTGCCGGCCAATTCCGTCGTCGTCGCCGGATCGCTTCCCGGAAAGCCCTTCCCCAACGGCGAGCCGGGGCCGAGCCTCTACTGCGCCGTCATCGTCAAGCGCGTCGACGCACAGACGCGTTCCAAGACCTCGATCAATGAATTGCTCAGGGATTGACTTCGGGCGGATTGCATTCACTTGCCGGACAAATCACAGCTCATTTGGCTCTTCTTCCGCTTCCCCGGCCGGGTCAACCGCGCGGCCTTCTTCCTGGGGGTTCTTCTCCTGGCCGTCTTCCAGCTCTTCCTGGTCTACCGGCTCATGCTGGTGGAGCCGAACAGCGCCGCCGGCCAGTTCTGGGCCGCCGCCTTCTGGCTGTCCGTCCCGGTCGCCGTCTGGTCGAATGTCGCGCTCGGCGTCAAGCGCCTGCATGACATGGGCAAGCCCGGAATATGGGCCGTCACCTTGTTCATTCCGGTCGTCTCCATCGCCGCCTTCCTCATCATCTGCGTATTTCCCGGGGACCCGGGCCCCAATCAGTACGGCCAGCGCACCAACGCGCCCGGCTGACCCGGCCCGCCACACGGTCAGTCCAGCGTCCGGCGGAAGCGCAGCAGCGCCACCGCGGCGAAGACGATGACGAAGATCGTCAAGGCCGCGATTTCCGTGGCGATCTCGGACAGATCGGCGCCCTTCAGCATCACGGCGCGGGTGACGCGCAGGAAATGCGTAAGCGGCAGGATTTCACCCAGCGTCTGCGCCCAGCCCGGCATGCCGCGATAGGGAAACATGAAGCCGGAAAGCAGGATCGACGGCAGGAAGAAGAAAAAGGTGAGCTGCAGCGCCTGCATCTGCGTGCGCGCCACGGTCGAGATGGAATAGCCGAGCAGCACCAGCGCCATGACGAACACGAGGATCGCGGCGAGCAGCACCCAGAGCGAGCCGACGAACGGCACCGAAAACAGAAGCTTCGCCGCGCCCAGCACCACCACGACCTGCACCGCGCCGACCACCAGGTAGGGCAGCACCTTGCCGAGCATGATTTCGGTTGGCGAGGCCGGCATGGCGAGCAGGTTTTCCATCGTGCCGCGTTCGGTCTCGCGCGTGAGCGCGATCGACGTCATCATCACCAGCGTCATCTGCAGAATGACGCCGAGCAGGCCGGGCACGATATTGTATTGCGAGATACCTTCCGGATTGTAGCGCCGGTGGACGACGACCTGGAGCTGACCCGCGGCGGCTTCCGCGGCGACAGCCTGCATACCCTGCTCGCGCAGCAGCGCCTGGCTGGCCACCGTACCCAGCGTCGCGATGGCGTTGCCGGCGGCGGAAGGATCGGTGGCATCCGCCTCGATGAGGATCCGGGGGTTGTCGCCTCGATCGACGCGCCGCCGGAAATCCGAGGGGATCGTCACGACGAACGAGACATCGCCCTTCGCCATCAGCGCGTCGGCTTCCGCTTCGCTGGCGGCGATGCGCACGAAGCGGTAGTAGCCGGTCGTCTCCAGCGCCGCGACCATGGCGCGCGTATACTGGTCGTTGCTGGTGGCGACGAGGGCTGCCGGCAGCGCCTTCGGGTCGTTGTTGATGGCGTAGCCGAACAGCACGAGCTGGATCAGCGGCACGCCCAGCATCATGGCGAAGGTGATGCGGTCGCGCCGCATCTGGATGAATTCCTTGACGAGCAGGGCGCCCAGCCGGGAGAAGGAGAAGAAGGCGCTCATTGCATATTGTCCTTCGACCCCGCCATGAACTGGATGAACACATCCTCCAGGCTCGTTTCGCCGGGGCGCACCTTCACGCCGTCGCGTCCGGAGAGTTCCGCCAGCGACTTCTCGAGCAGTTTCGCGTCGGAGCCGACCACATGCAGCGTGGCGCCGAATGGCGCGATCTGTTCGACGCCCGGCCTTCCTTCGAGCGCGGCGGCAACCTCGTTCAGGCGCTCGCCCTCGACGACGAAGGTGGTGAGGCCGGCATTCGTGACGACCTCCTCGACCGTGCCGCTCGCCAGCATCCTGCCATAGGAGATGTAGCTGATGCGGTGGCACCGCTCGGCCTCGTCCATGTAGTGGGTCGACACCAGCACGGTCAGCCCGTCGCGCGCCAGGCGGTGGATCTCGTCCCAGAACTCGCGCCGCGCCTTGGGATCGACGCCGGCGGTCGGCTCGTCGAGCAGAAGCAGCTTCGGTTTGTGCATGATGCAGGCGGCAAGCGCCAGCCGCTGCTTCCAGCCGCCCGACAAGGTGCCGGCGAGCTGGTCCCGCCGCGAGGTCAGCCCTAGTTCCTCAAGCGTGCGGCCGACATGTTCGCCGACCGGCTTCAGCCGGTAGAGCCGCGCCACGAATTCCAGATTCTCGGCAATCGTCAGATCCTCGTAGAACGAGAACTTCTGGGTCATGTAGCCGACCTCGCGCTTGATAAGCAGCGACTGGGTCCTGAGGTCGTATCCCAGCACCAAGCCCTCGCCCTCGTCGGGCGTCAGCAGACCGCAGATGATGCGGATCGTCGTCGTCTTGCCCGAGCCGTTGGGCCCAAGAAAGCCGACGATCTCGCCTTGCGCGACTTCCATCGACACATGATCGACGACCGTTTTGGCGCCGAAGCGCTTTACCAGATTGCGTACGGAAATGGCGTTCATAGCCTGCTCCCGCCCTCGAAAAGGGGCAATTTCGTTGCCGCCAGACCGGCGATCCCTCCGGAACCTGCTCAGCCGCCAACCGCCAGGTCGACATCGACAATCTGCCCCGGCTGAAGCGTGGTCGCGCCTTCCTCCGGTCGCGCCTCGACGAGGTAGACGAGCTTCTGCCGCGTTTCGAGCGAGTAGATGACCGGCGGCGTGAATTCCGGGTCCGGCGAAACGTAGCTGACCTTAGCCGTCAATCCGTCCGGGCAGCCGTCGCACCGCACCTTGAGCGTCGAGCCGATCGACACCGACGAGAAAGCGGCCTCGGGTATGTAGACCTTCAGCTTCACCGCGCCGTCGGGCAGCATCGAGATCACCGGCGCGGTCGGACCGGCGACATCGCCCGGCGTGCGGATGATGTCGTCGACCCGGCCCGCCGACGGCGCCTGAATGTCGCGCTTGCCGAGCCGCCATTTCGCCTGGTCCAGCGCTGCCTGGGCCTGCTTTTCCTGATGCTCGGCTGCGTTGATCTCTTCCGGCCGGGCGGGCAGCCGCGCGACCGACAGATTGGCCTTGGCCTGGCCTGCCTCGGCATCCGCCGTCTCGACCGCGGTCGCGGCCCTGTCAAAGTCGGCCTTGGTGGCGATACCGCGTTCCATGAGGCCCGCAAGGCGAGCTTGCACGCGCTTGGCCTCGGTGGCTTGCGCTTCTGCCGAGACGATCGCCGCCTCCAGCACGTCTATCTCTTCCTGGCGCCTTCCAAGCCTGAGATTGGCGAGTTCGGCGCCGGCCTGGGCGAGTGCTGCCTCGGCTTGAGCAACGGCAATCTGGGCGTCGCCGCTTTCCAGCGTTGCGACGGACTTGCCCGGCTCCACCCGGTCGCCGCGGCGGACCAGAACGGTCTCGACCTGGGCCACCTCGATCGGGGCCAGCAGCACGAATTCGCCCTCGACATAACCGACGGCAAGCGGCGGCGGCGGCGCGCAGGCGGCAAACAGCGAGGAAACCAGCGGAATGGCGCAGAGCAGGCTCATGGGCGACCTCCTTTCCTGGACGTCAGGATTGCGTCGAGATTTGCCTTCACCACATCGATGACTTCGTCCGCCTCGTCCGGCCCGATGTCGCTCCAGCCCATGCGGCGCATCACCGCCTCGCGCCCGATGCGGAAATAGACGACCTGCCCGATCAGGGTGAAAACGGTGATCTTGGTCCGGTCGCTTTCGGCCGGCTCGCCCGTTGCTTCCTCCCAGAGGCGGCACAGGCGCTTATGCGTCGGCTCGAAAACGCCGGCATAGATGCGGTCGAGAGCCTCGGTGGGATGGGCGAGTTCGCGCAACAGGAATTGCACGATTTCGCCGGCCTCCGGCCGCGCCACGAGGAAGGCCACCATGCGCTCGACCGCGGAAGAAAGCTGGCTGCGGGCCGCTTCCGCATCCATGCCGGCCTCGATTGCCTGGTCGACGCGGCCGAGGGCCAGCCCCGCCACCGACTGCACGGTCTCGACGATATGGTCGGCCGCCGCCATGCGCAGCCCGTCCTTGCCTCCGAAATGATAGGCGATGGATCCGATATTGGCGTTGGCCGCGGCGGCGATCTCGCGCGTCGAGGTGCCGTCGAAGCCCTGCCGGCCGAACAGCCTGAGCGCCGCCAGCACGAGTGCGCGGCGCGTCTGTTCCGCCGGGGAAAGTTGAGGGGTCGGCGTGATGGTCATGCAAGCAATTTAATCAATCGAATGATTAAACGCAAGGGTAGGCGGAAGGGAAATGCATCGGCAAGGCGCGGCGTCTCGTTTATCCGGCCGCTTCGCGGCTTCTGCAGATGTCTCTCAAGGGGGAGAATGGCAGTTCCACGTTTGCCGCCCTTCTGCGGTCTTGTTGATCCTGCTCCCTTGGTTGCCCCCTGCTTCACCTTTGCGGCGAGGCGGTTCATAGTCGGGCGGGAGGTTTTCCATGACCGAAGCGAAGGACACGCTACTGGACCGGTTCGGAAGATGGATCGCCGGACGCCTTCAGGAGGAGTCTTCCGGCTACAAACCGTACACGCCGTCGGACGCCGAGATCCTGCGGCGCACGCTGGAGCCGGGCGATATCCTGCTGATCGAGGGCAACCAGCGCATATCCGCTGTGATCAAGTACCTCACGCAATCGACATGGTCGCATTCGGCGCTTTATGTCGGCGATGCGCTGCCGAAACCGGAGGACGGGTCGGAGCGTCCGCGCCTGATCGAGGTCAACATAGGAGAGGGCTGCGTCGCGGTGCCGCTCAGCAAATACCGCACCTACAACACACGCATCTGCCGGCCGCGCGGCCTGACGCCGGACGACCGCTACCAGGTCGTGAATTTCATGATCGAGCGCATCGGCCTCAAATACGATCTCAAGAACATTCTCGACATGCTGCGCTTCTTCCTTCCCGCGCCTCCGGTGCCGGTGCGCTGGCGCCGCCGCATGCTGGCCTTCGGATCGGGCGACCCGACACGCGCCATCTGCTCGACCATGATCGCCGAGGCCTACGAACAGGTGCGCTATCCGATCCTTCCCGAAATAACGCGCGCCCCCGGCCGGTCCACGGCGCTGTCGGCCTATTCACGCCGCGAGATCATGCACATCCGGCATCACTCGCTCTACACGCCACGCGACTTCGACCTGTCGCCGTTCTTCCAGATCGTCAAGCCGACGCTGGAATACGGATTTGACTACAAGACGGTCGTCTGGGGGGACCTGCAATCGGAGGTCGAGCAATCGGGCGCAGCGGAATCGACAGCCGGCCCGTTGAGCGGGGCAGCGTTTCGCTCCAGCTTGCTCTAAGCGCCCTTTCCCTGCAATTGCGCCCGCGCCCTGGCGATCGAGGATTTGTAGCGCACATGCGGCGGGCGCACGCCATGCGTGAACAGCATCCTGCGGACCTGCGGCGCGGCACCCGTGATGAAGACGCGCACGCCGTGGCGTTCGGCCTTGCGCACCACGCCCTCGATGACGTTGGCGGCTGTGGAATCGAGGAAGGGCACCGCCGAGCAGTCGAGAATGAAATTCTTGCGCTGGTCGGCGATGCGGTCGAGCACGGCGCCGACCGTCGAGGCGGCGCCGAAGAAGAAGGCGCCCGAAATGCGATAGACGACCGTATGCGGATCGGTCGCCTCTTCCGCTTGATAGGCACTGCGCCCGCCGTTCACGTCGTCGGCCACATCGTCGCGCATGACCGGTACGTCCGCGGCGACGGCGATGGTCTTGGCCATGCGGTCGATGAACAGCACCGACCCGAGCAGGAAGCCGACGACAATGCCCTCGGTCAGGTCGCGGAACGTCACCAGGCCGAAAGTTACGAGCAGCACCACGGCGTCGCCGCGCGATGAGCGAAGGAGCGCGCGGAACGCGTCCTTCTCCACCATGTTCCAGGCGACCACCACCAGAACGCCGGCCAGCGCGGAAAGCGGAATGGCGCTGGCCAGCGGTGCCGCGAGCAGCATGAAGACGAGCAGGAACGCGGCATGCAGCATGCCCGAGACCGGGCCGTACGCGCCGGCCCGCACATTGGTGGCGGTGCGCGCGATCGTGCCGGTGACGCAGATGCCGCCGAACAGCGACGAGCCGATATTGGCGAAGCCCTGCGCCACCAGTTCGCAATTCGAGCGGTGGCGCCGCCCCGTCATGCCGTCGGCGACGACGGCGGAGAGCAGCGATTCGATCGCGCCGAGCAGCGCGAAGGCGATCGCGTCCGGCAGCACGGCCTGCGCCTTTTCCAGGCTGAACGGCGGCAGCGCCGGCAAGGGCAGGGTGCGCGGGATGCCGCCATATTTGGTGCCGATCGTCTCGACCGGCAGGGAAAGGAGGGCCGTCAGCACCGCCGCGAGCCCCACCGCGACCAGCATCCCCGGCCATGAAGGGCGAAGGCGCTTCAGCGCCAGGATAACGAAGATGGTGAGAAGGGCGACGCCGGCCGCGGCCGTGTTGACCGTGCCGGCCGCCTCGCCGAGCATCAGCAGCTTCGGCAGCAGGGCGCCGGGTTCCTTGCCGGGCAAGGTCATGCCGAACAGGTCCTTGAGCTGGCTGGCGAGGATGATCACGGCTATGCCCGCGGTGAAGCCGACGGTCACCGGATAGGGGATGAGCTTTATGTAGGTGCCTACCCTGAGATAGCCGATCGCCACGAGAACGACGCCGGACATCAGCGTCGCCAGCAGCAACCCGTCCACGCCGTTGCGGTCGACGCAGGCCGCCACCAGCACGATGAAGGCGCCGGCCGGGCCGCCGATCTGGAAGCGGCTGCCGCCCAGCGCCGAGACGAGGAAGCCGCCGACGATCGCCGTGAAAATACCCCGGTCCGGCGAGACGCCGGAAGCGATCGCGATCGCCATCGACAGCGGCAGAGCGACGATCGCCACGGTGAGGCCGGCGGCGAGATCGGCGCGGAACTGGGGCACCCCATAGCCCTCGCGCAGCACCGTAACCAGCTTGGGCATGAAGAGATCGCCGAAGCTTGGTCCAGCCGTCGCGGGAATCGGTTCCATTTTCCTGGCTTGCATGAACGCAATTCAGCCACGAATTCATTGATCCCGTCGAGCGGTATTTGCTTCAGGCGGGCGGCATTTTCGCCGCCGCGCCAGCGGCGTCCCGGCGCAGAATCCATTGCGCGACCAGCCAGCAGAGCATCGCCCATGACGCTCCGGCGCACCAGCCGGCAAGCACGTCGGAAGGCCAGTGAACGCCGAGGTAAACGCGGCTGGCGCCGATCAGGAACGTCGCAAGAAGCGCCAGTCCGATCAGGTAAATCTCTACCGCGCGGCTCCGTGCCGCCCGCGCGGCCAGCGCCCCAAGCGTGAGGTAGGTGACCGCCGACAGCATGGCATGGCCGCTCGGAAAGCTCAGCGTGTGCACGTCGGTCAGATGCGCCACCAGGTCCGGCCGCGGACGATCGACGCCGAGCTTGAGCAGGCTGCTCAGCAACTGCCCGCCGGCGACCGACAGGAAAACGAACAGGGCTGCCGCCGCCCTGCCGGTGATGACAAGGTAGACCACAGTCGCGGCGGTGATGAAAATGAGCACGCTGGCGCTGCCAAGGCTGGTCAGGTCGCGCACGGCGTCGGCGAACCAGACCGGCCCGATGGGCACCGCCGGATTTCCGGCCTCGCGGAAGAAAAGCAGGATGGCGGTGTCGAAGGCGTGCGGCTCGGTGGCGCGCGCGACTTCCATCAGTTCGATGAAACCGAACAGACCTCCCGCAATCGTGATCGCGGCGAGCAGGACGGGAAACTCAATTCTTTTCGCGATTTTTCCGACCAGTGGCATCATAGCTCGATCCGTGTTGTAGCCGGCCAGGACGACCTTACGCTGACCTATGGCCGTACGCCCGCCACCGCAAGCCTTGGGCAACGCTGTCATCAAACTGTCAGCCGCATTTCCTAGCTGTGCCTTGAAAGCCATTCCAGCCAGTCTGCAAAGCCAGAGGTAGCCACGATGACTAGCCATCTTCCCCATCAATCGAATTTCGCAACCAGCCGGCTCGAGGAAAATGACGGGCCGGGCCATAACCCCACGAACAACCCCACCATGGGCGACATCATCGCCGCCCGCTTCTCGCGCCGCCACTTCCTGCGCGGGTCGCTCGCCGTGTCGGCAATCGCCGCGACCGTCAGCCCGATCGCGCTGATCACCGCCGAGACCGCGCGCGCCGCCTCCGGCTCCGCCTTCAGCTTCGACGAGGTCGAGGCCGGCGTGGACGAGACCCATCACGTGGCCGCCGGCTACGATGCCGACGTGCTGCTGCGCTGGGGCGACCCGATCTTCGCGGATTCGCCGTCGTTCGATCCCGCCAACCAGACGCCGGAGTCCCAGGAGAGGCAGTTCGGCTACAATAACGACTATGTCGGGTTCATTCCGATCGACGGCTCGGCAGAGCACGGCCTGCTCGTGGTCAACCATGAATATACGACCGAGCACCTGATGTTCCCCGGCATCGTGACGATCACCGACGGCAAGATCGATGTCGCCGCCTCCGACGCCCGCCGCGTCGGCGTCGAGATGGCCGCGCATGGCGGCAGCATCGTCGAGATCAGGAAGGAAGGCGGCAAGTGGCAGGTGGTGCGCGACGGCAAGCTCAACCGCCGCATCACCGCCAGCACCGAAATGGAGCTGACCGGCCCGGCGGCCGGAAGCGAGCGGCTGAAAACCGGCGCCGACGCCACCGCCACCAAGGTGTTCGGCACCTTCAACAATTGCGCCGGCGGCGTGACGCCTTGGGGCACCTATGTAATGGCGGAGGAGAACATCCACGGCTATTTCATGGGCGAACTGCCGGCGGGCCACCGCGAGACCGACAACCACAAGCGCATGGGCGTGCCGGAAGGCGCCTACCAGTGGGGAAATTTCGAGGACCGGTTCGACATTTCCAAGGAGCCGAACGAGCCGAACCGATTCGGCTGGATCGTGGAGGTCGACGTGAACGACCCGAATTCCGTGCCGAAGAAACGCACCGCGCTCGGGCGCTTCAAGCATGAGGGCGCCGAGTCGATCGTTGCCGGGGACGGGCGCGTCGTCTTCTATCTCGGGGACGACGAGCGCTTCGACTATGTCTACAAATTCGTCACCGCCGGGACCTTCAACGCCGAAGACCGCGCCGCCAACATGAACCTGCTCGACGAGGGCACGCTGTATGTCGCCAAATTCGCGGAGGACGGCACGTTCGAGTGGTTGCCGCTGGTGCACGGCCAGGGTCCGCTGACGGCCGCCAATGGCTTCGAGAGCCAGGCCGACGTGCTGATCGAGGCGCGCCGCGCCGGCGACCTGCTTGAAGCCACGCCGATGGACCGGCCGGAGGATATCGAGCCGAATGCCGCCAACGGCAAGGTCTATGTGATGCTCACCAACAATACCAAGCGCGAGGCGGCGGACGTGGACGCCGCCAATCCGCGGGCGAAAAACGCCTTTGGCCACATTATCGAACTCACCGAAGAGGGAGGCGACTTCGCGGCTGCCAAGGGCCGCTGGGAGATCCTGCTGAAATGCGGCGACCCCTCGGTCGCCGAGGTCGGCGCCTCCTTCTCGACCGCCACCACCGCCAATGGCTGGTTCGGAATGCCCGACAATTGCGCGGTCGACTCGGCCGGCCGGCTATGGGTGTCGACCGACGGCAACAGCCCGAAGGCGACCGGACGTACCGACGGCCTCTGGGCGGTCGACACCGAAGGCGAGGCGCGCGCCACCTCGAAACTGTTCTTCCGCGTGCCCGTGGGCGCGGAGATGTGCGGCCCGCTTTTCACGCCGGACGACCAGACCGCTTTTGTCGCCGTGCAGCATCCCGGCGACGGCGGCGACGACTGGGAAGGCTTCGGCCGCCCCTCCTACTACGAGGACCCGTCGACGCGCTGGCCCGACTTCAAACCGGACATGCCGGTGCGGCCGGCCGTGGTCGTCATCACGAAACAGGGCGGCGGCAAGATCGGCGTCTGACGCCCCTCGGGTCGGGCGCCCCCAGCCGGCGCCCGGACCTATTTGCCGAAAGCCGGGCCGAGCGTGATCAGCCCGACCGCGACAATGGCGAGCACAATGCCGGCATTCTGCAGCCCGGTAAGCTGTTCGCCGAACCACGCCAGCGCGATCACGTTGACGGCCACGAGCTGGATCACCGCCGACAGGCTGAAGGCCGACGCCATGCCGAATTCCCGCACCAGCCTCAGCATGATCAGATTGCCCGCCGAATAGAGGGCGAGAGTAAGCACAAGCTTACCTATACCGGGCGACAACGCCCAGGCTTTCGCCACCATCGCGGCGATGAGGAAGATCACCGTCGAGGCGGCGAGTTGCAGGAAACCGGATAGACTCACGTGGAAAGTCCCCTGATCTGGGCCGACGACGGAGAGTACGCGGCGATCTCTCCGCCACGATTTTCGGCCCGTCAAGAGCCACGCCTACGGTAATCGATGCCGTATTTTCCGCCATTTTGGCGCGGCCGGCATGTCCGCCCCGACCATTGGCCGGGGTCGCGACCCGCCATGGCTTGCCCGCCGGTGCTTTGCCTTCAACCGCTTCGGCACTATGAAGGGCAAATGAAAAAGGAGGACGTCATGGCGGAGACAAGGGTTGCGATCATCACGGCGGGCGGCTCCGGCATGGGCGCCGATGCGGCGCGCAAACTCGCCGAGGACGGGTTCAAGGTGGCGATCCTGTCCTCGTCCGGCAAGGGCGAGGCGCTTGCCGAAGAGCTTGGCGGCATTGGCGTCACCGGTTCCAACCGCTCGAACGACGATTTGAGGCGCCTGGTCGACGCGGCGGTTTCCCGCTGGGGACGCATCGACGCGGCGGTGAACAGCGCCGCTCACGGGCCGCGCGCGCCTGTGCTGGAACTCAGCGATGAAGACTGGCACACCGGCATGGAGGTCTATTTCCTCAACGTCGTGCGTGTCGCGCGCCTGGTGACGCCCGTCATGCAGGCGCGGAAATCGGGCTCGATCGTCAACATCTCCACCTATGCCGCCTTCGAGCCGGAAGCGCTGTTTCCGACCTCCGGCGTTTTCCGTTCGGGGCTCGCCGCCTTCACCAAACTGTTCGCCGATCAATACGCCGCCGACAATGTGCGCATGAACAATGTGCTGCCGGGCTTCATCGACAGCCTGCCGGAAGTGGGAGAGCGGCGCGAACGCATTCCGATGGGCCGCTACGGGCGCGCCGAGGAAGTATCGGAACTGATCGCGTTTCTGGCCGGCAACAAATCAAGCTACATCACCGGCCAGAACATCCGCATCGACGGCGGCATTACGCGTTCTGTGTGAGGCACCGTCTCTGCGGAAACTATAAAGGCCCCGCAAATCACATGGTGGTGCCCAGTCTTATTCTTGCCGGCGCTCGAAATCGCCCGCGTCCGGAACAAAAATCAGGTATTCTGAACGCTGCCAAAGTAGTAAGATGCCAAGACTATTCTCGGATTATGAGAGGCAGCAATGTGGAGAGATCGTTTCAACGATTGGGCCGCAACATTCGCCGCCGCAGCGGTAGTGGCGGCAATTACTCTAATGACCGTGGCCTTTGTTGCTCCCTACTTGAATGATGATCGACCTTCGCAGGGCGCTTTATACAGGAGCAATCTACCCTTTTCTTTGCCGGACTGCTCGGCGGCATGCTGAAGATTTTGCTGGACGACGTAGCGACCGTCAGACGGAAACGGGAGGACGCTGCGACCTTCGTGACAAATGTTCTCGCCGATCTCAAAGCTGTCTATGATCTTGTGGCGCGAGCAAGAGTTCTGATTCCGGCGCACCAATCGGTTAAAACCTACGGCGACGAAATGCGAAATCTGATTCAGGCGCAAGTTCAGCTTCGCAATGTCAAAAGAGCTCTTGAACGTCGAGCCGCGGGAATGATCGATGAGACCCGAAAGGAAATCATCTGTCATGTTGGCAAGATGGAGGCATATCTTAAGACTCTTACGCGCGAATTTCGCGACAACTTCAAGCAGCTCTCCGACACGCAGTTGGGGTATGAAGAGCGTACTAAACTGATGCTGAAGCGTTTCGCCGAATCCGACGGGAGTGAACCGCTCCCCGCTCTTCCAACTTTGGTGTGGGACAGCCTTGCCCGTCTCAGCCAGTTGTCGGATTTCATTGGGGAGGCCTGTGAGTACAAAGCTCGTTTCGAAGACCCGTTGGATTGTGCAAGCAGGTCGCTGCGCAATGAACTGGCGCGCATCATCGGCAGAACCTGACCTGGTGACGCGCTCGTGGCGGTCCCGTTGCTTGGGCATGTTCTCCCTGCGAACCGGATCCACGACCACTGGTATGAAGCCGGCGGACGCGCGGCGCTTGCGGCAAGCTCAGCCGAAGTCTGATCACGGAAAGACGCAACAATGGTGATTTTTGTCTTGCGCCATGCCGACCGCAGCCCGGTGGCCGATAGCCTGTCGCCCGCCGGTATGAAACGGGCGTGGTGCCTGGCTCACATGCTGGCCGGAAGCGGCGTCAGCGTGGCATATTGCAGCGACGCGCTGCGCACCCGGGAGACGCTCGCGCCGCTGAAGCAGGTGCTCGGCGCCGCCCTTTCCATCAAGGAATTCACGGCCGCGGCGCCGGGCGGGCCTGACGGCCATGTCCAGGCGGTCGTCGCGGCCGCAATGGCTCTGCCGGCTGAAACCGTCGCCGTGGCGGTAAGCCACAGCAACACGGTCGGCCCGATCATCGAGGGGCTGGGAGGCGGCGCCATCGCGCCGATCGCCGAGGCCGAGTTCGACAGGCTGTTTGTCCTTTTCATCCCACCGGGCGGCAACAAGACCTTGCTGCGGCTGCGCTATTGAACCCCCGTGTCTTCACCTGGGCTCCGAACTGAGGTTAACGAAGGGTAAAGTTCCCCTCTCCGTCTTGCTTCGCAAGCCACCTCTCCCCCTGCGGGGGCGAGGAAAGGCGCCAAGCGGTCCGGCCGCGCGTTTCCTCGCCCCTGCGAAGCTCTTGCGAAGCGGGGGAGAGGTGGCCGCAAAGCGGCCGGAGAGGGGGCTGAATGGCGATCCCGTAAACCCGGATTCGGAGTCCTAGTGTCTTCACCTGGACAGTGGAAAAATCCGTTTCGAACCGTTACTTGTCAGGTGACCGGTTCGTCCTGACGGCAACCGGACGCGGAAGGTGACGAAATTCGATGATGGCGCGGTCGGCCCTGACAAAAAACCAGGTGAAAGTGCTGGAACGGCTTGAGGTGGCCGCGGCGCCGCTCAGCGCCTACACGCTGCTTGACCAGTTGCGGCCGCAGGGTTTTCGCGCCCCTCTACAGGTCTACCGCGCGCTCGACGGTCTGATCGATGCCGGCTTCGTGCACCGGCTGGAGAGCATGAACGCCTTCGTCGCCTGCTGCGAGCCGCACGACCACGGCCACCGCATGACGGCCTTCGCGATCTGCGACATATGCGGAAACGTCGCCGAGTTTTCCGATGAGGAGATCGGCAAGCGTCTCGACGCCTGGATAGGCTCGACCGGTTTTGCCGCCAGCAAGGCGGTCATCGAGTTCCGCGGCACCTGCGCCAATTGCGCCACCGCGACGGCGTAGCGCCGACCCGCTTCCGACCGGGCCATCTCTCCAGGCCGAAATCAATGCGCCTCGTCCCAATTATGGGCGGCGCGCGCATCGACCTTGAGCGGCACGGCAAGCGAGACGGCAGGCATCGCCGCGTTCTCCATGACTTCCCGGATGACGGGCAGAGTACGCTCGACCTCGTCCTCGGCTGCCTCGAACACCAGTTCGTCATGCACCTGCAGCAGCATGCGCGCCGACAGGCCGGCTTTCGCCAGCGCGTCCTCCATCCTCGCCATGGCGCGGCGGATGATGTCGGCGGCGGAGCCCTGGATCGGCGCGTTGATGGCGGCGCGCTCGTTGAAGGCGCGCACCTGCGGGTTGGAGGCGCGGATTTCCGGGTAATGGGCGCGGCGGCCGAACACGGTTTCGACATAGCCATGCTCGCGCGCGAAAGCCTTGGTCGCGTCCATGTAGCCGCGTATGCCGGGAAAGCGCTCGAAATAGCGTTTGATGTATTCGCTCGCTTCCTCGCGCGGGATCGATAGCTGATTGGCCAGGCCGAAGGCGGAAATGCCGTAGATGATGCCGAAATTGATCGCCTTGGCGCGCCGCCGCACCTCCGGCGGCATGCCGTCCACCGGCACGCCGAACATCTCGGAGGCAGTGATTGCATGGATGTCGGCACCATCGGCGAAGGCCTGGCGCAATTGCGGGATATCCGCGACGTGGGCCAGTACGCGCAGCTCGATCTGGCTGTAGTCCGCCGAAATCAGCTTGTTGCCCCGTTCCGCGATGAAGGCTGTCCGGATCTTCCGCCCCTCCGACGTGCGGATCGGGATGTTCTGCAGGTTCGGCTCGTAGGAAGAGAGGCGGCCGGTGGTCGTGGAGGCCAGCGCATAGGAGGTATGGACGCGCCTGGTCTCGGGATGGATATAGTCCGGCAGCGCGTCGGTATAGGTCGATTTCAGCTTGGTGAGCTGGCGCCAGTCGACGATCTTGCGGGGCAGTTCGTAGCCCTCCGCCGCGAGTTCCTCCAGCACCTGCGCCGTCGTCGACCACTGGCCGGACTTGGTTCTGGTGCCGCCGGGCAGCGCCATGCGGCCGAACAATATGTCGCCGAGCTGCTTGGGCGAGCCTATGGTGAAGCGCTCGCCGGCAACCTCGTAGATCTCTTCCTCGAGCGCCCCGGCGCGCTGGGCGAACTCGCCCGATAGCCGGCTAAGTTTCTGGCGGTCGATCGCGATGCCGCGCTCTTCCATGCGCGCCAGCACCGGGATCAGCGGACGCTCCAGCCGCTCGTAGACCGAGACGACGCCCCTGGCGGCGAGCCGCGGCTTCAGCACCCGCCACAGCCGGTAGGCGAGATCGGCGCCCTCGGTGGCGTAGGTGGTCGCCCGCTCGATCTCCACGAAATCGAAGCTGACCAGCTTCTTGCCGGAACCGACGAGTTCCTTGAACGGGATCGGCTGATGCCCCAGCCATTTCTCCGACAGCGAGGCGATGTCGTGCTGACCGGCGGTCCCTCCGTCCAGCGCGTAGGAGATCAGCATCGTGTCGTCGAAGGGTTCCAGCGCCAGGCCGTGGCGATGGGCGACCAGCCAGTCATATTTGACATTGTGGCCGATCTTCAGCACCGAGCGGTCGGCCAGCAGCGGCCGCAGCGTCTCGATCGCGGCGTCGAGCGGAATCTGGTTGGACGCGAAACCTCCGCCGAGCAGATCCGTCTCGGCGGCGCGGTGCGAGATCGGCACATAGGCCGCCTGGCCGCCGCCGAAGGCAAGGGCGAAGCCGACAATCTCGGCCCGCATCGGATCGAGCGAGGTCGTTTCCATGCGGAAGGCTACCGCACCGGTCTCGACCGCCCGCGCCACCCATTGCGCGAGTGTCGGCAGGTCGCGGATGCAGGCAAAGGCGGTGCGGTCGATCTTGCCCGATCCGGCCTCCGTCGCCCGCGCGTCGGCCAGCATGGACGGGGTCGGCGCCGGTTCCGACGCCGAGGCGGCGGAGGGAGCCGCCGCGCCCGGCCTAGCGGTGGCGGACACACTCTCCGGCCGCCGGGCGGCCGGCTCTCCTTCGCTTGAGGAGACGCCACCCGCCCCGACATCGGGCCCATGCGCATCGGCGCCCCATTCGACGCTCACCGAGGCCGGCTCGACCGCGCCGGCATCGATCTCAGTGGCCTCGGCGACACGCCGCGTCAGCGTGGAAAATTCCATCGCCTTCAGAAAGCCGATGAGTTTCGGCCCGTTCGGCGGCTGCAGCACGAGGTCGTCCAGCCCGTCCGCCACCGTCACGTCGTTCTTCAGCCGCACCAGTTCGCGCGAGATGCGGGCGTTGTCGGCGTTGGCGATGAGCGTTTCGCGCCGCTTGTCCTGCTTGATCTCGCCGGCGCGCGCCAGCAGCGTGTCGAGGTCGCCGAACTGGTCGAGCAACTGCGCCGCGGTCTTGGGGCCGATGCCGGGCACGCCGGGAACATTGTCCACCGAGTCGCCGGTCAGCGCCTGCAGATCGATCATCTTTTCCGGCGGCACGCCCCATTTCTCGATCACCTCGGGAATGCCTATCTGCCGGTCCTTCATCGGATCATACATGCTGACCGTCGGCCCGACGAGCTGCATCAGGTCCTTGTCGGAGGAGATGATGGTGGTGTCGGCGCCGGCCTCGCAGGCGAGCCGCGCATAGGTCGCGATCAGGTCGTCCGCCTCGAACCCCTGCATTTCGATACAGGGCAGGTCGAAAGCCCGCGTCGCCTGGCGGATAAGGCCGAATTGCGGGATGAGGTCCTCGGGCGGTGCCGAGCGGTTGGCCTTGTATTCGGCGTAAAGCTCGTTGCGGAAGGTCTTCGACGAGTAGTCGAAAATGACGGCGAAATGCGTCGGCGTCACCCCGACATCGGTGTTGCGCGCGTCCAGCATCAGCTTCCACACCATGTTGCAGAAGCCCAGCACCGCACTAGTCGGTAGGCCATCGGACTTGCGGTTGAGGGGCGGCAGCGCATGATAGGCGCGAAAGATGTAGCCCGAGCCGTCGACGAGGAAGAGGTGATCGCCCTTTTTCATGGGCGATAGGGGTAGCCCGCTGATGCTTGCCTGTCCATGGGCCACAAACGGCTGTGCCAGACTACTGACATGGGCGGCTTTGGGGCGGTTTTTCACCCGTTCG
Organism: uncultured Alphaproteobacteria bacterium; assembly: GCA_963820075.1. GTDB lineage: Bacteria > Pseudomonadota > Alphaproteobacteria > Rhizobiales > Rhizobiaceae > Kumtagia. The sequence continues at coordinate 227,261 of CAWFYS010000012.1, forward strand.
CATACCGTCGGGCGGTCGATTCACAGGCCGGGAGGGTTGCGCAAGGCGCACGCGGATGGCGCGGAACGGGCTCCAAAAAAGGGCCGGCGGGCGATCACGAATATATTACGAAGTTGTAACATTGGTGCTCTTGAATTGTTCCGGGGATGGTCCCAAATACAACCCATCGGCAATTATTGCCGGGTCCGGATCAAGGCCCGTCCCCCGCCTGCCCGGACCGTGCGGCAGCCCCTCCCCCCTCTCCGGGCTGCCGCATGTTTCAGTATGGCCGCCGTGGTTCCCCCTCCACCACGGCGGCATTTTTTTTGGCGTGGTTCCAGGCTGGCAACGCCCCGATTGGGACCAACGGCTTTCTTTTGGGGCGGGCTTTCTGTTGGGCGGCGATCCCGATAGGCTCAGCCGCGCAACGAAAGGCCCGGTCATGTCCGCTCTTACTCCCGTCCTTGCCCGCATAGACGCCGACCTGGACGACAGCCTTGACCGGCTGTTCGAACTACTGCGCCTGAAGTCGATCTCGACCGATCCGCAATACAAGCCGGATTGCCACGCAACGGCCGAATGGCTGGCTGCCGACCTGAAGGCGATAGGCTTCGACGCCGGCGTCCGCATCACGCCCGGCCACCCGATGGTGGTGGCGCATCATGACGGGCCGGCCGGCTCGCCCCATGTGCTGTTTTACGGCCACTACGATGTCCAGCCCGTCGACCCGCTGGAGCTCTGGCACGACGATCCCTTCACGCCCTCGATCAAGGATTTGGAACCCGGCCGGAAGGTCATTACGGGCCGCGGCTCATCCGACGACAAGGGGCAGCTCATGCTGTTCGTCGAGGCATGCCGGGCCTGGAAAGCCGTGCATGGCTCCCTGCCGTGCCGCGTCTCGATCCTTTTCGAAGGCGAGGAGGAGTCCGGCTCGCCATCGCTGAAACCCTTTCTCGAGGCGAATGCGCAGGAGCTTAAGGCCGACTTCGCCATGGTCTGCGACACCAGCATGTGGGACCACGAGACGCCCGCTATCTCGACCGCGCTGCGCGGCCTGGTCGGCGAGGAAATCACGGTCAGGGCCGCCGACCGCGACCTGCATTCGGGCGAGTATGGAGGAGCCGCCGCCAATCCCATCCGAATCCTGGCCAAGGTGTTGGCCGACATCCATGACGATACCGGCCGAGTCACGATTCCCGGCTTCTATGACGGCGTGGCGGAAACGCCCGCGCCGATCCTGAAGTCCTGGGAGGGTCTCGGCGAGACGGCTGAAACCTTCCTCGGAAAGGTCGGGCTGTCCGTCCCGTCGGGAGAGCAGGGCCGCTCCGTCCTGGAGCTTGTCTGGGCCCGGCCGACCGCCGAGTTCAACGGCATTTCGGGCGGCTATACCGGCAAGGGCTTCAAGACCGTCATCGCGGCGGAGGCGCACGCCAAAATATCGTTCCGCCTGGTCCACAAGCAGGACCCCGGAAAGATCCGCGAGGCTTTCCGCGCTTTCGTGCGCGAACGCATCCCGGCCGACTGCTCGGTCGAGTTCCATCCGCATGGCGGATCGCCGGCCATCCAGCTTTCCTACGATGCGCCGTTCCTCGCCAGTGCCAGCAAGGCCCTGTCGGACGAATGGCCGAAGCCGGCGGTGATGATCGCCATGGGCGGCTCGATCCCGATTGTCGGCGACTTCCAGACCTATCTCAAAATGGAGTCGCTGCTTGTCGGTTTTGCCCTATCGGACGACCGCATTCATTCGCCGAACGAGAAATACGACCTTGCCTCGTTCCACAAGGGCCAGCGGTCCTGGGCCCGCATCCTCGACGCCATCGCCCGTTGACGCGATCCCACAACTAACTGTTGATTTTTCTACCGATCGCGGCAAGGAGTGCCTGCCGCGATCGGAGACCAAAATGTCAATCCGCTTTCACAAGCATGATCTGCCTGACCTTTCACGCTACGCCGTCGATGCGGTGGCGATCGATACCGAGACGCTCGGCCTCAACCCGCATCGCGACCGGCTTTGCGTGGTACAGATATCGCCGGGTGACGGGACCGCCGACGTTGTCCAGATCGCGCCGGGACAGAAGAAGGCGCCGAACCTTGTCGCCATCCTGCGCAATCGCGGCATTACAAAGCTCTTCCACTACGCCCGCTTCGATCTCGCCGTCCTCACCCATGCCTTCGGCGCCATGCCGGAGCCGGTGTTCTGCACGAAGATCGCCTCGCGGCTCACGCGCACCTATACCGACCGGCATGGGCTGAAGGACATCTGCGCCGAACTGCTTGGGATCAATCTGTCGAAGGCGCAGCAATCTTCCGACTGGGCTGCCGAAACGCTGTCGCCGGAGCAGCTTGAATATGCCGCTTCGGATGTGCTGCACCTGCACAGGCTGCGCGACGTGCTGTCGGCCAGGCTGGCGCGCGAGGACCGGACCAAGGTGGCGGACGCCTGCTTCCGCTTCCTGCCGACGCGGGCGCGTCTCGACCTTATGGGATGGAGCGAGGCGGATATTTTTGCCCATAGCTAAGCAGGTTCCGGAAAAGTGTGTCACGGTTTTCCGAAAGAAACCTGCGGCAAAACAAGAGGCGAAGCGTGGGCGAAGCCACAGTACACGACAGCAGCCTGATTTTGCCCCTCATCCGGCGTGGCCGAGCGCAGCGAGGCCGGATGAGGGGTGCCACCGGGCGATTCGCAACGCTCCAGGGCGAAGCGCCGCTATTCCACACACCTCATCCGCCTTCACTTTGTTCAGGCACCTTCTCCCACAAGGGGAGAAGGCGGAGTTTCGCGCCGGCGTGCCGGCAAATCGCCAGCGTTCACGATTGGCGCAAGCGCAGCGGCAGCGCTCTACCTTCTCCCCTTGCGGGAGAAGGTGGCCGAGCGCAGCGAGGCCGGATGAGGGGTACCACCGGGCGAGGCGCAACGCTCCAGGGCGAAGCGCGCCCGTCCAACACCCCTCATCCGCCTTCGCTTCGTTCAGGCACCTTCTCCCACAAGGGGAGAGGGTAAGGGTGAGAGCAAAAGCGGCCTCGAAACAAGGACGTGATCCTTGTGTCGTGTACCATGGGGCGAAGCCACGCAAGTCTGCTTAGCCGTATCACGCGGGTTCCGCCTCCAGCGCGTCCTCGGGCCACCAGCCTTCGCCGCCCTTGTCATAGGCGATGCGGTAGACAGGTTCGCCGTCGCCGGCCTCGATCACCATGATCGTGGCGCCGCGCGACGCCCGGTCTTCCTTGCGCAGCACGCGGGGTCCTTCGGCAAAGCTCGGCATGTCAGCTCCTGTAGGGATAGGTGAAGGCGGATTTGCTGGTCGAAGCGCGGTTGCCGGTGCCGCTGTCGGAAATCGCGCAGTACAGGCCGAGTTCCGGCGCCCAGGCGAGCGATCGCCAGTTGTTGTCGGCGGCACTCGAACGGAGGGTCCAGGCGACGCCATCGGGCGAGGTCATGACGCGGTTGCCGCTGCCGGTGGCGGCCACCGCGCAGAACAGACCAAGCTCCGGCGCCCAGGCGACGGACCACCAATAATTGTCGGCCGGGCTCGATCGGAGGGTCCATGCCGTGCCGTCCGGCGAGGTCATGACCCGGTTGCCGGTGCCGCTGACGGCCACAGCGCAAAACAGGCCAAGCTCCGGCGCCCAGGCGACGGACCACCAATTATTGTCGGCAGGGCTCGATCGGAGGGTCCATGCCGCGCCGTCCGGCGAGGTCATGACGCGGTTGCCGCTGCCGGTGGCGGCGACGGCGCAGAACAGACCAAGCTCCGGCGCCCAGGCGACCGATTGCCAGCTGTTGTCGGCGGCACTCGAACGGAGGGTCCAGGCGACGCCATCGGGCGAGGTCATGACGCGGTTGCCGGTGCCGCTGTCCGAAACCGCACAGAACAGGCCCAGTTCCGGCGCCCAGGCGACCGATTGCCAGTTATTGTCGGCGGCACTCGAACGGAGGGTCCAGGCGACGCCATCGGGCGAAGTCATGACCCGGCCGCCAGCGCCGGAATCAGCCACCGCGCAGAACAGGCCCGGTTCCGGCGCCCAGGCGACCGAGCGCCACTGGCGGTCGGCCGCGCTCGGACGGGCGGTCCAGGCGATGCCGTCGGGAGAGGTCATGACGCGGTTGCCGGTGCCGGTGATCGCCACCGCGCAGAACCGTCCCAACTCCGGCGACCAGCAGAGCGAGCGCCAGGAATTGTCGGCGGCGCTGGCGCTGGCGACCCAGGCGGCATTGGCAACATGGTTGCGCTGCGGGATGTTGGGTTTCATCAGCATGCGCTTGCGCAGGAACAGCTTGCCGCCACGGCTGAACCCGCCCTGATCGACGCCGTCGACGCAGGCGCTGAGGCAGTGATTGGACGCGTCCCGCCGCCAGCCGGTGCCCGCCGCGCCGACGGCAAGGCCGGGGGCGGCGGCCGAGCCACTGACTGTGAGAAGCTGGCCGGTTGTCCGGTCGATCGCCAACGCCGTCGTCCATGCGGAGCCGTCCGGTGAAACCTTCAGGCAAAAATCGTCGCCGCCGATCAGGCCGAGTTCGGCCCGCCCGGACCAGCCGGTTTGCAGCAGCAGCGACAGCACGTCCGGGGCAGTCTCCTTGTTCATCGTGTAGCGAAGGTCGCCGTCGCCGCCCTCGGCCACGGTTTTGGCCGTCCACAGCGCCTTGTTCAGCTTCGCCGCGAATGGATTGGCCGCGTCGGCCGTGGTGCCGATGCCGAGCAGCGTCAGGTTCTGCAGCGCGGTAATCGCGGCGGAGTAGTCGACCCAGGCCGAGCCGGTCCAGCAGACCAGTTTTGTCTCATCCACGATGAAGGCCAGCCATCCAGGTTTCGGCGTGTAGAAGGACCATGTGCCGTCGAGGCGATGGGCGATCTTGCCTTCCTGGCCGGCCCACGGGCCGGTCGCCGTCCCGGCGACTATGTAGCGGGCGCCCTCGGCAACGGAACCAGGCGGCGCGGCAAGGTCGCGGTCGAGCACGGCAAGCTGGACCAGCGCGTCGAGGATGCCAAGCGCCTCGTTATGCGTGACATGCTTCTGCGCCTGTGAAGGCATGATGTAGGGAAGGTCGAGATTGTCGGAAGTATCCATGTCCACGCCCCGCAAAAAGTCGGACAATCCTATGCACCGGACGACCTGAGGGGATGGCGGGGCCTGGGCGGCCGCGCGCTAACGGCGCGGGCATGAACAACGGCTTGCGCCACGTCTGCGCTGTTTTTGCACGGATTTTTGCGATTTATGATTACCGGGTGTGACCGCAAACTTTTCTTGTTCTGGCGCACACCAAGCTTTGCTTATCCCCTTTTTCGTATCCCTAAACAGACTTGCGTGGCTTTGCCCACGCTTCGCCTGTTTAGCCTCTTGCTTTGTCGCAGGTTGCTGTCGGAAAACCGTGAGACACTTTTCCGGAACCTGCGTAGGCCACCTCAACTCCAGGCTCCGAATCCGGGTTCACGGGATCGCATTCAACCCCTCTCTCCGGGCCGGTGTCGCTGCGAAGCAAGACGGAGAGGGGGGTATTCATAATTGGTTAACCCCGCGTCCGGAGCCCTGACCTCGGCTGCTGCGACGTTGACAAAGCAGGGACCGGATGCAAGCTCCGGCCGCGCATCGGTAAGCTGCAGGCCGCTGGCCGGTCTGGCGGCGAGGAGATGACATGACGACCGACCTGCTGCTGGCGATTGCCCATCATTTGTTGATTTTTGCCCTGGCCGCGGTGCTCGCCGCCGAGACGGTTCTGGTACGGCCCGGATTGGGTGGTGGGGCGTTGCGGCGTCTGGGCAGGCTCGACCGCGCCTATGGAATGGCAGCGGCGCTGGTTCTGGTCATCGGCCTATGCCGTGTCTTCTTCGGCCTCAAGGGCTGGGAATTCTACATCTACAACTGGTCGTTCTGGGCGAAACTCGCTGCTTTCGGTGTCGTCGGACTGCTGTCGGTTCCGCCGACCATGCGCATCCTTGCATGGAACAAATCGGCCGACGCCAATTCCGGCCATGTCGTGCCCGAAGCCGAGATTGGCGCGGCGCGGCGCTTTCTGAGAGCGCAAGGCGCGGTGTTCGTGCTTATCCCGATCTTCGCCGCCATGATGGCGCGCGGCATCGGCTATTGAGCCGGCAGCATGTCCGGCTGCGAACTGCCAATCCGCACCAGCGGGGCCGGCGTCGAGGTGGTCTTTTCGGGTGATTTGCAAAGGTCGGCGATCACGCAGCGCGGGCAGTCCGGCTTGCGTGCCTTGCACACATAGCGGCCGTGCAGGATCAGCCAGTGATGCGCATGGCGCATATATTCGGGCGGAATGATCTTCAGCAGACCGGCCTCCACCTGCTCCGGCGTCCTGCCGGGCGCCAGAAGCAGGCGGTTGCCGATGCGGAAGATATGGGTGTCGACAGCCATGGTCGGCTGGCCGAACGCCATGTTGAGCACGACATTCGCCGTCTTGCGGCCGACGCCGGGCAGTTTGGTCAGTGCGTCGCGATCGTCCGGAACGATCCCGCCATGGTCGCGGATCAGCGCTTGCGACAGTGCGATCACGTTCTTCGCCTTGCCGCGCCACAGCCCGATCGTGCGGATACAGGCGCCCAGCCTCTCCTCGCCGAGCGCCAGCATTTTTTCAGGCGTGTCGGCAACGGCAAACAGCGGCCGCGTCGCCCTGTTGACGCCCGCGTCGGTCGCCTGCGCCGAGAGCACGACGGCGACCAGCAGCGTGAAGGCGTTTACGTGCTCCAGTTCGCCCCTCGGCTCCGGCCGCTGCACGCAAAAGCGCCGGAATATCTCGCTCACCTCATCCGGCCGGTAGACCGGACGAAATATTGCCGACGCATTCCGCGTCGCGACGCTTTTCGGCTTGGGGTTTTTCATGCGCCCTCTATAATCGGGGTCGATGGACGACACAAACGGCGCCACATCCGCTGACGAGCCCTTCTTCAGGGCCCTGCTCATGCCGCACCGATCTCTCGGGCGCGTCGGCTTCGCCACGATCATGGGCGCGCTGCTTTTCTGCTGGCTGGTCGTAGGCGCGATTTTCCTTTCGAAGGGTGCGTGGCCGGTCTTCGGCTTCTTGGGCCTCGACGTGCTCGCTGTCTATGTCGCCTTCCGGCTCAACTATCGCGCGGCGCGGGCGCGCGAGGAGGTCTCGGTGTCGCGCACCAGCCTGGACATAAAGAAAACAGCCCCGTCCGGCCGTTCCGAGGCGCATCGCTTCAATCCGTTCTGGGCGCGCTTCTCGGTCACGCGCCACCAGGAGATCGGCATAACCGGGATGGCGGTCGAAGGGCAGGGCAAGCTTGTCCCGATCGGCGCGTTCCTCAATCCGGACGACCGCGAGAGCTTTGCCAAGGCGTTCACCGTGGCGCTGGCGACCGCGAAGCGTGGGTAAGCCGGTGGGCATTGCCCACAACGAATAATTACAGATTGCAGGAAACGGGTGGAGCCAGCGCCTCGCAAGGGCGATATTCGCGTTCAAGGAGATGAAAACCATGAACGCACAGATGGCCATCCTGGAAAGAGACGTCACGCCGAACGGCACCGACTACGAGACCGTCCGCCGGGTGATCGAGAAGATCAGCCTCGATTATCGCGACCAGCCCTCGCTGGAGACGCTTGCCGCGGAAGTGGGCGAGACACCGACCGGCCTGCAAAAGCTGTTTACACGCTGGGCCGGCCTGTCGCCCAAGGGATTCCTGCAGGCGGTTACGCTCGACCATGCGCGCCGGCTGCTGGCCGAGGGCATGCCGCTGCTCGAAACTTCCTACGAGGTGGGCATGTCCGGCCCCGGCCGGCTGCACGACCTGTTCGTCACCCATGAGGCGATGTCGCCGGGCGATTACAAGACACGTGGCGCCGGGCTGACCATCCGCTACGGCTATCACATTTCACCCTTCGGCATTGCGCTGGTCATGGTCACCGAGCGCGGGCTGGCCGGCCTGTCCTTCAACGATGCGGGGGAGGAGCGCGCCGCCTTCGCCGACATGAGCGGGCGCTGGCCGAATGCCACCTATGTCGAGGACATGGCGGCGACGGCGCCCTATGCCGCGCGCATCTTCGACCCGGCCAAATGGCGCGCCGAGCAGCCGCTGCGCGTCGTGCTGATCGGCACCGACTTCCAAATGCGGGTGTGGGAGGCGCTGCTCAAGATTCCGATGGGCAAGGCGCGCAATTATGCCTCGATCGCAGCCGAAATCGGGGCACCGGCGGCCAGCCGCGCGGTTGGCGCGGCGGTCGGCGCCAACCCGGTTTCCTTCGTCGTGCCCTGTCATCGCGCCCTTGGAAAATCAGGCGCACTGACCGGCTATCACTGGGGCCTTACCCGCAAACGGGCGATCCTCGGTTGGGAAGCGGGGCAGATGGCGTGCGCGGAAGACCGGAAAGCCGCATTCCAGGCTGGTTGAGATGAGGCCGCGGCGATCCTTGCGCGCCGCGGCGGACTATTCCCGGCCTTGCAGCGGGGCAGGCCGCGGACGGATAAGCCTGGACAGGCGCGGTCCGAACAGGTTGAGGCAAAGTCCGGCGATCACGAGGCCGGAGGCGATCAGCTTCCAGCCTTGCAATGGCTCGCCGAGCAGCACGGCCGAACCGAGAAAGCCGAAGACCGGAACGAGCAGCGTGAAGGGTGCGACCGTCGAAACCGGATAGCGCGCCAGAAGCCCGCTCCAGGCCGCGAAGCAGAACAGCGTCGAGAGGTAGACGATGTAAGCGATCGACCCGACGGAAATCCAGTCCAGGCCGGTGAAGCTCGCGACGGAGGCGTCGTAGTCGAGCACCAGGGCCACGATGAGCAGCGGCGGCAAGGCAAAGAGGCTGCCCCAAACGACAAGGCCGACGACGCTTGCGGACAGGTGCCGTACGGAAATCCGCTTCGATACGATATTGCCGCCGCCCCAGGAGGCGGCTGCCGCGACCAGCAGCAGGAGACCGGCCGCGGTCACTTCGCCGCCGATATGGAGGGCGACGAAGCCGACGCCGCCGAATGCCAGCAAGGCGCCGGTCAACTGCCAGATCGTCGGCCGTTCACGAAGCAGCATCACAGACAGCCCGATCGTGAAGAAGACCTGCAATTGCAGGACAAGCGACGACAGGCCGGCGCTCATGCCGAGTTTCATGCCGGTGAACAGAAATCCGAACTGCATGGCGAATGTCAGAATTCCGTAGGCCGCGATCATGCCCAGCGGAACCTTCGGGCGCTTGACGAAAAACACCCACGGAAACGCCGCGAGAAAGAACCGGGCAACGCCGAGAGCCAGTGGCGACACCTGGCGCAGTCCAAGTTTGATGATGGCGAAATTGACGCCCCAGATCAGCACGATCGTCAAGGCGAGCAGGAGGTGGCGCGGCCGCATGGTTCTGCCATGGTTGTGAAGTGGAAATTCCGGATATGTTTATCTTGGATGCGGAGGTTTCTGAACGGGCCGGCGGTTCCTGACGCGATGCGGCCGGAGCCGATCCGACCACGGTCCATGCATTGCCGCATTTCACTGCGCGCCCAAACTCGCTAGTCTCTCGGCTCAAATCCCAGGGGAGGCAAGCTTGATCACCGTCATAGGCTCGATAAATCTCGACCTCATCGCCGATGTCGAGCGTCTGCCGGCGCCGGGTGAGACGGTGCCCGGTTCGGTCTTTCGCACCGCGCCCGGCGGCAAGGGCGCCAACCAGGCGCTGGCTGCGAAACGGGCGGGCGGCCAGACGCGCATTATCGGCGCGGTCGGCAAGGATGCCTTCGCCGGTGAAGCGCTTTCTCTGCTGGTGGATGGCCGGGTGGACATCGCCGGCGTTCGCGAACTGCACGCCGCGACCGGCGTCGCGCTGATCTTCGTCGATGGCAAAGGTGAGAACGTCATCGTGGTGGTTCCCGGCGCGAATGGCAACGTCCTGCCGGGCGATATCGCCAAGACGGGGCTGCGCAGGGGCGACATCGTCCTGCTCCAGCACGAAATTCCGCTGGAAACGGTCGCGGCGGCGCTCGATGCGACGCGCGCCGCGGGCGCCGTTTCGATCCTCAACACGGCGCCCTTTCGCGTTGAGGCGGCCGAACTCCTTGAGAAGGCCGATCTCGTCGTCGCGAACGAAACCGAATTCGACCTTTATTGCGAGGCGCTGGCCCTTTCCGGGGAGAGCCGCGAAAGCCGCATGCGCGATTTCGCCAGCAAGACGGGGCGCACCGTGGTGGTCACGCTGGGCGGCGAAGGCGTCGTCGCGGCTGACGGCGGTGCTGTGATCGAGGTTCCCGCATTGCCGGTGACGCCGGTGGACACCGTCGGCGCCGGCGACACGTTCTGCGGCTATCTGGCGGCGGGCCTGGCGGAAGGGCTGCAACTGCGCGAGTCGCTGGCGCGGGCGGCCGCGGCGGGTTCGCTCGCCTGCCTCAAGCCCGGCGCGCAGCCGGCCATTCCGTTCCGCCACGAGGTAGACAGGGCCATGCTTTCGGCCTGAGGCGCCGCGTGCGAAGTCCTTGCCGCCGGGCGGCTCTCCCGGCGGGGTACTTGAAATCAGTCGCCGTGCGTATGGCGGCGGTCGAAGCCGCCGGCCCCGCGCGCCCGCCCGATGTCCCTGAGCAGATGATCGTTGATGTCGTCGAGCGTCCCGCCGTGCCGTCCCGGGCGCGAGCCGACCGGCGCGAACACGGTGCCGAAATGAGCGAGCAGGCTTACCGCGCGGCTCGCCGGTCTTGCATTCAAGGCCATGTCGAATTCCTTTCGCTTTCAGCCGAAGCATCGTGCCGTTCGCGGTGGTGTCCACGCGGCCCGCATGTCGGTTTGTTGAGGTGACTTGCCGCCGGGCAATCCCGGCTGCGCTCAGGCTCAAGCAGGCTGGCGTGGCTTCACCCGCCTGGATTCTTGTCTTCGCCGCAGGTTTCTACGTGCGGCGCATTTCCGAGCCCGCTCAGGCCATGCAGGCTTCGCAGATCGCCGCCACATGCCTGTGGTCCGTGCCGCAGCAGCCGCCAAGGATGCGCATCCCCGGGAAATCGCGCCTCAGCCTGCTATAGCGGCGGCCGAGATCGATCGGGTCGCCAGCGTCGAGGGTTTCGGATTCGTCGAGTTCCTGGTGACTCTTCGTCGAGGCGTTCGCCTTCACGCCCTTGACGCGATCGAGCCAATGCTCGCCGGCTTCAAGCGCCTGAACAAAATGCGTCGGATGGGCGCAGTTGATCATGTAGTAGGCCGGAGAGCCGTCCGTTGCATCGTCGACAGCCTTGATCGCGTCGCCGAGGCCCATGCCGGTCGCCAGCCTGCCGTCGGTCTCGACGGTGAACGAGATCATGCATGGCATGCGGTTCTTCCGCGCCGCCCGGGCTATGCCTATGGCTTCGTTGAAGTTGTTCATCGTGTAGGCGGCCACCATGTCGGCCTGCGTCCCGGCGAAAGTCTCGATCTGTTGGGCGTGATAGAGTTCCGCCTCGCGCGCATCCATCATGCCTGCCTTGTAACCATCGCCGCGCGGGCCGATCGCGCCGCTGATCACGCAGGGCGTGCCCGGCGTTTCCCAGTCCTGCCGCAGTTCTTCCAGCAGCTCTATCGATAGCCTGTTGATCCGCACGAGCTCCGCGGCGTCATGGCCGATCCTGGCGCCCCAGTCGGCATTGGCCCGCCAGGTCGCGCTGTCGAGCACGAAGCCTGCATCGCGCGAGCGGGCGATGGCGAGATACCGCTCGTAATAGCGCTTCAGTTGGGCCCGGCCTTCGGCCGTCTCCAGCAGCACATAAGACGCGAAATGGGGAAGTTCGGCACCCTCCAGAAAAATAAGCGTCGTTTCCATTCCCCCGTCGCTGAGAAATATTCCGTCATGCATCTGCGGGAGCTGGCGGCGGTATTTCGGCATCCTCTACTCCTGTTCGTAGTCCAACGACCTCGACCTGGAGGCGAGGCGCGATCAGTCCTGGAAGTTGCTGTGTTTTGCCGTAAGTTCAGCCCGGAGACTAGAACTCCCGTGGTCCGGTTTCCTGCCGGCCCTGCAAATCCAGTCAAAACAAAGTGTTGACCGAATGTGTGGCTTTGTGCCCGATTCGTGTGGTATACAAATGCCGCAAAAACCGTACCGGCGGTGCAGTAAATTCAAGAGGAGGCAAGATGGGAAAGGGTGCGGAAACGCGCATGCGCATATTGGAGATCGCTCGGGCCGCCGTGCTGGCCAAGGGCTTCGACGCGACCTCCATCGACGAGATCATCGCCGACGCCGGCATCACCAAGAGCGGCTTCTTCTACCACTTCAAGGACAAGAACGAGCTTGCCCGCGAAATGGTGCGCAATTTCATCGAGGAGAACGACCGGATTTTCGACGAGATCTTCGGGCGCGGCCGGCAGCTTTCGGAAGACCCGTTGCAGGCCTTCATGATCGGTCTAAAACTGCTGGCCGAAACGCTGGCCGACGCGCAGAAGCGGCATCCAGGCTGCCTCATCGCATCGGTGTGCTATCAGGAGCGCTTGTTCGATCGCGCCGTGGTCGATCTCATCCGGCATTCGGCGGTCGCCTGGAACGCGCGCTTCCGCGGCTACCTGGACGAGATCGCCGCCGTTTACCCGCCCCGAGGCGATATCGATCTCGCTGATCTCGCCGATGCCCTGACCTGCATGATCGACGGCGGCATCATCCTGTCCAAGATCATGAAGGACACCGCACGGCTTGAACGCCAGGTCCTGGCCTTCCGCGGCTTCGTCCGCATGGTCTTTTCGCCGGCTGCGGCCGTGGCGAAGCCGCTGCGCGTCGTGACCTCGCCCGAGACCGCGACAATTGACCCGCCGCCGAAATCACCGCTCCGGAATTTCGCGGCACCGCTCAATGAGCGGGGGAGAGGCGCCAAGCTCCGCCCTCTCCTTCCTAACAAGGGTGGCCTGCCTGACAAGGGTGGCCTTCCTCTCAAGGGCGGACGCGCCAAGCAAGGAGGGCGGGGCAGTCCTTAAGAGCAGGGCGCCTGGTTTCGGAAGCGCGAACTATGCTTGTCTTATGACGTTCGGTTGGCGTTCGGTGCATTCGGGCCAGCGTGAGTTGCCGGCCGGAACGAGCGTGGCGACTGGCGGCGCAGCGCCTGGTCCACCCGCCATGGCGCCGAAGAACGGCGCGATCAACGCCTCGCAGGCGGACATAAAAGCCCTGCTGCCCTGCTTCGGGAAGACGAGGCTGGCGACATGAGACCCATGCGCCAGCCATTCGTCCCCCGGCGCCCCCAGCAACACCGTCAGTCCGGCGCCCGCGGAACACGGATCTTCGAGATCAATCGGTTCGTCGGGGATGGCGACGCGCACGCGAATCGCCGCTGGTCGCGGCGGTAAAGTTCCGCCGAGGTCCGCTCCCGCCTACGGCCGTTCGCTTCCCGCGCCACCGCATCCGCTGGATGCCCATCATGCATCATTCGCCGGAAGGTCATCGAAAGTCAACCGTAGACTGCATATTCTACTTTATGCAACTTTATCGATGTATTCTTGAGGGCGCGATTGCATGTCTTTACCGCTTTGCCTGGGCGGCTTGCCCTGCTAAAGGCGCGGTCCATGACCACGCCGCTCAAGAACATCCGCAACTTTTCCATCGTCGCCCATATCGACCATGGCAAGTCGACGCTCGCCGACCGCCTGATCCAGACGACCGGGGGGTTGGAGAGCCGCGAGATGAAGGAGCAGGTGCTCGACAATATGGACATCGAGCGGGAGCGCGGCATCACCATCAAGGCGCAGACGGTGCGCCTGAACTACAAGGCGAAGGACGGGCAGGACTATGTCCTGAACCTGATCGACACGCCCGGCCATGTCGACTTCGCCTATGAAGTATCCCGCTCGCTCGCCGCCTGCGAGGGCTCGCTGCTGGTCGTCGACGCCTCGCAAGGCGTCGAGGCGCAGACGCTCGCCAATGTCTATCAGGCGATCGACAACAACCACGAGATCGTGGTTGTGTTGAACAAGATCGATCTGCCCGCCGCCGAGCCCGAGCGCATCAGGGAGCAGGTCGAGGAGGTGATCGGCCTTGACGCTTCCAACGCCGTGCTGATCTCGGCCAAGACCGGCATCGGCATAGAGGACGTGCTGGAAGCGATCGTCCATGATCTCCCGCCGCCGCGCCAGGGCGACGCGGCCAAGCCCTTGAAGGCCATGCTCGTCGATAGCTGGTACGACGCCTATCTCGGCGTGATCGTGCTGGTGCGCGTCATCGACGGCGTGCTGAAGAGGGGCCAGAACATCCGCATGATGGGCACCGGCGCGAAATATCTCGTCGAGCGCACCGGCTTCTTCACGCCGAAGATGATCCCGTCCGACGATATCGGCCCCGGCGAACTCGGCTTTATCACCGGTTCGATCAAGGAAGTGGCCGACACCCGCGTCGGCGACACCATCACCGAGGACCGCCGGCCGACCGACGCGCCGCTGCCCGGCTTCAAGCCGGCGCAGCCGGTCGTATTCTGCGGCCTCTTCCCGGTGGACGCCGCCGACTTCGAGGACCTGCGCGCCGCCATGGGCAGGCTCAGGCTCAACGACGCCAGCTTCTCCTTCGAGATGGAGACCTCGGCCGCGCTCGGCTTCGGTTTCCGCTGCGGCTTCCTCGGGCTGCTGCATCTCGAGATCATCCAGGAGCGCCTGGAACGTGAGTTCAACCTCGACCTCATCGCCACGGCGCCGTCGGTCGTCTACCGCTTGCGGCTCACCGACGGCACGGTGAAGGAGTTGCACAACCCGGCCGACATGCCCGACCTCGTCAAGATCGACCTGATCGAGGAGCCGTGGATTCGCGCCACCATCCTGACGCCGGACGACTATCTCGGCGGCATTCTGAAGCTCTGCCAGGATCGGCGCGGCGTCCAGGCCGATCTGTCCTATGTGGGCAAACGCGCCATGCTGGTCTACGACCTGCCGCTCAACGAGGTCGTCTTCGACTTCTACGACCGGCTGAAGTCGATCTCCAAGGGTTACGCCTCGTTCGACTACCACTTGACCGATTACAGCGAGGGCGACCTGGTCAAGATGTCGATCCTGGTCAACGATGAGCCGGTCGACGCGCTGTCCATGCTGGTCCACCGCACGGCGGCGGAAAAGCGCGGCCGCGTCATGTGCGAGAAGCTGAAGGAGCTGATCCCGCAGCACATGTTCAAAATCCCGATCCAGGCGGCGATCGGCGGCCGCATCGTCGCCCGCGAGACCATTTCGGCCCTGCGCAAGGACGTGACGGCGAAGTGTTACGGCGGCGACGTGACGCGCAAGCGCAAACTTCTGGAGAAGCAGAAGGAAGGCAAGAAGCGCATGCGCCAGTTCGGCAAGGTCGACATCCCCCAGGAGGCCTTCATTCAGGCGCTGAAGATGGGGGATTCGTAGCCGCCGCCAGTCGCGATACCCCGCCTTCGGCGCGAAAGACAGGCGGACCCGCGACGCGCCGGCACTCTTGTCACAACCAACAGCGCCATGGCGCCATGATGATGACCCGGCCGGCGGGCGGGTATGTTGGACGGCTCGCATCCGCCTTGGCATCGGTCATGCCTGCCATGTGATGGCGTTGGCCTCCGACAGTGCGAATACAAATGACACATCGCCGATTTATGACATCACAATTCCCACCGGCAATGCGATCTGATCGGAACGGCCCGGGAGACCGCCCCATTGAATGAGCTTACTACCGTCCCCGGGACGCTTGCCTTCCCAAAGATCTCACCAGGAGCCCACTATGACGCAAGACGCGAAAGTACTTTACACGGCCAAGACCCACACCACCGGCGGTCGCGAGCACGGGGCGGCCCGCAGTTCGGATGGCCGCCTGGACGTCCGGCTGTCGACGCCCGGCGGCGCGGGCAGCGGCACCAATCCCGAGCAATTGTTCGCCGCCGGCTGGTCGGCATGCTTCGAAGGGGCGTTGGGGTTTGCCGCCCGCAGGATGAAGATCACGGTCCCGCCCGACATGGCGATCGACGCCGAGGTGGACCTGAACATGGCCGGCGGTGAGTATTTTCTTAGCGCTCGCCTCAACATCAGCCTGCCAGGCCTGGAGCGCGACGTCGCGCAGGCGCTGGTGGACGCCGCGCACCAGACTTGCCCCTATTCCAAGGCCGTAAGAGGCAATGTCGACGTAAGGATCACCGTCGTCTGAACCGATCCCGCTATCGAGCTTCGGAGAATACCTCAGGCAAAGCGACAGCGCGGTCGAACTGGCGGGGCAGGCACATTCGGCGAATCAAAAACGGGGAAACTTGCCCTCGCCGAAGCGTGCTCGGTTTTGCTCCGCCTTCCGGCAACCGGGCAACCCTCCTCTGCCGACCAGGCACGCTGACCGACGGTAATGCAAACCATTGCCTCGCGCCGGCCGGTGCGAGCAACCGGGGACGGCGCGGACTATTCGCTCTCGCCCTCCAGCGCCGGCACGGCGACGCCGGCCATTTCGGCCGCCAGCAGGCGCGCCGCGCCGGCGCGGGCGAAACGCAGCGTGAGCGCCTTGCGCGTCGCCGCGGCGAGCCTGTGTTCAGGCGCCTCGCGCAGGATCTCGGCGCCGTAGCCGTCCGAAAGGATGAAGCCGCAGTCCTGCGGGAAGATCGCGGCCGGCACCTCAGGATGCGTCGCGAAGAAGAACCGGTCGGAATGCAAGCGGTATTCCGGCCACTTGCGGTCGACGCGAAAATCCTCGACCGACGATTTTATCTCGATGATCCAGATATCGCCGTGCCTGGTCAGGGCGACAAGGTCGGCACGGCGGCCCGTGGCAAGCGAAATCTCCGGCAGCACATGCGCGCCCATGCGCGTGAGGAGGCGCTGCACGCCGCGGCGAACGATCATCGCCCGTTCCGACTGGCGAGCGTCGGCGAGCGGATTTTGCGGCAGCAGCGAGACGAGCGGCATCAGGCAATAGTACAAAACCGGAACGCCGCCGCAAGAGCCTTGATCGCCCTAGATTGCGAAAGACGGGCTCCTTTGCCTGGCATCGTCAAAAGCCGCCCCGAGGCTCACAGCCTCGTGAACAGATGTTGCGCAAATGCAATAGTGGATCGTTTACCATAACTGAGGACCACTCGCCGCTAGCGGCGCGCCGCAAACATTCCTACTGATATCGCTGAATATGGCTAGAAGCGGGCTGGCATCGAAAGGAACGACGGAACATTCCATGCGCCTGCAGGCTCTAACCTTGGCGGTCGGCCTTGTACTCGCAACCGCCTTGGCGGGATGCACTTCCGTAGACTCGTACCAAATCTTCACCACTGACTACTACGGGCGTACCGACGCCGGCTACCGTGTCCCCGCCATCCCGATCGACGAGGTTCCACGCCGGTATCATCGCCAGATCGTGAGCTATTCGACCAATGAGGCGCCGGGCACGATCCTTGTCGATACGAAGGCGAAATATCTCTACTTCGTCGAACCCGAGGACCGCGCCGTGCGCTACGGCATCGGCGTCGGGCGCCAAGGCTTCGCCTGGAGCGGCACGGCCCGCGTCGGCGCCAAGCGCGAATGGCCGGTCTGGACGCCGCCGCCCGAAATGATCGCGCGACAGCCTAAACTCGCCAAATGGCGTTACGGGCAGCCGCCCGGCCCCAGCAACGCGCTCGGCGCCCGCGCCCTCTACCTCTTCGACAAGGGCGATACGGGCTATCGCCTGCACGGCACGCCCGAATGGTGGTCGATCGGCAAGGCGATGTCGTCCGGCTGCGTGCGCATGCTCAACCAGGACGTCATCGACCTTTACGAACGCGCCGATATCGGCGCCAAGGTGATCGTCGAATAGGGATCTGCGGACCGTCTCGGCAACACGGACGTCCCAAGCGAAAAACCGGGCCATGTGCCCGGTTTTTTGTTTGGTTTCAGCAAAGTGCCGGTTGCGGCGTAAGGGCTCAGACGACCTGTTCGACCTGCTGGACTTCGGGAACGAAATGCCGCAGCAGATTCTGGATGCCGTGCTTCAGCGTCGCGGTAGAGGACGGGCAGCCGGCGCAGGCACCCTTCATGTTCAGGAAAACGGTGCCGTTCTCGTAGCCCCGGAAGGTGATGTCGCCGCCGTCCTGGGCAACCGCCGGACGGACACGCGTTTCGAGCAACTCCTTGATCGTCAGCACGATCTCCTCGTCTTCCTTGTCGTAGAATTCGCCGGAATCGGCCGCCTCGTCGTGCTTGGCCTGCGCGGCGCTGCTCATGACCGGCGCGCCGGACATGAACTGTTCCATGATGGCCCCGAGAATCGCGGGCTTGAGGTGCTGCCAGTCGTGCCGGTCGTCCTTGGTCACCGTGACGAAGTCGTATCCGAAGAACACGCCGGTTATGCCTGGAACGTCGAAGAGACGGCCGGCGAGCGGCGAAGCCTCGCGCGCCGCCGGCGCGTCGCGGAAATCGGCTGTCCCCTCGACCAGGACCTCGCGGCCGGGCAGGAACTTCAAGGTGGCGGGATTTGGGGTCGCCTCGGTCTGGATGAACATCGCCGCATCTCCGCGCAGTTTTGTTTGGAATAGTTCTAAATAGGCCTAATCGCCGGTGCCTTCAAGCCGAATACGCCCCGACTGCTTCCAAATGAAGATCGCGCCGGGTTTCGGATCAGGCGAGGCTGGCGATTTCCTCGTCCGACAGGCTCTGCGGCACCACGGTAACAGGAATCGGGAAGGCCGCGCTCTTGCCGGCGATGGAGGCGACCAGAGGTCCCGGACCTTCCTTCGCGGCGCCGGCGGCCAGCACCAGGATCGCGATGTCCTGGTCCTCCTCGATGAGCTGGTGTATCTGCTCGGTCGGCTTGCCTTCGCGCACCACCAGTTCCGGCTCGATGCCGAGCCTCTCGCGAACCTTCGCGGCTTGCACGTCGAGCGCGGCATGGGCGGCGGTCAGCGCTTCCTCCCGCATGATCTTCTCGACCCCCAGCCAATGCTGGAAGTCGCCCGGCTCGATGACGTAAAGCAGCACGACCACGCCGCCGGTGGACTTGGCGCGCATCGAGGCATAAGCCACGGCGCGCTCGCATTCCGGCGTTTCGTCGATGATCGCCAGGAATTTTCGTCGATGGCCGGCTTCCCGGCTGAGACGTCTCGAGACCATTACCCTAACCCCTTGCAAGCTCCGGCCGCACCGGGCGCAATCTGCCATCGCGGCGGCGCCGGGGCAAGCGACCGCGAAGAGCCAACACCGCCGGCTCAGCCGTCCAGCAGACCAACTATGCTGCGAACCGTCTTCATTGTCGCTTCCGCCAGCACCCCGGCCCGCGCCGCGCCGTCGCTGAGAACGGCATCGACATAAGCGGGATCGGCCGAGATGCGGCGCATTTCGGCGGCGATCGGCGCAAGCCTGGTGACGGCCAGATCGGCAAGCACCGGCTTGAAATCGGAGAACTGGCGGCCGCCGAAGTCCCGCAGCACCTGCTCCTTGCCCGTGTCGGCGAGCGCCGCATAGATCACGACGAGATTCTCCGCCTCCGGACGGCCCTTCAGCCCCTCGACTTCGGAAGGCAGCGCGGCGGGATCGGTCTTTGCCTTGCGGATCTTCCTGGACAGCGTGTCGGCATCGTCCGTCAGGTTGATGCGCGACAGGTCGGAGGGGTCCGACTTCGACATCTTCTTGGTGCCGTCGCGCAGGCTCATGACGCGCGGCGCCGGTCCCTCGATCAGCGGCTCGGTCAAGGGAAAGAAGCCGTTCACCTTCTCCTCGCCCGACATCATCTCCACGCCCACGCCGAGTTCGGCAATACGCGCCGAATTATCGTTGTTGAATTTCTGGGCGATATCGCGGGTGAGTTCCAGATGCTGCTTCTGGTCGTCGCCCACCGGCACATGCGTGGCGCGGTAGACGAGAATGTCGGCCGCCATCAGGTTGGGATAGACGAACAGTCCGGCCGACGCGTTCTCGCGGTCCTTGCCGGCCTTCTCCTTGAACTGCGTCATGCGGTTCAGCCAGCCCATGCGGGCGACGCAGTTGAAGATCCAGGCGAGTTCGGAATGCTGCCGGACCCTGCTCTGGTTGAAGACGATGTGCTTTTTCGGGTCGATACCGGCGGCCAGGAACGCGGCCGTGACCTCGCGTGTGGCCGTCATCAGTTCGGCCGGGTCGGGCGCGACCGTCAGCGCGTGCAGATCGACGACGCAATAGATGCAGTCATGGCTGTCCTGCAGCATGACAAAGCGGCGGATGGCGCCGAGATAATTGCCGAGATGCAGGTTGCCGGTGGGTTGGACGCCCGAGAAGACGAGCGGCTTGAAGGCGGACATGGTCGTTCCTCTTGGCTTGTGGAGGGCCGTTTCGCGCGCGGCGAAAGTTTGCGGAAGCGCGCTTATGGCGGAAGCCGACACGCCCGACAAGTATTTTTCAGCGCCATGATTTCAGCGGTCCCGGCCGGCGCCGGAACGATGCAGCCTCGGCCAGCCGGCGGTGTCATTTCCCTGAAATGTCGCCCGGAAATCAATCCCGGTAGATCAGCCGCTGTTCGGAGCGGTTCGCCCATACCGGCTGGTAGTCGTAGCACTGCCTGTCGCCGCGCGGCAGCTTCTCATTCTTGTTCGGTTGCGCGGCCTTGTCCTGATAGTCCAGCCGGTCGATCAGATTGGCAAGGACGCGCCTGGTCTGCCTGGCGTCCCGCTCGCGCTCGACGATCGGCACCATGTAATTCTGCAATCGCCTGAGATTGTCGAAATTCTCCTTGTAGGCCCAGGGCGCAACCACCGAGGCCACGGTGAGCAGGTTCAGGCGCCCGCTCGCGCCGCTGTCGGATTCGGCCAGCGTCGGATCGTAGAGATGGTCGATCACCACGCACAGGCCGCTATTGTCGATCACGTCCGACAGGATCAGCGCGGCATTGACGCGCACGGTCGGGTTGTTGTTGCGCGCGCCGGATACCAGCGTCGCGATCGTATCGATATTGTCGGCGGACCTGAATTCCTTGATGGCAGCCATGCCGCGATTGGCAAGGATCGTGCGCAGCGCCCCCGTGGCCTGGATGAACCGCGCCACGTCCTCGGGCTCGGCTTCCGGTCCGGCAAAGCGCGGCCGCAGCGCGGAAAGGACTTCGACGAGGCAGGAGATAGCGTCCCTGTTGTCCAGCAGGACGTCCTTGCCGAGCGACGGAAGGCTCTGTTGCGCGGTGCCCTTGCCGACGACATAGGTCTGATTGAACGGGTCGCAGGGCTGCGCCGCCAGTGCCGGCGAGACAGCGGCGAGGCCAAGAACGAACGCGGCGGCGGCAATCAGGCGGTGGAAACGGCAGTTCATTGAAATGCCTGCACGACGGGCGGCGGAGGGGCGTCGGTACTTCCGCCGACGGCCGCGATCTGGCTTGCATCCGGATCGTTGAGCACGTCGTCGATCACCAGTTTTACCACCACGTCCGGTTTCAGCCGGGGAAAGTCGAATCCGGCATCGTCGGTGGTGATCTCGTCGGAGGTCAGCGGCACAATCTGGCGAACCGAAACCTTTGGCGAAAGCAGTTTGTTTCGGGATTGTTCCGTGCCGACATAGTAGAAATTCGCCGATATCTGGATCTCGCGGCTGAGCAGGCCGGCGACGAACGGAACATAGGCGATTATATATTCGCCACTCCGCTGGGAAGGGATGGGAACGCCATCGACCGATATTTCGGGCACGTAGTCGGTGAGCTTTCCTACGCCGTCACCCGGGTCACGGAAGACGAGGCGGGCGTATTTCCGCTCGATCTGGAACGCATCGCGAATATCATTCGCCTTTATGACGATGCCCAATCCGACGGCGAAAGCCAGGATGCCGGCCCCGCCGGCGACACCGACCTTGTAGTTCATTTCGCCGGCCGTGGATTTCGAAATTGCCGGCTCCCTGCGTACCGGTGCCATAGAGCAGGATCGCGACACCGACCACGACAAGCACAAAGGTGAAGGAGGCGTGCGTCGTGCCCATGGTCATGAAAGCGGCCAGCAGAGCGACCGAGCCGACGATCATGAAGAACACGCCGCTCGACAGGAAATACCAGACGTCCCTTTTTTGCCGGCCGGCGCCCCTCTGCTTCAGCATCTGGCTAAGCAGCCTGTTCAGGTCGCCCATCTGAAGGTCTGTGGATGCATCGGCTTCCGCCGCGGCCTTGCCGGCCGCTTTCCTGGCTTGAGGCGCGGCCGTATCGGCGCCAGCGTCGCCCGGCTTCGGTTGCGCACTGTTCTGTTCGTCGGACATGGCATTGGCTGCCAATATGAACCCCACTTGCGAACGCTATTATTCTTCGCAACGAAGAGCAAGCTTTCTCGCGGCGTTGCACTTGAGGCGTGTAGCCGTCGCGCATTACTTCGCGGATGCAGGACTTTCGCTGCCCCGTCCAGTCGGCCGGCGCCGGCAAGGACGCCGAGCCTATTTCTTGGCACCAGCCGGCGGCCGGCGGATGCTCCGCCTGACCATGGCCATATCGGCGCCGCCGATCGCAAAGACGATCGCGAAATAAAGCAGCATCGCACCCGCCATCATGGCGCCCAGCACCGTGGCCTGTTCCCAAAAGGGGGCGGCCGGCGCCAGGCTGGCGGCGAACCAGCGTGCGGCCAGGTGAAGCGCGCCCGCCATCACCGCCGCCGCGACCAGCAGCCGGGGAACACGCTTCACCAGCCCGGCATCGCGGCCCCAGTGGCCACGCCGCACCAGGGTGCCAAACAGCAGCGCCGCGTTGACCCAGCCGGCAACGGCCGAGGCGATGGCGATGCCCGACCCGCCCATCGACCGAAACAAGCTCAGCGCCACGCTGATGTTGACGGCGACCGAGATCGCGGCGAAAAACATCGGCGTGCGCGTGTCCTCGCGTGCGAAATAGCCCGGCGTGAATGCCTTGATCAGCACGAAGGCCGGCAGTCCGAGACCGAAGATCGCAAGGATGGCCGAGACCACGGGCGTGCCGTTGGTCGCGGCGAAGGCGCCGCGCTCATAGAGAAGCCGCACGATCGGCTCGGAAATCACCATCAGCGCCGCGGCCGCCGGAAGCGTCAGGAACAGAGTGAACTCGACCGAGCGGTTCTGCAGGTTCGAGGCTTCCTTGAGGTCGCCGGCCTTCAGCGCGCGCGCCAGCTCCGGCAGGAGCACGATGGCGACGGCGATTCCGACCACGCCGAGCGGTAGCTGGTAGACGCGGTCGGCATAGGCGAGCGAGGACACCGCGCTTTCCTTGCCCGAGGCGATCGCCGTGCCGATCAACTGGTTGATCTGGGTGATGCCGCCGGTGACGGCTGCCGGAAAGGCGAGCACCAGCAGGCGTTTGACGTTCGGCGTCAGGCGCGGCCGGCGAAAGCCGATCCGCGCGCCGGCATGGCGCACGGCGATCCACACGATTCCAAGCTGCACCAGGCCGGCGGCCAGCACGCCCCAGGCCAGCGCGTAGCCGATTTCCAGGCCGCCCAGCCCGTCATGCCAGGCATGGAGGAGCACGCCGATCAGGATGATGTTGAGGAAGACCGGCGCGACGGCAGCCGCGAAATATCGTCTGAGCGAATTCAGCATTCCGGCCATCATGGCGGCCAGCGACATGCACATCAGGTAGGGAAACATGATCGTCGCCAAGGCGACGGTGAGGTCATGCTTTTCCGCATTGTCTGAGAAGCCCGGCGCAATGATGGTCGCCACCAGGAACGGCATCGACAGTTCCATAAGGATGGTGAGCGCCATCAGTGTCGTGAACAGCACGCCGAACACTTCTTCCGAAAAGCGCCTTGCGCCCTCCATGCCGCCTGATTCGATCTCTTTGGCAAAGAGCGGCACGAAGGCGGCGTTGAAAGCGCCCTCGGCGAACAGGCGGCGGAACGTGTTCGGAAACTGGAAGGCGGCATTGAAGGCGTCGGCGATCGGCCCGGTTCCGAGGGCGGCCGCCATCAGCATCTCGCGCGCAAAGCCAAGAACGCGGCTCATCAGCGTGCCGGAGGCGACAGTCGCGAATTTCTTGACAAGGCTCAAAGGGCGGACTCCGGTCCCCTTGCAGGGGCCGTGCGGCAGCCGGGACTCCTCCACAAGGCGGCGCTCGAAACCGCTTCGCGCGGAGCGTCCGCCCGGACCAGGCAAGAGAGTTTCGTCGGCGTTTCGGCCGTGTTTCCTTCTCCCCGCCGGCGGGGAGAAGGTGGCCGGCAGGCCGGATGAGGGGCAAAATCCCGCCGCGGTCGGGTACTGTGAGGCGAAGCCACGCAAGCCAGTTTAGGGGCGTCCCGGGGCTCCGGGTTCGAGCTAAAGAAAGGTGATAGTCCCCCCTCTCCGGCTTGCTTCGCAAGCCACCTCTCCCCCTGCGGGGGCGAGGAAGGGCGCCAAGCGGCCCGGCCGGCGTTTCCTCGCCCCTGCGAAGCGGGGGCGAGGTGGCGGCGAAGCGGTCGGAGAGGGGGGTGAATGGTCATCCCGTCAACCCGAGTTCGCAGCACTGAGGGGCGTCCCTTGTCGCCCTCGGCGACATCTCCTCCTCGAGGGAGGAGAATATCCGCCATGCCGTCATTCCGCCGCGGCCTGATCGTCAGTCCTGCCGCGCGCCGGCTGGCCTTCCAGCGTTGCCATCAGCGCCGCTCGGATCGTCTGCAGTCGCATCGGATTCTCGATCTTCGCCCCGGTGAGATCGGTCACGTAGAAGGTGTCGATCACCTTTTCTCCGAAGGTCGTGATGTGGGCCGACGCGATATCGAGCGAAAGGTCCGACAGCGACCCGGTCATTTCCGAGAGCAGGCCGGACCGGTCGAGCCCCGACACGTCGATGACGGTGAAGCGGTTCGACAGCGTGTTGCGGATGTCGACGCGCGGTTCGATGCGGAACGCTTTCGACCCGCGCCTGGGCTTGGCGCGCCGGGCGATGATCTCCGGAAGCCCGCTCTTGCCCGAGAGCACGTCCTCGATCAACTGCCCGACCCGCTCGGCGCGCCGCTGTTCGTCCTCGTCGCGGTCGAATTCGCGGGAAATCAGGATGGTGTCCAGCGCCCGCCCGTCGAAAGTGGTGAAAACCTGCGCGTCGACGATGTTGGCGCCGGCGGCCGCGCAGGCGCCCGCAATCACGGACAGGAAGCGCGGGTGGTCCTGCGCCAGCACCGTAATCTCCGTCACGCCCTCGAAGGCATGGGTTCTCACCATGGTGGCGAGCTTCTTGCCCGCCTGGTCGGCGGCGCGGATGAACTCCGCGTGACGAAGCTGATCCTTCACGTCGACGGCGAGCAGGTAGTTCTCGTAGTGCAGCTTGACCAGGCGGTCGCGCTCCTTTTGCGGCCAGCCGGCCAGGGCCTGCGCCAGTCGCTCGCGCGCCTTCCCGGCCCGCAGCAAGCGCGACACTTCCGAGAAACCGCCGGTAAGCAGAAGCTCGGTCTCATAGTAGAGGTTGCGCAGAAGCTGGCCCTTCCAGCCGTTCCAGACGCCGGGGCCGACGCCCCTGATGTCGCACACGGTAAGGATCAACAGCAGTTTCAGCCGCTCGACCGATTGCACCGCGTCGGCGAAATCGCTGATCGTCTTGCGGTCGTTGAGATCGCGCGTCTGCGCGGTCATCGACAT
This sequence comes from uncultured Alphaproteobacteria bacterium, assembly GCA_963820075.1. Lineage (GTDB taxonomy): Bacteria > Pseudomonadota > Alphaproteobacteria > Rhizobiales > Rhizobiaceae > Kumtagia. Next base: position 252,583 of record CAWFYS010000012.1, read on the forward strand.
TAGCAGATGGTTTTCCACCAGCCAGGCGACCGTCGCCGTGTCTTCGGCGGACAGGCCCATATGCGGGCAGATGCGGCGCGCGATCCGTGCGCCCGCAACCGCATGGTCCTCCGGCCTGCCCTTGGCGATGTCATGCAGCAGCACGGCAACGAAGAGCACCTCGCGCTGGCTGCTGAGCGCCGGCACGAGCCTGTGCGACAGCGGATGCGGTTTCTCGCCGTCGCCGTGTTCGATCTCCGAGAGGACCCCGATGCAGCGCAGCAGATGCTCGTCCACGGTGTAGTGATGATACATGTTGAACTGCATCATCGCGACGATCCTGCCGAAATCCGGAATGAGCTTGCCGAGCAGGCCGGCCTCGTTCATTCGCCGCAAATTGAGTTCCGGATTGCGGTCCGATGTCAGTATGTCGAGGAAAAGCCGGTTGGCTTCGGCATTGCGGCGGAGATCCTTGTCGACGAGGCGGAGCGAGCGACGCAGGAGCTTCAGCGCGTCGGGATGATATTCCAGGCCGTGCCGGTCGGCGAACCAGAACAGCCGCAGGAGGTTGACGGGATCACGCGCAAACACCTTGTCGTCGGCGATGTTGACGCGGTGATTGTCGACGATGAAATCGCTGGTGCCGGCGAGCTTGCGGCGGCGGCGCGAGAAGGAGAGGAAGCCGAGCGTGAAGCCCGACACATGCTTGGCCTGCTCCTCCTCCAGCGCCGCGCAGAAGATGCGGGTGAGATCGCCGACGTCCTTGGCGATCAGGAAGTAATGCTTCATGAAGCGCTCGACCGAGGACAGGCCCGGATGGGTGGTGTAGCCCAGCCGTTCGGCGATATCGCGCTGTATGTCGAAATGCAGCCGCTCCTCAGCCTTGCCCGTGAGGAAGTGCATATGGCAGCGTACCGCCCAGAGGAAATCCTCCGCCTTCAGGAACTGGTTGTATTCGCCGCGGGTGAAGACCCCTTCCTTAATCAGCTCCTCGCCCGTACGCACGCGGTAATAATGCTTGGCGATCCAGAACAGCGTCTGAAGATCGCGCAATCCGCCCTTGCCGTCCTTGACATTGGGTTCGACCAGATAGCGGCTTTCGCCGGCCTTGGTGTGGCGGCTGTCGCGTTCGGCAAGCTTGGCCTGCACATATTCGTTCCCGCTGCCCTTAATGACCTCGCGGTCGAAGCGGGCGAGCAACTCGTCGTAGAGCGACTTTTCGCCCCAGACGAAGCGCGCCTCCAGAATTCCCGTGCGGATCGTCATGTCGGAGCGTGAAAGCCGCAGGCAATCGTCGATGTTGCGGGTGGAGTGGCCGACCTTCAGCCCGAGATCCCAGAGCATGTAGAGCATGTACTCGACCACCTGCTCGCCCCAGGGCGTCTGCTTGTAGGGCAGAAGAAAGAGCAGGTCGATGTCGGAGCCCGGCGCCAGCGTGCCGCGCCCGTAGCCGCCGACCGCCACGATCGACATGCGCTCGGCCGCCGACGGGTTCTTGGCGCGATAGACGTGGGTCGCGGCGAAGTCGTAGAGGACGCGGATGATCTCGTCCATCAGATGCGACAGGCGGCGGGCGCAGGCCGTGCCGCTGCCGTCCTCCTTCAGCAGCCGTTCGGCCAGGCGCTTTCCGCCCGCTATGCGGCTTCTCAGCGCCGAAAGCACGAGCGAGCGCACGGCCGTCGCCGAGCCGTCGCCCGAAGTGGCCGTCGTCAGCGAGGTCAGCTCGTGGCGCAGCGCGGTGCTGTCGACCAGTTCCTCGAGCTTCAGGACAATTTTCGTCATCGAATAGTGCGGGTCTTCCTGGATCGCCCGGGTCTATAGCCTGTTTTGCGACAGGTGGGTATGGGCCCAGAACGTTGCAATCGGCTGAAAACGAGTGGCTTTTCGTCGCTTCCCGCACAGGAATCCGAAACTCGCGCGGCGAAGCCCGGTTCCCGGCATGATATGGTGGAATGGGGTTGGCAGGAGGGGACCGGCAAACAGAGGCTACCCACTTGCAATCCCGGCGACAATTGACGATATGGGGAGCGGGAGGTTGGTGGTGGACGCGCCACTCGCCAACCGGGTCAGGTCCGGAAGGAAGCAGCCCTAACGAGCACGGAACGGGTCATTGTTCCAGCCTCCCGCCCTCCGCAAAAGCTCCGGCCTGCCGTCACGGCGTTGACGGAGTGCTGTCGCACAGGTGAAACTCACCAGCAGAACCGGCCGCGGAGCGCGGCCAGCGGAGACGAACCCTCGAATGAGCGAAGCAGGAATTCCAAGGACGGGAAAGGCCGGTGCCTATCGCGTGCTCGCCCGCAAATACCGTCCGGCGGACTTTTCCGCGCTGATCGGCCAGGAGCCGATGGTGCGCACCCTCACCAACGCCTTTTCCAGCGGCCGCATCGCCCAGGCCTGGATGCTGACCGGTGTGCGCGGCGTCGGCAAGACGACCACCGCCCGCATCCTCGCCCGCGCGCTGAACTACAAGACGGAAACGATCAACCAGCCTTCGGTCGACCTTGCCGTTCCCGGCGAGCATTGCCAGGCGATCATGGAGGGCCGGCATGTCGACGTGGTCGAGATGGACGCCGCCTCGCACACCGGCATCGACGACATTCGCGAGATCATCGAGCGGGTTCGCTACGCGCCCGTCTCGGCCCGCTACAAGGTCTACATCATCGACGAGGTGCATATGCTGTCCACACAGGCCTTCAACGGCCTGCTGAAGACGCTGGAAGAGCCGCCGCCGCACGTCAAGTTCATCTTCGCCACCACTGAAATCCGCAAGGTGCCGATCACGGTGCTGTCGCGCTGCCAGCGTTTCGACCTAAGGCGCGTCGGCGCCGAGACACTGGTGGCGCATCTCGGCAGGATCGCCGGACTGGAAGCGGTCGAGGTCGAGGTCGCCGCCCTTGCCATGGTCGCGCGCGCCGCCGAAGGTTCGGTGCGCGATTCCCTGTCGATCTTCGATCAGGCGATCGCGCACAGCGCCGGGCCGGTGACGGCCGAGACGGTGCGCGGCATGCTGGGGCTCGCCGACCGCGCGCGTGTCATCGACCTGTTCGAGCAGGTGATGAAGGGCGACATGGCGGCCGCGCTCGCCGAATTCCGGGCCCAGTACGACACCGGCGCCGATCCGGCGACGGTGCTCACCGACCTTGCCGATTTCACGCATTTCGTCACGCGGCTGCGCTACGTGCCGGCGGCGGCTGGCGACGCCTCGCTGACGGAGGACGAGCGCAAACGCGGCGCGGCATTGGCCGACACGCTGTCGATAAGAGTGCTGTCGCGCGCCTGGCAGATGCTGCTCAAGGGCATCACCGAGGTGCAGTCGTCCAACAGGCCGGTCGCCGCCGCCGAGATGGTTCTGATCCGGCTGGCGCATGCCGCGGACCTGCCGACGCTCGACGAGGCGATGCGGATGCTGGACGACGCACCGCAGCCCTTGACGGGCAGCGGCGACGCGGCAAGGCCGGTCCCCGGTCCGGCGCAGCCCGCCTCGGCGCGATCCGCGTCACCATCTCCCGCTCCGGCGCCGGCGCTGACACGGATGCCTCAGAGTGCCGGCGCCGGGCCCGTGGCACGGCTGGCCATGCGCGAGCCGGCCGCGGAGACCCAGGCGCCGCCGGTTGTCGAGGCCAGGCCGGAGCCGGTGGCTGAAACCGTGCCGGTGCGTTCCTTGTCCGACATCGCCGCGCTCGCCGACACCAACCGCGACATGGCCTTCAAGGTGCTGCTGAAGCGCTTTGTCCGGCCGGTCCGCATCGAACCCGGCCGGCTCGAGGTTGCCTTGACGGCGGATGCGCCGAAAACCCTGCTCAACGATCTCAGCATCAAGCTGAAGAACTGGACGAACCGTCAGTGGCTGGTATCGCTGTCCCGCGAGGAAGGCGGCCGGACGCTGGCGCAGGAAGAGACCGCGCGCCGCGAGACGGCGATTCTCGACGCAAGCAACGACCCGACGGTCGCCGCGATCCTGTCGCGCTTCCCCGGCGCGAAAATCATCGACGTGCGCATTCCCGACGCGCCGGAATTGCCAGGAATCGGCGACCCCGGGGCGGAGGCCGTTTCCCCCGATCCGTCGTTCGACGACGACGACAACTGACACGCAAGGAGGACACCGGACCATGAAGGATCTGCTCGGCCTGATGGGCAAGGCGAAGGAAATGCAGGCGAAGTTCCAGACCATGCAGGAGGAGATCGCCCAGATGGAGGCGACCGGCCAGGCCGGCGGCGGTCTGGTCAATGTCACGATCACCGGCACGTTCGAGATGAAGTCACTGAAGATCGATCCGGCCCTGTTCAAGGAGGACGAGGTCGAGATCCTCGAGGACCTTATCCTCGCCGCCCACAATGACGCCAAGTCCAAGGTCGAGACGGCCATGAAGGAAAAGACCGCTGCGCTGACCGCCGGCCTGCCCCTGCCTCCCGGCCTCAAGCTGCCGTTCTGACCATCCGCTGCGAAGTCCGGTCAAATTCGGCGCTATGCTGCTCGCGAATTGAAGGGCGTGCTCGGTTCAACGCCGGGTGAGAGCCGTCAGCCGCCCTCACGGGCCGCCGGGATCGTACGCGCGCAGGCCGGATGACGGCCCGGCTCCCGCGAATCAGTCCGAAAAGTGCCGGGCAGACCTCCGACTGACCACATTTTTTGGCCACGCGGATGCTTTTTTGAGCAAGGCGGCGACGGCTTCGAACTGAGCTAACGCATTCACAATACTGTCGAATTCATCACGGACGCGTGATCTGACGCCTGTACCGGCGCGGTCTTGCCGCATATTGGCAACGCAAAAGTCATCTTTTCGCCGGAAATTGCCTCTTCCTTGCCTGCCACCAAAGCAACCACCGGAGCGATGATGAGGGCATTTCCGTGAGGGCGCCTAGGCGCGTGTCGGCCGTTTTCCTGGCCATGATTGTCCCGCTATTCCTGTCCGCCTGCAGCCAAAGCATGAACTTTGCTGGTGGCGCGAAGTCGATGGTCGCACCGGCAGGGTCGCACGGCTACTCCGAGCGCGAGCGCGAATGCCTGATGCGGGCGATGTTCTTCGAATCGAACCGCTCCAGCCGCGACGGCCTGATCGCCGTGGGGACCGTGGTGATGAACCGCCTGCGCTCGGGCAAGCATGGCAACACGATCTGCGAGGTTGTCGGCGCGCCGCGCCAGTTTGCGCCCGGCGTGCTGACCCGCAAGATGAATTCGAAGGCGCTGCCGGACGTGGCGGCGGCCGCTGATGCCGTGCTCGCGGGCGAGCGGCATAAGAAGGTCAAGAACTCGATGTTCTTCCACACGGCGGGCCTGAAATTCAAATACCGGAATATGCACTACACGGTCGTCGCCGGGGGCAATGCCTTCTATGAGAAGCGCAATCGAAACGGCGATCCCGTGGTGCTGCCGCCCGAGAAGCCGGCGGTCATGCTCGCCAGCGCGCAAACTCCGCGTGGCCCGCAGGCCCGGCCCGCCATGAGCAGCCGCGGCGACGGTGGGTCGACCATGGTCGCCATGGCCCGTCCCATCATGAGCGGCCGGGCAGACCCGCAAGTCACCTCACCACGCGCCGCGACGAGCCAACGCGCCGCCCCGGCGTCCGACGCTCAGCCGATCACGGTGGCCATGGCGATCGACGGCCCGACGCCGTCCGCCCGGACGCTAGCCGCCGCCCCGTTCCCCGCGACGCCCGCTCCTCCCGCAAGCCGGCCGGCAGCGGTACAGGCGGTGTCGTTCGCGGTCGATCCCGACGACGCCGACGCCATCGGCGCCATGATCGCCAATGAGGATCGCCCGATGATGGGCTTCAACTGAGCGCTGCGTTCGGAGCGGATGCGGCGAGCGAGGGCTTCGCCGGGTCACGGCCTTGAACTCGGGTTAACGGGATCGTCATTCGACCCCCTCTCCGGCCGCGCAGCGGCCGAAGAGGGGGGTAAACTCCAACGTTAATCCGACCCGCAGCCTTCGCCATCGCCGCATGCGGGTTTCCCGGCGCGGGGCTTTGCTCTAAATCCCAGATCATGTCCAAGCGAATCGCCGGTCCCGAGATCGAACGCCTGATCCAGCTTCTGGCCAGGGTGCCGGGGCTCGGACCGCGCTCGGCGCGCCGCGCCGCGCTGCACATGATCAAGAAGAAAGAGCAACTGCTTGCTCCGCTCGCGGCCGCCATGACGGACGCCCTGGAGAAAGTGCGCGTCTGCTCGACCTGCGGCAACATCGATTCGATCGACCCGTGCTCGGTCTGCTGCGACCCGCGCCGCGACGGCACGACGATCGTCGTGGTCGAGGACGTATCCGACCTTTGGGCGCTGGAGCGGGCCGCCGCGCTCAATGCGCGCTATCACGTGCTGGGCGGCACCCTGTCGCCGCTCGACGGGATCGGTCCCGAGCAGTTGAACATGGAGGGTCTGGTCGCGCGCGTGGCCGAAGGCGGCATTTCCGAAATCATTCTTGCCGTCAACGCCACGATCGAGGGCCAGACCACGGCGCACTATCTCACCGACCAGCTTTCCGGCTTCGGCGTGAAGGTGACGCGGCTGGCGCATGGCGTGCCGGTGGGCGGCGAACTCGATTACCTCGACGAGGGCACGCTTGCCGCCGCGATGAAGTCGCGCACGGCGTTTTGACGGAATTTTCACGGGATTGCAGACGAATGAGACTGGTTCGGATCGATCTTTCGGCGCCCCGCACCGGCCGGCCGGCGCGTGTGATGAAGCAACTCACGGCCATCGCTCTTGCCTTGCTTTTCGGGATCGCCGCATTCGCGTCCGCCGTCTCTCCGGCCTCAGCCGCCGGGATCGACGAACAATTCCGCGCCTGGCTCGCCGAGGATCTCTGGCCGGCCGCGAAAGCCGGCGGCGTCTCGAAGCAAACATTCGACGCCGCTTTTGCCGGCATCGGCCCGAACCTCAAACTTCCCGATCTTGTGCTGCCGGGCGAAAAACCGAAGACGCCGAAACAGCAGCACCAGGCCGAATTCGGCTCGCCCGGCAATTATTTCGCCGAGAAGACCATCGGCGCGGTGACGGCCGGCGGGCGGGCGCGGGCCGTCAAATATGCCAGGACCCTTGCGGCGGTGGAGAAGAAATACGGCGTGCCCGGCGAGATCGTGCTGGCGATCTGGGGCCGCGAATCGGGCTTCGGCGCCGCCAAGATGCCCTATGACGCCTTCGAAGTGCTCGGCACCAAGGCGTTTCTGTCGACCCGCAAGGATATGTTCCGCAAGGAAGTGCTGGCCGCCCTGCTGGTCCTGGAGCGTGGGCTGGCGACGCGCGACGCCATGAAATCGTCCTGGGCGGGCGCGCTCGGCCAGCCGCAGTTCCTGCCGACCTCGTTCCTGGAGCACGCGGTCGATTTCGACGGCGACGGCCGCGCCGACATCTGGCGCTCCGTGCCGGATGTCCTGGCGTCGATCGCAAACTACCTGGTTCACTACGGCTGGATAAGGGGCCGCGACTGGGGTTTCGAGGTCAACGTTCCGGATGGCGTTTCCTGCGCGCTTGAGGGACCTGACCAGGGACGGAAGATCGCCGAATGGACCAAGATGGGCATAGCGCGGACCAGCGGAAGACCGTTTCCCCCTGGCGAGACGCGCGCCGAGGGCTTCCTGCTGATGCCCGCCGGGCGCAGCGGGCCGGCCTTCATCGCGACGCCCAATTTCTACGTGCTGAAGGAATACAACGAAAGCGATCTCTACGCGCTGTTCATCGGCCACGCCGCCGACCGCATCGCCGGCGGGGACCGCACCTTCGCGGGGCGATGGGGCAAGGTCGGCGGACTATACCGTTCCGACATTGCCGGTATGCAGCGCGCGCTGGAGGCGAAAGGCTACGATGTCGGCGGCGCCGACGGGTTGCCCGGCTTCAGGACCCGCCGCTCGATCGGCGACTGGCAGGCGAGGAACGGCCGCGCCGCCACCTGCTTCCCCGATCGGGCGGTCGTCGAGGCGATGCGGTAAGGGTCTGTGACTGCGAAAACCGCCTGCCGGATGCGGCGTCCGCTGGACGGCTTCGAGCCGGCGCCACCGCTCTGGCCCGCCGGCATCACATGCAGGACGCTGCAAGGCATCGACGATGCACGGGCAATGCACGCGCTGCTGTCGTCCACCTACGGCGCATCCGGCGACGCGCTTCCTTCGTTCGAGGATTGGTGGCAAGAACTATCCGGCGATAGCGAGTTCGAGGCCGGCCTGTGCTTGCTCGCTGTTGACGAGGCGGGCGCGCTTGCAGGCGTGGCGCAATGCTGGGCCGGCGCCTTCCTGAAGGACCTGGCGGTGCGGCCGGACATGCGCCGGCAGGGGCTCGGCCGGGCACTGCTCCGTCATTGCTTCGCGGTATTCCACGCGCGCGGCGCGCCAGGCCTCGATCTCAAGGTCGACGCCGAAAACCTTGCCGCCATCCGCCTCTACGAAGGCGCCGGCATGGTCCGGGTGGCCTGGGACGGCTGAGGGCTCGCGTGCCTAAAGCAAGTCGCCCGATTTCGGAATCGGGTGACTTGCTTCTTTGTTTTCGCATCGCTTTCGCCGAAAGCCGGCGTCCACTTTTCGGCGCGATGCTTTAGTCAGGCCACCTTCGCCAGATCCCGGTGTGCGCCGGCCAGTATTTCGAACGAACGCTTGCGTGCCGTGTGGTCGAAAATCTGGGCTGTCACCATCAGCTCGTCGGCGCCGGTGCGGCGGATGAAAGCGTCGAGTCCGGTTCGCACCGTGCCGGGCGATCCGACGATGGCGCAGGACAGCGCGCTGTTCAGCATGGCGCGCGAAGCCGGATCGAGCGTCTCGGCAAAGCCCTCCACCGGCGGCGGCAGCTTTCCCGGCCGGCCTGTCCGCAGATTGACGAAGGCCTGCTGCAGCGATGAGAACAGGAGCCGCGCCTCACTCTCGGTATCGGCGGCGAAGACATTGAGCCCGAGCATCAGGCGCGGCTTGTCGAGGCGTTCCGAAGGCTGGAAGCGCGAGCGGTAGATGTCGATCGCATGCTCCATTTCCGCCGGCGCGAAATGCGAGGCGAAGGCGTAGGGCAGGCCGAGAATGGCGGCGAGCTGTGCGCCATAGGTGCTCGACCCGAGTATCCAGACTTCCACATCCTGACCCTCGCCGGGTACGGCCCGCACGCGCTGGCTCGGCTCCTCCGGCCTGAAATAGGCCATGAGTTCGACCACGTCGTTGGGAAAGCCGTCCACGCCGGCTTCGAGGTTGCGGCGCAAGGCGCGCGCCGTCGCCATGTCGGTGCCCGGCGCGCGGCCGAGGCCGAGATCGACGCGGCCGGCAAACAAGGCGGCCAGCGTGCCGAACTGCTCGGCGATGACCAGCGGCGCGTGATTGGGCAGCATGATGCCGCCCGCGCCGACGCGGATCGTGCTGGTGCCGGCGGCGACATGGCCGATCACCACGGCGGTTGCGGCACTCGCGATGCCCGGCATGTTGTGATGCTCGGCCAGCCAGTAGCGCTTGTAGCCCAGCCCCTCGGCGTGGCGGGCGAGATCCAGCGTGTTGGCGAGCGAGCGGGACACGCTGCTGCCTTCAGGAACAGGCGCGAGGTCGAGCACGGAGAGTTCTGTCATGATGCCGGCTTCCAGTTGGTTTACGCGGCCCGCCGCATCGGATGCGGGTAAGCGCCGCTCCAGTTACCGCCTCGATATAGGAAGGGCGGCCGGCCGGCGCAAAGCCGCGTCGCCAAGCATTGCTGCCGGCAGGTTTCGGAACAGTGTGCGATTTTCCGACCCTGCGACAAAGCGGATGCCGGGCAGGTGAGGCAGCCGGGTCTGGCGCAAGATGAGGAGTTCGGCGGCGGCATGCGCGCCGACAGATAGAATGACAACTTGTTGCCGTGAGCGGCTTTCACTGCAAGCAGGCCATGCGTCTACCAGGGAGGGTGGTGCTCGAAGAGCTCAAGCACCGACCCGTCGAATTCTTTGCAGGCGCCCGAACCAAGGGTCGAGAAAGCAGCGGTAACGGGGGCGGTAACGTGCGATGACGGGCTTTTAACTAACATATTGATTTTAAAAAACTTAATTTGAAACCATCTTAACGCCCCCTTAAATCGCCGCATTTACTGTCCAACCGGTTGCCGCTCGGCAAACGGGGACAACGACGCAGCCAATGGCAGGACGCAAGGGCACGCGCATCGAGCCGACATTCGAGGGGCAGGCGAAGCGCCAGGCCGCCGACGATTTCGCTGTCAACGAGGACGATCGCGTCATGCGGGAGCCGGACAAGCGCGGCGCCGCGAGCCGGAAATCCGCCGGATCGCGCGGCAGGTCCGCAAACCGGAGGCGCGGCGGGAGCCGCCGCCGCCTCGGATTGGGCCGGCTGACCTACTGGTGCTGCGTACTCATGCTGTGGGCCGGCATCGGACTGGCCGGCCTCGTCGCCTGGTACGGGGCGCAATTGCCGAGTGTCGCCAACTGGTCGGTTCCGGATCGTCCGCCAAATGTGAAGATCGTCGCCGTCGACGGCTCGCTGGTCGCCAATCGCGGAATGACCGGCGGCGAGGCGGTGGGCTTGCACGAAATGTCGCCCTTCATCCCGCAGGCGGTCATGGCGATCGAGGATCGCCGCTTCCATTCGCATTTCGGCATCGACCCCATCGGGCTGGCCCGCGCGATGACGCAAAACCTCATGCAGGGCCGTTTCAGCCAAGGCGGGTCGACGCTGACCCAGCAGCTTGCCAAGAACCTGTTTCTCAAGCCGGACCGCACGCTTGAGCGCAAGGTGCAGGAGGTTCTGCTGGCGTTGTGGCTGGAGCATGAGCACAGCAAGGACCAGATCCTCGAAATGTATCTGAACCGGGTCTATTTCGGCTCGGGCGCCTTTGGCGTCGAGGCGGCTTCCCGCCGCTATTTCGGCAAATCGGCGCGCGACGTGACATTGCCGGAGGCGGCACTGCTGGCCGGCCTTCTGAAAGCCCCGTCGCGCCTGTCGCCCGCCCGCGACCCGCAGGCCGCCGAGCAGCGGGCGCAGCTCGTGCTTGCCGCGATGCGCGAAGAAGGCATGATCGGCGACAGCGAGATGACCACCGCGCTCGGCGCACCGCCGACGCGCGCCGCCGCCTTCTGGACCGGCTCGGAAAACTACGTCGCCGACCGCGTCATGGAAGAACTGCCGGCCCTGATCGGCGACGTACGCGCCGACATCGTCGTGGAAACGACGATCGATCTCGGCCTGCAGAAGCTTGCCGAGGCCTCGATCCGACGGCTGATCGACGAGAACAGGAAGAAGCTCAACGTCAGCCAGGGTGCGCTGGTTTCGATCGACAATGCCGGCGCGGTGCGCGCCATGGTCGGCGGCTACGACTATGCCAGCAGCCAGTTCGACCGCGCCTCCGAGGCCCGCCGGCAGCCGGGATCGGCGTTCAAGCCGTTTGTATTCCTGGCGGCGGTGGAACAGGGCAGCCGCCCCGACAGCGTGCGCAACGACGCGCCGATCCGGATCGGCAAATGGTCGCCGACCAACTACAACGGCAAATATTACGGCCGGGTGACGCTGGCGACGGCCCTGGCGAAATCGCTGAACTCGGTCGCCGCGCAATTGGTCGTGGAGGTCGGCCCCGGCTCCGTCGTGGAAGCCGCCCAGCGGATGGGTATCGAATCCGAGCTGCAGGCGAATAATTCGATCGCGCTCGGCACCTCCCAGGTGACGCCGCTGGAACTGACCGCGGCCTTCGTGCCCTTCGCCAATGGCGGCTATCGGCCGACCGTGCACTTCGTAAGTCGCGTGACGACCGCCGCGGGCGATCTGCTTTTTGAGCACGCCGATGCCGCCGCGCCACGGGTGATCAGCCCGGAAGTCGTCGGCATGATGAATGCCATGATGCAGGAAACCGTTTCCGGCGGCACGGCGCGCAAGGCCGCCTTCGACTGGCCGGCGGCAGGCAAGACAGGGACGAGCCAGAAGTCGCGCGACGCCTGGTTCATCGGCTATACGGCAAATCTGACCACCGGCGTGTGGTTCGGCAATGACGACGACAAGCCGATGAAGAAGGTAACCGGCGGGGCGCTTCCCGTGGTCGCCTGGCACGAATTCATGGCGGCCGCGCATGAGGGCCTGCCGATCGCGCGACTGCCCGGCAACTGGCAGCCGTCGTCGCCCGCCCTTATCGACCCGAACGTGCCCGACACGGCCATGGCCGGCGACCTCGCCGCTCCGCCGCCGCGGCCTTCAGCCGGCATGCGGACCGACCGCGGCCCGGAATCCGATTCCGTGGCCGAGGAACCGACCGCATCCATCCCTCACCCTGTGCCGCGCGCCGATGTCGGCGGGCCCGCCGTAAAGCGGCGAAGCTCCATCCTCGACATCATTATGGGCAATGGCGGCTGAGCAGGTTTCGCGCACCCTCGGTTTTCCCGCGACACGATAGAGGCGAACGAGGCGACGCTACGCAAGCCGTCCGACCCGTGGACCGGACAGCCGCCGTTCCGTTTATCCGGCTGGCGGCACCAGCCGGAAATCCGGCAGATCGCGCAAGGCCACCTCCGGCCCGGCCGGCGAATAGACGACGAACAATTGCATCGGGCCGTCGCCGGTATTCAGCGTCGAATGGTAGCGGCTTTCCGGCACGTAGATCGTGCAGCCCGGCCCGACCTTGCGCACGACCGGCTTTCCGGCCTCGTCCTCGACCATCTGATCGCCGGTGCCGGAGATTACGAAAATAATCTCCTCCGCTCCGGGATGGTTGTGGCGCGCGTGGCCCTGCCCCTGCCCGAGATCGACAACCCCGCCGGAAAACCGTTCGGCGCCGTTGACCTCCGGAGCGACCGTGAGCGCCAGCCTTCCCCAGTCGAAGGCGAAAATGTTCACGTCCCTTGGATAGCGGAACATCTTGTCCGGATGGCTCATGGTGTTTCCTCCCTGTCCCGTGCCGCTAAAGCAAGTCGCCCGATTTCGATATCTACAGGACACGACACAAGGATCACTTCCTTGTTCGAGGCCGCTTTTGCCCCTCACCCTTACCCTCTCCCCGCAAGCGGGGCGAGGGGATCGCCGGCGTCGCGGCCGTGCTTCCTTCGCCCCGCTCTGGCGGGGAGAAGGTGGCCGGCAGGCCGGATGAGGGGCAAATCAGGCTGCTGTCCTGTACGGTGTCCGGAAGCGGCCGACTCGCTTTAGCTCTTTGTTTTCGCATCGCTTTTGCCGAAAACCGGTGTCCACTTTTCGGCGCGATGCTTTATGTCGGCCTGCCCGCAATCGACAGCGCCTTGAAATCCGCGGTCTGCCTGGCGATCGCTTGCTCAACCGGCAGGCGCTCCATGCTCGAAGCGCCGTAGAAGCCGTGCAGGCCCTCGACACGCTCAAGCACGTAGCGCGCGTCCGCGGGCATCGAGATCGGCCCGCCATGGCAAAGCAGCATCACGTCCTTGCGCACCGAACGCGCCGCGTCGGCGATTGCCGCGATTGCCCCCACGCAATCGTCGAGCGACCTGGCGTTGGTGGCGCCGATCGTGCCGCCGGTCGTGACCCCCATATGGGCCACGACGATGTCCGCGCCGGCCCTTGTCATGGCCCTCGCCTCCTCCGGATTGAAGACGTAGGGCGTGGTCAGCAGATCGAGACCGTGGGCGGCGGCGATCATGTCGACCTCCAGGCCGAAGCCCATGCCGGTCTCCTCGAAGCTTATGACGCATCGTGCCGTCGAACAGGCCGACGGTCGGAAAGTTCTGGACGCCCGAAAAGCCCATATCCTTCAGCTCGGCCAGGAAACGCGGCATGATCACGAAGGGATCGGTGCCGTTGACGCCGGCCAGAACCGGCGTCTTCCTAACCACCGGCAGAACCTCGACCGCCATCTCCTTCACGATCTCGTTGGCATTGCCGTAGGCGAGCAGGCCGGCGGCCGAGCCTCGTCCGGCCATGCGGTAGCGGCCGGAATTGTAGATGATGATGAGGTCGATGCCGCCGGCTTCCTCCGACTTGGCGGACAGGCCGGTGCCGGCGCCGCCGCCGATGATCGGCACGCCTTCGGCGATCATCTTGCGGAACCGCTCGAGAATCGTCTTGCGGGGGATCGGCGGCATCTTGCCCTCATATGGCCGTTGCTTTTTCTTGAGACGCGCGTATCGTATTGACATGGATGTCTCACGTCAATCCAAGGTGCCGCCGGAGACGGAAAGAGGTCCGCGCGCCCGGACACGCCGGCTCATGCTGGAGACGGCCAGCCGTCTGATGCAGTCCGGCGCGACCCCATCGGTTAGCGAGGCGGCCGAGGCCGCCGGCGTGTCGCGCGCCACCGCCTATCGCTATTTCTCCAGTCAGGCCGCGCTGATACAGGCCGTGGTCGATGAAGGTCTTGGTCCGATCCTTACATGGACGTCGCGGTCGAAGGACGCCGTCGCGCGCGTCGACGAACTCATCACCACCTCTCTGCCGCGCATCGAGGCTTATGAGGCGACATTCAAGGCGGCATTGAAACTGTCGCTCGACCACTGGGCGCGCCGGCAAGCCGGCACGCTTGGCGAGGAGCCGCGCTTCACGCGCGGGCACCGCAAGGCGCTGCTCAAGGATGCGATCGCCCCGCTGCGCGATCGGCTCTCCGCGGCGCAGTTCGACCGGCTGGCGCAGGCGCTTTCGCTGGTATTCGGCGTCGAGGTGCTTATTGTGCTCAAGGATATCTGGGGTCTCGACAGCGGCGAGACCCAATCGGTGGCGCGGTGGGCGGCCACGGCGCTTGTCGAGGCGGCGGGAAACATGGACACATTGGGTATCCATCGCCAATCTGGCTAGACCAGATGGAGGCAATATCCGTCACATGGGTGATCCGCCGCTGCGCAGTCGTGGAATTGAGAGGTATAAACAGAAAGTAATCGAACCTAAGTGAAGATTTTCGCAAGGAATTCGCCGCCGGCCGGACGCCGGGAGCCGAACAAAGTCCTTGACGAAGAAGACGGGTTGGTAATACCAGATCGAGAGGAGGAACAGCACTGACCGATAGGTCAAACGCGTCCGAGAACGGCCGGGGAGGGCCGGGATGCGGTGGCGAAGGCCAAGCGGCCGGGCGGGCAAGCCGAACGGCTCGATAATGAAAGATGCACAAGGGAGGAACTTGGAATGCGAAAGGCACTGACCGGCCTGCTAGCCGGCATTGGGTTCTCGCTCGCCAGCGGAACATCGGCGTTTGCGCAGGAGCTGACAATTTTCTGGGCGGAATGGGATCCCGCGAACTATCTGCAGGAACTCGTAAACCTGTACGAGGCCGAGACCGGCGTGAAGGTAACGGTGGAAACCACGCCGTGGCCGGACTTCCAGACCAAGGCTTTCACGGAATTCAACGCCAAGGGCAGCGCCTATGACATGGTCGTCGGCGATTCGCAGTGGATCGGCGCGGCTTCCGAGGCGGGTCACTATGTCGACCTGACCGACTTCTTCAGCAAGCACAAGCTTACCGAGGTCATGGCCCCGGCGACAGTGAAATACTACGCCGAATACCCCGCCAGCTCCGGCAAATACTGGTCGGTCCCGGCCGAAGGCGACGCGGTCGGCTGGTCCTATCGCAAGGACTGGTTCGAAGACCCGAAGGAGATGGAAGCCTTCAAGGCCAAGTACGGTTACGACCTCGCCGTGCCGAAGGACTGGAAGCAGCTTCGCGACATCGCCGAGTTCTTCCACCGGCCCGACGAGAAGCGGTACGGCGTCGCCATCTACACCGACAATTCCTATGACGCGCTGGTGATGGGCGTCGAGAACGCGATCTTCAGCTTTGGCGGCGAACTCGGCGACTATGCCAGCTACAAGGTCGACGGCATCATCAACTCCGAGAAGAACATCCAGGCGCTCGAAGCCTACAAGGAGCTCTATCAGTTCACGCCTCCCGGCTGGGCCAAGAGCTTCTTCATCGAGGACAACCAGGCGATCACCGAAAACCTGGCGGCGATGAGCATGAACTACTTCGCCTTCTTCCCGGCGCTCATCAACGAGGCCTCGAACCCCAACGCCAAGGGCACCGGCTTCTTCGCCAATCCGGCCGGTCCGGGCGGCGACCAGTTTGCCGCGCTTGGCGGTCAGGGCATCTCGATCGTCTCCTACTCGGAGAACCAGGAAGAGGCGTTCAAATTCCTCGAATGGTTCATCAAGGACGAGACGCAGAAGAAATGGGCCGAACTCGGCGGCTACACGGCGAGCGCCAAGGTTCTGGAGTCGCCTGAATTCCAGAACGCCACGCCCTACAACAAGGCCTTCTACGAGACCATGTTCAAGGTGAAGGACTTCTGGGCCACGCCTGAATATGCCGAACTGCTGATCCAGATGAACCAGCGCGTCTATCCCTACATCACGGGCGACCAGGGCACGGCCAAGGAAGTGCTCGACGCGCTTGCCGGCGACTGGAACGAAACCTTCAAAAAGTATGGCCGCCTGAAATAAGGGGCGTCCATGCTCGGAGGGGGCGGCACCCCGCCCCCTCCGTTTTCATTTCCTGCTTCCAGGGAGGGAAGTCTTGGTCAGTGCCGCAGTCATGGCCACGCTCGATCCGAAGTCGCGCGCCGCGACCCGCGGCATGAGCGACCTTGCGATCCGCAACCTCTTCATCATTCCGACGATCCTGTTCCTGATCATCTTCAACATTTTTCCGCTGATCTACTCGCTCGGCTACTCCTTCACCGACTTCCGCGCCTCGTCCAGCGCGGCCGCGAATTTCGTCGGCTTGCAGAACTATCGTGACTTGCTCAACGACCCCTTCATCTGGTCGAATTTCTCCATCACCGCCAAATACGTGATCGTCTCGGTGACGGGACAGGTGCTGGTCGGCTTCGGCGTCGCGATGCTTCTCAACCGGGACATTCCCTTCAAGGGCCTGATTACCACGCTGCTGTTGCTGCCGATGATGCTGTCCATGGCCGTCGTCGGCCTGTTCTGGAAGCTGCTCTACGATCCGTCCTTCGGCATCATCAACCATGTGCTCGGCCTCGGCACCTTCGAATGGCTGTCCAACCCTGACATGGCGCTCTACGCCGTGGCGATAACCGACATCTGGATGTGGTCGCCCTTCGTCATGCTCCTGTCGCTGGCCGGCCTTTCGGCCGTGCCGAAGCATCTTTACGAGGCGGCCGCGATCGACCGCGCCGGTCCGCTCTACACCTTCTTCCGCATAACCCTGCCCCTGGTCGCGCCGATCCTGCTGATCGCCATCATCTTCCGCACCATGGAGGCGTTCAAGACCTTCGACCTGGCCTACATTCTGACCAGCCAGCCGACGACGGAAGTGATCTCGATCCGCCTCTACAAAATGGCGTTCCAGGAATGGCAGACCGGCCGTTCCTGCGCGCTTGCCTACATCGTTCTGATCATGGTGCTCGCCATCACCAACATCTACGTGAAATATCTGAACAAGGTGAAGGAGCGCTAGGATGGCGGCCGTCCGAACCTCCGGCGAGAAGGCGCTCAACCGTATCGCCATCGTGTCGGTGCTGATCATCACGCTTATCTTCCTGGCGCCGATTTACTGGATCGTCGCGACCTCGTTCAAGCCGCGCAACCTGGCGACCACGATTCCGCCGACGATTGTCTTCACGCCGGAGATCTCGCCTTTCGTCAAACTGTTCACCAAGCGCTCGCAGTTGCGGGCGCCGCCCTCGCCCGAGGAATATGCCGCCGCCCCCTGGTGGGAGCGGATGGTGTTCGACGGCGGCGAAAAGGTCGTGCGCGACGGCAAGGGCAATGTGCAACTCTCGGCCTATCCAAACCGCTTCATGAACTCGCTGATCGTCGCCATCACCTCGACAGTGCTGGCCGTCGGCATGGGCACGCTCACCGCCTACGGCTTCTCCCGCTTCAGGCTGAAGGGCGAGGCGGACCTGCTCTTCTTCATCCTGTCGACGCGCATGCTGCCGCCTGTCGTGGTCGCCATTCCGATGTTCCTCATGTACCGCGCCGTCGGGCTCAACGATACACATTGGGGGCTGATCATCCTCTACACCGCCTTCAACCTGTCTTTCTCGGTCTGGCTGATGAAAGGCTTCATCGACGAGATCCCGAAGGAGTATGAGGAGGCCGCGCTGGTCGACGGCTATACGCGCATGCAGGCCTTCTTCAAGGTCGTGCTGCCCGAGGCTGCGACCGGCATCGCGGCCACCGCGGTGTTCTGCTTCATCACGGCGTGGAACGAATACGCCTTCGCGCTGATCATGACCAACCGACGCGCCCAGACCGCGCCGCCCTTCATTCCTAGCCAGGTCGGCTCCGGCCTCTCGGACTGGACGGTGATCGCCGCGGGAACCTTCCTGTTCCTGCTGCCGGTGGCGATCTTCACCTTCCTGCTGCGCAAGCATCTGCTGCGCGGCATGTCGTTCGGAGCGATCCGCAAATGATCCGCCACGCCACCATCCAGCGCACGGCCGAGATCGTCATGGTGCTGGGCATTATCGCGCTCTGCCAGCCATGGAACCTGTTCCTGCATCGCTACGGGCTGTCCATCATCATCGTCGGGCTGGTGACATTCATGCTGACCGGCTGGTTCGGCCCCAAGAAAAGTTCGCAAGCCGCGGCCGCGCCGGAAAGAGAAGGTCATCCATGACCCAGATCGAGCTTCGCGGCGTGCAGAAATTCTTTGGCTCCGTCCAGGTCATCAAGGACCTGAACCTGAAAATCCGGGACAACGAGTTCATCGTGCTGCTCGGGCAATCGGGCTGCGGCAAGACCACGACATTGCGCGGCATAGCCGGCCTTGAGACGATCGACGAGGGCGACATTCTGATCGACGGGGCACCGGTTCAGCACATGAAGGCGTCGGACCGCGACATCGCCTTCGTGTTCCAATCCTTCTCGCTCTATCCGCACATGACCGTTTACGAGAACATCGCCTTCCCGTTGCGGGCCACGCGCAAGAGCCGGACCGAACTCGACAAGGAGGTTCGCTCGGTCGCCAAAGTGCTGCGCATCACGCATCTTCTGGACAGGAAGCCGTCGGCTCTGTCGGGCGGCGACATGCAGCGCGTCGCCATCGGCCGGGCGCTGGTTCGACGGCCGAAGGCAATGCTGATGGACGAGCCGATCGGCGCGCTCGACGCCAAGCTGCGCGAGGAGATGCGCGCCGAGATCAAGCGGCTGCATGTCCAGCAGGGCTCGACCACTATCTACGTCACTCACGACCAGATCGAGGCGATGAGCCTCGCCGACCGCATCGTCATCATGCATGAAGGCGTGCTGCAGCAGATCGGCAGTCCCGACGAAGTCTACAGATACCCCTCCAACCTGTTTGTCGCGCAGTTCGTCGGCAGCCCGGTGATGAATGTCTTGAAGGTTTCGATCGCGGAGTCCGGCGGCGCGGCGCGTGTCACGGTCGACGGCGCCGCCGATGGCTTCGCCTTCCCGCGCGCGCTTCTGGCGAAGCTGAACGGCAAGGCCGCACCCGGCGGCGGACTGACGCTAGGTATCCGGCCGGAAGGCGTGATCGTGCGCCACGACGCCGCGGACGGCTTCCTTCCGGTCGAGGCCGAGATCATCGAGCCGCTCGGCTCGCACGACATCGTCGACCTGAGGGTGGGCGGCCAGATGCTGCGGGGCCGCACCAAGGCCGGCTATGTCGCGAAGCCCGGCGACCGGGTATTTGCCCGCATCGACCCGGCTCAAGCGCATTTCTTCGACGCCGCAAGCGGCCAGTCGCTGGGAGTGCGGCTGTGATGGGTTCGCTAGCGCCATATCTCGCCCTTCGCGTAATACCCCTCATGGAGCGGTGGCCTGCGACGCGGCCGGGTAAGGGTTTGCTTGCGAACTCGCAATCTCGGCCACCTCGCTTCGCCCGGCCCGCTCTCGAGAGGGATTGCACCCTGTCCGGATTGCGAGGCCCGTTAAGGCAATGGCTCACATCCAGCTCAACAACATCACCAAGACATTCGGCGACCATGTCGCGCTGAGAGGCCTCGATCTCGAAATCCGGGACGGCGAGTTCTTCGTGCTGCTGGGCGAGACGGGCGCCGGCAAGACGACGACGCTGCGCCTTGTCGCCGGGCTGGAAAAGCCGACCGACGGAAAGATCTTCATCGATGGCGCAGATGTCGGCGACTGGAGTGCGGCCGAGCGCGACGTGGCGCTGGTTCTGCAGCAATACTCGCTGTATCCGCGTTATACGGTGCGCGAAAACCTCGAATTCCCGCTGAAGTCGAAAATCCGCCGCGTGACGCCCGCCGAGATCGCGGAGCGGGTCGCGCGTGCCGCCAAGACGTTGCGTATCGAGCATCTGCTGGATCGCAAGACCGACCGGCTTTCCGGCGGCGAGATGCAGCGCGTCTCGATCGGCCGCGCGATCGTGCGCAAGCCCCGCATCTTCCTTATGGACGAGCCGCTGTCGGCGCTTGACGCGAAGCTCCGCGAGGCGCTGCGCACCGAATTGAAGAACTTGCAGATGAATCTCGGCGCAACCTTTCTGTTCGTCACCCACGACCAGATCGAGGCAATGTCGATGGGCGACAAGATCGGCGTTCTCAACCGTGGCCATATCGTGCAGACCGGCACGCCCAACGCCATCTATACAAACCCGCTCAACACCTTCGTGGCGCGCGCGGTGGGATCGCCGCCCATGAACCTGCTCGACGGAAGGATGGTCGCCGGCCGCGCGGTGATCACTCCGCGGAGCTTCGAACTCCCTTATGACGGCGCCGTGAGGGCCGGGACAGCCGCTGACGATCGGCCGCTGACCTTCGGCATCCGGCCCGAGGACATCGTGCTGGAGGAAGGCGGGCCGGTTGAAGCGAAGGTCCACGACGTCGAGAACCACGGCGTCGAGAAGATCGTCACCTTGCGGGTCGGCGACAGGCTGCTGCGCGCCACCGCGCCGGCGCGCGCCGACCTCGTCATGGAGCAGTCCGTACGCTTCGGCTGGAATCCGGCGAAGGTGGCGCTGTTCGACAAATCTACCGGGCTGAGTCTGCGGCATAGCGGCTGATCCAAGACCTGGTGAGGTTCATGCGACGGCGGCCTGCAAAGGGCGCCTTTCCAGGCTTCCGGTGCCGATAGCCACGCACCGCCTTTCCGCGCGATGACCTGATCATGCGGCCCGCGCCAGCCGCTCTCCGGCGATCCGGTAGGAAATCGCCTCGGCAAGATGGATGCGGCGGACGTGGTCGCTGGCTTCCAGATCGGCAAGCGTGCGCGCCACCTTGAGCACGCGATGGTAGGCGCGTGCCGAAAGGCCGAACTTCTCGCTGGCGTCGTGCAGCAATGAGACGCCGCCCGCGTCCAGCGACGCGATCGTCTCGATCGTCGCCGTCGGGCAGTGCGCGTTCACGGTGCTGGCGCTGCCCAGTTCCTCGAAACGCCGCCGCTGGATCGCGCGGGCGGTGGCGACGCGCTTCGCCACATCGGTACTCGGCTCCGACCTCGCCGGACGGATCAGGTCGTTCGCCGAGACGGCGGGCACCTCGATGCGCAAATCGATGCGATCGAGCAATGGCCCCGAGATTCGCCCCTGATATTCCGTCCGGCAGCGCTCGCCGCGAGCGCAGCGATAGCCGGGCTCGCCAGCCATGCCGCACCGGCACGGATTTATCGCGGCCACAAGCTGCAGCCGAGCGGGATAGGAGACGCGATGGTTGGCGCGCGCGATCACGCATTCGCCGTTCTCGATCGGCTGGCGCAGCGAATCGAGCGCGGCCGGCGAAAATTCGGGAAGCTCATCGAGGAAAAGCACGCCGTGATGGGCAAGCGACGCTTCCCCGGGCCGAACCCTCAGGCCGCCGCCGACCATCGCCGCCATGGACGCGGAGTGGTGCGGGGCGCGGAAGGGACGCCGGTCGGTCAGCCGTCCGTCCGCCAGTTCTCCCGCGATCGACGCCACCATCGACACCTCCAGCAACTCTTTCGGCGAGAGCGGCGGCAGGATCGAAGGCAGCCGCTGCGCCAGCATCGATTTTCCCGATCCGGGCGGACCGACCATCAGCAAATTGTGGCCGCCGGCGGCCGCGACCTCCAACGCACGGCGCGCCGTCTCCTGCCCCTTGATGTCGGCAAGATCGGGCAGATTGCCGGCCGGCACATGCACCTTCGCCTCGGGCCTTGAAAGCACCTGCGTGCCGCGAAAATGGTTGGCGATGGCGATAAGGCTGCGCGGCGCCAGAATGTCGATGTCGGCGCCGGCCCACGCCGCTTCGGAACCGCAGGCGGCCGGACAGATCAGCCCCCTGCCATCGGCATTGGCGCTGATCGCCGCCGGCAGGCAGCCGGCGACCGGCGCGATCGTGCCGTCGAGCGACAATTCCCCGAGCACGACGAAACCGGCGAGCGCGTCGCCAGGGACGGCGCCAAGCGCCGCCATCAGGCCGAGCGCAATCGGCAGATCGTAGTGGCTGCCTTCCTTGGGCAGATCGGCGGGCGCCAGATTGACCGTCACTTTTTTCGACGGCATCGACAGGCCGGAGGCATGGAGCGCCGCCTGCACGCGTTCGCGGCTTTCAGCCACCGCCTTGTCCGGCAGGCCGACGATCTGCATGCCGACCTTGCCCGGCGCGACCATTACCTGCACGTCGACGGGAACCGCCTCGACGCCCTGGAACGCCACCGTACGCACGCGCGAAACCATCCCGCCTCTCCAGCTCGCGCGAGGGCTGCCCCTTTTCTCGCGCGACGGTTGAAAGGAAGCACAGATTCTTCCGCAGTTCAAGAACAATTCAGGAACGTGCGGTCGCTCGGTGCCAGCGGCCTCAGTCGCGCTTTGCCTCCACCGCGTCCCAGAACAGCGCGGCAATGTCGGCGCCGCCGAACCTCTTCACTTCGCGAATGCCGGTCGGCGAAGTCACGTTGATTTCCGTCATGTAGTCGCCGATCACGTCGATGCCGACGAGGATAAAGCCGCGCGCCCGCAGCGACGGGCCGATGCGCGCGCAGATTTCACGCTCGCGTTCGGTAAGCTCGGTCTTCTCGGCGCGGCCGCCGACATGCATGTTGGAGCGCGAATCATGCTCGGCCGGAACGCGGTTGATGGCGCCGACCGCCTCGCCGTCGATCAGGATGATGCGCTTGTCGCCCTTGCGCACATCCTTCAAATAGCGCTGCACGATGAAGGCCTCGCGGAACATCTGCGCGAACATTTCCAGCAGCGACGCAAGGTTGCGGTCGGCCTCGTGCAGGTGAAAGATGCCGGCGCCGCCATTGCCGTAGAGCGGCTTGACGATGATGTCGCCGTATTGGCGGCGAAAGGCGTCGACTTCCCGCGGATCCTTCGTAATCAGCGTCTCCGGCATCAGGTCGGGAAATTCCGTTACGAAGATCTTTTCCGGACTGTTCCTGACCCAGGCCGGATCGTTGACCACCAGCGTCCTGGGGTGAATGCGCTCGAGGATATGGGTGGTGGTGATGTAGTTCATGTCGAAGGGAGGGTCCTGCCGGAGCAGCACCACGTCCATTTCCGACAGGTCGGCGCGCACCGGCTCGCCGAGCGAAAAATGGCTGCCTTTCTCGTCGCGCACGCTCATCTGCTCGATGCGGGCGAAAACCTTGCCGCCGGCGAGCGTCAGCCGGTCGGGCGTATAGTGATACAGCGAATGCCCGCGTCGTTGCGCCTCCAGCGAAAGCGCGAAGCTTGTGTCCCCGGCGATGTTCACCGTCGATATGTGGTCCATCTGGATTGCGATCTTCAAGGGCATGTCCGGGCTCCGGTCGCGGCTGCTCCCGCCGATGTATAAAGCATGTCTCCCGAAAGTGGGAACCGGTTTCGGGATAAAGACATGCGCAAAAACAAAGACCTAAGGCGCGCAAAGCGAATCTGAAAGATCGCGACGCGCGTTAGGCTCGCGACCGCGCTGCCAATCCCGCGCGCCGCCGTGGCCGGCTCGTTCGGCGGTGAGGGCGGCCAGGGCAATCCGCAGGAACGGCCCGCCTAAGCAGACTTGCGTGGCTTCGCCCGCGCTTCGCCTGCTTAGCCTCTTGTTTTGTCGCAGGTTTGTGTCGGAAAACCGTGAGATACTTTTCCGGAACCTGCTTAGGTCCGGACGCGGATAGCTGAAAATTTCTGTCGCACCGGACAATGACGCGGTTTATTCATTTCACAATGCTTTTCCAGTCCGAAGAGGCTCCTCATGCCGCAACCGGCCAGATTCGCCGACCTTGAAGGAGCGGCCGTCCTGATAACCGGCGGCGGCTCCGGCATAGGGGCCGCGCTTACGGAGGGCTTCGTCGCGCAGGGCGCGCGGGTCGCCTTCCTGGACATCGCCGAGGCCCCGAGCGAGCAGCTGCGCGACCGCATCGCAAAGGCACACGGCAGCGCGCCGATGTTCATCCGCTGCGACCTGCGCGACGTGGAGGCGCTGCGCGCCGCGATCGGGCAGGCCGAGGCGGCGCATGGAGCAGCGACCGTGCTGATCAACAACGCCGCGCTTGATACCCGGCACGACATCGCCGACGTGACCGTCGATTTCTGGGAGAATAATCTGGCCGTCAATCTGCGACCGCATTTCTTCACCGCCCAGGCGGTGGTGCCCGGCATGCGGGCGGCCGGGCGCGGCTCGATCATCAACTTCACTTCGACCTCCTTCATGATCAATCACCCGGACATGCCGGCCTACACGGCGGCCAAGGCCGGCATTATCGGACTGACCAAGGGACTGGCCGGCAAGCTCGGCCGGTGGGGCATTCGCGTCAATGCGATCGCGCCCGGCTGGGTCATCACCGAGCGGCAGCGCGAATTGTGGGTGACAGAAGAGGCGCTGGCCGCCCATGTGCAACGCCAGTGCATCCGAGAAGTGATGGTGCCCGAGGACATTGTCGGCCCCTGCCTGTTCCTCGCCTCGGATGCCTCGCGCATGCTGACCGCCCAGACCATGATTGTCGACGGAGGTTTCCTTTGAGCGCCGCAGGCAAGCCGGCGGTTGCCGTCGCGGACTGGGGCACGACGCGCCTGCGCGTCTGGCTGCTCGACGGCGCCGGGGCAGTCGTCGACGAGCGGCGCAGCGACGAGGGTCTCCTGTCGGCGCAGCCAAACCGCTTCGGCGAGATCCTCGAACGTCAACTCGCCGCCATGGGTGCGCCGGCTGCGCTGCCCGCCGTCATCTGCGGCATGGCGGGCTCCCGCCAGGGCTGGACCGAGGTGCCCTATGTCAACGTGCCGGCCGCTCCCGGCACGATTTTCGCAAGTGCGGCCCGCGTGCCGGGCGTGACGCGCGATGTCCGCATCGTGCCCGGTCTGGCGCAGCGCGACGCGGCGCGGCCCGATGTCATGCGTGGCGAGGAAACCCAGCTCGCGGGCGCCATGGCGCGGCTCGCCGCGGGCCGGCATCTCGCCTGCATGCCGGGAACGCATTCGAAATGGGTCGAGATCGGTGACGGCACCGTCGCCGGCTTCCAGACCTTCATGACCGGCGAACTGTTTTCCGTCCTGTCGGCGCAATCGATCCTTCGCCATTCGATCGGAGAAGAGACGCGGGTCGCCGCCGCGAGCCCGGTCTTCGCGGGCTGGTGCAGGGACGCGCTGGACTCGCCAGCGCCAATTGAACTGAATCTCTTCCGAATCCGCGCCGCCACCCTGCTGCAGGACCTTAAGCCTGGCGACGCGGCCGCGGCACTGTCCGGCGTGCTGATCGGCGCGGAAATCGCCGCCGCCAGGGCGCGGTTCGCCGTGGAAGGCAACCCGGTCAGCCTGGTCGCATCCGGCGCGATGCACGATCTTTATGCCGCCGCGCTGCGGCTTGCCGGCTTCGCCGTCATCAGCGTCGACGCCGACGAGGCCGTGCGCAAGGGGCTCGCCGAGGCCGCGCGCCATCTCGGCATTATCGGCAAGGACGAGGCCGCATGAGCATTCCCTTCCCGAATTTGCAGCGAAACCTTGTCGCCATCCTGCGCGGCCTGCATCCCGACGAGGCCGCGGAGGTGGGCGCGGCGGTGTATGCGGCGGGAATCGAGGCGATCGAGGTGCCGCTCAACTCGCCCGACCCGTTCCAGTCAATCGCGGCGCTGGTCCGCACCTTGCCCCAAAACGCGCTCATCGGCGCCGGAACCGTCTTGACGGCTGACGAGGTCGACCGACTGAACGACGCCGGCGGGCGGCTGCTGGTCAGCCCCAACATAGACGCCGACGTGATGCACCGGGCGACCGGGCACGGCATGGTCACCATGCCCGGCGTGTTCACTCCGACCGAAGCGTTCGCGGCACTGCGGCTCGGCGCCTCGGCGCTGAAGGTCTTCCCGGCAAGCGCACTGGGCCCGGACGGCATCGCGGCCATCCGCGCCGTGCTGCCGTCCGACACGACGGTCGGCGTGGTCGGCGGTGTTTCGGAGAGCGACTTCCCCGCTTATGCCAAGGCAGGCGTGCGAACCTTCGGCCTCGGCTCCAGCCTCTTCAAGCCGGGCATGAGCGTCGAGGCGGTAGCCGGCCGCGCTGCAACGGCAGTCAGGGCGTGGGATCAGGTTTTCAAGAGGGACGCCAAGTGACGCCGGGTCCGGCGCGACCGGCATGAACGCCCGCCGCTGGTCGGATCTCGTCGGCGACGAGACCGGTCTTATTGCCGAGGAAATCGCACCCGGTGTGACGCGCCTGTCGGAGAAGATCGTCTGCGAAGCGGAGCGGTCCTATTTCTATCTCGTGCGCGGCCGCGAGACGGACTGCCTGATCGATGGCGGCTGGGGATTCTGCACTTCGCTCGGCGCGTTGCGCGGCGAAGCGGAAAAGCCGCTCGCCGCCGTCGCCACGCACAGTCATTTCGACCATATCGGCCTGCTGCATCTCGCCGGCCGGCGTTATGCGCATCCCGCCGAGCTGCCGATCTACGCCGACCCGGACCCGGTAGCGACGCAGGCCCTGCCCTACCTCGACGGCCGACCGGTGCTCGTCGGGGGCGACACAATAGATCCCGCATCCGTCCGGCAGACGGCGTGTCCGATCGATGTGCCGCTGCGGGACGGCGGGGAAGCCGATCTCGGAAGCAATCGACTTGCGGCGCTCCATACGCCCGGCCACTCGCCGGGCTCGTTGTCGCTGCTCGACACCGAGACCGGCCTGCTGTTCTGCGCCGACACGGTTCACGACGGCCATATCTGGGACGACATTCCGGGCGCCGACCGCAAGGCCCTGCTGGTGTCGCATGAGCGACTTGCCGAAGTCGATTTCGCGCGAGCCTGCCCCGGCCATGGTGCCATCCTGACGCGCACCGCCTTTCTCGACCGGATTGCGCGCTATCGCCGGGAATCCGGCGCTTGAGGGGAGCTAATGCCGCTGCCGCAACTCATCCTGGTTTACGAGCCGGAGGACGCCTGCCGCGCACGGCTGGCGGCTGGGGGTTTCGCGCCCGACCGCGCGCTGGAAATCTCCTCCTACCTCGCGCAGAGCACCGATCTCGCGCTTGAGTTCGAGGCCATAGGACAAGCGTGCGGCAGCCGCGGCCTGCGTTTCACACCCGTCATGCTCGATGAGGCCCCGCAGGCTCTGTCGCAGGCCGATCCCGCCAGAACACTGGTGTGGACGCTGACCGACGGGATTGCTTACTTCCGCGGCGCCGCCGCCCCCGCGCTGGCGCGGCTTGCCGGCATCGCCACCATAGGTTCGGACGATTCGCTCTTCGCCCTTTGCCAGGACAAGTTTCGTTCCGGCGCGGTGCTCGCCGCGCTTGGCCTGCCGGCGCCGGCCGCCGGACTGGCGCGCAACGGCGAATGGCTGGCGCGCCCGCCGCCGTCCGAAAGCGGCTATTTCGTCAAGCCGAACCGGCTCGGCGCCAAGATCGGCATCTGGCCGGAGTCGCGCTGCCGCGAACTCGGATCGGCTCTGGAACTCAGCCGCCGGGTGTTCTCGGCCTATCGCGACGATGTGGTCGTTCAGCCATACGTCGCCGGCCGAAACGTTCGCGCCAGCTTTCTCGCCGTCGATCCCGGCGCTGGCGTCGAGTCCCTCGGCATATTTTTCGTCGAGTTGGACGGCGACTTCCAGACCATGGCCGACTCCATGGCGCTCTACGGCAACACCGGCATGGCGGCCAGAGCGGGTGGCGTCTACCGCGAGCCCGATCTCGTGCCGGTTGCGGCGACCCAGCCTGAGGCCGGCCGCCGCATCCGCGAGATTGCCGGCACGCTGATGGCGACGCTCGGGCTCAAGGATGTTTTCACCATGGACCTCCGCGTCGAGACAGACGACACAGTGCATCTCATCGAGTTCGAGGTCTGCCCCGGCCTGCCCTGTTTCGACTTCCGAGCCTATTGCGCAACCCAATGGCAATTTGCGCTGCCCGACGCGATCGCCGAGACAGCCGCCCGGAGGTTCTTCAACCGATAGAGATGATCCCGAAAAGTTGCAGACTTTTCGGGATCATGGGTCATAGCAAAAAAGTTAGAGCGGGACTCCACCCAAATTCATCCTGCCCCAGGATGATTTGACGACAGGCGCACCCGTCCCGGCGCGCGGCCGAAAAAGGATCACGCGCGGACCATGCAGACCGAAGTGTGGCCGGCTCCGATAAAGCCCAGGTGACCGGCGGCGGCCTTGGAAAGATCGATGATGCGGCCGCGGATGAACGGGCCCCGATCGTTGATGCGCACGACCACGCTTTTGCCGTTGCGGCTGTTGGTGACCCGCACTTTGGTGCCGAAGGGCAGGCTGCGGTGGGCGGCGGTCATGGCCGACGGGTTCATCCGCTCGCCGGAGGCGGTTTTGGAGGTGAGGGCATACCAGGACGCCTTGCCGCATTGCGCCGAAGCGGGATTATTCGAGGCGGCGACCATTGTACTCACGGCGAAAATTATCGCGGCCGTTTTTCTGAAACCGATCTTCATCTCTAGGAAGCACTCCGTTTTGGTTAACGAAGCCCTTCAAATTAGGAAATGCGGCGCCGAATGCGGCAGGTTTCGGGCGATTCCTGGGCAAACGGTCACGTCTCGTGAAGGCGATGCAATATTTCGTTACGACGATTGAATGCGTTTCCGGAGGGATCTCGACGTTCAGGAGACGATTATCTCCACCGATTCGATAGAGGCGCGAATCGCCGCCAGGCGCATCTCAAGCTCATTGCGGGACCCGTCTCGCCTTCATCTTCAAGGATTTCGCGAGGGCTCGCATGAGATCGACGCTGGCCGTTCCGATCGGCGCCCTGGAATTCCGTCGCGCCTGCTGAGCCGCGCTCAGAACCGCATGACCGCCCCGAAGATCGGTCCTTGCTGAATGACATCATAGACGAACCCGTCGTTTTCGTAGTCGACGCCGAGCGCGCGATAGCCGGCGACGAGCGAAAGCCAGTCATTCCATTGATAGCCGACGCCGCCCATCACGTCCCAGGTGATGTCCGAACTTGCGCCAAAGCCGCCGATCATGCCCCATCCGGTGAGATACCAGGACGGGTTGATATCGTAGCGGGCTCTCGCGCCGACGATCGGATCGGCCCAGGTGTCTCCTTCACTGCCGCTGAGGCCGGCGACCCGCTGGCCCGCCGACAAGCTGACATCGATGTCATTATCGACGCTGAAGACGCGGACGCCGGCCATCAGGTCCACGGTTGCCGCTTCGTTCGACAGCACCCGGTACTGGCCCATGAAAGTGCCGGTGAAGCTGCTGGTTTCGACACTGGCGCCGAGACGCACTGGCACACCCGCGATCGTCCTGGTGATGGAGGAATCTGCCTCCGTCTTGATGTAGATCACATCGCCCAACAGCCCCCAGGTACCGTTATGGAGTTCGCCGACGATCATCCCGCCGAAGCGCAGATTGTCAAAAATGTCGCCGAAGCTCAGGTCGATATCGACCGGCTGCAGTCCGAAAAGGCCGACATCGCCTTCAATTCCGGCAGCCCAGAAGTAAGGCGCCACACTGAAAGTCCATCCACTAGCCGGCGCGGCTGGGGCCTCGGTCAGTGATTCGACCGCGACATCCGCCGCCAGGGTGGCCGGGACCTGCAGCAAGGCCGCAGTTCCTGCCAGCGCCGCGATCAGGGTTCCGCGAATCTTCATCGAAATGCTCCTTCCGTGCGCCTGCCGCGCCAGCCGACTGCGGCCGATGGGTCGCTGTCGAAAACGCCAATTATTCCAACGGCTAATTTTTCAAATGGCCAGTTTTTCAAATGGCCTGTGCAGGTGCGCGCCCGTGGTTGCCGCGATGCGCCTTTCGCGCACACTACTTTGTTCGACGCCAGCCGTGACCCTAACGGGCGCGCTGACGCGCTCCTGTCGCCTCCGCACCAGAACTGGATCCGTTCCATGCCGTGCATGTCGAACTCCCCTACGACACGGTAGCTTATACATAACAATGGTTAGCAAGAAACTGCTTGCCGGAAGAAATCCAGCGGCCCGATAGGAGCGAGGCTGAACAAGCCGCTGCAACGCGAGGCACGGGATGATCATCAACGATGGCAACAAATATCGGTGTAAGAATTTCTTGGTGAGAACCTCCGCGCCCGCATAAGCTGATTGTTCGATCTTGCTGTGAAAAGGTCGGCCGACGCTCGTTCAACCTGAGCAAGATCGAAGAAAGTCTCCGGGCAGTATCGCATAGTTGACAGTCGAACTCGCCGTCATGGCGGAGCGGTTCGATCCCGCACCAGCCACGCGAGCTTCCTGATCCGCGAACTTGCTTCGCCTTGCACCGGACCCTAAGCAGGTTCCGGAAAAGTGTTCCACGGCTTTCCGACAGAAACCTGCGACAAAACAAGAGGCTAAGCAGGCGAAGCGGGGCGAAGCCACGCAAGTCTGCTTAGCAACAAGCGCGGCACCCGCACGAAACCGTGGAGCCGCTACAGATTGGTCCAGGCGCCGTTCGCCTTCGACGAGCGGACGCAGGCCTCCACGAAGGCGACGCCCTCGACGCCATCCTGCACGGTCGGAAAGATCACGTCCTCGGGGACCTTGCCGCCCTCCTTGCGCACCGCGCGGATCGCGCGGGCCGCCTCGGCATAGATGTTGGCGAAGCCTTCGAGATAGCCTTCGGGGTGTCCCGGCGGCACGCGCGTCACCCTGGCGGACGCCGGTCCGGAACCCGCGCCGCCGCGCGTGATCAACTGCTTCGGCTGGCCGAACGGCGTGTACCAAAGATAGTTCGGGTCGGCCTGCACCCATTCGATGCCGCCCTTTGTGCCGTAGACGCGCAATTTCAGGCCGTTTTCGTGGCCGGGCGCCACCTGGCTCGCCCACAGCATCCCCTTGGCCGCCGGCGCGCCGCCCTTGGCCTTGAAGCGCAGAAGCACATTGGCGTTGTCATCAAGCGCCCGGCCCGGCACGAAGGAGTCCAGGTCGGCGGCGAGACTGTCAAGTTCCAGTCCTGAAACGAAGCGGGCAAGGTTATAGGCATGCGTGCCGATGTCGCCGGTCGAACCGCCGGCGCCCGACTGTTTCGGATCGACGCGCCATGCCGCCTGTTTCTGGCCGGTATCCTCGACCTTTTCGGTCAGCCAGTCCTGCGGATACTCCGCCTGCACGACGCGGATGTCGCCGAGCTGGCCGGACGCGACCATCTCGCGCGCATGCCGGATCATCGGATAGCCGGTGTAGTTGTGCGTGAGGATGAACAGCTTGCCGCTCTTTTCGACAAGTGCGGCCAGTTGCTTCGCATCGGCGAGCGTCGAGGTCAGCGGCTTGTCGCAGATGACGTGGATGCCGGCTGCGAGGAAGGCCTTCGCCGCCGGCCAGTGCATATGGTTGGGCGTAACGATCGAGACCACCTCGATGCCGTCCGCCCGCTTCGCCTCGACCTCGGCCATTTCGGCGAAACTTCCGTAGCTGCGCTCCGGATCGAGACCAAGCTCGGCGGCGGAAGCTTTCGCCCGCGCGGGATCGGAGGAGAGCGCGCCTGCGACCAACTGGAATTCGCCATCGATGCGCGCCGCTATGCGGTGCACCCCGCCGATGAAGGCGCCCTGCCCGCCGCCCACCATGCCGTAGCGGATTGGGCCCGAGCCCAATTCGACCGTCCTGCCGGATACCATTGTTTGCCTCCCTTGTATGGCGCGGCTGCCCCTCCCACTGCGGAGGCCGGCGCGCGGCGCCGGGCTTGGGTCGGTCGCGACCTGTTCGACTATTCTTCATCCGCCGGGCACGAGCTGCATTTCCCGACGGCACGGCAAACACTGCGCGGTTCGTCCACTCGCCAGCTTTAACGGATTGTGCTGCCAGCTAAGCAGGTTCCGGAAAAGTGTGTCACGGTTTTCCGACCGAAACCTGCGACAAAACAAGAGGCGAAGCGGGCGAAGCCACGCAAGTCTGCTTAGCCAGAGCACGCTCCACCGCATCAGACAGTCATCCTTCATGGCCCTTAGTAATCAGATCCCCATCATCTTGCGCAGCAACGCCTTGTCCGTCCCGCCGCCGGCGAAATCGTCGAAGGCTCTTTCCGTAACCCGGATGATATGATGCTGGATGAACGGGGCGCCCTCGGCGGCCCCATCCTCGGGATGTTTCAGGCAGCATTCCCATTCCAGCACGGCCCAGGAATCGTAGTCGTGAGCCGCGAGCTTTGAAAAGATGCCGCCAAAATCGACCTGGCCGTCGCCCAGCGACCGGAAGCGGCCGGCGCGGTTCACCCAGCCCTGGTATCCGGAGTAGACGCCCTGCCGCCCGTCCGGATTGAACTCGGCGTCCTTGACGTGAAACGCCTTGATGCGCTCGTGATAGATGTCGATGAAGGCGAGATAGTCGAGCTGCTGCAAAAGGAAATGCGAAGGGTCGTAATTGATGTTGCAGCGCTTGTGGCCGCCGACCGCATCGAGGAACATCTCGAAGGTGGCGCCGTCGAAGACATCCTCGCCGGGATGGATCTCATAGCCCACATCAACACCGGCATCCTCGTATTTGTCGAGGATCGGCTTCCAGCGCCTGCCCAGCTCTGCGAAGGCCTCCTCGATCAG
Organism: uncultured Alphaproteobacteria bacterium; assembly: GCA_963820075.1. GTDB lineage: Bacteria > Pseudomonadota > Alphaproteobacteria > Rhizobiales > Rhizobiaceae > Kumtagia. Next base: position 285,245 of record CAWFYS010000012.1, read on the forward strand.
GCCGGCCGGACGCTGCGGCCAAGGATAGAGATAGGGAAAGGCGAGCGCGCCGCAGAAGGAAACCGAGGCGGAAAGGCCGAGGTTCTCGGAAGCCTTGGCGCCGAATTCCATCTGCTCGACCGCCCAGGCCTGCCGCGCCTTCGGATTGTTGCGGACCTCCGATGCGGCGAAGCCGTCGAACTGCGCGTCGTAGGCCGGATGCACCGCGACGAGCTGACCTTGCAGATGCGTCGACAGTTCCGTGATTTCGACGCCGGAATCGGCGCAGATCCCCTTCACCTCGTCGCAATAGGCTTTCGACGCCGCGGCCTTTTTCAGGTCGAACAGCCGGCTGTCCCAGGTCGGGATCTGAACGCCCTTGTAGCCAAGGCCCGCCGCCCATTTGGTGATCGCGGGAAGCGAGTTGAACGGGGCTGCGTCTCCCGCGAACTGGGCCAGGAAAATAGCCGGCCCCTTCATTGTCCTAGCCATTCGTCTCCTCCGTTGGCAGCGGCCTATCGTAAACGACCCCGATACGGCCGCAAGACCATGACCGCACAAGTGTTGCTTGAAAATTTCCCAGACTGGTCATACCAAATTCCAGCCGAGGGTCAAGCGACCGGCCCGACCCGCCGCTTTCGTGCCTTTTTTGCGGCTCTCGTATTTTATTCCGTGTATTCAATTTGTTACCGGTTATTCAGAGGGAAGACGCCGGCCTCCTTGCGACGGCGTGCCAAATGGTCTAGAAATCCCACATTGCCCAATTGGTCGAACCAGTTTCCAGAGGCTGGATTGCCCTGCGGGAGGAAAGGGTTCCGCGCGGCGGAGCAAATTCAAGGCGAAATTGGGAGACCGACGACATGCACCTTTCGACGCACAACTGGATGCGCGCCGAACCGCTGGAGACCACGCTCAGGCGCATCAAGCAGTTCGGCTACGAATCGATCGAAATTTCCGGCGAGCCCGCGCAATACGAGACCAAGGAGACGCGCAGGCTCCTCAAGGAGCACGGCATACGCTGCTGGGGATCCGTCACGCTGATGCTTGGCGAGCGCAACCTCGCCGCCAAGGACCAGGGCCAGCGGGAGCGCTCGGTGCAATACGTCAAGGATGTGCTGACGATGGTCGGCGAACTCGACGGCGAGATCATAACGCTGGTGCCGGCCACCGTCGGCAAGGTGGTCCCGGACGGAACCGAGGAGGAAGAATGGAAGTGGGTCGTGGACGCCACGCGCGAGTGTTTCGCCCACGCCAGGAAGGTCGGCGTGAAGGTCGCGGTCGAACCGCTGAACCGCTTCGAAACCTATCTGTTCAATCGCGGCGCCCAGGCGCTGGCGCTCGCCGATGCCGTATCGCCGGAATGCGGCGTCTGCCTCGACGCCTATCACATTCATATGGAGGAATTTAACGTCTACGATGCGATCCGCGAGGTCGGCAATCGGCTCTACGACTTCCATGTCGCCGACAACAACCGCTTCGCCGCCGGGCTGGGCCAGATCGACTGGCCGAAGATCGTCGGGACGCTCAAGGAAATCGGCTATGACGGCGCGCTTACCAACGAGTTCGTCGCGCCGGTGGACCGCACCCCGGCGGCCCGTTATCCGGACATGGTGGAGCGCAATCCGGTCGATATCTCGCCTGAGCAGCTCAAATTCATCCAGGATCACGGCTCCAGTGTGCTGACGGAGAAGTTCTACACCGACCAGATGCGGATCACCGCAGAGACGCTGCTGCCGCTGATCAAGTAGCACGTGCGTCCCCGCCGCGGGCCGCTGCCGGCGCGGGCTCCCTCTTTGCAAAGGCACTCGATGCGCATCAAGAAAACTCAAGCCTGGTGGGTCCGCATTCCCATCGAAGCCGCGCGCCAGCACCGCAGCGATTTCGGCCAGGTCAGGACTTTCGACGCGGCCATCCTCAGCATCGAGACCGAGGATGGCCTGACCGGCTGGGGCGAAGCAAAGAACGCGGCGGGCAGCGCGGGCTCCTATGGGGCGCTGGTTCACCTGCTCAACCACGAGATCGGGCCGATGCTTGTCGGCCGCAATGCCGGCGACATCGGGCCGATCTGGGAAATGCTCTACAACGGCGTGCGCGCCGAAACGGCTTCTCGGCAAGGCCACGCCATGCCGCAGATCGCCCGGCGCGGCATGTCGATTGCGGCGATCAGCGCCGTCGACATCGCGCTCTGGGATCTTCTCGGCAAGCACCTTGGGCAGCCGGTGTGGCAGCTTCTCGGCGGGCGCAAGGCCGACCGGCTGCCGGCCTACGCCTCCGGCGGCTGGGCGCCGGTGGGCACAATCGGCGATCAATTGAAATCCTATGTCGATACAGGCGGGTTCGGGGCCGTGAAGATGAGGATAGGGGCGATGGACGGCGCGCCGCACGTCTCGGCGGCGCGCGTCCGCGCTGCGCGCCGGGCGCTGGGTGACGGTGTCGAAATCATGGTCGACGCGCACGGCACCTACACGGTGGCCGAGGCCAAGCGCTTTCTGGCGCTGGTTTCCGACTGCGATCTCGCCTGGTTCGAGGAGCCCGTGACCGCCGACGACAAGGCGGGCATGGCCGAGGTCAGGGCGTTCGGCCCGGTGCCGGTCGCCGCCGGCGAGAGCGAGGCGACGCGCTGGGATTTCCGCGACCTCGCCGTGCTGAAGGCGGCCGACATCTTCCAGCCGGACCCGGCCTTTTGCGGCGGCATCAGCGAGGCGTTGAAGATCGGCGCGCTTGCCAGCGCGTTCAACCTGCGTTTCGCGCCGCATCTGTGGGCCGGAGCGCCTTGCTTTTTCGCCGGCCTGCACTTATGCGCGGCCTCGCCGGCGAGTTTCACGGTCGAGTATTCGCTCGGCGCAAACCCGATGATCCACGACCTTGTCGAAGAGACCGTCGAGGCCACGGACGGAATGGTGGCCATTCCCGACCGGCCCGGCCTTGGCTTCACCATGTCGGAAAAGGTGCTGGAGGCGCACGCCCGGAGCGGCTGAACGAGATGAAGGAAAAGGAACTCCTCGCCGAACTGGCCGCCTATCTCTATTCGCGCTCCAATGCCGAGACCGGCCGCACGCCGTCGGAGCGCGAACTCGCCGATTATTTTTCCGTCAGCCGCGGCCAGATTCGCGAGACGCTCGCCATCCTCGAAGCGATGCGCATCGTCGAGCGGCGCGCCAAATCCGGCATCTACCTGACCACCCGTCAGGCGAGCGTCGAAGCCATGGCGCTGTTTGCCAAGGCAGGCGTGCCGCTCGACCCCATCCAGATCTATGAGTCGGTGGAGCTTCGGAAAATCCACGAGATCAAGGCGGCCGAGCTGGCCTGCAGCCGGGCCACCGAGGAAAATTTCGACCGGCTGCGCGAGATTCTCGCCGCCTCGGAGGCGCGGCTGGCGGCGGGCGAGGGACTGGCGCGCGAGGACCGCGATTTTCACCTCGAGATTGTCCGGGCAACCCAGAACAGCGTCTTCTACAAGGTCTGCAGCGTCTATTACGTCATGGGCGAACACCGCCTGCCGATCTATTTCAAGGATCCGGAGCGCGGCCGGCGATCGCATGCCGAGCATCTTCAGATCTTCGATGCGCTGCTGCGCCGCGACGGCAACCTCGCGCAGGCCCTGATGAGCGCCCATCTGCAAGGCGCCGAAAGCTACTGGAAGGGCCTCATAGGCGGTGCAGAGGAAGCCGCGAAGTCGCCGGAAACCGTCTGATGCGGCCGGCGGTGTTTTCGACTCACCCGCTTCACCCGCGCGCGGCCGCGCTCATCGAGACAGCCGGGGCGCTGAGAATTGCCTCCGCGCTCGATGCCGGGACCCTGGTCGGCGAGTCGCGCGACGCGGAGATCATCATCGTGCGCGCGCCGCTGCCGCCCGAAATTTTCGGCGGACGTCACCCGATCCGCGCCGCGATCCGCCATGGCGCCGGGCTCGACATGATTCCGGTCGAGGCGGCGACCGCCGCCGGCGTGCTGGTCGCCAATGTGCCGGGCGTCAACGCGCGCTCGGTCGCCGAGCATGTGCTTTTCGTCAGCCTGGCGCTTTCGCGGCGCTTTCGCGCCATGGACCGCGATCTCAGGGCTTCCGGCTGGCTCGCCGGACGCGACCACGCCAATTTCACGCACGAACTCGCGGGCCGGACCATCGGCATCGTCGGCATGGGCGCCGTCGGGCGGCAAATCGCGTCGATGGCGCATCATGGCTTCGGCCTGGCCGTGCTGGGCAATAGCCGCGGCGGAGCCGGCTTCCCGGATTTCGTGCGCGGCGTGCCGGTCGACGAACTCGTCGCGACAAGCGACATCGTCGTGCTTGCCTGCCCGCTGACGCCGCAAACGACGGGACTGATGAGCCGCGCCCGGATTTTCGCCATGAAGCCCGACGCAATCCTGGTGAATGTCTCGCGCGGGGCGGTGATCGACGATCAGGCCCTGCTTGCCGCGCTGCGCGAAAACCGCATCGCGGGCGCCGCGCTCGACGTCTTCGTGACGCAGCCGTTGCCGCCCGACCATCCCTATTTCGGCTTCGACAAGGTGATCGTCACGCCGCACATGGCCGGCATTACCGAGGAGAGCATGATGCGCATGGGGGTTGGCGCGGCCGAGGAGGCGCTGCGCGTGCTGGCCGGCGGCCTGCCCGTCAATCTGCGCAACCCGGAGGTTGTCGAGCACTATCGAAAGCGGTTCTCCGAAAAATAGTGCCGCGGGCCGCAAGCGATCGGCTGCCATTTCTCGTAGAAAGCAGAGGCACCGGGCGAGCGGAGCAACCAGGCCGATGCACGCCGCGTAAACCTTGCATTGAACGGCCGGGGTGCTATTGATCGCCGGCAAAAGTGACACGGAGTGACGGCCATGCGAAGCGGATCGGAGTTGCGCAAGGCGCTGGCCGAGAAGTTCGACGACGAACTGCGTTTCTTCCGCGGCTGGATCGACAAGCCCAAGGCTGTCGGGTCGATCATCCCGACCAGTTCGTTCACCGCACGGCGCATGGCGTCGGTGGTCGACACCACTTCCGGCCTGCCGGTCCTGGAGATCGGGCCGGGAACCGGTGTAATCACCCGGGCCATTCTTGCGCGCGGGGTCCCGCCCGAAAAGCTCTACACGGTCGAATATTCGGCGGATTTCGTTCGCCATCTGCGGCGCAACTTTCCGCGCGTCAACGTCATCGAGGGCGACGCCTTCGATCTCGACGCCACACTGGGCAAGGGTGCGCCGAAATGCTTCGACAGCGTCGTTTCAGGCGTTCCCCTGCTGAACTTCCCCGTGCCGCGCCGTGTCGCCTATATCGAAGACCTGCTCGGCCGCATTCCCAAGGGCCGGCCGATCGTCCAGCTTACCTACGGGCCGAAGTCGCCGGTGCCGCCCGGCCTCGGCAACTACACGGTCCGGCATTTCGATTTCGTCATCCGCAACATCCCGCCGACGCGGCTCTGGGTCTACGAGCGGGGACGACGGAACTAAGGCCCGCCGCCGGCATGCGGACGAAAGCCAACCGTCCCACGAACCCGTCGATGGTTGATTTGACTGGCGATTTGCCTGAACCTCCGCGCGAGCAAAAGGAGCGTCAGTGTTGATCCCGAGAATCCTCGTGTTTGCCGGATCGACCCGCCTTGGTGCCTATAGCGGCAGGACGGCGGATGCCGCCGCCAGGGAACTGGCATCGCAAGGGGCCGAAGTGACCCGGATTTCGCTCGGCGACTATAGACTGCCGATCATGGACCAGGACCTCGAAGCGGAGAAGGGCGTGCCTGAAAACGCGGTCAGGCTCGCGCGACTCTTCGTTCAGCATGACGGCATTCTGATCGCGACGCCGGAATATAACGGCTCGATGCCGCCGCTTCTGAAGAACGCGATCGACTGGGTGAGCCGCGTGAAGAAGGATGGCAGCGAACCGCTGCGTCCCTTTCCGGGCAAGGTGGCGGCATTGTGCTCGTCTTCGGAAGGCCATTTCGCCGGAGTGCGCAGCATCGCGCATCTGCGCGCGGTGCTCTCGCATATCCAGATGGAGGTGATTTCCCCGCAGGTCTCCGTTCCCTACGGGGAGAAAGCCTTCGACGAGAACGGCGAATTCCGGGAGGAGCGGCTGCGCAAGGGGATGGAGCGCCTGTGCCGCACCCTGATCGAACGTGCGGCGATGCTGTCCGCGCGGAACGCGCCGTGACGCCCCGCCAGGGCTGCGCACCATGAGGGGCAAGAGGAACTGGAATGACAGTTGACACGAATTCCGCCGGGCGGCTTATCGTCGGACTCGACGTGCCGACGCTCGCTGAAGCGCAACGCGTCGTGCGCGATCTCGATGGCCTGGTATCCTTCTACAAGATCGGCTACCAGCTCGCCTTCGCCGGCGGGCTCGATTTCGCCCGAGAGCTTGCCGCCGAAGGCAAGGGCGTTTTCCTCGATATGAAACTGCTCGACATCGACAACACAGTCGCCAGGGGCGTCGAGAACATTGCGAGGATGGGCGTGTCGATGCTCACGCTGCATGCCTATCCGAAGGCGATGCGCGCGGCGGTGGAGGCAGCGCGGGGCAGCGCGCTTTGCCTCCTTGGCGTGACGGTCCTGACCTCCATGGACGAGCGCGATCTCATCGAAGCCGGCTACCAATGCGACCCGCGAACGCTGGTGCTGCGCCGCGCCGGCCAGGCGTTGGAGGCAGGCATGGGAGGCATCGTCTGTTCGGCGGGCGAAGCCGAGGCGGTGCGCAGGATCGTCGGTCCCGGCCTTGCGGTCGTGACGCCCGGCATCCGCCCGGCAGGCGCCGATCCCGGCGACCAGAAGCGCGTGGTAACGCCGCGCGACGCCATCCGGTCTGGCGCAAGCCACCTCGTCGTTGCCCGGCCGATCATTGCGGCGGTTGACAGGCGGGGGGCCGCGCAAGCCATTATTGCGGAGATGGCCGGGGCTTGATCAAGGGAGGAGAAGATGCCGAAGGGATATTGGATCGCCCGCGTCGATGTGCGCGACCCTGAAGGCTACAAGGACTATGTCGCCGCCGCGGGGGTCGCATTCGAGCGGTTCGGCGCCAAAATGCTGGCCCGTGGCGGCGCCTATGAACTCGCCGAGGGCACCGGACGGGCGCGCAACGTCGTGATCGAGTTTGCCTCCCTCCAGGCGGCGCACGACTGCTACCATTCGCCCCAATACCAGGCCGCCAAGGCGATCCGCCACAAATATGCGGACGGCGAGGTCGTGCTGGTGGAGGGGGTTTGATCTGGCTCCCGCGCCGTCGAAAACGTCTCCCGCCACCGCAATAATTAGAACATATGGACGAATGGCGTATTGCGTTGCAGCAATTGATCGCTACGTTCGTTGACTAACCATTGGGGCACGTGCGCGCGTAAGCGGGCCAGCGGGGTTTTCTATGTTCTACCAGCTCTACGAATTTCACCATGCAATGATGCAGCCGTATCGCGCCTTGGCCGACGTGGTAAGGCTGTTCTATTCGAACCCGATCAATCCGGTGGCCAATACCGCGGCTGGCCGCTCCATGGCGGCCGCGGCCGAACTCTTCGAACGCGTTACGCGCCGCTACGGCAAGCCGTCCTTTGGCTTGGAAGAAACCGTCATCGATTGGAAACCGGTAGCGCTGGCCGAAAAAATCGTATGGTCGAGGCCGTTCTGCAACCTGGTGCATTTCGTGCGCGACCTGCCGGCGCGGCGCAGGACCGATCCCAAGCTGCTGATCGTGGCCCCGATGTCGGGACATTATGCCACGCTGCTGCGCGGCACGGTCGAGGCACTGCTGCCACATGCCGACATCTACATCACCGATTGGTCCGACGCGCGGATGGTGCCGCTGACGGCGGGCCGTTTCGACCTCGACGACTACATCGACTATGTCGTCGAAATGCTGCATGTGCTCGGTCCGGACGTGCACGTCATGTGCGTTTGCCAGCCGTCGGTGCCGGTGCTTGCCGCGACCGCCCTGATGGAGGCGCGCGGCGACCGCTACGCGCCTTCGACCCTCACCCTGATGGGCGGTCCGATCGACACCCGCCGCAACCCGACCGCCGTCAACCTGCTGGCCGAGCAGAAAGGCGTCGACTGGTTCCGCGAGAACGTGATCTTGCCGGTGCCGTGGCCGGCGCCGGGCTTCATGCGCGAGGTCTACCCAGGCTTCCTGCAGCTTTCCGGCTTCATGGGCATGAATCTTGACCGCCACATCAGCGCGCACAAGCAATACTTCATGCACCTGGTCAAGAACGACGGCGACAACGCCGAGAAGCATCGCGACTTCTACGACGAATACCTCGCGGTCATGGACCTCACCGCCGAGTTCTATCTGCAAACGGTGGACACGGTGTTCATACGCCACGCTTTGCCCAAGGGCGAGATGACGCATCGCGGCACGCCGGTGGTCCCGGCGGCGATCCGCAACGTCGCGCTGCTGACGGTCGAGGGAGAGAACGACGATATTTCCGGCCTGGGCCAGACGCAGGCAGCGCATGACATCTGCGTCAACATCCCGGACCACATGCGCGCGCATTATGTGCAGCCGGCCGTCGGCCATTACGGCGTCTTCAACGGTTCGCGCTTCCGCTCGGAAATCGTGCCGCGTATCGTCGACTTCATAACGAGCTACGGCAAGGAAAACCGCGTGGCAACCAGGCCCCACCTGGTGCATGTCGCCAAGAGCTGAGATGTAGGGGTATCCTGCATATTCGTCTGTGACACGGGGAGAGTATTTGCGCATTCTTCCCCAATACAGCCGTTTCTGTTGTATTTTCGCCGCGCCTATGCCGTCGCGGTAACCATCATTCGAAAGTGTGAGCGCCCGCGAATTGACACTGGCCGCTAATCGCCCTTAACGTTTCGTTAACGACAAAAGGCGGGTGGGCCATGCACTCCTCTCCGCGGGCGCGTGGCGCCGCGAGGCTTCTCAGTATGGTGTTTGCTTCGGTGATGGCAACCGCCGGGCAGGCTTGGGCGTCCGGCCCGATGCTCACCGGCGGTCTGACGTCACAACCGATCGGACATTACGAGTTTTGCCGGACAGCCCCCGCGGAATGCTCGATGCGGTTGCGCGACGACGGCCCCGAACGCATGAGCGGCGCGCTGTGGAGCGCCATCGTCAACGTCAACGCGGCTGTCAATGAAACCGTCAAGCCGTTGAACGATCTTGAAATCTACGGCAAGGACGAGGTCTGGGCCTACCCCGACGGCGGCGTCGGCGATTGCGAGGACTATGTGCTCGAAAAGCGCCGCAAGTTGCGGAAGCTCGGGCTGTCGCTGTCCAATCTGCTCGTCACCGTGGTTCGCAAGCCGGACGGCGAAGGACACGCGGTGCTGACCGTGCGCACCGACAAGGGTGATTTCGTGCTGGACAATCTGTCCGGCTCAGTCCGCGACTGGAGCCAGACAGGCTACCGCTATCTGAAGCGCCAGGCGTCGAACCACACCGGCCGCTGGGTGACCATCCGCGAAGGCTCCGCGCCGCTCGTCGCCGCCGTGCATTAGATTCCTTCGGCGGAAAGCTGCCTTTGCGTCCGCACCGGTGGCATCGGCGCCGCTATCGCGCAGAGTGACCGAAGGCGCTTGGCGACCCGTCAATGCCATCATTCCACCTCGGCGGAGGGCGCCTAAAGCACCGAGCACAAGATGGCTGCCCGAAAACCGGGAGACTTGACCGCCCTCGCGGCGATTCGAGATCGAATGCTTGCGCATGGATGGCGGTAGACCGATACTGCCGGGACACCGTCTCGTCCGCGAACAACCTCGTCGCTTCCGGAAAAATTGATGAGGGTGACATGCTGAATGTCATAACTCTGGCCGCCGAGGCATTCGGGCGGCAATTGGCCGAAACGTATCGGCACTACTATGGTGAGCGACAGCCGGAATACGCGACCTTTCTTGATGCCGGCGCCAGGCTGCTGATCGAGCGCATCGGCTGCAGCGACGCGCTGTATCACGACTTCGAGCACACGATACTGGTCACGCAGGTCGGACAGGAAATCGTGCGGGGAAAGCTGCTTTTCCAGTCGCTCGAACCGGAGGATTGGGTGCACTTCATCGTCGCACTGCTGTGCCACGACATCGGCTTCGTTCGGGGGGCGTGCCGGGATGACGACGCGACAAGCGTGGTCATCGATGAAGCCGGGGCGCGCTTCCAACTCCCCCGCGGGGCCAGCGATGCGGTTCTGGCGCCCTATCACGTGACGCGCGGCAAAATCGCGGTGCGGGAGCGCTTCGCCGGGCACCGGCTGATCGACTGCGAGCGGATCGCGCGCGCCATTGAATTGACGCGCTTTCCGGTTCCCGAGGACGAGGATCACAAGGAGACCAACACGGAGGCGGGTTTGGTGCGGGCGGCCGACCTCATCGGCCAATTGGCCGACCCGAACTATCCGTCCAAGATGGCCGCGCTGTTTCACGAGTTCAACGAAATCGGCAGCGCCGAGAAAATGGGCGTCATCAATCCGGCCGATCTTATCGACTGCTATCCCAGGTTCTTCTGGACCGCCGTCGAGCCCTATATAGGGGACGGCCTGCGCTATCTGGGCATGACCACCGAAGGCAAGCGCTGGATAGCCAGTCTCTATGGCAACGTATTCATGGCCGAGAATCGGCGGCTGGCTTTTGGGCCGCAGTTGGGCGGCTGAAGGTCGCGTGTCGACTAAGCAGGTTCCGGAAAAGTGTCTCATGGTTTTCCGACAGAAACCTGCGACTAAACAAGAGGCTAAGCAGGCGAAGCGTGGGCGAAGCCACGCAAGTCTGCTTAGGCCCGTCAGGCGGGAATGAAGAACCGGACGGCGACGACAATCGCGACCAGCCTCCCCGAGCCTCCGGCACACCCGGCGCCGCTTAAACCGTTGCCGAGGGCCAGGCACATTGTAACCGACGCTTGTCATCGGCCGCGGTGGCGCGACATCGGCCGGCAACATGTCCGTGCAAGAAAAGGCGTGCCTCAAATACCCGAGGGGGAGAAAATGACGGGTGAGCGCGAAGCAACACTTGAAGAACTGCTTAGAGAACCGATCATCCGTCAGCTCATGGCCAGCGACCATGTGCGGTCCGCTGAAATCCGGCGACTGTTGAGGGGAATTCGTGTCGAAAGCCCCAAAGACCCCCAGCCCTCAACCGAAACCGCCTGCCACGCCTGACAACCCTCAACGCGTGAGCCGCCCGGTGGCCGCCGCGGCAATGGATCCTTGATTACTGGCCGAGACGGGCGGTGGATTGACAGCGTTCAACCGGTCGGTTTGACTACGTTTCGGGCCCTTTATTCAGGATTTACCTTCCGAGGGGATGCGATGGTTCATGTACTCGCGCCGAGACCGCCAATTTCAGGTGTTCCGGTCTTCTACAACGTGGACAGTTCGGTTGGCCGCAATGGCCAGAACAATTCCGTGGACGACATCCTGCTGGTCCAGTATTTTCTTTCCCTGATGGGAAAGAACCCCTCGCCGGGATCGACGCTGCGGCCTCTTGCCGACATTCCAGTCACAGGCAGGATGAATCCCGAGACGATCAAAGGGATCGAGCTTGTTCAGACCGCAAACCGCTCCACCGTCGACGGCCGGGTCAGCGTCGCGCACGGATACAAATACGGCGCGAACTTTTACACCGTCGTGAGCCTGAATTTTAACGTCAAGGAGCGCTTCAAATCGCAATGGCCGAATGTCGAGGAGATGCCCGGCTGCCCGGCGCTGCTCAATATGGCCTGCCGACGGGCCCTTAGCGGCACTTCATAAGCCGATTTATACAAGCAAGCGCCTGCAACCATGCTCTCCGCATTGCGGGCAGCCTTGCGAGCATCGCTTCGCCTCATTCGCTGCGGCGACACCACAGCCAAGCGGATGGCGATATAAATCCCGTCCATGCCTGCCGGTCGGGAAACTATACCAGAGGCGCCCTCGGCAGTGGACAGGCCACCTCTATTCTGCTAACACCCGCCACAATTCGCGGTGCCAGCTCCGCGGAGGCATTGGCTATTTGCTTCTGCCTCACTATCCCGAAACCAACTAGACAGGATTGCCCGTGCAGGTACTCGTCCGCGACAACAATGTTGATCAGGCGCTTCGCGCGCTGAAGAAGAAAATGCAGCGCGAAGGCATCTTCCGCGAGATGAAGATGCGCGGACATTATGAAAAGCCCTCCGAGAAGCGCGCCCGCGAAAAGGCCGAGGCCGTTCGCCGCGCCCGCAAGCTGGCGCGCAAGCGCGCCCAGCGCGAAGGGCTGCTGCCGTCCACGCCCCGTCCGGCGCCCGCAGCGGGAGTCGGCCGTCCGGCGCGCTGATCCGCCCATTTTTCGTCTTTTTCGGGAACTAGCGAGAGGTGGAGCGATTCGAGTCGCTGCCGCCTCTTTTGTATTGACGCTTCGGCCAAAGGCCGGTCGAACGGCAGCCCGCTCAACGGGGGATTCTGGAATGAATGCACGCATTGGTCATCGCCTGTCCCCGGCCCGCGGTCTGGCCGCGGTGGCCGCGCTGGCCTCGGCCATGGCACTGGCCGCGTGCACGACCGGCCCGAGCGGCGAAATCACCAGCGTCGATGTCGCCCAAGGATCCGACCAGAATATTTCGTCGCTCACCGAGGTGATCCAGCGCAATCCGACCGATCCGGAGGCCTACAATGTGCGGGGCTCGGCCTATGGACGCGGCGGACGCTATCGCGAGGCGCTGCGCGACTTCGACAAAGCGATCGAATTGCAGCCGGGCTTCTATCAGGCTTACGCCAATCGTGCGCTGATCCAGCGTTTCCTTGGCGACCAGCAGGCCGCGCTCGACGACTACAATCGCTCGATCCAGATCAACTCAAACTATGATGCCGCCTATATCGGCCGCGGCAACCTCTACCGCAAGGCCGGCCAGACCCGCGATGCCTTCGACGACTTTCAGAGGGCGATCCAGCTCGATACCACCGACCCGCGCGCCTACCACAATCGCGGGCTGATCTATCAGAACCAGGGTCAGCACGCCTTCGCCATCGAAGACTTTTCGACCGCCATCTCGCTCGCTCCGGACTCCGCCGAACCGTATAACGGCCGCGGCCTGTCCTATCTGGCGATGAATGACGAGACAAACGCCTTTGCCGACTTCAACACCGCGATCAAGCTCGATCAAAAGCTGGCGGAGGGCTGGGCCAACCAGGCGCTGGTCTATGAGCGGCGCGGCGAAAAGCAAAAGGCGGCGAAGTCCTACGCGCAGGCCGTCAGGCTCGACCCCAATTACGCTCCGGCGCGCGACGGCCTGGCGCGCACCCGCGCCGGCTGATCCTGCCTTGATCTAGAGCATTTCCGGTGAATACTGGATCACTCTGCCGGAGGCCATTTGGCTCAAGGTCGAGGGTTTCGGTGAAGGTCGTGGTGGCGCCACGGCCGAGCCGGAACCCGAAGGATTTGAGCCAAATGGACCCGGCCCGAAGGGTTTGCCGCTGGCGGGCGCCCGCGGCGTCAGGCGGACTTGGCCGTGCCACCAGCACGACCTGCGCCGCCTTCCTAGCGGATCGCCTCGCCATCGGCGAAACAGAGCGATTCAGTATTCACCGGAAATGCTCTAGGTTCAAATTTTCATCGCATCATCCGCCTCACAATCTGCTTGCGCGCTGCGCCGGCGTGGAACCAAGCGGTTCCGCACCGGTTTCTTGTGCAGCATCTTTTGAGGAGCTTTGCATCCATGAGAAAAATCATTCTGGCGGCGACGGCCGCGCTCGCATTGGCCGGCGGCGCTTCAGCCGCGCAAGCCGGCACCGTTCAGATCGGCATGCTGGTCTGCGGCGTGGGCCAAGGCACCGGCTTCATCTTCGGCTCGACCAAGCGTGTAAACTGCAATTTCGTCCCCGCCTTTTCGGGAACACCCAGCGAGTTCTTATTCGGGCGTGATTACCCGCTACGGCGTCGACCTCGGCCACACGAGCCAAGGTGTGTTGAAATGGGCCGTTCTGGCGACAAACTTCAAATCCTACAGTCCAGGCGTGCTCGCCGGAAACTATGGTGGCATAGGGGCGGAGGCAACGACCGCGCTCGGTGTCGGAGCCAATATCCTGGTGCGCGGCTCGCTGCTGGACTACATGCTTCAACCGCTGAGCGTGCAGGGTCAGACCGGGCTCAATGTGGCGCTTGGCGTTACCGGCCTTACACTGGCGTCCAGATAAAGACGGATAATCCTTTGGCTATCGGCGAAATCCTTGACGAGAGCGTCCTTCGCCCCGCTTGCGGGGAGAAGATGCCGGCAGGCAGATGAGGGGCGGCGCAAACGGTCAAGGCTTAATTTGGACGGCGGCAAGAGCAAACATTCGGGCAAGGCAAAAGCGCCCGAAACGAAAAGCCCGGCGCGGCGGCCGGGCTTGAAGGAAGTATGGTGCGAGGGCCGCCTGCCTCAATGATCCATGGCCTTGACGATTTCCTCGGTCATCTTCTTGGCGTCACCGAGCAGCATCATGGTGCCGTCCTTGTAGAACAGCGTGTTGTCGATGCCGGCATAGCCCGATCCCAGCGAACGCTTGACGAACAGGCAGGTGCGCGCCTTGTCGACGTCGAGGATGGGCATGCCGTAGATCGGCGAGGATTTGTCGTCGCGCGCGGAAGGGTTGGTGACGTCGTTGGCGCCGATGACATAGGCGACATCGGCCTGGGCGAACTCCGAGTTGATGTCCTCCAGTTCGAACACCTCGTCATAGGGCACATTGGCTTCGGCCAGCAGCACGTTCATGTGGCCCGGCATGCGGCCGGCGACCGGGTGGATCGCGTACTTCACCTCGACCCCGGCGGCTTTCAGCTTGTCGGCCATTTCGCGCACCGCGTGCTGCGCCTGGGCGACGGCCATGCCGTAGCCCGGCACGATGATCACCTTCTGCGCATTGGCCATCAGATAGGCGGCGTCATCGGCCGAGCCCTGCTTGACCGTGCGCTCGATGCCGTCGCTGGCTGCAACGGCCGTCTCGCCGCCGAAGCCGCCCAGGATGACCGAGATGAACGAGCGGTTCATGCCCTTGCACATGATGTAGCTGAGGATCGCGCCCGACGAGCCGACCAGCGCGCCGGTGATGATCAGCGCCAGATTGCCGAGCGTGAAGCCTAGGGCGGCCGCCGCCCAGCCCGAATAGGAGTTGAGCATCGACACCACGACCGGCATGTCCGCGCCGCCGATCGGGATGATGAGCAGCACGCCCAAGGCCAGGGACACAATTACGATCAGCCAGAAGACCGCCTTCAATTCGGTGGCGACCAGGAGCACGATCAGCACCACGAGCGCGATGCCAAGCACGATGTTGATGGCATGGCGGGCCGGCAGCATGATCGGCTTTCCGGACATGCGCCCGTCGAGCTTGAGGAAGGCGATGACGGAGCCGGTGAACGTTATGGCGCCGATCGCCACGCCGAGGCTCATTTCCACCAGCGCCTGGCTGTGGATGTCGCCGACCGTGCCGATGCCGAAGCTGGTTGGCGCATAGATCGCCGCGGCAGCCACCAGGACGGCGGCAAGGCCGACGAGGCTGTGGAAGGCCGCGACCAATTGCGGCATCGAGGTCATGGCGATGCGGCGCGCCGTATAGGCGCCGACGCTGCCGCCGGCGGCCAGCCCGATGACGATCAGCCCGAAGCGGCCGGCCGACGGCGTGGCCAGCGCCAGCGTGGTCAGGATGGCAATTGCCATGCCGACCATGCCGTACATGTTGCCCTGCCGGCTGGTCGTCGGATGCGACAGGCCCCTGAGCGCCAGGATGAACAGAATGCCGGAGACGAGGTAGAGGAAAGAGGCGAGGTTGGCGTTCATCTCACTTCTCTTTCTTCTTGTACATGGCAAGCATGCGCTGGGTCACGAGGAAGCCGCCGAAGATATTGACGGCGGCCAGCGCCATGGCCACCACACCGAAGCCGGTCGCCAGTCCCGAGGCCGAGATGCCGACCGCCAGGAGGGCGCCGACCACGATCACCGAGGAAATGGCGTTGGTGACGGCCATCAGCGGCGTGTGCAGCGCCGGCGTTACCGACCAGACGACGTAGTAGCCGACGAAGATCGCCAGCACGAAGATCGCGAGGCGAAAGACGAAGGGGTCGATCGCCCCGCCCGAAATCGCATGCGCCGCATCGCCCGCGGTTTCCGCGGCAGCCGGCGCGAGGTCCTGAAGAGCGGCGCGGACAGCGGCCGTCGCCTTGTCGAGCTGTTCGAGCGCCTGTTCCAGCGTGGTATGTTCCATTACGTTTCTTCCCCGCTCTTCTTGGTGCTGGCCTTCCTGCGGCCCGCCGGCTTATCCGCTGGCGCCACCGTATCCGGCTCGGATACGCTGGCCGGCTCCACGGCTTCTGCCGCCGGCGCTGCACCGGCGAAATTCGGATGCACGACCTTGCCGCCGTCCGTCAGCATCGTCGCCTTGACCAGCTCGTCGTCGCGGTTGATGGCGATCTGCTTCGACCCCTTGTCGACCATCGTCTCGAGGAAGGCGAACAGGTTCCTGGCATAGAGCAGCGAAGCCGAGGCCGCGACGCGACCCGCAACGTTGAGATGGCCGACGATCTTGACGCCGTTGGCGGTGGTGACGACCTTGCCGGCCTCGGCGCCCTCGACATTACCGCCGCGCTCGACGGCGAGGTCGACGATCACCGAGCCCGCCTTCATCGAGGCGACCACCGCCGCCGAAACCAGCTTCGGCGCCGGCCGGCCGGGAATGAGCGCCGTGGTGATCACTATGTCCTGCTTGGCGATGTGCTCGGCCGTCAGCGCCGCCTGCTTGGCCTGGTACTCTTTCGACATTTCCTTGGCGTAGCCGCCCGCCGTCTCGGCGGCCTTGAACTCCTCGTCCTCGACCGCCAGGAATTTAGCGCCGAGCGACTGCACCTGCTCCTTCACCGCCGGGCGCACGTCGGTGGCCGTGACGACGCCGCCAAGCCGGCGCGCCGTGGCGATCGCCTGCAAGCCGGCGACGCCGACGCCCATGACGAATATCCTGGCGGCGGGCACGGTGCCGGCGGCCGTCATCATCATCGGCAGGGCGCGGTCATATTCGGCCGCGCCGTCGATCACCGCCTGGTAGCCGGCTAGGTTGGCCTGGCTGGACAAGACGTCCATCGCCTGCGCACGCGTGATGCGCGGCATGAGTTCCATGGCGAACGCAGTTACGCCCGCCTTGGCCATGGCGGCGATCGCCGCGTCATTGCCATAGGGGTCCATTATGGCGAGCACCGCCGCGCCCGGCTTGTAGCCCCTGAGCTCGGCCTCGGTCGGACGGCGGACCTTGAGCACCACGTCTGCTTTTGCAGCGTCGGATACATTGCCGATCGTAGCGCCGGTGGCCTGGTAGTCGGCGTCGATGATGCGCGAGCCCAGCCCGGCGCCCGTCTCGACGATAATTTCGAAGCCAAGTGCTTTCAGCCGCTTTACCGTGTCCGGTGAAGCGCCGACGCGCCGATCGTCGGCGTCGATTTCCTTTGGAATGAAAACTATCTGTCCCACCGCCTGAATCCCCTCCGGTTGGAACGCTTCCCCTCGGCGCGCAGCCGCTGCCGCCGATTACGGAAAAGACGCGTCAGGTAATGTGTGCTGGGATGTCGCGCAGCAGATAGCCGCCGCCGGCCAGAACCACGATAAACAGCACGAGCGCGGAAAAGAAGCCTCCACCGCCGAAGAAGGCGAAGGCCAGGGCGGCAAGCAACCCAACGCAGATGATCCCGCCCCATTTTGCGAGTTGGACGAACATCTTATAGGTGCGATCGTGCTCGGAATAATCCATGCGGGCGCCCAGTTCGAGCGGTCCGGTCGGGGTGTGGTCGGCCATACGTCTCCCTCCGAAAGTCGTATCCCGGCACATAGCGAAATCGCAACGTAAGGGCAATGCGGCAATTCGGCCCGAGCTACGAAAAGTGCGCGGTGTTTTTCCCGGCAATAAACGCGGCGAACCCCCGCCAACCGGTCTTTCCAAGCAGGCTTGCGGGATTCGCCAGTCTTAATTCTTGTCTTGTCGCAGATTTCCGCGAAAAAATCGCGGGGTACTTTTTCGAAACCTGCTCAGGCGAGCCAGCGCTTCCTGCGCTTGTAGTGCTTCACGTCGCGGAACGACTTGCGGCCCTCGCCGCCTATGCAAAGCGTCAAAGCTTAAATTCGGGACAACGGGCACAAGCCCGTCCCCCGCCAGCCGAATCGTCTCCAAGTCGGGCACACGACCTTGACGTCCTGTTTCGCATTCGGCGCGGTGCTTTTGCTCAAACCTCTACAGTTCGCAGCCGCCCGGCGATCAGCCCGGCGAGCCGCCGCGCCACTTCGTCCTTCTCCATCTCGGGCCATTCCTCGACGCCTGACTTGGACACGATGCGCACCCGGTTGCGGTCGCCACCCATGACGCCGCCCTCGGCGCTGACGTCGTTGGCGACGATGAAATCCGCGCCCTTGCGCTTCAGCTTGGCCTGCGCATTGGCGACGAGATTCTGCGTTTCGGCGGCGAAGCCTACGACGAGGTAGGGCCGCTGCGCATGCCGGCCGACCGTGGCGAGTATGTCCGGATTCTCCGTCATCCGGAGCATGAGCGGACCTTCTCCGGCAATTTTTTTGATCTTTTCGCCGGCCGCACTCGCGGTGCGCCAGTCCGCCACGGCGGCAACGAACACCGCGGCATCCGCCGGCAGTTCAGCCTCGACAGCTTCCATCATCTGCCTTGCCGTCTCGACATGGATCGTCTCGACGCCGGCGGGATCGGCCAGCGTCACCGGACCGGAGACCAGACGCACCTTCGCACCCAGTGCGGCCAGCGCGGCGGCGATCGCGTGGCCCTGCTTGCCCGACGAGCGATTGGCGATGTAGCGCACCGGGTCGATGGGCTCGTGCGTCGGCCCCGAGGTGACGATGATCTTTGTGCCCGCCAGCGGCCCTGGTTTGCGAGCCAGCGCCGCCTCGATCGCCGACACGATCTCCAGCGGCTCCGCCATGCGCCCTTCGCCCGCCTCGCCGCTTTCAGCCATCTCCCCCTTGTTCGGGCCTATGAAGATGACGCCGTCCTTCGTCAATGTCGCGCGGTTGCGGCGCGTCGCCGGGTGGTCCCACATCTTCGGGTTCATCGCCGGCGCCATCAGCACCTTTGTGTCGGCGGCAAGCAGGACCGCCGAAGCAAGGTCATTGGCAAGCCCGTGCGACAGCTTCGCCATCAGATCGGCGGTGGCCGGCGCCACCACGATCAGGTCGGCCTCGCGCGCCAGCCTTATATGGCCGACATCATGCTCGTCCTCGCGATCGAAGAGGTCGGTGAAAACACGGTCGGCCGTCAGCGTGCCGACCGACAGCGGCGTGATGAATTGCTGCGCCGCCGCCGTCATGACGGCGCGCACCGCCGCGCCCCGTTCCCGCAGGCGACGGATGAGGTCGAGCGTCTTGTAGGCGGCTATGCCGCCGCCGACGATCAGCAGGATGCGCTTGCCGGAAAGGGTCATCTGAGCGGCGTGTCCCAAGGATTGATAAGCTTGATTCCGCAGTTGTCAAAATCGCGAATGTTTCTGGTCGCCACGGCAAATCCGTGCGCGCGCGCAATTGCGTTGGCGATCCCGAAAGCGGAACGGGTGGCGACGAGCATCACGATCAATCGATGGTCGGCGGTGGGCGCGACCTCTCCGGTATCTCCAGTTCGAACCCACCATGAGGTTCGACCAATTCACGAATGGCGTCATAGAGATTGTCGTGTTGTCGATGCTTTTTCTCGTCTTCGCGCGCGGCGCGTCGTAGTATCGTGCGAACTTCCTCCTCAAGCGAATTGCCATGGCGGGCCGCCCGCAGCCGCAAGACCCACTTGGTTTCCTCGTCCAGATTTCGAACTGTCAAGAGGCCATGAAGGCACCCTCCGCGATGAACGGCCTGCAATGTATTGCAACCCAATCGTGCCGTCAACGTGGAGAGAGTCTCAGACCAGCTTCCACGCAATATACACCATGGCCGCCGCGATCACCCACAACGCCACGCGGCCCGAACGGGTATGCCGTGCCTCGGCCTTGCCGATGGCGCGGGCCGTAGCTTCGTCGAATCGCAGCCCTTGTTCGGCCATCGCGTCGATCTCGCGTGTCAGCCTTTCGGTCCGCGCCGCCAGATCGGGCGCCTGGCGGGCCAGCGAAAGCAGCGCATTGGCGCCGTCGCGGGCATCGTCCAGAAGCCCGCGAGGTCCCAGATTCTGCCTGATCCAGTGACCGACGACCGGCTCCGAAGTCTTCCACATGTTGAAAGCCGGGTCGAGCGTACGTGCCACGCCCTCGACCACCACCATGGTCTTCTGGAGAAGGACGAGTTCCGGCCTGGTCTCCATGTCGAACAGCTCGGTCACTTCGAACAGCAGGGTGAGCAGCTTGGCCATCGATATGGTCTCGGCCGGCTGGCCATGGATGGGCTCGCCGATCGCGCGTATGGCCTGGGCGAAGGCGTGGACATTATGCTTGCGCGGCACATATCCGGCCTCGAAATGCACTTCGGCCACGCGCAGGTAATCGCGGGTGATGAAGCCGTACAGGATTTCCGCGAGGAAGCGGCGCTCCTTCTTGCCGAGCCGGCCGGTGATGCCGAAATCGACCGCGACGATATCGCCGGCCGCGTCGACGAACATGTTGCCGGGATGCATGTCGGCATGGAAGAAGCCGTCGCGCAGCGTATGCCGCAGGAAGGACTGGACGAGGTTGGCCGCGATCGCCTTGAGGTCGTGGCCGGTTTCGCGAAGTTTCTCGACGTCGTTGAGCTTGATGCCGTCGATCCAGTCGACCGTGAGGACGTCGCGGCCGGTGCGCTCCCAGTCGACCGAAGGCACGCGGAAACCTGGGTCGTCCTTGGTGTTCTCGCCGAGTTCGGAATAGGCGGCCGCTTCCAGGCGGAAATCCATTTCGATCTTGGTGGTCTGGGCGAGCGTCTCTGTCACCTCGACAGGGCGCAGCCGGCGCGCGGACGCAATGAAGCGCTCCTGCAGGCGCGCGGCAAGGAAATAGCTCTCCAGATCGCGGAAAAAGGCGCGCCGCACCCCCGGCCGTATGACTTTCACGGCGACCTTGCGCGGCTCGCCATCGCGCATGACTTCGGCGGGATGGACCTGCGCGATCGACGCGGCGGCGACCGGCTCTTCGAAGGACACATATAATTCGCCGACCGGGCGGCCAAGCGAGCCCTCTATGGCGGCCCTGGCCTGCGCGATCGGAAAGGTGGCCATCTGGTCGTGCAGTTGGGCGAGGTCGAGCGCGATCTCGTCGCCGACCACGTCCGGCCGCGTAGCCAGGAACTGGCCGAGCTTGACATAGGACGGTCCGAGCCGCGACACGGCCTCGGCCAGCCGCTCCGGACGCTCGCGCTGCTTGGCGCGCCGGCGGGTAAGCAAGGTGGCGAGGCGCCAGGCAAAACGCGGCGCGCCCGTCAGTTCATCGCCGGGCAACGCGGCGAACACACCCTCGCGCGTCATGATCCAGCCTGCCCTGACGAGCCGGAAACCTGCTCCGATCGAACTCATGCCTGAGCGACCGTCAAAGCTTCCAGCCGGAATGCAGCGCGGCGATGCCGCCGGAATAATTGCGCCACGTAACCCGGTCGAAACCGGCGCGCCGGATCATGTCGGCGAAGTTCACCTGGTTTGGGAATTTGCTGATGGATTCCACCAGATAGGCGTAGGGTTCGCCGTCGCCGGTCACGATCCTGCCGATCCGAGGAATGGCGTTGAACGACCATGCCTCGTAGGTCCGGTCGAGCAGCGGCATGTCGACCTCCGAAAATTCGAGGCACAGGAAGCGGCCGCCGGGCTTCAGCACGCGAAAGGCCTCGGCAAGCGCGGTGTCGATATGCGGTACGTTGCGGATACCGAAGGCGATCGTGTAGGCGTCGAAGGTCTCGTCGGGAAACGGCAGTTCTTCCGCATTCGCCTCGACGAAATCGATGCTGCCCTCAAGGCCGCGCTTGCCGGCGCGCTCGCGCCCCACCGCCAGCATCGAGCCGTTGATGTCGAGCACGGTCGCCGCCGCGTGGCCGTGCGAGGCATCGACAATGCGCAAGGCAATGTCGCCCGTGCCGCCCGCGACGTCGAGCGCCGCCCAGCCCTTGCGGCGCGGCGGGTTGAGCCAGGCGACCATCGCGTCCTTCCACAGGCGGTGCAGGCCTCCCGACATGATGTCGTTCATCAGGTCGTACCGGTTGGCGACGCGGTGAAAGACCGCGTTGACGAGGGGTTGTTTCTCGCCCGCGCCGACATCGCGGAAGCCATATGAGCTTTCCATGCCGCCCGCGGTGGTTATGCGCTGATGTGCCATAAAACTTGAACCGTTCTCCGGTTTACAACCATACCCGATGCACCGTGGGGGCGCTATTGTCCAGCGCCGCCGTGAAAGTGCCGCGATTCGCGCTGAGGTCCCACAGATGCCGCTCACCGCCGAAATTCATTGCCACGTCGAAGGTGCCGCGGATCCTGGGCTCGTGCTGGAGCAGGCGCGCAAATATGGCAAGGACGCCTCGCCCTACATTCGCGACGGCTGCTTCGTCTGGCATGATTTCACGTCTTTCCTTCAGGCCTATGACTTCGCCGCCGACCTGTTCCGCACCGAGCAGGATTATGCCCGCCTGACCGAACATTACCTCACCAGCCTGGCCCGCGACGGGGCCGTCTATTCCGAGGTTTTCACCTCGCCCGACCACGCGCGCAGGGCAGGCCTGTCGCCGGCCGCCTACACCAACGCGCTTGGCGAGGGGATGTTGCGGGCCCGTGACAAGACCGGGATCGAGGGCCGCATGATCGTCACGGGCGTACGGCATTTCGGCGTGGAGGCGGTCGAGGCGGCGGCCCGCTTCGCCGCGAACTGCGCTCATCCGCTGGTGACCGGTTTCGGCATGGGTGGGGACGAACGGCAGGGCGACATGGCGGATTTCGTGCGCGCCTTCGAAATCGCGCGCGAGGCCGGCCTTGGCATTACCGTGCATGCCGGAGAGTTCGGCGGATGGGAGAGCGTGGCCGAGGCGCTGGATCATGTAAGGCCGAGCCGCATAGGCCACGGCGTCCGCGCCGTCGAAAACCCGGACCTCGTTCGGCGTATCGCCGATGAAGGCATCGTGCTGGAATGCTGTCCCGGCTCGAACATCGCGCTGAAAGTCTTCGACAGCTTTTCCGCCCATCCGTTTCCCGCCCTGCGCGCGGCCGGCTGCAAGGTGACGCTCAATTCCGATGACCCGCCCTATTTCTGGACGTCCCTGAAGAACGAGTATGATCTCGCGGCCATGCATTTCGGGCTGACGGAAAAGGCGCTGGCGGCCGTCACGCGGACGGCGATCGAGGCCGCCTTTGTCGACCGCAAGACCAAGAAGGCGCTTCTGGCGCGGCTCGGCGGCAAGACCCGATGAAGGCCGGGGAAAACGCCCGTCCCTGACCGTCCCGGCTTTTCTCCGGCTGACAAGCCCGGCTAGTATCGTGCGAAGCACTTCAGAAGGATCGAAAACATGCAGGGCGTAACCGTCGTCAACCATCCACTCGTCCAGCACAAGCTCACCATCATGCGCAACAAGGACACCTCAACGGCCAGCTTCCGCCGCCTGTTGCGCGAGATTTCCCTATTGCTCGGCTATGAGGTCACTCGCGACCTGGAACTGACGACGACAACGATAGAGACGCCCCTGGAGACCATGGAAGCGCCGATACTGGAGGGCAAGAAGCTGGTTTTCGCCTCGGTATTGCGTGCCGGCAACGGCCTGCTCGAAGGCCTGCTCGATCTCGTGCCGGCCGCGCGGGTCGCGCATATCGGGCTTTACCGCGACCACGACACGCTGGAGGCCGTGGAGTATTTTTTCAAGGCGCCGAGCGACCTCGCCGACCGCCTCGTCATTGTCGTCGATCCGATGCTGGCCACGGCCAATTCGGCGATCGCCGCGATTGACAAGCTCAAGGGACGCGGCGCCACGAATCTGCGCTACCTGTGCTTGCTGGCGGCACCCGAAGGCGTCGAGCGCTTCACCAAGGTGCATCCGGATGTGCCCGTCTTCACGGCCTCGATCGATCGGCAACTGAACGAGAAGGGCTATATCGTGCCGGGCCTGGGCGATGCCGGCGACCGGCTTTACGGTACGAAATAGCGACGTTTACCGCTCGTCCATATTCTACGCAGCCACCGCCGACACCCGACGGACGATCGTATCCCTGGCTGCCGGCTTGGCCTCTCCCAGATCGTAGGCCTTGAGCAGGTCGGCCGCAGCCGCGTCGGCATCGCCCTCGGATCGGGCATGGATCAGCGCCAGCGGATCGCCGGCCCGGACCTGCGCCCCGATCGGAAGAAGCCGCGTCAGGCCGACCGCCGGATCGATCTTGTCATCGGGCCTCGTTCTGCCGCCGCCGAGCGCGACGACCGCGAGGCCTAGGTCGCGTGTCGAAATGCGTGCGACATAACCGTCGCGCGGCGCGGCGGCGACACGCTCGACCGGCGCAGGCGGCAGATAGGCGGAATACTTCTGCAAAAAGTCGGACGGGCCGCCCAGCGCATGCACCATGCGGGCGAAACGGTCCGCAGCGCCGCCACCGGCCAGCGCCGCCCGCGCCTGGCTGAAGCCTTCCGCCCGCGAGGCGGCGATGCCGGCCGACAGCAGCATCTCGGCGGCGAGCGCCAGCGTCACCTTCTCAAGGCGCGGATCGCGCAGCCGGCCGGTGAGGAAATCCACGGCATTCGCCACTTCCACGGCGTTGCCGGCGGCCGACGCAAGGGGTTCGTTCATGTCGGTAATCAGGGCCGAGGTTTTTAGCCCGGCGCCGTTGGCGACCTCGACGAGGCTCTGTGCGAGCGCGGTCGCATCGCGCGGCTTCGCCATGAATGCGCCATTGCCGACCTTCACGTCGAGCACCAGCGACTGGAGCCCGGCGGCAAGCTTCTTGGAGAGAATCGACGCCGTGATCAGCGGGATCGATTCCACGGTCGCGGTCACGTCGCGGATGGCGTAGAGGCGCTTGTCGGCCGGTGCCAGCGCCGCGGTCTGGCCGATGATCGCGCAGCCCGCCTCCCGCACGACCTTGCGGAAAAGCCCGGTATCCGGCTGACTGGTATAGCCTGGGATGGCATCCATCTTGTCCAGCGTGCCGCCGCTATGGCCCAGACCGCGCCCGGATATCATCGGCACATAGGCGCCGCAGGCCGCGACGATCGGCGCCAGCATCAGCGAAACATTGTCGCCGATACCCCCCGTCGAATGCTTGTCGGTAGCCGGTCCCGGCAGATCGGACCAGTCGAGCACCTCGCCGGAATCGCGCATGGCGATCGTGAGCGCCACCGCCTCGTCGCGCCGCATGCCGTTGAAAAAGACGGCCATGGCAAAGGCGGCGGCCTGACCCTCGGAGACGGCGCCCGAGGTCAGGCCGGCAATGAACTCCCCGACCTGCTCCGGAGCCAACGCCTTGCCGTCGCGCTTGGCGCGGATGATCTCCTGGGGGAGCATCAGGCTGCGCCAAGCGCGTGGGGTGCGGGTGAGCGCCGACGCCTACGGACTTGGGCCAACGAGGATGAGTTTTCCCCCCTCTCCGGCTTGCTTCGCAAGCCACCTCTCCCCCGCTCCGCGGGGGCGAGGATAACGCCGAGCTTCGCCGCCACATGTCCTCGCCCCCACGAAAGTGGGGGAGAGGTGCCGAGCGAAGCGAGGCGGAGAGGGGGTATCTGCATCTGGCTAACCGGTGTCAAGCGCCGTGCAGGGTCATGCTCCGACCCCATCCGCGAACATTTTTCTGAGGATTGTCGCCAGCCGCCTGCCGCCGAGCGGCGCCACGTCCTTGGTCTCCTGATGCGACAGTTCGGTGCCGGTCATGCCGGCGGCAAGGTTGGTGATGACCGAGCAGGCGGCGACCCGCAAGCCCAGGAAGCGCGCGATGATGACCTCCGGGACCGTCGACATGCCGACCGCGGTGGCGCCCATGATGCGCGCCATCCGGATTTCCGCCGGTGTTTCGAAGGACGGACCGGAAAACCACATATAAACGCCCTTGTGCAGGGGCGTACCGGTCGCCTCGGCTGCTTTTACGAAGGCGTCGCGCAACTCGCGGTCATAGGCTTCCGTGAGGCCGACAAAACGGCGGTCGGTCGGCTCGCCGATGAGCGGATTGGCGCCCGCGAAATTGATGTGGTCCTCGATCAGCATCACCGCACCGGGCGGTATGCCGGGATCGAGCGAGCCGGCCGCATTGGTGAGAAGAAGCGTTTCGATGCCGACGCCGGCCAGAGCCTCCAGCGCCGGGCGCATGGCGGCCGCGTTGCCGTGCTCGTAATAGTGCGACCGGCCGGCCAGCAGCAGTACCTCCACGCCGGCGAAGCGGCCGGCGACAAGCGTGCCGGCATGGCCGGTGACGCCGCTCCTCGGGAAGCCGGGCAGTTCGGAATAAGGAATCCGCACCGCGTCCTCGACCTCATCGGCCAAATCGCCGAGACCGGAGCCAAGCACCATCGCCACTTTCGGCATGCGGCCGCCAAGCCGCTCGACCAGCGCTGCCACGGCATCCGTCATTTCAGGATCTTCCCTTCGAAGCCAAAAGGCAGCAAATCTCCGATCGTTACGGTATCGACGATGCCCGCGTCGTCGCACAGATACAGTTTCGTGTCGGCGCGAGCGAATTCGGCGAGCCGCTGTCGGCACCCGCCGCAGGGCGTGACCCGCGCCATGCGCTCGGCCACGACCGCGACCTCGGCGATCTCGCCGCCGCCGCCCATGATATAGTGGCCAAGCGCGGTCGTCTCGGCGCACCAGCCCTCCGGATAGGAGGCGATCTCGATGTTGCAGCCGGAAAACACCCGACCGTCCGTCGTGCGGATCGCCGCGCCGACCGGGAATTTCGAATAGGGCGCGTAGCATTTCGCCATGGCCTCGCGCGCGGCGAGGAAAAGCTCATGCGACATGCTCACCGCTCCTTCACATAGGGCACGCCGCCGGCGCGCGGCGGGATGGCCTTGCCGATGAAGCCGGCCAGCAGGATGACGGTCAGGATGAACGGCAGGGCGTTGATGAGCTGAACCGGCACCTTGCCGATGAGCGGCCATGCCATGCCCTGGAATCGTATCGAGGCGGCATCGAGGAAGCCGAACAGAAGACAGGCGAACATGGCCGGCACCGGCTTCCACTTGGCGAAGATCAGCGCGGCAAGCGCGATGTAGCCCTTGCCGGCGGTCATGTCCTTCACGAATCCGGCGTTCTGCGCGACCGACAGATAGGCGCCGGCCATGCCGGTCAGCACGCCCGTCAGGATCACGGCGCGATAGCGCAGCCAGGTCACGGAGATGCCGGCGGTATCGACCGCCGCCGGGTTCTCTCCGACGGCCCTCAGTCTCAGGCCGAAGCGGGTACGGAACAGCACCCACCAGGTGATCGGCACCATCAGGAACGCGACATAGACAAGGATGGAATGCCCGGACAGAAGCTCCGAATAGACCAGGCCGAGGATCGGCACATCGCGCAGCGCGTCGGCGAAGGGCAGGTTGATCGCCTCGAAGCGGGCCGGTCCGGCCAGCGGCGGCGTCCTTCCGCCCTGCCGGAACCAGGCCTGGCCGAGGATGATGGTGGAGCCGGCGGCGATGAAATTGATCGCCACGCCCGAAACGATCTGGTTGCCGCGATGCGTGATCGAGGCGAAGCCATGGACAAGCCCCAGGAAAACCGCCGTGAGAATCGCCACGGTGAGCCCTACCCAGGCCGAGCCGGATACGGCAGCGGCCGAGGCGCCGGCAAACGCGCCGGCCAGCATCTTGCCCTCAAGGCCAATGTCGAAGATGCCGGCGCGCTCCGAATAGAGGCCGGCGAGGCAGGCCAGAAGCAGCGGCACCGAGACGCGGATGGTGGCGTCGAGAAGCTGGACGAGGGCGTCGATGAAGGCCATGTCAGGCGCCCTCCCCCTTCGCTGAAGGCATACCCACGGCGCGCGGGCTGAAGGAGGCGAAGACCGCCTGGACGGTGGGCCGGAACATATGCTCCAACGCGCCTGCGAACAGGATCACGAGCCCCTGGATGATGACGATCATGTCGCGCGAAATGTTCGGCATCTCGAAGGCGAGTTCGGCCCCGCCCTGGTAGAGCATGCCGAACAGGATCGATGCCGGCACGATGCCGGCCGGGTGCGAACGGCCCATCAGCGCCACCGCTATGCCGACGAAACCGGCGCCGGCGACGAAGTCGAGCGCCACGCGGTGCTGGTCGCCCATGATCGGGTTGAGCGCCATCATGCCGGCCAGCCCGCCGGAAATCAGCATCGCCACGATGGTTATGCGGCTTTCCGAAATGCCGGCATAGCGTGCCGCCTTGGGGCTGAAGCCGAACGTGCGCATTTCATAGCCGAGCTTGGTGCGCCAGATCAGCAGCCAGACGAGATAGGCCATGACGAGCGCCAGCAGAAACGAGATGTTGAGCGGCGCCGAACGCACCGAAAGCCCGAACGTCTCGAACAGCCAGCCAAGTTTTGGCAGTTGCGCGCCCTCCAGGAAATCGCGTGTCTGCGGCGCCATCGATCCGGGCGGCTTGAGGACGTCGACCAGCAGATACACCATGGCGCTGGCGGCGATGAAGTTGAACATGATCGTCGTAATGACGATGTGCGAGCCGCGCTTGGCCTGGAGATAGGCGGGAACAAAGGCCCAGGCCGCGCCCACCGCCGCCGCGGCGACGATGGCCAAGGGGAAGGTCAGCCACCAGGGCAGGACGCTGTCGAAGGTGAGGCAGACCAGCGCCACGCCGAGGCCGGCGATGTAGGCCTGGCCTTCGCCGCCTATGTTGAAGAGGCCGCAATGGAAGGCGACCGCCACGGCCAGTCCCGTGAAAATGAAGTTGGTGGCATAAAACAGCGTATAGGCGATGTTCTGGCCGGAGCCGAACGCTCCCTTGATGAGGATGACCGCCGCATCCAACGGGTTTTCGCCGACCAGGAGCACCACCACGCCGGCGCAAAGGAACGCGACCAGCAGGTTGACGAACGGGATCAGTCCGTAATCGGCCCAGCGCGGCAATCTTGCGAAAGGAACGCTCACTCAGCAGCCTCCTGACGCTCCACGCCGGCCATCAGCAGGCCGAGTTCGCCTTCGCTCGCCTCCGGGCCGCGCTCACCGACGACGCGGCCGGCGAACATCACCAGGATGCGGTCCGACAGCGACCGGATTTCGTCCAGTTCGACCGAGATCAGCAGCACAGCCTTGCCCTGGTCGCGCATGGCGATCAGCCGCTTGTGGATGAACTCGATCGCGCCGACATCGACGCCGCGGGTCGGCTGGCCGACGATCAGCACGCCCGGATCCTGCTCGATCTCGCGGGCGAGCACGATCTTCTGCTGGTTGCCGCCGGAGAAATTGGCGGTCTTCAGCCGATTGTTCGCCGGGCGGATGTCGTATTTCTCGATCTTGTCGCGCGCGTCGGCGTGGATGGCCTCGATGTTCAGGAACGGCCCTTTGATATATTGCGGCTTGTCGTGATAGCCGAGGATGGAGTTCTCCGCCTCCTCGAAGGCGAGCACCAGGCCGACATGGTGACGGTCCTCCGGCACATGCGCCAGACCCCGGTCGCGCAACTCGCCAGGATCCGCATGGCCGATCACGTCGATCGGCTTGCCGTCGAGCAGCACCTCTCCGGCCTCTGCCCTGCGCGTGCCGGCCAGCGCCTCGATGAGTTCGGACTGGCCGTTGCCGGCCACGCCAGCAATGCCGACGATCTCGCCGCCGCGCACGTCAAGAGAGACGCCGTCGACCATGACGACCCCGCGCGAATCCTTCACCGTGAGATTCCTCACCGAAAGCTTGACCGCGGCCGGCTTGGCCTCGCCCTTTTCGACGCGCAGCAGCACGCGGCGGCCGACCATCAGTTCGGCAAGTTCCTCGACAGTGGTCTCCGAGGTCTTGCGCGTCGCCACCATCGTGCCTTGCCGCATCACCGAAACAGTGTCGGTGATCGCCATGATCTCGCGCAGCTTGTGGGTGATCAGGACGACCGTCTTGCCCTCGTCCTTCAGCATTCTGAGGATGCGGAAAAGGTGATCGGCCTCGGGCGGCGTCAGCACGCCGGTCGGCTCGTCGAGAATGAGGATTTCGGCGCCGCGAAACAGCGCCTTGAGGATTTCGACGCGTTGCTGAAGGCCGACCGGAAGCTCCTCGATCACCGCGTCGGGCTCCACCTCCAGCCCGTATTCGCGCTCCAGCCGCTGCAATTCCGAGCGCGCCTTGGCGATCGAGGTATTCAGCAGCGGTTCGCCTTCCGCGCCGAGGATGACGTTCTCGATGACGGTGAAATTCTCGACCAGCATGAAATGCTGGTGGACCATCCCGATGCCGGCGGCGATGGCATCGTTCGGCGTCCTGATCGCGGCAGGCTTTCCGCCTACCAGGATCTCGCCGCTGTCGGCATGATAAAAGCCGTAGAGAATCGACATCAGCGTCGACTTGCCGGCGCCATTCTCGCCGATAATGCCGTGAATGGTCCCGCGCTCGACCTCCAGATTGATGTCGCGGTTGGCGCGAACGGCACCGAAACTCTTGTTGATCCCTATGAGCTCAATCGCGGCCTCGGCCATGCGCCTGCGCTGCCTCCCTTCGGCTTATCGTTTGGTCATAACCAATGGCACACGATCCGCCACTGCAAAACCGCATTCGCCGCTACTCTCGACAAATCCTCCGGCGATTGTCAATTTCGAAGGCGGCCGAGCAGGCGCGGCCGCCTTTTTGCCGCAAGGAATGTCTGCGAGAGTATCGAAATGATCACGCCCGCCAAGCGACTGACGACACTGGAAATCCGCGCCGCGGAGCAGGAAAGGACGATCGAGGAGCTTTCCGGCCAGATCGCGGAACAATGGAAAGTCATCGACCGGCAGCAGAAGAAAATTGACGCGCTGGCGGAGCGGTTCCTCGCGCTGGAGGAGCAGGCTCAGCCGGACATTCCGGTGAACAGGCCGCCGCACTTTTAGCGCGGTGAAAATGCCTGTTCCGGAAATGAAGCGCCGCGGCCTGCAGACCGGCGCATGCCCGCCGAAAGAGGTTTCTCACGCAAAAAAAGTACCGAAAAATTGCGGTCCGGAAAAATTTTCTTCCGCACTTGGCGGCGGCGGAAAAGCGATTGCCTGCCGCCGAGCGCGGCGCGAGTGCGTTCCTTCAGAAGCCTGGCGACCGGGAATACAAGATTGTCCTGCCAGGAACCTTTGCGCTCAGGAAACCCTTGCGCCATGTCGCACCCGCCCGCCAAGCTCAACGCCTTCCCCGTCTTCATGCGGGTCGAGGGGCGGCGCGTGGTGGTTGTCGGCAATGGCGACGAGGCGCTTGCCAAGGCGCGGCTGGTCGGCCAGTCGAATGCGCGGCTGGTGGTGGTGGCCGATCGCGTCGAGGAACGCCTGCGGCAATGGATAGAAGAAAATGGCGCCGGGCTCATCGAAACAGGCTATGAGCCAACCTGTCTGGAAGGTGCGGCGCTGGTCTTTGCCGCAACAGCCGACGAGGCGCTGGACCGGCGGATTTCCGCCGATGCGCGCCGCATCGGCATAGCCGTCAACGCCGTCGATCGCCCCGATCTGTGCGACTTCTACACGCCGGCCATCGTCAACCGCGCGCCGCTCGTCGTGGCCGTCGGTACGGAAGGCGCGGCCCCCGTGCTCGCCCAACTGGTCAGGGCGCGTATCGACGCCATGCTGCCGCCGGCCCTCGGCCTGCTGGCTTCGCTCGCCGGTTCGTTCCGCGACGCCGCCGAGCGGCTCCTGCCGAAAGGGGTGGCGCGCCGGTCGTTCTGGCATGCCTTCTTTTCCGGAGCGCCGGCCCGGGCGCTCGATTCTGGCGGCGAGCGCGACGCCCGCGCCGCCGCCAGCCAGCTTCTGGCCGAGCAGGGGGCGAGCCCAGGTCACGTTGCGCTGGTGGGCGCCGGCCCTGGCGCGGAAGACCTGCTGACGCTGCGCGCGCACCGCTTGCTGATGGAGGCCGACGTCATCGTCCACGACGCGTTGGTGCCGGAAGCGGTCATTGCCACGGGGCGGCGCGATGCCGAACGCCTGGCGGTGGGCAAGCGCAAGGGCTGCCACTCCAAGACCCAGAGCGACATCAACGCCCTGCTTGTCGGGCTGGCCCGCGCGGGAAACCGGGTCGTGCGGCTGAAGTCGGGCGACCCGCTGGTGTTCGGCCGTGCCGGCGAGGAAATGCAGGCGCTGCGCGACGCCGGTGTTTCGTTCGAAGTGGTGCCCGGCGTCACCTCGGCCTTCGCCGCCGCCGCCGATTTCCAATTGCCGCTGACCTTGCGCGGCGTCACCTCGTCCATGGTGTTCACGACCGGGCACGATCTGAAGGGCAATTCGTTGCCGGACTGGGCGAAGCTGGCGATTTCCGGCGCCACCGTGGCGGTCTATATGGGCCGTTCCGTCGCAGCCGATGTCGCAACGCGGCTGATGGAGGCGGGTCTGTCGCCCGATACCGCCGTGGCCGTGGTCGAGAATGCCAGCCTGCCCGGCCGTCGCCGCTTCCACGGCACGCTCGCTGATTTGCCGTCGCTGCAGGCCCGCGACGATCTGGACGGTCCGGTCATGACGATCATCGGCGATGCCGTCGCCGGCGCCGATTTCTCGCGCTCCGAGCCGCTCGCCGCGCGCCGTCTCGCAAGCACGCTCCGGCAGGCGGAAGGAACCGAAGCGTGAAGGTCTTGACCGCCAACCGCCTGACCGACGGAGAGGCCGTCTGGTACTCGCGCGAGCAGGGCTGGGTCGAGACGATCGACGCCGCGGAGCTCGCGCGCGACAAGGCGGCCGAGGCCGATCTGGAGCGCGCCGGCAAGGCCGCGTTCGCCAATAACCAGGTTGTCGATGTCGATCTGATCGATGTCGACCTGCGGGACGGCGTGATCCGCCCGCTCCGGTTGCGCGAGCGTATCCGCGCCGCCGGTCCGACCAATCGCCTCGATCTCGGCAAGCAAGCGAGGGCCGGCTGATGTTCGGCTGATCCGAACCTCGAACGCCCCCGGCAAAACGCAACAATAAGGGCACGAAGCCCACGGAACCACGACCATGTACCGCTACGATGAATTCGACCAGGATTTCGTCCACGCCCGCGTCGCCGAGTTCACGGACCAGGTGGAGCGGCGTCTGGCGGGCGAGATCACCGAGGAGCAGTTCCGGCCGCTCCGGCTGATGAACGGCGTCTATCTGCAGCTACACGCTTATATGCTGCGCGTCGCCATTCCCTACGGCACGCTGAACTCCAGGCAGTTGCGCATGCTCGGCCATATCGCGCGCAAATACGACAAGGGCTACGGCCATTTCACCACGCGCCAGAACATCCAGTACAACTGGCCGGCGCTGTCCGATATGCCGGCTATCCTCGCCGACCTCGCTTCCGTCGAGATGCATGCCATCCAGACGAGCGGCAACTGCATTCGCAACGTGACCGCCGACCACTTCGCCGGTGCCGCCGCCGACGAGGTCGCCGACCCGCGTCCCTATGCCGAGATCCTGCGGCAATGGTCGTCGGTTCATCCGGAGTTCTCGTATCTGCCGCGCAAGTTCAAGATAGCCGTGACCGGCGCCGAGCGCGACCGCGCGGCGATCCAGGTGCATGACATCGGCCTTCACCTGAAGAAAAATGCCGAGGGCAGGCTTGGCTTCGCCGTCTATGTCGGCGGCGGACAGGGGCGCACGCCGCTGATCGCCAAGAAGATCAGGGACTTCCTGCCCGAGGAGCACCTGCTCTCCTACACGACGGCGATCATGCGCGTGTATAATCTCTACGGCCGCCGCGACAACAAATATAAGGCGCGCATCAAGATTCTTGTCCACGAGACCGGCACCGAGGAGTTTGCCCGGCAGGTCGAGGCCGAGTGGCAGGCGCTGAAGGACAGCGAGCTCAAGCTGCCCGAAGCTGACATTCGCGCCATAGATGCCTATTTCGCTCCGCCGTCCCTGCCGGCGCGCCCGCAGGGCGACGCCACGGTGAAGACTGCACGCCTGGACTCGCGCTCCTTCGGCGAGTGGCTCGACCGCAACGTGATGACGCACAGCCATCCCGATTATGCGTCGGTCACGATATCGCTGAAGGGCATAGGCGAGGCGCCGGGCGACGCCAGCGACAGCCAGATGGAGGCGGTGGCCGACCTCGCCGAGCGCTATGCGTTCGACGAGATTCGCGTCAGCCACGAGCAGAACCTGATCCTGCCGCATGTCGCGCGCGCCGACCTCAAGACCGTGTATGACGCGCTGGTCGAGATCGGTCTGGCCACCGCCAATGCGGGCCTCATCACCGACATCATCGCCTGCCCCGGCCTCGATTACTGCGCGCTCGCCAACGCCCGTTCGATCTCGGTCGCGCAGGACATCTCTAAGCGGTTCGCCTCGCAGGAGCGCCAGCGCGACATTGGCGAGCTGAAGCTGAAAATCTCCGGCTGCATCAATGCCTGCGGCCACCACCATGTCGGCCACATCGGTATTCTGGGCGTCGAGAAGAAGGGTGCGGAACTCTACCAGGTGACGCTCGGCGGCTCGGGCGACGAGCATACTTCGATTGGCGAGATCATCGGCCGCGGTTTTGGTCCGGACGAGATAACCAACGCGATCGAGACGGTCGTCGAGACGTATCTGTCGCTGCGCGCCGGCCGTTCGGAAGCATTTATCGACGCTTACCGCCGTCTTGGCCCGGCGCCGTTCAAGGAGGCGCTCTATGGGGGCGAAGCAAAGGCAGCCTGACGGCGAAGCGATCGCGGCCGCCGAGGCGGCCGGCCTCGACGCGCGCTTCGCAGGACTGACGCCGCAGGAAATCATCGTCCGGTCGGTGCGCGACGGATTTCCCGGCGCGATAGCGGCCGTGTCATCCTTCGGGGCCGACTCGGCGGTGCTCCTGCACATGATTGCCGAGATCGACGCCAGCCTGCCGATCGTCTTTCTCGATACCGGAAAGCACTTCGGCGAGACGCTCGACTATCGCGAAGCGCTGGCCGCCGACCTCGGTCTGACCGACATCCGCATCGTCGCGCCCGACCAGGCGGCCCTCGACCGGCTCGATCCGGCGGGTAAGCTGCACCTTTCCAATACCGATGCGTGCTGCGATATCCGCAAGGTGGAGCCTATGGCGCGCGGCGTGGCGCCGTTCCGCGCCTGGTTCACCGGCCGCAAGCGCTTCCAGGCGGCGACGCGTGCCGCCCTGCCCGTTTTCGAAGCGGTCGGACCGCGTGTGCGCATCAACCCTCTGGCGAGATGGGGAACGAGCGATCTGGCCGACTACATGCGTGCCCATGCGCTGCGCGAAAACCCGCTGGTCGCCTACGGCTACCTGTCGATCGGCTGCTTTCCCTGCACCCAGCCCGTCAAGCCGGGCGAGGAGGCGCGCAGCGGTCGTTGGGCGGGTCAGGCCAAGACGGAATGCGGCATCCACCTGCCGGGGCTGGATCAGGCGTTTTCAAGCGCGGCGCATTGACCAGCTGGAAACGGCCGATCCACAGTTGCGGGGTCGGCCGGGCAGCCCGATTGTCATCAGAACACTGGAAACCCAAAGAAAAATACGTCATATGCTCGCCGTCATGACAGCTTCCGAAACAGAACAGTCCGCGCCGCCGGCGCCGCGGCTTTGGACCCCTGAGGGTTTCCGCGAGGACGAATGGCTGCATGCCGAAAGCGCCGAGGCGCTGGCCGGCAATGGCCGCTTCATCCTGCCGCTGCAGGCTTTTCTCGACCTCGACCCGGAACAGCGCCGTTCGGCGCGGGAGAGGCTGGGTGTGCTGCTGCTGCCGGCCGATCCCGTCGAGAAGATCGTTCCGCTGCTCGATGATCTATCGCTCGTGGCGCTTGCCTTTCCGGCCTTCAACGACGGCCGCAGCTTTTCGAAGGCGGAACTGCTTCGCAGCCGCCATGGCTTCAAGAGGGCGATCCGCGCCACCGGCCAGGTGCTCGTCGATCAGCTCCCGCACATGCTGAGGCTCGGCTTCGACGAGTTCGAAGTGTCGCATCCGGTTCTTCTCTCGCGTCTCGAGAAAGGCGAAATCGGCGGAATCCCGCTCTACTACCAGCCGACCGCCAAGCCCGAGGACGGTCCGGTCGAGGGGGCGAATTATTCCTGGCGACGCTCCCGCTAGAGCCCATCCCCGAAAAGTTGCAGACTTTTCGGACAAGATCGTGGGTCGCGTCATGCGCCATGATAAGGAGTTTAAGCAGGTTCCGGAAAAGTGTCTCACGGTTTTCCGGCAGAAACCTGCGACAAAACAAGATGCTAAGCAGGCGAAGCGTGGGCGAAGCCACGCAAGTCTGCTTAGGGTGAAGGCCCCCGCCCAAATTTTCCTGCTCTGACGGCACCGTGCGCCAAGGCCGTTAGCGCACGGCGGAGACCACATACGCCTTGAGGTGACCCTTCATCGGGCCGCTTCCGAATCGCCGTACGAACGCATTGGCGGCAATTCGGGTTGCTTCCTCCAACCGAGTGGCGATCCCGCGCCTCGATTTCGGCCCTGAGCGGCGTCCCCTGGCAAAAGGCAATGGCGGCGTCGCGAGGCGTTGCCGCGACACTGGTCTGCTCGCATGCCTCGAGCTTTATCGTGCCGAAGCCCGCCGCGGTCAGGTCGGCGCGGATCAAATCCAAATCGTGATAACCGTGCGGCGTCCGGGCCATGAACGAGGGCGGGTCCGCGGGAAACATCTCGCTCATCGCTTCGAAGACAACGGTCGCGAAGGCATTTTCGGAGATGCGGTCCCAAACGTTGAAGATGAACGTGCCGCCCGGCTTCAGGACGCGGCGGGCTTCCGTGAAGCCTTCGACCTTGTCAGGAAAGAACATGACGCCGAACTGGCATATGACAGCGTCAAATGCGCCGTCCTCGAACGGCAACGAAAGAGCGTCGGCCTTGTGCCAGTCGATCCGGCCGTCATTGGGTATGCTCACGGCGGCGTGGTCGAGCATCGGCTGGTTGAGATCCGTCGCCACGATGCGCGTGCCGGCCGGAAGCCGCGACGCCATGGCCCGCGTGAGAGCGCCTGTGCCGGCTGCCGTCTCCAGCACGCTCTTCGGCCCCAACCGTGCCAGCCGTTCCGAGAGATCGCGCGCGTAGGGCTCGAAAAGGATCGGAACCAGCAGCCGGTCATAGATTTCCGGTATCGATCCCGCAAACACGCTGTCGGTAGCGACCATGGGGTCCAGCCTTCCGTCTTCGGTTACTTGCCATCATAGCATCAAAATTCGCGCATTACCTTGCGTAAGCGCCGTCGAAGCCTGGTCTGACCAGATTTCGTGCTTCGGCCTTTTCCTTTGAGGTTTCTTGACATAGGATGCGGACTATTATTTCGCGACACGAAATAACTCAGGGAGGAATGAATGTCTGGAAAGAAAATACTGATGCTCGTCGGCGAGTTCAGTGAGGAGTATGAGATATTCGTGTTCGAGCAGGCGATGCACGCCGTCGGGCACACGGTTCATGTCGTTTGCCCGGACAAGGCGGCCGGCGATGTTTTGAAGACCTCGCTGCACGATTTCGAGGGCCACCAGACCTATACCGAGAAGCTCGGCCACGACTACATCCTGAACAAGACGTTCGCGGAGGTCGATCCGGCCGGACTACGACGCGGTCTATTGCGCCGGCGGCCGCGGCCCCGAATACATACGCATCGACAAGCGCGTGCAGGCGATCGTCCGCCACTTCCACGAGACCGGCAAGCCGATTTTCACCATCTGCCATGGTGTGCAGATCCTCATCGCGGTGGACGGCGTCGTACGCGGCAAGGAGGTCGCCGCGCTGCATTATTGCGAGCCCGAGGTTACGCTGGCCGGCGGCAAATATATCGATGTGGCGCCGACCGGCGCGCATGTGGATGGAAATCTCGTATCCGCCAAGGGCTGGCCGGGGCTGGCCGCCTTCATGCGGGAGTGCCTGCAGGTTCTGGGCACGGAAATATCGCACGGTGAGATATTGATGGCGGAGACCCGCCGCGCCGCCTGAACAGCACGGTAACGGCGAACGCAGCGGCGCCGGCCAAGCAGGCTTGCGTGGTTTCGCCCACGGCCGGCCTGCTTGCTATCTCTGATCGGAGCGCTTTCCCAGAACTGCGTCTGCCAAGGGCTATGCGGGCAGCGGTCCAGGCTTATCGCATGATCCCGAAAGCTTTCGGATCATACGTCATAACAAGGAGTTGGAGCAGGGCGAATGACTCCACCCATCCCGCTCTGGCCCCGTTGGCGCCGCCGGAATCAGGCTACCCAGAACTGATCCAGCCAGATGTTGAGCTTGAGGAAGCCGGGTTCGCTGACCGCGTAGACGCGCTTGGTGCCATCGGCGCGCGCACTCACGAGTCCGGCGTCCAGCAGGACCTTGAGATGCTGCGAAACCGCCGGCCGCGAAACCGGCAGGCCCGACGCCAGTTCGCCGACCGTTTTCGGCCCGCGCCGCAGCTCCTCGAGCAGATGACGCCGATTCGGGTCCGAGATTGCGAGGAATGCATCGGTGAGCATGAGCCTCACATTAGGCTATGCGCCAGAGGACTCAACTGTCTTTTTCGGCCGATTTGCGTGGGTCGAGCCGTGCCGCCTCGGGTGTCGCGCCACGCTCGGAGGGCAAGGTCTGGAATGCTTCGCGTGCGTCCACCGGTACCGGCGCGCGCCGCGAGATGCGCACAAGCGTATAGACCGCAAGCGCCACATGCGCGAGCGCCGTTGCCAGGAAGACGCTCTCCGGCCGCATCCAGCTCATCAGCGTGGCGCCGATGACGGGACCGATCATGGTGCCGAAGCCATAGAGCAGCAGCAGGCCTCCGGACACCTTGACGAAATTCTCGGGACTCGCGTGATCATTGGCATGGGCGACGGCGAGCGAGTAAAGCGTGTAGGCAAGGGCCCCGTAGCAGGCGGTCATGGCGATCACGACCACGGCGGAGCGCGGCGCGACGAAAAGAACGAGCGAAGCGAACAGGGCAGCGCCGGCCGCGGCGCCGGCTAGCACGTAGCGCCGGTCGGTCTGGTCGGAGATCCGGCCTATCG
The DNA here is from genome assembly GCA_963820075.1 of uncultured Alphaproteobacteria bacterium. Lineage (GTDB taxonomy): Bacteria > Pseudomonadota > Alphaproteobacteria > Rhizobiales > Rhizobiaceae > Kumtagia. Next base: position 324,023 of record CAWFYS010000012.1, read on the forward strand.
GCAGTTGCAGCGCCGCGCCGGCGACGACGACCAGGCTCATCATCAGCGCGATTTCGGCGGTGGCGATGCCGATGCGCGCGCCATAGACGGCACCGAGCGTGCCCCAGGCGCCGTTGGCCACCCCGATCAGCACGCAGCCGACCGATGCGACGGGCGAATTGACGTAAAGGGCCTTCACGTCCAGGGAGACATCCTCCAGCGGCTTGGGGATAGCCGCGCTCGACATGGCGGTCGGCAGCAACGCCAGGCAGAAGAAGATGCCGGCGACCATGAACAGCGAATCGGTTCTCACGTCGCCTGTCGCCACGATCATCTGGCCGGCCATGATCGAGGCGTAGGTGACCATCATGTAGAGGCCGAAGACCGTGCCCCGGTTCTCGTTGGTCGCCTTTTCGTTCAGCCAGCTTTCGATCACCATGAAGGCTCCGGCCATGGTGAAGCCGGTGGCGGCGCGCAGCACGATCCAGGCGACCTCGTGGATCCACAGCCCCGTCAAAAGGGCGATGATCGCCCCCGAGGCGGCAAAGGCGCCAAAGGCGCGAACATGGCCGGCGCGCCGGACCAGCCGCGGCGCCAGAAAGCAGCCGGTGACGAAGCCGCCCGCCCAGGCGGTTCCGAGCAGGCCGAGGACGGCGGTGGAGAAACCTTCGGCCTGTCCCCTGAGCGGCAGCAGCAGCCCATGCAGACCCGAGGCCGCGAGCAGGAAGGCCGTACCGCGCAACAGCGAGAGGATGGGTCGGTATGTCGCGAACATCAGCCAGCCCGGTTGAGAATCAGGATCGAGGGGATTTGCAACACACTAGTCGATTCCGGCGGTTTCGAGACGGCAGCGCCGCCACATCCTGTCGATTATCAGCCGGTTCGGGCCGCAGCACAGCGAGCGGACGTTTCCGGAGGACGTGGATTCCTGCTTCAGCGGCGGAAAAATGCCTCGGCCGCTGATTTTGTCGCCCCTCGCTTCGTCCGCTCGGCCTCCAGCCTGGCAATCTCGGCCGTAAGCAGGGCGATCCTCTCGGTAAGCTCCGCGACGGACATCAGCGATATGTCTTGCCCCACCACATGCGCATTTGCCGATTTGCGCGGCTCCTCGTCGAACACGGCCATTTGGCGACCTCCGGTTTGCCAGATCGGCGACAAGACTACATAAGGGAACCGGGCGGAAGCAAACGCCCGATGAATTGGCGGCAGCGGTGGAGCGACGATGCCAGGCGACACGAAAATCCCGGCAAGGATGACGGCGGTGGCGATCTCGCAGCCGGGCGGACCGCTCGTGCTCAAAGGGGAAAGGCGACCCGTTCCCGAGCCCGGCGCCGGCGAGATCCTGATCAGGGTTCGCGCGGCCGGCGTCAACCGCCCCGACGTGCTGCAGCGCATGGGCGCCTATCCGCCGCCGCCCGGCGCCTCCGACCTGCCGGGTCTCGAAGTGGCGGGCGAGGTCGCAGCACTCGGCGCCGGCGTCAAACGCTGGCGCGTCGGCGACCGGGTCTGCGCGCTTACTTCCGGCGGCGGCTATGCCGAATATTGCAAGGTGCACGAAACCCATGCGCTGGCGCTGCCCGCCGGCTTCACCATGAGCGAGGCGGCCGCCCTTCCGGAAACCTTCTTCACCGTCTGGCATAATGTGTTCGAGCGCGGCGGGCTGCAGGTCGGGCGAGGTGTTTCTGGTCCATGGCGGAACCTCCGGCATCGGAACCACCGCCATCCAGCTCGCCAGGACCTTCGGCGCGACCGTCATCGCGACGGCCGGCAGCGAGGAGAAATGCGCGGCCTGTCTGAAACTCGGGGCCGACCGCGCCATCAACTACCGCCAGGAGGATTTCGTGGGGGCCGTCAAAGCCTTTACGGAGGGCAAGGGCGCCAATGTCATCCTCGATATGGTCGGCGGCGACTATGTCGGCCGCAACTATTCGGCGGCGGCGCTGGAGGGACGCATCGTGCAGATCGCCACGCAAGGCGGCGCGGCGGCCAGCGCGGACGTCTCGAAAATCATGGTCAAGCGCCTCGTCCACACCGGCTCGACGCTGCGGCCGCGCTCGGTGGAGTTCAAGGCTGCCGTCGCCGCCGCATTGGAGGCGCAGGTCTGGCCGCTGCTTGCCGCGCGCCGCGTCGCCCCGGTGCTGGACATGATCTTTCCGCTCAAGGAAGCCTGGCGCGCGCATGAACGCATGGAGGAAGGCCATCACATCGGCAAGATCGTGCTGGACGTAGCCTGAGTTCTCCCTCGCGCGGCCGGTCGATTTCGGAGGCTTCAGGTCAGGCGCGAACGGGCGCCGCGACGCCGCCGGTTCCGTGTTGCGGACACGGGTTCCGATCAGCGCTTCCGGCGCTCCTTCTTGACCGGGGCAGCCGGTTCCTCGATGGCTTCACGCGCCAGTCTGGCGGCGCGCAACCGCTCGGTTTTCGCCGCGCGGAGCGTCGCTTCCGTGTCAACGATGGCGCGCGCCGTCCGCGTGGTCACGTCGCTCTTGGCTTCCGTCCGCGATGGCGTCGGCTTGAAAATACCCACTTCAGGCATGCGCCTCATTTCTTGTCTCCTTCGCCCGAACGAAAAAAGGCCGGGCGAGCCCGACCTTCTCCGAAGCGCCTCAATGGCCAGTGCCAGTTCATTCGTGGTCAAGGACCAGAAGCGCTATCTCGTTACGCAGCCTTGAGGTTCTCGGCCGCGCTCTTGCCGCTGCGATTGTCCTTCACAACGTCGAAGCTGAGCTTCTGGCCCTCGACGATCGTGCGCAGACCGGCACGCTCGACGGCGGAGATATGAACGAAAACATCCGCTCCGCCATTGTCGGGCTGAATGAAGCCGAAGCCCTTGGTGGAATTGAAGAACTTTACAGTACCAGTATTCATGACGATTTCCTTTTATTCGACATGGAATTTCGCCGCCCGGCAACATGCCAGGCGCCGTAGTGCCATCGATTTTGTGGGGAAGATCGCCCGAAGCGCCCAAGGCGCGGAAACAAAGTTCAACAGCAAGATCGATAGGGCGTACGTAAGTTCGAAATGTGTCGGCGACAAGGCAGCCAGCCGTTTCGCTGGATCTGGGTCATGGATCGCCGGCCGGTGGAACAAGGTGGAACGCCGGAGCCATTTTGATGTCGCCGGGAACTTGCTGTTTCGTTTCTTGGCTCGGATGGCGAAGTATGGTGAGGCAGACGCACTATCTCGGCTGAGATACCGAATTTGTCGCTCTCGATAGTGCGGCCGATAGCGTTGGCCTTGTATCGTAGTCATACATTAAAAGACAGCAGCCATAGTTGCCTTCCAAGGACACTCTTATGGCTTGAAGCAGGTCACTGCCAATTCCACGATTTCGCTTCATTGAAGTTGATAGCCGCGCCACGCGACGTATATTTTGATTTGCCAGCGCGAACCGCTGCCTTTCGGTGTCTGATGTTGAGTTGTTCGCTGGTCTCGCCTCCAAAGACGATCCTCGGCAGGACTGTCTTGGGCCTTCTACGGCTTCTGCACGGTGATCTTGATCGAGGCGAAGTATGCGGAAAGATTGGCGATGTCATCGTCGCTCAGCGTCGCGGCGACCACGGACATCTGCGGGTTCTTGCGCTCGCCGGTCTTGTAGGCCGTGAGCGAACGAACGAGGTAGATCTTGTTCTGGCCGGCGAGATTGGGCGCGTCGGGCAATTTGGCGATTCCATCCATCCCATGACAGACCTGGCAGGCGGCGGCCGCCTTCTTCCTGCCCGCCGCCGCGTCCTCCGCCGCTTGGGCGTTCACCACGAAGGCCGACGATACGGCGGTCAGGACCACAACCAATCGGTGCACGGCGCGCGCCTCTCGCATTTTCTTCTTGGTGGGAAGTTACGCCGTGCGCGCGTCGCGCACGGCGCCAGACGATTAAGCGGACTTGCGTGGCTCCGTCCACGCTTGGCCTGCCTAGCCTATTGTTCTGTCGCAGGTTTTTGTCGGAAAACCGTAAGACGCTTTTCCGAAACCTGCTCAGTCGCCGTAGGAGATGCGCCAGACCGCGCCGGCCAGATCGTCCGACACCAGCAGCGAACCGTCGTTCAGCATCTGCACGTCGACCGGCCGGCCGATATACTCGCCATTCTCATTGAGCCAGCCTTCGGCGAACACTTCGGTCTTGTCGGCTGTGCCGTCCGCCTTGAGCGGAGTGAACAGCACGCGGGCGCCGACCGGATTCACGCGGTTCCACGACCCGTGCTGGGCCGAGAAAATGCCGCCCCGGTATTTTTCCGGGAACTGCTTGCCGGTGTAGAACGACAGACCAAGGTCAGCCGCATGGGCGTCCTGCTCCACGGCGGGAAAGATCACGCCATCGGGCACGGTGGCGTCCTTGTACTCGTTGGTGCGGGTCTTGCCGCCGCCATACCACGGGAACCCGAAATTCTGGTTGGGACCGGTGACATGATTCATTTCGCCGGGCGGAATAAGGTCGCCCATGCCGTCGACCTGGTTATCGTTTACCCAGAGGGTCTTGTCCTTCGGATTGAAGTCGAGGCCAAGCGGATTGCGCATGCCGCGCGCATAGATCTGGCGATCCGTACCGTCCTGTTTCATGCTGAGAATGCCGCCGATGCCCAGTCGCTCGAACTCCGCCTGCACTTCCGGCGCCGGCACGTTGAAGGGCTGGCCGATCGTAATGTAGAGGCGGCCATCCGGCCCGACCCGGCAGGTGCGGGCGGTATGATTGAAACTCTCGTCGGAAGCCGGAATCAGTTCGCCCTGCTTGACGATGGCGAAGGCCGCGACATCCGGACCTTCATAGAAGAACTCGGCCGCGGGAAACCACAGGACGCGGTTCTGCTCGGCCAGGTAAAGATGTCCGTCCTTGGAGAAACACACCCCGTTCGGCACCGCCATCTTGATCGACGGCGCGAAGATCTTCACGTCATCGGCAACACGGTCCTTGTTGCGGTCGGTCATCGAGTAGACTTCTTCCTTGCGGGTTCCCACGAAGGTAACGACACCCTGCGGCCCCACCGCCATGTGCCGGGCATCGGGAACCGCCGCGTAGAGGCTGACCTTGAAGCCGTCGGGGACCTTTATCTTCGCGGCGATGGCCTTGAGCGCCTCCACATTCTCCCCGGACTGCGGGATCGGCTCCATCATCGGCGTGCCGGTCGTCTTGAAGCCGCTCAGCTTTTCAAGGTTACCGGTATCGGGCGCCGATTGCCCATAAGCTGCTGTTACGCTGATCGCAGCGGCGCATGACAAGGCGAATGCAAGCTTCTTTAGCATTGGTATCCTCCCTTAGTTCCGACTTACGGTCCTGAGATACCACGCGCACAAGCTGTCAAAAATTGTCCTTAAGTAGTTGCATCATGCGGCCGTGGCGTTCATCCCTGAAGTCGTCGCTTTGACTTGTTGATGCTCAGCCTGCTTCGACGGGCTTTCGGACGAGTCTCAAGATCGTATCCACATTGAAATCTATCCGCGCCTTCAGGGCTTCCGGGCTCATAAAGTCACGCTTGTACAGCACGGTCCCGGTGAAGCGGTTGGTGAAATAGTAATAGCTGATCGCCGCGATGGTCACGTTCAGCTGCATTTCGTCTATTCCCTCACGGAATACACCCTCGCGAACACCCCGATCGATAATATCCTGCACCATGCCGTGCAACGGCCGGTTGATTGCCTCGATATTGGTCGACGCTCTGAGATGTTTTGCCTTGTGGAGGTTCTCGCTGTTTACCAGCGTCAAGAATTCCGGGTGGTCCAGATAATATTTCCACGTGAAGCGAACGAGCTTTTCCAGCGCTTCCACCGCGGGCAGCTCCGCGAGGTCGAGTTTGGCCTCCGCCGTGCGAATCTCGAGATAGGCCTGTTCCAAAACCGTCTGGAAGAGACGGTCCTTGCTCTCGAAATAATGATAGATCATGCGCTTGTTGGCTTTCGCCTTCTCGGCGATATCGTCAACGCGCGCGCCGCCCAGGCCGAGCTGGGCGAAAACGCGCTTTGCGGCGGCAAGGATCCGCTTCTGCGTGGCTTCCGCATCTCGCAGGCGCGGTTTTCCCGGCTGACGCTTTTGTATCGACTTCTCCATCCACGCACCTTCTGCCCTTTTTTAAGCCGCGTCCCTTGGCGCTTGCCCTTGTTCGGATTGCTGCCGCCGGCCAGCCCTCAGAGTAACCAGATAGTTACATGTCCGGGACGCCGCGTCCAGTTCGAAATGCTGAGCGGATCGTGCCAGGGTCTTAAATCATTTCAGTAGCTTAGCCTTGCAGCCCCAACGCCGCGCTATACGCGCTCCAACGATTGTCGGCGCGCGTCGGCGCGCGCCTCTTGTAATTGCCGAAAAAATCGGCTAACGAAGTAACTAGTTAGTGCAAAACGTGCTGGGAGGAACCCATGGTGAAGTCGATACTGTCAATTGAAACCGCCCTCTTGAACCGCCGCTCGCTGCTCAAGGGAATTGCCGGCCTCGGTGCTGCCGGCGTCGTCGGCGGCGCGTTTGCCCGCCCCGCGATCGCTCAGGAAACCACTTGGACGCTCGCGAATTCCATGCGCTCGCTGGCCAATCCGTATCACGCGTCCTTCGCCAAGGGCGGAGAGGAATTCGCCAAGTCGATCGGTGCGAAATACGAGACGCTGGTCACCGAAGGAAACTCGGAGAAAGGGATTTCGGACATCAAGGCGCTGTTGCAGCGCACCGGCGGCAAGCTGATCGTCAATGTCGATCCGAACGACTCGCCGGACGCGCGCGTCATCGTCGAGGAGGTAAAGAAGGCTGGCGGCTTCGTGGTCACCCAGTGGAACAAGCCCGACGATCTGCATCCGTGGGATTTCGATCCGAATTACGTGGCTCACATGTCCTTCGACGGCGTGCCTAACGCGGAAGCCATCGCCAATGCGCTTTTCAAGGCATTCGGCGGTGAAGGCGGCATCGTCGCGCTGGGCGGCATCCTGTCCAACGTGCCGGCCATCGAGCGCAAGCTCGGCCTCGACAACGCCATTGCCAAGACCGGCGGCAAGGTGACGCTGCTCGACTTCCAGCCGGCGGACTGGAACGAACAGAAGGCCTTTGACATCACGCAGGCCTGGATCACCCGCTTCGGCGATGAGATCAAGGGTGTCTTCGCGGCCAATGACGGCATGGGAATGGGCGCGCTGGAAGCGCTTCGCCAGAACAACCTGGCCGGCACGGTCCCGGTCGTCGGCATCGACGGCATCGATGCGGCCCTGGCGGCTGTCGAGGCGGGCGAGTTCGCCGGCACCGTCGCCTGGGATCCCATGTGGACCGGCGGCCATGGGCCTCGCCATTCCCCATGCCCACGTCACCGGCAAGATCGACATCACCAAGGAACCGAAGGAACACCGGGAATTCTACGGCACCGGCATTGTGGTCACCAAGGACAATGTCGCCGCCTACAGGAGCAATCCCCCCACGCTCGACTTCAACGACCTCTGGGGAAAAGTCACCGGCCAGGTTCAGTACCGCAGCTAACGTCAAGGCCAAAGCGCAACCGGGCGCCGGGCGCCCGGTTGCTCAGGCACAGGCGAGGAGGCCATGGCCGTGCACGCGAGCAAAACAACTTCAATCTCCTATCTCGAGCATTGGCGGCGCTGGGCCCCGGTGGCGGTGCTGATTGCACTTTGCGTGCTGGTCAGCCTGTTCAATCCCAACTTCCTGACGGTCGGCAATTTCGTTCGCCTGCTGAATTCCGCCGCCATCCCGGTCGTGCTTTGCATGGGCGCGACCTTCGTCATCCTGATGGGTTCCATCGACCTGTCGGTCGAGGGCGTGGTCGCACTGACGGCGGTAATTGCCAGCCTTCTCGTCGCAAACGACATCACAAACATCTCGATCGGGCTGGCCGCGGTGCCGCTTGCGGTTCTCGTCGGCGGCTTGATGGGCTTCCTGAACGGCTTCGTTCACGTCAAGCTCAAGACCCCGTCCTTCATGACGACGCTCGGCATCGGCTTTGCGGGTCTCGGCGTCGCGACCGCGATCCTCGGCGGCCAGACTGTTCGCATTGCCGACCCGACCTTCCGCTTTCTATCGCTCGGCCGCATTCTGGGCATCCCGATGGCCGTGTGGATCGCGCTGATCGCCTTCCTCGTCGCGCTGACGGTCCAGCAGCGCACGCGCATCGGCCGCTGGATCTATGCCATCGGCACGGATGAGGTCACGGCACGCCATGCCGGCATTCCGGTCGAGCGTACGCGCATCCTGGTCTTCGCGATTGCCGGTCTGTTCTACGGGCTTGGCGGCGTTATGGCGGCCGCGCAGTTCGGCCAGGGCCATGCCCTGATCAGCCAGGGCCGGTTATTCACCACCATCACCGCTGTCGTGGTTGGCGGCACCGCGCTGTCAGGCGGCGTCGGCTCCGTCGTCAATTCGGTCATCGGCGTCTTCGTCGTCGTCGTACTGGCGAACGGCATGGTGCTGATGGGCATCGAGCCTTACGTGCAACAAGGCGTGCAGGGACTGCTGATCATTGCTGCGGTGTCGCTGGCGCTCGACCGGTCAAGACTGGCGGTGGTCAAATGAACGCGCAAATCCAAACCGCCGCGCCGCCGCTTGAATTGCGCGGCGTGTCGAAATCCTTCCCCGGCGTAAAGGCCCTGGACGACATTTCTCTAGCAATCAACCGACACGAGGTCGTCGGCATCATCGGCGAGAACGGCGCGGGAAAGACCTCGCTGCTCAAGGTGCTGAACGGCATCTACCAGGCCGATGGCGGCCAGTTGCTGGTCGACGGCAAGGTGGTCAAGCTCGCCTCGCCTCGCCACGCCTTCGACTCCGGCATCGCCATGGTGTTCCAGGAACAGTCGATCCTGCCCTCGCTGACGGTGGCGGAGAATATCTTTCTGGGCCGCGAGGAGGAGTTCCTGCGCTATGGACTGATCTCCAAGGCGCGCATGAACGAGGCCGCTTCCGTCGAGCTGAAGAAAGTGCATCTCGACGTGCATCCCGGCACGGCCTGCTCGCGGCTCACCTTCGCGGACCGCCAGATGGTGGAGATCGCCAAGGCCTTGTCGCTCGACAGCCGCATCAACGGCAACATCACCATCCTGCTCGACGAGCCCACCTCGGTGCTGGAGCGCAAGGAGGTGGAGCTGCTGTTCGAAATCATCGCCGACCTCAAGAAGCGAGCATCGATCGCCTTTATCTCGCACCGCCTGGACGAGGTGCTGGCTGTCACCGACCGCATCTACGTGCATGCGCGACGGCAAGGTGGTGAAGGAACTTGCCAGCAAGGGCGCGACCGAGAAGGACATGCATCAATACATGGTCGGGCGCCAGCTCCACACCGAATACTACCGCGAAGCGCGCCAGGCCGTTCCGGGACAGAAGGTTCTCATCGAAGCGAGCGGCCTCGGCAAGGCGGGCGCCTTCAAGGATGTCTCCTTCAAGCTGCATGAAGGCGAGGTGCTGGGCATTGCCGGCGTCATCGGCTCGGGCCGCGAGGATCTCGCCCGCTGCCTCGCGGGCCACACGCCGGCCGATGCCGGAACGCTCAAAGTCGACGGCAGGACGGCCAGGTTCGCCTCCGTCCCGGATGCGACCGCACGTGGCATCGGCCTGGTTCCGGCCGAACGCAAGATCGAGGGCCTGGTCGCCCAGTTCAGCGTGGCGGAAAACATGACGCTCGCGGCCCTGCCGAAATTCGTCTCCGGCGGCATGCTGAAATTCGCCGCCGAGAATGCAAGAGGCGAGGAAGTGGATCGACCGGCTGAAGATCAAGACACCGTCCGCCAACACCATGGTGGGCTCGCTCTCCGGCGGCAACCAGCAAAAAGTCGTGCTGGCGAAATGGCGCATCGCCGGGGTCAAGGTGCTGATACTCGATCACCCGACGCGCGGTATCGATGTCGGCGCCAAGGAAGACGTCTACGAACTGGTGCGCGACATGACGGCCGAGGGGCTCGCCGTCATTCTGCTCGGCGACACGCTCGAGGAAGTCATCGGCCTTTCCAGCCGCGTCCTCGCCATGCGTGACGGCGAAGTCACCGCCAGTTTCGATGCACCGCCCGGCGGCAAACCGACTCAAGTCGAACTCGTGGAAAATATGGTGTGATCTCATGAGCGATGAACTGAAAGCCCGGGTCCAGACCTATCTGCCGGTCATCTTTCTGATTGTGCTGGTTCTGCTCGTCGGCGCCTACGATCCGAGCTTCTTCTCGCTGGACAACTTCCTGTCAGTCACCGCCGACACCATGACACTCTTCCTGATGGCGTCCGGCGTCACATTCGTCATCATCATCGGCGGAATCGATCTTTCGATCCAGGCAGTGGCGTCGATGGCAAGCTGCATCCTCGCCGCCTACCTCGACGCGCTTCGGTATCTGGACGATCCCGCTTGCGGTTCTCGGCGGCGCGGTTGCGGGTTTTGCCGGCAGCATCGTCTCGACCAAGCTGCGGATTCCCTCCTTCATCGCCACGCTTGCCGTCAGCGGCGTCGTGACTGTCGGCCGGTTACTGGTTTTCGGGCACGCGTTCGATCAATATTCCGCCCGATCTTTCGGCCAGCTATCTGTTCTGGGCGGTCGGCGACACGTTGGGCATTCCCAATGAGATCTGGGTCGGCGCAATCGTGATGGTCCTGCTGAGCGTGCTGCTGCAGCTCACGCCGTTCGGGCGCCTGGTCCGCGGCGTCGGTGCGCAGGAGCAGGCGGTGATCGCTTCCGGCATCAATGTCGATCGCATCAAGATCGCCGCCTACACGCTCTCCGGCACCATGGCCGCGCTCGCCGGCGTCGTCATGGCGGCGCGGCTGGGCTCCGGCTCGCCGACGCTGGCCAATGAGTTCCTGCTGCCGGCCATCGCCTCGATCATCGTCGGCGGCACGGCCATCACCGGCGGCGTCGGATCGGTCTGGCGCACTTTCGTCGGCGCGCTGATCGTACAGGTCGTGCGCATCGGCATGACCTTCATGGGCGTTTCGGTGTTCGCCCAGCAGATCGTCTTCGGCTTCATACTCGTCGCCGCCGTCGCCGTAACCATGGACCGCGGCAAGTTGCTCGTCGTCAAATAACGAAAGACACATGGAGACCACCATGGACGTCCGCAGTCCACACCCTTCGCTGCCCGCGCAGCCGCGCGCTTTCGACTTTTTTGTCGACGGCGCTTGGGTAAGAACCGGCGAGCGCAAGACGCTCGATCGCCTCAGCCCCGGCCATGACATTGCGGTGACAACCATCGCGCTCTGCACCGGGGCCGATGTCGACCACGCCGTCAGGGTTGCGCGCCAGGCCTTCGAGGACCGCCGCTGGTCGGGACAATCTTCGGCCGAGCGCGCCGCCATTCTGCTGAAGGCCGCGCAGGGCATCCGCGCGCGCGCCGAGGAACTGGCGCTGCTCGAAACGCTTGAGACCGGCAAGCCGATCAGCCAGTCGCGCGGCGAAATCGAGGGCGCGGCCAACATCTACGAATATGCCGCCGGCGCGGCGCGGATGCTGCATGGCGAAACCTTCAACAATCTTGGCGACAGCATCCTCGGTCTGGTCACGCGCGAGCCGATCGGCGTCGTCGGCCTGATCACGCCGTGGAATTTCCCTTTCTTCATCCTCTCCGAACGTGTGCCGTTCATTCTGGCCGCCGGCTGTACGATCGTCTGCAAGCCTTCCGAATTCACCTCCTCCACGACGCTCATCATGGCGGACATCCTGTCCGAGGCAGGATTGCCCGCCGGCGTGTTCAACGTCGTCACAGGGCTCGGCGCCGAGGTCGGACAGGCGATCACCGAGCATCCCGACATCGACATGGTGTCCTTCACCGGCTCGACGGCGACAGGCCGGCGGACGCTGCAGGCTTCGGCCGGCAACTTCAAGAAGCTCGGCCTGGAGCTCGGCGGCAAGAACCCGCAGATCGTCTTTGCCGATGCCGACCTCGAGGATGCCGCCGACGGGGTCGTATTCAGCATGTGCTTCAACGCCGGCCAGTGCTGCGTCGGCGGCAGCCGGCTTATTGTCGAACGCTCGATCGCCGCGACATTCGAAAAGCTCGTCGCCGAAAAGCTGGCCAGGGTGCGCGTCGGCGATCCGCTCGATCCGCGCACTCAACTCGGCGCGATCGTCACGCCGCAGCACAACGACAAGATCCTCGGGCTACATCGAGAAGGGCCGCCAGGCTGGTGCGCGGCTGATATGCGGCGGCGGTCAGGTAGAGACCAGTCCGGGACTGTTCATCCAGCCGACGCTGTTCGGCGACGTGACGACCGATATGGCGATCGCACAGGAAGAGATCTTCGGCCCGGTGCTCGGCATCATTGCCTTCGACACGGCCGACGAGGCCGTCAGCATCGCCAACGACATCGTTTACGGCCTCGCCGCTTCCATCTGGACGAAGGACATCGACAAGGCGGTCTCGACCATGCGCCGGGTCAAAGCAGGGCGCACCTGGATCAATTGCACAATTACCGGCGGTCCCGAAATGCCGATCGGCGGCTTCAAGCAGTCCGGCTGGGGTCGCGAGACCGGCATCTACGGGGTCGAGGAATACACGCAGGTGAAGTCCTGCCATATCGAGCTCGGCAAGCGTTCGCCCTGGGTGTCGTGATGGCCGCCTACGACTACATCATCGTCGGTGGCGGCTCGTCGGGATGCGTGCTCGCCAACCGGCTGAGCGAGGATCCGGACTGCAAGGTGCTGCTGCTGGAGGCGGGCGGCAAGGACACCAACCCTTACATCCACATGCCGGTCGGCTTCGCCAAAATGACCGCCGGGCCGCTGACCTGGGGGCTTGCCACCACGCCGCAGAAGCACGCCAACAACCGCGAGATCGCCTATGCGCAGGCGCGGGTGATCGGCGGCGGCAGCTCGATCAACGCCGAGGTCTACACGCGCGGCCATCCGTCCGACTACGATCGCGTGGGCCAGCGAGGAAGGCGCGACGGGCTGGTCATTCAAGGAGGTGCAGCCCTATTTCCTGCGCGCCGAGGGCAATGACACGCTGGCCGGCGAGTGGCACAACACGGAGGGACCGCTCGGCGTCTCGAACCTGAAGACGCCCCAGAAGATGAGCCAGGTCTTTGTGCAGGCCTGCCAGCAATATGGCATGCCCTACAATCCGGATTTCAACGGCCCGGAGCAAGGCGGGACCAGCATCTATCAGACGACGACCCGCAACGCGCGGCGCTGTTCGGCCGCTGTCGCCTATCTGAAGCCGGTCCAGGACCGGAAGAACCTCACCATCCAGACCGATTGCCAGGTGTCGCGCGTCGTGATCGAGAACGGCCGCGCCAAGGCCGTGCGCTACTGTCATGCCAGACACGAAGTGACCGCCACGGCCGAGCGCGAAGTGTTGGTCACCGCCGGCGCGATCGGATCGCCCAAGCTGATGATGCTTTCCGGCATCGGTCCTGCGGACCATCTGAAATCGCTGGGTATCGCGGTTATTCACGACGCGCCCGAGGTCGGCGCGAATCTGAGCGATCACTACGGCATCGACCTGGTCTACGAGCTGACCGGTCCCTACAGCCTGGACAAATACAACAAGCCGCATTTCATGCTGTGGGCCGGCTTGCAGTATCTGATGTTCAAATCGGGCCCGGTGACCTCGAACGTCGTCGAGGGAGGCGCGTTCTGGTATGGCGGACGAGAACGCCTCCTGTCCCGATCTGCAGTTCCATTTTCTGTGTGGCGCGGGTGTCGAGGCGGGCGTGCCGTCGATTCCGTCCGGCTCGGGCGTGACGTTGAACTCCTACACGCTGCGGCCGAAGAGCCGCGGCAGCGTATGCCTGCGCTCGGCCGATCTCGCCGACAAACCGCTGGTCGATCCGAACTTCCTGGCGGAGGCCGAAGATGTCAGGACTTCCATCGAGGGCGTGAAAATCAGCCGCGAGGTGATGCATCAGCCGGCCTTCTCGAACTATGTGAAGCGCGAGCATTTCCCCGGTACGGAAGTCAGGACGCAGGCCGATTTCGAGGCCTATGCGCGCCAGTACGGACGCACGTCCTATCACCCGGTAGGCACCTGCCGCATGGGTTCCGACGCGCGGTCCGTCGTCGATCCGCTGTTGCGCGTGCGCGGCATAGACGGCCTGCGCATCTGCGATTCCTCGGTAATGCCGAGCCTCATCGGATCGAACACGAATGCCGCCACAATCATGATCGGCGAGAAGGCATCGGATCTGATTCGAGGCAACAGATATTAGGGCAAGTTGCGGTTGGATTGAATCAATCTGTTTCCCGGACGGCGCGGCGCTCCACCAGGAGGGTCGCGAGGTCGTACGGTGGTACGGCCGAGCGAGCCGACGCCGTGTGCGGCGCCACCTTCTCCCCTTGTGGAGAAGGTGCTTGCGAAGCGAAGGCGGATGAGGGTGCGCGAAGGCTTCGAACAGTGCGGAACACGCACCGACCGAGGTTCTTCGATCGGCCGCGTTTCGTACACCCCTCATCCGTCTCGCCCTGCGGCTCGCACCTTCTCCCACAAGGTTTTGGACCGGAGACATCGCGAACAGGTGTGCGAAGACATCGCGAACAGTTCTCCATGCTATCGAGCCAGGGCATTGAGGTCGATGGTTTCTGTCGGAAAACCGTCACACACTTTTCCGGAACCTGCTTGGTCCAGCTTTCGGGTCTGCCCTGTTGGCGGCGCCAGCAACGCGAGCCGTATCTAATCCCAGTGCGGCGCCCACTTCGCGCGGTCACGCGTCACGACGCGGTAGTTGGTTCCGGCCAGTTCGCCGATCCGAGCCATGTCCACGCTCGACAGGGTGAAGTCCATCACATCGAAATTCGCCCGGATGTTCTGAGGCTTGGTGGACATGGTGTTGACGGCGACGCCCGTCTGCAGAATCCACCGCAGCACGATTTGACCGGCCGTACGGCCATAGGCGAGGGCAAGCTCGTCGAACAACGGATAGTTGAACACCTCGCCGCGCGCGACGGAGGCGTAGGACGACAGCGGAATGCCGGTCTCGGCCGCCGCGTGAAGCAATCTGCGCTGGTCCAGCAGCGGATGGAACTCGATCTGGTTGGCGGCGAGAGGCACGGAAACGAGCCGCCGGGCGTCCTGCATCATTGCGGCGGTATAGTTCGAGACGGCGATGTGTTTTGCATACCCCTTGCGATGGGCATCTTCCAGAAGTTCCAGCGACGGGCGGATGTCGCCACCCACGGGCGGCCAATGCACGAAAAGAACGTCGACATAGTCGAGGCCGAGATCGCGCAGGCTCGTCGTCACGCTGTCGATGAAGCGATCGGCTGAAAACTTGTCCGGATGCACCTTGGTGGCAATGCAAAGCTCGGCGCGCGGCAAATCCAGCTCCGCCAATGCCGCGCCCACATCCTTCTCGTTGCCATACATCTGTGCGGTGTCGAAGGCGCGGTAGCCGATCTCGGCGGCTGCGATCATGGATGCCGTCAGCACCTCTCCACGTAGCGGATAGGTGCCGAAACTGCGCTGGAAAGTTCCGCGGAAAAAGATGCTCATAGCCGCCGTCCTGCTTTGGTTTCAGCCGCTTGCCCGATTTGCTGTTGCCGCCAACGGCTCTTGAACACATCCGCGACACAGTGTATAAATAACTATCTGGTTACTTATTTAAATGCAAGCGCGAAAGAACGAGGTGGGTGGAGATGTCGAAGATCAGAAGCGCGGCCGAAGCGGTTGCCGGCATCCGGGACGGGGCGGTCGTCGCCGTCAACGCATCGAGCGGCCTTTGCTGTCCCGATGAGGTGCTGGCGGCGCTTGGCGGGCGGTTTGCCGATACGGGAAGCCCGCGCGCCCTGACCATGATTCACCCGATCGCCGCGGGCGATATGTTCGGCACCAAGGGTATCGACCATCTCGCCGTGCATTCCGGCATGATCGACACCATCATTGGCGGCTCCTATCCCTCCGGCCCGTCCTCCGCCGAACCGCCCGCGATCTGGCAGTTGATCGGGCGCAACGAAGTTGCCGCCTATAATGTGCCCAGCGGCATCATCTTCGACATTTTGCGCGAGGCGTCCGGCAGGCGCCCTGGCGTGCTCACCAAGGTCGGCCTCGACACTTTCGTGGATCCCGATCACGAAGGCTGCGCCATGAACGAGCGCGCGCGTGACAAGCCGATCGTCCGCAAGATGCAGTTCGAAGGTGAGGAGTGGCTCTACTTCCCCGCCATCGACCCCGATGTCGCAATCGTCCGCGCTACCACCGCCGATGAGCGCGGCAACCTCACCTTCGAGGACGAGGGCGCCTATCTCGGCGCGATGGAGCTGGCGCTCGCCGCGCATAATTGCGGCGGCAAGGTCATCGCCCAGGTCAAACGGATCGCGCAGTCCGGCACGCTGAAGCCGCACGATGTGCGCGTGCCCGGCATGCTTGTCGACTTTATCGTGGAGGCGCCAGGACAGATGCAGACCACGGCCACGCCTTACGATCCGGCGATTTCCGGCCAGGTGTTCCGGCCGCTCGACAGCTTCCGCCTGGCCAAATTCGATGTCGCGAAGGTCATGGCGCGCCGCGTCGCGACGGAATTGCAGTCCGGTTGGGCGGTCAATATCGGCTTCGGCATATCGGCCAACGTTCCGCGCATCTTCATCGAGGAAGGCCGCCACGGCGATGTGACCTGGGTGATCGAACAGGGCGCGGTCGGCGGCGTGCCGCTGCTCGATTTCAAGTTCGGCTGCTCGTCCAATGCCGAAGCCTTCGTGGCTTCGCCGCAGCAATTCGCCTATTTTCAGGCAGCCGGCTTCGATGCCTCGCTGCTATCCTTCCTGCAGATCGACCGTGAGGGCTCGGTGAATGTCTCCAAGCTTTCCGCTCGCCCCCATGTGACGGCTGGCGCCGGCGGATTCGTCGACATCACCGCGCGCGCCAGAAAGATCGTTTTCTGCGGCTACTTCAACGCGGGAGCCAGGCTTTCGGCCGCGAACGGCCGGCTGGTCATTGAGAAGGAGGGCAAGATCGCCAAGATCGTCGAAAAGGTCGAGCAGGTTTCGTTTTCGGGCAGGCGCGCCGTGTCGCAGGGCCAGGATGTGACCTATGTAACCGAGCGTTGTGTCATGAAGCTCACGCCGAACGGCCTCGTCATCACCGAGATTGCGCCCGGTGCCGATCTCGAACGTGACATACTGGGGCAGGCAGCGATCCCGCTTGCAGTCGCCAAGGACCTGAAGTCGATGGATGCCGCGCTTTTTCACGAGGACCGTTTCGGCCTCGCACCGGCGCAAGCAGCATGAAGGAGATTATCGAGGAAGGCGTGCGCCTGCAGATCGAAGGCCCGATCGCGACGATCAGACTGGACAGGCCGTCCAAGCTCAACGCGCTAAACCGGGAAATGGTGGCGGAACTTGCCGCCATCTGCCGGGAGGTCGAGCATTCCCTCGCGCGCGTCGCGCTCATCACCGGCGCGGGCGAAAAATCCTTCTGTGCGGGCGGCGACATCAGTGCCTGGTCGAGTGAGACGCCGGAGGACTTTGGCAGGTTCTGGGTGCGCGAAGGCCATGCCGCATTCGATGCGGTGGCCCGATTGCGCCAGCCGACGATCGCAGTGCTCAACGGCGATTGCCTTGGCGGCGGACTGGAGCTTGCGGCCTGTGCGGACTATCGCATCGCCGAGCGCCATGCGCGGATTGGCATGCCGGAGACCGGTCTCGGCATTCTGCCCGGCTGGTCAGGCACGCAGCGGGCGGTGCGCCGGTTCGGCCAGCAAGTCGTGCGGCGCATGGCGATTTTCGGCGAGGTTTTCAGCGCCGAGGACGCTTTTCAACTCGGGCTCGTCGACCAGCTCTGCGAAAAAAGCCAGGGCATGGCCGCTGCGTCGGCGCTGGCGGCCAAGCTTCTGGCCCGCAGCCCGCAGGCAACCGCAACCACCAAGATGCTCATCAACGCCGCCGAAGGCGAAGAGCGCGAACGTGTTCTGGACGCTATCGCCGGCGAACTTGCCGCTGGCTCGCGTGATCTGGCAAAGGGCCTCGACGCGTTCCGGAACAAGCGCAAGCCGGACTTCTCGAAGGGTTAGAGCAAGTTGCGGTTGATTGAAGATCTGTTCTCGGACGGCGGGCGATCCACCAGGAGGGTCGCGAGGTCGTACCGGTGGTACGGCCGAGCGATCCGACGCCGTGGGCGCCCGCCGCGGAAACCCGGAGGGCCGGGGGTTTGGGCCAAATCCATCGGGTTTCGGCTCGGCCGTACCACCGGTACGACCTTCGCCGTGACCTTGACCCAACCGTCACCGGCAGAATGGTTCAATCCATCGCAACTTGCTCTAATCCTCGTCATCCTTCGCAGGATCATCAGCGTGTTCGTGCCTGACTGCACAATCCGGGCATCCTGATCGAGCACGCTGAAATCGATCGTGAGAATGCCGCGGTCCGGCCGTCGCGTCTCGCGCTTGCCGATAACTGTCAACACCGCTCGGATCGTGTCGCCGGGAAATACCGGACCGGCAAATTTCCAATTCCAGCCAAGCGACGCGACGGCTGCGAACTGGGCCGGGGCCCGGTTCTTCAAACCGTCGACCAGCGACAGGACGAGGAGGCCGTGCGCAACCCTTTTCGGGAAGCCGTGCCTGGCAGCGCCTTCCTCGCTCATGTGGATTTCGAAACGGTCTCCGGTGAGTTCCGCGAACCGGTCGATGTGGGCCGTGTCTATCGTGACACTGCCGGTTTCGATCGTGTCGCCAGCCTCGACATCCTCGAAGTAATGTCTGCCGGCCCCAAGCTGCCTCCCGACCATGGCCCTAGACGGGAACCGGCGCGTCCTCGCGCAGCAATCCCCTGGACTTGAGCTCCGCCCAGAAATCGGACGGGATCGGCCGGCTGAACCAGTCGATGTTCTGTTGCAGCTGTTCGGTCGTGCGGGTGCCGGCGCAGAAAGCGGCGACCGACGGATGCGCGACCACGAATTGCAGCGCCGCCGCCGGCAGCGGCACCTCATGAGAGGCGCAGACGACCTCGATCGCCGCGACCCGTTTCATAATGTCGTCAGGCGCGGGCGAATAGTTGTATTTCGCCCCGGGCCTGGCGCCGGTCGCGAGGATGCCGGAGTTGAAGCCGCCGCCGACAACCACCGCGACATCGCGCTCGTCACAAAGCGGCAGGAACCGGTCGAGCGCTTCCTGCTCCAGAAGGGTGTAGCGGCCGGCGAGCAGGAAGCAGTCGAAGTCACGCTGCTGCAACGCCGCATGGCAGACTTCCCATTCGTTGACTCCGACGCCGATTGCCTTGACCAGGCCTTCGCCGCGCAGTTTCTCCAGCGCCTTCCAGCAGCCGTCCATCGCCTGTCTGAACACCTCCGGCTGCTCCGCGCCACGCGTGAAGACATCGATGTCGTGGATGAACAGGATATCGATATGTTCGAGCGCCAGGCGCTGCAGCGAGTCCTCGAAGGCGCGCATCGTCCCGTCATAGGAATAGTCGAATTCAAGGGCATTGGCGGCCCCGTCGACCCAGGGGGAAAAGTCGATCCCGGCCCGGCGCCCCGGCTTGAGCAAACGCCCGACCTTGGTGGAGACGATGAAATCGTCGCGGTTCTTCCAGCGCAGCGAATGGCCTAGCCTCAGCTCCGCCAGTCCATGGCCGTAGTAGGGCGCGGTGTCGAAATAACGGACGCCTGCATCCCAGGCCTGTTGGATCATGGCGTCGGACGTCGCCTCGTCGATGGGCCGAAATATATTGCCGATAGGCGCGGTGCCGAAGGCGAAGGCAGTGACATCGAAGCCGGCGCGGCCGAACCGTCTTTTCGCGGAAACCTCCAAACCATCCTCCCATAGCAGTAACTGGATAGTTACTAACGCAGCCGTTTGGAAAACGCAAGGCCAACCGCGACGACCGTTGGCAATGGAAATCGGCACCGTCTTGACATTGCCGGATTCCGCGCTTAGTAAGTAACTAGATGGTTATTTAAAGGAAGCGGCGGATGAGGTTGACCGAGGTCCAGGTGCAGGTTCGGGACATGGCTCGGCAATTTGCCGGGGAGGTCATCAGACCGATGGCGGAGAGCCTCGATCGCGAGGAGCGTTTCCCCGCCGAGCTTTACAAGCAGATGGGCGAACTCGGCCTTTTCGGCATCGGCGTGCCGGAGGAGATGGGTGGTCCCGGCTTCGACACCGTCACCTATGCGCTGGTGATGGAGGAGCTTTCGCGCGGTTATGCGTCCGTCGCCGATCAATGCGGCCTGGTTGAACTTGTATCGAGCCTGCTTGTCCGTCACGGAACGCATGCGCAGCGCCAGCGTTGGCTCGCCGGTCTGCTGTCAGCCGATGTCAAGGCCGCCTACTGCATCACCGAGCCGGAGGCCGGCACCGATGTTTCGGGGATACGCTCGACCGCGGTGCGCGACGGAGATGGCTGGCTGCTTAACGGCGGCAAGATCTGGATCCACAACGCGCCGGTTGCCGATGTCGGTTTCGTGCTTGCCCGCACCGACAAGGCAGCCGGAAATCGCGGCATGAGCATCTTCATCGTGGATCTGAGTTCGGACGGCGTCGAGCGCGGACCAAAGGAGCACAAGATGGGTCAGCGTGCCAGCCAGGTGGGCGCACTGACTTTCAGCGACGTCAGGCTGCCGGCCGAGGCGCTGCTGGGCGAAGCGGGGCGCGGCTTCCACATGATGATGAGCGTGCTGGACAAGGGCCGCGTCGGCATCGCCGCGCTCGCCGTCGGCATCGGTCAGGCCGGCCTTGAGGCAGCACTCGACTATGCGAAGCAGCGCAAGCAGTTCGGCAAGGCAATCTCCGATTTCCAGGGGGTGCAATGGCTGCTCGCCGATATTGCCCGCGACGTGGAGGCCGCCCGGCTGCTCGTACACAGCGCCGCCGCCAAGATCGAT
Organism: uncultured Alphaproteobacteria bacterium; assembly: GCA_963820075.1. Taxonomy (GTDB): domain Bacteria; phylum Pseudomonadota; class Alphaproteobacteria; order Rhizobiales; family Rhizobiaceae; genus Kumtagia. The sequence goes on from CAWFYS010000012.1 coordinate 344,700, forward strand.
GCCGGCGAGGACGCCACCCGCTATTGCTCAATGGCCAAATGGTTCGCCTCCGACATGGCCGTGGCGCGCAGCGCCGATGCGGTTCAGGTCTTCGGCGGCAGCGGCTATATTCGTGGCTTCGAGGTCGAGCGCCTCTATCGCGATGCCAAGATCACCCAAATCTACGAAGGCACGAACCAGATCCAGCGCGCCATCATTGCGCGCGAACTCCTCAAGAACGGAGCGCGCGCATGAACACGCCCAGGCAGGCCGCGCTGATCACCGGCTCCAGCCGCGGGATCGGGTTGGCGACAGCCGCGGCGCTGGCCAGGGCCGGATTCGATGTCGCTGTCAACGGTCCGGAGGACGACGCGGAGCTCGCGGCCGCGGTCGAAACCGTGGCCCGACATGGCGGCAAGGTCGTCAAGGTGCCCGGCGACATCAGCAGGACTGAAAATCACGAAGCCATGCTGGACATGGCCGAAGCCGGCATCGGCCCTCTCACGACAATGGTCAACAATGCCGGCGTGTCGGTGCTGTCTCGCGGCGACCTTCTCGACGTGACCGAGGAAAGCTACGACCGCTGCATGGCGATCAACACGAAGGCGCTGTTCTTCCTGAGCCAGGCCTTTGCGCGGCGCCTGGTCAAGCGCGATCGCGGTGACGGACGCTTCTACAGCCTGATCAATGTGTCATCGTCGAATGCCGTGGCGGTTGCCGTACAGCGGGGCGAATATTGTGCCTCGAAGGCGGCGGCGGCGATGATTTCGAAGGTTTTCGCCGTCCGCCTCGGCGGGGAAGGCATCGCTGTCTACGACATACAGCCGGGTGTGATCGACACCGACATGACAAGCGCGGTGAAGGATACCTACGAGCGGCGCGTAGCGGAGCAAGGCCTGACACTTTTGCCGCGCATGGGACGGCCGGCCGAGGTCGGCCAGATCATTGCCACGCTGGCTGCCGGCGCGCTGCCCTACACGACCGGCCATGTCATTTCGGCGGACGGCGGCATGCTGGTTCCGCGCTTCTAAGCAGGTTCCGGAAAAGTGTGTCACGGTTTTCCGACAGAAACCTGCGACAAAACAAGAGGCTAAGCAGGCGAAGCGTGGGCGAAGCCACGCAAGTCTGCTTAGCGCATCGCGGCGAAAAGTGAGGACCGGCTTTCGGCAGATACGATGTCAAAACAAATAGTTAAGGCAGACCATACGGCCGTAGCCGGATTTCGCCCCTCATCCGGCCTGCGGGCCACCCTCTCCCACAAGGGGACCGCAAGCCGGGCGAAGGGACACGGCCGCAACGCCGACGATCCCCTCTGGGGCGGCAGCGACTTCAAGAGCGCGCTCGGCATGAAGTCGCTGTTGGCGCTTTACGGCGTCTGACGGCAATGCGCGATTTCAGCAGCAGTCATTCCGCTCTTGCGCTCAACACCGCGACGCTCGGCCATAATGTCGACGGCTGCGGTGCCGGCTGGTCGCCCGAGCAGGTGATCGACGCCTGTGCGGAGCTTGGTTATGGCGGGATCGTCTTCTGGCGGCGGGAAATAGGCGGCAGAGCCGTGACGATCGGCAATTATGCGCGCAAGGCCGGTCTCAAGGTCATCGGATTATGTCGCACGCCGTTTCTTGTCGGTCCTCTCGCGCCGAGGCCGCGTGAGAGGCTTCTGCATGATTTCGAAGTCTTCAATAGAAATGGCCGCGGGGCTCGGCGCGGAGGTCTTGACCATTGTGGTCGGGGGCGTCGAGCCCGGAACAAAAGGCATGACGGAAAGCCTGAAGCGCGTCGCCGATATAGTGGCGCGGATGGCACCGGTCGCGGCCGCACGGAACGTGAAGCTCGCGCTCGAGCCGCTGCATCCGGTTTATGGGGGCGACCGGTCCTGCCTCGTGACGGTTGGCGATGCAGTGGAGCTCTGCGGCGCGATCGGGCACCCGGCTGTCGGCATCGCAATCGATGTCTATCACGTTTGGTGGGACACCGGCCTGCACCGGCAATTGCAGCGCGCGGGCAAGGGGCTGATCCTCGGCTATCATCTGTGCGACTGGCTTGCCGATACGCGCGATGTTCTGCTCGACCGAGGCATGATGGGAGACGGCGTCGCCGATCTGAGGGCCATACGTGCCGCCGTCGAGGCCGCGGGTTACGAGGGCCCGTGCGAGGTCGAGATCTTTTCAGCCGGCGACTGGTGGAAGCGCCCGCCGCGCGAGGTGCTTGAAACCTGCATAGCGCGGTTCCGCTCTGTCTGTTGAATCCCGGTGATGACGCCAGGTACGACGCAACGTTGGGCGGCGGCTGACCGCAACGAGCTCGCCCATCCGGCCACAGCGTCTACGCCGCGATGCGCGAGGCAACCGTCGGCGACGCATCTCAAGCCGCAGACGTGCGGACCTATTGCGAGGAACCGGGCCGGATCGTCCATCTAAGCCTCGGGCGGATACAGCCCGGTCGGAAAGCCTGGCCCTGCCGCGACACACGGGAAAGCAGTTTCTTGCTAGGCTCCGCCGCCCGGTGCTACACTCCTGCAATAAGCCGCCTTCATCGTCGACGCCGTGCTTGCAGCGGCCGCACCGCCGGGAAGATGGTGGCGCGTCGCAGGGGTCCGATGCTGCGTGCCGGCGGTGGGGGCGCCGATACGATGAAAAGCCGGTTTCGCGCCCGGCCGGCCACAGCAGGACGGGGAGGTCGTGGCATGGCCACAGTATCGAGCCGGATGCTCGCCACTGGCGAGGAGATGCGTGCGGTAATCGCCTTTGCGCAGCGTGTCTTGGAAGGTGGCGGCCTCGGCCCGGATGCCTGCGACTTCATGTTTGGCAATCCCCAAGAACCGCCACTCAGCGGACTGGTCGAGGCGCTCGTCCGCCATGCCGAGCCGCGCGACGTCCACTGGTTCGGCTATCAGAAGCATGATCCCTCAGCGCGCGAGGCGGTCGCCCGTTCGCTTGATCGATCGCGCGGACGAAGCCACGAGCCGGCGGACGTAGCCATTACCGCCGGTGGGTTCGGCGCGATCGCCGCCGCGCTATTGGCCGTGCTCGAGATTGGCGAGGAGGTGATCTACCCGCGCCCGGGCTGGTTCAGCTACGGTGCGCTGGTTCGCGGTGCGGCCGGCACGCCCGTTCCGGTGGACCTGGTGCCAGAGACCTTCGACATCGACCTCGATGCCATTGCCGCGGCGATCGGGCCGCGCACGAGGATCGTTGTGGTGAACACCCCCCACAATCCCACAGGCCGGATTTATCCGCGCGCCCAGCTCGATGCGCTTGCCCGAATACTCACCGACGCCTCGGAGCGCTACGGCAAGGTTGTTTATCTGCTCGCCGACGAGCCCTACGCACGGCTCGTTTTCGACGGGCACACGCATGTGAGCCCCGCCGAGAGCTATCCCTACACGCTCATCGCCTACTCCTTCGGCAAGACTCTGCTTGCCCCCGGTGAGCGGCTTGGCTGGTTGGCGCTGGGGCCGGACATGCCCGAGGCGGATCGCGCCGCGCTGCGGGAGGCCATCGATATTGCACAGATTTCGCACGGATGGGCCTTCGCCGGACGAACCCTGCAGCGCGCATTGCCGGATCTCGAGGAACTGTGCATTGACGTCGCCGCCCTTCAGCGGCGGCGCGACCGCATGGTCGAGGGGTTGCGCGAGGCTGGTTACGACGTGCCCGTCCCCGAGGGGACCTTCTATCTCATTCCGCACGCGCCGATATCGGACGATGCCGCCTTCGCGGCGCGGCTGGCGGCGGAGGATGTCTGGGTCCTGCCCGGCAGCGTCACAGGACTGCCGGGCAGGCGAGTTAGCCTGACCGCGACCGACACCATGGTCGAGCGGGCGCGCGAGGATAGGCCGCGATCCGGGAGTCGCTGGGCTGCGAAAGGCTGCAAATGTGATCGTTAGTCATAGTTGGAGGCGCATAGCAGGCGGGCCCCCTTTCGGGAGCCCGCCGCAAAGGCGCCGGACGGGAGGAAAGTCAGGCCGCCTTCGCCTCGACGCGCGGACGCGCGAAGGACAAACCGGTCGCGTCGAATATATGGAGCTCGCCGAGATCGGCGGTAAGCCGTATGGTGGTGCCGCGCTTGACTTCGGCATTGCCAGGCAGCTTGGCCACGAGCGGTTCGTTCGGGCGCCCGATGTCGACATAGAGGAGTTGCACCTCGCCGAGCTGCTCGACATAATCGATCGTGCCTTCAAACAGCGTGTTGTCGCCGCTCGCCACCAGGAGATCCTCGGGGCGGACGCCGAAGCTGATCGCGCTGCCGGCGGCATTGGCAGGGGTCGACACCGGCACGGTGATCTTGCGCCCGAACACGTCGACGACCGAGGGCATGCCGGGCTTGCTGATCGTCGCCGGCATGATGTTCATGGCCGGCGAGCCTATGAACTGGGCGACGAACAGATTGCCCGGATGCTTGTAAAGTTCCATCGGCGAACCGACCTGCTCGATGCGGCCCTCCTTCAGGACGACAATGCGATCGGCGAGCGTCATCGCCTCGACCTGATCGTGGGTAACGTAGATCATCGTGGTGTTGGGCATCGATTCCTTGAGTTTGGCGATCTCGATGCGCGTCGCCACGCGCAGCGCCGCGTCGAGGTTCGACAGGGGCTCGTCGAACAGGAACACCTTCGGGTTGCGCACGATGGCGCGGCCGATGGCCACGCGCTGGCGCTGGCCGCCCGACATCGCCTTCGGCAGGCGGTCGAGCAGCTTGGTAAGCTGCAGGATTTCCGCCGCGTTGCGCACGCGCTTGTCGATCTCTTCCTTGCTCTCGCGCGCAATGCGCATGGAGAAGGCCATGTTGTCGTAGACCGTCATATGCGGATAGAGCGCATAGGACTGGAACACCATGGCGATGCCGCGCTTCGAAGGCGGCACGTCATTGACGGTCTCGCCAGCGATCTGCAGTGTTCCGGAGGTGATCTCCTCGAGCCCTGCTATGCTGCGCAGCAGCGTGGACTTGCCGCATCCGGAGGGACCGACGAACACGATGAATTCGCCGGACTTTATATCCAGATCGATGCCGTGAAGAGTGTACAGGCTGCCATAAGCTTTCTTGACATCCCTGAGGGTGAGGTCGGCCATGTTTTCCTCCGTTCAATTTCGTCGGCGCGGTCAGGCCATGCGCCCGAACCAGGCTTGATAGCTTCCGAGGCGGATCGTTTCGCCGTCGAGGGTTCCCGAGAATCCGTGTCCCGTCAACGCGTGGACCGTCCGTCCGTGCCCCAGCGTGATAGTTGCCGGCTGCGACCCGAGATTGAAGGCGCAGACGATCTCCTCGTTGCCGTAGCGGCGAGTGAAGGCGACCGCGCTGCCGTCGGCCGCGAGAAAGGCGATCTCGCCCTTGGCGAAAGCCGGATGGGCTTTGCGGAAGTCGAGAAAGCGGCGGTAGTGCTCCAGAATGGAAGCCTCGTCGCCTTCCTGGCGGTCAACCGCGAGATTCAGATGCTCCCGGGGCACGGGCAGCCACGGTTTCACGGGCGAGAAGCCGCCATTCGCCGCACCCGCCTCCCAGACCATGGGCGTGCGGCAACCGTCGCGGCCCTTGAATTCCGGCCAGAAGCGGATGCCGTAAGGATCCTGCAGATCCTCGAAGGCAAGATCGGCCTCCGTCAGACCGAGCTCCTCGCCCTGATAGATGCAGACGGAGCCCCGCAGCGACATCAGGAGGGCCGAGATCACCTTGAGATAGGCGATGCGGTCGGCTTCGCCTTCGCCCCAGCGCGAGGCGTGGCGCTTCACGTCGTGGTTGGAGAATGCCCAGCATGCCCATCCGTCGGTCGCGACGCGGCCGAAATCCTCAACGACGGCGCGCACCTTGGCGGCGCTGATCCTGTCCGGCGCGAGGAAGTCGAAGGCGTAGCACATCTGCACGCGGTCGCCGCCGGCCGTGTAGTCGGCGACCACCTGGAGCCCGCGCTGCGAATCGCCAACCTCGCCGACGGCGGCGGCGGCGGGATATTCGTCGAGCAAGGCGCGGAAGCGGCGCAGGAAATCGAGGTTTTCCGGTCTGCTCTTGTCGTAGATGTGGTCCTGGTAATTGTACGGATTGACCGCCGGAGCCGTCTGGTCGTTTCTTTCCGAAGGCGGCAGCGCCGGATTGTCCTCCAGCCCCTCGCTGTGAAAATAGAAGTTGATGGTGTCTAGCCGGAAACCGTCGACGCCGCGCTCAAGCCAGAAGCGGGTGATGTCGAGCAGCGCATCCTGGACCTGGCCGTTGTGAAAGTTCAGATCAGGCTGTTCGGACAGGAAGTTGTGCATGAAATACTGCTGGCGGCGGGTGTCCCACTGCCAGGCGGAGCCGCCGAAGATCGACAGCCAATTGTTGGGCGGGGTGCCGTCCGGCTTGGCGTCGGCCCACACATACCAGTCGGCCTTGGCGTTGGTGCGGCTCGACCGGCTCTCCTTGAACCACGGATGCTCGTCGGAAGTGTGCGAGATCACCTCGTCGATCATCACCTTGAGGCCGAGCCGGTGCGCCTCGGCGACAAGGGCATCGAAATCGGCGAGCGTGCCGAACATCGGGTCGACGTCGCGATAGTCCGAAACGTCGTAGCCGAAGTCCTTCATCGGCGACTTGCAGAACGGCGAGATCCAGATCGCGTCGGCTCCAAGCCCGGCGATATGGGGCAGGCGGCCGATGATTCCCTTGAGGTCGCCGATGCCGTCCCCGTTCGAGTCCTGGTAGCTGCGTGGATAGATCTGATAGATCACCGCGCCGCGCCACCAGTCGCGATCCGGCGCCGCGTCCGGGAGATCATCCACCTCGCGCGCTGCGTTCTGCATTTGTCAGCCTCCCTTCACCGAACCCGCAAGCAGGCCGCGGACGAAGTAGCGCTGCAGCGAGAAGAACACGATCAGCGGCACGATGATGGTGACGAAGGCCGAAGTCGTAAGGATTTCCCAGTCGCCGCCGCGCGAGCCGAGCAGCGCGTTGAGTTTGCCCGTAAGCACCAGTTGGTCGGAGCCCGAACCGAGGAACACCATGGCCACCAGAAGGTCGTTCCACACCCAGAGGAACTGGAAGATGGCGAAGGAGGCGAGCACCGGGAAAGACAGCGGCAGCACGATCTTGACGAAGATCTCGAAGTCGCTGGCGCCGTCGATGCGCGCCGATTCCATCAGTTCGCGGGGAAGGCCCGCCATGTAGCTTCGCAGCAGGTAGATGGCGAAAGGCAGGCCGAAGCCCGTATGCGCCAGCCAGATGCCGAGATAGGTTTTCGACGGCACGCCGAAGAAAGTGCCGACGCTGTTGTAGAGTTGCAGCAGCGGGATAAGCGCCATCTGCAGCGGCACCACCAAAAGGCCGATGATGACGGCGATGATCAGCGCGCGGCCGGGAAAGCGCATCCAGGCGAGCGCGTAGGCGGCGAAGGCGGCGATCATGATCGGAATGACGGTCGCCGGGATCGTAACCGTCAGCGAGTTGATGAAGGAGCGGCCGATGCCTTCCGAAAACAGCACGGTCTGGTAGTTCTCGGTGGTGAAGCGCGCCGGCGCCGAGGCGGCGAAATAGACGCGCTGGCCGCGATCGCCCTCGTAGGCGACGGGCGATGCAAGCGCGAAGCTGCCGTCGGCATTGACCTGAAGCGTCACGCCGTCCTTGAGTTCGGCGACGCTGCCCGCCGCAAACTCGGTGGGCGCCTGGGCGCGCAGGCCGAACGCCTGGATTTCGCGGTTGCCCGGCTCCGCGAACAGATTGCCCTCGATGACGAACTTGCCGTCCTTCTCGACCTGCGCGGAAGCCGGCGGCAGGCGGCCCGCCTCGGTTTGAACCGAACCGGCGAAGGACTTCCACCAGCCCGAGGCGATGATCTGGTCCTTGTCGCGCAAGGACGAGACCAGGATGCCGAGCGTCGGGATCGTCCAGACGGCGACGAAGAAGAACACCGCGATGTGGACGCCGAAGCGGGCGAAGAAGGACTTGCCGGCGGACTTGCCACTTGCCTGCGCCATCTCAATGCCCTCCCGTTTCCTTGTTCGCCTGGCGGATGTTCCAGACCATGATCGGCAGAACCGCGATCATGATGATGATCGCAATGGTGGCGCCGCGGCCGAAATCGCCGCCGCCGCGGAACATCCAGTCGAACATCAGGTTGGCGAGCACCTGGCTGTTCCACTGGCCGTTGGTCATTGTGAGCACGATGTCGAAGACCTTCAGCACCAGGATCGTGATCGTGGTCCACACGACCGCGATCGTGCCCCATATCTGCGGCACCATGATCTTCCAGAAGATCTGGAACGGCGAGGCGCCGTCGATGACCGCCGCCTCGATGGTTTCCTCGGGAATGCCGCGCAGCGCCGCCGACAGGATCACCATGGCGAAGCCGGTCTGGATCCAGATGAGGATCACCATCAGGAAGAAGTTGTTCCAGAAGGGCAGCGAGATCCAGACTTGCGGGCTGCCGCCGAAGGCCTGGACAATGGCATTGAGCAGGCCGATCTGCACCTGGCCTTCGCCGCGATACTCGTAGATGAACTTCCAGATGACGCTGGCGCCGACGAAGGAGATGGCCAGCGGCAGGAAGATCAGGCTTTTTGCGATCGTGCCCCACCAGATCTTGTCGGTCAGAACGGCGATCACCAGGCCGAGGAAGGTGCAGGCGGCCGGCACGACCAGGAGCCACATCAGATTGTTGAGGATGGAGTTGCGGAACTCCCTGTCTCCGAAGGCCCAGGCGTAGTTGCCGAAGCCCACGAAATTCTCGCCGGTGCGGTCGTGGAAGGAGAGATAGAGCGTCTGGATGACGGGATAGATCAGATACACGATCAGGATGAGCATGGCCGGACCTATGAACAGCCAGGGCCGGATCATTCCCTGCCGGCGCAGATTGTCCACGGCGGCGCCGCCGCTGACGCCGCGCGACGGAAAGACAAGGTCGAGCGCTCTGTTGGCGCACCAGAAATAGGCGACGCAACCGCCGACACCGATAAAGATCACGAGAATGGCCGAGAAGATCTGACCAGCCATGGGTTCCTCTCCCTTTTGAGGACCGAGCGCCTCAATGCCTGATACCCGCCCGGCTTTCCCTATTGGCCGGGCAAGAAGACTTGCCTCCCTTGCCGCCTCTCTTCAATCGCCTGAAATGCTCGCGCCGAGGACCACGCTCCCAACGGGACGCCCGGGCGATGCGAAGGCCGATCAAGAGGGCCGCGCCGGTCCGGGCACCAGGTCCGAACCGGAATGGGAGACCGTGAAGGCCTGCTACTTGATGGCGTCCCAGCTTTTCTGGATGTTGGCCGCGACGTCAGCGGCGGGCTTGCCGCCGACCAGGTCGATCATTCCGGTCCAGAAGGCGCCGGCGCCGATCTTGCCCGGCATCAGGTCAGACCCGTCGAAGCGGAAGGTCGAGGCGTTGACGAGAATCTCGCCCTGTTTCCTCAACTGGTCGTTGGCGTAGGCCTCGGCATTGGCCGTCTTGAGCGCCGTGAGCAGGCCGGACTGGGCCATCCAGATTTCGTGGGCGAGCGGCATCTTGAGGAAGTTGATGAACTCGCGCGCCGCCTTCGAATCCTTGGTGATCGCGACCAGCGTACCGGCGCCCAGAACGGGAGCGCCGAGTTCAGGCTTGGCGGCAAAGGGCGGCAGATAGAAGAAGTCGGCGTCCTCGCCCAGCTTGGTGCCTTCAGGGAAGAAGGAGGAGATGAACGATGCCTGGCGATGCAGGTAGCATTTCGGCGGGATGCCGAAGAGCCCCTTGGGGCTGTCGCGGAAGTCGGTCGCGGCGACCGCCGCCCTGCCTCCGTCAACGAATTTGTCATTGGTGGCGACGTCGGCGAAGATCTGCAGAGCGTTGACCACGGCGGGATCGTTGAAGGGGATCGCGTTCGTCGTCCACTTGTCATAGACTTCCGGCGGCTGGGTGCGCAGCATGATGTCCTCGACCCAGTCGGTCGCCGGCCAGCCGGTGGCGCCGCCGGAGCCCAGCCCGATGCACCACGGCACGCCGCCATCGGCCACGATCTGCTCGGACAGCTTCATCATGTCTTCCCAGGTCTTGGGAACTTCGTAGCCGGCCTCCTCGAAATTCTCCGGCACGTACCACACCAGGGACTTCAGGTCCGCCTTGTAGGGAAATGCGAAAAACTTCGACGTGCCGTCCTTGTCCTTGTAGCTGCCGAGATCGACCCAGGACTGGCCGGCGCCGTAATTGTCCTTGATGAAGGCCGCAACCTCGTCGCCGAGCGGCATGAGGAGGCCCTTGGACGCCAGATCCTGGAGCAGGCCCGGCTGCGGGAGGATCGCGATATTGGGCGGGCTGCCGGCCTGCGTGTCGATGACGATCTGCTGCTCGTAATTCTCGGACGAGGAATAGTTGATCGTCACCCCGGTCGCCGCGATGAAATATTCGAGCACGCTGCGCACCAGCGCCTCGTCTTCGCCGCGCCATGGGCCGAAGATCGACAGGGTTTCGCCCTTCAGGTCGACCTTCTTAAGGTCGTCGAAGTTTGACCAGGTGAAGCGCGCATCCTCGCCGGGCGCGAATTTCAGCTCGGCCGAAGCCGGCCAACTCAGCGCGAGCGCCGTCAGCGCGACGCCGAGAAACAAACCTTTCCTCATCGGATATCCTCCCTGCCGATTAATGATCGACGGAACCTCCATTCCGTCCCGCCCGAGCCACCCTGAACCGCTCACGCGACCGAGTCCACCCTGTTTGGCGGGATCCCGGTTCTGCACGCGATTTCCAAAGCGCTTTGGCGAATGCCGAACTTGACTATGCCGGCGCGCGAATGTCAAGAGGCACAATCCATCAATCGATTTAGTCCGTCGATTTTTTGCGTTGCAGCAAGGTATTGCGGCGTCGCAATGCAATTTTTCCTTCAATCTGGCGAATGGCGCACCTAAGCTAGGGCGCGTTGCTTTGTCTGCCCCCGTGCTTGGAAATCCGCACTTTTTTAAAGCGCTTTGACGATGGTGTGCGCCGATGAACCTGAAGCAGCTCGCCCTGATGCTCGACCTGTCGCAGACGACCGTGAGCCGTGCGCTGAACGGCTATCCGGAGGTCAACGAGGACACGCGGCGGCGGGTGATGGATGCCGCCAAGCGTCATGGCTACCGGCCGAACCCAAGCGCCCGGCGTCTGGCCACCGGCAAGGCGGGCATGATCGGGCATGTGATGCCGACGGGCGCCTCCGTCGACATCGACCCGCATTTCGTCGAGTTCCTTTCCGGTCTGGGCGACTATGCGCGATCCCACGAGCTCGACCTCGTGCTTTCCCCGGCGGAAGCCGGCGACGAGGAGACCACCTACCGTCGCGTCGCCGCCAACAAGCAGGTGGACGCCGTCTATGTTTCGGCACCGCGGCCGAAGGACCGGCGCATCATTCTGCTTCAGCAGCTAGGGCTGCCCTATCTGGTGCATGGCCGCTCGGAGGGGCTCGACTTTCCTTATTCCCATATGGACATCGACAATGAAGGCGCCTTCAGCGAGGCGGGGCGATTGCTCGTCCAGCTCGGCCACGGGCGCATCGCCCTGATCAACGGCGACGACACGCAGACCTTCGCCATTTTTCGTGAGCGCGGCGTGCGGCGGGCTTTGGCGGCCGGCGGCATCGATCTGGCGCCGTCGATGATCCGGTCGCTGCCTATGACGGAGGAAAACGGATTTCGCGCGGCGCGCGGCCTGCTTGAGCAGGACGCGGCGCCGACGGCGATCGTCTGCTCAAGCCTGATCATGGCGCTCGGCGTGGTACGTGCCATACGCGACCTTGGATTGGAAGTTCCGAGGGATGTGTCGCTGGTTGCCCATGACGACGTTTTCCCCTGGCTTCGGCCGGAGAACTTTCCCGTCCCCTTGTCGACCACCCGCTCCTCGATTCGTGCCGCGGGCGCGCGGATCGCGGAGCGCCTCGCGGCGCGCATCTCGGGCCTGGAGGACGGGACGCGCGGCGAGGTCTGGCCGGTCGATCTTGTGGTGCGGGGCTCGGTGGCGGGGGCGCCTTAGGGCATCGCGCCGAATGGTGCGACCCGCTTCGGCAAATCGATGCGGAGCAGCATATCGACCGAATCAGCGGTGCAGCGTCGAGGCGATCGGTGGGCTCGGTGCGGCACTCGGGTCGGCGATGAACTGCCGGCGCGCGAGGATGCCGGTAATTCTTGCAAAGCTCTCAAGTGCCTTGCGCGCGTCGTCCACTTTCATGGCTCCGGCCAGCGCCGCCTCGCAGCCCTTTTTCGCGCAGGTATAGACAGGACCCCGACGCGCCGCGGGCCAGTCGTCGAGGAACCGGATTGCCTCCTGCAAAGTATCGATTTCGACCACAACACCTTCGACGCGCAGCCGCAACGGCGCACGGAAAGACTTTGTGTCCATTAGGAACCTCCACGTATTTGGGGGGTGAATTGCCTTAAAACGCGTATCTGGCAAAATCGTTCCGCCGACTGCCATAGCACAATTTTCCGCCCTCTGGACAGTTATTCAATGGGCAGGCAGCGGCCAAATTCCAAGCCGCCGGGGCGAAGTCGCCTAAGCAGGTTCCGGAAAAGTGTGTCACGGTTTTCCGAAAGAAACCTGCGATAAAACAAGAGGCTATGCAGGCGAAGCGCGGGCGAAGCCACGCAAGTCTGCTTAGCCGGCCAGGCGGGGAAGCGACTTGAGCAAGGTCTCGCGCGCCGACGCCAGATGCACCTGACAGGCGGCCTGGACACGCCGGCGGTCGCGCGATCTGAGCGCATCGGCATAAGCGAGGTGTTCGGCGATGGCCGCCGCATTGCGTTCGCGCTCGCCCGTCTTGTTCCACTGGTAGTGGTAGTGAAAGATCATCGCGATCACGTCGTAGAAATCGATGATGAAACGGTTGCGCGACGCGTTGTGGATCAGTCGATGGAAGCGTTCGTCAAGCTCGGAGAACTCGCCGAAACGGGTGGCGATCGAAGCGGCCAGCGCGTGATGCTCGGCTTCGATGCGATGGAGGGCCGCCCAGGTTGGATGTCCATCGGCCAGCGCCGTGAAGGCGAATGCCGAGCGCAGTTCGAACATGTCGCGGATTTCGACGAGTTCGAGGGCGAAGTCTCGGGTGAAGCCTTTGAACATCCAGCGGCTCTTGGGATGCTTCTCGACCAGCCCGAAGCGGCTGAATCGGATGAGGAATTCGCGCACGCTGGTGATGCCGACGCCCAGGTCGCGCGCCAGTTCGGCCTCGGCAATCTGCGTGCCGGGTTCGACGCCTTGCGCAAGCAGCCGACGCATGAAGCCGCGCTCGACGATCTCGGCGGGCGAGTCCGTTTCCTCCGCCGGAAAAAAATCTGCCCCGCAGGGCTCGCGCAGCCTGAACTTCCTGCGCTTGTCCCAGGCGATCAGCCCCGATTCGTCAAGCTGCGTGAGAACGGCGCGGACGGTCGTGCGGCTCACCCCCAGCGTCAGGCCGAGTTCCGGCTCTGAGGGCAGGTCTTCGCAGGTCTCGAGAAGATGCAGGCAACGGTTGTATGTTTGCTTGAAAACGATGCTGGTCTTGGACATCCGGTCCGCCCGCTTCGCCCCGGTGCCGCGACCGGAACGCCAAAAAACGATTGACGCAAATATGTTTTTTTAAGATAAAAGACAATAATCTCATGCCTGCCGGAGTCAACCGCGTTTGGCGTGCGGATTTGTTTTGATTTGCCGCCGACGCCCGCCTTCAGATAACGTCGGTCATCCTCAGCCGTATTTCGATCAGCCAGGGGAATCCGCCGTGACCGTCTCAAGAAGCATTGTCCTGTCCGACGCCGACAATGTCGCTGTCGCCAACGGCCGCATCGAGGCTGGCGAGGCGCTGCCCGGCGGCGCCACGGTGCTCGTTGCCATCGATCCTGGGCACAAGGTGGCAATTCGCCCGATCCACGCCGGAGAGGCGGTCGTCAAATACGCGCAGGCGATCGGCCGGGCGACGCAGGACATACCGGCGGGGGCGCATGTCCACTCCCACAATCTTGTCTTCGAGTCGGGCCGCATGCCCGTCGTCCCGCCCTCGGCGCCGGTCGAAGCGACCGAAACCGACAAGGCGCGCACCTTCATGGGCTACCGCCGCGCCGACGGACGCGCCGGCACGCGCAATTTCATCGGTATCGTCGCCAGCGTGAACTGCTCCGCGACTGTTTGCCATGCCATTGCCGACCAGGCCAACAAGCGCCTGCTGCCGCTTTATCCCGGAATCGACGGCTTCGTGCCGATCGTCCACGGCCAGGGATGCGGCATGAGCGCCACCGGTGACGGCATGATGGTGCTTCACCGTACGCTGGCAGGCTATGCCAGGCACCCCAATTTCGGCGGCGTGCTGATGGTCGGCCTCGGCTGCGAGGTCAACCAGCTCACGCTCTACGGGCAAAAGGGGGTCGCCGCCGGCAAGCGCCATTTCAATATCCAGGATGCGGGAGGGTCGCGCAAATCGGTCGAAAAGGCGATGGGCGTGCTTGCCGAGATCGCGCACGAGGTCGGCAACCTGAAGCGCGAGCCGATTCCGGTCTCCGAGATTGTCGTCGGCCTGCAATGCGGCGGCTCGGATGGCATGTCCGGCATCACCGCCAATCCGGCGCTAGGTGCGGCCGTCGATATTCTGGCCGGCGTCGGAGGCGTGGGCATTCTGTCGGAAACCACGGAAATCTACGGCGCCGAGCATCTGCTCGCCTATCGCGCGGCGACGCCGGAGATCGCCGCCAAGCTCGGCGGCTACATAAAGTGGTGGGAAGATCACACCGCCAAGCATGGCGCTTCGATCGACAACAACCCCTCGCCCGGCAACAAGCGTGGCGGGCTGACCACGATCCTCGAGAAGTCGCTCGGCGCCGTCGCCAAGGGCGGCCAGACGCCGCTCAACGGCGTGTTCGGCTATGCCGAAAAGGTCGCCGGGCATGGATTGGTCTTCATGGACACGCCCGGTTACGACCCGGTCTCGGCAACCGGCCAGGTTGCGGGCGGCGCCAATGTCATTGTCTTCACCACGGGGCGCGGCTCCTGTTTCGGCAGCCATCCCACCCCGTCGATCAAGGTCGCCACCAACACGACCCTCTATAACGCGATGGAAGAGGATATGGACGTCAATTGCGGCGTGATCGCCTCGGGCGAGAAGACCATTCCGCAGATGGGCCGCGAGATCTTCGACCTGATCGTCGAAACCGCGTCCGGCCGGAAAACCAAGAGCGAAGAGTTCGGCTACGGCGACAACGAGTTCGTTCCCTGGCATCTCGGCGCGACGCTCTAAGACCTGTCGAGATTCAGGCCGGGACGAGCCGAAAATTGCGGTTTTCGAGAACCGGAGCGGAATGCGCGTGCTGGTGCTTGGCCCCGAAGCGCAGAAAAGCGCCATTTGCAGACGGTCCGCCGAAACCTTGTCCGCAGCGTGGAGGTTTCGCTGCGCGCGGAGCGCAGCTAGGCGTGCGATCGTATCCGATATTTTTCGCAATGGAGCCGTACCGTGTTTTGACGCCCGGAATTGGGCGGCAGTGTGTCTAACGCACTCGCAACAATATAGTTGCTGCACTGCACAATAGTAGGACGGAGGAAGCTGGCCGCCTCCGTTCGGAGGCGACCAGGATAGCGCGGCTATGCAGGTGGCTTCGCCTGCTTGGCTTTTTGTCTTACCGCTGATTTTCCGCCGGAATCGGTGCAACACCTTTCCGAAACCTGCTCAGCGGCTGTCTTAATCAGGCGGCTTTTGCCATCTCGTTGGCGGATGCGTCCGCCAGGCCGGTGAGGGCCTTGTCCGTCCTGGACTCCTCGGCCAGCGTCTGGTCGAACAGCTTGGCCGCGTCGCTCATGCCGAGAACTTCGGCCCAGCGCTTCAGAGTGCCGTAGCGCGTGATCTCATAGTGCTCGACCGCCTGTGCCGCGGAGATGAGACCGGCGTCGATCGCCGGCGTGCCCTTGAAGCTCTCGATGATCTCCTCGCCCTCGGAGATGATGCCTTCAATCGCGTCGCAGGTCTTGCCCTGGGCGCGCTTGCCCATCAGCTCGAACACCTGCTGAAGGCGCTCGACGTGACCCTCGGTCTCGTCCTTGTGCTTTTCGAAAGCCGCCTTCAGCTCCGGTGAAGAAGCGGCCCGCGCCATTTTGGGAAGAGCCTTGAGGATCTTCCTTTCCGCGTAATAGATGTCCTTGAGCGTATCGTGGAACAGATCTTCCAGCATTTTCTGTTTTGCCATGGGAGTTTCCTTTGTGCGCATCTTCGGTGCGCTGCCGTTCACGGGGTCGTGAAACACACGGTCAAATGCATGCCGCGGCAAAAAGGTTCCGCTCGGGCTGAAGGAGACGGCGCTTCGGGACTGACACCGCCAAGCGCCTTAATTGTTCCCGGCACGGAACGGGAGTGGTTCAGGACAGTTGGAATCAGTAATGGAAACGCTTTCGCTGGCCATGTGGGCCGCCAATCTCCAAGTTCCGACCTTGAGCCTTCCGTCTTGGGTCGGCTGGATCGACGCAAGAATGGGCGAACTCCGGGATCAGGGCTGCCATATGTTTGTCCTTCCCGAATTTGCTTGCGGCCAATGGCTGAGTTTTGCTCCGCCGGATCTCGCCCTCACGGAGCAGGTGCCGTGGTTGGCGCAGCTTGCAACGCAGGCTTTTCCCTTGCTTGGCTCATTGGCGGCCAAGCATAAAATGGCGCTGCTGGCCGGCACGATGCCTTTCGCGGTAAAAGCGGAACACTACACCAATCGCGCCTATCTGTTCCTGCCCGATGGAACCTCGCACGCGCAAGACAAGCTCTGCCTCACACCGAGCGAGCAGAACCCGGAAGGGTGGATGCTTCAGCCGGGGTCGGAACTTCGCGTCATCGAGTGGCAGGGGATCCGCTTGATCATCGCTATCTGCCTCGACATCGAATTTACCGACCTTTGGCACAGGATCGGCACCGAGGATGTTGATCTCGTGCTGGTTCCGGCCAAAACCGACAAGCTTTCGGGATACAGCCGCGTATTCGGCTGTGCGTACGCCCGCGCAATTGAACTCCAGGCGATTGTTTGCGCGGTTGGCGCGATCGGCAGTCCGCTTGGCCATCCGGCTTACGATACCGTGATGGGAGGCGCTTCCGTGTTCGCGCCTCCCGATGAAACGATCAATATCACAGGGGTTCTCGCGACGCTGGAGCCCAAAGTCGCGGCAAGTGCGGCAAGCCCGTTCCTGTTTGTTCCGGATATTCCAATTCAAGCAGTTCGCAACATTCGTCACGGCGCCGCCGAGGCTGAGATCTGGCCGAGTTCGTGGAGCGCGGATCATGTTCAAATCATCCAAGGCTCCAAGCCGGCGCGCCGCCCTCGGCCACGCAGGAAGCACTGAGCCTGGCTATCGCTCCAGACGCACCCGTCGTGCCGCTTCACGAGCCGTTGCCGGACCGACGCCGGGGACTCGCGAAGCGTGACCGCCGAGTGCGGGTCGAACATATCAGGAGCCGGGTTCCCACCCGGGCCCGGCGACAACTTCGACGTCACGTGAGTTCGCACCTGTCCGCCGCCGGCGGGGCGATCCGGCTTTGAGCCGAAGGCCAAAGCCACCGCCTTGCGGCGGTGGAACATTCACCTATTACTCGGCGGCTTCCCGAAATCGCGGCGCCGCGCCTGCGACATGGGCGTCGACATGCTTCTCGAACTTCTCGAAATTATCGATGAACATGCCGACAATGCGCCTGGCCTGCCGGTCATAGGCCGCCTTGTCGGTCCAGGTCTCGCGGGGGTCCAGGATCCTGTCGTCGATGCCGGGAACGGCGACCGGCACGGCGAAGCCGAAATTGGGGTCGGTGCGGAAATCTGCCTTATTAAGGCTCCCGTCGAGAGCCGCCGCAAGCAGCGCGCGCGTCGCCTTGATCGGCATGCGCGTTCCGGTGCCGAAGGCGCCGCCGGTCCAGCCGGTATTCACCAGCCAGCAGTCGACGTCATGCTCGGCGATCAGAGCACGCAGCAGGTTGCCGTATTCCGACGGGTGGCGCGGCATGAACGGCGCCCCGAAGCACGTCGAGAACGTCGCCTCCGGCTCCTTCACGCCCTTTTCCGTGCCGGCAACCTTCGCAGTGTAGCCGGACAGGAAATGATACATGGCCTGCGCCGGTGTCAGCCTGGCGATCGGCGGCATGACGCCGAAGGCGTCCGCGGTCAGCATGACGATGTTCTTCGGGTGGCCGGCGCGTCCCGTTTTGCTGGCGTTCGGAATGAAGTCGAGCGGATAGGCGCAGCGCGTGTTTTCCGTCAGCGATCCATCGTTGAAATCCGGGACGCGGCGCTCGTCGAGCACGACATTCTCCAGCACCGTGCCGAAGCGCTTCGTGGTGGCGAAGATTTCCGGCTCCGCCTCGGCCGACAGCCGAATCGTCTTGGCATAGCAGCCGCCCTCGAAGTTGAATATGCCGTCCGGTCCCCAGCCATGCTCGTCGTCGCCGATCAGCGTGCGCGAGGGGGCGGCCGACAGCGTCGTCTTGCCGGTGCCGGACAGGCCGAAGAACACGGCGGCGTCGCCGGCGGGCCCGACATTGGCGGAGCAGTGCATGGGCATGACGGTGCGGGCGGGAAGCAGATAGTTCAGCGCCGTGAACACCGACTTCTTCATCTCCCCGGCATAGGACGTGCCGCCGATCAGCACGATCATGCGGGCAAAATCGACAGCGATCACCGTTTCGGTCCGCGTGCCGTGGCGTACCGGATCGGCGCGGAAGGACGGCAGGTCGATGATGGTCATTTCCGGAACGAAGCCGGCGAGCGCCTCGGCGTCGGGCCGGATGAGGAGGTTGCGGATGAAAAGCGAATGCCAGGCGAATTCCGTGACGACACGCGTCGGCAGCTTCTGGCTTTCGTCGGCGCCGCCGACGAGGTCCTGAACAAACAGATCCTTGTCCGCCGCATGGGCGCGGAAGTCGGCCAGCAGGGTCTCGAAATGCGCCGGAGCCATGGGCGCGTTGTTGTCCCACCACACATGAGGCGCCGTCGATGCGTCGCGCACGATGAACTTGTCCTTGGGCGAGCGGCCGGTGTGCTGGCCCGTATAGGCCACAAGCGCCCCGTCGGCCGACAGCCGAGCCTCGCCGCGCCGGATGGCCTCTTCATAGAGGGCCGCGGCCTCGAGATTGTAATGCACGGTGCCTGACGTCTTCACGCCAATTTCGTCGATCCCGCGCCGCGGGTTACGCATGCCGATTTCGCCCATTTTGCCCCCAGTTGCGGATTTGCGCCTCACCCGGCATCGGCCGGGCTTGAGGTTGCCGTCTCATGTGCAGTGAACCAGGGATGTCGAAATCAGAAAAATCCAAATATATCAAACTATTAATCGATTTAAAGATTTTGAAAATCGTTTAAATCGTTTATATGGCCTTGCAAGGCATCGCGTCCGCCCAATCTGAAAGTACAGCGCTCGCTGAGATGCCGCGGCGTCAGCGCGTCATTCAATGGGTTGCTTCTGACCCACCGTCGTGACATGGACGAAGGTAATGCCACATTTTGTACTCAATTTGTCCGCCAATAGCCTCTTCTTCATGCAGGAAGGGACATCGGGTCATGAGGGAGCCGCTTGAAATGGCAACGATCGCCCTTGTTGATGATGACCGCAATATCCTGACCTCGGTCTCGATCGCCCTGGAATCGGAAGGCTATCGAGTGGAGACCTATACGGACGGCGCTTCGGCGCTGGAAGGCTTTGCCGCGCGTCCGCCGAATCTCGCGATCCTCGACATAAAGATGCCGCGCATGGACGGCATGGAACTGTTGCGCCGGCTGCGCCAGAAGACGGATCTGCCGGTGATATTCCTGACCTCCAAGGACGACGAGATCGACGAACTCTTCGGCCTCAAGATGGGCGCCGACGACTTCATCAGGAAGCCGTTCTCGCAGCGCCTGCTGGTCGAGCGGGTGCGCGCCGTGCTGAGACGGGCAAGCGCGCGCGAAGCGGCCGCCAAGGCGCCGAGCCAGCAGTCCAAGTCTCTGGAGCGCGGCCAGCTCGTCATGGACCAGGAGCGCCATACCTGTACCTGGAGGGGCGAGCCGGTCACGCTGACGGTGACAGAATTCCTGATCCTGCACTCGCTCGCCCAGCGGCCCGGCGTCGTCAAGAGCCGTGACGCGCTGATGGATTCCGCCTATGATGAGCAGGTTTACGTCGACGATCGGACGATCGACAGCCACATCAAGAGGCTCCGCAAGAAGTTCAAGGCCGTCGACGACGACTTCGAGATGATCGAGACTCTCTATGGCGTGGGCTATCGCTTCCGCGAGGCCTGATGCCGGCGGGGACCGGAGTTGAATGACGATTGATCTGCAGCTAGGCAAACCGGCGACCGACGCGAAGCGGCCGCGGGGGTGGCTGGCGGGTTCGCTCGCCGTCGTCACCGTGCCGTTTCGGCGCTTCCTCGGCCATCACGTTTTTTCGAGCCTTACCAGGCGAATCCTGTTCCTCAATCTTGCCGGCCTTGCCGTGCTGGTTGCCGGCATTCTCTACCTGAACACGTTTCGCGACGGCCTGATCGACGCGCGTGTCGAGAGCCTGATGACGCAGGGCGAGATCATAGCGGGCGCCATCGCGTCCTCCGCCACGGTGGAGACCGACGCGATCAGCATCGATCCCGAGAAACTGCTGGAATTGCAGGCCGGCGAGAGCATCGGGCCCGGCACGGACCAGCTCGACAATCTGGATTTCCCGATCAATCCCGAAAGGGTGGCGCCGCTCCTGAAGCGGCTCATTTCGCCGACCCGCACACGCGCCCGCATATACGACCGCGACGCCAATCTGCTGCTCGATTCCCGGCATCTTTATTCGCGCGGCCAGATTCTGCGCTACGACCTGCCGCCGGTCGACGAGGAAGAGCCGAGCCTCATCGACAAGGCCGAGAAATTCGTCTTCGACCTGTTTCGCGGCACCAATCTTCCCATCTACCGCGAGCAGCCCGGCGGCACCGGCGCTGCCTTTCCCGAGGTGATGAATGCGCTCACCGGCAGTCCGTCGACAGTGGTGCGGGTCAGCGAGAACGGCGAGGAGATCGTTTCCGTCGCGGTGCCGATCCAGCGCTTCCGCGCAGTGCTCGGCGTGCTGATGCTGTCCACCGAGGGCGGCGACATCGACAAGATCGTGGCTGCCGAGCGCAAGGCCATCCTGCGCGTCTTCGGCGTCGCCGCGCTGGTCATGGCGATCCTGTCGATGCTGCTCGCCTCGACCATCGCCAATCCCTTGCGCCGGCTTTCGGCGGCGGCGGTGCGGGTGCGGCGCGGCGTGAAGAGCCGCGAGGAGATACCGGATTTCTCCGACCGGCAGGACGAGATCGGCAATCTTTCGGTCGCCGTGCGCGGCATGACCAACGCGCTCTATGCGCGCATCGAGGCGATCGAGAGCTTTGCCGCCGATGTGGCGCATGAGTTGAAGAATCCGCTGACTTCGCTGCGCAGCGCCGTCGAGACCTTGCCGATCGCCAGAAACGAAGCCTCGCGCGGCCGGCTGTTGGAGATCATCCAGCACGATGTGCGCCGTCTCGACCGGCTGATCACCGACATTTCCGACGCCTCGCGCCTCGATGCCGAGCTTGCCCGTGACGACGCCACCCGGATCGACCTGAAGGAGCTGGTCTCCGATCTGGTCGGTTTGGCGCAGCAGGCGGGGCGGCAGAAGCGGAAGGTCGCCATCGAGTTCAAGGCGGCCAGGTTGCCGCAGGGCGTCAAGGGCTATTTCGTCATCGGCCACGACCTGCGCATCGGCCAGGTCATCACCAACCTGGTCGAAAATGCCCGCTCCTTCGTTCCCGACGACCACGGTCACATTTTGGTCAGCCTGGCGCGGGCCGGAAAGTTCAACATCATAACGGTCGAGGACAACGGGCCCGGCATCCGTCCCGACGCGATCGACCGGATCTTCGAGCGCTTCTACACGGATCGGCCCTCCGGCGAGGCGTTCGGCCAGAATTCCGGACTGGGACTGTCGATCAGCCGCCAGATCGCCGAGGCGCATGGCGGCCGCATCACTGCCGAGAACATTCCCGGCACCAAGCCGGGTGACGTCCGGGGCGCGCGCTTCGTCATGACCCTGCCGGCCGAAGACTGAACGTGGCGCTGACCTCCAACCTGCACGCGACGGCCATCGTCATCGGTGATCGGGGCATACTGATCCGCGGCCCGTCGGGATCCGGCAAGACGACGCTGGCGCTCTCCCTGATCGCCGCGTTTGCCGGCATGGGCCGTTTCGCTTGCCTGGTCGCCGACGACCAGGTCCTGCTTTCGCGGCGGGAAGGACGGCTGCTTTGTGCCGCGCCGCCGTCGATCGAGGGGCTGGTGGAGGTGCGCGGCGCCACGCCCCGGCCATTGCGCCACGAGCCGTCCGCCATCATCGATCTGCTTGTAATCCTTACGCAGGAGCACGCCGCGCCGCGCTTTTCGGAAGAACGCTGGGAGGAAATCGGCGGCTGCCGCCTGGCGGTTCTGGTTCTGGCGCAGCGCAACGCCGAGGGTGCGTTCGCGGCCGTCGCTGCCCGGCTGTCGCTGCCTCCCTTCGATTGAAACCTGTGTCGCAAATGCCAGGATGCCGCAAAATTGCCCGCGCCTGGAGCAGATTGGGGCTTGTCAACTGGCGCGCGCTCGACAAGATGGCGCTCCGCTCCGACGGCTTGCTGTGTACGGGGTGCATATGAAGGGGCGATGACGGGAGCCATGACGGAATGATCGGGCTCGTGCTGGTGACGCACGGTCGGTTGGCGGAAGAATTCCGCAGCGCCGTGGAGCACGTGGTTGGTGCACAACAGAACTTCGAGACGGTCTCGATCGGCGCCGACGATGATATGGAGCAGCGCCGCCGCGACATTGTCGACGCGGTGGCGCTTACCGACACCGGCAGCGGCGTGATCCTGCTTACCGACATGTTCGGCGGCACGCCATCCAATCTCGCGATCTCGGTGATGGAGCCGGGCCGCGTCGAAGTCATCGCCGGGGTCAACCTGCCGATGCTGATCAAGCTGACCAGCGCGCGCAGAGCGGACGACATGGCCAAGGCGCTTGAACTGGCGCAAACCGCCGGCCGCAAATACATCAATGTCGCGAGCCAGGTGCTGAGCGGCAAATGAGCAATCCATTGCGGTCAGCGAATTCGATCAGCCGCGACCTGCTCATCGTCAACCAGCGTGGGCTTCATGCGCGCGCCTCCGCGAAGTTCGTACAGCTCGCCGCCGGCTTTCAGGCGGACATCGAGGTCGAGAAGGACGGCGTGAGCGTCGGCGCAACGTCGATCATGGGCCTGATGATGCTTGCGGCGAGCCCCGGCTGCACGATCCGCGTCACCGCCAGCGGCCCGCAGGCGCGACAGGCGCTGGCCGCGCTGACGGATCTGGTTTCATCCAGGTTCGGCGAGGAGGTTTGAGACCGATACCTCCTTGGGATATGCACGAATAAAGATTTCTTTATGTCCCATTGCCGGCCTCGAGCGTTTCTGCTAGTCAGACGCCCGATCCGGCCCGTCTGGCGCTTCGCCCCGGGGCCCATAAGACCTGGAGTTACGACATGGCGGATAGGAACGACTACAAGGTCGCCGACCTTGCTCTCGCGGACTGGGGCCGCAAGGAAATCGATATTGCCGAGACGGAAATGCCAGGCCTGATGGCCTGCCGCGAGGAATTTGGCGAGAAGCAGCCGCTCAAGGGCGCGCGCATCACCGGCTCGCTCCACATGACAATCCAGACGGCCGTGCTGATCGAGACGCTGAAGGCTCTCGGCGCCGAGATCCGCTGGGCGTCCTGCAACATTTTTTCGACCCAGGACCATGCGGCGGCGGCGATCGCCGCCAGCGGCGTTCCGGTCTTCGCCGTCAAGGGTGAAACCCTTGAGGAGTACTGGGTCTACACCGACAAGATATTCCAATGGGCCGACGGCGGCCTGTCGAACATGATCCTGGACGATGGCGGCGACGCCACCATGTACATCCTGCTCGGCGCTCGCGCCGAGGCTGGCGAGGATGTTCTTTCGCGTCCCGGCAGCGAGGAGGAGGAGTTCCTTTTCGCGCAGATAAAGAAGCGCCTCGCGGCGACGCCGGGCTTCTTCACCAGGCAGCGCGACGCTATCCGCGGCGTCACCGAGGAGACGACGACCGGCGTGAACCGCCTCTACCAGCTCCAGAAGAAGGGGCTGCTGCCGTTCCCGGCGATCAACGTCAACGACTCGGTCACCAAGTCGAAGTTCGACAACAAATATGGCTGCAAGGAATCGCTGGTCGACGGCATCCGCCGCGGCACCGACGTGATGATGGCCGGCAAGGTCGCGGTGATCTGCGGCTATGGCGACGTCGGCAAAGGCTCGGCCGCTTCGCTGAAGGGCGCGGGCGCGCGGGTGAAGGTGACGGAAGTCGATCCGATCTGCGCGCTGCAGGCCGCCATGGACGGCTATGAGGTGGTTACGCTGGAGGATGCGGCCCCGACCGCCGACATCGTCATCACCGCCACGGGCAACAAGGATGTCGTGACGCTCGACCACATGCGCCTGTTCAAGGACATGGCAATCATCGGCAATATCGGCCACTTCGACAACGAGATCCAGGTCGCGGCGCTGCGCAATTTGAAGTGGACCAACGTCAAGCCGCAGGTCGACATGATCACCTTCCCGGACGGCAAGCGCATGATCCTGTTGTCCGAAGGCCGTCTGCTCAATCTTGGAAACGCCACCGGCCATCCGAGCTTCGTCATGTCGGCTTCCTTCACCAACCAGGTGCTGGCGCAGATCGAACTGTGGACGAAGCCCGGCCAGTACGAAAACAACGTCTACGTCCTGCCCAAGCACCTCGACGAAAAGGTCGCACGGCTGCATCTCGACAAGCTGGGTGCGCGGCTCACCGATCTCAGCGGCGAACAGGCCTCCTATATAGGCGTGGCGCCTCGCGGTCCGTTCAAGCCGGAACACTATAGATACTAACTTTCGTCAACTAATCCACAATATATAGCAAGCTGGCGATCGGTATTTCGCCAGCTTCTGCTTTGCGCGGCGAACTTCGCTTCGTCGATCGGCCGACACGGGCGGGCCTGCGCGGCTTCGTCCGCCCTTGTCTGCTTGGCTTGTTGTTCCGCCGCGGTTTTGTGTCGGAAACCGTGGGACACTTTTCCGAATCCTGCTTAGTATGTTCTGGTGATTCGCGACGCTTACGACCGTTCCGGTCGTCGAACCGGGGGGCGGTTCGGGGCGGTCCCGCAGACAGGCGGCGGAGAGGAACAGACATGCCGGGGGAAGGCCCGCGACAAGCGGGGCAGGCCGGAACGGGCCGGCGGACGGATTCCAGCAGAGGTCAAGGCGGCCGCGCCGCAATGCGAGGCCGCGCGCTTCTAAGCAGACTTGCGTGGCTTCGCCCACGCTTCGCCTGCTTAGCCTCTTGTTTGGTCGCAGGTTTCTGTCGGAAAACCGTGAGACACTTTTCCGGAACCTGCTTAGCCATGGCAGGCGGAACGGCGCTGTCGGTGGCCTTGCCCTTTGCGCCGGCGCTGGCGCAGGAAGGCGCCCTTTCGATAAGCTTCAGCACGGTCGAGGTCATTCAGATCCTCGCCGTGTTCACCGGGGTGATGGGCGCGGCCCTCATCGCGGTGATCGTGCTGATTCGTGAACGCGGCCGCACCTCGGCCGAAAATGTCGAGCTGCGGGCGCGCATCGCCGATCTCAACGCCTCGATCCAGCGCGGCGACGCGTTGCTCAATCTGCGCGACCAGCGGCTGATCGTCTGGGCAAGCGACCGGCGGAACGTGGAGCTGCTGGGCGCGCTGCCGGCCGACACCGCCGCGCCGGCCGATCGCGCCGGTTTCCTCGCCTTCGGGCGCTGGCTGATGCCGCGCTCCGCGGCATCGCTCGACAATGCCGTGCTGGCCTTGCGCGAGAAGGCCGTGCCGTTCGATCTGACGATCGAAACCAATACCGGCGTGCCACTTGAGGTGCAGGGGCGCAAGTCCGCCGCGTATGTCATAGTCCGCTTCACCAGTCTTTCGGAGAGCTTGCGCGCGCAGGCAAGGCTCAAGCTCGAAAACCAGCGGCTTGCGGCCGACCAGGACGCCTTGTTCGGCTTGATCGAAGCCCTGACCATGCCTTTCTGGCTGCGCTCCGCGGATGGGCGACTGAAATGGGTGAACCGCGCCTATGCGGATGCCGTCGAGGCCGTGGACGGCGGTGAAGCGGTGCGCGACGGCAAGGAATTCCTCGGCACGATCGCCCGCGATGCGATCGTTTCGCGCCACCAGAGAAGCCGCGTGTTCGACCAGACGGTCTCCACCGTGGTAGCCGGCGACCGGCGCGTTTTCGCGGTTACCGACTTCGCCGGCAGCGAAGGGTCCGCCGGCATTGCCGTGGACATCAGCAGCGCCGAGACCGTCCGCGAAGAATTCGAACGCGCCGTCCGCAGCCATGCCGACACGCTGGACCGGCTCACCACCGCGGTCGCGATTTTCGATGCCAAGGAAAAGTTGCGCTTCTTCAATCAGGCTTTCCAGAAATTGTGGAGCCTGGAGCCGGGCTTCCTCGAAAGCGCGCCGGACAATGCGCTCCTGCTCGACCGGCTGCGCAGCGAAGGCAAGATCGCCGAGCATCCCGAGTGGCGGCGCTGGAAGGAAAGCCTGCTCGCTGCCTACCGGGCCGTCGAATCGCAGGAGCATTGGTGGCATCTGCCGGACGGACGCACGATCCGCGTCGTCGCCAACCCGCAGGCGAATGGCGGGGTCACCTGGATTTTCGAGAACCTGACCGAACGCATGAACCTCGAAAGCCGCTACAACACGGCTGTCCGCGTGCAGGGCGAGACGCTCGACAATCTGGCTGAAGGCGTGGCGGTGTTCGGCCCCGACGGGCGCATCAGGCTCGCCAACCCCGCCTTTACCGCCCTGTGGAAACTGCCGCGGGACATTGTCGCGCGGACAATGCACATCTCCGCCATCCAGGCATCGTGCGACGTGCTTACGGTCACCGGTCCATGGCGGGACTTCGTGGCCGCCGTGACCGGTTTCGACGACGAGCGCCGCGACCATAACGGGCTGGCGGAGCTGAAGAGCGGCATTGTGCTGCGCTATGCGGTGATCCATCTGCCGAACGGGCAGGTGATGATGACCTTTGTCGACGTCACCGACAGCGTCAAGGTGGAGCGCGCCCTGCTTGAGAGGAACGACGCCTTGCAGAAGGCCGACCGGCTGAAGAACGACTTCGTGCAGCATGTGTCCTACGAACTGCGGTCGCCGCTGACCAACATCATCGGCTTCACCGAACTCCTGTCGCTGCCGGCCACCGGCCCGTTGTCACCCAGGCAAAGGGAGTATGTGGAACATATCGGCTCGTCCTCGGCCGTGCTGCTCACCGTCGTCAACGACATACTCGATCTGGCCACCGTCGACGCCGGCATCATGCAGCTCGAGCTTTCCGAGGTCAGGATCGACAGGACGGTCTCGGCCGCCGCGGCGCTGGTCGCCGACAGGCTGGATGAACATTCGATCCGGCTTGCCGTCGACACGGCGCAGGCCCCGAAGAGCTTTCATGCCGACGAAACGCGCGTGCGGCAGATCCTGTACAATCTGCTCAGCAATGCCGTGAACTATGCGCCGGAAGGCAGTTCCGTAACCCTGTCCTGCCGGAAGACCGACGCAGGGGTGGAGTTCTCGGTTCATGACGACGGACCGGGAATGGCGCCCGAAGTTCTCGACACCGTGTTCCAGCGCTTCGAGTCGCGCGTCAATGGCGGCCGGCGCCGCGGTGCCGGTCTTGGTCTGTCGGTGGTCAAGAGCTTCGTCGAGCTTCACGGCGGCAGCGTCGGCATCGCCACCAATGCCGGCGCCGGCACTACCGTCACTTGCCTTTTCCCCTTCGTGCCGGCGGGTGTGCGTGCCGCCGCGGAATGATAAAAGGTCTCATGCCCGATCACACCGTGGAACGGCTGCTGCCTGACGAGGCTGCGACGGCGCGGCTTGGCCAGGACCTGGCGGCGGCCCTGCGCCCGGGCGACGTGCTGGCGCTTTCCGGCGATCTTGGCGCCGGCAAGACCGCGCTCGCCCGCGCACTGATTCGCGCCGATGCCGGCGATCCCGATCTTGAGGTGCCCAGTCCGACCTTCACCCTGGTGCAGACTTATGATGTCCGCGTACCGATCAGTCATTTCGATCTCTATCGGCTGGGCAGTTCCGTCCGAGCTGGACGAACTGGGCTTCGAGGAGGCGCTTCGGGAAGGCGCGGTCGTGGTCGAATGGCCGGAGCGCGCCGGCGGCCGCCTGCCTGCCGATACGGTCCGCGTCGAGCTTCTGCACGAAGGCGAAGGCCGCCGGGCGGTGGTTTCCGGCTCAGGCGCTGCCTTCGACCGCTACCGTCGCGCGCTGCTGATCCGTGAATTTCTCGCCGATGCGGGGATGGGCGAGGCGGATCGTATCCCCTTGTCGGGCGATGCCTCGGCGCGCGCTTACGAGATCATCCTGGCCCGCGGCGAGCCTGCGAGGATCCTGATGAATTCGCCGCGCCTGGTTCTCGGTCCTCCGGTGAAGGACGGCAGGCCATACGCGGAGATTGCCCATACCGCGCGAACCGTGGTGGCGTTTGTCGCGATTGCGCGCGCGCTGCGGGAGCGCGGCGTCGCGGCGCCGAAGGTACTTGCGGCGGATTTCGATCGGGGGCTCCTGCTTTTGGAACATCTTGGAACCGGCAGTTTCCTTGCTGCCGAAGGCAGGCCGGTGGGCGAGCGCTACGCGGCCGCCGCCGCGCTTCTGGCGGCCCTGCATGATACGTCCTGGCCCCGGCGACTGGAAGCCGCGCCCGGCATTTCCCACCATATGCCGCCCTTCGACCGGGACGCCCTGATGATCGAGGTCGAACTGCTGCTCGACTGGTACGTGCCGTGGAAAACCGGGAAGCCCGCGGATGCCGCATTGCGGGCGCGGTTCGCCGAGGCATGGGACACGGTGTTCGATCGCCTCGACAGGGCTGAACAGGGCCTCGTGATGCGCGACTTTCACTCGCCGAACATCGTCTGGCGGGCCGACCGTTCGGGGTTCGACAGGATGGGCATTCTCGACTTCCAGGACGCACTGATCGGTCCGGTCGCCTATGACGTCGCCTCGCTCGCCATGGACGCCCGCGTCACCGTTTCCCTGGACATCGAACAATCGGCGGTCGCGGCCTATGTGGCGGCCCGCCGGAGGCGGGACAACTTCGATGAAAAGGCCTTCCGCGAGGCCTATGCGATCACCGCCGCGCAGCGGAACACGAAAATTCTCGGCATTTTCGTCAGGCTGAAGGAGCGCGACGGCAAGCCGGGCTATCTGAAGCATCTGCCGCGCATACGTGCCTACGTCCGGCGGGCTTTGGAGCACCCGGCGCTGGCGCCCATCGCGGCGCTCTATGAGCAACACGGACTGCTCGCGGAGGACGCATGAGCGAGAGTGCTCCGAAGGTCGCCATGGTGCTCGCCGCGGGCCTCGGCGTGCGGATGCGGCCGATCACCGAAACGCTGCCGAAGCCGCTTGTCAGGATTGCCGGCAAGGCGCTGCTGGATTGGGGACTGGACAGCCTCGCCGAGGCCGGCGTCACCAAGGCGGTCGTCAACGTCCACTATCTTGCGGACCAGATCGTCGCCCATGTCGCGCCACGCCGCGCGCCGGCGGTGACCATTTCGGACGAGCGCGACGGCCTGCTCAATTCGGCCGGCGGCATCGTCAAGGCGCTGCCTTATCTGGGCGAGGAGCCTTTCTTCGTCATCAACGCCGACACCTTCTGGATCGATCGCGGAAGGCCCAATCTGCGCAGGCTCGCCCTTGAATGGGACGCGGCGCGGATGGATATTCTCCTCATGCTCTGCAACCTCGGCGACGCGACCGGCCACAGCGGCGGGACGGATTTTCTGCTCTCCGCCGATGGCCGGCTGAGCCGCGCCGCCGGCGATCCCGCCGGCCTGATCTATGCCGGCGCGGCAATCGTCCACCCGCGCATCCTTGCCGGCGCGGCAGCCGCCAGGGACTCGCTCAATCGCTATTTCGACGCGGCGATCGTGGCTGGACGGCTGTTCGGCATGCCCCTTTGCGGGAGCTGGATCACCGTGGGGACACCTGACGCGATAGCGCCGGCGGAAGCGGCGGTCGCCCGCGCGCGCGCCTTAGAGACATGACCCGCCGCGCCGCGCCGCGTGTTCTGTCGATCCCGTCCGGCGTACCCTTCCTGCCGGCGTTGGCCGAGGCGCTGTCGGACGGATGGCTCGTACCCGGTTTCCGACCGGGAAACGACCCGCTGGCGCTGGCGGACGTCACCATCTACGTGCCTACCCGGCGCGCCGCGCGTGAACTGCGCACGGAGTTTGTGGAGCGCGCCGCCGGCCGCCCGGTGATCCTGCCGTCCATCCGCCCGCTCGGCGAGTTCGACGAGGACGGCGCGGCCTTCCATGCCTCCGGTGAAGCCGTGCTCGACCTTGCCCCGCCGATCGCCCAGATCGACCGGCTTCTGCTTTTGGCGCCGCTGGTCAGGCTGTGGAAACAGCGCCTGCCCGCTCATGTCGCGGCGAAATTCGCGGAAGAACTCGTCGTGCCGGCCTCGTCGGCCGATGCCATCTGGCTGGCGCGCGACCTTGCCGCGCTCGTGGATGAGGTCGAGACGGAAGGCTCCGGTTGGGCGAAACTCACGGAGCTGGTCGCCGGCGATCTTGCCGGCTGGTGGCAGGTGACGCTCGATTTCCTTGCCATCGTTACGCAGGCCTGGCCTGGAATTCTGAGCGACCGGCAGCGCTCCAACCCGGCTGCGCACCGCAACGCGCTGCTTCTCGCCGAAGCCCGGCGGCTTGAAGCGCATCCGCCAGCCGGACCGGTGATAGCCGCCGGCTCCACCGGTTCCATTCCGGCTACCGCCGAGCTTCTGTCGGTGATCGCGCGGCTGCCGCATGGCGCGCTCGTCTTGCCCGGCCTCGACACGGCGATGGACGAGGCGTCCTGGACCGTGCTCGCCGATCCCGCGCCAGAGCCGGCCGTGCTCGGCCACCCGCAATTCGGCATGGCGAAGCTGCTGCGCCGCATCGGCGTGCTCGGCGCCGATGTCGAGGAGATCGCGGCCGCTCCGCCGCCGCTGGCATGGCGGGCCAGGATCGTCGGCGAGGCGCTTCGTCCCGCCGGCACAACGGATGCCTGGGCCTCGCGGCGCGCCGGTTTCGACGATAAGACGGTCGCGGCCGCCTTGGCCGGCGTGGCGTTGGTGGAAGCCGCTCACGAACGCGACGAGGCGGCCGCGATCGCCATCGCGCTGAGGCAGGCTGTCGATCAGCCCGGCCGCACCGCAGCGCTTGTCACCGGCGACCGGGACCTGGCGCGCCGCGTCTCGGCCGAGCTGCTGCGTTTCGGCATTCGCGCCGATGATTCAGGCGGTACGCCGCTCGCCGGCACGCCGCCGGCCGCACTGCTGACGCTCATGCTCGGCGCCGTCTTTCAGCCGGGCGATCCGGTGCCGGTGCTTTCGCTGCTGAAGCACCCGCTTCTGGCGCTGGGACTCGGCCGGGTGGCCGTGCGCCGCGCGGTGGAGGTGGTGGAACTCGTTGCGCTGCGCGGCGGCTATGGCCGTCCCGACATCTCGACGCTGGCCGATCTTTTCGAGCAAAGGCTGACGGATCTTGCCGGGGACGCCCGCGCGCCGTTCTGGTTTTCGCGTCTTACGGCCGGTGACATCGACAAGGGACGCGCCGCGCTGGTCGCCTTGCGCGCCGCGCTTTCGCCGCTCGCCGCCTCCTTCGGGCAGGATGAGGCGAAGCTGTCGGCAATAGCTCGCGCCACGGTCGTGGCGCTGGAGGGCCTGGCGCGCGGCGCCGATGGCGGGTTGGACGCGCTCTACGCCGGGGAGGCCGGCGAGAAGCTGGCTTCGTTCCTGCGCGGCCTGATTTCGGCGGATGCCGATTACGCTTTTCCGCCGCGCGAATGGCCCGAAATTCTGGGGGCGCTGATTGCCCCCGAAATGGTCAAGCCGGCGCAAGGCTCCGACAGCCGCGTCTCGATCTGGGGCGCGCTGGAGGCCCGGTTGCTATCGCCCCACACGCTGGTGATTGGCGGCCTGAACGAGGGGGTGTGGCCACGCAAGGCCGTCTCCGACCGTTTCATGTCGCGCATGATGAAGGGCGGCATCGGGCTGGAGCCGCCGGAACGCCGCATCGGTCAATCGGCGCATGATTTCCAGATGGCGATGGGGGTGGAGAAGCTCGTGCTGACGCGCGCCGCCCGCGCCGGCGATTCGCCGGCCGTGGCATCGCGCTGGCTGCAACGGCTTCTCACCTTCGCCGGGCCGGACGAGGCCGCCCGCATGCGCGGCCGCGGCGCGGCCTATCTCGCCTGGGCAAGGGCGATGGATTCGCGGCGGGAGGAGGCATTGGCGGCCCGGCCCAACCCGAAGCCGCCGATCGAGCTCCGCCCGAAACATTTCTCGGTCACTGAAATCGAGACGCTGCGGCGTGATCCCTACGCCATCTATGCGCGGCGCATTCTCGAATTGCTGCCGCTCGATCCGCTGCTGCGCGATCCGGGTGCGGCCGAGCGCGGTACGCTTTATCATGAGATCCTGCACCGCTTCTGTGCCTCGAACGTCGATCCCGCCGCACCCCGGGCGCTGGATGCGCTGCTTTCCACCGCCCGCCAGTGCTTCGCCGAGTTCGCGCTGCCGCAGGATGTTCATGCCGTGTGGTGGCCGCGCTTCGAGCGGCTTGCCGCCAACATCCTCGCCTGGGAGAAGGGGCGGGCGGAAGCCGTGCTGTCGCGCGTGCCGGAGGCGCGGGCCCGGCGCACCCAAATTGGCGGCAGCGGGGTCACGCTCTCCGGCAGTGCCGACCGCATCGATATTTTGCCGGAAAATCTAGCCGACATCATCGACTACAAAACCGGCTCGTCACCGTCGAAAGTCCAGGCACACCGGCTGATCGCGCCGCAGCTTGCCCTCGAAGCTGCATTGCTCAGGCGCGGCGCCTTCGCCGATATCGGCAGGCGCGAGCCCGCCGACCTTTCCTACGTAAGGCTGAAGGCGAATGGCGAGGTGGTGCCGGAGTCGATCCTGGAAATCCAGGGCAGCATCCGCTTGGCGACCGATCTGGGCGAGGAGTCATGGGCACGTCTTGAACGGCTGCTCGACCACTATGCCCTACCCTCGGCCGGCTACCTGTCGCGTGCCCTGCCTTTCCGCGAAGGCGACGTCGACGGCGACTACGACCATCTCGCCCGCGTGCTGGAATGGGCGGCCGGACCGCAGGAAGGGGACGACGCCGATGGCTGACCATGCCGGACCGCGCGCATGAAGAAAAACTACCTTGTCCCCGCGGAAACCGCCGCGCGCCAGGCCACCGCCTCGGACCCTGGGAATTCGGCCTGGGTGTCGGCCAATGCCGGTTCCGGCAAGACGCATGTGCTGTCGCAGCGCGTCATCCGGCTACTGCTTGAGGATACGGACCCGTCTCGCATCCTTTGCCTGACCTACACGCGGGCGGCGGCTGCGAATATGTCGAACCGCGTTTTCTCGACCTTGTCCGAGTGGACGATGCTGCCGGACGCGTCACTTTCGCAAAAGATCGAGGAAATGGAGGGTGGCAGGCCCGACCGCGAGAAAATCCGCCTTGCCCGCCGGCTTTTTGCCCGCGCCCTTGAGACGCCCGGCGGATTGAAGATCCAGACCATCCACGCCTTCTGCGAATCGGTGCTGCATCAGTTTCCGCTCGAAGCCAACATCGCCGCGCATTTCGAAATGCTGGAGCCCCTCATGGAAGTGGCGCTGTTTGGCGCGGCGCGGCGCGAGCTTCTGACCGGCGCGGTGGGCGCCGGCGCGCCGGCGCTTGCCGAAGCCTTCGCGACGGTGCTTGAGCGCGGCGGCGAGCAGGGCCTCGACGCGCTGCTGGCCGAGATCCTGCGCAACCGCGATGGCCTTCGCGCCTTTATCGACCCGATCGCGGGCAGTCAGCCGCCCCATGCCCCGCTGTTCGCCGAGTTCGGCTTCGAACCGGGAGTGACGGCGGCGGACATTGCCGCCTCCGTCTGGCCCTTGCCCGGCTTCGCGCCGGCCGACTTCAACGCCTTCGCGGCATGTGCACAACAAGTCGGCGCCGGCCGGGTGCTGGATAGGATGCTTCCCTCCGCCAGCCGCGCCTTCGCCGAGGCCGATCCGGAACTGCGGCTGGCACTGCTTGCCGAGGCTTTCCTCAAGGCAAGCGGCGAGCCCTACTCCACGACGTGGATATTCGGCAAACCGCTGATCGCGCGCTTGCCGGATCTGCCGGAGCGTTACGAGTCGGCATGCGCGGCGATCCGCCAGGTCCGCGACCGGCTCGCGCTGCTGCGGATGCTGGAGAACACGCGCGCCGCCCTGACCGTGGCCGATTGGCTGATTGGCCGCTACGAACAGCTCAAGACGGGTCGCGGCTTTCTCGACTTCAACGATCTGATCACCCGCACCGTGCGTCTGCTGGCCCGCCAGGATGCCGGCCCCTGGATCCTGTACAAGCTCGACAAGGGCATAGACCACATCCTCATCGACGAGGCTCAGGATACCAGCCCGGATCAATGGGGCGTCGTCGGCCGCCTGACCGAGGAATTCTTCGCCGGTGCGGGGGCTCGCGATCACGTCCGCCGCACGGTCTTTGCGGTCGGCGACGAAAAACAGTCGATCTACTCCTTCCAGGGGGCCGCGCCGGAATCCTTTGCCGCCAACGGTTTCGCCTTCTCCGAAAAAGTCCGCGGGGCCGAAGGCCGTTTCGAGCATGTGAAGCTCACACTGTCCTTCCGCTCTACCGAGGATGTGCTTGCCGCCGTCGACCGGGTCTTCGCCCGTGACGCGGCGCGGCGCGGCCTCACCTTCGCCGGCGATCCCATCGAGCACACTGCAATTCGCTCCGGCGCGCCGGGCTATGTCGAGGTGTGGCCGTCACTCGGCGCCGACGCCGTGCAGGAGCCGGACGATTGGACGATCGCAATCGATCATGCCACCGCGCCCGCCGTACGGCTGGCCGAAAACATCGCGCGCACCATCGCGCATTGGCTGAATTCGGGCGAAATCATCGAAGGCAGCGGCAAACGGCTGACGCCCGGAGACGTCCTCGTTCTGGTCAGGAAGCGCGGCAGCTTCGTCAATGCCCTGGCCAAGAGCCTCAAGGAAAAGCACATTCCGGTGGCCGGCGCCGACCGGCTCAGCCTGTCCGCGCATATCGCGGTTCAAGACATGATCGCGCTCGGCCGCTATGTCCTTCAGCCGGAAGACGACCTGTCGCTTGCCGCGCTGCTGAAAAGCCCGGTCTTCGGCTTCAGCGAGGACAGGCTGTTCGAACTCGCCGCCGGCCGCCCGAAAGCCATCTCGCTCGGCGCGGTTCTTCGCGGCCGCGCCGCGTCCGATCGCGATTGCGCCGAAGCGGCGCGGACGCTGGAGAAATGGGCGACGGAGGCGGCGTTCCGGAGGCCGTTCGAGTTCTATTCGGGCGTTCTCGGACGGGACGGCATTCGCGCCAGGATGATCGCGCGGCTTGGCCAGGAGGCGGGCGACATCCTCGACGAGTTCCTGAACTTCGCGCTCAAGCAGGAGAGGACCGGCCTGCCTGGCCTGGAAACCTTCCTGGCGACGCTGGAGTCGGCCGCGCCGGAGATCAGGCGCGAGATGGACCAGACGCGCGACGAGGTCCGCATCATGACCGTGCATGCCGCAAAGGGACTGGAGGCGCCGGTGGTGTTTCTGGTCGATGGCGGGTCGCAGCCATTCAGTTCCCAGCATCTGCCGAGGCTCGTTCCCTTCACGCCGAGCGGTGCGTTGTCCCCGGCCAAGGCCTATCTCTGGCGCGCGCCG
Organism: uncultured Alphaproteobacteria bacterium; assembly: GCA_963820075.1. Taxonomy (GTDB): domain Bacteria; phylum Pseudomonadota; class Alphaproteobacteria; order Rhizobiales; family Rhizobiaceae; genus Kumtagia. The sequence continues at coordinate 380,349 of CAWFYS010000012.1, forward strand.
GGCGAGATCCCGAACCCCTTCATGCGGCGGCTCGAATCGGAGATCGGCGGACGCGCCGACGACGAGTACAGGCGCCTGCTCTATGTCGGCATGACGCGCGCCGAGGACCGGCTGATCGTCTGCGGCTTCCACGGCCGCAGGCCGCCCGCCCCCACGACCTGGCATTCGCTCGCATGCGCCGCACTTACCGGCGATTCGGCCTCAGCCGAATTCAGTCATCCGGTCGCCGGAACCGTGCATCGCTTCCGTGTCAGCGGCGTCCGCGCCGGGGTTGAAGAAGCGAGGCGCCAGGACCGGGCCATTGCGGCGGACATTCCACCTTTTCCCGAAAGCCTGCTGCGGCCGCTGCCTCCGGCGCGCGAACTGCCGCGGCCGCTGGCGCCGTCCGGCGCGTCTTCGCTCGTCGTGGAGGCGGACGACGCGGCGATTGTCGGCGGCCGCTCGCCGGTGCTCGATCCCGAGGCCGAGCCGGCCTTCGCGATCGAGCGCGGCACCGCGATCCACAAACTTCTGCAGATGCTGCCGGACATTGCGGAGGAGGAACGCGAGGCGGCGGCCCGCCGCTATCTCGGCCGCGTGGCCGCGCATTGGGATGAGGGCGAGCGCGAACGGGCGCTGAACTCGGTTCTGGATATTCTCCATGCTGACGACTTCCGCCCACTGTTTGCGCCCGGCTCGCGTCCGGAGGTCGCGGTGATGGGGAGGATCGAACTGCGTGGCGAACTCCGCGCCGTGTCCGGCAAAATCGACAGGCTGGCTGTGACCGGGCGCGAGGTTTTGATCGTCGACTACAAGACCAACCGTCCGGCGCCTGGCGGGCTCGATACGGTGCCGCCGGCCTATGTCACGCAACTTGCGCTCTACCGCTCGCTGCTGCAGCCGATTTATCCGAACCATTCGGTTTCGGCCGCGTTGCTGTTCACCGAGGCGCCGCGGCTGGTTGCCGTGCCGGCCGCCGCAATGGACGGGGCGCTTGTCCAACTCACCAAGGCGTGAAACAACAATTGCTTGAAGGCGAGGTCCGCCGCCACTACATCTTGTGCGAATTAGAACCCGAGAGGATTACAAATGGCCACCGTCAAGGTCGACAAGAGCAATTTCAAGACGGATGTTCTGGACGCGGATGCGCCCGTCGTCGTCGATTTCTGGGCTGAGTGGTGCGGCCCGTGCAAGATGATCGGCCCCTCGCTTGAGGAAATCGCCACGGAGCTCGCCGGCAAGGTCAAGATCGCCAAGCTCAACATCGACGAGAATCCCGAACTCGCCGCGCAGTTCGGCGTCCGCTCGATCCCGACCCTGATGATCTTCAAGGGCGGCGAAGTGGCCGACATCAAGGTCGGCGCGCTGCCGAAGACGGCGCTGTCGCATTGGATCAACGGCGCCGTCGCCTGAGTTCGAACTGCGTTCTCTATGGCGAAAGCCCGGCCTCACGCCGGGCTTTCGCATTGATGGGCTTGCGCGGCGGATCAGAAAAGCGCCGCGTGCTCCTTGCAAGTCCGCAGCACAAGCGGTCAACGCTTAAATTCAGGGCCGCTTGGTATCAAGCGGGCGGCGTGCCGTTTTCGGCCAGCACCGCTCCCGCCAGGTAGAGCGAGCCGCCGATCATGATGCGCGGCGGGGATTCACTTGAATCCCAGGTATCGCGCAGCAGCATCAGGGCGTTGGCGACCGAGGCGACCGGCTCCGCCGAGAGCCCGGCCTCATTCGCCCGCGCCGCAAGCTCGGCGTTCGGCACGCCGGCGTCGCTGGCGCTCACCGGCACCGTATAGACATGGCGGACTATCCCTTTGAACGCCCTGAAATATCCGCTCTGATCCTTGGTGTTGATCATGCCCGCGACCAGGAATAGCGGCCGCGAATGGCGCTCCTCCTGCTCGGTCAGCGCCTCGGCAATCACGATACCGGCGCCGGGATTGTGGCCGCCGTCGAGCCAGACTTCGGCGCCTTCGGGCGCCAGCGCCGAAAGCTTTCCCTGCGGAAGCCTTTGCATGCGGCCCGGCCAAACCACGGATGTCATCGCCTTCTCGACTGCGTCGTGGCCGACTTCAAAGCCCGCCGCCTTGACCGCCGCGATCGCGGCCGCGGCATTGGCGAACTGGTGGCGTCCCGGCAGGCGTGGCTGCGGCAGGTCCATCAGCCCGTCGCCATCCTGATAGATCATGCGGCCGTTCTCCTGAAAGGCTATGAAATCCTGGCCGTAAACCGCCACCGTGCCGCCCAGCCGTTCCGCGGCATCGGCGATGACCTCAAGGGCCGTCGCACTTTCCTGCGCGCCGATGACCACCGGGCATCCCTTCTTGATGATGCCGGCCTTTTCCGCCGCTATCAGTTCCACGCGGTCGCCGAGATAGGCCTCGTGATCGAGCGAGACCGGCATGATCAGGCTGACGGCGGGGTTCTGGATGACATTCGTCGCGTCGAAACGCCCGCCCAGGCCGACTTCGAGAACCACCGCGTCGGCCGGATGCTCGGAGAAAAGCAGGAATGTGACGGCAGTCAGGACCTCGAATACGGTAATGGGCTCGCCGCGATTGGCCGAGGCTGCCCGCGCGACCGCATCGGCCAGCACCGCGTCGTCGACCAGCCGGCCGCCGCCGGGCGACGCGAGGCGGTAGCGCTCGTGCCAGTTCACCAGATGCGGCGAGGTGTGCACATGCACGCCCAATCCCTCGGCCTCCAGAAGGGCGCGCGAGAAGGCGGCGGCCGAGCCTTTGCCGTTGGTGCCCGCTATGTGGATGACCGGAGGCAATCTCAAATGCGGATCGCCGAGGCGGCCGAGCAGCCGTATGATGCGATCGAGCGAAAGGTCGAAGCCCTTGGGATGGAGCGCCATCAGGCGGTCGATCTCGCGCTCGGCGAGGCTGCTGGTGCTGAAGGCGCTCATCTAAGCCACACTATCCCGGAAAATCTTGCGCCGTGAGCGCCAGCCCGCTGTCGTCCGCGCCAAGGTCCTAGGCTGCCGGCCGAGGTTCCGGGCCGTTTATCGCCGGCGGCAGGAATTCCGCCGCTGCTTCGTCGTCCGGCTCCGCCGGCACCTTGAGCAGGATTTTGAGGAGCCGCGCCACGGTCGCCTTCAGTTCCAGACGCGAGACGACCATGTCGACCATGCCGTGATCCATCAGATATTCGGCACGCTGGAAACCCTCGGGCAGCTTTTCGCGGATCGTCTGTTCGATCACGCGCGGCCCTGCGAAACCGATCAGGGCGCCGGGCTCGGCGATGTGAACGTCGCCCAGCATCGCATAGGATGCGGTAACGCCGCCCGTGGTCGGGTTGGTAAGGACGACGATGTAAGGCAGGCCGGATTCCTTGAAGCGGTCGACGGCGACCGTCGTGCGCGGCAGCTGCATCAGCGACAAAATGCCTTCCTGCATGCGCGCGCCGCCTGAAGCGGCGAAAAGCACCAGCGGACGCCGCTTGTCGCGCGCCGTATCGAACCCTCGGATGATCGCGTCGCCGGCCGCCATGCCGAGCGAGCCGCCCATGAAGGCAAAGTCCTGAACGGTCGCCACGATCGGCAGACCCTCGATCGTGCCCAGCGCGTTCAGAATGGCATCATCCAGGCTGGTCTTCGCCCGCGCTTCCTTGAGCCGGTCGACATAGCGCTTTTCGTCGCGGAATTTCAGCGGATCGGTCATGACTCGCGGATTGTCGATCTGCTCGTATCTGCCGTCGTCGAAGAAGAACTTCAGCCGCTCGCGCGCCGCGATCCGCATGTGATGCCCGGAGGATGGGATGACCCATTGGTTTCCTTCCAGGTCCTTGTGGAAGATCATCTCGCCGCTCTCGGGATCCTTGATCCAGAGGTTTTCCGGCATGTCGCGCCGTCCCAGCATGGAATTGATGCGCGGGCGGACGAAATTGGTGATCCAGTTCATGGGTTCCGTTCCTTTGAACCAGAGAAAATGTCAGAGGGCCGGTGCTAGACGGGCGGCGCGCGCACCTTGCGCCAGACCGCGCACCAGCGAGGCGACCGCCGCCGCCGGGTCGGCGGTCTGTTCGCCGCTCGGGCCGAGCACGTCGGCCACCGCGTTGACAATCGCCGTGCCGACCACGACGCCGTCGGCCGAGCCGCCGATTATCCTTGCCTGTTCGGGCGTCTTGACCCCGAAGCCGACGCAGACCGGCAGGTCCGTATGTCCCTTGATGCGCGTCACCGCCTCCGCAACCTTCGCCGTGTCGGCGAGCGCCGATCCGGTGATGCCTGTCATCGACACATAGTAGACGAAGCCGGACGTGTTTTCGAGCACCTTGGGCAGGCGTCGGTCATCGGTCGTCGGCGTGGCCAGGCGAATGAAGTTGATGCCGGCCCTGAGCGCCGGAATGCAGAGCTCCTGATCCATTTCCGGGGGCAGGTCGACCACGATCAGGCCGTCAATGCCGGCGGCCCTGGCATCGACGAGAAAGCGCTCGACGCCATAGATGAAGATCGGATTGTAGTAGCCCATCAGTACGACCGGCGTTTCATCGTCCGCCCGGCGGAAATCGGCCGCCATCGCCAGCGTCTTCCTGAGCGTCTGGCCGCCCTTCAAGGCGCGCAGGCCCGCGGCCTGAATGGCGGGACCGTCGGCCATCGGGTCGGAGAACGGCATGCCGAGTTCGATCACGTCGGCGCCTGCTTTCGGCAGCGCCTTCATGATCCGCAGCGACGTCTCGTAGTCCGGGTCGCCGCCCATGAAATAGGTGACGAGCGCCGGGCGGTCTTCGGCCTTCAGCTTCGAGAAGCGGCGGTCGATGCGGGTGTTCATGATCTAGAGTTCCACTCCCAGCATCTGCGCCACCGTATGCACGTCCTTGTCGCCGCGGCCGGACAGGTTGACAATGATGATCCGGTCCTTGGCCATCGACGGAGCGACCTTGATCACATGGGCGATGGCATGCGCGGATTCCAGTGCCGGAATGATGCCTTCGACGCGCGTCGTGAGCTGGAACGCCTCCAGCGCCTCGTCGTCGAGGATCGGCACATATTCCACCCGGCCGGTATCGCGAAGCCAGCTATGCTCGGGCCCGACGCCCGGATAGTCGAGGCCGGCGGAAATCGAGTGGCCGTCGAGAATCTGGCCGTCGTCGTTCTGCAGAAGATAGGTGCGGTTGCCGTGCAGCACGCCCGGTTTGCCTGCGTTCATCGACGCACAATGCTCGATGCCGTCAAGGCCGCGTCCGCCTGCCTCGATGCCGACGATCCTGACCGCGCGGTCGTCCAGGAAGGGGTGAAACAAGCCGATCGCGTTCGAGCCGCCGCCCACCGCCGCCACGATGAGGTCGGGCAACCGGCCTTCCTGGTCGAGGATTTGCGCGCGCGCCTCCTTGCCGATCACCGACTGGAACTCGCGCACCAGTTCGGGATAGGGGTGCGGTCCCGCCGCCGTGCCGATAAGGTAGTAGGTGTCGTGCACATTGGTGACCCAGTCGCGCAGCGCCTCGTTCATGGCATCCTTCAGCGTGCCGTGACCGGCGCTGACGGGCCGCACCTCGGCACCCAGCAGCTTCATGCGGAAGACATTGGGCGCCTGCCGCTGCACGTCCGTCGCGCCCATATAGACGACACAGGGAAAACCGAAGCGGGCGGACACGGTGGCCGAGGCGACGCCATGCTGGCCGGCGCCGGTCTCGGCGATGATGCGCGTCTTGCCCATGCGCTTGGCAAGCAGGATCTGGCCGAGGCAATTATTGATCTTGTGCGAGCCCGTGTGGTTGAGGTCTTCGCGCTTCAGGTAAATCCTGGCGCCGCCGAGATGACGGGTAAGGCCCTCGGCGAAATAGAGCTTTGAGGGGCGTCCCGCATAGAAATTCGACAAGGCGTCGAGTTCGGCCTTGAAGGACGGATCGTTCCTGGCCTCGTTCCAGTGCCGCTCCAGCTCAAGGATGAGCGGCATGAGTGTCTCGGCGACGAAACGCCCGCCGAAAATGCCGAACATCCCCTGTTCGTCGGGTCCTGTCCTGAAGGAGTTCGGTTCGACCGGCTTGTTCATAGGGGTTCCCGAAATTGCCGCCGGGCTGTTGCCGGCCGATGCCGGAACAACGCGCCTTTTGTCCGGCGAAGGCCCGTGCGGTGGCGACCTTGCGCGGGCGGAAAAAGTGCAAGCCGTCCCAGCGGTCTTCGCTTAAGCCTTTCCCGGATGAAAAGTAAACTGCCGCCTGCGACCTCTCATGCCGCTCGGACCGCCTGGGCGGCGCGTACCGCCCGGAAGAATTCGCCGATCAGGCCGCTATCCTTCACGCCGAGGGCGCTTTCCACGCCCGACGAGATGTCGATGCCGGGCGGATCGGCAAGCCTCAGCGCCTCGCCGATGTTCCGGGCATTCAGCCCTCCGGACAGCAAATAGTCGAGTTGAGGATCGACAAGCCGGAGCAGCCGCCAGTCGAACGAAACCCCGTTGCCGCCGGGCAGTTCCGAACCTTGCGGCGGTTTCGCGTCGAACAGGAAACGATCGGCGATACCGAGATAGGGCGCGATCCTGTCGCAGGTCGGCGGCGTCGCTGACCGACAGCGCCTTCATCACCGGCAGGCCGTGGCGCGCCTTCACGGCGGCGACCCGTTCCGGCGTCTCCTTGCCGTGAAGCTGGAGCATGTCCGGCTTCATCGCCGACACGATCCGGTCAAGGAGCGGATCGTCGGCATCGACCGTCACGGCGACCGCCTTGGCCGCGCCGCGTATCGTCTCGCGCAAGCGGCCCGCGGCGTCCGGCTCGATGTTGCGCGGGCTTTTCGGGAAGAAGATGAAGCCGACATGGCTAGCCCCGCCGGAAAGCGCGGCGGACAGCGCCTCGGGCGTTTTCAGGCCGCATATCTTGATGTCGAGCGACATTTGCGTGAAGTCGCACGTATTTTCAGCGATGTCGAGATGCGCCACGGCGGGTCGATTCCCCTGCCGTGTCGGGTGAAAGCGAAGGCCGGTCAGGGGTCGAAGGCTATCGCCTGCAAGGCGTTGCCGTTTTTCTTCAGCCAGGCCTTGCAGCGATCGGTATCCGGGCAAAGCTCCTCGCAGAGCTTCCAGAATTTCGGGCCGTGATTCATCTCCCGCAGGTGCGCGACTTCGTGGGCCACGAGGTAGTTTATCACCGGTCTCGGCGCCATCATGATGCGCCAGGAAAAGGACAGGTTGCCGTCGGCGGTGCAGGAGCCCCAGCGGCTTGTCGTGTCCTTGAAGCGGATGGCCTTCGCCTTGCGGCCGACCGAGGCGCTGTGCTTGCCTACCAGCGCCTCGATGTCGTTCTTGGCCTCGCGCTTCAGGAAATCGGCCACCCGGCGCGGAAAAATGCGTCCGGTCGCCGAACACCACCAGTTCCGGACCGCTCTCGCCCTGGCGGATTTCGACGGTGCCGCGCTTGGCGGGTTCGTGGACGAGCAGATGCGGCACCCCGCGCAGAGGGAGCTTTATCCCCGGCCGGACCTGCGGCTTGTCGGGCGCCTTGGCCAGCTTTTCTTCCAGCCAGCCCTGATGGCGCGTGAGGAACCGCTCGACCTCGCCGCCGGCGATTCCTGGCGGCACCGTGATGCGCAGTCCGCGCCCGCCCGCATCGATGCGCAGCGTGAGCCGGCGTGCCCGCGGGTTCTCGACGATGCGCAGCGGCAGCGTACGGCCGGCGACCGCGTGCTCGCGCTCCTCGATGCGGCCGATCGCGCGGGCGGTGAGCTTGTTCAGAAAGGCGAAGGGCATGGCATATGGATATGCGATTCGGGTCGAGACGGGGACAATTTCCTTAACGCGAAGCGGCGGCGGTGAGAGATGCGCGTCGAAGCGGTTGCCCAAAGAAGAAGCGGCGCCGCTCACGCAACGCCGCTTCAGGGAAGGATCAGCCGAAACGGCTGTCAGGTCAATCGACGTCGTCGAGAAGGCCCGACTCGCCGTTCTTCGGCTTGTCCGGCTTGGCCGGCGTGGAGCGGGAGCGCTTCGCCATGAAGCGGTCGAACTCCTCCTGGTCCTTGGCGCGGCGCAGCTCGCGCATGTACTCGTCGAACTCGGTCAGCGTCTCGTCCAGCCGGCGGCGCTCCTCGGCGAGGCGCTCAAGCTCCTTCTCGCGCCAGTCGTCGAAAGCGACGTTGCCGGTGCGGGCGTGTGCCGTGGCCCCAGCGATGCGCCTTGTCGGCGCTGCGGCGGCAGCCGGCAAAAACGCCGTCCGTCGCGCGGTTGACATCGCGCTTGAAACCTTCGAGCCGGTCGCCCCAGATGATGTAGGCGAGCATTGCAAGATCCGAGCGGCCAGAATACCATGAAGCCGACGACCATCAGGGCGATGGTCGCGGGCGTCCAGGCCGGGCGGATCAAGGCGTTCGTATTCATCTTCTCCCGTTCCTTCGATTACGCAGCCAGACCGGCTGCCGGATTCGAAATGGTAGGGGCCGCCCGCGCTTCAAGACATCGCCGTCCAAAACCGGACAAATGTTTGAAATGATTATGCGTAATTTTATCCGGTCGAGGGCGAGCACGGCAAGTCCGGCAAGCAGTCCCCAGAATGCCGCGCCAATCCCGAACAGCGCAGCCCGGATGCGGTGACGGCGAAGGTCGACCGTGGCCGCGATACGCTCCTTGTCTTCCTTGAGCGCGATGGTGAGCGCGTTGGCGAGCGGGGCGAGCAGCCCGAGGCCGGCCACCAGCAGGATGAGGGATGGCGGCAGCACGGCGAATATCGCCACCAGCGAGGCGCCGAACAGCGCGAAGACGAGATAGGCAAGCGCGTAGAACGGCCCGGTCTTCCAGCGCTGGGCGGCATCGGGATGAACATCGGGACCGGTGCAGATCGCCGCCGCGATCGCGGCAAGGTTGGTGGTGAGCGCGTTGAAGGGCGCGCTGATCAGCGAAATGAGGCCGGTGACGGCGATCAGCGGGCCGGCGGCCGGTTCGTAGCCGGCGGCCCTCAGCACGGCGAGGCCGGAGAGATTCTGCGAGGCCATGGTGACCAGATAGAGCGGCAGCGCCAGGCCGATGATCGCGGCCAGGCGTGAATTGCGGCGCCGTCAAGGTCAGCGTCGACATTTCCGGCGCCGGCAGCGCACCGACCCGGCCGAGCAGCGACGGCGAGCACGCCGCCGCCGACCAGCACCGCCAGCACCGAGAGCGCCGGGTTGAACAGGCGGATGACGAAGAAGGCGGCGATCAGCGGCAGGATGAGCAGCGGATCGGAAGGGATGGTCTTCACCGCGTTGATCGCGAATGTGACGACGATGCCGGCCAGCATTCCGGACGCGATGGAGGCGGGAATGTGCGAGATCAGCCGCGTCAGCGGCTTGAACAGTCCGGTGACGATCAGCATCACGCCGACCAGCATGAAGGCGCCGACCGCCTCGTTGATCGAGAAGCCGGTGCTGGCGCCGATCAGCGCCGCGCCGGGCGTCGACCATGCGGAGATCACCGGCATCTTCGTGTACCAGGAGAGCCACATCGTCTCCACCGCCATAGCCAGGCAGAGCGCCGTGACCATGCTCGCCGTCTGCTGGTGCGACGCGCCGACCGCGTCGGCGGCGGCGATGATCAGCGCAAGCGTGCCGCCGAAGCCGACGACCGCCGCGACGAAGCCGGAGACGGGAATTGACAGGCGCATGCTCAGCCGCGAAGTCTGGCGGATGACGGATTCCACCGCCTGGAGGATCATCTCGAGGTCCTGCGGACGCGACAGCCGGTGGTCGCCGTCCGGTATCAGCGACAGCGTGACATCGTCGGCGGGCAGCAGGCTGACCAGCTTCAGCGCGTGCGCATAGGGCACGTCGGGATCGCGCATGCCCTGGAGCACGTGAATCGGGCAGAATGTGTCGATCGGACCGGTCATGACCTGGTTGCGCCGCCCGTCCTCGATCAGGGCGCGCGTGAAAATGCTCGGACTCGCCCGAATATTCGGACGGCGTTTCGAAGTAGCCCTTCTTGTCAAGGTCGCGCCGCTGGTCGGCCGTCAGGTCCGGCTCGACCAGGTCGATCGTGAAATCGGGCGCCGGCGCGATGAGTACCAGGCCGGCGATCGCGGTCGCTCTCGCCGGCACGCGCCAGTTCCTGCACCATGCGCAGCGCGATCCATGCCCCCATCGACGAGCCGACGAGGATTTGCGGGCCATCGCTCAGCGCGCGCAGGACGGCAAGGCTCTGCGCGAGCCATGTCGAGATGGTTCCATCGGCGAAAGCGCCGCCCGATTCGCCATGGCCGGAATAATCGTGCCGCAGATAGGCGTGGCCCGAGCGCGACGCCCATTCGTCGAGCGCCTCCGCCTTGGTGCCGCGCATGTCCGAGCGGTAGCCGCCGAGCCAGACACACGCCGGGCTGGCGGCCGGCGCGTCGGCGGTAGGCGATGCGACAGCGCCGCCTATGTCAAGATGGTCGGGCAAGTTTCGTTCAGTCGGAAGTCACGCGTCAGATTGGCCGACATGCTTCTTGCACGGCGGCAGGCTCTGCGCAAAGTACCGCTTTTTCGGCCGGGCACCTTTCCAGACGCTGGTGATTTATTTGTTCTGCCATGCTATTGACTCGCGCCCGGACGCACCGACATAGGGCGCCCGGACCGCATATCAGTTTCAACGGATCGAGGAGATCACGACCATTCGCAGACCATTCAAGGCAGGCGCACCGGTGAAGGAGGGACCCCGCGCAAACAGGGATATTCGAGTACCACGCGTCCAGTTGATCGACGCAGACGGCAAGAACCACGGCGACGTTCCAATTCAGGAAGCCATCCAGCGTGCCGAGGAGGCTGGACTCGACCTTGTCGAGATATCGCCCAACGCCGCACCCCCTGTCGTCAAGATTCTCGATCTCGGCAAGCTGAAATACGCGAACCAGAAGAAGGCCGCCGAGGCGCGCAAGCACCAGAAGGTCATCGAGATCAAGGAGATCAAGATGCGCCCCAACATCGACATCCATGACTATGAGGTGAAGATGAAGGCGGTGCGCCGCTTCTTCGAGGAAGGCGACAAGGTCAAGCTCACCCTGCGCTTCCGTGGCCGCGAGATGGCGCATATGGAACTCGGCATGCAGCTCCTCAACAAGGTCAAGGAGGAAGTCGCGCCGATCGCCAAGGTCGAAGCCGAGCCGAAGCTCGAAGGCCGCCAGATGATGATGGTGCTGGCGCCGAAATAGCCGAGTCTTCGCGACCGCATCCCGCCACTTCCCGCGGTTCCTATCCAGGGCCGGTCGGCGTCCAAGGCGCCGGCCGGTTGCCAGCCGCCAGCCAGCAAGGACTGTATGAACGCTCCGAACGATCTGGGCCGTTTCCAGGCGCGCCGGCGCCGCGTGCTGGCCGTTCTGATCGCCGCGATTTTCCTTGCGCTGCTGTTCGTCCGATCGGCAACGACACCGGACAACGCGTTGCACGAATATGTGGAATGGATCGGCGGCGCGCTTATTCTGGTCGCCATTCTCGGCCGCACCTGGTGCACACTCTATATCGGCGGCCGTAAAAGCGCCGAGGTGGTGACAGGCGGCCCCTACTCCGTGACCCGCAACCCTCTCTATGTCTTTTCCGCGATCGGCGCGATCGGCATCGGCGCCATGACCGGCAGCATCGTCATCGCGGCGGCTTTCGGAATAATGACCTGGCTGGCCTTTCTGTCCGTCATTCTCGTCGAGGAGCGGTTCCTGGAACGGACCTTCGGCCAGCCCTACCGCGACTACATGCGGCGGGTGCCGCGGTTCTTTCCGAAGCCATGGCTGTTTCACGAAAGCGCGGAACTGACCGTACGCCCGAACCTCATCTACCGCACCTTCACGGATGGTCTGGTCTTCATTCTCGCCTATCCGTTCTTCGAGGCGGTCGAATATCTGCAAGACGCCGGCATCCTGCCGATCGTTCTGCATCTCTATTAAAGTCGCCTGCCTCGCAGGCGCGCCGATTTAGTGTTGCGCCAAACGGGACTTACCGCTATAAGGCCGCGTTCGAAAAAAAACCGCCCGGCAGGGCATGCCGTGGCGGTTTCGTGTGCTTTCCGGGCTTTGGTCGGCCCTGGAAACAACAACAAGAGGCCTCGACGCCTCGAAGGAGAAGCAAAATGCCCAAGATGAAGACCAAATCGGCCGCCAAGAAGCGGTTCAAGATAACGGGGACCGGCAAGGTTCTGTCGGCTGCGGCCGGCAAGCGCCACGGCATGATCAAGCGTTCCAACAAGTTCATCCGCGATGCCCGCGGCACGATGGTTCTGGCCGAACCGGACGGCAAGAAGGTCATCAAGAATTTCCTGCCGAATGGCGGCGGCCTCTAAGCAGGTTCCGGAAAAGTGTCTCACGGTTTTCCGACAGAGACCTGCGACAAAACAAGAGGCTAAGCAGGCGAAGCGTGGGTGAAGCCACGCAAGTCTGCTTAGAGCCGGTTGGACACGAGATTTAAGGAGATCATGACATGGCACGCGTGAAGAGGGGCGTTACCGCCCACGCCAAGCACAAGAAGGTCCTGAAAGCCGCCAAGGGCTTCTACGGACGCCGCAAGAACACCATCCGCATCGCCAAGCAGGCGGTCGAGAAGTCGCTCCAGTATGCCTACCGCGATCGCAAGAACCGCAAGCGCAACTTCCGCGCTTTGTGGATCCAGCGCATCAACGCGGCGGCACACGAGCACGGCCTGACCTATGGCCGTTTCATTGACGGCCTCAACAAGGCCGGCATCGAGATCGACCGCAAGGTGCTGTCCGACATGGCGATCCACGAGCCGCAGGCATTCGCCGCGCTGGTCGGCAAGGCCAAGGTGGCGCTGGAATACCTGAAAAATACTACTCCGAATGCTTTTGAGAGCGCTGTAGCCTAAGCAGACTTGCGTGGCTTCGCCCACGCTTCGCCTGCTTAGCCTCTTGTTTTGTCGCAGGTTTCTGTCGGAAAACCGTGACACACTTTTCCGGAACCTGCTTAGCCAGCGCCTTCCCAAGCTTTCGAAATTCTGATTTGGGAAACCCGCGCTGGCAGGGCTGGCGCGGGTTTTTCTTTGGGCGAGATCGCACCGTGACCGAACAGATGACAGACCTGAAATCGCTGGAAACGACGCTTCTCGCCGAAATTTCGGCGGCCGCCGACGAGGCGTCCATCGAGGCCTTGCGCGTTGCCGCCTTGGGCAAGAAAGGCTCGATTTCCGAGCGCATGAAGACGCTCGGCGCCATGACGCCGCAAGAGCGGCAGTCGATGGGGCCGGCGCTGAACGGCCTGAAGAACCGCGTCACCGACGCGCTGGCCGCCCGCCGCGCCGAACTGAAGGAGGCGGCGATCGTCACCCGGCTCGCGGCCGAGAAGGTGGACGTGACGCTGCCGGTGCGCGCTTCGCCGGCCGAGCGCGGCCGCATCCACCCGATCAGCCAGGTTATCGACGAAATCACGGCGATCTTCGCCGATATGGGATTCTCCGTCGCCGAGGGTCCGGACATCGAGACGGACTATTACAATTTCACCGCGCTCAACTTTCCGGAAGGTCATCCGGCGCGCGAAATGCACGACACCTTCTTCCTGCCGCCGGACGGCACTGGCGAGCGCAAGGTGCTGCGCACCCATACCTCGCCCGTGCAGATCCGCACGATGGAGGCGCAGAAGCCGCCGATCCGCATCGTCATTCCCGGAAAGACCTACCGGCAGGATTCGGACGCCACCCACTCGCCGATGTTCCATCAGGTGGAAGGGCTGGTCATCGACAGGACGGCTAACGTCGCCAATATGAAATGGGTGCTGGAGGAGTTCTGCAGGGCGTTCTTCGAGGTGCCTTCGGTGAAGATGCGGTTCCGGCCGAGCTTCTTCCCATTCACCGAGCCCAGCCTGGAGGTCGACATTCAGTGCGACCGCTCGCGCCCCGGCGAAGTGCGCTTCGGCGAGGGGTCCGACTGGATGGAAATCCTCGGCTGCGGCATGGTGCATCCCAATGTTCTGCGTTATGGCGGGCTCGATCCGGACGAGTACCAGGGTTTTGCCTGGGGCATGGGAATCGACCGCCTCGCCATGCTGAAATACGGCATGCCGGACCTGCGCGCCTTCTTCGACGCGGATGTGCGCTGGCTGGCGCATTACGGCTTCCGCCCGCTCGACATGCCGACCCTGTTCGCGGGGTTGAGCGGATAGGATGCCCACGCTGCTCGTATGGCGCGGGTACAAGTTCAGGTTCTACGCTCTCGACATGGATGAGCCGCCGCACGTCCATGTCGTGAAGGACGGCAGGTCATTGAAGGTATGGCTGCAAAGCTTGGAGGTCGCGCAGAACAAGGGGTATAGTGATCAGGAAGTTGCACGGTTGCTCGCGGTTGTCGCGGAGCGCCGCGATGATTGGGTAGGTGCTTGGAATGACTTCTTTGGCCTTTGAAACCGATACGATGCGGCCGACCAGGGCGTGGTGCACGCAGGATGAAGTGCATGTTGCTCTGGCCGACGGTCGCTCTATCGCGACGCCGCTCTGGTGGTATCCGTTTCTGGCGGGACTGGACCGGTCCGAGCTGAACGACATCGAACTGATGTATGAGGGAATCTGGTGGCCTGCTGTCGATGAAGGCATATCCGTGAAGAGCATGTTCCTTGGCAGAAAAGCGCCCGGTGCGACCCCTCCTTCGGTCGCCGCCGAGTAGCCAGCGGCCTTGCACTGTATGAGCGCTCAAAGCGAATTTGCCTTCAAGGACAGGGCGGCAGCGCCGTTCCAACTTGATGCTCATCGCGCACTGGAGGCTCGCGCCGACATGAGGATGCACAAGCGCAAGCCATGTTGCAGTTCTCAACCGTGGAACGAAGGTTAGGACATGACCATTTCCGACCTCCACGAAGGCGGTTGCCGTTGCGGCGTTGTGCGGTTCGAGGCGACCGCCGATCCGCACCATGTCAGCTACTGCCATTGCGCGGATTGCCGGCGCGCCACGGGCGCCCCCGTTTCCGCCTTTGTTGGCTTCATGGCGGACGAAGTGATCGCTGCGTTCCGACGCGCTCAGCCGCTTCGAGAACGGCCCGGTGACGCGCAGTTTCTGCGGCGTATGCGGCTCGCCCATTGCCTATGTCGATTCGCGCATCGGCGATCGCATCTATTTCGTGCTCGGCGCCATGGACTCGCCGGCGCTCTACAGACCCACCCACCACGCCTACGTGCGCGAGCAGCTGCCCTTCGTCCATATGCCGGACGGCCTGCCCCGCCACGTCAAGAGCAGCGTACCCAGACCGGACGGAACGAACAGAATGAAACTCACGCTTTCCTGGCTGAAGGACCATCTCGAAACCGACGCCTCGCTTGAGGCGATCGTCGAGCGCCTGACCTCTATCGGATTGGAGGTCGAGGCCGTCGACGACAAATCGAGCCTGAAGCCTTTCGTCATTGCCCGCGTCGTCACGGCGGAGAAGCATCCGGACGCCGACAAGCTGCGCGTGCTGACGGTCGACACGGGCGACGGCAAGCCGCCGGTGCAGGTGGTCTGCGGCGCGCCCAACGCCCGCGCCGGGCTGGTCGGCGCCTTCGCCGCGCCTGGCGCCTACATTCCCGGCAGCGGCATCACGCTGGCGGTCGGCAGGATCAGGGGCGTCGAGAGCCGCGGCATGATGTGCTCGGAGCGCGAACTTGAGCTTTCCGACGAGCATGACGGCATCATCGATCTGCCGGCCGACGCGCCGGTCGGGCAATCCTATGCCCGATGGGCGAAGCTCGACGATCCTGTCATCGACATCAATCTGACGCCGAACCGCCCGGACGCCACCGGCGTCTACGGGATCGCCCGCGACCTTGCCGCCAGCGGTCTCGGCCGGCTGAAGACGGCGCCGATCGAGCCGGTCGCCGGACAGGGCGGATGTCCCGTCAAGGTCCTGCTGGAATTCGGCGACACGCCGTCGCTCTGCCGTGGCTTCGCGCTGCGGCTGGTGCGCGGCGTGCAGCAACGGACCTTCGCCGAAATGGCTGCAGCAGCGGCTGCTGGCGATCGGGCTGAGGCCGATCAACGCGCTGGTCGACATCACCAACTATATCACCTTCGATCGCGGCCGGCCGCTGCATGTCTTCGACGCGGGCAAGGTTGCCGGCAATCTCACCGTGCGCCGCGCCGGCGACGGCGAAAAGGTCCTGGCGCTGGACGGGCGGGAATATTCGCTTTCGCCGGAGAACTGCGTGATCGCCGACCAAAAGGGCGTGGAATCGATCGCCGGCGTCATGGGCGGCGAGCATTCCGGCTGCGACGAGACCACCACCGACGTGCTGATCGAATCCGCACTTTGGGAGCCGCTCAACATCGCCCGCACCGGCCGCCACCTTGGCATCATCACCGATGCGCGCTATCGCTTCGAGCGTGGCGTCGATCCGGAAATGATGGTGCCGGGACTGGAACTCGCCACGAAGATGGTGCTGGAGTTCTGCGGCGGCACGCCGAGCGTGGTGGACATTACCGGCTATGCCGGCCATGAGCCGAAAATCGTCTCGTTCCCGGCCAGCGAAGTGAAGCGCCTTACCGGTCTCGACGTGCCGAAGGCAGAAAGCCTGGACATACTGTCGCGGCTGGGCTTCGTCCCGAAGGGATCGGGCGAACCGGTCGACGTGGCCGTGCCGTCCTGGCGGCCGGACATAGACGGCAAGGCCGATCTGGTCGAGGAAGTCATGCGCATGCACGGCGTTGACAACATCGCGCCGCAGCCGCTTGCCGGCCACGACGCAGTCAATGGCAAGATCCTGACCACGCTGCAGATCAGAAGCCGCGCCGCCAAGCGGGCGCTCGCCGTGCGCGGCATGATGGAGGCCGTCACCTGGTCGTTCATTCCGGGCAGGCACGCGGAGGCTTTCGGCGGCGGCCGGCCGGAACTCAGGCTCGCCAACCCGATTGCCGCCGACATGTCGGACATGCGGCCGTCGCTGCTGCCGGGATTGCTGGCGGCGGCGCAGCGCAACGCCGACAAGGGTTTCGGCGACGTTGCCCTGTTCGAGGTGTCGGGCACCTATGAGGGCGACACGCCCGACAAGCAGCGCCGCGTCGCGGCGGGCGTGCGGCGCGGCACGGCGAAACTGGAGGGCGCGGGGCGGCACTGGAACGGCAATGCCGGGCCGGTCGGCGTGTTCGACGCCAAGGCTGACGCGTTGGCCGCGCTCGAAGCTTGCGGCGCGCCGGTTGACAAGCTGCAGGTCGAAGCTGGCGCGCCGGACTGGTATCATCCGGGCCGCTCGGGCGTGATCAGGCTCGGCCCCAAAACGGTGCTCGGCCATTTCGGCGAGTTCCACCCGAAGACGCTGGAGACGCTCGACGTCGCCGGCCCGCTCTGCGGCTTCGAGGTGTTCGTCGACGCCATACCCGAACCCAAGGCCAAGCCGACGCGCACCAAGCCGAAGCTGGATCTGTCGCCCTTCCAGGCGGTCCGGCGCGACTTTGCCTTCGTGGTCGATCGCGGGGTGGACGCCGCCATGATCGTCCGGGCGGCGCAGGGAGCCGACAAGCGGCTGATCACCGGCGTCTCGGTCTTCGACCTGTTCGAGGGTGCCTCGCTCGGCGAAGGCAAGAAGTCGGTGGCGATCGAGGTGGCGATCCAGCCGCTCGAACGCACGCTCAATGACGAGGATTTCGAGGCGCTGGCCGCCCGGATCGTCGAGAATGTCCGCAAGCAGACGGGCGGTGTGCTGCGGGGCTGATGCCGGCAAAGCATCGCGCCGAAAAGCGGAACCCGGCTTTCGGCAAAAACGATGGTGAAACAAAGAGCTGAAGCAAGGCGCCCGATTCTGAACTCGGGGGGTTTGCGTTAGCGTGGCGAAGGAAGACGCCCATGGCGCAAGGCTTGCGAACCACGCGACTCCCTTCCGGCGTCGATGTTCCCGTGCTTGGGCAAGGCACCTGGAACATGGGCGAGGATCGGCGGCGGCAGGCCGATGAGGCGGCGGCGCTGAGGCTCGGCCTCGACCTCGGCATGTCACTGATCGATACGGCCGAGATGTATGGGTCGGGCGGTGCCGAGGAGGTCGTGCGCGAGGCGATCAGCGGACGGCGCGACGAGGTATTCCTGGTCAGCAAGGTGCTGCCGTCCAATGCGTCGCGCGCCGGTTCGATCCGCGCCTGCGAGGCGAGCCTCAAGCGGCTCGGCACCGATCGCATCGACCTGTATCTGCTGCATTGGCGAGGTTCGGTGCCGCTTGCGGAAACGGTCAAGGCGTTCGACGCGCTGAAGGCGGAGGGCAAGATCCTGCATTGGGGCGTCAGCAATTTCGACACCGACGACATGGAGGAACTGACCGACGCGGGCGGCTCGGCGGTCGAGACCAATCAGGTGCTCTACAATCTGGAGAGCCGCGGCATCGACTTCGACCTCATTCCGCAATGCACGGCGCGCGGCCTGCCGGTGATGGCCTATTCGCCGCTCGGCCAGGGCGGGCTGGCGAGGGACGCACGCATCGCCGCGGTGGCGAAACGTCACGGCGCAACGCCGGCGCAGGTCGCACTCGCCTGGGTGCTGCGCCGGCCGGGCGTCATCGCCATTCCCAAGGCGGTGCGGCCCGACCATGTCCGCGACAACAGGGCGGCGCTGGAGATCGCGCTGACCGAGGCCGACCTCAAGGAACTCGACGCCGCCTTTCCGCCACCCCGGCGCAAACAGCGCCTGGACATGATCTGACTGGCCATCCCCGCTGCGGTTGCCAGCCTGGCTGGCAACGGCGCTTTGGCTGATTGCCTTGATTGTCCGGCCGCGGAATGGAACATCTGAGGAAGTTGCCGAAGGGCAGAAGAACGCCGGCCCCGAAATTGTCGTAAAAGCTTGAGCCTATGCTGCCGACGCGCGGGTATGGTATGCGCAATACATCGATGATAGCCTCAGAATTAACCTTTGCGTTATATGATCGAATTCGACAATCTTAGGTTTATTTAAGTGTCAAGGAGTTCGTGATGACCACCCGACGGCATCTGCTCGTGGCCGCCTCCGCTCTTGCCGCAACAGCCGGATCATTGAAGCCGAGATATGCTCAGGCCGCGGACGACATGGCGGATTTTCTGTTCGTCCAGACGGCGGACGCGATGAGCTTCGACAAGGCGACAGGCAAATTGACGCTTCAAGGCGTCGGCGGCCAGACGCTGTTTTTTTCCGATCGGCCGGAGCGCATTGCCGGGAACATGAAGACGGCCGCCTTCATCCCCTTCTGGGGCAAGGGCAAGGACAGTTTTCTTGCCGATCCGCCGAACGCCGACCTGTCGATCCTGGAAGGCAGCGAACTCAAGCAGGTCGTGGTCGTCCTCGAGAATCCGCAATTGAACGGTGATGATCTCTCCTATTCGGTAAAGATCGTCGGCGGCGAGATGCCTGAAAAGGGTTCCGACGTTTCGGTCTTCATCGACATCATCGGCATGCCGCGAACACCTCTGTCATATGCGGGCGTGGCGAGGCGCTCGTTCAGGCGGGCGGTGCTGTATTGAGCGTCGGGGCGACGCTTCGGAGAGAACACGGAATGCAGCTTTCCCTCATCTCCCAACGGGCCGTACATTGCGAGGATGCGGCGTTGCGCCTCTGTGCCGGATGCGAAATCGACCCCGCCGCTCACGAGCGCGTCGGGACGCCGCGCTTCCGCGGCGCCCGGCACCTTCTGCTCGCCTCGGCCCTGCTTGCCATGCTTTTCGGATGCGCCGGCCGGCCGACGGGCGTTCTTACGCCGGTGGCCGATACGGTCCCGGCCACCAGCAGGGTTGACATGCTGGTGGCCACGACGCGCGGCGAGACAACAAAACCAGGCGAGATGTTCAGCGGAGAGCGCGGCCTCGCCCCGGCATTCGCGGAGATCACCGTGTCGATTCCGCCGGAAAATGTACGAAAAGTCGGCGAGGTAGCCTGGCCGCGGCAACTCCCGTCCAATCCCGCTACCGATTTCGCAACACTCAGGGCCGAGCGCATGGACCGCGAAACGGCAGAAGCCTGGCTGTCCAAGGCTGTGCGCAAGAGCCCCGATCGCAGCGTGCTCGTCTTCATCCACGGCTTCAACAATCGGTTCGAGGACTTGGTCTACCGCTTCGCGCAGATCGTCCATGACTCAGGCGTCCATAGCGCGCCCGTGCTGGTCACTTGGCCATCACGCGGCAGCCTGCTCGCCTACGGATATGACCGCGAGAGCACCAACTATACGAGAAACGCGCTGGAAAGGATGTTTCAGTATCTGGCAAGCGATCCCGAGGTCAAGGAGGTTTCGGTTCTGGCACATTCCATGGGAAACTGGCTGGCGCTGGAAGCGCTTCGCCAGATGGCCATTCGCAACGGCAGCCTTCCACCCAAATTCAAGAATGTCATGCTGGCCGCACCGGATGTCGATGTCGACGTCTTCCGGTCACAGATCGCCGACATGGGCCAACCGCGCCCGCAATTCACGCTTTTCGTCTCGCGCGACGACAAGGCCCTCGCGGTATCCCGGCGCGTCTGGGGCAATGTCGCACGGCTCGGATCGATCGATCCGGAAACCGAACCATACAGAACCGAACTCGCCACCAACAAGATATCCGTTATCGACCTTACCAAGATCCAGGCGGGCGACAAGCTTCATCACAGCAAGTTCGCCGAGTTGCCTGAGATCGTTGAACTCATCGGCAGCCGCCTGTCGACGGGGCAGACGATGACCGACAGCAGGCTGGGGCTGGGCGATCATATCGTCGCGGCGGCGACAGGCACGGCGGCGATGGCCGGAACCGCGGCAGGGCTGGCGATTTCAGCTCCGGTTGCCATCCTCGATCAGAACACGCGCGACAACTACGCCAATCATGTCAGGTCGCTGGAATTGGGTATTGGCATGCCCGGCGGGCTAGCCGGCAGTCCTCCGCCGGCCAGCCACGATTGTGATGCCAATGAGCGCGCTTCAGCCGCCGGATGCCAGCGGTAGGTATTCTTCGGGTCGATATGGCCGCGCCGATCAATCCGCCGCGCAATAGCCGAGCCGGCAAAGCGCCGCGTCCGCCGCCTTTTCGTCGAGCGACGCAGGGGCCAGCGAGCGGTACTCCTGCATCTTGCCTTCCCAGTCGGGAGATTGCGTGGTTTCAACGACCAGCTTGAAGATGGCGACGGCGGACGTGCCCGCCGTCGTGGCAAGGCGCGCCGTGCACAAGGTCGTGCCCGCGAAATACGGCGGCAGCAACGCGCTTCGGTTCGCATCGCGCGTGATCTCGGTGGTGCAACTGGCGGGGCCCGCCTGGGAAAGATCGGAGCCGCGCAGGATGGCGATGCCGTTGCCTTCGACGCGTGCCTGCACGCCGCCGCGGTCAAGCAGATTCTGAAGATAGAAGCTGGCGGAGCCGTCCGGGACATCCGGCGATGAAAACCAGACAACCGGCCAGTGCCAGAAATAGATGGCCAGCGGCGCGAGCACGGCCAGCACGGCCAGGCCCGCGCGCCTGACGGTGGGCGGCGGCGTCCAGCCGCCAAACCATGTGACGGTTTTCGGCACTCTCGGAGCCGGCAGGATCGGAGCGTTCGGGTGGCCGCTGAGCACCCGCCACCGCGTCTCGATCTCGTTCCACAGTTCTTCGGCGGGAACCGACATCACGTCATGATGAAATACGATCTGCACGACGTCGCCCTTGGGAATGAAGTTATGCCTCCACCCCGGACCGCGCTTCCACCACGACTTGACGGGCACATTGGCATCAAAGAAATCCTGGGACACGCAAGCTATCATAATGTTTCGAAGCTTGCCGCCCCGGCCCAGGTCGATGTCGATCAGGCCAAGCCCCTGGACCTCGTTCCAGGGGATGCGGAATTCCTTGTCCTGCGCGATGCGATAGAGGATGCCGTCGGAGGAAAGCTCCATAAGCGGCTTCTTCGGCATTGCCCTGCGATGAAACGCGTATGCGATGTATATGATGCTTCCGGCAATCAGCGGAATGCCTAGAAAGAGCCCCTTGTCGGCCTCGGAGCCGCCACCCCGCGAAAGCGCAAGGACAAATATGCCGAGCAGCAGCGCGCCGATGGCAGTCGGCACCTGTTTGAAGAGGTAGTTTTCTATGCCGAAGGTCCGCGTCTTGCGGACGTCGATCATGCCGGTTGTCACGCCTGGCTCCCCGTGGCGGCCTATGGCTGCGAACGAAATGTCTGGTTGGGCGCCGGAATATCCTCATGTCGCACGGCGGCCGTCCGCTTCGCCGTCTTGCGCGGCAAATCCGCGATGCGGTCAAAAGAACCCCTGCCCCGGGCGACCGCGCCTGTCAGCCCGTCGCGGGTACTTCCGTTCCGCTATGCAGCAGCCGTTTTTCGTCGTTGACGAGGCCGATCAACTGATCCTGCTTGAACTCGATGCGCACCCCTCTGATTGGACCCTGGTCGATATTCTCGACACTGTGGCTCGGCTGCGGTCCGAAAAGGGCCACGAGCGGCGCGGGCGGCAAGTCGAGAATGGTTGCGCCGGAAGCGTTGTGATCCTTGATTTTCGCGATTTTGTCGAAGACAAAAACCGACGGCCATCGGTGATGATGCATCGGCTCGCTGTCGTCCGGCTTCACTTCGACCAGCAGAACACGGATATGGTCGTCCTCGTAAAGAACGCGATGATATTCAGGCGCCGCGGCCACGGCGTCGAGCGATGGATGCCAGTCCTCTGCCATGATGTCCTCCCATCAGGAAATCGAGTCCCGTCGCAGGCCGTTGAAACACTGTTTTGTTCACGCAACGTATCCGCATCGAAGAAGGCGCAGATCCGTTTCAAAGCATGTACTTTTTTCAACAGCTCGTAGCGCCGATCGGCACCGGCACGGCCTATACCTGCGTTGCTTTACAGATTTATCATCAAACCTGGCCGCTCTCAAACTTTCCGCCGCCGCCGCACCTGGAAATGTTCCACCTTCCTGACGGATCGCACGGACATGCCCCCGCCGGCGGTGATCGAGCCACTCCGCCCGACGTAAATTTCGCTGGCCAGCGCCATCAGCAATCTTGGCGCGAGCCCGCTCCAAGCCATTTTGAAACCGTCAGTGCCTTGGAAGTGCCGGCTGAGCCGCCGGCATCGTCGTTATGCGCCGCCATGTGAGTTGCCGTCCTGCCGCACTGTGGCCGTTGCATCACACAGATAGACGCAATGTCGCCCGGTTCAAAAAGCAATTGATTGATAGGCAATGATAATCCACGGTTGTGCCGAGGAATCTAGGCTTGATCAAACGGAGGAACTCCTGAATGCGCCTTGGGAATATCGCCCGCCACGGTTTGGCAAATACGGCAATTGGACTTGTTCCTTTTGTTTCCGCGATGGCGGCGATGGTTGTGGGGGTCACGACGGCGCAGGCCGGGGGCTTCGGGGTTCGCGAACAATCCGCCTACGGGCAAGGCTCCAGCTTCGCGGGCATGGCGGCGCCGGGCGCTTCGATCAGTTCGATGTACTGGAACCCGGCGGCGGTGACCACGGCGACCTCCGCGACCGTGGAAGGCAACGTGACGGGCGTGTTCCCGGAGTCCGAACTCAATGTGGACCCGTCGCGCTCGACGCTCTCCCGTTTGGGGATCACCGGCAACGGCGGCAATGTCGGCGAGATCGGCGTCGTGCCGACGACCTATTTCGCCGTGCCGCTCACCGACCAGTTCTTTGTCGGTTTGAGCGTCAATGCGCCCTATGGCTTCTCCACCACGTCGGACACGCCATGGGTCGGCATGACCAGCCATCTCAACGCGCAGGCGACGGCGATCAATGTAACCCCCATCATGGGCATCAAGTTCAATGACATGGTGAGCGTCGCTTTCGGCGTGCAGGTCCAGTATTTCGATGTTGAAATCGAAACCGCGCTCCGACCGACCGCCGTGCCGCCCAAGCAGACCATAAAAGGCGACTCCACCGATGTCGGCATCGTTGCGGGCATAACGCTGACGCCTTTCGACGGCACCACCATCGGCATCGGCTACCGTTCCCAGATCGACACCTCGCTCGACGGCACCCAGAGCTTCGATGTCCCTGTCCCGACCCCGCGCGGCACGATTCGGGCCGGCAATTACGCGATCTCCGCCGATGTGGAACTGCCTCAGATGATCTCGGTCGGCCTGCGTCAGCGGGTCAACGAGGCTTTCACCTTCATGGCGGGCATGGAGTGGACCGATTGGAGCAGCATCCAGACGGTGCCGTTCGTCGGTTCGCCGGCGGGCTCGGCATTGGCCCTCAATTTCGAGGATGGATGGTTCTTTTCCGCCGGCGGCGAGTATAAATTCAATCCCAATCTGACGCTGCGGGCCGGTCTCGGCTACGAGATTTCGCCGACCACGGACGAGGACCGTTCCATGCGGCTGCCGGATGCCGACCGCGTCTGGGCCAGCATCGGTGCCAGCTATAACTGGAACGAGCAGCTTTCGTTCGACGCCGGCTATTCGCACATCTTCGTCGACGACGCATCGGTCGACGAAACAACCGCGGGAGTCCGTTACGCCGGCACGGCCGATGGCAGCGCCGACATCATCTCGCTCGGCGTGCGATACAAATTCGGCGGCTAATACCGCTTGCCGGCTGTCCTAAGAGACGGTGGGTCTGAAGGTTGGTGACATCGACAGCGAACGCGGCGTAATCCGTGTCGAGCACGGCAAGGGCGGCAAGGACCGCATGGTGATGCTGTCGGCTGAGCTTCTGCGCATCCTGCGGGTCTACTGGCGGCTGGCGACGCTCATGTAGTGGCGACCAATAATCGGGTCGCCATATCCACCTTGCGCGGCAGGTGATTTGCTTTTAGCTCGTTTGGTTCTCATTTCCAAGGACGTTGGACTATCCATCACGGAGCGCGGCCATCCGAAGCTCGGCCAAAGCTCGGAACTCTCCATCTGGATACTTTTCGAGGTAAGCTTCAAACATTTCCGGCAGCTCAGCATCCTTGATTGAATCCCAGAACGCGAGTTCAACAGTGCGATCGGCCGACGATTGTCCAAGGTTCGAGGAACTTGCCAGACGGGCATGGGCCAAAGCCGTGAAGGCTCCTTCCGGAAACCGCGCCAGATAGGCGCGATACTCTACCGGATCGTCGCTGGCCTGCACGGATTGCCAGAAAGTCAATTCGACGGCTTCGGTGCTGTCTGCGACTGACGCACTGCGAGCATCCATCGAGCGTATATCAGGCGTGGACACAACCTCGCTATTCGAACCTCGCGCCTTTGATTTCGGTTCAACACGAACCCGGAAGACGCGCACGGGCCGAGCGATGTTTTTGACAGTATACTCCCCAAGGTCCTCGAATTCGTAATCCATTCGGTCGCGCAGATGGTCCCGTACGCCTCGCGTTACGCAGATGCCACCCGGTTCAGCTATCGCTTCCAAACGCGCCGCGACATTGACGCCATCGCCGAAGATGCCACCGTCCTTGATCATCACGTCGCCGACATTGATCCCGATGCGCAGCGCCATTCTGCTCTCCGCCGGAAGTCGGCCATTGGCCTTGGCCAGAGTCTGCTGAATGGAGACGGCGCAATTGACCGCGTCGACCACGCTTGCGAACTCTGCCAAAACGCTATCGCCGGCCGTTCCAGAAATTTCCCCTCGACTGGCCGCGATCCGCTCGTCGATGAGGGCCCGATGAGATGTCAGCGTCGCGAGAGTGCGCTCCTCATTCTCGTGCATCATGCGCGAATAACCCTCAACATCTGCGGCTAGAATAGCAACCAGCTTTCGTTCGAGGGGGGTGCTTCCATTGTGCTCATGTTACCGTTTTTGCGAGCTTCTCCTGCAGCCGGCATTGGCATACGTTCGTGACAGCGCTTCAATCGCAGCCTAGCAAGCTAACGCATGGGGAGGCGCAGATATTCCTCGCAGCTATAGCGGTCGCGCTGAATGCCGCCCACATTATCGATACCCTGCATACGATGCGCATTTTCGCATCGGTGCCTCAACATCACATTTCGCTGCTCTTGATGATACCGGCCTCGCCATCTGGTAGCTGCTCGGGAGTCGGCGCTTTCCCCTTTGCCAGCCTCACCCCCGGCCCGCCTCCGTTCTCCGAGATGAACTCGACGCCCGCAGCTTCGAGCGCGCGTGCAATTGCTGCGAGGGAATGCCCATAGGCGGTAGCTTCCGTCTCTATCCTGGTGACAGTATTTCGGTGAACCCTTGACTTCTCTGCGAGATCACGGACGGTCCAGTTAAGGAGACCGCGCGCCGCTCTCACTTGTGCATTTGTCACCACGACAATTCTCCGTTTTAGTGCATATGTCACTATAGAAGTGCAGTCAGCACACGCCATTTCAAGCGGCAAAAGAAAAGGCCGGCGGGAGGAGGTGCCGGCCTTTTCCTATGTCGCGCCAGCGGGAGGAGGGTGCTGGCGGCATATCCCGCGGGGCGGAGGGAGGAGGAACCGTCCCGCGGGGAGTACTGGTCGCTAAGCAGACTTGCGTGGCTTCGCCCACGCTTCGCCTGCTTGGCCTCTTGTTTTGTCGCAGGTTTCTGTGGGCAAACCGAGACACACCTTTCCGAAACCTGCTTAGGCCGGAACAATCTCGGCTGCCCTTGCCGTGGCCGTCGTTTCAGCCTTGGCTGCCTGCAGGATCGGCGTGCCGTAAACGAAGAAATCCTGTGGCAGGTTCGATCCAATCCAGATGATACCCTTCTCGACCTGCGACTGGCTCCAAGTGACGGGCGTCCAGGTCGGGTCGAAGATCAGGTAGCCGGCGTCGCCGAAAAGCTCGACGCGATTTCCTCCCGGCTCGATGACATACAGGAACAGCGCCTGGCTGATGCCATGTTTGCCCGGGCCCGCCTCGACCACGATGCCCTCCTGGATGCACAATTCCGCAACGTCCATGAGATGCTGCGGGACGCCGTACCAGAACGCGACATGATGGAGACGGCCCTTGCTGCCCGACCCATCCCGCATGAAGGCGACGTCATGGGCGAGGTTCGTAACCCTCGTCCATGCGGCCAGTTCGCCACCATCGTCCATCACGACGTTCTCGCTCAGGCGGAAGCCGAGATGGTTGATCATCGCATCCTTGTGGGTCGTGACATCCGAGCAGAGGAAATTGATGTGATCGAGCCGGCGCACCGGGATGCCCTGCATGGGGCGCTTGGACGGCCGGTTGCGCAGGGCGGTCCTGTCGCTCTCCGCCACCCTGGCGTATTCCACGTCGAAGAACAGCTTCATCCTGTGGCCGTCCGGGGTGTGGAACTGATAGGCGCGACCGTGGCCGAACTTGCCTTCGATCCAGCCATCGCCGAGCCCGGCAGCCTGCAGCGCTTTGGCCCGACGCTCCAGAGCCTGCGGCGAATGAGCCCGGAATCCAGTCACCCCGGAACCCGCATGCTTGGCGTCCGTGATCTGCAGCGAATAGGCGTAGGGGTCCTCATAGCCGCGCAGATAGGTGGAGGTCGCATCCTTCTTCACCGTGTACATGCCGAGGATGTCGGTGAAGAAGGCGACGCTTTTGTCGCGAACCGGAGAATACAGCTCAACCGTCGCCAGCTGGGCGACTTCGAACAGGGGTTCGGCTGGCGCCGAGGCGGTGTCAAGCATTGAGGTTTCCTCCCTTTGGTGCCGTCCTGGCGGGTTGCTCCTGACAATCCCGATATGGATCGCAGGCTACCCAGCTATGGCCGGTCCGTCAATAATAATTTCGAGATTTTGGGAAATCTAGCTTTTTTATCGAAGTGTGGCACCACGATTTCGTCGAGGACGGCCAGGGTCTTGTGGATATGGCTGGCAGCCAGGCCGCACGCCGCGTCCACATCGCGCGCGATCGCGGCCTCCATGATCAGCCGGTGCTCCTGATGGACATTGCGCGGGATCCTGGTTCCGGACGCAAAGGTGATCCGCCGGTACCGCTCGGCCTGCTGGAACAGCAGGTCGTGCATGCGCAACAGCCAGCGCGACCGGCAGGCCGACAATAGCGCCTTGTGGAAGGCTCTGTTGCGGTCCTCCCACTCGTTATAGAGCGTTCCGAGATTGTCGGGCAGCTGAACTTCGATCTTCGCCAGACGGTGGAAGGCGGCGACCACTCGCGCCTCCCAGTGGTCGTCGCCGGCTTGGATCGAGCGCCGCAAAGCCTCGATTTCCACAATTTTTCGGATATCGCAAAGGTCCGCGAAGTCATCACGGGAGGTTGCTGCCACACGAAAACCGCGCTGGCCCTCGAACGTAACGAGCGACTCCGCCGTCAATCTCGTTAGCGCCTCCCGCAACGTGCTGCCGCCGAAGCCATACCGGGCCTTGAGCGACTCCGCTTGAAGTTTCATTTCCGGATGGAGAGTGCCGCTCAGGATGTCCTTTCGAAGCAACCCGTAGGCTTGCTCGGTCAGCGTGCGCGATTGGCTCGCCGCCGGCTCCGCCGATCGCTCGAGTTCACTCACTTCGGTCGACGTCTTCATTGCGTTTCCTCTCTGCTGCCGGCGGGAACCAGCAGGGTTGTGCGGACCAACGTTACTCAATGGCCACTTAGACGACAATTGTAAAAAATTTCGAGATTATAGTTGACAGACGAGATTATTGGATGTTGGTTCTGGCGCTGCGAAGGACCCGGCCTGACATGAACATGATTAGCTACGTTGAGACATCGACCGACAATCCGATCTGGATCGCGGCGGCCGACCGGCTGTCGCAAGCCATCAAGGCTGAGCAACCCTGCGACCCGGTCAGGGATCTGATCGGTTCCGATGATCTCGACGCCGCCTATGCGGTTCAGGACATCGGCACCGAGCGCGCGCTGGCGGCCGGGCGGCGCATCGTCGGGCGCAAGATCGGCCTGACCTCTCTGGCGGTGCAGCGCCAGCTCGGTGTCGACCAGCCGGACTTCGGCGTCCTGTTCGCCGACATGGTGATGGGCGATATCGGGAAGTCCGATCCGCGGGCCAGGCTGATGCAGCCGACGGATCGAGGCCGAGATCGCACTGGTGCTTGGCGTGCGACCTCGACACGGCGCAGCCGACCGTCGCCGACGTCGCGTGGCGCCGTCGGCGCATGTCGTCGCCCGCGCTGGAGATCGTCGACAGCCGCATCGCGCGACTGGGACATCACGCATCGCCGACACGATCGCCGACAACGCGTCCTGCGGCCTGCTGCGTGCTGGGCGGACCGGCGAAGACGACTCGACGGTCTCGACCTGCGCGACGCCGTGCATGACGATGACCGCAGACGGGACGAAATCGTGTCGACGGGGTCCGGCGCGGCCTGCCTCGGACGATCCGCTGAATCGCGGCGCTCTGGCTGGCGGCACGGATGGCTCGGCGCTCGGCGCGCCGCTACGGGCCGGCGAAGTCGTCCTCACGGGCGCGCTCGGGCCGATGGTGCCGGTCGCGGCCGGCGATCGCTTCGAGGCCGAGATCGGCGGCCTCGGCCACGTCGTCTGCGACGTTCGAAGGACCGTCGCTTCGGACAAGGTTGCAGTCGCCATCATCGGCTCGGGCAACATCGGCACCGACCTGATGATCAAGGTGCTGCGTCTCGTCGACGGCGCTGCGAGATGGGCGCCTGGTCGGGATCGATCCCGACATCCGACGGCCTGACGCGCGCGCGGCGCGCTGGGCGTGCCGACCACCGCCGAAGGCATCGACGGACTCGTCGCCATGCCCGGACTTCGCCGAGATCGAGCATCGTCTTCGACGCCACGTCGGCGGCGGCGCACGTCCGCACAACGCGGCACGGCTGGCGCCATGGCAAGCAGCTCATCGACCTGACGCCGGCGGCGATCGGACCGTACGTCGTGCCCGTCGGTGAACCTCGACGACGCATCTCGAGCGCCCGCAACGTCAACATGGTCACCTGCGGCGGTCAGGCGACCGATCCCGATCGTGGCGGCGATCACCCGGGTGGCGCCGGTGTCACTACGCCGAGATCGTCGCATCGATCGCCTCGACGTCGGCCGGACCCGGCACGCGGGCGAACATCGACGAGTTCACCGAGACGACGGCGCGGGCGATCGAGACGGTCGGCGGAGCAGGGCGCGGCAAGGCGATCATCGTGCTCAACCCGGCCGAGCCGCCGCTGATCATGCGCGACACCGTCTATTGCCTCGTGCGAGCACGGCCGACCACGGCCGTCGATCGCAGCCGTCGGTCGCCGCGATGGTCGAGGAGGTTCGCAGCCTACGTGCCCGGCTACCGCCTGAAGCAGGGGGTGCAGTTCGAGCGCCGTCGCCGCGACCAGCCGGTGCACACGCTGCTCGCCGAACGCGGCTCCGACTGCCGACTCACCAGGTCACGCGTGTTCCTCGAGGTCGAAGGCGCCGCGCACTACCTGCCGGCATACGCCGGCAACCTCGACATCATGACGTCGGCCGCGCTGCCAGACCGCCGAGCGGATCGCGCAGCTGCGCTGCCGGGAGTGGCCGCATGAGCTTCCGACCCGCCCGCAAGCTCTATCTGCAGGACGTGACGCTGCGCGACGGCATGCACGCCGTCCGGCACCGCTACGGCCTCGACCAGCGTGCGCCAGGATCGCCAGGCGCGCTCGACGCGGCGGGCGTCGACGCCATCGAGGTCGCGCATGGCGACGGCCTGGCCGGCGATCGTCGTTCAACTACGGGCTTCGGCGCCGCACACCGACTGGGACTGGATCGAGGCCGCCGCGGAAGCCGTGACGACAGGCCCGGCTGACCACGCTGCTGCTGCCCGGGAATCGGCACGATCGCAGGATCTGAAGCAGCGCCTACGCGCTCGGCGTCGCGATCGGTCCGGGTCGCGACCCATTGCACCGAGGCCGACGTCGCCGCAGCAGCACATCGAGACCGCCCGCGACACTCGGCATGGACGTCGCCGGGATTCCTGATGATGAGCCACATGGCATCGCCGGCGAGCTGGCCGGTCAGGCAAAGCTTATGGAAAGCTACGGCGCGCACTGCGTCTACGTCACCGACTCCGGCGGCAGGCTGACGATCGAGCGGCGTGCGTGGAGCGCGTGCGCGCCTATGGCGATGTCCTGCGTCCGGACACCGAACGCGGCATCCACGCCCATCAGAACCTCAGCCTGGCCGTCGCCAACACCCTTGCTGCGGTGGAAGCCGGCGCTATCCGCGTCGACGCCAGCCTTGCCGGCATGGGCGCGGGCGCCGGCAACACACCGCTCGAAGCCTTCGTTGCGGTCGCCGACCTTCAAGGCTGGGAGCATGGCGGCGATCTCTTTGCGCTGAAGGACGCGGCCGACACCTGGTGCGACCGCTGCAGGATCGGCCGGTGCAGGTCGACCGGGAGACGCTGACGCTCGGCTACGCCGGCGTCTACTCGAGTTTCCTGCGCCATGCCGAAAAGGCTGCCTCGGCCTACGGTGTCGATGCGCGCGATATTCTGATCGAGGCCGGCAGGCGCCGCATGGTCGGCGGCCAGGAAGACATGATCGTCGACATCGCGCTCGACCTCTCAGGCAATCGCCGCACCCCTGCCCCGGATCCAGCCGGTTCACTCAAGGAGGCATCGTGACGCTCGCGTTCTCAACAACTGCGGATCCGGAAATCGGCCGGACCGTTGTCGCCGCCGGAATCAATACCAACGTCCACGATATCGGCGAAGGACATCCCGTTCTCATGATCCACGGTTCGGGGCCTGGCGTCTCGGCCTGGGCCAACTGGCGGCTCAACATTCCCGTGCTTTCCCGTTCGATGCGGGTCATAGCGCCCGACTGCATCGGCTTCGGCTTCACCGAACGGCCGGCCGGCGTGCGCTATGACATGAAGACGTGGCTTGGCCATCTCGTCGGGCTGCTGGATGCGCTCGATATCGAGCAGGCGGATATCGTGGGCAATTCCTTCGGCGGCAGCCTGGCGCTGGCGCTCGCCATTCACCACCCAAGCCGCGTCCGCCGCCTGGTGCTGATGGGAAGCGTCGGCATCGAGTTCGAATTGACCGGCGGGCTTGACGCTGTCTGGGGCTACGAGCCCTCGCTAGAAAGGATGCGGCAGATCCTCGACATCTTCGCTTACGACCGCGGTCTCGTGAACGAGGAGCTTGCCAGTCTCCGCTACCGCGCGGCATCGCGCCCCGGCATTGCCGAGGCGTTCAGCGCGATGTTTCCCGCGCCCCGCCAGCGCTGGATTTCTGCGCTCGCGCATGACGAGGCGGCAATCGCTGAGCTGCCGAACAAGACGCTGATCATCCACGGCCGCGAGGACAAGGTCATCCCGATGTCCAACGCGCTGCACCTTTTCGATCTCATTCCCAATGCCGAGCTGCACCTGTTCGGCAGGTCCGGGCACTGGACGCAGATCGAGCACAGGGACCGCTTCAATGCTCTGGCCGCCAATTTCCTGAGCTGACGACCGCACGCGGAAAATCGCCCGGGCAGGTTCCGGAAAGGTGTGCCACGGCTTTCCGACAGAAACCTGCGACAAAACAAGAGGCTAAGCAGGCGAAGCGTGGGCGAAGCCACGCAAGTCTGCTTAGTGGACGGCCCTTCCTCCATCCACGGCGAGAACCTGACCTGTCACCATACGCGCGCTCGCGCTGACCAGGAAAAGGCATGCGCGACAAGGTCCCCGGGCACTTCACAGCCGGAATGCTCTGCGCTCCGATCGCCTGCTTGATCACTTCTTCCGAATAGGCTTTGTTGTCTCTCATGTTGCGCGTCATGGTGGGGCCCGGTGCTATGGCATTGACGGTGATCCCGTCGGGGCCGAGTTCCCCGGGCCAGCGACCGGAGTGCGGTGTCCTGTCGTACGCCGCACTCCGCACCTGCTCACGCGAGTTCGGCTAGCGCTTCAGGGGTAAAGCCTTTCAACTCTTCCATATTCCCGGTGCGCACTTTTGCGGCCCAAAGCGGATCGCTCAGAAGCGCCCGACCAACAGCGATAAGATCGAACTCATCTCGCTCCATCCGCTCAATCAGCCGATCAAGCGCGATGCTTGTCGATGCCTCACCACCGAAGGCTGCAAGAAAGTCACCCGACAGGCCAACCGATCCGACGCTGATGGTTGCGGCTCCGGTGAGTTTCTTGGCCCAGCCAGCGAGATTCAGGCCGTTGCTGCCATCGATCTCCGGGAATTCGGGCTCCCAGAACCGGCGCTGCGAGCAATGCAGCACGTCCACTCCAGCATCCACAAGCGGCTGCAGCCAGTTCTCCATCTCGCTCGGCGTCTCGGCAAGCCTCGCGCCATAGTCTTGTTGTTTCCACTGGCTTACTCGAAGGCTGATGGGGAAATCTGGGCCGACTGCAGCGCGGACAGCCGCGACAACGTCCCGCGCGAAACGGGCGCGCTCGGCTATGCTTGAGCCGCCATATTTGTCGTCTCGCAGGTTGGTCCCGGTCCAGAAGAACTGGTCGATGAGATAGCCGTGGGCGCCGTGCAGCTCGACGATATCGAATCCGAGCCGCCGCGCCTCGGCGGCAGCCTTTGCAAAGGCTGCGATGGTGTCGGCGATCGCGCTTTCGCTCATTGTTTCGCCGCGCGGCGTGTCGGGAGCCAGCAGGCCCGACGGGCTCTCGACCGGAGCGTCCGGCTGCCACCCGCTCATGCCTTTCGTGGACCCCGTGTGCCAGATTTGCGGTCCCATCCTGCCACCGGCAGCGTGCACCGCGTCGATCACACCTCTCCAGCCGTCAAGCGGCGCCTCGCTGTGAAAGAACGGGATGCCGGGCTCGTTGCGTGACGCCGGGCGGTCGATCACCGTGCCTTCGGACAGGATAAGACCCACTCCGCCTTCGGCGCGACGGCGGTAATAATCGGCGTTGGCGAGGCCAGGGACGCCGCCGGACGTGAAGCCGCGCGTCATCGGCGACATGACGATGCGGTTGGGCAGCGTAAGCGAACGGATACGAAATGGTCGGAAAAGAATGTCGGTACGGCTTGCGGTCACGTTTCGATGCTCCGTTGAAATGAAGCGCTCTAGGTATATGATGTAAACCTAGGGTCAATTACGCACTTCAAATCGCCTAGGTATACCGGAGTAAACCACATGAGCGCGCAGCAGCGTTTCGCGGTCGATTGTCCGAGCCGCCTTCTGTTCGATCAGATCGCCGACAAATGGTCGATGATGGTGCTTACCGTGCTGGATCGGGGGCCGATGCGTTTCAACGCAGTCAAGCGATTGCTGGAGGGTGTATCGCAAAAGGCGTTGACGCAGTGCCTGCGTCGGCTCGAGCGCAACGGCTTGATCTCACGCCGCGTGATCCCGGTTTCGCCGGTCGCGGTAGAGTACGAAATCACCGCGCTCGGACGGACGCTCTGCGACGCGAAATCGAGCAGTTCGGGGTGAAGGTCGTTATGATCACCCCCGGTGCGGTAAAGACGAATATGTCTGACCAAGGCATCAAGACCGCTGATCGCCTGGCCGCAGCAATGACTCCCGACCAACACAAACGATACGATCGACTCGTCGAAGCCTTCAAGGAACAAGCCGAGAAATTCTCCAAGCACGGCGTACCTCCTGAGAAAGCCGCTGCGGTGATCTCCCGCGCCATTCACGCCCGCAAACCAAAGACTCGCTACACGGTAGGAACGGACGCGGCGATCCTGACCCGAATGGTCCGGATCATCCCTGAGCGGACCTTGGACCGCATGCTGCGCCGCATGATGAAACTCGGATACGCCGGTTGAGAGAGGTGCTCGGCCTTGGGGTCGAAGGGCCGGCTATTCCGCGGCGTCGAACCGCGCCCGGTTAGCCCGCATGCGACGGCAAGGTTGTCGAACTGTCGGGCGGAAATCGGCAGAAGGTCGTGATAGCGAAGGGTCTGGTGCAGAAGCCGCGACTGGTCCTTTTCGAGGAGCTGACACTCGGCGTCGATGTCGACTCAATCGTCGAGACAGGCGACCCTACTCCCGCAGCCGTAGAACTCCCTCTATGCGCTCCGGCAGAGCCGGAGGTTAACGGGAGAGTTAAGAAGGCGACTCTATCTTCAAGACCTTGTGCGCAACCATGGCCGCCGCCATCGCGCGTGGCCAGCCGATGTAGAAAGCACAGTGAACGAGAGCGTCGCTGATTTCGTCCTTCGTCACTCCGTTGTCGAATGCGCGGGCAAACTGATAGTCAAGCAGCGGTTCAAGGCCCATGGCCCAGATCGCGGCCAGAGTGACCAGGCTGCGGTCCCGCGGAGCAAGTTCGGGATGAAGCCAGAGGGCGGCGAACAGCAACTCGTTCGAGTATTTGGCCAAAGGCGGCGAAACGACGCCAATGGACGACTTCCAGCACCGCCTTACGGCGTTCTTCCATACCGGGATCAGCCGCCAGAGGCGGTATGTCAAGCGGGCGAACATCCTCTGACTTTATTCCGCGCTCGGCATAGACCGGCGCAAGTTCGGCCACTGCAGCCGATGCCATTGGCCATCCGCAGTAGACGGCGAGTTGGGTCACGATCTCACTCAGTTCTCGCGCGGTGAGCCCGTTATCCAAGGCTCGGGGCGAAGCCACGCAAGTCTGCTTAGCGCTTGGCGGCGCGGCGGACCTCGCAATGGCGCGAAGCGCGTCGCGATTATTACCGAGCATAATACGGGAGGACCGCAAGCCGAGGCGCGTCAAGCGTGAGAAGCTTCTTTCAGCCTTTACCCGCAATCCCTGCCCTGAGCCAACCGGAAGGTTCCAGCCGGCCTAATCGTTCCGGAGCCTTGGCCGATCGATCCGAACCGGCCTGCGATGCTGAGCGATCACAATTCTGACGATCCACTTCGGTCGGTGGCTTGGTTCAACATGACAGTGCAAGATTAATCGGCTATGCGGGAATTGCGCACGATGTCCAAGGCAGTACTGGAAAATAGCGCTTGGGCGTGATGAAGCGCGCCCACCCGAACCGGCTACATATACTGCACCGCCACAAATCCACGGAAGGACTAACTGCAACAGCAACTCTGTCGGACGGATCAAACAGGAGGAACCAATGTCGAATAGCGTCTACAAGATCATCGAACTGGTCGGCACGAGCACCACATCCTGGGACGACGCCGCACGCGCCGCTGTCGAGCGCGCCTCGAGCAGCTTGCGAGACTTGCGCATCGCCGAGGTAGTGAAACTCGACCTCCAGATCAAGGACGGGAAGGTTGACGCCTACCGCGCCAAGGTTAGCGTATCCTTCAAATACGAAGACAAAGAGTAGAACCACGCGGCCCTGGCCGGCTTTGTGGCACAGGGCTGCTTTTCAGCTGCTCCGCGGAGCGCTTCAGCTCCAGGTTGGGACCTTCGTCATCAGACATGGTGGCGAACGTTCCGTTGTGGCGACAAGCTTTCTTGTGCCACTGAATCGCCTGAGGGGCCAGCGGTTCGGAGGCCGCGCCCAAACCGGGCGCGTTCACGGGTGACTGTCTTCGGCGCAGCCGGCGTCGGCATTGACGCTGAACGCGAACGGCTTTTCCGTGGGTCCGACGCGGATCAATTGACCGCGGCCGTCTATGCTGAAGAATGGGCGCCGACAATGTGGCGGGCGCCGGTATGGACCCGCGCGGCGTTGTCCACACCGACCTCTGCCGCTCCTGCGCGTCGGGGGCTCTGCCACGGCGCTCGGAACTTCAGGCTCTGCTCTCGCCCGGACAGGTGATCGGCGTCCAAAAGGTGGACGCCGATCAAGGTTGACACTGTCTCCGAGCCAATGGACGACTTCGCCGGTGGCGCGTGCTGGCAGGTTATTTGCGTTTGCGCAGCTGGCTTTGATTTCTTCGACCTGAACGTCGGTGCTGCGAACCGTGTCACGCACAGTCTGCTCGCGATCCTTGATTTCCTTGGTGATCGCCACCTCTCCGACCACGCGGGCCTGGACCCGACCACCATTGCCGAGCACGTCTCCTATCTTGGGGGCCTGCTACCCAATGCCGGTCTCGAAATTATCGAGCAGCAACTCAAAGCCTTGGTGTCGAGGGACGCCGAGGCGCTCGGCGTGGGTTTTCTGGTTGGTCTGGCAATTGCGCTCTGGAGCGCCAATAACGGAATCAAGGCCGTGTTCGATGCTATGAACGTGGCCTACGAGGAGGTGGAGAAACGTAGCTTTGTGCGCCTCAACCTTCTGTCGGCGATGTTCACCATCGGCGCGATCATCATCGCCAGCGTTATGCTGCTCGCCGTCGGCATCGTGCCGGCAATGCTGGCCCTGCTTCATCTGGAAGGCTGGACGGAGGTCCTGATCGCAATCGGCCGCTGGCCATTGCTGCTCGCTTCGATCTGGTTTGGTATCTCGCTGATTTACCGCTACGGCCCGAGCCGCCACAACGCCAAATGGCGCTGGCTGAACTGGGGCTCCGCCTTGGCGACAATCGTCTGGCTGTCCGCCTCGGCAATCTTTTCATATTATCTGCAGAATTTTGCCGACTACAATGCCACCTATGCTTCGCTTGGCGCCGTCATCGGGCTGATGATGTGGACCTGGATTTCGATGATCATCTTGATCGTCGGGGCAGAGATCAATGCCGAGATGGAGCGCCAGACCGCCAACGATACTACCGTCGGCCCTCCCGAGCCGATGGGCCAGCGTGGCGCCGTCGTCGCCGATATGATCGGAAGATCCTCCGAGGGCTGAGTAAAAGCCGGATGCTCGCTGGTCATCACGGACGCCACGTCACCGCCACCACGGAGCGACAGCCCTGCCAACCTCAGCGTTGAAAGCGCAGGTCGAAACCGACCGTGCTCTCAACGATAATCGTATGGCGACCGTCGGCACATCCCTCTGGAACAGGCAGACGGCCGCCAAAGCCCGCGTACGATTGTGCTAACCTCAACAAGGTTCACGCGATATCGGACGCTCCGTGGAGAAAGAAGCGCACCATTGCCGCCGACGCGTTCGGGCCGCGCGGATCGGTGTAGGAGCCGCCCGGGTGGCCGCCGGACCAGGCGTGCTGAGCGCCCTCGATCATCCAACACTCGATCGCGTGCTTGCCGTCGTCCCGCTCCGAGACAAAGCGCGTATACGCCCTTATGTCACCCGCCGCTCCGTGCTCGGACCGGAAGCTCTTTCCAAGGCTTTCACCTTGGCTCGATATGATCCGCCCGGCATTCGAAGGGTGGACGGTGGTGTCGGCGCTGCCGTGAAAGACTATGGTGCGCGGGTCGGTTGCCGCGCCGCCGTGCCTGGAGGGCCGTTGCTCGATCGCCACTTGCCCGCGCATTGCCGTGAACGCCGACATGACATCATTGGCCGAGCCATAGGCCAGTCCCGAATGGACGCCGATCGCCTCGTAGAGTTCCGGATACGTCTCACCCATCACCGCCGCCATCGCGCCGCCGGCGGAGAGACCGGCAATGAAGACGCGGCCATTCGGGATGGCGTATTGATCGCGGACGTGCTCGGTCAGGCCGGCGATGATCGCCGGCTCGCCTGTATCGCGCATCTGGTCCCCCGGCCGGAACCAGTTCCAGCAGGACATGGAATTGTCGCCGCGCGTCTGTGCCGGATAGACAATGAGCAACCGGTGCTCTTCGGCCAGCGCGTTCATCCCGGTCCCGGCGGCAAAGTCCTCCGGATTCTGCGTGCAGCCGTGCAGCATGACGATCAGTCCCTGCGGACCTTCGCCGGCGGTGCTCGGAACGTAAAGCCGGTAGCGGCGCCCGCCCGCCGAGCAGGAATAGTGCAGGTCCAGAAACATGGCGCCGTCGGGTAAGGGCAGTTCCGGGGCAGGCGCTGGCTGACCCGCACCCGGCAGAATTCCTTCGAGCCCCAGCCGTTTTCCACCTGTCCGCAATGTGCGGATGACCTCGCTCAAGGGTCTGCGCATCCGGCCGGTCCGCGGCGGATAGTGCGAGGCTCCGGGACCCGTACCTGGCGTGTGAGGCTCGGCGCGGGCGGGGCTCGGACTGCCCGAAGGTCCGTCGCCAACGGAGCCCGTCAGGCCGGCGGCTGCGAGCGCATTCTGGATGATGGCGGTAACGCCTGCCGGGTCTCCGGAACGCAAGGAGCCTGTCGCGCGGAGGATCTCCGCGACGAGTTCATTGTTCATGATATTCACCTTTCCTGCCGCTCTGGCGGCTTTATTTGATCCTTGCGGCCAGGGCGGCCTTGATCTGCGGGTTCGCCTGCAGGGCTCCGAGCACTGTCAGGGAGCCGATGGTCTGGAGCGCGAGTTCCGGCGTGACGTCGGAGGCGATGCGGACCAGCCCGACGACCTTGACGTGCAGCATTTCGCCGGCCAGGCGTGCCGCCTCGAGATCGGCCACGCCAAGTTCGAGCAGGCCGACATCGAGCGTGTGCCGATCGATCGAGCGTGATACCTCTTCCGATTGGCTGCTCAACTGGTTGCGGATCGCCGTCCTGATGAAGTCGGTCCGGTTCGAGAAGAACCCTTCCTGGACCAGCAGATCGATGCGTCCGAGGTCGACGTATCCGAGGTTGATAGTGATCTTCTCGCTTTCGGGAATCCGCTCCCGCAGTTGTACTATTTTTTGCGACATTGCCTCATTCTCCATCCATGTGGATGTTATATGGATGGCGTATGGCTTGATTCAAGGGTGCTCTCCGTAAATACAGAGCCAGGAACTCCAACCGCCTTCGCGCCCAAGGGGGGCGCACAGTTAATGGGCGATGGCGTGCTGGTCGAGTTCACCAGTGCGGTCAACGCGGTCGCTGGCGCTCTCGAACTTCAACGCCGGATGGGTCAAGCCAACGAAGGCGAGCCAGAATCGCACCAGATTTTGCTGCGAATTGGAATCGCAGCGGCTCGGGGTCGCGCTTAACCGCGGCGTAAGCGGACCCTGGAGTCCGGCCTGGCAAGGTGCGCCAGAACCATTACCGCGACACCTCCACGCCTCCCAGCCACTGTGTGACTTCCGCGATGGTCTCCCGCTCCTGGTCACACTGTTTGACGAAACCATCGAGCAAGCGCGCACGCGGAGCGTGGTCTGCAACGACCTTTTGACTGCTGCCCGGTCCATAACCCCCGTGCGTGATGAACGGCACGAGGGTTTTACCCGAAACATCGTGCTGCGAGAGGAACGACCGGATGATGGAGGGCGCTGTCGTGCCCCACACGGGAAAGCCGAGGAATACTGTCTGGTAGCGCGCGATGTCGGCTACACGCTCCTGCAGAGGTGGCTCGTAGCCCCGCTCGCGTTCGCTCTCGGCCTGCGCAACCTGCGCCGCGTAATCCTCCGGGTAAGGCTGCGCAGGCACAATCCGGAACAGGCTGGCGGCGGAAGGACAGCTGGTATTCAACAATCTGGGGCTACGGCTGAACTCGGCGCTGGACGGGCTGGGACTGGCATACCTGCCGGAAGATCAGGTGTTGCCTCATATCGCCAAGGGTCGCCTTGTACGCGTGCTGGAGGACTGGTGCCCCAGGTTTCCCGGCTACCACCTCTATTATCCCAGCCGCAGGCACTCATCTCCAGCCCTGACAATTCTTATCGAAAAGCTGCGTTACCGCGACGCTTAACCTAAGCAGGTTCCGGAAAAGTGTGTCACGGCTTTCCGACAGAAACCTGCGACAAAACAAGAGGCTAAGCAGAAGCGTGGGCGAAGCCAACCAAGTCTGCCTAGTTCTCGCGCAACACGCGAAAACCAATGACGTCGTTTCGCAGCACGATCCTGTCACCAAAAGACGAGGAAAGTTCGTACAGAGGCGGCCATCCGACGTCCCAGCCGGAACCGCGGAAGATCGCGTTCGCGCAGTCGCCCTTGAGGCATGAATTCGTCCAGTTCCAGACATTGCCTGCCATGTCGTAAAGGCCCCATCCGTTGGCCGGGAACGCACCGACCGGGGACGTGTAGGTGTAGCCGTCGTCGCAGGCCGCTATCGCCGACTCCGTGTCGGCGGGGAACGCCGCCTTGTATTTTGCGTCGGCGACATTGGCGAACTCGCATGCATTTTCGAAGGAGGCACCCCACCAATAGACGGTTTTCGCGCCTCCGGCAGCGGCTTCAGCCGACTCTTCAAAGGTCGGAAGCCGGTAGGTTGTGCCGGTCTTTTCACTGAGCCACTCGACATAGGCCGTCGCATCCAGCCAGCTCACGCAAACCACGGGGTGGTCGTCGGTCTGCTCATAACCGGGGTTGAGCCAGTTCGCCTCCGGCACCTCGGAGCGGTCCTTGCCTATCCGCAAAATACAGCCTTCGGCCTCGAGCTTGGTCGCGTCGGCAAAAATGCGATACTCACCTCGCGTGACAGGAAACTTGCCGATTGCCGCCCCGGTCGGCGTTTCCACCATGAGGGGGCACGTCTCGCAGTCGCGAAACTCGCGAGGCTTATTTTCCTGAGCGTGCGCATGCTGGGCTGCTATCAGCAAGGCGAGTGCAACAAACCAGGAGCGCATCGGTGCCTCTTTCGCTCTATTGCTTTGCCAATTCCCTATTCAGTATCGCGCATAACGCGGATTCCGTAGGTGTTGAACGGAATTTCAATCCCGTTCCAGATTGTTTTGGTGACGCGCAGGTCGGCCGGAGGGTTCGCCCATCCTCCGCCGACCAGCAGCCGCTGCGCGCAATCACCTTTTACGCAGTCGCTGGTCCATATCCAGACGTTGCCGACCGCATCGGTCAAATGGAAGGGATTCTTGGGAAACGTTCCGACGGGTGAAGTGCCCACCCCGTCATAGGGCGAACGGCATCCCGTACAGTTTGCACGGTTCTTGCCGACACTTTGTCCCCACCAGTAGTTGCCGGTCTGACCGGCCATTGCCGCATATCTGACCTCGTCCACTGTCGGGAGCCGATATTTCTGGCCGGTCTTGTCGCTCAGCCAGCCGACATAGGCCTCGGCGTTCGTGTAACTGACGCAGACGACCGGATGACTGTCCTCCTGCTTGAAATGCGGCCACTGCCATTTGCAGCCCCATTCCGGCTGGTTGAATCCGGTCTCCGCGGCAAATACCGAAAACTCGCCGCGCGTAACCGGACCCTGGCTCATCAGCCGTCCGTTCGGAAGCGTCACCAGTCTCGGGCAAGCGTCACAATCCTGGACTGTGCGCTCCTCCGGTCCCGGCCCGAGCATCAGCAGTTCCTGAGCCCACGCCGGAGATGTCCACGCCGCCAGAGCGAGAAGCACGGCCGGCGCCAACCGGGGCACACCAACAAAGGCCGCCCGATTTCGGATTCGGGCACCTTGCTTTGGCTCGTTTCCGCTTCGCTCTTGCCGAAAACCGGATCCCACTTTTCGGCGCGATGCTTTAGCCCCCGAGGTCTCGCAAAAGTGGTTCTGCATCGTTGAGGCCCTGTGCAACGGCCGATTTCAGAAGGCTTCGGGCCAATTCGATGTTCCTGCTGCCGCCCCGCCCGTCCCGGTACAGCACCGCAAGATTCGCCTGAGCGTATTTGTTGCCGCGATCGGCCGCTCGTGTCAGCCACAGCCGGGCGACTTCGTCGTCGCGGTTCAGGCCGATCCCCGATGCCATCATCACGCCGACGGCCGTCTCGGCGTGTTCGTCGCCAACCGCTGCCGCCGACAGGACCACGTCGAGAGTCTGCCGTGGTGTCAATTCTCCGGTCTGGTTCTCGCCAACCGAGGCCTGATAACTGCGTATGGCACGCCGAGTTTGGGAATCAAGGATGCCGGCCGGATCGGAAATCGGAAAACCGAGCGCCATCAGACCGTACTGTACGAACATGACGGGCAACTCGTCGACCTTCTCCATGGCGGCATTTCGAAGGCTCTTCCGCGAGTTCAGGGTCTGCCCGTCCTCCATCACATATCCCTGGATCGCCGCCGCCTGTTGCAAGGCGTCCATGCGGGCCTGCGCGAGATCGCGGTAGGCGCCGCTATTGAATGTCTCCAGGTAAAGCTGGAAGTCGTCGACAAGGACGCTGTCGCGCACAGTCCGCCAGAAAATCTCTTCCAGCGTGGCGGCGGTTTCTTCCTTCTGGCCTTTCACCATGGCAGCGACCGTATCCCGCGCGATGCCGGAGAACAGGCCGTCAGGATACTCCCCAAGGAACTCCTTGAGCGCGTCGAGCGTACCGGCGGCCCTGGCCCGATCGAAGGCGTCGCGT
Organism: uncultured Alphaproteobacteria bacterium; assembly: GCA_963820075.1. Lineage (GTDB taxonomy): Bacteria > Pseudomonadota > Alphaproteobacteria > Rhizobiales > Rhizobiaceae > Kumtagia. The sequence continues at coordinate 422,955 of CAWFYS010000012.1, forward strand.
TCAGCCAGGGCCTTCTGATTCACCTCGTCCCGCGTTTCCGGGGTCGCGCCCTGTCGGAAATAGAAGCGGCCGATGAGGGAATTATTTTCCCACGGCAGCTGCTTTTCCTTGGTGGCTTCGAAAACATCGGCGCGTACGTCGCCCATCATCAGCCGGATATCGACATTCTCGCGGCCGATATTGTTGAGCAGAGCCGCGGTGAACGGACTGTTGCGGGTATTGTTGCCGTCATACGCGACATTGCCCGGGGCCGTGGCGAAAGCGATGTAGGAGCCCGAGGCGATATTCTGGGGAGCGAGTCCCGCAGGCGGATTGACCGACCTGGTGAGTGAGCGCGACAAGGGATTGTTGCGGCAGGCGTCGAGCAAAACAATCGACAGTTTCGACTGCCGCTCAATGACGCTCAGCAGCGAGTCCAGCTTGACCGCCTGAAACTGGAGGTCGGATGTCGCCTCGATCTGCGCGTCTATCGGAATAAGGAAATTCTCACCGTCGACCTGAAGGCCGTGACCTGCGTAGAACATCAGCCCGACATCCGCGCCTTCGATACGGCGCGAAAATTCACGGAGCGTGTCGCCGAACCTGGCCATGTCGAGGTCGACCCCAAGCACGACATCGAAGCCCAGCTCGGTAAGCTTCGCCGCCATGTCGCTGGCATCCCGGGTCGGATTGGGAAGCTGCTGCACATTCTGATATGCGCCGTTGCCAATCACCAACGCCACGCGGCGGCCCTCGGATGGTATTTCGGCAGAGGCTGCGAGGCATAACACGGCCGTGGCGATGCCAATGGCCAGCATCCGAACAACAGCGGAGATGAAGGCAAACGGTCCCACCAATGGGTCGGAACCACCTGCAGCGGGTAAACCGGACATCGTTATAGAAGTCTCCCAGCCACGCGGCGACATTGTACAGAAGTGCCGGTAAACTGTACAGTTCGGCCCTTCGTTTCAATTCTCCGAGCTTTGCCCGTCTGCGCAGTGGAGCCGCGGAATAACCAGCCCGACCGTCGCGAGACGCGTTCACGCTGGCTCGTCAGACTGTCAACCCGCTGAACGGAAGACGGAACAAAGCGCTTTGTCGCCGTCATCCGACCCCCAGGCCGGCAAGCACTTTTCCTAGATGCCGGCCGAGCGCCTTCTCGTCGAGCGGCGGGGACCGGCAGGCCGCCGCGGCGTCCGCGTACGCCTCCCCACTAAGGTTCGACCTTTTGGCGGCGCGTGGCTCCTTGGGCAATGTCACCACGAGGTCGAAACTCCTGAACCCTGTCGCCAGGGGAGATACCGCCGCTGCGGCGGCCTGAACCGGTGCAAGCCGATGAGCAACAATGGCGGCTGCTTCGTCGTAATGACTGAAGGAGGCGCCGAGCAGGACGATGTCGAGTTGCGCTGCCCGGACAATCTCGACAGCGCGATCCACTCCCACTCCTTGAAGGTCAACGATCGTTGCATGGCGCGGCAATCTCGCCCGCGTCTGCGAACATCCTTGCAGACTGAAAACGGTGACATCGAAAGCATCGCGCGGCAGGGCGCGAATTGTCGCGGCGACCAGTCCCGTCTCCTGCACCGCACGCAGGTCTCGGACGAGTACGCCAAGCCGCTGCCGCCCGATCGGTTCAGCCAGCGGAGAGGCAAGAGTAATGCGCCGTCCGCGCATAAGCTGGTAAGTCTCAATCGTGGCGCCAAATGCTCGGGCAATGTCGCGCGGCAGCCCGCTGTCGGAAAGCAGGGGCAGAAATCGTATTTTGCGGAGTATCTCTTCGGCAAGTCGTTCGTGCCGACTGCCCTGAGGTTCCGTTGCCAAGCGGGCACGCGCATAAGTCAGCAGAGCCATAGTATGATCGCTGCAAGCTGCACTGTCGTCCGCGGATTCGATCGCGCGGCTGATGGAACAGAGATAGCGCGCCAAGTGAGTTGGAAAGACACGGAGCACATCCGAGAGTTCTCCAATCGCCCGGAGGCCAAGTGCTCGCCAGGGCGGTACTGTCAGGATGGCAAGCGCGAACGCACGAACGGCCTCGGCAGGATCGGAGGAAAAGAGGCCTTCGCAGTCCCGGCCGGATTGCAGCAAATCACAAGTTCCATCGGGCCCGCCGACCGCCTCCCCGAGATCGCACAGATAACCGAGCGTTTCTTCATTCAGCAGGACCGACAGGACAGCGCCGCTGGCAAGACTGCGGATCGCCGCTACGATTCGGCCGTGACGGCAGACGAGGTCCGCGAGCTCCTCTGTGGCGGGGCTCGCTTCATTGCCGCGCGCCCTTGCAGCCACCGCGCCCGCCGCCTCCACCTCGGAGCTAAGGGTGTGCCCATCGTGCCGGAGCGGCGCGCGCCGAACCGGCAGCCCGCTCACCGGCGCAGATAGCCGCACCGATTTCAGAAGGAGCCCGCCACGGTAAAGCTGTGGGTCAGCGCCTTTGCCGTCCGAAAGCGCAACATGCACGGCAAGCTCGACCCGGCGTCCGCCTTGGGCCAGCGCTTCGCCCAGCGGTACAGCGAGATCATGTTCGCCTTGCAGCAGGACTTGGCTCAACGCCTCCTCGCCGGCCGTGATCGCCACGGCGAGCAGCGCGCCTTCCGGGAGCGGCAGCGCCGGTGCCACCGACATATGAAGGGCCGCGTCGTTGGACGCGGCAGGATCGACCGTGAGGCGAAGCATGCCGAGTGTATCGAACAGCTCGGCCCCCAACTCGCCCGGCATCCAGCCATCGCCGAGAAAGCCGGAACGCACGCCGACTTCCTCATCGAGGCGCCAGATTGCTCCCGCCGCGATCAGGGGAAATTCCTCGGGCGACGGGGTTCCGAAAGTGGATCCACGACCAACAAAGCCGATCGAAGACAGCCGGAATTTCGCTGCGGCGAACGGATCATCGGGGTCCAGGCTCAGCGTCAAGGTCAGGTCTCTGTCCGAAGGATATCGACGGCAGCCGATCGGAACCCGCACTATAGCCGCGCGACCGATGAACCCTCGGCAGAGCGGACCAGTGTTGTCCGCGACGACCAGAGTTCCATTCATCTGGTCCTCGCCGAAACGCAGGACCAACTCTGTTGCCTCGGGAACATTCGGCCTGACCAGCAAGATAACAAGATCGCTGGCTTCCACGGTATCAGGATCGTGCGGATCGAGCGGCGGGCTAATCTGACAGGCGTTGGCAATTTCGGCGAAACTGCGATGTTCACCCAATCCGAGCAGGAAGCCGGATCGTTCCGGCGGCAGTGCCTCGACCTCAAGGCCGGTCACTTCTACCAATCCCGCCGGGCCGGCCAGGGTGGCCCACCTTTGCACGAGGGTTGCCGGAAGAGGCAACGTCGAGAGGCGTAACTGGAGCGGATTCTCAAGCAGCGTCACGTTCGGCTCCAGGACAACGGACAGTCGCCCTTGTCCATGGATCTTGATCCGTCCGAGCATCTGATCGGCCTTGAAAAGCGCAACCTCCAAAGGCATTCGCGCATATGGTTCGAGCGCCTTCAGATCGAGGCTCAAAGTGGCGCCGTTCGGAAAGTAGTCCACGGGCACGACAATCTCGCCGGTGCCGCCACAAAGGACTGGCCCCCGGTCGAGACGGCGCATTCTCCAGTCCAATGTGTTGAAGAAGGGGAGGCAGTCATGCCCGTCTCGGAAAGACAAGTATCCCTTGGGCAAGCAACCGAGCCATCGCGATCGATGCGCTGAGCGTCGGCGGCTCGCAATCCTGGACCCCATTGCCCGCGACAATATCATATGAAGCAGTCGCGGCCTCTCGTCCGGTGCCACGACCCAGGATGGGAGCGGAGGTACAAGCCGGGCCGCAGGCGGGAGCAGGGCCAAACAGAAACCGAGCACGCATTTTGCGCGCAGCCCTATTTGAAGCGCCAGGATCGATCTTAGCAGTGGCCGAACGGTACCCGCGTTACAGGAGTCCGAGCCAGGACTGAGCCTTTGACGGAGCGAGGCGAGCAGGAGGTCCAGCCGGACAATGTCAGGATCGGGTCCGAGAATGGGCGCCTCCAGGCGCAGCTTCGCTACCGCAAAACACGCGTCGGCCATATCGCGAACGGCGCGCTGCATGAATTTGGGGTGCGGCAAAGCCACCCGATAGTAGGCGTTGCCCCCGTGAGCACGATAGTTGCCGAGCGCCAGGGGAAGTTGCCTGATCGGGCCCGCCAGCGCCGCAGCGAACATCAGGACGGCATCCGCGCTTATCCGCCAACGCGGTTCCGGCAACGGAAAGGCCGGCGCTATCAGGCGCCGACTGAAAGCGTTCCCCGATGTCGGCATGAACCAGAAGTGTCCCCAACCGATTAACTCCGGCCGCATGTCACCATCACGAGGATCAACTTCATAGAAGCCCGAGAAGCGGCCGGCGCGGTCAACCAGATTGAGCTTGAAGCTCATGGCCACGAAACTGTCGTGCCAGGCCATGCAAAGGATTTCGACAGCGTCCGCGGCGAGCGTATCGTCGGCATCGAGAAAGACGACAATATCCCCCGTGGCGCGTTCAAACCCGGCATTGAAGGCCGACGCCTGCCCGCCATTCTTCTTCGACAGGATGATAAGGGGCTCCTTCCTGGCGCTCAGCACGGCTTGGGTTGCGTCAAGGGAGCCATCGTCGACAACGATGATCTCGTCCGGCCGCCGCGTCTGGAGCTGCAGCGACTCGAGGCATGCGTCAAGGAAATGACCGTAATTGTAACAGGTTACGACAATCGAGATGCTGCGTTGCATTCTGCCGGTCAGCCGACAGCAATCATGGTCGCCAACCATGGGTGTGCGTCAGCCGCGATACACCCTTGTCCGGCCAGCAACCCGTCATTGTTCAACCGCCATAGCCGCCTGAACGACCCCCGCCGGAATCTCCCGAACGATTGTCGCCGGCACTGTAGCTAGTCCTAGCCGCAATTCCGAACTGGCCTCGCACGCGAGGGCTGAGTTGTCGCTTTGCGTTATCCGAGAGATTTATAACAGCCGACTGCGGGACACCGGACAGGACACTGGCAGGCATCTGATTAAGCAGCGACGCCGACATCGGACTCGTCCTGTAGGTCTTGACGAACTGGGTTACGTGCTTCGACGAACGGGTCGCCAGCGCCTGATTGTATGCCCGTTGCTGCGCCGTGACTTGTTCGGCTGTCAGTTTCTCGCCAGCCATCGGAACGACGCAGCCGCTAAGGCCCAGCCCAACCACAGACCCCATGAGGATCGCGCGCCCCAGGATCCGAATGTTCGATCCGCTGCTCATGGCACCCCCAGGAAGTTCTACAACCATACACAACGCCAGGTCGCTTGTCTAGAAAGACCAACGAGCACTCGACGCTAGCACGCAACGCCGCGCGCTTGGCGTCGTGGCGCTGCTGCTGACCCCCGCCACAAACTTCGGTTACAATGTGACTGCATTCAGCAACGATTTGGCGTCTCGCGTGACAACGCGCTGAAACGATGAGCTTTTAAGCTTCACAGGCTAGTTAACCTCCTCCCAGACTGGCTAAGCAAAACGACACCCGCCGGAACGCTCCCCCGGCGGGTGTCGTCGTCCAGAACAGAGGGCGGCTGCCAAAAAAATGCGCAGGCCGGGTACAGCCGGTCCCGTTGGGCGCTTCGCATGGGATAATTCGGATGGGATAAGGAGAGGCAACGCGGCCCTGCACTCGGCGTCGTTCCAATATTTTCGGTGGCGAATATATCTTTCGTGATATACATATATCACTTAAGGAGATATACAGATGCCACTCTTCATTCGCGATCCCGACGTCGATGCCATGGCTGTCGAACTGCAACGGATCACGAAGGCACCCAGCAAGACCGAGGCCGTCAGAACCGCTTTGCGCCACGAGATTGAGCGCAGTCGCGGCAAAGTCCCGCTGCGGGAGAGGCTTGTCAAGGTCAAGGAAATGGCGCGGCGGATTGGCCCGTCTAATCCTGATTTCGACATGAAGAAGTTCACCGACGAAATGTGGGGCGATAACTGATGTTCGTTGATGCCTCGGTGATCGTGGCCATCCTGAACGAGGAACCTGGCGCGGAAGAACTGGAAAAGCGGCTCGCGTCAGCGACCAGGCCACTATACATCTCTCCGCTCGTCCGTTTCGAGGCCGTCCAGGGTCTCGCGCGAGCGGCGGCCGGGGCCATCAGAAAGAATATGAAGCCTACGCCTGACATGCTGGCGCAAGCCCGCGATACCGTCGACGCGTTCGTAGTCGAGATTGCCAGCAAGGAAATCATGATCTCCGGCGACATAGGCAACCGTGCAATTGAAGCCAGCATGAAATACGGCAAGGCCGTCGGACACATCGCCGATCTCAATTTCGGCGATTGCTTCGCCTACGCCTGCGCCAAGGCTAACCGGCTGTCACTTCTTTACAAAGGCAACGACTTTTCAAAAACGGATCTGGCCTAAAGTAAGCCTCTGGCCGACAATAGCAGATGTGTGTCGAGCAGAAGCTTCATCCGCCGACGCCGAACAGCCGTTCGATTTCTTCGCTTCCCATCCGGTCAAAATCATCCGGCACGCTGATCCGCCCCGTCATAAATCCGGTCCTGCGGATTTCATTGGCAGCAGGCTGGTCCAGCGGAACCACCTTGACCTTCTGGAGTGCAGAGATGCTATTGAAGCCCATCGCGCATTGGTCGGTCATTGGGCTGCGGCACCTGATATGAGGACATACCCCCTGGTCCGATCCTGATTGTCGCTATCGGTGGTATTCATGGCCTCGAAAAGCTCCGACGCCTTGACCCACACGGGAGGATACTTGTACCGCGCGACATCGAGAATGAGGAAGCGATCAAACTCGGCGTCATAAGCCGCCAGCGGCGAGATATGACCGCCCTTCTCCTGGTGAATTGCTTTGCGCAGGTAGTTGACGATGACGAAATGGTCAGGTCGGTCGAGATAGGAGACAGCCGCTTTCCTGAACTCGTCGAGTGAACTATCCGCAGCGTGGTGGACTTCCGCCTTCACGGGCTGCGTTGTCAGGATTCCACCGATTTGATCCAGCGTCATGCCGATTTCCACAAGGACGCTGCGCGGCAGCACTTTGTCAGTACGCTCATCAAGCACGTTGTCCTGGGTGAAGGTCTTGTACGGCTCGTATTCCGGGACGGGGGGTGCCGGCACCTTCATCGAATTGAGAACCATGACGATGCTGGCAACGCCGCAGTACGCCTGGTTTTTCTGGGTTACGAAGTTACTCGCGAGCGGAAAGTAGGCCTCGCGGGCATCGGCATCGAGGAGCAACTGTTCACCGGGATCGGAATCAAACCCAGTGAGATTGTCTGGAAGCGGCAGCGTTTCCGCGCGGGCGAGGCCGGAGGTCAACAAACCAATAATGACAAGACTTACGAAGCGCATCGACATGGCACGGTCTCCATCTGCAGACACTATGCCACAATGCTGGATTTGCGACAGGCTGGCTACGGCCAGTTCTATCCCGCATGGGCCGCTTTGTTGAAGTTCGCGCGAATAGGTGACGTGGTTTATTGGATCGAGTCTAACCGTAGCCGAAGGAAGGTGGCGATGATCCTGTCGCCAGAAAACCGTGACTTGGCAATTTCAGCCTTTCACCGGCTTTCTAACCCAGGCACCGCCCTGGCACCGAGCCAGGGGGCGAGGCCATCGGCTGCACAGCGGCCTCGCTCGTCACGTCGACCTGAACCGTCATTCCAGCGAAGTCCTCGGCAGCACCGTCATAACTGCCGCTCAGCGGAATGGCTTGCTGCGGTGTGCGTGCGACCGCCACACGGATAAGGTCGCGACTACCGACGATGCCATTGGTCGGGTCGAACTCTACCCACCCGGCGCCCGGCAGATAGACCTGGCACCAGGCGTGCGTGGACCCGCCGCCGCGGTTGGTCGGGCCGTCACGGTCAGGAACGTACAGATACCCTGTTACGAACCGGGCCGCAAAGCCGAGGGAACGCACAGCCTCCATCATCAGGAACGCAAAATCGCGACAGGTGCCGCGCCGCAGCCGCAGCGTCAGGGAGGGTGGCTGTGTGCCCTTCTCGGCGCGTCGCGCGTAGGCGAACCCTTCATGGATCGCGAAGCAGAGCGTCATCAGCAGACGACCGGTCTCGGTCGGTTTGCCGACACGCAGAAAGCGACGGGCCCAGCGGCTGACGTCCTCGTCGGGGTACTGCATGCGCATGGTGGCAGCGAGATCAGCCGCTTCGTCCTCGCCATAGGCGAACGGGTAGGTCAAAGCCCGTTGATAGATCTCCAGGTCCGGTCCGGCCTGAGGCGTATGTTCCACAAGGATGCGCGATTCGAAGCGCAGTTCCCTTGCCGCAGACGACACTTTCACCAACGCCACGCAGTTGCCGAAGACGTCATGGACCCAGCGCACCGCGCTCGGCTCCGGGTCGACTGTCAGGTCGGCGCGATAGAGGCGCTGATCGGGGCTGTCCCGAGGACGAAACATCAGGTGATGCTCGCCGAAACTCACGGGGCGATGGTACCGATAAGTCGTTAGGTGGTTGACCCGAAAAACCGTCATGGTTCGCAAACGTGATCGAGGACTTTCATGCGTCCACCACTGTCAGTCGCCCAGCGCGTGAGAAGCCGAGGTTATAGCCAGCCAGGCGATCGCGCCAGTCGTGGGCAGCTTTGACATAGCAATCGCTATTTGGGGTCAAAACAGGACGAGGGTTGCCTTCCCCTCCAGACGGCATCGCAATGTGCCAGAATGATGGGCGAAACCCACAAGCAGAAAGGCGGCAAAGGTGACGAAAGGTATTACAATCGGATTGGATCCGGCTGCTTTTCATCTGCGTGCGGCGTCGATAGCGGGGTGAGTGAAGCCTCAGCGCATCTTCGCCGGCATTTCCACGAGAGGCGCCATGAACGGCCGGAGGAGGATCGCGATTTCGAAACCAGCGGTGTAAATCGTGACCCGCAGGCAGGCCAGAACTACAGGGGACCATGAACGCCATGGCGGTCGAGCCCGCGAGAATCATGTTTTACGGAGGCCACATGACCACCACAGTCATTCGCTGTCCATTCGAGTACGCCAGCGGCAAGAAATGCGATGGGCACATCGTTCGCGTCGAGGCTTACAAGGCCGATCTGATCTGGCAATATGACGCCAGCGGCTGGTCCTTCGACCATGGCCGACCGCGAAGCCACTATCACCTCTTCTGCTCGGAAAAGGGCAATCACGCCGGCTTCAAACGCGAAAATGCGCTAAAGTTTTATTTCGACCAACTACCGGAAGCTCTGCAGAACGTGTTGAGCCCACAGTCGACTGGGGACTGAGATGTGGCCCGCCGAATTGCAAGCGTGAGCTAAGCAGACTTGCGTGGCTTCGCCCACGCTTCGCCTGCTTAGCCTCTTGTTTTGTCGCAGGTCTCTGTCGGAAAACCGTGAGACACTTTTCCGGAACCTGCTTAGCCATGGACTGGTGTGGCATGTCGGTTCAGTGACATGGAAGGTACGCATGATGGCGCGTGGCTGCATCGTCACGCCAAGCTCGACACCACCGCGCTGGTAGACCCGGATCCGTCATTCCGCTATCCTTCGGCGCCGGTTGCTATTGCTGCCGACGTCGCCCGGGCGGGGCCGGCGGACTGCCCGCACCTTCCCGCTGCTTCCGCCCCCGCAGAAGAACCGATCGCCGCCGTCGGACTCAAGCCCCGAAACCGCCGTTCCGGGCGGCATTTCGAGCCTCTCGAGGACCTTTCCAGTTTCGGGATCGATACGCCGCAGCTCGCTCTCATCGCCTTCCCAGGTGGCGTGCCAAAGCTCGCCATCGATCCAGGTGACGCCGGTGACGAAGCGACTGGACTCTATGGTGCGCAGGATCGTGCCTGTCTCGGGATCGATCTGATGGATCTTCCGATTCCTATACTGCCCCACCCAGAGAGATCCCTCGGCCCAGGCGAGTCCCGAATCGCTGCCGCCGCCGGGCGCCGGGATCGTGGCCAGTACCTCGCTGGTCGTTGGATCGACCTTCTGGATGCGATCCTCGGCGATCTGGTAAAGATGGCGACCGTCGAAGGCGGTTCCGGCATGCGCCGAAATCATAATCGAGCGCAGCACCTTCCCGCTCGCCGGATCGAAGGCGTTCAGCCTGTCTCCCGACGCAAACCAGACGTGTTGGCCGTCGAAGGTCACACCATGCACGGTGTCGACGCCCGGAAAGGGTCCGTATTCGTGGAGGATTTCGGCCGGTCGTTTCATGCGCGCATCCTAAGCAGACTTGCGTGGCTTTGCCCACGCTTCGCCTGCTTAGCCTCTTGTTTTGTCGCAGGTTTCTGTCGGAAAACCGTGACACACTTTTCCGGAACCTGCTTAGCTGTTGGGCAACGGAGCGGGGAGTAACAATGACGACGGGAATCCCGGCAGGATTGGGGTCATCCAACGTTGCGCCCGGCCGCGCCCGAACGACTGCGCCTTGCCTTCCGCCGCCACTTGCTGAAGCGCCCGCTGCACGGTGCGCGGGCTGGCATCGAGAGCTATCGCCAGGGCCGAGCTGGACCAGGACTCGCCGTCGGCCAGCAGGGCGAGCACCGCCGAATGCTGCTCTTCGACCGGCGGCGCCAGTACGACGACCCTGCTCGCGTAGCGCGGCTTGAGCGCGAAGCCTCGCTTCGTCGCGCTCACATCGGCCAGCGCCCGGATTTCCACCCGCAGCCGCGCGATTTCCACCCGCAGCCGTGCGCGATGCAACTCATCGGCGTGTTTGCCGCGGAAGGCGCGTGCGACGAGCGTCTCTCTCGATACGTCCGCCGGCCAGGCTTCACCGAGTGTCCGTGCGAGCGCGAAGAGGACCGGCCGGGTCGCGAGCGGGACCACGCGTCTCGCATCCCGCACGACATTGCGGCACCCATCCACGACGAGCGTGTCCGAAGACAGGAGCGCTTCAACCTCATCGAGCAGCAGCAGGCGTTCCTCGCCACGAGCGATCAGGCGCGCCGCGGGCGTGTCCAGCGCGAGGGATGCGTTGCCTACCTCCGTGCTCAGCGCGGGGATGTCCGCCTCTTGCGCGGCCTGCCCGGCCCGAACGAGCGCGGCACGGGCCGTCTTCGTCTGCAGGCGCCGGATCGCGATTCCCGCGACCGCCAGTTCGTAGGCCGCCCTCAACGCGGGTGGGAGCCGCATTGGAGCTTGCTCGGCAAGCGTGCGCTCGGCCTCGTCGAGGCGGCCGACCAGGAGCAGGCGGCGGGCTTCGAGATTGCGCGCATGCGCGGCGTTCAAGCGGTCGCCGTGCGCCTCGAGCGTCGCATATGCTGCGTCGAGCGCCTTGGCGGACCAGCCGAGGTCGCGCGAGACGAGCGCGATCTCGGCCTCGGCGACGATGCACCGCGCGCGGGCCACCGCCTCTTTCGGGCCGAACGCGCGGCCAGCACTCTTGAGGAGGGCCTTTGCCCGGACGAGATCGCCGAGCTGCGCCATTGCCATGCCTCGGAGCGCGAGCGCCGGCGCGTCTTCGCGCAAGGCGACCCGGTTCAATGCGCCGAGGGGATCGCCGGCCGCGAGAGCGCGCGCCGCGGCGGTGATCAGCGAGTCCATCCGAATCCCGTCACACTTGTAACTCTCACCGTTCGATTTCCGGTGCCAAAACCATCTCACGACCAACAAAGAACCATGAGCAGCGAATATATCGCGTTTCAGCCTAAGCAGGTTTCGGAAAAGTGTCCCACGGTTTTCCGACGGAAACCTGCGGCAAAACAAAAGGCTAAGCAGACCAAGCGTGGGCGAAGCCACGCAAGTCTGCTTAGAGGCGCGGGCATTCGCCAAAATCAGGAGGTTTCAAAAGCCATGACTGCATCAGCCGGAAACAAGCGCAAAGGCGGACAGCCTGCAATGCACACACCGCCGGTCGTGTCGCCACAGGCGTGGGAGGCGGCCCGCGAGCAGCTGCTCGTGAAGGAAAAGGCTCAAACCCGCGCACGTGACGCGCTGGCCGCCGAGCGCCGGCGAATGCCTTGGATGGCCGTGGAGACGGCGTATGCGTTCGAAGGGCCGGCGGGCAAGGCCAGCCTGCTCAGCCTGTTCCACGGTCGGCGTCAGCTGATCGTCTACCGCGCCTTTTTCGAGCCGGGGGTGTTCGGCTGGCCCGACCACGCCTGCCGGGGTTGCTCCATGGTGGCCGATCAGGTCGCCCACGTCGCCCACCTGAACGCCCGTGACACCACCCTCGTCTTCGTCTCGCGCGCACCTCAGGCGGACATCGCGCGGCTGAAGGCGCGGATGGGCTGGGAGATGCCGTGGTTTACCATCACCGACAGCTTCGACGCCGATTTCGGCGTGGACGAGTGGCACGGCACGAACGTCTTCTACCGCGACGGCAACCGCGTGTTCCGCACTTACTTCATCAACAATCGCGGCGACGAGCAGATGGGAGGCACCTGGAACTACCTCGACATCACGCCGCTGGGCCGGCAGGAGGTCTGGGAAGATTCGCCCCAGGGCTATCCTCAGACCGCGACCTACAAGTGGTGGAACTGGCACGACAGCTACGTCGCAGACGCAGCGCCCGATAAGAACTGGGTGGAAGTGTCGGACGCCGGAGAGGCGGCGTTCCGGAACCAGCCCGCGAGCATCAAGCCATGAACCAGGCCTGTTGCGGCGGATCCGACGGCGGCGCAATCCGCCGGAATGACGCCGCGCTCAGAGCGGCCGACGGGCTGGCCCTCGCAGCGTCGCCGACCTTCTGCACCATGGCGTTGCTGACCGGTGTCCTTGGCGGTGGCCCGGCGGAGATGCTCTGCTCGGCCGCGCCCGATTCGCCGCTGAGCGGAATGGTCACGATGTACCTGCTGATGAGCGCCTTCCATGCGGCGCCCTGGCTGAGGCTGTTCTGTACCCTGGGAGTCAGGCGGCCTTGATCCCTCGACAACAGCAGGAGCCATCATGCTCGTCAACGGAGCGGTTTCGCACAGAAAACCTGGATAGTCCCGTCACAAGAGATTCATGAGGTCCGCTGGTGCGCTTGCGCAAGAACGATGCCCGAGTAGCCCTTTGAGGCGGTCTCCTCCAGTTCGCAAGCCTCAATCGTGAGGTCTTTGCGGAGAAAGTGGCGCTCCAAAACCGTGCGGATATCGTGCTCGTCGATATTGGCGCTCGGGAATTTCTTACCGCCGACGAAATATCCCTTGGAGCGACGCAGCGCAGCCGTCAGCAGCGTGCCGCCAGGGCGAACCAACCCAGCGATGCGCTCCATATAGGTCTCCCAAGCGGCGCGGTCGTCGGTCACCGAGTCCGCGCAGTACGCACTGATCACCGTCCCGTATTTCGGCACGTCCTGATCGCCAAGCGAACTCGTGCTCCGGATGTCAACCACAAGCAGGCGAGTGATACTGGCTCGCGTGAGTTCCTCGCGTTGAGTGATCTGATCGTCCGTTGGCGAAGCCAAACCTTCGCACTCGAGCGTGTATCGGACGAAAGCGCGCCAGTCATGAGCCTCGGGATCGCGGTTCATCCACCGCTCGATCTCCTGCAGGTTCATCGGCAAGTAGTCGCCGAGGTGAATCTCGGAGGCCGTGCCGGCGGCCAGAAACACATGGTGAAGAGTGGGCCCTACCCCAAAAAATAGGACTGGTTGATCCGGCTGCGAATTCCCTATAGCTCCGACGAGGAACTCTATGGTCCTCTGTTCGTCCGGCTCGACGATACTGTAGTAGTCCTTCAGGTAGTCACGCGGCACCCAGTCGGTTTCGAAGGAAGCACAATCGTTGCAGCCCCAGCGGTGGAGTACAGATCGGGTAGTGCGAGCAAGCCCGTACTCATAAGCACCGGCTCCAAGGTTGGCTCCGCCCAGAAAAATCAGCGCGTCGTTCGTGGAGACAGAGTCAGTGAGGAGGGCAACGCCGAAAGCGCCGACATAATATGGCGCCTCTTTTGCGAGTTCCGTGCCGACATAACCGGCGGCCGCCGCTATCTTGCATGCGCGGCCGCTTCTGGTTCTGAACTTGACGAGATCGTATGCAGCCTTCGAGAGTACGCTTGTACTGGTACCGGTATCTTCGAGCAGCACCCAGTTCGCCATCAGGCTTAGCTTGAGCCCTAGACCCCATATGACATAGGTGCCGGCGAGGAACAGAAGCAGGAGCACGTGGTCGACGCCCTTCAGTATTTGCGAGGCAACGAGAACAATTCCTGTGGTCGCCGCAATAGCGTCCAGGGCATATGCCGACGCGATGGTAGCGATGAAAGTAGCTGCCCATCGCCTGGTTCCTGAGAGACTTGGAAATCGGCGGCGACCAGCGTGACCATCGATCTTCACGAGCGCCATGCGTCAGTCCTCTGATGAGAGGCTTCACATAGCTCCAGGCTGTTATTGGATCGTCGTAGTTACGGTTAAGGTATCGTCATTTCAGCGCTACCGGCAGATACTCACTCGCACATCTGTTCGAATCCGGCAGGAAGGCATTGCACAGCCTCTGTTGTTTCTCGCCGGGTAACCTTGTAAAGCTTGCAGCTAGGCGCGCGCTGGCGTGGCGGACGCTGCCCGACCTGATGCCCTGGACCATGGCTGACCTCAAGCTGACGTTCCTTGGCGGATTCGAAGTCCGTTTGGCATCCGGCGAAGTGGCGGATTTGCCGGCTCAGAAAGATCGCGCATTGCTGGCGATTCTGGCAACGACGCCCGGCCACGCTCATTCCCGAGACCGCCTCGCAGGTTTGTTGTGGAGCGAGCGAGGCGACCGTCAGGCGCGGGGCAGCCTCAAGCAGGCCCTCATGCGGCTACGCCGATGCCTCAATCGTACCGAAGGCGACGTAATCCGCGCAGACCGCCGATCAGTCGCGCTGAACCTGGATACGATCAGCGTGGACACGTTGACCTTCGAACGACATGTCCGCGAGGGCACGATCGGATCGCTCAAACAGGCAATGGCGCTATATCGCGGGGACCTGCTCGACGGGATTTCAATCCACGATCCGGCGTTCGAAGATTGGCTGCTGGTCGAACGTCAACGGCTGCGCCAGCTGTCTGAGCAGGCACTCGCGAATTTGATGGCCCAGGCGCAGGCTGCCGGCGATCCAGATGGCGCGGCTGAAGCGGCTCGGAAACTACTGATGTTGGATCCGCTCAACGAAGCGGCGTACCGCACCCTCATGCAGGTCCACAGCGATCAGGCCCAGTTGGCGCAGGCGCTCAAGCTCTACGAGGTCCTTCGTGAGCGTATTCACCGTGAACTTGGCGTAAATCCCGAGCCTGCAACGGTGGCGCTGGTCGAACACATCCGCCGACGAAGGAAGTCGGCCTCATCCGCATCGGAGCAGGTCGAGACGCCTGTCCCTCGCGAGCTTCCGCTGTCAGTCACCAAACCGTCAATCGCGGTCTTGCCTTTCCTCAATCTCAGTGGCGATCCCGAGCAGCAATATTTCAGCGACGGCATCACCGAGGACATCATCACCGAGTTGTCGCGCTTTCGAACCCTGTTCGTGATCGCCGGCAACTCTTCATTCCGGTATCGGGCCGGCGGTCGAGACGTGACCCAAGCGGCGCGAGACCTGGGAGTACGCTATCTTGCTGAAGGCAGTGTTCGCCGGGTTGGCGAACGTGTGAGAATTAGCTCGCAACTGATCGATACGACGACCGGTAGCCACCTTTGGGCCGAACATTATGATCGGGATGCCCTGGACGTGCTGGCCGTACAGGACGAGATCGTCAGAGCCATCGCCACCACGTTGGGCTATCAGATTGAGGCCGCCGGGCGTGACCGCGCCCTCCGATTGAGCCCCGACACACTGTCGGCTTACGACCATGTCCTGCGTAGCGAGGCGCTCATGCTTCGCTTCGCCAAGGACGACAATGCAGAGGCCCGGCGTTGGGCAGAGACAGCTGTCGAACTCGACCCCAAGAGTGCCCAAGCCCATGCCCAGCTTGGATGGACCTATTGCATGGACTACATCTGCGGTTGGGTCGAAGACCCACCGGCGGCGCTCGATACGGCATTCATGTTGGCGCAGCGTGCCGTTCTTCTCGACGAAGGTGACTGCCGGGCACGTTGGCTGCTCGGCAACATTCACATTTACCGCCGTGAGTACGACGAGGCTTGCGCTCATCTCCGTCGGGCGATCGCTCTTAACCCGAACGATGTCGATGCTCGCGGGATGTATGGCCTTTACCTGATTGCCGTAGGGGAGACCGAGGCTGCACTTGAGCAATTCGACATCGCCAGGCGCCACAGTCCATTCGATTTCAACTATATCAACTGGTATCGCGGCATCGCTCTGTTCACGGCGCGGCGCTACGAGGAGGCAATAGCCACTCTGAAGCAGGTGCACAATCCCAACAACGAAGTTCGATGCTGGCTTGCCGCAAGTTACGCCGCTGCCGGGTATCTGGCCGATGCACGTGCAATGCTTGCGGAATTCTTGACCGTGGCTGAGCGCGAGAGAGCCTGCTTCCCAGGCCGCAGGCTGGAGCAGTGGGAACCAAGCTTGCACGCCGCGATCGAGTATCGCGACCAAGCCGCATTCGACCACCTGTTTGGCGCTCTGCGCGCGGCGGGGCTGAAATAGACACCTTCGCCTCAACCTGACGTGCAGGTTGGCGTCATAGGTGGCATCACAACTGACCGTCCTGACCAGCTTGCCAGTCACTTCGAAAAGCGCCACCGCTTCCCGTTGATCGCTGATCCCGGCAGGGTCGCAATCGGTTCGTGGACGGTCAGCACGCGGTTGTCGACCTGAACCGCCAGCGGGTATCATCCGCGAACCAGGTCTTGGCGCACACCGGAGAACGACATGCCGCTCCCTGAGCTCATCCCTGTCGGTGGACAGGTTCAAGTCCAGAACACGTCGTTTTCTGTCGATGCGCTCGGCCGCTATATCTGCAGTACTTGGGATGAGGCGACCGCGAACGGCGGCGCACCGTTTGCGGCGATCGTCGTCGGTGCCGGAATGTATGGGGCGTATTGCGCGGCCAAGATATTTCGCCGGCACCCGAGCAAGCGAGTGCTGCTCCTCGACGCGGGACGCTTTCTTGTGCCGGAGCATGTGCAGAACCTTGCCCGGATCGGACTCAATGTGCCGTCGCCTATTCCTCCCTCCAGCGATCCGGGCGTGGCGCGCGAGCTGGTATGGGGCATTCCGTGGCGCGGCAACGTGGAGTTTCCCGGGCTCGCCTACTGTACCGGCGGCAAGTCGATCTACTGGGGCGGGTGGTGTCCGCGGCTCACCGGCGCCGACCTGCAAGCCTGGCCGTCCGACACAGCGCAGTATCTCGACGCGAACTATCTCAATGTAGAGAGTGAGACCGGCGTTGTACCGGGAACCGAATTCATATTCGGCGGATTGCTCGATGTGCTGCGCGACGAAGTCGTTGCCGCGGCCGGATCTCTGCCGAACATCGAAACGACGATAGGCAACAACGGTGTCGAGTCGGCGCCATTGGCCGTCCAAGGTAGTGCGCCGAGCTCGGGCCTGTTCAGCTTCGACAAGTACAGCAGCCTGCCGCTCCTGGTCGAAGCGATTCGCGACGCCGTCACATTCTCAGGCATGAACGACGCGAACCGCAGGCTTTTCCTCGTGCCGCTGGCGCATGTCGTCAAGTTGCACACCGCCGGCGGCGTAGTGGACGAGATCGAGGTGGACGTCGACGGCCAACGCAAGTTCCTGCCCGTTGGCCCACAATGCGCGGTGATTCTCGCGGCGAGCGGCGTTGAGAGCACGCGGCTCGCGCTGCATTCCTTTCCGACCCCCTTGATGGGACGCAATCTGATGGCGCACGTGCGCAGCGACT
This sequence comes from uncultured Alphaproteobacteria bacterium, assembly GCA_963820075.1. GTDB lineage: Bacteria > Pseudomonadota > Alphaproteobacteria > Rhizobiales > Rhizobiaceae > Kumtagia. The sequence continues at coordinate 440,618 of CAWFYS010000012.1, forward strand.
TCACCGTGCGCGTGCGCAGGTCGGCGTGGCTTCCCGTGCCGGCCCACGTGCAGACCGCGGCGCTCCTCGTTCGCGGCGTGACAGCTTCCGGCCGCTTCCATATTCAGGTCACGGCGTCGACGCACGCGGCCGGCTCGGACGAGTTACTGTTTCGAATGATCCCCGATCTGGACATCCTCTCGGCGCAACTCGCTAACCAGGATCCCGACTGGATTACCATAACGTTTCGCGGCATCGGCGAGATGCGCGGCGACAAGACGACTGCCATTCCCAACGCAACAGGGAGCTGGATGAACCTCAGTCCTCATGAATCGGACGAATTCGGCGTGCCGCGAGCCTATGTCCATCTCGCGCTGGGTGCGGGCGATCTACAGGTGTGGCAGGCGATGGACGAGACCGCGATCACACTCGCTCGGAACATCGCCAAGGCGCCAGGCAATATCGAATACTTCTACGACGGCGGCTGGCAAACGCAGCCCTTCCCACTCAACCGTCCATTTCCGGAATGGCATCGCGGCTTAGGTACGACCTATCACGAATCCGGAACGCTCTGGATGGGAGATGCGCCGGCGAGCTCGGTAACCAACACCCTCGGGCGGTTCCACCACATCGGCAACGCATATGCTTGCGATCAGTCTCTGTTCCCAACAGTAGGCTCGGTCAACCCAGTGCTGACCGGGCTGACGCTTGCCGGGCGGATCGCCGCGCATGTAGCGGCGTGAATCGGATGAGCAAGGTCGAGTGATCCGGTCAAATTGTCGGCGAGCAACCACGATGTCGTCCCGCGACAATCCGGTAGCGGACGCCCCCGGTGGTCGATCGACAAGCCTGTGATGCTGGTTGTCGCGCTGCGTCCTGACGAGGGCCTCTACCCTACCGTCTACTCAAAGAAGCCCGCAAACGAAACAGAGACGATCCCACCAGGGTTTGCCCGCATGGCAGGTAACGTCAAACGACCACGCCCCTTGACCCAATGAAATTTCGGCCTTGTCGCGATTAAATTTTGCCGCTATTTGCGTGTTATCGATCTTGTTGACGAATGTTGTTTCTGCGCCGCGGTGCCCTGACGATCTTCCTTTTCAATTTCGAGAAAACCCGTCTGGCACTCGGCCAGTTCTGTGTCGATTGGAAGGGAAAGCGCCGTGTCCACAGGTACCGTAAAATTCTTTAATTCCACCAAGGGCTTCGGATTCATCGAGCTGGGCAATGGGCAGCCGGATGTGTTTGTCCACATTTCTGCAGTCGAGCGCGCGGGAATGCGCACCCTGGTTGAAGGTCAGAAAGTCAGCTTCGACATCGTGCAGGACCGCCGCAGCGGCAAGAGCGCGGCCGACAATCTTCGGGCTGAATAAGGATTGGCGTTTCTGGTCGTTGACCACGGATGTACTGGGATTGGCCATTAAGGTTGTCCCTATTCAAATTGTAACGTAGTCAATCCGCGCAAGACATGTCGCTCTGCCGCCAAGTCTTGACGAAGAGCTATTCTACTTGGTGAATTCTTACGCTCGGCACGACGGTCCTGGCGATTTCGCAGAGATGCAGGTGGTGGGTCAGATAGATGACCTGACCGGTACGAGCCATCTCCGCGAACAGTCTGAAAACCTCCTCTGACCGGACATGGTCGAAGGTTTCCATGATGTCGTCGGCGATGAATGGCACCGATGGACTGTGCTGAGCAAACTCGTAGTAACCGGCGAGCCTCAGAGCCAGATACAACTGAAATCGCGCACCCTTTGACAGCGCATCAGCGATCTTGGATTGGCCGTCGCGCTGTATCGCAATCAGCACTTCTCCGCCCTTTGAAGGCTGAGTTGTCAACCCGCTGTACTGACCTTGCGTTATTGACGCGAAAGCGTCAGATGCGCGGGCCATCATTCCAGATCGATGATGCTCCCGGTATGAGCGCAGTGCGTTTTGGGCTGCCATAACACCGAGCTTGCGCTCCATGTAGCGAACAGCCTTTTCCTCCAACTCCAGGAGTATGGTTCGCCGTTCTGCATCGATGCGGGCGACAGCATTGTCGCCACCAATCTCATCGAGCTTGACCAAAGCCCGCGTGCGCCGAACGAGCTGGTGCTGCATGACCTCTTCGACACCTCGCAATCGCTGCTCGCTCTCGGCCTTTTCAATCCTCAGGCTGTCTGTGTCGAGGGTGTCCAGGATCGAACTTGCCTGAATTACGCTCTCTACCGCGAGGTCCGCCGCCAGCTGACTTTCCAGATCCGCTATCGTGTCCCGTAAGCGGTCTCGTTCTCTCAAGAGCTCGTCGCGGTCCACAGCCTCCGCCAAAGTGGAGACGCCAAAAGCCTTCAACACATCGTCCTTTCGGCGCACGTGCTCTGTGTTCTTTCGCTCAATCGTATCGCGGGCAATCTCAAGACGCTGGAGGTCCTCGCTGAGATTCGCCTTGGCGTCGCGGGTGCGAACAGCTATTTCCAGCCGCTCAGCGAGTCGGACTGCGCACTGTGCCGGATCATCGCCGATAGGCTCGCTCACCTCGATGGCAGCAGCGCCTACCTCGGATAAGAACCTTTCCCGATCCTCTTCCATCTTCACGATGCGCAACTTCAGAGACTGTTGGCTCTGCAACGTCTTGTTCAGTTCGGATAGTCGATCGAGCACGTTTCCTATATTCGCCGGCGAGGCCGTCCCTTCCAGCCAGGTTCCTCTGAGTGCTTCGGCAAATCGGATCAGCCATTCTTCCTCGCGCCGTTCTGCCGCCTCGACGGCTCGCCGCCTGGATGCCAGGTCTTCTTCCCTTGCCTGCACTGTTTTTGCGGCTTCAGTTTGCGCGGCATCCAGCTTGATCTGCCTGTCGAGAAAGAGTTCCGCCGCAGCAGCTGTTGTCTCAAGACTGTCGTTGGGATTGTGACTGGATGCCGACGCTCTCCAGTGCACCGCTCAATTCCAAATTCAACTGACGTTCGACGGCAACCGCCCGTTCAGATCGCTTGAGGGCTGCGTCGATCTCATCTGCGGCAGCCAGTGCATCCGCCCGGTCGGCAATACGCTGCTCAACCATACCGATCAGTCTCTCCAGAGACAGATCGACTGGCGGCCTTTCCATATGAAGGTCGCTTGCGGCGGCATGCAGGTGTGCTCGAACCGCGTTGAGCTTCTGATCGAACTCTGTCAGCTGATCGCGTCGTCCCTTGATCCGCGTGGTCAATTCAGCGAGGCTCTGGGTGACCGTCCGGATTTCGGCGAGCTCACGGGCATTGGCGAGACGAATCGACCCAGCGGCGTCGTCGCGATCGAGCGCGAGCGAGAACGCTTCCGCTGTTTCATGACTGAGATCCTTGCGATGCTTTTTCCAAGCCTCGTTTCTGGCGAGGCGCAGGGCAGCTGCAGTCTCATCATCCACGATGTCGGCCGCCGTCCGAATGGCGGTCAGTCTCGCTGACCACGCCTCCTGCGAGCCCACCTGCTCGCCGAGCTGTTCGGACAGCGATATCTTCTTTCTGGTCCATTCAGTTGCGATGGCCTTCCACTCTTCAAGCCGGCCACTGGCGGGCACTTTCATGGACGTCAAAGCTGCACTGTCACCCGACCATGGTTGCAGACGACGAACGGCTGCTGCCCACCGGAGTCTGGTGGTATCCTCCGCCTGTTGCGCCTGCTTCAGGTCGTGCACGTGGCTACTGTTCCTGACCCTCGAAAGAACAGCCATTATTTTCGCCCTGACGGGCTCGGGCACCGCTCTTTCTTCGCTCACGCGCTCACGCGCAGCATTGAACGCATCGATCGCGGCAGCCGCCTCGTCTCGAGCGACTTGGACACTGGTGACGACGCCAGACCGTTGTTCAATCAAACTGCGGAAGACACCGACGGCCGCGGCTGACAAAATGAGCTTCTCGGGCTCCGGCTCGCCTTTTCTTCCCAAGGCGGTGAGGCAGGCGGCCAGTTCGCTATCATGTATCTGAAGTTCCAGTCGCCGGGTGGGCAAATCCAACCCCGCGGAGACGTATCGCGAACTGAGCTCTCTCAAACTGCGAATTCGTTCAGAGGACGAAAGAATACCGTCTTCCACGCCTAGTGCGGCTGCCTTGTCCCTTACGCGCTCCACTTCAACAAGATTGGCCGAAAGCTGGGCGGTCAAATGGGCATCAATGTCCATCATTTCGGCAAGGCTGCCCGACCAGGTCCGCAAGGGAGAAGTGATGTCCGGAAACTCGGCCAGTTGAATAGCCTTTCGCCGGATATCCGCCAGGATCGGAATCAACCGAAGATGCTTCGCAATAGTTTCAAGTCTCGTCGATAGCACGGACCTTTCGCCGACGCTGGCTTCATATCGGTCCGCGGCGTCCCGACGTTCCGCTTCGAGTGCCTCGAACATCGAAGCCAATGTATCGATCGAATCCTTTTTACTCTTCAGTTCGCCGAGCCGCTTCTTGAGGATCGCAATCTCGGTTGAATGTGCCTGCTTTCGGTAGATTGCGTCGGCTTCCATATCGAGGGCGCTCAGGGTCTCGCTGGCATGCGCAAGTCCCGCAGTTGCGGTAAACAGCAGCTTCCCCAGGTCCCCCCGCGATTCGAGAATGGATTTCCCACCGGCTTCCAACGTCTCGTCGTCCAACGAAAACATTGTTTGGTATGCATCTCGGGAAATGCCGGCGAGATGTGCGGCGATCGCAAGTTCGCTTACCGGCTGCCCGCCGGCATCGAACAACGAATTGCTTCGCTGTTTGGTTCGGAAGAGTTCCTGCGCCCTTCCCTCGAACTCAAGCACGCCTCCAACGCGCATGGCGCCATATTCATGGAGAAAATTGTAGCGGCTGCGTTCCTCGATGCCGAACAGCAGATCCAGATAGCCTGAAAGTGCGGTCGACTTGCCGGCTTCATTCAATCCGAAGACGATATGCAGGTCGGGTTCGCCCTGAGACCGTGAGCCGAACTCGATCCTTCTGTCGGTGAACTTGCCATATCGGGTGAGATCCAGGCGCTGAAGCCTCATCGCGATCTGTCACCCTTCAGGCGAGCCGTAACGAGGTCAGTTCCCCTGGCAAGAACCCGCTCGAGAAACAACTGCTGGCCTTCTTCATCCGTGCCGGCGAAATTGCGTGCGTCCGGTGGAAGGTCACCGATCATTCTCGAAACCAACAACCTCGCCTCAGCCCGAAATGCCTCATCTTCGATGTTGGCGCGCATTAGTTTTGCAAGCTCGATGGTAGGGTCGGCACCCGACTGAAATTCCTTGGCTTCGTGACCCGGTGAAAGGGCAAGCTCCAGCTTCTCCACCCACATATGTCCGATTTGCTCGCCTGCCTGCTCCGCTTCCGCCAGCAGCAGATCGCTGTCGCGAATAACGGCCCATGACAAAGGCGATGCTCCTGTCAATCGGACACGCGCAACAACGTGTCGGGCCTTTACCGACAAGCGTACAACTTCTAATCCGGACCGAATTAGAGCAACGACATCCGACCACTCCACCGTTCCGGTTACGTCAACGTCCACCCGCTCGAATTGGGCGACACTGGTCGGCTTCTCTTCGATCTCTATCGATTGGTCGTCGCGGACTGTGACCAGGGTTGCCGATTTTTCGCCCGCCTCGTTGATATCGCGGCCCTGGGGCATGCCCGGCATCACTACAGTGCACGCCCCGTCATGCACCTTGCGCTGGTGGATGTGGCCAAGAGCCCAATAGTGATATCCATGCCTGTGTAGATCCGCGACGCTGCAGGGAGCGTAGACGTCGTGACCAGGCGCTCCGGCCAGACTTGTGTGCATGATGCCCACATTGACCGCCCCTTCGCTGGGCCCGGGAAACTTTCCCAACAGCGACTCGGGTGCCTTCGGGCTGCCGAAACTCAATCCATGAAATCGCACGTCGAGGCCACCGGCGGCATGCAGGATCGATTGGGAGCGCCCTCCAAAAATCGTTACCGTGTCCGGGAACACAAGCTGTTTCGAAATCCGCGACAAGGCGTCATGGTTTCCGCGAATTTTCAGAACCCTGATCCCTGCCTGGTGAAGGCGCGCCAATTGCGATGCAAGGAAGCGAGCGGTTTTCATCGACGTCTGATCGCCGTCGTAGAGGTCGCCGGCAATGATGAGCGCGTCGACGCCTTCCGAAAGGCAAAGATCAACGATCGAAATGAAAGCCTGCCGGCTGGCATCTCCGATAAGGCCGGCGAGATCAGAATTTCGCATTGCCAGCGAACGCAATGGCGAGTCGAGATGAATGTCGGCCGTATGTACGAATCGGAATGCCATAAGATGCATCCTATTCGACGCGAAACCGATAGTCAGTGCCACCCGCCGCATAGTTCACCGTTGTCATTTGGCACTTACCGGTCTCGCGAACCGGCTTTTGAATGCCGATCCGACCATGCGGATCGAATAACGCCGGCGGCCAATCAGACTGCGGTTGGATTGAACCATTCTGCCGGTGACGGTTTGGGTCAAGGCCGAGCCGAAGCCCGATGGATTTGGCCCAAACCGGCCCGGCCCTCCGGGTTTCCGGGCGGCGGGCGTCCGAGAAACAGAATGATTTAATCCAACCGCAACTTGCTCTAAAGGGTTGGAAGGAGCGTTCGGAAGTAGGCGATCGTCTCCTTCAGGCCGTCCTCCAATGTTACTTTCGGTGCCCAACCGAGGAGTGCCTTGGCACGCGAGATGTCGGGGCATCGACGCTTCGGATCGTCCTGCGGCAGCGAGCTGAATACCAACCGGGTAGGCCCGCCCACGATGCGCAGAACAGTCTCTGCAAGTTCTAGCATGGATATCTCGGCAGGATTGCCGACATTGATCGGACCCGGGACGGAGCGAGGTGTATCCATGAACTTCATCATGCCATCGATAAGATCATCGACGTAACAAAAGCTGCGCGTCTGATGGCCGTCTCCATAAATCGTAATCGGCCTGCCTTGCAAAGCCTGCACGATAAAGTTGCTGACCACGCGCCCATCCTGGGGATGCATGCGGGGTCCGTAGGTGTTAAAAATGCGCATCACCTTGATGTCGAGCTGTAGTTGACGCCAATAGTCAAAAAATAATGTTTCCGCGCAACGCTTTCCTTCATCGTAGCAGCTACGCGGTCCGGTGAAATTTACCTTGCCCCAATAATCTTCGGACTGGGGATGCAGGTCCGGATCTCCGTACACCTCCGACGTCGATGCCTGCAGGATGCGCGACCCGTTTTGTGCGGCCAGGTCAAGCATGTTGATCGTGCCCACAACGCACGTCTTCGTCGTTTGGATTGCATTGCGTTGATAGTGAATGGGCGAGGCTGGGCAAGCGAGATTGAAGATGCGCTCTGCGTCTTTATGAAATGGAATAGTTATGTCGTGTTCTATTACACTAAAATGAGGACTCGAGATTAAATCCGATATATTACTATCAAATCCTGTGCAAAAATTATCAATACAAATGACTTTATAGCCTAAAGAAATTAGCTTCCGACAAAGATTAGATCCGATAAATCCAGCACCTCCGGTTACCATGACGTTCATTGGCTGCTTCCGATGAGTGAATATCACGTCCCGGCACCGAAGCCATCGCGTGGCATCAAAGCCAGTGTTCTGTGGCCCGCAAACATCGGCCGCCGCAGATCAAGGAGAATCAGTAAGGACCGTGATGTATTTTCTCAAGGCGGGAAACCAATGACAAGGGTGTGCTCCAAGGTAGCGTCGCCTTAGTGCGCCATCGCGCGCGCCGGTGCTTGCCGGCCGAACTCGCGATAAACTTGGTCGCCATCATCTGCTATCCGGCCAGACGAACCGGGTCTTCGCAGGCGGGCTAGGCATATACGCCGGAGCGTACCGCTTCCAGATAAGCCAGGACCTTGTCGGACTTGCCTTCTCCAACAAGGTCGTAGGCGGTCTTGCCAGCCCATCCCGGAATCGGCTGGTGCTTGAACCAGATGGCCGCGCGGCTTTCGTCGCCGGCCATCTCGGCAGCCATGGCGAGAATGCGCACGACGGGGCTCAGGGCCTGATCAACCTTGCGTACGCCTGAAGCGGCCGTCAGCGTGTTTCGGGCGACCCCGACCAGCTTTGCCAGTTCCGACTGGGTAACTCCCAGCAGTTCGGAGACGCGCCGCGCCGAAAGGAAAGGCGACCGGTCGTCACCGAAATTGGCTGCCGTGATTTCGAGACTTTGTGCAGTCATACTGCATTCCCGATCACAATTTGACGATCCTGTGCTCGATATGCGCGCGCGGTTCGCTCATTTCAAGCTCAAGAAATGGTTGTTGCGGTACGGAGGGACCAACACTCCATCCTCGTCAACCATCGTCGGTACGGCCCCATTCAAGTGATGCCGAATTCCACCCTTTGGTCACCAGATCGATGTCGTTTGCGGTAACGACCATGCGGAAGCCGTTCCTTCGTGCCCGACAGGCCGCCTGTGCATCGGCGGTGAACATCCCGCACGCAACGCCCGCCGTGTGACTCACCGCCTTGATGCTCTGGCACATGCCGTCGACATCGCCGGGAATTCCGTTGGCGGCACAAGAGAGCATGAGGTCACCGCTGCCGATGAAAATCATATCGAGGCCGGCGGTCGCCGCAATCCGCGCTGCGTTCGCGGCTCCAGTCAACTGTTTCGACCATGATGCCGACGAACAGGTCGTCGGCCTGCGCCAGATAATTTGCAAATCCCATCGCAAGCGGGCGAACGCCGCCGCCGGAGCGGATGCCGCGTGGCGGAAAGCGCGCCGCGGCAACCGCGGCCTGCGCCTGTTCGGCTGTCTCGACCATCGGCACGAGCACACCGTTGACTCCGGCGTCAAGCGCCGAACCGATGGCGAAGGCGCTGTTCTCGGCAACGCGGGCAATCACGGGCATCGATTGCCGCACCAGGCCCACGGCGTGTTCCAGCTCACGGCGTTCCCAAAGACCATGCTGAAGGTCGATCACCATAAGGTCCGGCCGCGACGGGATCGCCAGTTCCGCGATAGTGGCGCTGCCAAGCGACAGCCAGAACGCGCCGAGCGCCTCGCCCGCCGCGACACGCTGCTTCAGGCTGAGGCGGGACGATGTCGAGGCCATGCCGTTCCATCCATTCACAGGTAGACGACCTTGGCGAAGCGCCCGCCCGCGCAGAGCGAGGGACGGCCTTCGACCGGATCGAGTGAAACAGCGTCTGCGCCGCCTGCAAGGATAGGCTCGACCGCCACGTGAACAGCGCGGGCCAGTGCTTGCATTGCCTGCCTGAATAGGTGCGCGTCCACGCCGTGCCGCGGTGCGGCTAAGCAGGTTCCGGAAAAGTGTCTCACGGTTTCCCGACAGAAACCTGCGACAAAACAAGAGGCTAAGCAGTCGAAGCGTGGGCGAAGCCACGCAAGTCTGCTTAGGATGGCGATGGTCATCACGTTGCCCGAAGGCCGGCCTGGCGCATCAGCGGCAGCACACGGTCGCAGAAGAAGGGCAATTCGTCGAGGTAGTTCACAAAGCTCAGCGCAGCGCCTGCGTAGCCCTGGTCCATGATTTTGATAAGCTCGTCGACGATCCGCTCCGGCGTGCCGACCAGCGGATAGGTTCCGGCCCCGCCCGCGAAGCGCTGGCGATATTCGGCGAACGCCTTCTCGTCGTGCGAATGCGCAAACTCCTTTTTCTTGCGCATGTGCTCGTCGACCGCGCCATGGTCAGCCAGATCCACAGCGTAGCGCCGGTAGTAATCCTCTGCCTCAGCCTGCGTTTCGCGGCAGATGACGTGGCAGACCGTGTAGACGCCAACATTGCGCCCCGCCTCGCTCGCCCGCTCCTGGATGTCGGTCACATGAGCGCGGCCGTCGGCGATCTCCGAAAAGGTGGAGAAGAGATAATCGCAATGGCGCGCCGCGAAGTTGCGGCCCGGCGCGCCGAAGGCGGCGTTCATCGTCACCGGTCGCGGGACCTGGAGGCTGGCAGGCCGGCTGACCACGCCCTTCAGCCTGTAGTAGGCGCCGTCGAAATCGAAAGGTTCGGTCGCGCCATAGGCGCGTTCGATGATCGTGATCCATTCCTCAGCCTGGTCGTAGGTGCGCTCGCCGACCGTCTGGCCGAACATGGCGAACTCGTCCGGGTTCCAGCCGCATACGATGTTCAGTCCGGCGCGGCCGCCGGAAATGTGGTCGACCGTCGCCAGCGCCTTGGCCGCCTGGAGCGGATGGACTAGCGGCACGTGAACGGTCATGAACAGCGCGATAGTGCTGGTCGCGCTCGCCAGGCCCGCTGCCCAGGTGAAGGTCTCGAAGGACCATTCGCGCACATGGGTCTGGCCGCCGAAGCCGCGCCAGCGGGCGATCGGCAAAAGGAACTCCAGACCGGCCTCGTCGGCGATGCGCGCCGCATTGAGATTGTCGAGCCAGCCGGCGGGCCAACGTTCCTGGACCGTAGTCATGGCGAGCCCGCCGTCGGCGTTCATCGAGAAGACGCCGAGTTTGAACCGGTTCGGGCCTTTGAGCGGATGCGGCCTGATCACGAGACGCGCTTCCGGCGACCGGCCTCGGCGGCCTCTGCTTCCTTGCTCAGCGCGACAAAGCGCTCCTCGGCGGTCTGGATGAAGTTGGTCATGTGATCGAGCGCGGCCATCGAATCGCGGCGGGCGAAGCCGTCATAGAGCTTGCGCATGCCAGCCAGCACGACGGCCTGCGTCGGCAGGTGCGCCAGAGTGCCGAGCCGCACCACCTGCACATGGTCGGCGAAGCGGGCGATCGCGGAGGCGAGCCGCTGGTTGCGCACCGCCGCCAGCCACGATCGGCGGAAGCGCACATTGGCCTGGAACAGCAGTTCCGCATCGGCTTCGGTGCATGCCCGCTCGGCCTCCCGCAGCGCTTCTGCCAGCTGCGCCAGCCCGTTTTCATCGATGTCACGCGCCGCAAGTGCCGCAGCCCGAGGTTCCAGGCAGCGGCGCACCTCGAAAATGTCGGCGATATCAGCCGATGTCAGCCGCGGCAGCATGAAGCCGCGCGTCGTGCCGACCAGATAGCCCTCATGCATGAGTTGCAGGAGAGCCTCGCGCACCGGCATGCGGGAGACGCCCAGCCGCTCGGCGATCTCGACGTCGACAAGCCTGTCGTCCGGTCCTACCCCTCCGTCATGGATCCGGTTGCGGATTTCACGGTAGACTTTCTCCCGAAGGCTGCCGCTGCCCTGGTCCCGGATCGATGGACTATCAGCCATGACGGCTCCTGCGCTGTCATTTCCGTATACTGTTGAATCAAAACACTGGCTCTTGCAAGCTCGATATTGCCAGTTCCGATGCCCGCAGCCGCAAAAATCCGCTTGAATTGTATACTGTTTGATGCTTGCATTGCGATGGTGGAAACTGGGAGGGACGGTCATGCAATCGCAGGAACTGCTGAGCGAATTGGCGGTGCGCCTTCTCTCGGGCGACGTGACGGTCGTCGACCTGACGGCGGTTCTCGGACCCGGCACGCCGCTGATCAAGCTGCCGCCGGAGCTGGCGGTCGACACGCCCAAGGTCGAGATCCACAAGATTTCCGAGTATGACAAGAATGGGCCGTGGTGGGCGTGGAACTGGCTTAAACTCGGCGAACATTCCGGCACGCATTTCGACGCGCCGATCCATTGGATCTCGGGCAAGGACTATGCCGACGGCGCGACCGACACGATCCCCGCCAAGAAATTCGTCGGTCCGGTCAATGTCATCGACTGCTCGAAGGAGGCCGCGGCGGATGTCGACTTCCTCCTGACCGTCGACCACATCAAGGCCTGGGAAAAGACGCATGGTTCGATCAACCCGGGCGAATGGGTGGTGATGCGCACCGACTGGTACAAGCGCAACGGCTCGGAGGCCGCGTTCCTCAACGCCAATGAGACGGGGCCGCACACGCCCGGCCCGACCGCCGAGGCGATCAACTATCTGATCGAGAAGGATGTTTGCGGCTGGGGATCGGAGACGATCGGCACGGATGCCGGCCTTGCCGGCACGATGGATCCGCCGTTTCCGGCGCACACGCTGATGCACAAGGCGAACAAGTATGGATTGGCCAGCCTTTGCAATCTGGACCGGCTGCCGCCGCGAGGCGCGATCCTTATCGCCGCGCCGCTGAAGATCGAGCATGGCACGGGCAGCCCGCTGCGCGCCTTGGCGCTGGTGGCCCGACGCTAGCTCGGGAGAGTTCTTGGAGGCAGCGGATGGCCGAACGGTCCTTCGCCAGGGAAGTCGAGAAGCTTCGGCTCGGCGACGGAGAAAACTTCTCCGGCGAGGGTATTCTGGCGATCACCAAGGCTTTGCTTGAATGCGGTGTCGGTTATGTCGGCGGCTACCAGGGCGCGCCGATCAGTCACCTGATGGATGTGCTGGCGGACGCACAGGAGATCCTCGGCGAACTCGGCGTGCATTTCGAGGCGAGCGCTTCGGAAGCGACCGCGACCGCGATGCTGGCGGCGTCGGTGCACTATCCGATCCGCGGCGCGGCCACCTTCAAGTCGACGGTCGGCACCAATGTCGCTTCCGACGCGCTTGCCAACCTGGCCTCCGGCGGCGTCACCGGCGGCGCGCTGATCATTGTCGGGGAGGACTACGGCGAGGGCTCTTCCATCATGCAGGAGCGCAGCCACGCCTTCGCCATGAAGAGCCAGGTCTGGCTGCTCGATCCGCGCCCGAACCTGCCGTCGATCGTGAAGGCCGTGGAAGACGGATTCGAACTCTCCGAGGCGTCGAACACGCCGGTGATGCTGCTGGTGCGCATCCGCTGCTGCCACGTCCATGGCCATTTCACGACGAAGGACAACAAGCGGCCGCCAATGACGGTAGCCGACGCGCTGGCCGCGCCGCGCCGCGACACCAGCCGCATCGTGCTGCCGCCCGCTTCGTTCCTGCACGAGAAGGAAAAGGTGCAGAAGCGCTGGCCAGCCGCCGTCGAGTTCATCAGGTCACGCAAGATCAACGAGTTCTTCGGTTCCCCTGACGGCAGGATTGGCATCGTCTGCCTGGGCGGCCTGTACAATGGCGTGATCCGCGCCCTGCAGCGTCTCGGGCTGGCTGACCTTTACGGCGACACCGAGGTGCCGATATACGTGCTCAACGCCGCGTACCCGCTGATCGACGACGAATTTGTCGGCTTCTGCGAAGGCAAGGACGCGGTGCTGATAGTCGAGGAAGGCCAGCCCGACTATGTCGAACAGGCCTTTGCCGCCATGCTCCACAAAGCCGGACGCGGCACCAGGATCGCCGGCAAGGACGTGCTGCCCATGGCTGGAGAGTATACCGGCCAGGTGATGCTCGAAGGCATTACGAACTTCCTGCAGCGGGAGGCGCCGAGCCTGCTTCCGGCCAAGATCCGCGCGCCGAACAAACCGGCGACAATCGAGCTTCCCGATCTGTCGAAGGTCGTGCCGGCCCGGCCGCCGGGTTTCTGCACCGGCTGCCCGGAGCGCCCGATCTTCGCGGCGACCAAACTCGTCGAGCAGGAACTCGGCAAGCATCACATCGGCTCCGACATCGGCTGCCATCTGTTCTCGATCATGCCGCCCTTCGAACTGGGCGCCACGACCATGGGATACGGCCTGGGACCGGCCTCCGTTTCAGCGTTCAATTCTCCCGAGGCAAAGCGTCGCTCCATTTCCTTCATCGGAGACGGCGGGTTCTGGCACAATGGTCTGACGTCGTCGGTCGGCAACGCGGTGTTCAACAAGAACGACGGCGTGATTGTTATCGTCGACAATTACTATTCCGCCGCGACCGGTGGACAGGACATTCTGTCGTCGCGCGCCGGCAACCGGTCGAAATCGACCAAGCATCCGATCACCAAGGCGTTGAAGGGCATGGGCGTCAACTGGGTGCGCCAAATCGATCGCACCTATGACGTGCCGAGGATGAAGGCGACACTTGAGGAGGCCCTGACGACCAGGGAAACCGGGCCGAAAATTATTGTGGCCTCGTCCGAATGCATGCTCAACCGCCAGCGCCGGGAGCGCCCGCTGGTCAACGACGCGATCAGTCGTGGCGAGCGCGTGGTAAAGCCGAAATTCGGGGTCGACGAGGATATCTGCACCGGCGATCATGCCTGCATGCGTCTGTCCGGCTGTCCGTCGCTGTCGGTGAAGAAGCTCGACGATCCGCTGCGCGACGATCCAGTCGCCCATATCGACCAGAGCTGCGTCGGCTGCGGCAATTGCGGCGAGGTGGCCGACGCGGCGGTGCTGTGCCCCTCCTTCTACCGCGCCGACGTGATCCACAATCCGCGTGCCTGGGACCGGTTTCTCGACCGTATGCGACGGCGGGTCATCGGCTTGCTTCAGCGGCGGCGCGAGGCGAAGCGCCTGACATTCGCCGATGCTTGACCGCGTGCAGCCGCCCCTTTCCGAATCCGCACCGCAGATGAGCGAGGTCATCAAGATCGCGACGCTTGCCGTGGGAGGGCAAGGCGGCGGCGTGCTCTGCGATTGGATCGTCGAGGTAGCCGAGGCAAACGGCTATGTCGCGCAGTCGACATCCGTAGCCGGCGTGGCGCAGCGTACCGGCGCGACGATCTACTACATAGAAATGGCGCCCGATACCGGTCGCCTGCCGATCTTCGCGCTCTCGCCCTCGCAGGGCGACGTCGACATCCTCATCGCCGCGGAGCTGATGGAAGCCGGGCGTGCCATCATGCGCGGCTTTGTCACGCCCGACCGCACGACGCTGATCGCTTCGTCGCATCGAATCGCGGCAGTATCGGAGAAGATCGAACCGGGTGACGGTCGGGTGCGGTCCGACAAGATCTGGGAAGCGGCTGCCGCCGCGTCGAAACGTGTCGTCGCCTTCGACATGGAGCGGATCGCCGCCGACCGCGGATCGATGATTTCCGCCAGCCTGCTTGGCGCGCTGGCCGGCAGCGGCGTTCTACCTTTCGCCCGCAAGGCCTACGAGGATGTCCTGTCCGCATCCGAACGCGGCGCGAAGGCCAGTCTTGCCGCCTTCGCCGAGGCCTTCGAACGGGCGGCAAGCGGAGCAGCCGGCGAGCAGACCTCGGCCGGTTCCGCGACAGTTGCGGCATCCTTGCCCGTGGGCGGCCCGTCGGCCGCCCTGCAGGACTGGAACGGACTTGTCGCCCGGGTGGATGCCCTGCCCTCCCAGGTTCACGACATGGCCCGGCGCGGCCTGCGCAAGGTGGTCGACTATCAGGACAGCGACTACGGACGCGACTATCTGGACCGCCTTGGCGAAGCGCTGGCCCTGGACAGCGGGGACAGGAGCTATGCTCTGTCCGTGGCAGCCGCCAAGCACCTCGCGAACGCCATGTGCTACGACGACATCATCCGCGTTGCCGATCTGAAGACGCGCTCGGCGCGCGACGCCCGTGTGCGCCGCGATGTCGGCCTGAACGAAGGTTCCCTAGTCGAGGTGACGGAATTCTTCCATCCGCGCATCGAGGAATTTCGCGGTACGCTGCCCGCCGGCCTCGGCCGTTTCATCGAAGACAGGCCGAAATTGTCAGCCGCGCTGGATCGCGTGATCAACCGTGGCCGGCGGGTGCGCACCGACGGCATTGCCGGCTTTGCCACGCTCTGGCTCATCGCCGGCCTGCGCCGCTGGCGTCGCGCCCTGTTGCGCCATCGGGTCGAGGCGGCGCATCTCGAACGCTGGTACGGCCTGGCACTCGAGACGGCCCGGCACGACTATGCGCTCGGCGTCGAGGTGGTCGAGTGCCGGCGCCTCATCAAGGGCTACAGCGACACCCACGCGCGCGGCCTCTCTAAGTACGAGCGCGTGCTGTCCGCCCTGCCCTTGCTGCGGGGCCGCGCCGACGCGGCCGACTGGCTGCGCCGGCTGCGCGAAGCCGCGCTCAAGGACGAGAAGGGCGATCTGCTCGACGGCGCGCTGAAAACCGTCGCGACGTTGAACCAGCCGTCGCCCGCGCCCTCGCAAAACCGTGATCGACTTTCATGAACGGCAATTCCCTCCTGCTCGATCCACCCTTTGCCCTTGCCGGCATTCGCGCGCAAATCCGCGACCTGCGCACCGAAACCATCGCCAGTCTGGCGCTGCGGGCGCGCGAACTCGGCGACGTCATTGCTCTCTGGTATGGCGAAGGCGACATGACGACGCCGGCCTTCATCCGCGAAGCCGCCAAGGCGGCTTTCGACGAGGGCCTGACCTTCTATATCCCCAACATGCGCGGCCATGGCCCGCTCAACCAGGCGCTGTCGGACTATCAGAGCCGACTGCACGGCCGGCCGATTCCGATCGAGCGGACAACCGTCACGCCGGGCGGCATGCAGGCGCTCTTCATGGCGCTGGAACTTCTGGTCGATGTCGGCACGAACGTCGTCTACATCGAGCCGCAATGGCCGAACATCCATAACGCAATCCATCTGACAGGCGGTGAGCCACGGCCCTTCGCGCTGGATTTCGACGGCGACTTCCGCCTCGACCTGGACAGGCTGTTCGCTGCCTGCGACGCACGCACCCGCGCCATCTTCCTGTCGACACCATCCAATCCGACCGGCTGGACGGCGGGGCACGATGAGATGCGGGCGCTGCTCGACTTCAGCCGCCGCACCGGAATCTGGATCATCTCCGACGAAGTCTACGGCCGGCTCTATCTTGACGGCGAAGTGGCGCCCTCCATCCTCCAGGTCGCGGAGGACGGCGACCGTGTATTGTCGGTCAACAGTTTCTCCAAGGCCTGGGCGATGACCGGATGGCGCGTCGGCTGGCTGACTCATCCGTCAGCGGTGGCCGACCAGCTCGGCGCGATGACGCAATATATCAACAGCGGGACCGCCGGGCCGATCCAGGCGGGCGCGGTCGCGGCGATCCGCCAGGGCGAACCGCTGGTGACGGAGATCAAGGAACGAATCCGCACCGGTCTCGACCTCGCCTATGACCGGCTGTCGCGCATCAACCGCGTCATTCTCCCGGCCAAGCCCAAAGGCGGCATGTATGCCTTCTTCGCCATCGAGGGCGAGGCCGATGCCCGCCGCGCCTGCGCCGAGATTCTCGAGAAGGCGCACGTCGGCCTCGCCCCGGGCCATCTCTTCGGCGCTTCGTCGAGCGCGTTCCTGCGTATGTGCGTGTGCCGCGACGCCGGCCAGATCGAGCTCGCGCTCGAGCGCATGATTAAAACTATGACCTGAATTCCCGCGACGGGCGGGGCCAACCAGACCGGATGACAATGTCCGGCGCAACGATAGGGGAAATGACATGACATTCACTCGCCGGGCTCTCATGCTTCTTGCCGCGCTGGGCATCGCGGTTTCGCCGAAAATTACCATGGCGCAGGAGGTACTCAATGTCGGCGCCTATCCAACCAATCCGCCCTTCGAGTTCAAGAACGCCGACGGCAAGTTCGAGGGCTTCGAGGTCGATATCGTCAACGAGGCAGCCAAGCGCGCCGGCCTGACCACCAACATCGCCGACTATGGCTTTCAGGCGCTGTTCGCCGGCACCACCTCGAAGCGTATCGACGTGGCAATCTCCTCCATAACGATAACGCCGGAGCGCCTTCAGTCCCAGTCTTTCACGCAACCCTATTACGACTCAGACATGGGCGTGGCCGCCAAGACCGATGGCGCCGTCAAGGGGCTGGCTGACCTCAAGGGCAAGATCGTCGGCGTCCTCTCGGGCTCGACAGGCGAGAAATGGTCCAAGGAAAACCAGGCCGCGCAGGGCTTCACCGAGATCAAGGGCTACAATACCCAGCAGGACCTTCTGCTCGACCTGAATGCCGGACGGGTCGATGGCGCGGTGAGCGACATTCCCGGCATGGAATATGCCTTCACCAAAATGCAGGGTCTGGGCGTGGTGGAGCGCATCAAGACCGGCGAGCAATACGGCCTCATGATGACCAAGGACCATCCGCTGCTCGGCAAGCTCAACGACGCGCTGACCGAGATGAAGAAAGACGGAACCATGGCCGCCATTCACAAGAAGTGGTTCGGCACCGACGCGGCCGCGGGTTCATCGACCGTTACCGAGGCGCCGATGCCGAAGGCCTGAGCCTTTTTGATATCGAGCGGATAATGTGCCGGCTTGTGAGCCGGCACTTTTCATATCGTGGTGATGCTGATGACGCTTTTCGACACCTTCTTCAATACACAGGTGATGATGGACAGCTTTCCCGCGCTCATGCGCGGACTGCTGAACACCTTCCTGCTCGGGCTGATGAGCATCGGCATCGGTGTTCCGCTCGGCATGCTGGTCAGCCTTGTTCGCCTCTACGGGCCCCGGCCGCTTCGCTACCTCGCCATCGGCTACATCGACATCTTGCGCGCCATGCCGGTGCTCGTGGTGCTGATCCTCATCTATTATGCGCTGCCCTTTGTCGGTATCAGGCTGTCGTCCTGGGCCTCGGCGGTGATGGCCTTCTCGATCGTCATGGCCGCTTACTCGGCGGAGGTTTTCCGCTCCGGCATCGAGAGCATTCCGCGCGGCCAGTTCGAGGCCTCCTCGGCGCTCGGCCTGCCTTTCATTCTGACGCTGCGCAAGGTCATCCTGCCTCAGGCCATGCGCGTGGTCATTCCGCCGACGACAAGCAACTGCGTGTCGATGTTCAAGGACACCTCGCTGGCGTCCGCCGTGGCGCTGCCCGAGTTGCTGAAGGAGGCAACCGACGCGCAGGCGCTCTACGCAAACCCATCGCCGCTCATCGGCGCCGCGCTCGTCTATCTGGTCTTCCTTTGGCCGATGGTGCGGCTGGTCGGCTACATCGAAAACCGCGCCAAGGCGCAGGCCGCGCGCTGAGCGCGGCATCGGAGGTCATCGTGAATACACATCATCGCTTCACGGCCGGCTCGTCTTTTCCCGTGGAGCAGATCCGTCCGCTGTTTCCGGCCCTGAGGCAGGCCGGCTCGTTCATCTTCATGGACAATGCCGCCGGCGCGCAGATCCCGCAAAGCGTGCTCGACGCCGTTACGACGCATCTCGTCGAGTTCAACGTGCAGAGGGGCGGGCGATATGGCCGCAGCATCCGTGTCGACCAGGCCGTGGACGATGGGCGCGAGAGCGTGGCGCTGCTGATCAACGCGCGCGACCCGCACGAAGTATGCTTTGGCATGAACGCGACCACCTTCATCCGCCTGGTCAGCCTCGGCATCGGCCAGATGCTCGGCGAGCGCAACGAAATCATCGTCACCGACATGGATCACGACGCCAACATCGCGACCTGGCTGGCGCTGGCGCCAATGGGCGCGACATTCAGATGGTGGCGCATGCGCGACGACGGCAATCTGCACGTCGACGATCTGAAGCCGCTGCTGTCCGAGCGTACGAGGCTTGTCGCCTGTACTGTGACGGCGCATGCGATCGGCTCGATCGTTGATGTGGCGGCGGTGGGCCGCGCGGCCCATGCGGCCGGCGCGGAGGTATTCCTCGACTGCGTACACTACGGCCCGCATGGGCTGATCGACGTGCAGGCATGGGACTGCGACTATCTGGTCTGCTCCGGCTACAAGAATTTTGCGCCGCATATGGGCTTCCTCTGGGGTCGTTACGATGCGCTGACGCTGCTGCCGACATTCCGTGAGGACTTCATACCCGCTGTTCCGCCTTACAAGGTGGAGGCAGGGACCTTCATCTACGAAAACGTGTCCGGAATGGACGCCGCAGTCCGCTACCTCGAGTCGGTCGGGCGCAATCTGGCGCCGTCAAACAACCTGTCCCGCCGGGAGAATGTCATCGCCGGCATGAACGCCATCCGCGCCTACGAAGCCGAACTGTCCCGCCTGATGCTCAGCGAACT
Source organism: uncultured Alphaproteobacteria bacterium (assembly GCA_963820075.1). Taxonomy (GTDB): domain Bacteria; phylum Pseudomonadota; class Alphaproteobacteria; order Rhizobiales; family Rhizobiaceae; genus Kumtagia. The sequence goes on from CAWFYS010000012.1 coordinate 460,233, forward strand.
GAAGAGCTGCGGCGCGACAATCTACGGCGTCGCCGAGGAGGACCGGCTGGCCGAGCGCGTGCCGACCTTCTGCTTCAATATCGGCAATCTGTCGCCGCGGATGATCGTCGAGGAAATGGCCAGGCGCGACATCGGCATCCGCGACGGGCATATGTACGCGCCGCGCCTGATGCACCGCCTGGACCTGAGCATGGACAGCGGCGCCATTCGCGCCTCGCTGGTTCACTACAATACACTCGACGAAGTGCGCCGCTTCGGCGCAGCCTTGCGCGAAATCGCCGACCGGGCTGACATCGCCAGGGCCACAGTCGATTGAACGCGGCGGAGGTACTGAGCGGTAGCAAGCTCGTCGGGGCAGCGTGATGGGTAGCGCGCAACTGTAACCGCCTAAGCAGACTTGCGCGGCTTCGCCCACGCTTCGCCTGCTTAGCCTCTTGTTTTGTTGCAGGTTTCTGTCGGAAAACCGTGACACACTCTTCCGGAACCTGCTTAGCTGCCGTCGCAAGCGAAACAGCCATAGGTAAGCGCGAAGATTGCCACCTGGCCAAAACGGCCTACTTTCGTACTCACATGTTGAGAAGGAATCGGAAGGGCCTTTAGAGGCTCTTCGAAAAAATAGAGAGACAGGGAAGGAGCCTCGCTATGCGTGCAGCTGTGCTTCTATGGGCTTCGTTCGCCTTAGGTATTGCTGGTCAGGGTCAGGCGGTCGCCGACCCTGAGGTCAAGGCGAATGAAATCATCGATTTCTTCGCTCCGGCCGCGGAAGGTGCCACCCGCGGTCTTTGCGTAGGAACGGCCGAAGAATGCAACAAGATCAAGCTGGCCGGATTCGACATGCTGATCAACTTTGAGCTCAACTCGACCGAATTTACGCCGCAGGGTAAGGAAAACCTTGAGGAATTCGCCAAGGCGCTTAGCGACAAGCGTCTTTCGTCCGCGCATTTCGTGGTCGAGGGACACACGGACGCTCTCGGCTCTGATGAATACAATATGGGTTTGTCGGAGCGTCGAGCTCAGGTGGTTAAGAACTTCCTGCTGGAGAAGGGCGTGTCCACGGCCATGGTGACGGCGGTTGGATTGGGGGAAAAGAAACCCCGCGAATCCGATCCGGCTGATCCGTTAAATCGTCGTGTCGAGATGCGCATCCAGGGCCAATAGTGGTCTCTTTCGAATAACGCACTCGTTGGGGTCGGGCGGGACGATGGCGAGTCAGCTTTCGGCCATCCCTTTTCTTCCGGTGGCGTCCTCCGAATTGTCGCAAGATGCGATCTGCGCTGGTGGCATCCCGGGACTATCCTTGCTCGCAGGGAACCTTCCTCTCCCTCACGGATTGCTGAGTTATTGCACTGCAGCAACCCCTCATCTTGGATGGATGAACCTGCTGCCAAACGGAGCAGGGATGTGAAACTAATGTCAAAAAGAAGCCTGGCAAGAACCGGTTCAGCAGCAGGCAAGCAGCTGTCTCGACTGGGAAATCATCCATACGCGACCGCGGCGGCAGTTGGCGTAGTTGCTCTGGCGATCTCGGCTTTGGTAAATCGAAGGGTTACGAAGACCGCTGAGCGCCTCAATCCACCAAAGGGTCAATTCCTGGAGATCGATGGAGTCCGGTTGCACTATGTCGAGCGCGGTAAAGGCGAGCCGCTCGTTCTGCTGCACGGCAACGGCAGCATGATTCAGGATTTCGAGTCGAGCGGCCTCCTCGACAAGGCCGCCAGGAAGTATCGCGTTATCGTTTTTGACCGGCCTGGATATGGACATAGCCCGCGACCCCGTGGCACGCTTTGGTCGCCGGAAGCGCAAGCCGACCTTATTCACAAAGCCCTGAAACAGCTCGACGCAACACCCGCTCTCGTTCTCGGACATTCCTGGGGTGCGTCTGTCGCCACAGCCCTCGCACTGAAATACGAGAAAAGCGTCAAGGCGCTGGTTCTCGCCTCCGGTTACTACTATCCAACAGCCCGCCTTGATGTCGCCGCGGCATCCGGTCCGGCCATTCCGATCGTCGGCGACGTTTTTCGCCACACGCTGGCCCCTCTTCTGGGGCGGATCATGTGGCCGCTCCTGATGCGGAAGATCTTCGGACCGGCGGAAGTGCCGAAGAAATTCACGAAAGGCTTTCCAGTTGGACTTGCGCTGCGACCGTCTCAGATCCGCGCCAGTGCTGCCGAATCTGCTCTTATGATCCCGGACGCTTTCGCGCTACGTGCGAAGTATGGCGACCTGACGATGCCCGTCGTCATCATCGCCGGGGATCTCGACCGTCTGATCGACACCGACCGGCAGTCGGCCCAGCTCCATCGCGATGTTGGTCACAGCACCTTCCATTCGGTGGCCGGAGCGGGGCACATGGTTCACCAGACCGCCATGGTCGAGGTCATGGCCGCAATTGACGAGGCAGCAGGGGCAACGCGCAAGCGAGCAATAGCCGAGCCGGTACCGGCAGCGGCGTAGGATCGACGCACGGAACGCACCTGCCCGTCGGACCGCAAACCAAAATATTATCCGCGCGAGGTTCGCATAGGTTCAAATTTTCGGGCCGAGCTTGGCCGCGATTGCGTACCCTTTCAAGAGTTGGTGGCCACAGCGAGCTATGTCTGTCATGGGGCTGGTGGCCACCTAAACCAATCCCCCGGACGTCTGCCGTACGGTCTGCTTCGCGAGGGTGATCGAAAAACTGAGCATCGAAGAGACGGCCAGCCTGCCGGTGTAGGGATCCGAGACGGTCAAGACAATGCTTTGCCGCGCGGGCAGCCGGAGATGGCGAGCCGAAGCTCGCTTAGCACAATATTGCCAACCCGAACGAACGCCGGTCCTCTTTCAGCACCGACTCAACCAAGCCCGAGCTTCTTCCTGAGTTCGGCGTTTTCCTTGCGCAGCCGGTCGGCGAGGAGCTGCTTCAGACGCGCATTCTCTTCTTCAAGCTTGACCAAGTCCTTGAGGTCGTCGCCCTGTGGTGCCTGTGCGGCAGCCTTCTTCCACTGATAGTATGTCTGTTCGGATATTCCTGCTTTCTTGACAGCATCCTTGAGGCTCGATCCCTGACCTGTCTGGTTCTCGATATCGCCGAGTTTTTGCGCCCGCTCTTTTCCAGAGTAAATCTTCCGCGCGGCTCGCACCGCAGGGGAAGTGACAGCTTCAGGCGAGGGTTCCGACGCGGCCCGGGTCCGCCCACCACGCGCCTGCCGCCCGGTTGCTTTCTTCGGTTTCGACGACTTTTTCTCAGTCTCATGTGTCTGTTGCTTTACAGGCAACTCACTCGGTACCTGGCTTGATTCGATCTCCTTAAGGTCGGCCATGTGATCCTCGGTTGCGATGTCAACTTCTATTATCCGGCGCAACATAGAGTATCCATTAAACTTAGTCAGCAGGGCAGAAAACTCAAATCCTCGCTACAGCGGTCGCCTCCTTGGATTAGCATAACCAAGAAGCCGAGCAACAATGGAAGGGTTCCGGGGATGAAGCGCTGCCGCTACGGCGGTTGTCCAACCCCCCTCCTGGCCTGTGTCGGCAGCACGGCTTGGGCGCGCGCGGCTTCGGTAAGCGGGCATACGACACCGTGGTTTTCGCAGGAGGCGAAAGTTGGCCTGCCGCGACCATCGCCCGTCGGTGGAACCTAATTCCAAACCGGCTGTTCTTGGGAGGACCAACCAAGATCGCGAGCGTCTCCATGCATTCGACGGACCGCACCGCACGCGGTCCCGGCAGGAGACAGAGCGATGCGCCCACAAGACGACGTCCTCGAACGTCCAGCATCCCCGCGCAGCGCCGTTACGTTGGTTCACCTCAACATCAACGGACAAGATGTCGGCGTCGAGATTGAGCCCCGCACCTCGCTGCTCGACGCACTGCGGGAGCGCCTCGGCCTTACCGGCACCAAGAAAGGTTGTAATCAAGGAGCGTGCGGCGCCTGCACGGTGCTTGTCGGCGGCGATCGGGTTCTTTCCTGCCTTTCTCTCGCCATCCAGTTGGAGGGCCGGAAGATCACGACTGTCGAGGGCCTGAGCGAGAACGGAAGCCTTCATCCCCTGCAGGCGGCCTTCATCGAGCATGACGGGTTCCAGTGTGGGTACTGTACGCCCGGCCAGCTGTGCTCCGCCGTGGGGATGGTCCGCGAGTTCCGCGACGGCTTGCCGAGCGCCGTCACAGCCGACATGAACACCTCCGACATCGATTTCACGGACGAGGAGATCAAGGAGCGGATGAGCGGCAATCTATGCCGCTGCGGAGCCTATGTCGGCATTTGCGCGGCGATCCGCCAGACGTTCGGGAGCGAGGCATCGTCATGAAGAACTTTGCGTATGCGCGGCCGGCCGACGTTCACGACGCGGTCTACCTGCTGTCGCGCACGGCCAACGCGAAGTTTCTCGCCGGTGGCACCAATCTCGTCGACCTGATGCGCGAGGGCATCGAACAGCCGGACACGGTGGTCGACGTGACGACGCTTCCCCTGGACAATATCGAGGAACGAGCCGACGGCGGCCTGTCGATCGGCGCGACCGTCAGGAATACGGCGCTGGCAAGCCATCGCGCTGTCCGGGAGAACTATCCGTTCCTGGCTCAGGCAGTGCTGTTCGGCGCTTCCGGCCAGATCCGCAACATGGCGACCGTCGGCGGCAATCTCATGCAGCGCACCCGCTGCGCTTACTTCTATGACCTGACGGCTGGATGCAACAAGCGCGAGCCGGACAGCGGCTGTGACGCGCTCGGCGGATTCAACCGGATGCACGCTATCCTCGGTGCGTCGGAACATTGCATAGCGGTCCACCCTTCCGACATGTGCGTCGCGTTGGCGGCCCTCGACACGACGGTTCAAGTGAGGGGACCCGACGGTGTCCGCTCGATTCCGTTCGCCGACTTCCACAGGCTGGCAGGCGATACGCCGCATGTCGAAACCGAACTCCTTCCCGGGGAGCTGATCACCGGCATCCGGATCGCGCCGCTCGGGTTCGCACGCAACTCACTTTACCGGAAGGTGCGCGACCGCGCGAGCTACGCCTTCGCCTTGGTCAGCGTCGCCGCCGCTCTCGATGTCGAAAGCGGAAAGGTCAGCGGCGTGCGGCTGGCGCTGGGCGGTGTTGCGCACAAGCCGTGGCGGGCACGCGAGGCCGAGCGCGTGCTGGCGGGATCAAGCGCCACCCGGGAAAGCTTCGAGCGCGCTGCACGAGCCGAACTCGCCCAAGCCCGAGGATTTGAACACAACGCGTTCAAGGTGGAGTTGGCGCGCAGGACCATCGTCGGCGTGCTCGGCGAACTGGCCGAGCGCTTCTAGGATTCGGAGAACGTCGATGTCGATCATGCGCAAGGTCCTGGAGACGGTCGCCAGGTTCGTGCCGGACGGTGAGCCGGACCCGCTCATCCACGGGCACGGCCATGTCGGAAAACCAATCAGCCGCATCGATGGATCGGTGAAAGTCAGGGGCGAGGCGACCTTCACGGCCGATTTCAAGATCGCGAACCTGACCCACGCCGCGCTCGTCTACGGCACGATCGCGAGAGGCCGCATCGCCCGGATCGACGCGACCCAGGCCGAAGCCGCGCCGGGCGTCATAGCCATCGTCACGCACGAGAATGCGCCGCGCATGAAGCGGCCCTCCCTCCTGAACGTCAACAACTTTGCCAAGGGCGTCGGCAGCAGCGATCTGCCGATCATGCAGGACGACAAGGTGCACTATGACGGAGAGGCGGTCGCGGTGGTCGTTGCCGAGACGCTGGAACAGGCGGAGCATGCCGCCTCGCTTGTCCGCGTCGAATACGAAACGGAAGAACCCCGCGTTTCCTTCGACGGACTGAAGGGCGAGGCGGAAGTCCCGTCCGATATCCTGGGAGAAGATTCCGAAGTCAGGAAAGGCGACGCCGAGGAGGCCCTGGCGGAAGCGGCATTCAAGGTCGACAATTTCTACAGCACGCCGCGTCACAATCACAACGCCATCGAACCGCACGCGACCATCGCGATATGGGACGGCGACAGCAGCCTCGTGGTTTATGATACGACCCAATTCGTAAACGGAACGAAGCACCAGCTAGCCCGCATCTTCCGCCTGAAGCCGGATAACGTTCGGGTAATCTCGCCCTTCGTCGGCGGCGCGTTCGGCGGTAAATGGTCGTTGTGGAGCAACACCGTCCTGTGTTCGGCCGCGGCCAAGATTGCACAGCGCCCGGTCAAGCTGGTGCTGTCCCGAGAGGGCACGTTCCGCATCATCGGCGGACGCACTCTATCGGAACAGCGCGTCGCCCTCGGAGCGAACCGCGAGGGCAAGTTCACCGCTCTCATCCATACCGGCACCACCGCAAGCACGAAGCACGCGAACTATCCCGAACAATTCTCGCTGCTGCCACGGCATCTCTACGAGACCGAGACAAAACTGATCGGCCAGAAGGTCATCAATCTCGATACTGTCGCCAACACCTGGATGCGCGCGCCGGGCGAGGCCATGGCGACCTTCGCGCTCGAATCGGCGATAGACGAACTCGCGCATCAGATGCAAATCGATCCAATCGAGCTGCGCCGGATCAACGAGCCCGAGAAGGACCCGACCAAGGGCACGCAATTTACCAGCCGCAACCTCGTCGAGGCCTACAGGCGAGGCGCGGAGAAGTTCGGCTGGGCCGACCGTGCGGCCGGGCCTCGTTCGCAGCACGACGGGAAATGGTTGATCGGCCAGGGCGTCGCGACCGCCTACTACCCTGTCTTCCGCTTTGCCGCCACAGTGCGCGTCCGCATCTCCGCCGACGGCGCCGCCCTCGTGCAGGCAGCCGGCAGCGAAATGGGCATGGGCACGGCGACGGTGCAGATACAGCACGCGGCGGATCGGCTTGGCCTGCCCATGGACAAAGTGTCGTTCGAATACGGCGATTCCGCCCTTCCGGATTCGACGATCACGGCAGGCGGATCCAGCCAAACCGCGAGCATTATGGCGGCGGTCCAGCCGGCGATCGAGAAACTGCACCGCAAGCTCCTGAAGCTCGTTGCCCACGACTCCCCGCTGGCGGGCGCGAGGAACGTCGAGGCGCGTGACGGCGGCCTCTACAGGGTCGGCGAGAGCGGTGGTGGCGAAACCTACGCCTCGATCCTGCAGCGGGCCGGGCAGGCCTTTCTGGAAGTCGAGGAGAGTTCCTCCATGCCGCTGGAGACGTTGAAGTATTCGATGGCCTCCTACGGCGCGCAGTTCTGCGAAGTGCGGGTTAACGAGGAATCGGGCGAGCTGCGCGTGTCGCGCTGGCTCGGCTCGTTCGACTGCGGTCGCATCATCAATCCAAAGACCGCCACCAGCCAGTTCCGCGGCGGGATCATCATGGGCATCGGCATGGCGCTGTCGGAGAAAACTCAGTTCGACGAAAGGCGTGGGCGGATCCTCAACCGTTCGCTGGCGGAATACCATATCCCGGTTAATCTCGACGTGCCGCATATCGAGATAGTCTACACCGACATTCCGGACGAACTCATGCCTCTCGGTGCGCGCGGCGTCGGCGAGATCGGCATCACCGGCGCGGCGGCGGCTATCGCCAACGCGGTCTTCAATGCGACGGGGAAGCGAATCCGTGATTTGCCAATCACGCTGGACAAGTTGCTTTAGCCAAACTTGGGTCGCCATGTCCTGACGGGTGCTTGCTTTCCACCAGTCTGGATGCAATCGACCGGGTTTTTCACGGCAGTTGACCTCAGCGGCTGCGCCAAATGCGGACTGGAGAATCCCAAGTTGGCGAAGACCTTTTTGAACTTGCGGGGTATTCATGAACAGTCGCCACAGCAAGCCGCTGCGGAAATTCTCGATCATGCTGACGATCGGCCCCTGATTGATTGCAAGATAGGTGCGCGCATACCAGTTGCGGGTTTCGCAGAAGGAGTCGACGAACCCGTATCGTCCCCAGATACGGTGTCTTGGCCTCGTCAGGAAATACCGCGCCGCCCGCATCGATTCGTTCGGAGTGTAGGGAAAACTCGACAGCGCCGCACTCGGCGTGATTACGCCGACGTCCCGGCCTGGAGCGTGCGCGACATAGCCGTCCGGACCGTGGCTGGAGGTCAACCCCCAGCAAGCCGGCCCATACCCCACATGCCCATGGGGATTTTGAACGCAGTGCTCATAATGGATGCGGGCGTGCGAAAGGTTCTGAAGCCAATAATCGGCATACCGGTCACACAGACCGCGAGGGTCGAGACCGCAGAAACAATAGTGGGCGATGAAAAGCGGCCCGCCATAGTCGGCTCCAAGCGGAAGTTCGATGCCGTGATAGGACTGGCCATTGCGAAAACCGCCACCAGAGGCAAATCCGTGATGATAGACATCGGGCTCTATCGAGTGCCTTTCTGAGCCGGCAGCCAGAACATAGGCGAGCAAACCCTCGTTCCAGCCGCCAATCCTGCAGTTCATGGCCCAGCCGTGTTTGGGGCTCCAATGCCAGTAAAGCGTCTTTTCGCCCCGCGTGTACCAGTCCCATTCTGCCTCTTGCCAGAGCCGATCAATGCGGCTGCGCACTTCTTTCTCCAGCGGCGAACTGCCGTTGAAATACTGGGCGGCGCACAAAAGTCCCTGAAACAAAAATGCCGTCTCCACGACATCGCCGCCGTCGTCTTTGCGGCCAAAGCGAATGGTCTCGCCTGAGCGGCCATCGATGAAATGAGAAAACATTCCATGATAGCGAGCAGCCCGTTCCAGGAAGTCCAGCATCAGGACAAGGCGCTCAAGAGCGCTGCCGCGTGAAATCCAGCCGCGCTCTACGGCAACGAGTATTGCCATGACACCAAAGCCTGAACCGCCAATGGCAACCAGGTCATTATTCGGATCGCGCGTGGTAGTTTGACGGTCGCGAGCAAGGCCGCACACCGGATGTGCGCCCTCCCAGAAGTATCGAAACGTCTGGCGCTGGACAGCCTCGAGGAGGTCGTCATCGCCTAGATCGCGGAGATCGTGGAGAGGTTGATGCATCTTGGCAAAGTGATTGGCAGACGAGGCGCCATGTTGTCCAACTTGTTGTTCTCGCCAAGCCCAGCGTTCTGCGCGATTGTCGGCATTTCCAGTCTATGGTGCAATGCAACACAAGGGTATTGCAATGCAGCAAAGTCTTTACTATATGCCTTTCATGCATAAACGAGACGGCACCCCGACCCGTCGAAATGAAGGAAAGAAAATGTCCAAGACCGCTAGCAAGCCCACCGATTTCATCGAAAACGTCGAGTTCCCCACCTTCGACGCATCCAAGGCTACCGACCAGTTCCGCGCTTTCACCGAGAAGGGCGTTGAGCAGAGCAAGGAAGTTTACTCGAAGCTGAAGACCGGCGCCGAGAGCACCCAGAAGGCCGTCGAGACGAGCGTCGAGACCGCCAAGGCCGCCGGCAGCGACCTGTCGCTGAAGACGATCGCCGCGCTGCGCGCCAATGCCGAGCTCAGCTTCTCGCACCTCGAGGCGCTGGTTGGCGTCAAGTCGGTTTCCGAACTGATCGAAGTGCAGACCGCTTTCGTTCGCAAGAGCGTCGAGGCCGGCGTTGCCCAGGTCAAGGATCTCCAGGCTGCCAGCACGAAGGCCGCCGAGGAAGTCACCAAGCCGCTGAAGGACGTCTTCGAGAAGGCGATGAAAGACATCAAGGTCGCTTGATTTTAGCGGTTCCGGAAAGCGATCTCACGGTTTTCCGCAGAACTGCCACACCGCGGGACGGTTCCTCCTCCCTCTGCCCCGCGGGATATGCCGCCAGCACCCTCCTCCCGCTGGCGCGACATAGGAAAAGGCCGGCACCTCCTCCCGCCGGCCTTTTCTTTTGCCGCTTGAAATGGCGCGCATTTGCTCTTATTCGCACCCTCGCAAGCGACGAGCGGCGCCAAAATGTCCAGGACGGAACCAGTTCAACGATGGCCTGCGTCAGGCGAGCGCACAGTTCCTCAGCGCGCTCGATCCTGGCCGGCAGTTCCGCCAGCACGAGGTCCCTGCCGCACGTGCAGGTTGATCGCGAGATATGCGCCGCATGTTCATTTGACACAAACGCGTCGCCCGATAGAGATTATCCTTACCGAAGCGCAGTGCGCTCTCCATCCCAGTCGAGGCGATCATGGGCAGATATAGAGACCATCGCGAGCCACGCCGGCATCGCCTTGACGACCCGGTTTCCTTTTCGGAACGGACTTCCGAGCCAAGCTACTTTCAGCGCTCTTCGACCGTGACCACAGACCCTGTTGACGCCGAAGTGATGTGGTTCAACGCCAGCAAGGGCTTTGGCTTCGTCAAACTGTCGGATGGAACGGAGGCCTATCTGCACGTCCGAGTGTTGGAGGCGGCAGGAAGTCGCAGTGTTTCCGATGGGACGCCTCTCAAGGTCACGGTGGAAGAAAGTCCAAGAGGTCATCAGGTCGCGCAAGTGCTGGAGATCGGCGATCAGATCGCGAAAATTCCGGCAAAGACGGGTCTTGCCGGAGAGTCTGCTGCCGGGACGGGTGCGCTGCTGGAGAGCGAAGGCACGGTCAAGTGGTACAATCCCGAAAAGGGATTCGGCTTCATCGCTCCCGAAAACGGTCAGAAGGACGTCTTCGTCCATGCCACCGCGTTGGCCGGCTCAGGGCTCAGCGTGCTGATGGAGGGACAGAAGGTGTTTGTCAAATGCACGCAGGGCAAGAAAGGCCTGGAAGTGCGGAGCATTCGCCTCGCCTAAGCAGACTTGCGTGGCTTCGCCCCATGGTACACGACACAAGGATCACGTCCTTGTTTCGAGGCCGCTTTTGCTCCTCACCCTTACCCTCTCCCCTTGTGGGAGAATGTGCCTGAACGAGTGAAGGCGGATGAGGGTGTGGAACGGCGGCGCTTCACCCTGGAACGTTGCGCCTCGCCCAGGGAGACGCTCGCTGCGCTTGCGCCAATCGTGAACGCTGGCGATTTGCCGGGACGTCCGCGCGAGACTCACCTTTCCCCTTGTGGGAGAAGGTGCCTGAACGGAGTGAAGGCGGATGAGGGTGTGGGGCGGCGCTTCGCCCTGGACGTTGCGCCCGCGGTACCCCTCAACCGACCTCGCTGCGCTCGGCCACGCCGGATGAGGGGCAAAATCGGCGCTGTCGTGTACTGTGGCTTCGCCCACGCTTCGCCTGCTTAGCCTCTTGTTTTGCCGCAGGTTTCTGTCGGAAAACCGTGACACTTTTCCGGAACCTGCTTAGACGCCAATAAGTTGGCCAAGGCCCGAATTGTCCCTCAGACAAAGAAAAAGCCCGCCGCCGGGAGGAGGTGGCAGCGGGCTCGATTTGAAATGCAGCGCGGGAGGAGGTGCACCGCATTCAACATCGGCATCGCATCTGGGAGGAGTAGATGGCCGACAAGAGGATCATAACGATAGCCGCAGATATTGCAATGCACAAATTGCATAATGCGCCTGCGAAGTCGTTAAAAGGCGGTGTGCCGATGCGAGTGCGATTTATGACCAGCGGGAAGCGGGTCTCGACCATGGAAGGACATGGTCTCGTCGAGCTTTTCGGGCTTGAGATCCGCGTTCGACGCCTCCCCAAGGGCCTCGCGGTCCGGACCGTGCGGCAGCATCATGTTTTACAACAACGACATGCCGCCCGGAACCGAATGTGTCTCGCCCCACGCGCCGCCCGACCCCAGAAAATTACCGGTCCCTGTTGGGAAGGCGCTCAATCAGGGCGCCGGTGCTATCAACAAAAAGCAGACTCGCATTCCCTCGCAGGGACTTTTCGCGCGCCAGCCCGGAGTGCAGGTCCTTGCTGAACTTTTGGAGTAGAGCGGAGGATGCCACAAATTTCGCGTGCTGCAACGGGTCGCCACTTTGAAGAACGCTCATGTCGATTACCCGCAGCCCTGCCTGTTCGAGAACTGGGATGATCCGCGGGTCATCGACTACGAAGGCACCGACCCGATCGACATTGCCGGCTATCAGCTTCGATACCGCAAGCGCCTTGTCATCGCGGGAAATCAGAACAGTAATGGGCGGGGACCTCTTTCCAATCGCCATGATCTGCGTGCGAAACACGTCGACATCTATATCGGGCGAGGCGAGCACAACCTCGCCAAGTTTGCCGTTGAACTCGAGGCCGTTTTTGAATTTGGCTTGCCGCAAGACCTCGGCCGTCAACCACGCTCCCATTGAATGAGCAACCAAGTGGACCTTCTTGACGGACGGGATCTGGGCAACATTTCGGATCAACCGCTCAAGATGGTCACGCGAGAACATGGAGCTTTCCCGATCACGACCATAGGCGAGCGTTCTGCCTTCCGATGGCCAGGAGAATAAAATAGCAGCACCGGAAAATCCCGTGTCGTTAACAAGCTGGGCGAAGCGAAAAATCGCCTCCTGGTAAAGAGTATTATAGCCGTGGATGAAAATGACTGCTTCGCTGTTGTGGCTCGCTGCGGCGACGCGTTTCGCGAATTCATCCTCCGTCAGATCAGTCCGCGCCAGTACAGCGAAATGACGCTCCGGGTCGGCTGCCCCCCTCGGCCATTCGATCGCGCCTGCTTTGTGACCAGGTGGGATCGACATATCATAGGCCTGGTAATTCAGGGTGAAGCTTCGACCCGAAGCGGTCCCGAATTCCCCCGTGTTGCCTGTCAGGTTCCTCGAGGTAGCGGCAAACAGTTCCACGCGCCGTGCATCGCTTGCAGAGGTCTCAACAGGAACCAGCACAGTAGCGGCCGGACGCAGTGCGCAGCCATCGAGCACGATCGCCACGAGCAGGCAGGAAAACAATCGGAATTTCATCGGTGCCTCCACCCAGCGAATGTGTTTCTTGCCAGGATGCCTTTGTGTAGAGGCCTGTCCATGTAGGCCGTCATCTTCGCTGGGATGTGCCTGATCAGTCGAAGAACCCGGCGTCCTCTCCCAGCAGATACTTCTTGGCCCCCTGGGGGTCGATGTCGAGGCCGAGCCCGGGGGCTTCGAGCAGGTCGATCATCGAATCCTTCACCACCTGCTTGGGCAGGCCGATGACGATGTCGTTCCACCATGGGTCCGAGGCGCTGGGATATTCGAACGCCACGTAATTGGCGGGCAGGGTGGCGCACACGTTGATCAGTGCGCCAAGGCCGAGGAGGCCGTTCGCCGTGCCGTGCGGCGCCATCAGGATCGAGTGCATATAGGCGTGCTCGGCGACCCATTTGAGCTCGGCGATCCCGCCAATATCGGCGGGATCGGGGCCGATGACGCGCACCGCCTGCGTCTCGATCAGCTCCTTGAAATTGTGCCGCAGGTAAATCTGCTCGCCGGTATGGATCGGCGTCGAGGTCGAGGTGGTCAGCTCCCGATAGGCCTGCGGATTGACCCACGGCACATAGTCGCCGGTCAGCATGTCCTCGAGCCACATCAAATTGTACTTCTCGACCGCGCGAGCGAACTTGATTGCATCGGGCAGCATCCAGCCCGGGCCGCAGTCGAGCGCCAGGCTGACCTTGTCGCCCAGCACCTCCTTCATCGCGATCACGCAATCGAGCATGTGGTTGAAACCGCGCTCGCTGATCACGCCTTGATCCATGGCACCGTGATAGCCGGCCTTCTTCTGCGTCACGCCGTAGTGGAAGCCGTCGATGGTGTCCTTCATGTTCGAGTGGAACGAGATTCCTTGCTTGATCATGAAGAAGTTCTGCGGCTGCTCCATCATCCATTTGACGTCAGCGGCGTAATCCTCCGGCCGGTCCCCCGCGCGTTTCTGGCGGATCGAGCCGTTATAGACGCGCACCTGGTCGCGCACCTTGCCGCCGAGCAGTTTGTAGACCGGCACGCCTGCAGCCTTGCCGGCAATGTCCCAGAGCGCATGCTCGATGGCGCTGACGGCGGCGCCATAGGGCTTGAACGAGCCGCGCTGCCGGATCTTCAGCATCACCCGCTCGACGTCGGTCGGGTCCTCGCCGATCAGAGCCTCGCGGAAATGCAGCACCCAAGGCTTGAGATAGGTCTTGGTGAACTCGACTTCGCCCAGGCCATAGAGGCCCTGGTCGGTAACGATGCGGACGATGGGGTGCCTGCCGATAACGGCACAGCGGAGGTCGGTGATCTTCATCTTGGGTTCTCTTCGCCTCAGCTCCAGGTGCGATCCCAGGAATACTCGGTGTCCCAGTGGTCCGTGGGCTGCCAGATGCCCGTGACACCCGGCTGGAGATGCTGCGAGATCACCTCGTCGACGACGTCGTCGATCCCCAGGCCAGGCTTGTCCGGAACGGTGATAAAGCCGTCGTTCACGAGCGGCTTGGGAAGGCCGGTGACGATATCGTCCCACCAGTCGACATCGGCAGAGTGGTATTCGAGCGCCATGAAGTTTGCGGTCGCGGTCGCGACATGTGCCGCGGCCATTGCGGCGATCGGACTTTCGGCCATATGGATGGCCATGGCGACGCCGTGGTCCTGCGCCATGTCCCCGATCTTCTTGGTCTCCAGGATGCCTCCGCTGGTGAGCAGGTCCGGGTGGATAACGGAGAGGCCGCCGCTCCTGAGCAGAGGCTCGAAGCCCTCCTTAAGGTAGATGTCCTCGCCGGTGCAGATCGGCACCGTGGTAGCGTCCTGCAGTTGTCGGTACTGCTCGGTGTACTGCCATGGGATCACGTCCTCGAGCCAGGCTGGCACATATTTTTCGATCCGCCTGGCGAGGCGAATGCCGTTCTGAAGCGATATGTGGCCGACGTGGTCGATGGCGAGCGGAACTTCAAAGCCGATAACGTCGCGAACCTCGGCAATGTACTGCTCAAGCAGGTCGAGGCCCTTGTCGGAAAAGTGAAGGCCGGTAAACGGGTGGGCGACGTTGTGCAGATCGTACACGGCGTTGCGGGCGCGCCGCTCTTCAATGGTCTTGACCGGCCCGCGGCCGGGGTGAACGCGGTACCCTTCAAGCGAGCCGGCAGGGGAAACGACCGCACCGGGGACATCGGCAATCTGCATCAGCCCCAGATCCATCTTGAGGAACGTGAAGCCGAGCGCCATGCGCTGCTTGAGGCGCTTGCCGGTTTCGGTGCCGCTCGGCACGATCGCGTCGGTATCGCAATAGATGCGCACCTTCTCCCGAAACCGGCCGCCGAGCATCTGGTAGATGGGGACGCCATAGGCCTTGCCGGCGAGATCCCATAACGCGATTTCGACCGCCGAGACGCCGCCGCCTTGCCGGCCGTGCCCGCCGAACTGCTTGATCCGGCGAAACAGACGGTCGATGTCGCAGGGGTTCTCGCCAAGCAGCCGGCTCTTCAGCATCAGCGCGTAGGTGGCGCTGGCGCCGTCGCGCACCTCGCCAAGCCCGACGATGCCCTGGTTGGTGTAAATCTTCAGCAGCGCCGAGGTGAACGGCGCGCCAATGATTTCGGCTACCCGCATGTCGGTGATGCGAAGCTCGGACGGCTTCGAGTTCGTGTTCACCCGGTCGAGCGCCTCGTCGGCCCCATCCGTCTTTGGCATGACTTATCCTCGTTCTGGTCGTGGGACTTGCCGACCCGCACGCCGGGCCGGCATAGAGCGTCGCTAAGAAGACTTGCGTGGCTTCGCCCGCGCTTCGTCTGCTTAGCGTCTTGTTTTGTCGAAGGTTTCTGGCGGAAAACCGTGACACACTTTTCCGGAACCTGCTTAGCCAAGCTCAATCTCGTGGGCCTGCAGGTAGTCGCGGTCCATCTCAATACCGAGGCCGGGCTTGGACGTCAGCTTGAGGCTGCCGTTCGAATTGTCGAGTGGTCTGTCGATGAGATGATCGTACTTGCCCAAGTTCCACTCCGACGTTTCGAGCTTGTAGAAGTTGGGAACGGTCATCATCACCTGCGCTCCCGCAACCAAATTGATCGGTCCCGCGGCGTCATGTGGCGACACCGGGACGTAATAGGCCTCGCATAGGGCGGAAATCTTCTTGAGTTCGGTAATGCCGCCGGTCCAGGTGACGTCCGGCATGATGTAGTCAGCGAGCCTGTTCTCGAGTACCGGCACGAAATCCCACTTCGTGTGGCCGCGCTCGCCCCACGAGATAGCGGCACTGACCTTCTCACGCACCTGCTTGAGGGCGTTAAGGCTCTCCGGCGGGCAGGGCTCCTCAAACCAGTCGATCTGGCCGGCTTCCTCGAGGCTCCGGCACAGGCGAATGGCGGTGGGAACGTCGAAGCGGCCATGCGCATCGATGAGAATGTCGACATCAGGCCCCGCCGTTTCACGGATCAGAGCCGTGAGTTCGGCGGCTTCGCGCTCGTCCTTGCGGGTCATGCTGCCATCGAGGTAGCCGTCCCGCTGTTCGCGGGGCAGACCATCGGCGCTGCGGCCCTGGTGGGGGTAAGGGTCGAACTTGAGCGCAGTGTGTCCGGACTCGACGATGTCCAGAATTTCGCGAACCACAGCCTCCTTGCTCGTGAAATTGGCCTGGTTGGGATGGGTGTAGAGCGCAACTTCATCGCGTACTGGTCCGCCCAGCAGCTCGTAAATCGGCTTGCCGAGTACTTTGCCCCGGATGTCCCAGAGGGCTATATCGATGGCGCTCACGCATTCGACGGCGGCGCCGCGGCTGCCCATGTAGGTGAAGCTGCGGAAAATCTTGTGCCAGAGATGCTCGATACGTGCTGGATCCTCGCCTGTCAGGGCGACGCCGATCTGCCGCAGGATCGTGCAGAGCGCGCGGTTGGCAAGCTTTGTAGTGGTGGTGATCTCTCCCCAGCCACTCACGCCTTCGTCGGTCATCACCTCGACGAACAGGAACTCGCCCCAATAGGAAGCATCGGACCTGATCAGCCACGGCCGGATGCTCGTGATTTTCATCTCAATTACCTTTGTCTGAAATGGTCAGGCTAACGATGTTCGAGACTGGACCGTCGTTCTATCCGACCCGAGCGGTGTTGCGCGCATTTGTTCGAGAATATGCCGGCCGGAACCCTCGACATGGCGGGAAATGAGTTCGGCCGCCTTGTCGGCTTCTCCCGCCTTTACGCGCCAGATGAGTTCGCGGTGCTCGCGCATGATCGCGGCACGCCGCGCGAGCGTGTAGTTGAAACGGCGGCTCACGGCGCGCAGCACTTCGCGATGCTTCCACCAAAGCTCGGCGGCATGGCGGTTATAGTGCCGCTGGTACATCACGGTGTGGAACGCGGTATCCAGCTCACTGTGCCTGAATGTGTCGGCGAAGTTGTTGTCTTCAATCAGGCCCTGGATACGTTCGAGTTCGGCTATGTCCTCGCTGGTGGCCATATTCACGAACCATCGCGTCAGGGCCGGCTCGATGAGAACACCGATCTCGTAGATATCCCGGACAAAATCCTGATCTATGGGCCTGACGCGCGCCCCGCGGTTGGGGACGAAGATGACGAAGCCCTCCCCACGCAACAGCTGAAGCGCCTCGCGCACGGGGTTGGTCGAGGTGCCGTGATGCCGGGCGAGATCGGTGACCACGAGCCGTTCGTTGGCGGCGAGCCGTCCCTCGATGATGTCTTCCCTGATCAGTTCATAAATCGAGGCGCCCTCGCTGGAGGCGCCGATGGAATCAACCCCCACAGGTGGCTTGGCTTTGAAGTCGCCTATTTCGTCCAAGGCCGGCTCCCAGCAATAATACACGCGCTGCCTGATATCACGCACGGCTTCCGCCAACAATGTACGATCCAGCGCGTTGACAGGCAATTCACGATCTGAAAACGTACCAGGCGATCGAGGGGATACATAAAGCAGAAAGACGCGATCCCCCCGCGGTCGAACGAGCAAGGACCGCTTGCCTCGGCGCAGAGCGGCATGGGAGAACCTGGAGGAAACCTATGACGAGGATTACACTCGGCGGTGCCGTCCTGCGCGGCACTGTTGTCACTGCTTTAATGGCATCGCTGATGTCCACATCGGCATTGGGTGCCACACCGGTCGACTTGAGCAAGTGGTCACCCGAATACGTGCGGTCCATTGCGGGCACAGAGGAGTTTGACACGGCGGAGGCCTGCGGTAAGGTCACCCCCCTCGACTACAAGGGGCGACTGACCTTCTGGTATCAGGGCGTATTCGAAGGCGACCCCGACCTCCTGCGTCAATACTATAAGGATTTCTTCGAAACCTTCCGCAAGACCTATCCGAACATCCAGCTCGAGGAACAGGCCCTCACCTATAACGACCTGCTCGACAAGTTCCGCACGGCGCTCCTTGGCAATGCGGCGCCGATGGCGGTCCGCCTGCAAATCCTGGGTGGCACGGAGTTTGCGGCGAAGGGCTATCTCGAGCCGCTCAAGCCTGAGGACGTCGGCTGGTCGACCGAGGACTTCTGGCCCGGCGCCATGAAGGCCGTAACCTGGGACGAGGTGACCTATGGCATCCCGACCAACAACGAGACGATGGCGCTCATCTGGAACGCCGATATCTTCAAGCGGGCCGGGCTCGATCCAGACCAACCGCCGGCAACCTGGGACGATGTCGTCGCGTACTCCAAGCAGATCCACGACAAGCTCGGGATCGCCGGCTACGGCCTCGTTGCCCGCAAGAACGCCGGCAACACGCCCTACCGCTTCATGCCCCAGCTCTGGGGTTACGGCGGCGGCGTATTCGACGAAGCCGACCCGAGCCCGAACTATGGCGAGGTCCGGCTGAACAGCGAAGCCAGCAAGCGTGCCCTGCAGGCGTCGTACGACATGTATGTCCGCGACAAGTCGGTGCCCGTTTCGGCCCTGACCAACCAGCAGGCGGACAACCAGCCCCTGTTCGTCGCCGGCCAGCTGGGTATGATGATCTCGCACCCATCCGACTACAACGTCATGCTCGACCTGCAGAAGAAGGCCACGGGCGCCGACGGGGACAAGGCGCAGACCGTCATCGACAACATGCGCTATGGTCTGATCCCCACCGGTCCCGATGGCAAGCGGGCGGTCGTGTTCGGCGGGTCCAACATCCACATCCTGAAGCCCGAATATGTCGAAGGCGGCAAGGTGGACGAGCCGGCTGCCAAGGCGATGATCTGCTTCTGGACGAGCCCTGAATGGTCGCTGAAGATGGCCTATGCCGGCTCGAACCCGGGCAACCTCAACGGCTTCAAGACCAAGTGGATGAAGGAACGACTGGACACGATAAAGTTTCTCGATGTCACGACCTCGATGCTGCCATACGGCATCCCGTTCCCGGCCCTGCCGCAAGCTCCCGAGATCATGAATATCATCGTCCCGGATATGCTGCAGAACGCCTTGACCGGCGCCATGACCGTCGACCAGGCGGCCGATGACGCGGCCGACAAGGTCAAGAAACTGATGGAAGGCGGTGGGCTCTAGGCCTCGCCTGTCGCGAAATCGGCCGGCAGATTTTGCGCTGCCGGCCTACATTGCGTGCCAAGACAGGGGGTTGCCTACGATGACCACGGTGACAGGCGAGGCAGACTCGGCCCGCAAACCGCGCGCGATGCGTTCCGACGTGCTCCGGCAGATCTGGATCAATCGGGCTGACTATCTCTACGTACTGCCCGCCCTCGTGGTGATGCTCATCGTCATCGCCTACCCGATCTACTACACGGTCGAACTGTCCTTCTTCAAAACGCCGCCTGGGCTGCAGCTGAGGGACAAGACCTTCGTCGGCGTGGACAACTACACGGCCATCCTCACCAGCGATGTGTTCTGGCGCGTTACGCTCAACACGGTGATCTGGACGGTGGCCTCCACCATCATCGCATTCGTGCTGGGCTATGCCTTGGCGCTGGCTCTGCATCGCGACTTTTTCGGGCGCGGCATACTGCGCGCCATCCTTATCATCCCGTGGGTGATCAGCGCGGTCGCTGCCTCCTATATCTGGAAATGGATCTACCACTCGGATTTCGGCATCATCGGCGCGGTGCTCGTGGAACTGGGGCTCGCCAGCCGGCCACCGAACTTCATCGACAGCGTCAGCACTGTCCTGCCCTCGCTGATCGTGGTCAACGTCTGGCGCGAGTTTCCGTTTGCCATGATCATGCTGATGGCTGGGCTGCAAACGGTTCCCGAGCAGCTCCTGCGTGCCGCGCAGGTCGACGGCGCCTCGGCATGGCAGCGCTTCTGGCACGTCACCTTTCCGCATCTGAGCGGGGTGTCCACGGTTACGATCCTGCTGCTCGCGGTCGCGAACTTCAACTCCTTCATCATTCCGTGGATCATGACGGGCGGCGGCCCCTCCAACGCCTCCCACATCTGGATCACGCACATTTACGAGCTCGCCTTCGGGCGCCAGCTCTGGGGTGTGGCGTCGGCCTATTCCGTGCTCCTGTTCTTCATCCTGATGACGCTGGGCTATTTCTACGTGCGCGCGCTCAGCGGCGGCGAACGAAGGGGGGCGGGGACATGACGTCGCAGACCGCCGTCTCGACACCCCGCCGCAGGCGGATTGACGGCTGGCGCTGGGCTGGCCGCCTCTTCCTCCTGTTCATGCTCCTCTATACCGCGCTGCCGATGGTCTGGATGCTGCTGACATCGATCAAGTCGGGCTTCGCGGCCATGGCGTTTCCGCCAGAGTGGTGGCCGAGCGAGCCCACGCTGGCGAGCTACCAGAAGCTGCTCGACCCGCAGAACAGCGTCGGCCAGGACTTTCTGCGATTTTTCTGGAACAGCCTGTTGGTTTCGACCCTGACCACGATCCTCGCGGTACTGGTCGCGGTGCCGGCCGCGTACGCCTTCTCGCGCTTCAGTTTTCCGGGACAGAGATTCCTGTTTTTCTCGGTGCTGCTGCGAAACATGTTCCCGGCGGTGATCTTTCTGGTCCCGCTCTTCATCCTGATGCGCTTTCTAGGCTTGGTGAACACGCACGGCTCGCTGGTCCTCACCTACCTGACCTTCGGCCTGCCGCTCGCCATCTGGCTGCTCAAGGGCTTTTACGACAACATCCCGGTTCAACTCGAGCAGGCGGCGCGCATCGATGGCGCGACGCGTCTGCAGGCCTTCATCTTGATCGTTATGCCGCTATCGGTTCCGGGCATCATTGCCGCGGCGATCTACTCGTTCATCGGTGCATGGAATGAATACATCTACGCCTACACGTTTCTCTCTAAGAACGAACAGCTGACCTTGCCGGTCGGCATCCAGCGGTTCTTCTCGGAAAACACCACCGATTTTCCGGGTCTGATGGCAGCGAGCTTCATGATGAGCGTGCCGGTGGTCGTGCTGTTCCTCGTCCTGCAAAAATACTTCGTGCGCGCGCTGACCGAAGGCGCCGTCAAACATTAGGGAAGTTGCCGATGGCCCACGTGGTCCTGATAGATCTTGTCAAGACCTACGGCGCCTTCAAGGCCGTCAACAATGTCTCGCTGACCGTCAACGATGGCGAGTTCGTCGCTCTCGTCGGCCCCTCGGGTTGCGGCAAGACGACCACCCTCAATCTCGTTGCGGGACTGATCCCGGTTACGTCAGGTGAAATCCTGATCGGGGACCGGGTCGTCAACGACCTGGACCCCAAGGACCGTGACATCGCAATGGTGTTCCAGAACTACGCGCTCTATCCGCAAAAGTCGGTCTACAAGAACTTGGCGTTCCCGCTGCAGATGCGAAAGCTCCCCCGTGACGAGATCGACCGGAAGGTCAAGGAAGCGGCACGCGTGCTCGACATGACCGGACTGCTCGAGCGCAAGCCTCGTGAGCTCTCGGGCGGACAACAGCAGCGCGTGGCCCTGGGCCGAGCCCTCGTTCGGGACCCCGCGGTATTCCTGATGGACGAACCGCTCTCCAATCTCGACGCCAAGCTGCGCGCGCAGATGCGGTCCGAAATCAAGCGGTTCCATCAGGACCTGAAGGCGACGATCATCTATGTGACGCACGACCAGCTCGAGGCCGTGACCATGGCCGACAAGATGGCCGTGATGAACGGCGGCTATCTGCAGCAATACGATTCGCCGGCGCAGGTTTTCGCCCATCCCGTGAATATGTTCGTCGCGAGCTTCATAGGCAGCCCGGCGATGAGCCTTATTCCGCTGGAGGCATCCACGGCAAACGGCGCCGCGGTACTGACGAGCGCGGAAGGCTGGAGCCTCGAGCTGTCGCAACGCAACGCGCGCAAGGTCCAGAGGGCGACCACCAGGAAGGTCGTGCTCGGTGCGCGACACTCGACTATCAAGCTGCATAAGAGCGCGGTCCCCGGCGCCATTCCGGCCAAGGCCTATACGGTCGAACCAACCGGAGACGTCACCTTCGTGCAGGCGTTGCTCTCGGGCGCCATCGTCAACATCAGCGTGTCCCCCAACGTCGCCGTCGCACCTGACGAGCAGATCTGGCTCGAGTTCGACCAGGAGCGCACGCACCTGTTCGACGGCGAAACTGAAATGGCCCTTAAGGCCGACTGAGACAGGACGGGTTCGTTTGGACAGGGGCGCGGATGACTGAGGCGCTAAAGATCACCGCGATCAAGCCATATGCGATATGGGTAGGGACACGTAACCAGTTGCTCGTAAAGGTCGAGACCGACCAGGGCATCTTCGGGTGGGGCGAGAGCGGCTTGAGCGGTCGCGAGAAGGCGGTGATCGGCGCCATCGAGCATTTTCGCGAGTTCCTCATCGGCCGCGACCCGATGCAGATTGGCCGAATCTGGCAGGAGGCATATCGCAGCCAGTACTTCGAAGGCGGGCGGGTTCTGCAGGCGGCGATTTCGGCGATGGACATTGCCTTTCACGACATCAAGGGCAAGGCGCTCGGGGTTCCGGTCTACGACCTGCTGGGCGGCAAGCAGCGCGACCGCATCCCCACTTTCGCCTCGACCGGAGACGAGGCCGAGGGCGATGGTGCCATCGAACGAGCCCGCGAGCTACGCGCACAGGGGTGGCAGGCGATCCGCTTCTTCCCCGTCGGGCAAAACAGCAGGGACATCTTCGAGCCGCGCGAGTCGATCGGCGCTACCGCAAGGATGCTAAACAAAGCGCGCGAGGCGCTAGGCGACGACGTGGTCCTCGGCATCGACTATCATCATCGACTGTCGGTGGCCGAGGCCGCGAGCTTCTGCAACAAGCTCGGCCGCGGCGTGCTTGATTTCCTCGAGGAGCCGATACGGGACGAGACGCCGGAGGCCTACGAATCTCTGCGCACGATGACCGACGTTCCTTTTGCCATCGGCGAGGAATTTGCCAGCAAGTGGCAGTTCCTGCCCTATATCGAGCGCGGCATCCACCAGTTCAACCGGCTCGATGTTTGCAATGTCGGGGGCCTCACGGAGGCGATGAAGGTCGCTGGCTGGAGCGAGGCGCACTATGTCGACCTGATGCCGCACAATCCGCTTGGTCCAGTGTGCACGGCCGCGACCGTACATCTCGGGGCGGCGGTGCCGAACTTCGCGTGGCTCGAAACGAGGGCGCCCGAAATAAAGCTGGGCTTCGACAATTCCGACTTCTTCCCTGTGCAACCACGGCTCGACGGCCCCGATTATCTGGTCGGCGATCTGCCGGGGCTCGGCGTCGAGGTCAACGAAGCGGTGGTCCAGGCGGAGAGCTTCCGTTTCTGGGAAGCGCCTCACCTTAAGCGCCGCGACGGTTCTGTTACGAACTGGTAGTTCCATTTCAGCCGGGAGCCCATAATGACGCATACCCCCGACATCACGCGGCCGCCCAAAGACTTGATCGACGCGCTCAGGGAGATCGGCGCCGCGACCGTTGCCGGCACGCTTGGCCACATGGGCTTCCGCAATCCGCATATGGTCGGTCCGGTGGCGCAGAACCACCGCAAGTCGATAGTCGGACCGGCGCTGACGCTGCAGTTCATGCCACAACGACCCGACCTGTTCACCGAGGGAGAATATGCCGATCCCGAGACGCAACTGCACCGGCACGTGCTCTACCACGCGCAGGAAGGCGATGTGGTCGTGGTCGACGCGCGAGGCGACATGAGCTCGGGTGTCTTCGGTGACATGATGTCAACGTATTTCAAGGGCAGGGGCGGCGCGGGTATCGTCATCGATGGATGCATGCGCGACCGGCCTAATGTTGAAAAGCTCGATCTGCCCCTATGGCTGCGCGGCTGGACGCCAAATTATCATGTGCAGACCAGCATCTATCCCAATGCCGTCAACGTTCCGATTGCCTGCGGCGGTGTCACGGTGATCCCCGGCGACATCATCGTCGCCGACGACGACGGGGTGGTGGTGCTTCCCGTCGCAATGGCCCCGAAGGTAATCGAAGAATCTCAGAAGCATCACGATTGGGAGGCGTTCTCGCGAATGAAGCTGATGGAGGGCGGCCCGTTGCAACGCTACTATCCGCTGCACCCAAGTGCGAGCGACGAGTACGAGGCTTGGCGGAAAGCCAACCCCAAGTCTTGATTGACGGAAACGGGCTGGCAGTCGTGTTTCCCATCGACTGCTTTCGGCGCGAACCACGCCTCATACCACCTCTGGAAAGCGTCTGCGCCAAGATCGAAGGTGATGTGGCACCGTAAAGCCAACCGAAGGCTGCCGGAGATCTGCAATCGGAGAGGCATGTCGACGATTGCATTCGGCCTATATTTTCACTACGACACGACCGTCCAACTTATTTTCGCGCATTCGACCAAATATACTGTTGATATCTTCCAGACGCTCTACCGAATAGTGAACTTTCACCTTGCCGTCTGCGGCGAACTGAATGCATTCGGCTAGATCCAGACGAGTTCCCACGATCGATCCGCGGATGGTCTTGCGCATCAGGACTGTATTGAAGATGTCCAGCTCGAACGAGCCTGGCGGCAAGCCGACGAGCGACATGGTACCCCGCCTGTCGAGCATGCCGAGGGCCTGGCTGAAGGCACGGGGCGAGACAGCGGTAACGAGCACACCCTGCGCCCCACCGCCGGATAGCCTCTTCACCTCGGCCACGGGATCGGTCGTCTTCGCATTGACAACGGCGTCAGCGCCCATGTTGCGCGCGAGCGCCAGCTTTTCGTCGGAAATGTCAACGGCAATCACGTTGAGCCCCATCGCCTTCGCATATTGCACGGCAACGTGACCGAGTCCGCCAATGCCCGAGATGACAACCGTGTCACCCGGTTTCGTGTCGGTCTCCTTCAGCCCCTTGTAGACCGTCACTCCCGCACAAAGGATGGGGGCGGCCGGTTCCCAATCGAGGCTATCGGGCAGATGACCGACATAATTCGGATCGGCGAGAACATATTCCGCAAAGCCGCCATTGACTGAATATCCGGTATTCTTTTGCCGGTCACACAAGGTTTCCCAGCCCGCGAAACAGTGTTTGCAATGCCCGCAGGCGGTGTGTAGCCAAGGCACGCCCACGCGGTCGCCTTCCTTGACCGCCGAAACCCCGGCGCCGACTGCAACAACTGAACCGACGCCTTCGTGACCCGGGATAAAGGGTGGCGTGGGTTTCACCGGCCAGTCGCCCTCGACCGCGTGGAGATCTGTGTGACAGACCCCACATGCTTCGACCTTTACCAGGATTTGACCCTGTCCGACCTCGGGAACCGGCACTTCTTCGATTATTAGCGGCTGCTTGAACTCGTGCACAACGGCGGCCTTCATGCTCCTTGCCATTGCTCCCTCCCTGGTTGCGCGAAAAATTGGACCCTGATCAGATTTCGCATCGATGCGACCAGCCCTGGGCCACCCGCTGAGGCTGGAGACCTCGCTAAAGGCGAGCACCTTGGTTTGATCCGTACTCGCCTTGACCAAACAGCTCGACGACCTGCTTATCGCTCTCAGGCAAGCTTAGTCAAAAGAGACTCGTTATGCATCTTGAATGAGACGGGTACGATACGCGGTGCATGGATGGTCGCCGGTGATCATCATCCCTCGGACGCTGGTGCGGCGAGCCTCGGCTACTCATGGCCCGCCCGAAAGGGTCAGAATGTAAAAATCCTTTACCGGATACAACACCGGCGCGCTGCCCTATGGAGCGGGCGCGCTATTCACGACTTTGCCCGCATTACAAAATTCGGTAACCAGCGCGCTAAACTGGTTGCTGCATTCAGGGCAGAAGTGAAGGTGGGTCTCGCCGTCGTCGTCCATCACGCGCACGGCTCTCCAGCCATCGGGCGACCAGTTCTTGGCGCCCTTGAGGTTTTCGACAAGGGCCGGGCCGGGCGCCAGAAGGAAGCAGCGGTCGCAGGTGTAGGAATACTCTGTGCTCATAAATCACCCTTAGATCAGCGCGCAGTGAGGACGTGATCACCACGACTACTACGGCTAGCCCTTCGTTAACCCTTGTGGCTCACCGTTTTGGAAACCCGTCAACAACCGCCCGTCTTTCGCGATTGGAAACTCCATGAACCTGACCCTCGGAATGGCCGCTAAACATCTTGGCGGGAACGGCCTTACAGGTCGTGCGCGAACGCCTCGAACTGGAAGCCAGGGCCCGGCTCGCCGAGGAGCGCGTTGCCGACCTTAAGGACCAGTTCGAGGACATGCGCCCACGGCGTGACGGCTGGCAGAAGCAGGCCGAGGCTTCGCGGCGCCAGCTTGTCGGCGATCGGCCAAGGCGAGGCCTTTTCGGCTGGCACTGGCTCAAGGCGAGCCAGACGCGGCCGGCGCGGCCTTTGCTACGGCTTCTTTACTGCGTCGCGCACCGCATCCTTCGCGCCGCCGACGGCGTTCTGGACCTTTCCGGCGGCTTTGTCGGCCTTGCCCTCTGCGCGCAGTTTCGCATCGCCTGTCAGCTTGCCAGCAGCTTCCTTGACGGAGCCCTTGGCCTGTTTGGCGGCGCCTTTGATACGATCCTTGTCCATTGTCTTCTCCTGAAGGGGAATGGCCGGGCGTCGCGCCCAAGGCCTTTGAGCTCACCATCAAGCCGCCCGTCCAGATCAGGTTCGGGCGGCATTTACCTCTACTGTACGCTGCCGAAGCTGTCTTGCGATGCACGCCGAGCGTAGTAGTCGTCAATCCCGCGCGTGTACTCCGGATCGTCCCACCGGCTGGCCTCGCTCTCCGAATAGCGGGGTGCGCCTTCGAGGGACTCTTTATCAAGGTTCACGACATAGCCCCCTTGCTCGGTGTCATAGGTGAGCACCGACCAGGGCAGGGGATGGTAATCTTCACCCATCCCTAGAAACCCGCCAAACGACATCACGGCATAGGCAACTTTCCCGGACCGCTTGTCGATCATCACATCATAGATGGAACCAAGGCTTTCGCCCTGGCCGTTGTAGACATGCGTGCCGTTGACTTTGCTGGCAGCGATCAGGCTGCCGGTTTCGTCCGTCGCCACACCTTCGCTGCCAGTTTCCATCATTGTGTTTGCCATTTCAGAACTCCTTTCAGCTCTGCACACAAAACCGATGGCCGCGCGGGTCGTTCCTCGACTTCGAAAAAATGGTTGTTGGCCTTCCGCTCGAATTCTGAAGGATAGCTAAGCAGACTTGCGTGGCTTCGCCCACGCTTCGCCTGCTTAGCCTCTTGTTTTGTCGCAGGTTTCTGTCGGAAAACCGTGACACACTTTTCCGGAACCTGCTTAGCTCGCAAGAGCAAGTGCCCGATTCTCCGAAAGAAGACGGATGGGCTCCTCATTGATGTATTTAGTCAGCTCGTTCGACGGAAGCGCGGCACTGAACAGATATCCCTGGCCATTATCACAGCCTAATTCACGCATGAGGCGCATTTGGTCGTCAGTCTCGATACCCTCCGCCGTCGTGCTGATGCCGAGGCCCTTTCCCAGATTAAGGATCGCCTTGATGATCTTGAGCCTCTTTGGATCGTGCTCGCATTCCGCGACAAAGCTGCGGTCCACCTTGATACGGTCGAACGAGAAGTTTCCAAGTTGGGACAGGCTGGAAAACCCTGTCCCAAAGTCATCCAAAGCTACCTTAACTCCGGCGCTCCGGAGATCCGCTATAATCTGTGTTGCAGTCTCGATTTCGCGCACGACCGCGCTTTCTGTGACCTCGATCTCAAGCCGAGGCGGCGGGAGTCCAGCCGCGTCGAGCGCCCTGACGATGCGCAGACCAAGCAGTTTATCAGTCATTTGCATTGGTGAGACGTTGAAGGACAGCGTTAACTCGCTGGGCCACGTCGTGGCTATGCGGCATGAGTGACGTAAAAGGTTGTCTGTAAGTTCGGTGATCACGCCAATCTGCTCTGCAAGGCCGATGAACACCTCGGGTGGGGTTGCAACCCCCGTGCCGCGATTCCAGCGGGCAAGCGCCTCAAAGCCAATCAACTTTCCGCTGGCCAAATCGATGAGGGGCTGGAAATATGGGACGATCTCATCGTTGCGAACCGCTGTCCGCAAGGCCTGCTCCATGCTGGCACGCTCTGTCGCGAACTCCATCATGGCAGCATCGAAGAGCTTGAACGTATTCCGCCCCGAACTCTTAGCCAAATAGAGGGCCACATCCGCTTGGCTGACCAGAACGTGGACATCATCACCAGGCTTGGCAACCACGATCCCAATGGAAACACCGATCTCGACTTCGGTGTCGCCGACCATGATGGGCTCGCCGAGAAAGGCGATCGTCTCCTGTGCCGTGGCGGCGGGAAACGGTATGGACGCCAGGGGTGCCAGAACAAGAAACTCATCACCGCCTTGCCTGACGATCAGCGCCGAACCGAATTGCTTCTTGAGGCGATCCGCAACGGTGATGAGGACTTGATCGCCGGCCGCGTGGCCGAGCAGATCATTCACACGCTTGAAGCCATCCAGGTCTAGCGCGAAGACCACCTGCACGCTGCCCGCGACGCTTCGCTGCACGTATTCGGCGAAATAGCGGCGGTTAGGCAATCGCGTCAGTGGGTCATGCCGGGCGATCCAGCTTGAATCGTCCTCGGCAGTCCGGCGTCGGCGGACCTCATGGCGAAGTTCTGCCAGACGCCGCGTCGCAAAGACGAACCCGCAAATTCCGACAGACGCGACCGCAAGTATTATCTCGTCCAGCTCCCAGGATTCGTGAGAAACCATGAACTCGACAAGATGGTCCATTGTGTCGAAGTAAACGGACACCAACCAGATAACGACACCCACAAGGCTGACGATTGCTGCGTCGGTCGTTGTTTTGGTCATATTGAATTGAGTCCTTTTTTTACTAACGCGCGAGAGGGGATTTGGTGACGGCGATATTCAAATAATGGGAAGTTTAGATTTGAACTCTTCACCTGCCGGCAATCGCCGGGCACCGCCGGCCCGCCGCGAGGCCGAAATGGATCTCTCCGGACCCGCCATAGGGACATTTAGGACCTGCCTGACCCACAACGCCCGAAATTTTCCAAACCAATTCAATGCCCCCGAGAGTCCGCTTTCCGGCACGCGCCTTGCGTTGCCCCTTTCACGGCACGGGGCGGCGCGCCTCGGATCGCTCGGACTTGGAGGGTGACGGACATGCCACAGCAACTTGGCGCACCTGGCGTCTATATCGAGGAAATCCCCAGCGGTCGGCGCGTGATCCGTTCGGTTGCCACCAGCATCGGCGCCTTTGTCGACTTCTTCCGGGAAGGTCCGATGAACGAGCCGGTCCAGGTCTTCGGCGTCGGCGATTTCGGGCGCGTCTTCGGCGGGCAGGATACGCGGTCGGAGGCGAGCTTCGCCATCCCGCAATTTTTCCTGAACGGCGGCCCGCAAGCCTGGGTCATCCGCGTCGCCTCCGGCGCCTTCGCCTCGTCGGCAATCACCATAAGCGACGAGGTGCCGGCCGACATGATGGTCGTCACCGCCGCCAATCCCGGGGTCTGGGGCGATACGCTGCGCATCGAGATCGATCACGCAGTAGCCGACAGCGCCGCCGACCGGCGCTTCAATATGCGCGTGGTCCGCCACGCCTCGACGGACGGCAATTCGCCCGTCCTCCTGACCGAAACGTTTCTCAACCTGTCGATGGACCCGGCCAACGCCCGCTTCGTTGAAACGATCGTCAACGACGGCTCGCAGCGGGTGCGGGTCGCGGCGGACCCGGCCGCCACGGCGGCGATGCGTCCGGCGGCGAACGGCACGGTCAGCGGCGATCTGGCGGGGCTGCTTCAGGCGAATTTCAACACGCTGGGCGGCGGGCAGACCCTGCTGCTGGCCGTCGGACCGGCTGCGGCGACCGCCACCCTGACATGGGATTCCTCGGTTGCCGGATCGGAGGACGTGCAGACCCTCAGCCAGTTGCGCGGCCGGCTGGAGGCCGCGATCCGCGCCGCCGATGCCGGCAATCCCACTTTCGCGGCCGCCCGCGTCACGCTGGAGAATTCACGCTTGCGCATCCTGACTGGTCGCGGCGGCGCAGCCTATGACCCCGCCGAACAGATCACCATCACCGGCGGAACGGCGGCCGCGCTGGACTTCGCCGCGGGCAACCAGGTCGTCTCGGCCCAGCAATATGAACTGACCGGCGGCAATGATGGCACCGCGCCGGACGCCGCGGCCCTGATCGGGTCGAACGCGCTGGAACCGCCCACGGGCATGTTCGCGCTGGACAATGTGGACCTGTTTAACATCCTGTGCCTTCCGCGCGCCGCCGAACTGCCCGCGCCGAACCGTAACGCGGTCTATTCCAACGCGATCTCCTACTGCGAGGACCGCCGGGCCATGGTCATTGTCGACCTGCCGCCGGGCACCGATACGCTGACGGACATGACCGACCTGATGTCCGAACTGGAACAGGCCGGTTTCCGGTCGAAAAATGCCGCCATCTACTACCCGCGCGTGCGGCTGCCCGACCCCACCGACGATTTCCGCCTGCGCACCATCGGCAGCAGCGGCACCGTGGCCGGCATCTACGCCCGCACCGACACGGCGCGCGGCGTCTGGAAAGCCCCAGCGGGAATCGAGACCGGTCTGGAAGGCATCAGCGCGCTCGAAGCCCAGGTCAATGACGGCCAGAACGGCGTGCTCAACCCGCTCGGCATCAACGCGCTGCGGACTTTCCCGGTCTACGGCACCATTGTCTGGGGCTCCCGCACGCTGGCGGGCGCCGACGCTCTCGCCTCGGAATGGGCCTACATCCCGGTGCGGCGCCTGGCGCTGATGCTGGAGGAGAGCCTCTTCCGCGGCACGCAATGGGTCGTGTTCGAACCGAACGACGAACCGACCTGGGCAAACATCCGCTTGAACATCGGCTCCTTCATGAACGGCCTGTTCAAGCAGGGCGCCTTCCAGGGCGCGTCTCCGAAGGACGCCTATTACGTGAAATGCGACAACGAGACGACGACCCAGAACGACATCGACGCCGGGGTGGTCAATATCGAGGTCGGCTTCGCTCCGCTCAAGCCCGCGGAATTCGTCGTGATCCGGTTCCGCCAGATCGTCGGTCAAGTCGAAGTCTAAGGCAGGTCGCCCGATTCCGGAATCGGGGGACTCGCCTTAGCTCTTTGTTTCGCATCGCTATCGCCGAAAGCCGCTGTCCACTTTTCGGCGCGATGCTTTAGAGGAGACGCCGCCATGCCCAATGGATTCACGGTCAACGCCCATCGCTTCGACCCGTACAAGAACTTCCGGTTTCAGGTCTTCAGCGAGGGCCGCATTGTCATGGGCGTCTCCAAGGTCGGGGCGCTGAAGCGGTCGACCGAAGTGGTCAACTACCGCTCCGGCGGCGGCAACACCTACGATTTCAAGTCGCCCGGCCGCACCAAATACGAGGCCGTGACTATGGAGCGCGGCCTGACCCATGACCCGGATTTCGAGGAATGGGCGGCCAGCGTCCACCCCCATGACGGGTCGTCCAACGCCTTGCTGAGGCAATACAAGAGGGACCTGGTGCTGAACCTGCTGAATCTTCAGGGGCAGACCGCCAAGAGCTACTTCATGTTCCGCTGCTGGGTGTCGGACTACACAGCGATGCCGGACCTCGACGGCGGCCAGAACGGCGTCGCCATCGAATCCATCACGCTTCAGGTCGAGCGGTGGGAGCGGGATCTTTCCGTGACCGAGCCGACGGAAAGCTGAAGCGATGCCGCTCACCGTCTGGTCCATCGCTGATGCCGGGCAGGATGCATTGATGGCGCGGGCCTACGGGTCCCGGCTGACCGATCTGGCAGTCGATTTCGACTGGCCGCTCGACAGCGTCATAAGCGCGATCCTGCAGACCTGCCTGTCCGGGCCGGACGGGGTCGCGGTCTCGGGCGCCGATGTGGCGCAATGGACGGTAGCCAAGCGCCGGCAGGGCCTGCTGGCGGTGGCGGTGGCGACCAGCGGCCCGCCGCGGCACATCGTGGCGGACTGTCCGGACTGCGGCGAAAAGCTGGACCTCGACGTCGATCTCCGGGAGTTCCGGCTGGACTGGCGGGCCGAGGATGTCGCCTTCGGCACCGCCCGGCTGCGCCTGCCGCGCCCCTCCGACCTGGCCAGGCTGGGCGATGACCCGACCGAACTGGCGCATGTGCTGCTGGTCGGCGACGCCCCGCCGGGGGACTGGAAGGCTGCGGCGGAAGCAATCCTCGGCGCCGCCGATCCGCTGGCCGACCTGGAACTGCGGGCGACCTGCCCGGATTGCGGCGGGTCCGTCGCGGTGCCGCTGATGCTGGAGACCTACCTGGTGGGCGAACTGGCCCGCGAGGCGATCCGCCTGATGGACGACATCCACGTGATGGCCCTGGCCTATCACTGGAACGAATGCGACATAATCGCCCTGCCCGAAAGCCGCCGCCGCCACTACCTGGCCCGAATTCAGGAGGCCTGGGCGGCATGAGCGGATATTTCAGACGCATGGCCCAACTGGCCCGCGCCGGCCGCGCGAGACCGGCATTGCCGCGCAATCCCGCCGGTTCGCGACCTGCCGACCCGGCGGCGGTCGCGGTGGACATTGCCGCCGCCGTCCCCGGCGCCGCCGCGCCGCCCGCCGATCCGCCGCGCCCCGCCGCCAGGCGGCCCGACGCGCATGTGCCGGACGCAACCGCCCCGGCCGCGCCGGCCGGTCACGGCCGCGCGCCCCCGGCCCAACCCCCCGCCCCTGAAAAGGCCGAACCGCCGGCCAAACGTGAACCGGGCCCGCGGGATGGACATCCGCCGCGTCCGGAACCGCCGCGGGAGACGCGCCCAGGCCGGACAGCCTCGCAAAACATCGGCCCTGCCGATTCCGCACCCGTCCGGGAGCCGCGAACGCGCCCTGCAACCCCCGAGCCCGCGCCGCACCCGAGCGCGTGGCCCGAACCGCCGGCCGCGACGGATTTCCCCAACCCAAGCCCACCGCAAGCCGCCGGTTCTCGCCCAGCCTCCGCCGACGCGCCCGCCGGAGCCACGGTGTCGGAACCCGCTCGGCCCGACCCCGCGCCGCCGGCCGTCATTGCCCCGCGCAGCCAGCCGTCGCGGCCCGCGCGCCCCGCTCAACCCGTTGCGCAGCCGGCCGATCCGGCGCAGCCCGACCCGCGCGCCGGCCGCCCCTTGTCCCCGCAGCCGCCCCGCCCGGGCGTCGAGGTGAATATCGGCGCGATCAACGTGTCGCTCGACCCCGAACTGCCGCGTTCCCAAACCGCACCGGCGCCACGGACGGCGCCACGGATCGCGGCCGGCGGCATATGGACCGGGAGCCGCGATCTGGCCCGCGGCTATGTTCGCGGGGTATAGGCGATGCCGCTCGGCGAAACCCGCAATGCCATCGGCGTCCTCACCCGGCTGCTTGCCACACAACTGGCCTCCCGGACGGATGCGACGACGGTCGACGTAGGCCGGCCGGAACAGGCGGCGCTGAGCGGCGACGCGGGGCCGAAACTGAACATCTTCCTCTACGGCTTCCAGCACGACGCCTACATGCGCAACACGCCGCTCGACCGCGGCCAGGCGCCGCCGATCTGGCTGTGCCTGAAATTCCTGATGACCGCCATCGACAGCAACCGCGACAGCAATTCCTCCGACGCGCTGGACCTCCTCGGCCAGGGCATGCTGGCGCTGCGCGACATCGACATGCAGAACCCGCCCGACCTGGCGCTGCTCGACAATCCCGAACCGATCAAGATCAGCTTCGACAATTCCGAGGTCGGCCTGCTCTCCTCCATCATGCAGGGCACCGACGAACATTACCGCCTGTCCTGCGCCTTCGAGGTCCGCCCGATCATGCTGGCCGAGGTCGCCGGCGCCGGCGGCGCGCCGCTGATCCTGTCGGTCGGCGCCCCCGCGCAACCGGGCGTGCTGGTGCTGCCGTCGCTCGGCCCCCGGCTGGATGCCGTACAGCCCGAAAGTTTCGAGGCCGGCGACACCATCGCGCTGGCCGGCGGCGATCTGGCGGCCGATACGGTCGAGGTCTGCTTCGGCCAGACCTGCTTTGGCATTCCGCCAACGGATGCAACGAACCGGCGCGTGACACTGACCGTGCCTGCCACCGTCTCGGCCGGCAGTCATGCCATGACGGTGCGCAAGACGCTGCCGAACGGCCGGCACCAATCCTCCAACGCCGCGCTCGGGCGCCTGCGCCCGCGGGTTTTGACCGCGACACCGGGATTGCTGACGCCATCGGATTCCGATCTCTTCGGCGACGTTGCCCTGACCGGCGCACGGCTCGGCGGCCCGACGGACAGCATCTTCGCCGGCTTCTACGCCAACGGCGCCGTCCAGCGGCTGGTCGAAGTAACCGGCACCGCGGCCGAAACCGCCATGACGGTCAGCCTGCCGGAGACCGACGCCCTGCCCGCCGGCGCCTACCGCATCATCCTTCGGGTCAATGGCGAACAGGCGCTCAACGCGCCATCGGTGGTGTGGGCATGAAGATGGACCGGGCATGGGCCGACATGGGGCCGGAGGTGCTGTCGCCGGCGCTGCGCATCCCCGATCCGGGAACCCGGTGGTGGGTCGGCCAGGTCGTGCTGCGCCTGCGCCGCGAGGTCGGCTGGCAGCGCCACCTCGGCCGGCAGGACCCGGGCCAGGCCGCGCTGGACCTCTTGCGTCACCGCGCCGCGCGGGCAGAATTCCACATGGCCGACCCGGCGGCCAGCTACCTGTCGGACCGTATCGGCGGGGCGGAGCCAAGGGACGGCGCCTTCGCCCGGCTCGGACAACTGGCCGGCCTGACCGACAGCGAACGCTTCGTCCTGGCGCTGGCGATCGCCGCGCGTCTGGAGACCGCGCTCGGCCCGATCTTCGCCTATTGCCGCAACGACGCCAGCCGCCCCTGGCCGACGCTGGGGCTGGCGCAGATGCTGTGGGACGATCCGTTGGACGTGCTCGCCGCGGACGACCCGCTGCGCCCGCTGCGCCGCCTCGGCCTGCTGGAACAAGGCGAAGCCCTGTCCGTCGCCCCCACGCTTGCCCGCTACCTGTCCGGCCAGACCACCGGCTTCGGCCTTTATCCCGTCACCTCCAGCCCCGGCGATGCGCCGCGCGGGCTCGCCGCGCGCCTGGCGCATCCGCCCGAGCGTCTGGAGGTGATCGCCCTCGTCGGTCCAGCCACCGCCGACGCCGCCGGCCTACTGGCCGCCCTCGGCGCCGAAGGGGCGCGGGACGTGGTGGCGGCGGAGACCTCCGGCGGCCTGCCGGTCCTGGCGTGGCTGGCCGGCAAGGACCTCTGGCCGCCGACGCCCTTCGCCGACCGCGAGGCCGTCGCCGCCCTCGCGCTCCCCTCGGCGGTCGCCATCCGGGTCTACCTGCATGTCACCAGCCGCGACGCGCTGGCCGGCGTGCCGGCGCACCAGCTCGGCCCGGTCGTCACCATCCCCGCGCCGTCGCATAAAACCCGCGCGGCGCTGTTGCTGGCAGCGGTCGGACCGGCCCGGTGCCTGGAGGACATCGCCCGCGACTTCCGGCTCGACCGCGCGGAAATCGCCCGCATCGGCGCCGCCTTCCCCAACCCGCCGACGCGCGAGGATCTGGTCGCCGCCTGCCGGATGGAATGCAGCGTCGATTTTCAGGGCCTAGCCGAGCCGTTGATCCCGCGCTACGGCCGGTCCGACATCGTGCTGCCTGCCGCGGTCGACCGCCAGTTCAGTGAAGCCATCGCCGCCATCAAGGGTGCCGCGCGGCTCTACCACGACTGGGACGGCGCGCGCCTCGGCGACGGCGGCATTCCGCTGCTCTTCGCCGGGGTTCCCGGGACAGGCAAGACCATGGCGGCGGAAGTCATCGCCCGCGAACTCGACCTGCCGCTGTTCCGCATCGACCTCTCGCAAGTCGTCAACAAATATATCGGCGAGACCGAAAAGAACCTCAAACGCGTCTTCGACGCCGCCGAAAAGATGCGCTGCATCCTGTTCTTCGACGAGGCCGAGGCGCTGTTCGGCAAGCGTTCGGAGGTCAAGGAGGCGAACGACCGCTTCGCCAATATCGAAACCGGCTACCTCCTGCAGCGGATGGACAGTTTCTCCGGCGTCTCGGTGCTGGCCACCAATCGCCGCAAGGACCTCGACGAAGCCTTCTCGCGCCGGCTGCGCTACATCATCGAATTTCCCGTGCCGGGCGCGGCGGAACGGCAGCGCATCTGGGCGAGGGTCTTCCCCGCGAAAATCGACACCAGCGCGCTCGACATCGGCTTCCTTGCCCGCCGGTTCCAGATCGCCGGCGGCCATATCCGCTCCATCGCGCTGAACGCCGCGCTTCAGGCGGCGGCGCGCGGCACGCGCCCGCATGTGACCATGCGCGACGTGCTGATCGCCACCAGGCGCGAACTGGACAAGCTGAACCGCAAATCCGGGGCGGACGCCTTCGGACCCTATTTCGCCGAGATCGAGGAACTGCGGGCATGACCCATGTCATCAACATCGGACGCCTGTCGATCCGTCTGCGCGGCATCGCCCGCCCGGTGGCCGAAGCGGCGCTGGACGGGCTCGGCCAGGAACTGACCCGCCGGCTGGCCCGCGCGCCCCTGTCCGTCATGCCGACAAACGATATTTTCCGCATCGACATGCGCGGCCTGAATGTCGCCGATCCGCGCGACGCCGCCGCGCTGCGCGACGCCATCGCGCTCAGGCTGGTCAGCGGCCTGACCGAGCGCCGCCCGCGCGCCGCGGAGGGCAAGCCATGACCGAGAGCAAGGGCGCCCTTATCCAGTATGGCGACACGTTCCTCGGGCCCATCCCGAACCTCTTCGTCTTCCAGTACAACGTCGAGGAACTTGACCGTCAGTTCAACATCCAGCGCCGCGCCGAAGACAACAACGTCCCCGCGCGGCAATTGGAGACCCACCGCGCCCTGTCCGCGCCGGTCGAAAGCTTCACGCTGAACATCAAGCTGGACGCCACCGACGACCTCGACCGCGGGGACGAAATCGCCCGGCTCTTCGGCGTCGGACCGCAATTGGCCGCCCTGGAAAAGATGGTGAACCCCGACAGCAACAGCGCGCTGCTGGGGGCCATCATCGACGCGGTGGGATCGCTGCTTGGCGGCGGCGACAGCGCGCCGACCCGCTCCATCCCGCCCGAGACCCTGCCGAAACTGATCTTCATCGGCGGGCTGACCCGCATCGTGCCGGTCGAGATCATGAGTTTCGGCATCAAGGAAACGCTGTTCAATTCCGGCCTGGCCGTCATCCGCGCCGAAGTCACGCTGGGCCTTCAGGTCGTGACCTTCACCCCCGACAGCGACGACATCATCGGCCAGGGGGCGACCGAATACATGAAGACGCTGAAGGACGCGCAGGCGGTGCTGAACCTCGGCAAGGCCATCGCCGATGCGCCCGACATCATCGGTTTCTAAAGGAGACGCCATGTTCACCAGGGATAGCCGCTACCATACGACGCCGACGGTCGTCGTCACATCCGGCGGGCGCGAGGTGGCGGCCGTGAAACTGCGGGCATTGCCCGACACGGCCGGCGCGCCGCTGACCGTCGCGGGCGCCGACCGGCTCGATGTGATCGCCGAACGCAGCTACCGCGACGGCACCCGCTTCTGGCACATCGCCGATGCCAACACGGAACTCGACGCCGCCGACCTCCTGACCCCGGTCGGCCGCGTCGTCCTGGTCCCGGAGCGCTGATGCATGGCCATCGCCGAATACCGCGTCTTCTTCGACAACACGCCGGCGGATGCCGAAAAGCTGGCGTTGATCGAGGAAATCCGCGTGGACCAGGCGATCGACATGGTGGCCGAGGCACAGATCACCGTGCCGCTTGGCCGCGACAGGGACGGCGACTGGCCGGGGATCCTCGATGCAGCCTTCCAGCCGATGACGCGGGTCCGGATCGAGGTGAAGATCGGCTCCGGCGACTTCGTGCCGCTGATCGAAGGCCGCGTCGTGGCGCAGCGGTTCGAACTGGGCGGCGGCCCGGACGAAAGCCAGGCGGTGATCGTGGTGAATGACGAAACCGCGCTGATGAACCGCGCCGACAAAGCCCGCCTGTTCGAGGACATGACGCCCGAGGACATCGCCGCCCAGGTCTTCGGCGAATACGGCATCGACGCCCGGACCGAAGCCAGCGGCGTCGGCGCGCCGTCGCTGGAGCTTGTCGTGACCCAGCGCGGCACCGATTTCGCCCTGCTGCGACGGCTGGCGCGGCAGGCCAACATGGTCGTCTATGTCGAACCCGGCGACGCGCCGGGGGTGACGCAAGGCTATTTCCGGCATCTACCGACCGATGAGGGCGATCTGCCCGAACTGGTGCTGACCGGCGCCGAACGCAACATCAACAGGCTGACGCTGGAGCTGGACGTCCTCTCGCCCGTGACCGCGCGCGGCGAAGGGCTGGACCCCGCCGACCTGTCGGACCTGTCGTCGGAAGTCACCGCCAGCGCCATGGCGACGCTCGGCGATATCGCCACCGCCGACCTGACCTCGCCGGACACGATCTTCATCGACGGCGCGCGCGACCAGACCGTCCTCGACGCCGCCGCGCAGGCCGCCGTCGACCGCGGCGCCTGGGCCTATTCCGGCGTGGGCGAGGTTTCCGCCGAAATCTACCCCGCGGTCATGCGCCCCTACCGGATCGTCGCCGTCGCGGGCGCGGGCAGGATGCTCAGCGGCATTTTTCTGGTCAGCGAAGTCAGCCATTCGCTGCGTGACGAAGCCTACAAGCAGACCTTCACGCTGCGCCGCAACGCAGCCTCCGAACCGGCTTCGGGCGGCCTTCCGGGAGGAATATTCTGATGCGCGGCCTGTCCTTCGAACGGCTGGTGGCCGGTTTCATCGAGGACCATCAGAGCCGCGTCTACGGCAAGCGGCAGGGCATCGTCACCGACGTGAACGACCCCGAACGGATGGGCCGGCTCCGCGCCCGCGTTCCCGGCCTGCTGCAGAGCGAAACCACCCCTTGGGCCTTGCCCTGCGCCCCCTTCACCGGGCCGGACGCGGGGCTCTTCGCCGTCCCGCCGGTCGGCGCGGGCGTCTGGATCGAATTCGAGGCCGGCAATCTCGACTATCCCATCTGGTCCGGCGGCTGGTGGCCCAGGGGCGACGCCCCGGTGCCGGAGGAAGGCGGCGCCGGCCAACAGCCCACCAAGGTGCTGAAGACCGACACCGGCCTGCATGTCGCGCTGGACGACACCAGCGAGACTCTGGTGATTTCCGACGGCAACGGCACCAACAAGATCACGATCCAGAGCCAGGGCGGCAGGATCGAGATCAAGGCCACCAGCAAGGTCGTGGTCGAGGCGCCGCAAATCGAACTGGTGGACGGCGCCGGCCATCCGCTGGTCTTTGGCGACGATCTGCTGACCTACCTCAACCAGCTCGTCACCATCTTCAACGCCCATGTCCACGCCGGCGAAACGGTCCTCGGCATTCCCGTCACACCCGCCCCGCCGGTGTCGCCGCAGACCCCGCCCACGCCCGCGCTCCTCAGCCAGAAAGTGAAGACCGGATAATGGCAAAGCTCCAGGCGGGCACCGTCAAGCAACTGAAGGCCGACACGCTCGCGGGCCGGATGGACGGCGAATTCGTCTCGCTCTGGAACCAGTTCAACGACACCGCCCTGCCCGGCGACACCAGGACCGTCGAAGACCGCCGCCTGATGTTCGTCGCCATAGCGCGCGGCATGCTGACCTATCTCCAGGACCACCAGTCCGACATCGCCACCACCGAAGACAGCGCCGACGGTGCCGGATCCGAGCATGACCATCAGCTGACATTCGAATGGGAGTGACGGCATGAGCGGACGCCATCTTCGCTTCCCCTTCACCATCGGCCGAACCGGCCGCCCCGAAACGCCTGCCGATCTGGCCGACCATGTCCGGTCCGAAGTCATCCAGCTTCTACTGACCGATCCCGGCGAGCGGCTTTTCCAGCCCCGTTTCGGCGGCGGGCTGAAACGGCTGGTCTTCGAAGCCAACAGCGAAGTGACGGCAAGCCTCGCGCGGGCGCGCCTGACCAAGGCGCTGAGCTTTTACCTGGGCCAGCGGCTGGAAATCCGCCAGTTGGAAACCGCCGCCACCGACACCACGCTGTCGGTCGATCTGGTCTACCAGCTTGCCGGTTCGCCCGAAACGAAGCGGCTGCGCTTCGAACATGACATTTCCGACAGCGGGGATGTCTGATGGCCGAAATTCTGAACGACGAGGAACTGCGCGACCGCGCCCGCGACCTGGTGGGCTTGAACGGCTTCGACCTGGTCTTCGTCGATCTCGACGCCGACCCGCCCAACGCGGTGCTGACGGCCGAGTTCCTGAACGACGTGGCGCTGGCGGACATCATGACCGCCTTCACCGGCGGCACGCCCGCCGATCGGCTCTTCGCCATCGAAGGCGGCCGCCGCCGCGTCGGCGGCACGCTGCCGGGGCAGGTGCGGGTCACAAATATCGCGGCCGGCGCCGCCAATGCGCTGCGCCTGACCATCTCGCCGATCGGTGACTACTCCACCTACAGCCTGCGCGCGCTCGACCCGAATTTCGACCCGATCTTCGCCGCCATTCCGTTCAAGTTCCGGCCCGGCTGCTTCAACCTCAACTGTCGCGGCGGCAGCGGCGCCAACGCGGCCCCCGCGCCGGTCCCCAAGATCGACTACCTGGCCCGCGACTTCCATTCCTTCCGGCATCTCCTGATCGCCGCGATGATGGAGCGCGTCCCCGGCTGGCAGGTGACCAGCGAGGCCGATCTCGATCAGGTCATCATCAGCCTGATGGCCGCCGTCGCCGACGAATTGGCCGACAAGCAGGACCGCGTCGCGGCCGAAGCCTTCCTGCCCACCGCGCGCAAGCGGCTATCCCTGGCGCGGATGTCGCGGCTGATGGACTACCATATCCACCAGGGCAACCAGGCATCGACATGGCTGGCGCTGGAAGTCTCCGCCGCCTTCGACCTGCCGGCGAGTTTCGCCTGCTGGACCGGGCGCAACGAACGCGGCGAGATCTTCCTCCACGACACGCGCGGCCTCGCCGCGCCCCGTTCGCTCGATCCCCGCCTGAACGCGCTGGCGCTCTACACCTGGGGCGATCTCGTCAGCGCGCTCGGCGCCGGCTCCACGGCCGCCGATGTCACCCTGCCGGGCGTCGCCATGACCCCGGCGCAGGCGACGGACCTGCGCGACCTTCTGCGCGCGCTCGACCGGCCGCTCCTGCTGGAAGAGGCGGTCAACCCCGAAACCGGCCGCGTCGCCGGGCGCGACACGCGCCAGCGGCAGCTGCTGCGCCTGACCGGTGCCGAAACCCGTTTCGACCCGGCTGCCGGCGCCTCGATGGTGCGGATCGCCTGGCGCGACGAAGACGCGCTGGCCAGCCGGTTCTGCTTCGTGACCCGCTGCGCCGGCGCGGCCCCGCTGGGCGATGTCAGCCTGTTCCACGGCAACCTCGCCCCCCTCACCCACGGAGCCCCGAACCTCAGCCTCTTCACCGATCCCGCCCGCCCGCTCGACACGCCGCTCGCGGCCGCGCTTGCCGCCGAGCGCAGCGCCTTCGGCACGGACTACCCATTCGGCCGGATCAGCGAGGCGACCTATACCGAAACACCCTGGGGCCGCCTGTGCATCCTGCCGGAGGGCCCGCTGGCCTATCGCGACACGGCACCGGGCGGCGAAACCGCCCCGGTCAGCAGCGCGCTGGTCAGTGTCGAGGGCCTGCCCGACTGGGCCGAACAGATCGACCTGGTGCAAAGCCGCGACGATTCCAACCATTTCCTTGTCGAGACCGACGAGCTTGCCCGCAGCACCATCCGCTTCGGCCGAGCCCCGAACGGCGAGGCCCCGCCGCCCGGCACCTATGTCGCGGTGCGCTACCAGACCGGCGGCGGACCGGACGGCAATGTCGGCGCCGATGCCATCACGGGTTTCGACGCCGGAATGTTCCCGGCCGTCACGCGGCTGTGGAACCCTTTCGACGTCACCAACGGCCGCCTGCCCGAGACTTTCGAGGTGATCCGCCGCCGCGCACCGGAAGCCTACCGCGCCCGCCAGTTGCGCGCCGTGACCCTGAACGACTACCGCGAACGGGCGGAGGAATTGCCCTTCGTCCAGCGGGCCGCGGCCGCCTACGACTGGACCGGAAGCTGGCGCACCGTGCGCATCACGCTCGACCCGGTCGGCGGCACCACGCTCGACGACGCGCAACTGGCCGAAGCCGCCGCCTATCTCAACCAGGTTCGCCTAATCGGCGAGGATCTTGAAATCCGCCCGCCGGATTTCGTGCCGATCGACGTGCGCCTCGTTGTCTGCGCCAAACCCCTGTTCTGGCCCGAGGATCTGCGCCTCGACCTCGAGGAGGCCTTTACCGAAGCCTATACCGGCAGCGGCGAAAAGGGCTTCTTCCACCCCGATCTCTGGACTTTCGGCCAAAGCCTTTACGCCAGCCGGATCGTCGCCCGCGCGCTGGCCGTCGAAGGTGTCGACCGGGTGCTGGAAGTCGGCATGCGGCTCTGGGACCGCGCCGGCGGGCCGACCACCACGACGCTGATCGTCGACCCCGAGGACATGCCGCCGCCCGCCGCGATCGAGATCGGCGTCGGCCCCAACCAGATCATCCGCGTCGCCAATGACCCCAACGCCCTGGAATTCGGCCGGATGGTCATCGTCGTGAAAGGAGGCCGCGGATGAGCTGCGAGCATGATTGCGACCGCCCGGCCCTGTTCCCGGCGCCGATCCGGAACCGCCC
This sequence comes from uncultured Alphaproteobacteria bacterium, assembly GCA_963820075.1. Lineage (GTDB taxonomy): Bacteria > Pseudomonadota > Alphaproteobacteria > Rhizobiales > Rhizobiaceae > Kumtagia. Next base: position 502,892 of record CAWFYS010000012.1, read on the forward strand.
CGGCCTGTCGCATTTCCGTTACCGGATCGGCGACTACGCCACCATGCGCGGCCACATGCTGGACCGGCTGGTCAAGGCCCCCGCGCTCGCCGGCTGGACCCATCTCGGCCCCGACGAACCCGGCATCGCGCTGCTTGAGGGCGCGGCCCTTCTGGGCGACATCCTGACCTTCTACCAGGAGCTTTACGCAAACGAGACGAAGCTGCCCACCGCCGCCTGGCAGGACAGCATCTTCAATCTGGTCCGACTGACCGGCTACCGCCCGGCGCCGGGCCTTGGCGGCGCCGCTACCTTCGCGCTCGACGTCGCGGAAACCACGATCGTCCCGGCCGGTTTCGCCTTCCAGGCCCAACTCGACGGCTTCGAGAAACCCTCGATCTTCGAAAGCACCGCCGCCATCGAGGCGCTCCCCGCCTTCGGCGCCTTCCACCTCTACCGCCGCCGCAAGGGCCTTCAGCCGATCAAGGGCGCCACCAGCCTCGACATCGTCAAGCTCGGCGGCAGGACCGATCTCGCCACCCGCGCCGACCACGGCATCAAGGCCGGCGACCGGGTGCTGATCCTGTCAGGACCGCTCGACCCCTACGAAATCGTCGTCGTCAAGGACACCGTGGAACATCTGGACCGCGTGACCCTCAACCTCGAAGGCATCGTGCAGGAGGACCACCCGGCCGAAGTCACCGCCTTCCGGATCGGCCGCAGCTTCCGGCATTTCGGGGCAGACGCGCCGCGCGAATTCGCGACGTATCGCGACGATCCGCCGAAGACGACCATGCACGACACCAAGTTCGACCGGCGCACCGCCGGCACGTCCTCGCCGGGGGTGAACTACACCAGCCTCGGCCCGCTGCAGTTCCCGCTGGACAGCGAAGTGGACGATCTGGCCGCCGGGTCGCGCGTCATCTGCGTCGGACGCGTGTCCGAACCGGCAGCCCGCGATTTCGCCTTCGTCCGGCGCATCCAGAAGGTCGTGCCGCGCGACGTCCTGTGGGCCGGTGTGACCGCGCCTGTCTCGATGCTGCTTCTGAACGCATCGCTGCGCACCGACAGCCTGGGCGGCGGCACTTCGGCGAGCCTTGGCGTTGCCGCCGCCGCCAAGACCGGGCTTGTCCTGACCGCGCCCGCCGCCAGCGTGATTGATGCCGAGGCGATTGAACTCATGCTGTTCAATCAGCTCAATCCCGGCGTCAGCATCACCGAATTCCAGCTTGCCGACACGCCGGGACCGGAAAGGCACGACATCCGCCGTCTTCGCATCCACGAAACCCTCGGCGAAAAAATGATCCTGCGCGCCCCGCCGAAACAGGTGCCGAGCGCGGCCGACGGCAAGGTCAGCTTCTTCGGCACCCGCGAGGAAGCCGAAGCGCTGGCCGCCAGGCGGCTTCTTCTTGCCGGTCCGGCCGCTGCGCCGCAGGACATCGTCGTCGCCGCCGAGCAGCCGGAAATGGCGGCGGCGCAGGCCCCGGCGGGCGACCGGCTGATGTGGCCGATCCAGCTTGGCGCGACGCCCGAGGCCGGCGCGGACGGCTTCGCCGAGGACGCCCCCACCGTCACCGTCCACGGCAACATCGTCGACGCGACCGAAGGCGAAAGCCAGCCGGAAGTCGCCATCGGATCGGGCGATGCGCGCCAGACCTTCCAGACCTTCCCGATCCCCAAGGCGCCCCTGACCTTCCTGTCCGACCCGGCCCGCTCGCCACCCTACTCCGCCGAACTGGAAATCCGCGTCGCCGGGCGGCTCTGGCAGCCGGCCGCGGCCTTCTTCGACCGACCGGCGGATGCCGAAATCTACATCGTCCGGCAAGGCGAGGACGGCTCCTATGTGCAATTCGGCGACGGGATCAACGGCGCCGCCCTGCCGTCCGGCCGCAACAACGTCACCGCCGCCTACCGGATCGGCGCCGGCGCGCATGGCGGCCTGGCGGCCGGCGCCGAACCGAAGCCCAAGGGCAAGCTGAAGCCCCTGACCGGCGTGCACGATGCCCGGTCCCGCGACCGGCGGCGCCGAGCCGGAGGACATGGCCGGGGCCCGCGTCGCGGCGCCGGGCCGGATGCAGAGCCTCGGCCGGCTGGTCGGGCTGGCCGACTACGTGGCCGAAGCCCTGGCGATGCCCGGCGTGGTGAAGGCCGGCGCCGTCTTCGGGGCCGAAGCGGAGCGGCAGCACATCGCCCTGACCGTACTGACCGAAGACGAAAGCCCCGAGGCCGTCGCCGCCGTCGAGGCGGCGCTCCGCCACGCCGACCGCTGCCGGGGTCCGGCCCGCTACCCGCTCGAGGTCATCGGCGGACGCCGCCGCTTCGTCCACATCTCGCTCACCGCCGGCTACGACCCGGCCTATCGCAGCGGCGACCTCGACGCCGCCATCATCGCCGCCCTCGGCGCCCTGCCCGCCATCGACGGCAATCCCCCCGGCGCCGGGCTCTTCGCGCTTGCCGGACGCAGCTTCGGGCAGGACGTCCACATCTCCCAGGCCGTCGCCGCCGCCCAATCCGTCGAGGGTGTCGTCTGGGTCAAGCCCGCCGCCTTCGCCAGGCTCGCCGCCGCCGAAACCCCCGCCGACATCGCCGTGCCGAAGAAGCCCGGTCTCGCCGCGCGCCTGACCGCCGGCCCGTCGGAAGTCCTCGCGCTCTCGGCGCTGCACCTGACACTGTCGGCCACCAGCGTCGCCAGCGACGAGGAGTGCCCCGCATGACCCGCGCCCCGCTGTTCGAACGCCTGCCCGCGATCTACCGCACCCGCGACGCCGACCTGTCCCGGCAAGGCCAGTTCGAAGCCTATATCGGCCTGATGGACGAATTGTTCGCGGCGATCGGCGACCATATCGAGGCCTTCTACCACGACCATTTCGTCGAGACCTGCGACGACTGGATGGTGCCCTATATCGGCGATCTTCTCGGTGTGACGCATCTGAAGGGCGACCCCTGGACCATCCGCGCCGATACCGCGCGGACCGTGGCGCTCAGGCGGCGGCGCGGCACGCTGGGCGCAATGGAATCGCTCGCCTTCAACCTGACCGGCTGGGCCGCCCATGCGGTGGAGATGCGCGAGCGGATGATATGGAACCAGCATCTGAACCATCAGCGCCCCGACGCCGGCGGCGTGCCGCCCCAGTCGCTGCCGCGCCACATCGCGGCCCCGGTGAAGCACGGCACCGTGACCCTGCGCGATCCCGGTGTCCTCAGCTTCCTGGGTGGCGCCTTCGACGGCTTCGCCCGCACGGCCGACCTGAAACCCACCGGCGGCATCCATCCGCGCCCGAACCTGCCCAACCTCGCGATCTTCCTCTGGCGCCTGCGCGATTTCCTCGTCCCGGTCGCCCGCCCCGTGCATGTCGCCACCAACCCGCTCGGCGGGGCGCCGGGGCAAGCCGCCTTCGCCGCCCGCTATGCCATCCACCCGCTTGGCCGCCCCGTGCGCCTGTTCAACACGTTCCGCTACGATCCCGGCGCCGAACCGCCGGAATTCTCCGTCCCCGACCGCACGCCCGGCCCGATGCCCGCCGCGCGGCTGCAGGACGGACCGCCGACCGGAAACGCCGCCGAATACGTCGCCATCGACATCTATGACGGCAGCCGCCCCGACGATCCCGGCGACGGCGCGGTCGGCCTGACGCTGCACCTGCCTGCCGCCGCCTTCGCCGGCACCGCCTGGACCACGCGCGGCGCCAATCTCTGCGCGTGGGAGGACGGCCTCGCCACACCGCTCGCCGAACGCGAAATCGTCATCGACCCGGTGCGCGGGCGCCTGCTGCTCGGCATCGCCGACGACGCCACCGAGGGCGCGGCGCTGCGCAACCGCCTGCGGGTGTCCCACGCCTACGCCGCCCCCGGCCCGACCGGCGCGCATCCCGTCGCGCGGTCCTTCGCCGGCACGATCTGGCCCGGCCTGGCCGCGCCGGAAATCCGCATCGTGACGGCGCATCCCGGCGGCGCCGGCCTGCGCGCCGCGCTTTCGGGCCTTGCGGCCGAAGGCCCGCCCCGGATCATCGAGATCGCCGACTCCATGACCCACCGGCTGGACCTCGCCGCCGTTGACGACATTGCGGAGGAGGACGGCCCGACCCTGACGCTCGCGCGTCCCTTCTGGATACGCGCCCGCACCGGCCAGCGCCCGGTGATCGAACTGCGCCAGCCGTTGCGGATGCGCGCCACCGACCCGACCGATTCCGCGCTGAACCGCGCGCTCGATATCCGCATCGAAGGCGTCATGCTGACACTGCGCGACGCCCCTGCCGCCGACGCCATCGTCACCCGCGCCGCCGTCAACCGCCTGCATTTCGAAGGCGTCACGCTCGACCCCGGCGGCCACCTTATCCTCGACGGCAGCGCGGACGGCGGCCTCGCCGCGGCGCAACCGGCGCTCAACCTCGCCCCCGACCTCGGCTTCGCGGACGCCGCGACGCTGGAGGCGTTCGAGGAATTGCCGGAGGTCACGCTGCACCGCTGCATTTGCGGCCCCATCGCCATGGGCCCGCGCTACAAACTGATCCTGACCGACAGCGTGATCGACGGCGCGGGCGGCCCGGCCATCGCCGCGACCGACCCGGACCCGGCCTATGGCCCGATCACCGAAATCTCCGGCGTGACCGTGTTTGGCGCCGTGCGCATCCGCGCCGCGACCGGCCAGGGCGGGCTTTTCCGCGATCCGGTGCAAGTTCGCGACCACCAGACCGGCTGCCTGTCCTACTGCCGGTTCACGGCGGGCGGCAACCGCCTGCCGCCGCATTTCGCCTGCGTCTTCGGCGCCGGCATCGCCTTCACCTCGACCGTGCACGGCTCGCCCGGCTACGCCCAGCTCAACCGCGTCCGCACGGCGCGCGAAGTGCTGGAGGATGGCCCCGACGCCGACGAGATGGGAGCCTTCGGCACCCTGAACAACACGCACAAATGGAAGAATCTCGGGATCCGTCTGCTCGAGTTCACGCCCGTGGGCGTCCGAACGATCCTGACGAGCATCACGTGAGGAGGACCACAAGATGAAGGGCGATTTCTCCTGGTTCGACTACCGGCCACTCGACAATTTCACCGGAGTCCTCGAACAGTCCGGCCGCGTGCGGCTCGACCGCGACGGCCTTCACGCGGAGGAAATCGGCCGCAACCTGCGCAACCTGATGGGGCGGGACGCCTTCGGTCCGGGCCGCGTCGCCGTGCCCTCGGAAGCCTCCGCCAGCTTCCGCGTCACGGGCGCCTCCAGCGACGGCACCGGCATCAGCGTCACCTATAATCCGGGCCGGGCCTGGATCGATGGCATCGCGCTGCTGTCGGGCGAGGAGATCACCGCCGAAGCGACCTACCTGCCGCCACCCTTCCAGCCGCCGGTCGGACCGGACAGCATCGCCGCCGGGGTCCGCGACGCCGTGGTGCTGGAAGTCTGGGAGGATTCGGTCAGCGCCTTTCAGGATCTCGGCCTGCTGGAACCGGCGCTTGGCGGTGTCGACACCACCGAACGGGTCAAGGTATGCCATCGCCTGCGCCTGCGCCGCCTGGCCGAGGACGAGGATTGCAGGACCATCGACCTGCGCGACGACCCCGCCGCCATCGGGCGCCTGACCGTCACCCCCTCCCCCGCCATAACCATCGCCGGCGATTGCCCGGTCGATGCCGGCGGAGGCTATACCGGCGACGGGCACCGGCTGTTCGCCATCGAGATCGCCGCCCCGCGAGGCGGCGGCCCGCGCTTCGTCTGGTCGCGCTACGGCGGCGGCCTCGTCGGGCGCGGCCGCTTCGATCCGGTCGCCGGCACGATCGCCGTCACCCACAACCGCACGATGATCGACGCCGCCAATGTCAGCGGCATGATCCTCCAGGCGCTCGCGGCAGAGGGCGCGACCGGCTCCTGGGCCGTCGTCTTCGAAGCGACCGTGTCGATGACGGACGGCCAGCTCGCCGTCACCGATGCCATCGGCGCCTGGCCCGCGGGACCGGGCGAACACGCCTTCTTCCGGCTCTGGGACGGCGTGGGCGATATTTCCGACTTCACCGGCCCGACCGACCTGGCCGACGGCATCCGGCTGGATTTCGACCCGCCGAACGGTGAAAACTACCGCGCCGGCGACCGCTGGTTCTTCCAGGCGCGGGCGGCGGGAACCGATTTCGACCCCTCGACCTGGCCGAACGACGCCCTGCCCAGCGCCATCCACTACCACCGCGCACCGCTGGCCATCCTGACCTGGACCGGCGCGCCGCCGGTCGCGCTGACCCCGGACGACATCGGCGACTGCCGCGACAGTTTCCCGCCGCTAACCGATCCCTGCCCCTGCTGCACCATCACCGTCGGCGACGGGCGCACCACCCATGGCGACGAGGACAGCATCGAAGCGGCCATAGCGCGCCTGCCGCATTCCGGCGGCAAGATCTGCCTGCTGCCCGGCCTGCACCAGGCCAACGCCGTCATCAGCGAACGCTCCAACATCCGCATTACGGGCTGCGGCAAGCACAGCCGCGTCATCCCGCGCCCCGGCCGGCGCGACGCGCCGATCTTCCACATCATCGACAGCGAAGGCATCGAGCTTGCGGACATGGAGATGATCTCGCTCGGCGGTGTCGCGGTTCTGGGGGAATCGACGGAAGACGAAAGCCTTCGCCAGATTCTCGTCGAGGGCAACCGCATCGTCGCCGGTGCGCGCGCCATCCAGATCGAGGGCGGCAGCGAAATCGTCATCGCCCGCAACCGCATCCGCATGCTCGACAAGCGCGATGCCGGCGTGGCGGTCTACCTCGCGTCCGAAGACAGCCGGATCGAGGACAACGACATCGGCGTCGTGCCCGCCCAGGCCACGCCGAGGCCGCCCGACGACCCGAACAATCCCGAAGAGCCGGACGACCCCAACGATCCCTGCGCGGATGAAGACGTCATCTACGGCAATATCGGCTTTCTGGTTCAGTTCATCGGATTCATCTTCGGCTTCACGCTGACCTCCATCGTCCCGCCGCCCTACCGGGCGCTGGGCGGCATCCAGATCGGCGCGGGCGCCGAACGGATCGGCGTGCTCGACAACCGCATTCTGGGCGGCGCGGGCAACGGCATCACGCTGGGCGGATCGCATATCGCGCCCACGGGCGAGGAACCCGACGGCCCGGTGTCGCAAAGCCAGAGCTTCAGCCGCACCGTGCTGGCGCATCGCGGCACGATCGAAGACCCCGACGGCAACCCGGCACCGGGCATCACCCTGCGGATGACCAGCCCCTCCGGCACGGTTCGCACCTTCACCAGCGATTCCGGCGGAACATTCGAAACGCAGGGCACTGCCGAACAGGGCGTGCATGTGTTCGAACCGGTCTCGACCGGCATCGGCATCGAGGAACTCCAGGTCGTCCAGATCATCAACCTCGGCGCCGGCTCCATCGCCATCCTGCGGATCAGGCTGAACCGGCAAAGCGACGGCGCCGATCCCCGGCTGGGCTTCGTCTACGCGGTCCGCATCGAGGATAACGAGATCACCGCCATGGGCCTGAACGGCATCGGCATCCCGCCGGCGCTCGCCGTCCTCGGCGACACTACGCCCCCGCCGGGCCCCGCCCGGGGCGGCCCGGGCACGCCCGGCCAAGGCCGGGCCAGCGGTTCGGACGACCGGTTCCTGCGCGCCCGGGCGGCAGCGGTCAATCCGCTCCTCGAAGTGCTCGGCAATCCGGTGATCGACCTCACGATCTTCAACAACCGCATCTACGGAAATCTGCGCGCTCCGTTCACCACGGCGATGCGCGACGCCGCGCGGCTGACCGGTTTCGGCGGCATCTCGCTCGGCCTTTGCGAAACCGTGTCGATCATCGCCAACCGGATCGAAGACAACGGCCTCGGCCATATCGACCCGGCCTGCGGCATCTTCGTCCTGTTCGGCGAGCAGGTGGAGATCACCGGCAATCTGATCCGCGACAACGGCCCCTTCGTGGCATCCGAGGCGGCCGTCGTGCCCGGCCAGCGCGGCGGGATCGCCGGCATCTTCCTGTCCATCGGCATCGACGATTTCGCCGCCGCCGACAATCGCGGCTCGCTCGCCGTCAAACCGGCGCTGCGGATTCATGACAACGTCATCCAGCAGCCAATGGGACGGACGCTGACGATCCTCGCCGCCGGGCCGGTCTCCATCGTGGCCAACCACCTCGCCGCCGAACGCACCGGCCCCGATGCACTGGACCTGCTGGCCGGAGCCGTCCTGCTGATGAGCCTCAGCGGCGCCGGGCGCCTGCCGTCGGGCGGCTGCCTGATCAATTCCAACCAGATCGCGCTCGGCCCCGAAAGCGGCGCCTTCATCGCCGTGGCGCTCGCGGCGGGCGAAGATCTCGGCCTTGACGCCAACCAGATCGACGCCTTCCAGAGCGGCAGGCTGATCGGCCAGCGGATTCTGATGCTGAACACGCTGATCTTCGCCCAGACGATCAGGGCGACCGGCAACCGCTTCCGGGAACCGTTCTTCTCCGCCGAACTGGCGCTGCAGGCCTCGCTCCTGTCGATCAGCACGCGGATGAACACCGCGACTTCCAACCAGGGAGACCACTGCACTTTCGTCTTCGATCAGGGCAGCCCGACCCATCTGATCGACGCGGGCAACCTCGAATACGACAACGCCTTCTGCCCGCTGCTCGGCAATGCCGCCGCCGGGGCGGCGCTGAACCCGACAGTCGGCACCAACGGGCTGGACAATATCGACTTCATCTCCAACCTTCAGCCGCCGACCGGCGACGCGCTGGTCTATGCCTCGGCGCTGAACCCCAGCCTCGTGGCGCTGAACGAATACCAGACCGGGCGCATCGCCGCCGCCGCCGAACACAAGGCGGCCAACGCGGCCCTTCTTGGCAACGAGATCGCCCGGCTGGAAGCCCGCGCCACCGTCCGCGACGACATTCTGGAGGCCAGCCGCGCCCGCTTGCGGACCATGTCCAGCGATGTCGAGCGCATCCGCGCCGCCGAAACCATCGTCGCCACCAGGCCGGTGCCGGTGAAACAGGACGAGGGCTTCGTTCTGCAAGGCCGCGTGACGGATGCGCGCGGCTCCGGCCTGGCGCTGGCACGGGTCCAGCTCGGCGACGCCCGCGGCAAGGTGCTGGACGCCGTCCGGCCCGTCGAAACCAGCGCCAAGGGCAGCTACGTTCTCAGGATCACCAAGGACGAATTCGCCGAACTGGAGCCAGCCCTGAAGCGCGGCGCCACCATGACCGCGACGCTGGAAGGCAGGGACATCCCGCCGGTGACCAGCGCCGTCTTCAGGATCGACAAGCAGGCGGTGCTGGTGCCCGACATCCGCTTCCCGTTCGCCGGCACCACGCGCCCGATCGGTTCGCCGCAGCCCCGGCCCCCGACGGTCACGCCGCTCAGCCGTCCCGTGCTGACGCCGGCGATGTGGCCGCGCGCCACATCCGGACGGATCGCGCCACTGGTCCGAGGCGGCCGAACCCCGCGCAAGGGCGACTGATGCTGACGCCGCTGCACGGACCGGCGGCGCGCCGCCGCGCCAAGGCTCCGCCGGGCCCTGTCAAAGGGGCCGCCCGGCAGGCGCCCGCGGCGACAGCGCATTGCGCCTGCGGCGGCGGTTGCCCGGACTGCAAGGCACAAGACGCCCAGCTTGAACGGCAGGCCGACGCCATGGCCGACCGTATGACGGAAACCACCGGCCCGCCGACCGGCATCGGCCCGCCGCCGCCCGTGCCGCCCGAGGATTTCCACGCGAAACTGTCGGACGAACTCGACCGGCGGCGTACCGCTCGACGCCGGCCTGCGCGACGACTTCGAACCGGCCCTCGGACGCAAGCTTGACAGGCTCGGCATCCACGACAACCCCGCCGCCCATGCCCTTGCCCGCGACATGAAGGCCCGCGCCTTCGCCCTCGGCCCGCATCTCTTCTTCGGCGCCAACCAATACAATGCGGCAACCGGCGAGGGCCGCCGCCTGATCGCCCACGAAGTCGCCCATGCCGCCCAACCGGGCGCCGCGCTCACCATCCGCCGCGCACCCGAGGAATCGAGCACCCCCGCCGCCGAACCGGAAACCGAACCCGAGGCGGAAGCGGAACCCGCGACCGAGGCCAAGGCCGAATCCGATTCCCGAACCCGCTCCCGAACCGGCGGCGGAGCCGTTCGCCATTCCGCGCGCCGACCTGACGATGGTCATCATCGAAAACCTGACCGGCGCGCACACCAACACCTTCTATACCAACTTCAGCAACGGCGCCTTCACGCATCGCCGCCCCATCTATCCCGGGGACATCGTCCATATCGATGTTGAGCATAACCAGAACGACGTCATCGATGGCAGCGTATCGGAAACCATCACGCCCGTGTCGGGGCCGCTCACCGCCCGCCTCGCCGACCCCACCCATCTCGAACGCACGGATGCGGGCACCGCGGGCCCGGACGCCTCCTTCCGCGTCCTTGCCGAACCCGGCACCGAAATCGAAACCCGCATCTTTCTGACCTCTCCCAATGTCGAGGGCGAGATCGAGGTGGTGCTGAAGATCGGTGTTCTGCCGCTCGACATCGACCCGGTCCTCGACGTCCGCAAACGCAGCCGCGCCGAGATGGGCAAGCTGCGGCGCAAGCAGCGATCCGACCGCGGGAAATTGCGCGCGGAAAAACGCGCCGGCGACCCGGACCGCGACTTCAAGGAGGAAAAGAAGGACCTCCGCGCCGCACAGAAAGCCGAACGCAAGGCCCTCAAGGCCGAACGCAAGGCCGGCATCGCCACCGCGCGGCAGCAGCGCAAGGACGATATTGCCGCGTCCTACAAGGCGCACGGCAAATACGCCTGCACCGGCAACCAGCGGCAGACCGTCACCAGGTCCTTGCGCGAGGCGGTCTCGAAGATCGAAAGCGCGCTCGGCAACATCAAGCCCGGCCAGGCGGCGGACAAATACCGCGCCGACGCGCTCGCCCGCTGCTTCAACCTCGATGTCGCCAAGGCGAGCCCGGACGACGTGCGGCGGATCCAGCAAAAGGCCGTGGACGTGCTGAACATCGCCCGCTCCTCGATCTATGTCAGCAATCCGAACTTGTTCCGCTGCGGCGCCGAGCCGGCCAAATGCGACGCGGAAGCAGCCGCATTCGTCACCGACAATGTGCGCGGCAATCCGGTCACCGTGTGCCAGGTCTGGCTCGACGGCAACCTCGAATTCGAGGCTACCAAGAACGATCCGCAGGGCCACCGGGCCTATGCGCTGATCCACGAATTCGTCCATCTGGCCGGCGTTACCGATCGCCAGCACGAGACCTATCTTCACAAGGCCGATTGGTCCACACTGACGCCGCAGCAGGCGGAAACCATGGCCGATGCCTTCGCCGCCTTCTGCTGGATCATGGGTTCGCCGGGACTGGAATGACCATGTTCTCTCTGTCCAAACCAGGCAGGAACCGCCGCGCCGCCGGCCTCGCCGATCTCACGCCAAGGCCAAGCCGGCTGTCATCCCCCGGCCAGCCGCTGGCGGCCGTCCAGGCCAAATGCAGTTGCGGCGGCGGCTGCCCGGCCTGTGCCGCCAAGGGCGATTCCTTCGAACGCGAAGCGGACGACGCCGCCGATCAGGTCATGCGGAAGGCCGCCCCGCCGCCGCTCTCGGCGACGCAAGAGCAGCCCATGAAGGCCGAAAACCCCGATACCGGACCGGCCGATGCGCTGCCCGGCGGTCTTCGCCCGCCGCTGACGGGCGGCCGGCATTTGCCGCCCGAGCTTGACCGCTTCTTCTCGGCCGCCTTCGGCCATGACTTCCGCCATGTGCGGCTGCACGACACAGCCGAGGCCGCGCAATCGGCCCGCGACATCGGCGCGCGCGCCTATGCCTTCGGCCGCCACATCGCCTTCGCGAAGGGCGAATACGCCCCGCACAGCCACGCCGGCCGCCATCTTCTGGCGCACGAACTGGCCCATGTCGTCCAGCAGGGCGCCGCGCCCGCGACCGGGCGGGCCGGCCAAAGCGTCCGGGGCCGCCCCGCCCACACCATCCAGCAGGGCCGGTCCGGCCCGCTGGTGCAGCGCGCGCCGGACGACGCCGCCGCCGCGCAGCGTGCATCGGTCGATGCGGCGATCAAGACATTCGCCGACGGCGCCACGGCCGCGCAGGACGCCAGCATTGCGCTGGACAAGGCCACGTTCGACACCAACCTCGACGCATGGCTGCGGACCGTTTTGGCTCGGGAGCAGACCATCGACACGGCCCTTGGCGGCGATGCGACGCTGAAATCCAACCTCCGCGCCGCCTATATCGCCGCGATCCGGGCGCTGGTGACCCGCATGGCGGCCGCCGGCACCAACACCGAGGCCGACCTCTACCGCGTCAACAGCGGCCGAATCCCGATGTGGGCCTGGCCCGTACCGCATCATCTGGAGCCAGGCATCTCCACACCCGTCCCGGAAAACGTGACGGCCGATGCCACGACCGGCGAAGCCGGCTTCACGGTGAACGGCGTGGCGATCCGGATCCTGCCCGACGTGACCGATCCCGCGCTGAAAACCGGCGCGGAAACGACCATCGTCGTGAAGGGTAAGACCCCCTACGCCAAGACGCTGACAGTGGGGGGCGAAACGAAGGTTTCCTCGTTGAAGAAAACCCCGCCGCCGGTCGCGACGATCCGCACGACTTACGGACCGGGCGCCGCCGCGGGCGACGGCTCGGCCTACGGCCGGGGCCGCACGGCGGAGGATCTGGCCGGCGCCGCGCGTTTGCCGCGCAGCGCAACGCTGGGCTTTCACGAAGGCGAACATGCACGCGCCTTCCTCGAATTCATCGCCGCCCACCCGCCGCCGAAATTCACCGGCAAGGCAGGCATGACCATGGTTCAGCTCGACGCGGCGAAGGCCGCCTATGGCGCGGCCCTCATCGCCTATCAGAACGACATCCTCGCCTATTCGGCCAAGGTGGTCGATTGCGTCGGCACGGTGACGATCGACGTCGACCGGGCCAGCAAGGCCGAACCCGGCACAAAGCCCGCCCTCATCTGCACGCCGTAAGGCGCGGCCCCGAAAAGTGAACCCGGCTTTCGGCAAAAGCGATGCGGAGCCGGATTTAATCCTGCGCCAAAGCGGCTCGACCGCGCTGCCTTTCAGTCCTCGCCGCCGTTGCGCGACCAATGCGGCCCGATCCGGTGCTTTTTCAGCAGGCGCCCCAGCGCGCGCCGCTCCTTGCCGGCGGCGGCGGCGGCGGCGGTGACATTGCCGCCGGCCTGCTGCATCAGCCCTGTCAGATAGCGCCGCTCGAACGCCTTCAGCGCCCGCCCCTTCGCATCGGCATAGGTCTCGATCCCCGCGGGCGGCGCCTCGGCGGCCACCGTCCCGGGCGGCGCGATGTCGTGCAGCGTGATCCGCACGCCGCGCGCCGTCGCCACCGCGCGGTGGATCAGGTTCTCCAGCTGCCGGACGTTGCCCGGCAGGTCATGCGCCATCAGCCAGGCCAGCACCTCGTCCTCGACATAAAGCGTCCGCCGGCCATAGACGGCGCCGAACTTGTCCAGGAAATGCCGCACCAGATCGGCGATGTCCCCGCGCCGTTCCCGCAGAGGCGGCAGCGCAATATTGAGGACATTCAGCCGGAAATACAGGTCCGCGCGAAACGCCCCCTCGGCCACCAGGCCGGCCAGGGGCCGGTTGGAGGCAGCCAACACCTTCGCCGACACCGCCCGCGTCGCGCCCGCGCCGACCGGACGCATTTCGCCCTGCTGAAGGAACCGCAGCAACGCCACCTGCGCCCGCTGCGGCAACGTGTCGATCTCGTCCAGAAACAACGTGCCGCCGTCCGCCTGGGCAACCAGCCCGGTCTGCGCGTTCGAGGCCCCGGTATAGGCGCCGGCGACATGGCCGAACAGTTCGTTCTCGACCAGATCAGGCGGCAGGCAGCCGCAATTCACCGCCACGAAGGCCTTCCTGCGCCGGTCGATCCGGTGGATCAGCCGGGCGACAAGCTCCTTGCCGGTCCCGGTCTCGCCCTCGATGATGATCGGCGCCGGGCTGGCCGCGATGCGGATCGCGGTCTCCAGAATATCGCGAAAGGCCGGGTCGCGGCCGATGATGCCGGTCTCCGCCAGGGCGCCGTTCAGCTGCTGCTGGCACTGCCGCGCCTGGTCCACCCGGCTGGTGAACCGCTCGAGCCGCACTTCCAGTTCTTCCCGCGTCCAGGGCGCCTGCAGGAATTCGGTCGCGGCGCGCATCAGCGGCATCCCGCCGCTATGTCCCCTGTTGGTCAGGATGCAGACCCAGGGCCGGTCGCCGATCCGCTCGACGATCTCGACCTGTCGCGTCGCGTTCGGCGGGTCGGCGCCCAGCAGCACCACCTTGGCATAGTCGCGGCGCCGGCCTGCCTTGCGCAACCAGCGGCTGCCGCTCTCGACCCGATGGTCGTAGCCAAGACTTCTCGACGTCGCGCGCCAACAGCGACGCGGCGCCCAGACCGGCGAAGTTCAGGATATTCAGAACCGTATTGCCTTCAGGACGGCCGCTCATCGTCAACCCCCGCGAAGTTTCAACAGCAGCACTATTCACCCGCCACAACAGCGGCTTGCGACAGGTCAACCGAACGAATTGAGTCCCCGGACGTACAGGCCGGCGGCAGGATAGCACGAACCGGGATGCTTGACGACGCGGTGTCCACGCGCATGACAGATGAGATGCTTGGCGTGTTGCTTCCGCGGCTCGAACCCGCCTTGTCGCGTTGGCGCCGCGAATATGGAGCAGGTTGCGCTGCGGTCCGCCGAAGACCGGCGGCCGCTTCGGCAACCTTCACCTTGCCGAACAGCGTTCCGTCCGGGTCGGGGCAAGGGACGCGGTGAACAGCTTTTCCACATTGGCTTTGTTGTTGGCGCGATGACCCGCCGGATTTTGCTGCGATTGCCGTTTTACATGCGAATAGAATGTTCGTATATGATTGGAGCGGGACTGTTGGCTGGGAGGGCGGCGGAATCATGCGGTTGCGGCGCAAGCGCGTAGTGAGTTTACCTGCTGGCCAGGGGATCGCGCGTGCAAACGTGATCGCATGCGCCGCTCCCGGCGCGCATCGCGTTGCGACCGGTATCGAAGGACAGGCGCACGCCAGTCTCGCCGCCGGCCGCCCGGATATCGGGAGGCGCCGGCGCGGCGGAGCAGTTGCGCATGGACCGTATGATTGTCTCCGCAAATGCGCGTGCTTCGTTCATAAAGGCACGGTAGAAGCTTGCTGGGGGGCCGATTGGGACTTGAGCTTCGACCTCGGCGTCAAGAGCATGTACCGCGCGACCCGCGCCTGCGTGCCGGGACCGCCGATGCGAGCCGAGCCCGCGCCCGGTGTGACGATCTGAGGGAGCGCCGATGACCGTGCTCGTCTCCATGACCGGCATGAGCAAGTCCTTTCCGGGTGTGCGCGCGCTGCACAATGCTCGGCTGGATCTGCGCGCCGGCGAGGTGCACGCCCTGATGGGAGAGAACGGCGCCGGCAAGTCGACGCTGATGAAGATCCTGGCCGGGATCTACAAGGCCGATGAAGGCCAGATCCTGCTGGAAGGCCGGCCGGTCGAGATCGGTTCGCCCCGCCGGGCGCAGGAACTCGGCATCGGCATCATCCATCAGGAACTGAACCTGATGCCGGACCTGACGGCGGCGCAGAACATCTTCATCGGCCGCGAGCCGAAGAAGTTCGGCGGACTGCTGCTCGACGACGCCAGGCTCAACGCCGACGCCGCCGAAATCTTTGCCGCCATGCATTTGAAGCTCGATCCGCAAACGCAGGTGTCGCGCCTGACAATAGCGCGCCAGCAGATGATCGAGATCGCCAAGGCGCTCTCCTACCGTTCGCGTGTTCTCATCATGGACGAGCCGACCGCCGCGCTGAACGATGCCGAGATCAACGAGCTCTTCTTGATCATCCGCCGGCTCAAGGGGGAAGGCGTCGGCATCGTCTACATCTCCCACAAGATGGACGAGCTGAAGCGCATCGCCGACCGCGTTACGGTCATGCGGGACGGCGAATACATCGACACCGTGCCCGCCGAAACCACGCCGGTCGCAAGAATCATCGCCATGATGGTCGGCCGCACGCTGTCGGACGAGCGCCCGTCCATCCCCGACCTCTCCAGGTCGGAGATCGTGCTCGAGGCGAGGAACCTTAGCCGCGGCACCGAGATCCGCGACGTGAGCTTCTCGCTGCGCAAGGGCGAGATTCTCGGCTTCGCCGGCTTGATGGGCGCCGGCCGCACCGAGGTCGCCCGCGCCATATTCGGCGCCGATCCGATCGACGGCGGCGAGGTCTTTGTCCACGGCAGGAAGACCCGCATCCGCCGGCCCCGGGACGCAGTCGATGCCGGCATCGGCTATCTCTCGGAGGACCGCAAGCATTTCGGCCTGGCTGTCGGCATGGACGTCCGCAACAATATTGCGATGGCAAGCCTTGACCGCTTCGCAGGGGCTGGCGGGCTGCTCAGCGAAGCCGCCATGCATGACGCGGCGGTTGGCTACATCGGCCGCCTGTCGATCAAGACGCCCTCCGATCAGCAGGAAGTCAGGCTTCTCTCCGGCGGCAACCAGCAGAAGGTGGTCATCGCCAAATGGCTGCTGCGCAACTGCGAGGTCCTGATCTTCGACGAGCCGACGCGCGGCATCGATGTCGGCGCCAAGAGCGAGGTCTACAGCCTCCTCAACAGCCTCGCCGCCGAGGGGCGCGCCATCATCGTCATTTCCTCCGAATTGCCTGAGATACTGCGTCTCAGCCACCGCATCGCGGTCATGTGCGAGGGCCGGCTGACCGGCATCCTGCCGGGCGGCGCATCGCAGGAGGAGGTCATGCGGCTGGCGACCCTCAGAAGCAGCAGCGTGGTGACGACCGACGAGAAGCCGGCAAAGGAGCTTTTGCAATGAGCACCACCACGGTGCCGACCACCGTCACGTCCTCCCGCCGTTTTTCCGGCGCGCAGCACCGGCTGCTCGCCTTCAGCGGCCTGATCGTGCTGATGGCGGTGTTCAGCCTTGCCTCGCCCAATTTCCTGCAAACCAGCAATATCCTCAGCATCCTGCAGGCGACCTCCGTCAACGGTGTGCTGGCCGTCGCGGCCACGCTGGTCATCATCACCGGCGGCATCGATCTTTCCGTCGGCACTTTGATGACCTTCTGCGCCGTCATCGCCGGAGTAGTCCTGACCTTCTGGGGCCTGCCGCTGCCGTTCGGCGTCGTCGGCGCGATTGCCGCCGGCGCCGTGGTCGGCACCGTTTCCGGCACTTTCATCGCCAAGCTGAAGATCCCGCCCTTCATCGCCACGCTCGGCATGATGCTGATCCTCAAGGGCCTGTCGCTGGTCATTTCCGGCACGAAGCCGATCTATTTCAACGACACGCCGGGCTTCACCCAGATTTCGACAGGTTCGCTGATCGGCGCGGCTATCCCGGCCCTTCCGATCCCCAACGGCGTATTGATCCTCTTCGTGGTCGCGGCGTGCGCGGCCTTCATCCTCGACCGCACGCTGCTCGGACGCTTCACCTTCGCGCTTGGCAGCAACGAGGAGGCGGTGCGTCTATCGGGCGTCAATACCGACCGCTGGAAGATCGCCGTCTATGCGCTCGCCGGCAGCATATGCGGCGTCGCCGGCCTGCTGATTGCCTCGCGCCTCAATTCCGCCCAGCCGGCGCTCGGCCAGGGCTACGAACTCGACGCCATCGCAGCGGTCGTCATCGGCGGCACGTCGCTCAGCGGCGGCCGCGGCACGATCATCGGAACGCTGATCGGCGCACTCATCATCAGCGTGCTCGCCAACGGCCTGCGCATCCTGTCGGTCGCGCAGGAATGGCAGACCGTCGTCACGGGCTCGATCATCATACTCGCCGTGTACACCGACATCCTGCGGCGGCGCCGGATGTGATCCTGGCCATTTCGTGCGGCGCAAGCCGCGCCAAGACCAAAAAGAGGGCAACAAAGCCCCGAGGAAGACCCAACGAACAACAACCGAACACCCTCAAGGAGGATTTATGTTCACTCGTCGCATGGTTCTCGGCGCGCTCGGCGCCGCCACGTTGCTTGGCTCGGGGAGCCTAGCGCTCGCCCAGGACAAGCCGTACATCGCGCTGGTCTCCAAGGGCTTTCAGCACCAGTTCTGGCAGGCCGTGAAGGCCGGAGCCGACAAGGCCGCGACCGATCTCGGCGTAACCGTCACCTTCGAAGGTCCGGATTCCGAGACCCAGGTCGACCGCCAGATCGACATGCTGGCAGCGGTACTCGCCAAGAAGCCCGCGGCAATCGGCTTCGCCGCGCTCGACAGCCAGGCGGCGATCCCGCTCCTGCAGCAGGCGAAGGACGCCAACATTCCCGTCGTCGCTTTCGACTCCGGCGTCGACAGCGACATTCCGATCGCCACCGCTTCGACCAACAACCTCGCGGCGGCGGCGCTCGCCGCCGACAAGATGGCCGAAATGATCGGCGGTGAAGGAAAGGTCGCGCTCGTGGTGCACGACCAGACGAGCCGCACCGGCATCGACCGGCGCGACGGCTTCGTCAACCGCATCAAGGAAAACCATCCGAAGATCGAAATCGTCGCGACCGAATATGGCGACGGCGATCACCTGAAGTCGACCGAAATCACCAAGGCGATCCTGCAGGCGAACCCCGATCTCAAGGGTATCTTCGGCGCCAACGAAGGCTCGGCGATCGGCGTCGTCAATGGCGTCAAGGAGATGAACCGCCAGGTCGTCATCATCGGCTACGACTCCGGCGCCCAGCAGAAGCAGGCGATCCGCGACGGGCTGATGGCCGGCGCGATCACGCAGAACCCGGTCGGCATCGGCTACAAGACCGTGGAAGCGGCCGTGAAGGCGACCAAGGGCGAAGCCGTCGAGAAGAACATCGATACCGGCTTCTACTATTACGACAAGTCGAACATCGACAGCCCGGAAGTCGCCGCCGTTCTTTACGACTGATCGACCGAGCGCGAATGGAGGCGGGCGTCCGCCTCCATTCCAATCTCATCGGGCGGATCGCCGCGCGGCCAATCAATCCGGTTTGAGGAACAAAGCCAGGTGCCTACTCCATGGCCAGGATCATGTTGCGGGCGACCGGATAGATCTCGCGCTCCCAACGCTTGCCGCTGAACACGCCGAAGTGCCCGACATTGGCCTGGAAGTGGTGGCGCTTCAGGTGCGGACGCAGCGAGCGGCACAGATCGTGCGCGGCGGCGGTCTGGCCGAGCGCGCAGATGTCGTCGCGGCCACCTTCCACCGTCAACAGCGCCGTGCCGCGTATCTGGCCCGGATCGACCCTTCGGCCGCGGAAGGTGAAGTCGCCGGTGGCCAGCTCGGCCTTCTGGAAGACGCGGTCGATGGTCTCGATGTAGAATTCCTCGGTAAGGTCGAGCACGGCGAAATACTCGTCGTAGAACGTCTTGATCTTCTCCGCTTCGACCGTCTCGCCCTTCGCCAGATGGTCATGGAGCCGGCGATGCGCGGCCTCGTGGCGATCCATGTTCATACCCATGAAGGCGGCGAGTTGCAGGAAGCCCGGATAGACCCGCCGCCCTCTGCCGCCATGGCGCCAGGGCACGCGGCTGATCAGCGAATTCTCGAACCAGTCGAGCGGCCGCGACAGCGCGAGTTCGTTGACCTTGGTCGGGCTCTCGCGCGGGTCGATTGGTCCGGCCATCAGCGTCATGCTGCGCGGGGTCGCGGGATGCCGGTCCTCCGACATGATTGCGACGGCGGCCAGTGTCTGTACACAGGGCTGGCAGATGGCCAGCACATGGCCGCGCGGGCCTATCGCCTCCAGGAAACGTATGAGATAGGCGACATAGTCGTCGACGCCGAAGCGGCCGGCCGAAAGCGGCACGTCGCGAGCGTTGGCCCAGTCGGTGACGTAGACCTCGTGGTCTCGCAGCAGGGTTCGCACCGTGCCGCGCAGCAGCGTGGCGAAATGGCCCGACAGCGGCGCGACCACCAGCACGCGCGGCTGTGGCGTGTCGATGTCCTTGGCGAAGCGCAGCAGCTTGCCGAAGGGCAGGTCGAGCGCGGTCTCGATCGTGACGGCAACCTCGCGATTGCCGACCAAGACCGGCCCGATGCCGAAGTCCGGCCGCTCATGGGAGATCCTGAAGCGCGATATCATCTCCAGCGCCGCGGCCATGCGCCGCCGGAGTTCCTCGCCCGGCCCTCCGAAAGCGGCCGTGGAGAATGCCATCATGCGCCGGGCGACAAACCGGACCGGCGATATGAGGTCATCCTGGAGCTGATAGGCATGGTAGAGCATCGCCGAAATCCCTCATCGTGCCGCCGCGATGCGGCAGCGCAAAAAAGCTAGTGCAAAACTTGCTGCAATGCGAGAGGATCGCGGAAGGAAAACGATCCACCTGGCAGGTGTGGGAGGCGATGGCGCGCGCGACACTGACGATTTCCTCGAAGAACTACTCCTCGTGGTCGCTGCGGGGCTGGCTTCTATGCCGCATGGCGGGGTTGGATTTCGAGGAGAAACTGGCGGAACTCGACGCCGACGCCCGGCAGGAACTGCTGCTGCTGTCGCCCTCGGTGCTGGTGCCGCGCCTGACCCATGACGGCGTCACGGTATGGGACACTCTGGCGATCGCCGAATATCTCAACGAGATCGCGCCCGGGGCCGGGCTGCTGCCGGCTGGCATGGCGGCGCGGGCGCATTGCCGGGCGGTGTCGGGCGAGATTCATTCCGGCTTCTACAATCTGCGCTCGGCTCTGCCGATGAACCTGAAGGCCCGCCACGGCCGCTTCAAGATATTCTCGGGCGCGCGGCCGGATGTCGAGCGCGTCGCGACGATCTGGACCGAGTGTCTGGAGACCTATGGCGGCCCGTGGCTGTTCGGTGCCGCGCCCACGGTGGCCGACGCCATGTACGCGCCGGTCTGCTCGCGTTTCCGCACCTATGCGGTGGACCTGGAGCCGGGCCTGGCGGCCTATTGCGAAACGGTCTTCTCCTGGCCGTTGATGGCCGAATGGACCGAAGGGGCAATGGCCGAGCCGGACGAAATAGTCGAACTCGAAGTGGAATTCTGAACAACGAGCGGAGAGCGCCCGAGAACCGGCGGGATCGTCTCCCGCGAGCCGGGCGCGTTGCCCTCGATCGCCGTCTTCAAGAACCCGTCAGAGCCGGGCGTCGGTGCATGGATCCGGCGTTGAACGGCAGCCGATCTTTGAAGGGACATGACTATACGAAGCTTGCTTGCGGCGGACGGTTCGGGCGTGCGCACGCAAGCATTCCACCCGTGACCCGCATAGCCGGCCAGGGCGGCGCGGGCTTCGCTACTCCTTGTCCTCGTATTTGAAGGATACGCTGACCTTGGCGCGGTAGGCCTCAACCTTCCCGTCCTTCATCTGGAGGTCGAGTTTCACCACCTCGGCGATGCGCAGGTCTCGCAAGCTGCTCGAGGCGCGCTCCACCGCGGCACGCGCGGCATCGTCCCAGGATTCGGTGCTCGTGCCGACCAGTTCGATGATCTTGTAGACGCTATTCGACATAGGTCCCTCCAGTTTGATCCGTTTGACGGATTTGCCTGGCGGCGGCTCGTTTCCTTGCCGCCGCGCGGCTTATTGTAGCGGGTCTTCCGGTGCATGGTTAGTGCGTAGTCGCACCCATATGGGCGACGGCCTGGAGCCAGGTCTCCAAGGCGAGTCCCTGCTCTGCCGTAGCAACGCAGGCGACTTTGACGACATGGCGAAATCGGCCTCCTTCTTGGCGGTAGAGGTCGGGGCCGGCAATTCAAGCTGATCCACACCGGCCGCATGGGATGACCCAGCACGCTGGCGTCCTGCGGACGCCGCCGATCGGATTGGGGGGCCTGCAGCGGTAGGCGACCTACCGCATCATCGGCCAGACCATCATAAGCAATGGCACGGCGGCCAGAACGACGATAACCGATAGCGGAAGGCCGAGCCGCGGATAGTCGGAAAACCGGTATCCGCCCGGCCCCATGACCAGCGTGTTGCACTGGTGGCCGATCGGGGTGAGGAAGTCGCATCCCGCGCCGATCGCCACCGCCATCAGGAATGCTTCCGGTCTGTAGCCGAGGCTCGAGGCGAAGCCGGCCGCGATCGGAGCCATGACCAGAACCGTCGCAGCGTTGTTGAGGAACGGTGTCACCGCCATGGCGGTGACGAGGATCAGCGCCAGCGCTCCGTAAGGCGGCAGTCCGGCGGCGATATCGGCCAGAACCGTGGCCAATACTTCCGTAGCTCCTGTCGTTCGCAGTGAATCGCTGACCGGAATGAGCGTCGCCAGCATCACGAGAATCGGCCCGTCGACGGAGGCGTAGACCTCGCGCAGCGGCACGACCTTGAACAGCACCATGGCCACGGCCGCCGCGAAGAATGCCACGTCGACCGGGATGAGGCCGAGCGCCGTCGTTCCCATTGCGGCGGCGAGGATCGCCACGGGCACGATGCCGCGCCGCGCGCTTCCGATCAGCAGCGGGCGCTCGGCCAATGGAAGCAGATGGAACTCGCGCAATAGCTCAGGCAGGGCGGTTTGCTCGCCCTGCAGCAAGATCACATCTCCAAGGCGAAAAACGATACCGCCGGGATCGCGGTCGAGACGCTCGCCCTTGCGGCTCACCGCGAGCAGGTTGACGTTGAAGCGGTGGTAGAGCAGAAGCCCCTTCGCCGACCAGCCAATCAGGCTGGAGCCTTCGCCGACCACCGCTTCGATCACCAGAATCTCCGCCGAACGGCCCTCCTGCGTCAACTTGCGGTCCCCGGTGATGCTTAGCTTGGCCTGCGCCACCAGCCGGTCGAGCGCTTGCGGGTCGCCTTCGATAATCAGGCGGTCGCCAATGCGCAACTCGGCGTCGGGAAACGGCGTGATCCTGAGCGTACCGTCACGCAGAATCGAGGTGATCACGGCTTCGTTCGACGCCAGCTTCAGGAGATCGGCGACCGTCTTGCCGGCAACCGAGGATCCTTCCGTCACCTTGGCCTCGGCGACATAGTTCTTGATATCGAGCGCGTGATGGACGGAGACATCCTGGCGGACTCGCGGCGGGACGATCCAGTAGAACAGCACCAGGAAAACAATCCCCAACCCCGTCAGCGACAGGCCGACCGGGGTGAAATCGAACATGCCGAAACTCTCGCCGGTAATCTCTTCGCGCAGCCGCGACACGACTATGTTGGGCGAGGTGCCTATCTGCGTCATCAACCCGCCGAGCAGCGCGGCAAAGGACATCGGCATCAGGAATGCGGAAGGCGGGGTATTGGAGCGGCGTGCGAACTGGAAGGCAATCGGGATCATGATTGCAAGGGCGCCGATGTTCTTCACGAAGGCGGACAGCACCGCGACGGTGATGACCAGCAGCGCAAGCTGGGTGCGCACGCCAGCAAGATTGGGCGAGAAGCGCTGCAGCGCGAATTCCATAATGCCGCTGCGAGCCACTCCCGCGCTGACCAGGAGCGCGCTGCCGACGATGATGACGATATCGTCGCTGAAGCCGCTAAACGCCTTGTCCGGCGGCACGACGCCGACCGCGAGCGCGATGAGCAGCGAAAGGGCGGCGACAAGGTCGTAGCGAAAGCGGCCCCACAGGAAGGCCGCCATCATCAGGACGATCACGGCAATCGAAAGAGACTGCGGCCCGGTCAGCATCAGCGTACCCGCAATGGCTAGAAGCAGGACGAGTTTGGGCGGAGTCGTTCACCCTGCGCTAACTCCTTGTTATGACGCATCATCGCGAAAAATCTGCAACTTTTCGCTATCATGCCCCAGCTCAAGTGGTTCAGATTATCACGTCCGCTTTCCGACGATGAGCCCGTTTGCGAGCATTGCGCAAGCCGTTATGCGGCTTTCTCCGGTTCTGGCTCGGGTTGCGCGAGATGGTTGAGCCTGCAGCAGCGGCACATGATACCAAGAGCAATGAAGGTTGCCGTCTGGTGCGATGGAGCGTGCTCTGGCAAGTCGGCGCTCAGGGCCGCTGGCATGATTTGTGGCCGATGTTGGCAGCCTTTTACTACGTCGCCGATTCAACAAATCTGCGTCGTGAAAAGGCTCCTTGGCAGCTCGGCCCTGTCGACGCCAAGGCCGACGCAGCGGTCCAAAAGCGCCGCACCTCGTGGATAAAAACAAATGGGAACCGGTTATCGGCCGTTTTGGGAAAAGGGCTGAAAGCCGATTCTGGCCGCCCCGATTTCGCGTCGAAGCTCGTTCTCGACTGCCGCCGTCAAAGCTTCGGCAGTGGTCGCGCCCTGCCGAAACAGCGACAGGATGCGACAACCGGCTCGCTCCAGCTCGAATTTGTCCTCCTTGATGCCCGCCCTCTGGCAAAAGTCATCCAGCGCGGCGGTCAGTATGGCGAGCTGCGGGGGGTCAATAACACCGGTGAAAGGCATGGCGCTTTTCTTCCCATGGTTTTCGGGGCGAAAGCGTGATCTGCTCTTTCAAGCGCCGGCAGGCTCCGTAATCGGGTGCGGGCGACATCAAGACCCTAGGGCACAGGGGACCTGAGCGCTATGAAATACGACATAGGCTTGGGAACATCGGAAGCGGCCTGGGCGGCGCATTTTTTAGGACAAGCCGGAGCAATCCGGCCGATCGCATAAGGCTGCATATCGCGGAAGCGGCGGCTGATCCCGCCACCTCGCAAACTGTCATCAGCCACCTCGCAAACTGTCATCAGCATGTCACGTTCACCGAACAACATATCCACAATTCTGGATGGACAGCTACATGGACAAGAATGCCGCACTGGCCGCACTGGCCGCGCTCGGACAGGAGACGCGCCTCGACGTGTTCCGCCTGCTGGTAAAGGCGGGCGACCAGGGCGTCCCGGCCGGTGAGATCGCCGCACGGCTAGGCGCCTTCCAGAACACCACGTCCGCCCATCTGAAAGTGTTGGACCACGCCGGTCTCGTGCGGGCGGCGCGAGACGGCAGGACCGTCCGCTACTCGGCCGACATGCCCGGCTTCCGCGACCTGCTCGCCTTCCTGATGGAGGATTGCTGCAACGGCCGGCCGGAACTCTGCCGACCCGTCATCAATGCCGTGACATGTAATTGTTAGGAGGAACCCTCATGAGCGAACACGTCTACAATGTTCTCTTTCTCTGCACAGGCAATTCCGCCCGGTCGATCATTGCGGAGGCTATCCTCAATCGGGTGGGCGCCGGCAGGTTCAAGGCCTTCTCGGCCGGCTCGCATCCCAAGGGCCAGATACATCCCTATGCGCTACAACTCCTGAAGAACCTCAACCACGATACGTCGCAGTTTCGCTCCAAGGATTGGAACGAATTTGCCGGGGCCGGCGCGCCCGATATGAATTTCGTCTTCACCCTCTGCGACGACGCCGCGCACGAGGCTTGCCCCGTGTGGCCCGGCCAGCCGATGACCGCCCATTGGGGGCTGCCGGACCCCGCCGCCGTCGAAGGCACCGAGGCGGAAAAGCACCTCGCCTTCGCCGACACCTACCGCATGCTCAACAATCGAATCTCGATCTTCATCAGCCTGCCGATGAAATCTCTCGACCGGCTGGCGCTGCAGAAGCGCCTGGACGAGATCGGCCGCGAGTTGCCTAAGGCCGTCTGAGATAATGGAATTCGATCTAGTGCGCCGCCTTGTCGCGGAAGCTCTCGGCACGGCCATGCTGGTGGCAACCGTCGTCGGTTCCGGCGTCATGGCCGACCGCCTGACCGGACGATGTCGCCCTGGCGCTGCTTGGCAACACATTGCCGACCGGAGCGATCCTTGTCGTGCTGATCACCATTCTGGGCCCGATCTCGGGCGCACACTTCAATCCGGCCGTCACGCTCGTCTTCGCGCTGCGGCGCGAAATTGCCCTCAGGGACGCCGCAGGCTATGCCGTCGCCCAAGTCGTCGGCGGCATCCTGGGCACGCTGCTTGCTCACGCCATGTTCGACCTGCCGCTTTTGCAAATCTCGGAAACTGTCAGGTCGGCGGACGGCCAGTGGATCGCGGAAGTCGTCGCCGCTTTCGGCCTCGTCTTCACCATACTTGCCGGGCTGCGATTTCGCGCGGAGTCAATTCCCTGGCTGGTCGGACTCTACATCACCGCTGCCTACTGGTTCACGGCTTCGACCTCTTTCGCCAATCCTGCGGTGGCGATCGCCCGATCCTTCTCAGACACATTCGCGGGGATCCGGCCGGCCGATCTTCCCGGCTTCATTGTTGCCGAGTTCGCCGGCGCTCTGGCCGCAATGGTCCTGGCCGCATGGCTGCTGGCCGAGCCGCATCGCATCGCACAGAGGAAACCCGCCGAATGACCATCACCATCTATCACAACCCCGATTGCGGCACGTCGCGCAACACGCTGGTTGCGGCAATGGGCATTTCGCCGCGCGAATTGCTACTCGGCCTGGGTGTCGCAGGCGTATTCGTCGCCGGTCTGTTTGGTCCTGCCCAAGTGGCAAGCCGTCTCGTCAACATGCTCTTCGGCGCAAACATACGGCAAACCCTGCTTGCCTTCGGCGCGACTGCTTCGCTTGCCCTCGGTCTGGCCGTCCTGCTGATCACCACGCCTTCGATCGTCGGCGCGATGGCTTTCGCGATTCTGTTCGGATTCGGATCCGGCCTGATGAGTATCGTCGGCGGAACGCTGCCGCTCGAATTGTTCGGCCGCGCCGGATATGGCGCGTATGTCGGCTGGATTGCGGCGGCGCGGCAGTTCAGCTCGGCCTTCGCCCCATTCGGCCTGACCATCATGATGGCCAAACTGGGGACTATCCACGCGCCTTGGATCAATGTGCTGATCGGCCTTCTGGGCATCGCCGCTTTTGGTACAATCGCGCTTATGAAAGCCGCGCCGATTGGGAGAACAACGTCGGAGTTAAATGCCGTACGATGACGTGGGTGGACGAAGTTGCATCCGCCATCGGTACGGAAAAAGAATTGCAATACGCCGCCTCGCCCGCGATCCCGACATAGTGAAAGTTGGCGTCGGGGTTGGCATCGAAATTTCTCCGTTGAAGTAAAGTAGTAACAAGGTTACTATCCGCGAGGCACCGAATCAGGCAAGCGAAAAGTAACAGGGTTACTCTATGAACGCTTTGCAATGCAAAATGGCGCGGGTTGCAACCGGCCTCGGGGTCCGGGAATTGGCTGAATTGGCGAAGGTCTCCCCCAATACGGTCGCGCGCCTCGAACGCGGCGAGAATATCAGGGGAGCGACGGTGACGGCCATCCGAGGCGCGCTGGAAGCCGCGGGTATTCAATTCATCCCGGAGAATGGCGGGGGCGCCGGTGTCCGCCTCAAGTTCACCCGTGGCGAGGTAAAGGCGATTGATGTGTTGGAAAACGAGGGCGGCATCGTGGGTGATGACGACGTGTGATCAAAAGGAACTGCCCTGATGAGCGTATTCGACAGGATCAACAAGAAGCTTTCGGATAATCTCTACACGCACGGGCATTACCTGACCGACCCCCACGCGGGAGATGCCGAGAAGATCGGTGAGATGGTCGATGATCTCATGGAACTGGTCAAGGACGGTTCGAGAGCCGAGGTTCGGCAGAAGATCATGAGTTTGATCCGTCGTCACAAGCATCCTGACGTGGAGCTTGGTTCCGACAGATCGGCCGAGGATTGATTCCCGGTAGATGGCCGGCGTCGAAACCGTCACGGGTTGCGGCTATTTTAGCAGGCGGAAGCGCTGGATGGTGACGTTGTCAATCCACGGCGCTGTCTTCCTGTTGTGAGCCGCCATCCCTACGGTGGCCTGATGAAGATCGAGCGATGCCTGATCTTTCCAGTTCTCGTAGAAAACGAAGACCGCAGGATCCTCGAGCGACTCGTGAAGATCATACTGGATGAAGCCGGGTTCCTTCGTGGTGGGCGGGATCAAGTCCAACAATGCCTGGCGTACATCCGCTTCGTGACCGGCTTTTGCCTTGATCGTCGCGATGATTGTCAGTTGGCTCACTGCGGTACTCCTGATTGCTTGGAAAGGCTTCGTTTGCGGGGGCGACCTGGCGAGTTTGTTGGAGTTCTTACCGGGGACCTGTCCGGATAAAAGTGATAGACGATCGGCGTCCTTGACAAGTCGATGGCCAGACTGGCCATTTGCGGGGACAATCCCTTGTCGAGGCAAATTTGTCGCAAGTTCCGATCCGGGCCATCTGGGTTTTCCATACAGCGGCCCGGGCGGGCAGCATCTCTCGGGCCGCCGAGGAATTGAGTGTCACGCCGTCGGCCGTTACGCAACAGATCCAGTCCCTGGAATCGCAACTGGGGGTGACGCTCCTTACGAAGGTCGGGCGCGGTATCGTGCTGACCGAGGCGGGAGAGCGCTATTTCTCCTCGATCACCGAAGGGGTGGAACGTATCGCGGAGGCGACCGGCACAATTCGCGGATACCGTTCGATCACCACGCTTTCAGTGCGGGCGACGCCGACACTTTCGAACAAATGGCTGCTGCCGCGCCTGTCGGCATTCCTCGACGATCATCCAGACTTGGAGGTGCGCCTGGACGGGACGAACGAGCCCACGGACTTCAGCCGGGAACTCGTCGATCTTGAGATTCGACATGGCGACGGCAAGTGGCCCGGCCTCTTCGTGGAGGGCCTCGCCGAAGAGAACTTCATTCCGGCGTGCGCTCCCTCCTATGCCGGGGCGGGCAGCCTCGAGGCCGAAAAACTGCTCGGCTTTCGGCTGATCCACTCGGTAAAGTCACAGGCCCAGTGGCCGCGCTGGTTCATGCTGGCCGGCGTGACCCCGCGGGAGCGATGGCGGCGGGTTCTCTTCGATCGCAGCCACATGGCGATCGACGCCGCCTGCGACGGCATGGGAATCGCGCTGGAAAGCACCATGATGATGGAACGCGAACTGAAGAGCGGGCGGCTCGTCTGCCCGGTCCGCCATACGCCGCAACTGTCGCTCGTCACGCAATGGATCGTATGTCCGCGCGATCACCTGCGGCACAAGAAGGTGAGGACCTTCCTCGACTGGCTGCGGGCCCAGCGCGCCGGTGCGCCGTAGAGCCAACATCAGCCCACGGCCGCGGCGGCCTGATCGACGATCCGTTGCGGTGTCCATTCGATCGGCAACCGCACGCAGCGTTCATCATTCGACGGTGGCTCGAGCGTGGCGAACTGGCTCGCCAAAAGCGACGAGCCCGCGAAATGGTCCCTGCGCTGGCCGAGCCGTTGTTCGATCAGTGCGAACGGACCGTCGAGAAAGGCAAACATGACCTCGCCGAGTTGCTGGCGAAGGAAATCGCGGTAGCCGCGCCTGAGCGCCGAGCAGGCGATCACGACCGGCCGACGCCGCTCACGCAGCGCCGCCTCCGCGACGGTGCGAAGCCAAGGCCAGCGCAATTCGTCGGTCAGCCCCTCGCCGCGTCGCATGCGCTCGACATTCGCGCTGTCGTGAAACGCATCCGCCTCGATCCATGGTGCATCAAGCCTCGCGGCCAGCGCACGGGCGATCTCCGTCTTTCCGGTGCCGGAAACGCCCATCACGACAATGAAGTCTGGCTTTTCCATCGTCAGTAGAGACCGAGCAGGCGGATCGGCCCGAGCGTCAGCACGGGGAACAGCACCAGCGCCAGGATTGCCAGGACCAGGATCGACATCGGCGCCATCGCGCCCCGTATGACATCCTCGATCGACATCTTGGCCACCTGCGCCGCTGCAAAAAGGCAAACGCCGACAGGCGGTGTTACCAGGCCAAGCGTCAGGGTGATCACCGTGATGATCGAGAAAGTGCATGGGGTCGACGCCCAGCGACACGGCGGGCGGCAACAGCACCGGGATCAGGATGAACATGGCCGCGATGGCATCCATGAACATGCCGACCAGGATAAGGAAGAGGAAGACGAGGACAAGCACCATAGTCGGCCCGGTGCTGATCGCGCCGAGGAAGGCCGCAACCTGCTGCGGCAGCCCGTCATAGGTGAACACCCAGGCGGCGAGCTTGGCGGTCGCGGCGATGAACAGGATCGTGCCGGAGGTGCGCGCCGTTTCGATGACGATCTGCGGCAGCTCCGACAGGGAGATCGTCCGGTAGAGGATGACCGCCAGGAACAGCGTGTAGAGCGCGGCGATCGCCGCGGCCTCGGTCGGGGTGAAGTAGCCGTCGACGATGCCGATCAGCAGGATCACCGGCGTCATCATCGGCAGGATCGCCTGCAGGCCGGTGGTCACGATCTTGCGGAAGTTCAGCGGCGTCGGCGGATTGTAGCCGTGGCGCACCGAGTAAAAATGGTTGAACACCATGAAGGCCAGCGCGATGAAAAGCCCGGGGATGAGCCCCGCCACCAGAAGGGTGCCGATCGAGACGCTGGCGATGGAGCCCGCGATGACGATCAGGATCGATGGCGGAATGATCGACGACAGGGTCGAGGTGCAGAGCGTCATGCCGACGGCATAGCCGCGCGGGAAGCCGTGGCGCTCCATCGCCTTGATCTCGATCGCGCCGATCGACGCGATGTCGGCTACCGACGACCCGGACACTCCGCCGAAGATGACGGACGAAACCACGTTCACATGGCCCATGCCGCCCGGCATCCAGCCGACACAGGCCTCGGCGAAGTCGAACAGTTTCTCCGCCACATGGCCGCGCTCCATCAGCACGCCGACGAAGATGAACAGCGGGACGGCGACGAGCAGGAAGGAATTCATCGCCGAGAACATGCTCTGCGCCAGGAGATCGATCGGCGTCGAGGTGAAGGCGTAGATGACGCCGACCGAGGCCAGGCCGAGCGCGACCGCGAGGGGAACGCCGAGCGCACTCAGCAGCAGGAAGAGGACGAGAAGCGCGATGCTCATGGCTTTTGCTCATTGTCGGGAACGACTACGTCAGCGTCGACCGCCTGGCCTGGAGGCAGCCCGATTTCGGGCAACTCGATCAAGGCGCGTCGCGTACGCAGCGATTCAAAGATGGCAAGGATGGCGAGGATGGCGGAAATCGGCATGATCATGCCGATCAGCCACATGGGAATGACCAGCGTCGCGGCCGTCTCATTCATCATGTACTGCTGACGAACCAGGGACCAGCCGGTCCAGGCGGTCAGCACGAAGAACAGCACGGAGGAAACGACGTAGATCGACACCGAGAGCCGGCGCAGATGGTCGGACATGATGGCGATGAAGATCGTCACGCGCGCCGTCTCGACGGTACGGAACCCGGCGGCGAGGCCGAGGAAGATCATCCATACGAAGAGGTAGCGCGTCGCTTCCTCGGTCCACGACACCGGCACGCCGAGGAGGCGGCTGGCGACCTGAGTTAGCACCACGATTATGATGCCTGTCATCGCGATGCCGGCGACAACGTCCATGAGGACGCGAAGCACCGCATCGAAGCGTGATCGGGGCTGATCCATGGTCTCCTCCGGTTGGAGCATGATCCCGAAAGTTTGCGGACTTTTCGGACAAGGATCATGCTTGAAAACAAGAACTGGAGCAGGGTGAATTACCCTGTCTCAATTCATCCTGCTCCAGGCCCGCGCGGCCGGCGCTCCACCAGCCGCGGGACCAGACAGCAGCTTACTTCTTGCCGACGAAAGCGACGCTCTTGTCGAAGAAGGCCTGATCCTTGACCAGGCCGGCGAATACCGGAAACAGTTCCTTGGAGACGGCAACAAAGGCTGCCTGCTGCTCCGGGGTGAGGCGGTTGACCTTCATCCCTTGGCCTTCGAGTTCCTTGATCGTGGTGTCGGCGCTCGCCGCGTCATTCTCGACCTTCCAGGCTTCCGTCTCCTTGGCGGCTTCGATGATCGCGGTCTTCTCGGCATCGGTCAGCGCGTCGAACTTGGCGGGATTGATGCCCAGCACCCACGCGTCCGCCATGTGGTTGGTGATCGAGACGAAGCCCTGCACCTCGAAGAACTTGGCCGCCAGCGGCACGCTGATCGGGTTCTCCTGGCCGTCGACGACCTTGAGCTGCAGCGCGTTGTAGACTTCCGCGAAGGCCATCGGCGTCGGCGCCGCGCCAAGCTTCTTGAAGAACTCCACCCATAGCGGGTTGTTGGGCACGCGGAACTTCAGGCCGGCCAAATCTTCCGGCTTTTCGATGGGATGCTTGGAATTGGTCATCTGGCGGAAGGGCCGGGTCCACAGGCTGAGGCCCTTGATGCCGATATTGTCGAGGTCCGCGATCAGCTCCTGGCCCTGCTCGCCCGCCAGATAGGCGCGCAACTGCGCTTCGTCATCGAACAGATAGGGGATCGAGATGGCCGAGAATTTCGGGTTGAAATTGGCGTAGAGCGAGGTGGCGAGCACGAGCATGTCGAGCGAGCCGCCGGCGAGCTGCTTTACCGCCGCCGAAGGATCGCCGCCATAGAGCGTGCCGTTCGGAAACACCTTGATCGTCACCTCGCCATTGGTCTTGGCGGCCACCAGCTCGGCGAACTTGTTGGCGGCGACGGTGATTTCGGCCGTATCCGGGTCCGGCGTCGAAAGGGTCAGCGTCGTAGCCGCCTGAGCGACGGTCGCGGCGAGTATCGCGGCACCGGCCATAAGGCCGCGGATCATTGTGTGCATGGTCATAGGATTCCTCCACTTTCAAGTTGATGGGCGGATGACCGCCCGGTTTCGTTCATGCGTTTCAAGGTCAGAATGACGGCGCTGTGGTCGAGGTCGCCGCCGCCCTCGTCGACGAGTTGCCGGAACAGGGCGTCCACCTGTTCGGCGACCGGCAGGCGCAGACCTTCCTTCCTGGCGAGGGACAACGCGGTACCGGTGTCCTTGACCTGATATTTGGCCGGTCCGCCGGGCACGAAATTGCCTTCGACCATGCGCTTGCCGTGCTGGCGAAAGACGGTGGAATCGGCGAAGCCGCCCAGCAGCGCCTCGCGCACTTTCGCCGGATCGGCGCCGCCACGCTCGGCCAGCACCAGGGCCTCGGCAACCGCGCAGATATTGCTGGCGACGATGAGCTGGTTGGCAAGCTTCGTCAGTTCGCCCGACCCCGCCGGGCCTACATGGGTGACACGCCCCATCGGCGCGAACACATCGGCGAGCGCCTCGATCCGATGAGCTTCGCCGCCGGCCATGATGGCAAGCGTACCTTCCCGCGCACCCTTCTCGCCGCCCGACACGGGCGCGTCGATGTAGTGGACTCCAGCCGCGGACGCCCGTTCAGCCTGAGCCCGCGCGGTTTCGACCGGGATGGAACTCATAACGACAAGGGTAGAGCCGTCCTGCATCGCGTCCAGGACGCCACCTGGCGCCAGCAGCACCTCGTCGCAGACGGGGCCGGAACTCAGCATGCAGATGACGACATCGGCGCCGCGGGCGGCGTCCGCCGCGTTCCGCGAGACCGCGATCCCCTCGCTCGACAGCGCAACCGCCTTCTCCGGCGACCGGTTCCAGGCCGAGACCTTGAACCCGGCTTCGGCCAGGCGGCGGGCCATGTGCCCGCCCATGATGCCGGTCCCGATGAAGCCGATATTTCCAACTGTCTTGCTCACGCCATCCTCCCGACCTGCTCTCCTCAGCCCGCGTGCGACTAGCTCGGACGGAAACGGCTTTCCATCTCCTGACGGATGCGCACGACATCGAGGTCGTTGACCATTTCGACGTCGTCGAAACTGACGATCTGGTCCTTCTTGATCGCGCGCTTCAGCTTGACGTTGTGAGCCAGGCCGATCGGCAGCGCCTTGTGGGCGAGGCTGCGCGTTGCCGGGATTGCATTGGCCCAGACCGCGTAACCGCCCTCGCCGTCGAGCATTTCGCCCGGCTGCATGTCCTTCTTGGCGGTGGCGACCGCGTCGCCACGGAACTCCCTGGAGCAGCCCGTGGCCTCGCCGCGCAGCACGGCCGACAGCACGCTGACCGAGGTCTCAAGGCCGATAATGTGGAACGGACGCCACATGGAGGCGTACCAGCCCGACGGGTCGGTCAGCAGGCCGTACTGGTTGAAGCAGGCCTTCGAGTATTCATTGTGCGCCTTGAAGGTGATGAAGACGCCGTAGCGGATGTTGTTGAACACCTCGCGGCCGTCCGGCTCCTGGCTGGCGGCGATCTCGACAAGGCCGCTGCGGGACATGCGGCCGCCATCGGCCACCGGACGGAACACTCTTGGCCAGATCGTGCAGGCCCGAGGGCGGGAACGCCAGGCCGTCGTCCGGGCAGTCGAGGCCGGTACCGTTGGCGACGGCGGCCATCTCGATCGCGGCCTTGGTGCCGTCGGTGAAGGAATTGTACATCTTCGGATTGAAGTCGCCCTTGGCGACGTACTCTTCCGACCAGCCGAAGAAACTCCAGACCGTGGCCGGCGTCGAATAGCGGTAGCGCGGCTCGAAGTTCATGCCCTTGCCGGCGGCCGTAACCTCGAAACCGGTGGCGCGGGCCCAGTCGACCAATTCGCAGATCAGCGCCGGCTGGTCGCCATAGGCCATGGAATAGATCAGTCCCTTGCGCGGCCGCCTTTTCGGCCAGGATCGGGCCAACCATCACGTCGGCTTCGACATTGACCATGACGACGTGCTTGTTGTGCTCGATGGCGGCCAGCGCATGGCGGGTGCCGGCGATCGGGTGGCCGGTCGCCTCGATGACGCACTCGATCTCCTCGCAAGCAAGAAGCGCGTTGACGTCGTCGGTGACGAAGGTGGTGCCGTTCTTGACCGCATCGCGCGGCGCTGGTCGCGGCATAGCGCTCCTTCGGCCAACCGACACGATCCAGCGATTCACGCGCCTTTCCGACATTGAGATCGGCAACCGCGACCATGTGATAGCCCGCGATGCGCTGCGCCTGCGCCAGCACCATGGAACCGAACTTGCCGGCGCCGATAATGCCGACCCGCACGGGACGGCCCTTGGCGGCGCGGGCCGCGAGAAGTGTCGAAAGGTTCATTGCCGGTTTCCTTGTTCGTAAAGCCACGTTGCCGCATTCCGCCGGGCTGGGACCTCGCTAGAGCAGAGCATGGGGTTACGCCGAACGCGTCCAGCAACGAGCCAAACTCGCAACTGCCGGAAGCCGCTGCTTCCAGAACCAGGCCTGTGCAATCGTTGAGGGTCCTCCCCCGGCCGAAGCCTTGCCGCGAGAGCTTCCTCATTCGCGACTGGTGATAGATTACGGCTAACAAATCGGCGGGCCGCCTCAGCTCGAAGCGGGTCCCTGTTCCAACGAGGCAGAGAATGTCGGAATTCCGATCAGCGTTGCGCAAAGTCTTCTGAACACGCAGTTCACCATCGCAATCGAGCAGGCTAGCGGACTGGGCCTGCTGCTGCGGCGCCAGGCTGTTGAGTTTGCAGATGTTTTCTGTTTGTCCCCTCATTCGCCTTAAGGTCGCCGGCTTGCGCCAGGGCCGCCGCGCGGCAACGCCACGCAAGCCCCGGCATTGATGGTTACAAACCGGATAGTTACACTTGCAACAATCGGGTCCGTCACGGGCGACTGCGGGAGAAAGCCATGCCTCTTTCCTATATGCCGGGCTTCGGCAACGACTTCGAAACCGAGGCCTTGCCGGGGGCGCTGCCGCAGGGCCGCAACTCGCCGCAGCGGCCGGCCTACGGGCTTTATGCCGAACAGCTTTCCGGCTCGCCCTTCACCGCGCCGCGCGGCACCAACGAGCGCTCCTGGCTCTATCGCATCCGCCCGAGCGTCAAGCACCACGGCCGCTTCCACGCGGCGCACTATCCGTTCTGGAAGAGCGCGCCGCAATATCGGTGACCATGAACTCGCGCTTGGCCAGTACCGCTGGGATCCCGTGCCCTTCCCGGATGAATCGACCGATTTCGTCGCCGGCATGCGCACGATGACGACGGCCGGCGACACGCTCGGCCAGTCGGGCATGGCCGCGCATGCCTACGTCGTCAATGTATCGATGACGGACGATTACTTCTTCAACGCCGACGGCGAATTGCTGGTCGTGCCGCAGAGCGGCATCCTGCGCTTCGTCACCGAGATGGGCATCATCGAACTTGACGCCCGGCGAGATCGCCGTGCTGCCGCGCGGCCTGACCTTCAAGGTCGGAGATCGTCGAAGGACCGGCGCGCGGCTATGTCTGCGAAAATTACGGCGCGAAGTTCACCATGCCGGACCGCGGCCCGATCGGCGCCAACTGCCTCGCCAATCCGCGCGACTTCAAGACGCCGGTGGCCTGGTTCGAGGAGAAGGAGACGCCGTGCCGGCTGATCGTGAAATGGTGCGGCGGGTTCCACGTCACCGAACTCGGCCACTCGCCGCTCGACGTGGTCGCCTGGCATGGCAATTACGCGCCCTACAA
Organism: uncultured Alphaproteobacteria bacterium; assembly: GCA_963820075.1. GTDB lineage: Bacteria > Pseudomonadota > Alphaproteobacteria > Rhizobiales > Rhizobiaceae > Kumtagia. The sequence continues at coordinate 538,936 of CAWFYS010000012.1, forward strand.
ATACGACCTCGCCACCTTTTCGCCGGTCGGCGCGATTCTGTTCGATCATCCGGACCCCTCGATCTTCACGGTGCTGACAGCGCCGTCGGGCGAGGAGGGCACCGCCAATGTCGATTTCGTGATCTTCCCGCCGCGCTGGCTGGTGGCGGAAGACACGTTCCGTCCGCCCTGGTACCACCGCAACATCATGAGCGAGTTCATGGGCCTGATCCATGGCCAGTACGACGCCAAGGAGAAGGGCTTCGTGCCGGGCGGCATGAGCCTGCACAATATGATGCTGGCGCATGGGCCGGATGCGTTCGGCTTCGACAAGGCTTCGCGCGCCGAACTCAAGCCGATGAAGCTCGACCACACCATGGCGTTCATGTTCGAGACGCGGTTTCCGCAAATGCTGACGCGCTACGCCGCCGAACTCTCGACGCTGCAGCACGACTATATCGACTGCTGGGAGGGTCTGAAAAAGCGCTTCAACGGCACGATCGAAGGCGACTGGAGCGACGGCGACGGGCGGACGGGACGATGGAGCGGTTCTCTACGATTATTGGCGATCCTCGGCGAGCTATCGCGTCCGCATTGCCCTGAACCTTCTCGGCATTGCCTATGAAACCGTGCCGGTGAACCTGCTTGCGGGCGGTAACACGACGCCGGAGCACCTTCGCCGCAATCCGCAAGGGCTGGTGCCGGTGCTCGATATAGATGGCGTGCGGCTCACCCAATCGCTCGCCATCGTCGAATATCTGGAGGAAACGCGACCGGGCAGCGGTCTGGTACCGGCCGATCCCCTGGGCCGTGCGCGTGTACGGGCGTTGTCGCATGCGATTGCGATGGATATCGACCCCGTCTGCAATTTTAAAGGTGATCGGTCACGTCTTGGAATTGGCCGGCGGCGGCGATGCGACTCGCGGCGACTGGATGCGTAAATTTATCGGCGAGGGTCTGGCCGCGTTCGAAATCATGCTCGACGATCCGGCGACAGGTCTCTTTCTGCCATGGCGACCGGCCCGGCATGGCCGACCTTTGCCTCGTGCCGCAACTCTACAATGCCCGCCGCTGGGAGGTGGATTGACCATGCTGCCGCGCATCCGTGCGATCGATGCCGCCTGCGAAAAGCTCGATTGAAGGCCTTCCTGGCAGGCATATTCAGCAAGACTCCGTCATCCTGACGGAACCCGAAGGTTCCCAAGCGCCGGCAAGCCGCATTCGGAGCGTGGATCGAAGCGAGTTGAAGGCAAGCTGTCGGGCATTGGCATAGGGAAAATGAACGGCACATAAGGTTGGTCAGCCGGTGGTGTGTTGAGACTGGAAATCAAGTCGCTCTAGGAGCGGTTGTCCGGGCGGGGGACGCGGGCCTAGAGTAGGGTAGACAATGCGGATTGCAATGGTAGGTGCCGGCTATGTCGGGCTGGTTTCTTCGGCGTGTTTCGCCGATTTCGGACATCAGGTCGTTTGCGTCGACAGCGACGCCGGCAAGATCGCTGCCTTGCGCGAGGGGCGTATTCCAATTTTCGAGCCAGGTCTCGGCGAGTTGGTTGCGGCGGAATCTGGGGGCCGGCAGGCTCGGCTTCGAGACCGACCTGCGCCGCGGTGGCGGACGCGGAGGTGGTTTTCCTGGCGGTCGGCACGCCGTCGCGCCGCGGCGACGGCCTTGCCGATCTCAGCTACGTCTATGCCGCCGCGCGGCAGAGTCGCCGCAGTCCATTCGCGATTTCACCGTGATCGTCACCAAATCGACCGTGCCGGTCGGCACTGGCGACGAGGTTGAGCGGATCATCCGCGAGACCAACCCGAATGCCGATTTCGCGGTCGTCTCCAATCCCGAATTCCTGCGGGAAGGCGCGGCGATCGGCGACTTCAAGCGGCCCGACCGCATTGTCATCGGGACTGACGACGAGCGGGCGAAGGATTTCATGGCGGAAGTCTATCGCCCCTCTACCTCAACGCGGCGCCGATCATGTATACGGCGCGCCGCACGGCCGAACTGATCAAATATGCCGCCAACGCCTATCTGGCGATGAAGATCACTTTCATCAACGAGATGGCCGATCTGTGCGAAGCGATGGGCGCCGACGTGCGCGACGTCGCGCGCGGCATCGGTCTCGACCAGCGGATCGGCGCCCAAATTCCTGCATGCGGGGCCAGGCTATGGCGGATCGTGCTTCCCAAAGGATACGCTGGCGCTGGTCAAGGCGGCGCAGGATGCCGCCAGTCCGGTCCGCCTTGTCGAGACGACGGTCGCGATCAACGATACGCGCAAGCGGGCCATGGCGCGCAAGGTCGTAGCGGCCTGCGGCGGCGACGTGCGCGGCAAGACGGTGGCCGTGCTCGGCCTTACCTTCAAGCCGAACACCGACGACATGCGCGACGCGCCGTCGCTGGCGCTGATCCAGGCGCTGCAGGACGCCGGAGCCCGCGTCAGGGCCTTTGATCCGGTAGGCATGGAAGCGCCAAGGCAGTGCTCGACGATGTCGTGTTCGGCAACTCGCCCTATGATGGTCACCGAGGGCGCCGATGCCCTGGTGATCGTCACCGAGTGGGACGCGTTCCGCGCCCTCGATCTCGAACGCATCAGGCAGTCGATGGCCGCACCTGTGTTCATCGACCTGCGCAACATCTACAGGCCGGACGAGGTCGAGAAACACGGCTTTTCCTACACCAGCGTCGGCCGGCCGAAACGCCGCGAGCCGATCGTCGACAGCACGGAAACGGGGGGATCAAATTGAAGAACCTCTGGAATGACGCCGAAGCGAAATCGCTGATCAATTCTTACGCGAAAAAGGGCATCGAGACGGAACTGGCACTGCGCGTTTACACGACCCGGCTGCTCGGCGGCGAGCCGCGCCTCGTTCTTCACGGCGGCGGCAACACTTCCGTCAAGCTCAGGGTGACGGATCTGGTCGGCGACGAATGGGACGTGCTTTGCGTGAAAGGCAGCGGCTGGGACATGGGCGTGATCGAGCCGCAGGGGCTGCCGGCGGTGAAGCTCGACCCGCTGCTCAAGGCGCGCAAGCTCGCCAGGCTATCGGATGAGGATATGGTGGCGCTGCAGCGCGCCAATCTCATCGACCCGGGCTCGCCGAATCCGTCGGTCGAAACGCTGCTGCACGCCTTCCTGCCGCATAAATTCGTCGACCACACGCATTCCACGGCCGTTCTCTCACTGATCGACCAGAAGGAAAGCGAGGCGATCTGCCGGGAGGTTTACGGCAGGACGTTGGTTTCGTGCCCTATATCAAGCCAGGTTTCGACCTTGCCAAGGCGGCGGCGGAAATCTTCGAGCAGGACAGGTCGGTCGTCGGTCTCATCCTCGACAAGCACGGCATCTTCACCTTTGGCGAGACCGCCCGGCAAGCCTATGACCGGATGATCGACGCCGTCAGCCGCGCCGAGCAGTTCGTCGAAAAGCATGGCAAGGGCAGGCCCGCGCCGGTGGCGCTCCCTGAGCACCTGGCCAAGCCAGCGGACATTGCGCCGATGCTGCGCGGTGCCGTCGCCGTAGCCAAGGGCGAAGGCCGCTTCGACCGCATGATCAGCGATTTCCGCACATCGCCGGCAATCCTCGACTTCCTGCGCTCGCCACGCCTGGAAACCCTAGCGAGGATCGGCGTATCGACCCCGGACCTGTCCATCCGCATCAAGACCGGGCCGATGGTTTTGCCGGCGCCCGACGCCTTGGAATTGCAAGGCTACGCGGCGGTGATCGGGAAGCATGTGGCGGAATTCGCCGAAGCCTATATGCGTTACTTCACCGGCAACGACGCCCGCGATGACGTGAAACGCACCATGCTCGACCCGATGCCGCGCCTCACGCTGGTGCCGGGCCTCGGCATGTTCGGCCATGGCCGCACCATGAAGGATGCGAAAATCGCGTCCGATGTCGGCGAGATGTGGATCGAGGCGGTAAGCGGCGCAGAGGCGATCGGCGCGTTCCAACCGCTTGCCCATTCCGACCTGTTCGAGCTTGAATACTGGTCGCTCGAACAAGCAAAGCTCGCCTCCAGCAAGCCGAAGCCGCTGACCGGCCAGGTCGCGCTGATCACCGGCGGCGCGGGCGCGATCGGCGCGGCGGCGGCAAAGCTGTTCGCCGACAATGGCGCGCATATCGTCGTGGTCGATCTCGATTCCGAACGGGCGGCAGCGGGACCGCCAAGCAGGCTGGCAACCAGTCGATCGCCGTCGGCTGCGATATCACCGACCCGGCGGCACTGCGCGGCGCCTTCGACAAGGCGGTAGATCTATGGTGGCTTGGACATCCTTGTTTCCAACGCCGGCGCGGCCTGGGAAGGAATGATCGGCGAGCTTGACGACGCCCTGCTGCGCAAGAGTTTCGAGCTCAACTTCTTCGCCCATCAAAACGCCGCGAAGAACGCCGTGCGCGTCGCCACGGCCAAGGTACCGGCGGCGTGCTTCTGTTCAACACCTCCAAGCAAGCGATCAATCCGGGGGCGAAATTCGGAGCATATGGCCTGCCCAAGGCGGCAACTCTGTTCCTGTCGCGGCAATATGCGCTGGAATACGGCCCCATCGGAGTGCGCTCCAACGCCGTCAACGCGGACCGCATCCGCTCCGGCCTGCTGACCGCCGACATGATCGCCAGCCGCTCGAAGGCGCGGCGACTTCGGAAAAGGACTACATGTCCGGCGACCTCGGGCAGGAGGTAACCGCCGAGCATGTGGCGCAGGCCTTCCTGCACCATGCGCTGGCCGAGCGCACCACCGCCGACGTCACGACGGTCGACGGCGGCAACATCGCCGCGACGTTGCGTTGAGGAAAACGAAACGTGCGCACATGAGAGCCGTTTGCCAAATGTCCACAGTCCGGAACTCCGGTTAACGCATCGCCATTCAACTCCCTCTCCGGTTGCTTCGCAAACCACCTCTTGGATGATTGGAATCGTACAGTCGATCGCGGGCGGGTAGGCGCCCGTCCGGCCGCCGGTTGTCGGATCGACACTTCGTAGCCTTTGGGGCTGTGGGGAGCAGGATCGCGATCGGCCTCTTCATCGGGCCCGTATGGTTGCATGAACGTTTCGGTTCGTATCCAAGACAGGGGCGACGAAGATGGCCGATCCTAGCATGATTTGCGCCGGGATCGATGTGTCGAAGACCAGGCTCGACATCGCGCTTCCACCCGCCGGCGCGCATTTGAGCGTCGCTTACGACGCGGCCGGGCTGAAGCAGCTCGATGCCTTGGTGGCCGCGAAGCAAGCCGGAGAGGGGGATTTGTACTCTTTGTTAATCTAAATTCACGGCCGTGGCCCTTCCCCCAAGCTTCCCCAAGGCTTCCCCATCAAATGGATTGAATCAGGAGGGTTCTGTGTGGTCGCGGGCGCGATGGTCCGGGTTCGCACGGGTCGCGACTACATTGAAGCCTGATTGAACTGAACCGCGGGATGGCGGGTAAGGCTATGGGGATTTAGGCTCGACGGTGTGTCCGAGGCTGGGGACTGGGTTCGCCAGTTGGTCTGGCATGCGCCCAGAAGTGGGGTTGGGAGACGCTCTTGGGCGCTGGCTACTGTTTTAAGCAGCTGGTGCGTCGCGTGGCTGGCGATGACCCGGCGGATGACTTTGGCCGGTGACGCGCGAAGGTCCGGCGGCGACTGCGGCAGACGCCGATAAGGACGGTGCGAGCATTGCGATGCGCAGCGTTTCATGAGGTGTCTGGCCATGTTGGGGCTTTACGTGGCAACGGGCCGAGCGAGGCCATGGTGCCGCCGCAGCCCGGACAGATGTCCAGGGAGCGTCCTGTGAAACAGCGGTAACGCTGGCGATAGTCGCCGGTCGGGTCCGGCGGCGGCGGCGTGGGCGCTGCCAGAAGAAGACGGCACTGGGCGAGCTTGGCGACACGATGGCCGTTGGCCAAGAGCCCGTAGTGGCGGATGCGATGGAAATCCGTCGGGAAGAACGTGCAGCAGGAGCGGCGGATGAACTCGTCGGCGCTCAAGGTCATGAGCTTGGGCTTGTCGTGGTGGCGATAGTCCTTCCAGCGGAAGCTGACCTTTCCCTGGTCCAGGCTTGCGAGGCGGCTGTTGGCGATAGCGACGCGATGGGTGTAGCGGCCCAGATAGGCGAGAACCTGTTCGGGACCGCCTAACGGGGCCTTGGCGTAGACG
>CAWFYS010000013.1:0-195588 GCA_963820075.1 uncultured Alphaproteobacteria bacterium
AGCATCTTTCCCACCAGCGGGCGGCGCAGATCCAGGTCGATCAGCACCGTGCGGCATTCCTTCTGGGCAGCCAGGCTGAAAGTCAGGTTCAAACTCACCATCGTCTTCCCGCACCCGGGTGCTGGCGAGGTAATCGCGACGGACGACCATTTGTTCTGGCGCATCGTTTGCAGAAGCGCCGTCCGCAGCATGTCAAACGCAACATGCGCCGGATCGGACCTATTCGCGGTCACGATCCGGTTTCGCGCAAGGAGCTTGGGATCGGCAGTGAGCGTCGGCAAGTTTGCCCAAGTCACATCGCTTCCTATTCGCATGCACATTGAAAAGGCCTCGTCGCCATGCGGGTCGGAACCCAGGCCGATGGCCTTCGGCAATGATGTCTGAACTCGCTCCATAGGCCCCAGCCAATCCCGATTTACTTGAGATGTACTTCTGATCTGTGACAAATTAATACTTCAGCCTCCGAGGAAAGCTGGCAGATGCGTTAGGATTTCGCTTGAGCTTCTAAGGTATATTGCAGAGAGCAGAAGCAGCGTCGCCGCGATCGCAGCGGAGACGGTGAAGGCGTTCACCATCCGCCTTTCGGGATGGAGATCGATCGGAGCAGCGATGAATGGGATCGTGGCGAGGGGCTGGATCTGCAGCTTCTGCACCAATTCGGTCGGGCGGCGTACGGTCTTGTTCAGAAATTCCAGAAGCACGATCAGTCCGAGTCCCATGCCGATACCGCCGGCCATGCCGAGGCTGGCGACGCGACGGCGACTCGGCCGGATGGCGTCCTCGGGCGGCCTCGCGGCCTCCAGGATGGAGAATCGTACGCCTTTCGACAGGACCTCGATCTGCTCGCCCGTGGAGGCTTCCGCGAGGCGCGCAACCGCGGCGTTATATTGTGCCTGGACGTTCTCGCGATTTCGCTCAAGCGCGTTGAGGAACGTCGCCTTGCCGGGCGTTGCCGCGATGGTCCTGCCGAGGTCGGCGATGTCCCGGCCGGCCTTGGTCTTCGCCTGGGCGATGAATTCCAGGCGTTCGTCGATGTCGGACAGTTGGAGGTCGAGTTCGGTCGTGGCCTTCTTGCCATCGTTTCCCGTGTCGGCGGTCTCTGTATCCCGCAGTCCCGTCTGCAGGGCGGCGATCCGCTTTCTGAGTGCCTTGATGGTCGGACTTTCCTCCGAGAATATCGAAAGCTGGTCGGACAAGGCACGGTTCAGGTCCATCAGCTGCTGCTGTTCCAGCGTCAGCGGTCCGGATTTCGCTACCTGGCCGGTGGTTTCATAGACCTGGACAAGGGTGTTCCTTCTGCTTCGCAGTTCGGCATCCTCGCGCTCGAGCATCTGCAGCCCTTGCTGCTGGCTGAGTTGCTGGCTTCGACGAAATTCGAGATTGTCGGGCAGAGTATCCTTGTTTTCGTTCTTGAATTTCAGGATCTCCGCCTCGATCCCGCTCAGCTCGGATTTGAGTCTGTCGACTTCAAGCTCGAAGAACCGCATTGTCTCGCCGGCGCGCGCGGTTCGCTGGAGTGCGTTCTTGCTGAGGATGAATGCGGCGATCTCGTTGGCGCCATCCGCGGCCTGCACGCGGTCGTTCGCTTCGAAGCCGACATCGAGAACGGTGGCCGCTTGACTGGGATTGAGCACGATCTCATCGAGGAACATGCGGCCCCGCATGTCCCTGGCAATGTCCTCCTTGGATAGCTTGGCCCCTTCGTCTCCATAAATATTGAGCTTGGTCGCGAGCGCCACGAGGTTGTCGCTGGTGGTCGCCTGCTCGCGGACGATCTGAAGCTGGTCCAGGGCGTTCGTTACGACCGTCGACCGGGCAAGATTGGCCGGTATTTGCGGTGCCTCGACAAGTATCCTTGCGCTGGCGCGATAAACCTTCGGCATCGCCAGGGCGACGACCACGGCAATCACGGACGCCGACGACGGCAATCGCCAAGAGATAGGGCAATCTTCGCCACAGGATAGACAGGTAAAATCGTAGGTCCAGATCGCCCATTTGCAAGTCGCGCCCCAGGAATGCTGCCCTGCATTCTCAATCGACCGGCGCGCACATGATAGACCGTCGATGGGAGAGGAAACGGGAGGAATCTAAGCCGTTTCTAGTTCCTATGGATTAGCTGTCTAAACCCATGCCATAGCTCGCGGGGCCGCAATCGGCGCCTCACGGCGGCCTCGCGTACGATTTACATGGCGGGAAAGCCGCGCCGTGGCCGCGCGCACCGCCCGGTCGGCCCTTTGGGCCTCTCGCGAACCCGGTTTCCGCTGCGTCCTGGCGGACCGGTGGAAGCGTCCCGGCAAAGGCCGTCGCAACCGGCAACGCACTCCCGCGGGTTATTATCACATTGGAGGTAGGTTAACCCTCCACATACCAACTTTGGGAGCGTCCCGCACCCCGATTGGTATCGTTTGCGCCGGGGCAAAAGCTGGCAGGATTAGCGGCGTTTGAAATTCCCGCGTGGCTTTTCATCGGGTGGGGCGATGGCGGGAGACCCAACTGTGAGAAATCCGTTGGTTTGTAAGGATAGGCCAATATCCATCGTCAACTATTTGCATCGAGAAACAACGTGACCAATCATCAAGAGATCGCCTTCGTCGACCCTTCGATTCCGCATTTGGGCGCGCTGCTTGCCGGCCTTCGGCATGACATCGAGCCGATCGTGCTGTCGCGGACGGAACCGGCAATCCTGCAAATGGCGCGCACCGTGAGGGAGCGGACGAAGCTCGACGCAATTCATGTGATCGCGCATGGCCGGCCCGGCGAGGTGAGCTTTGCCGCCGGCGCGTTGTCCGCCGAGACATTGGACGGCGACACCGCGGAACTGGCGGACCTCGGCAGGGCTCTTGGATCCGAGGGCGGACTGTTCCTGTGGGCCTGCGAGGCGGGTCGGGGAACGCGCGGTGCCGCTTTCGTCGAGGCGCTTGCGAGGCGAACCGGGGCGAGCGTCGCAGCGGCGACCGGCCCTGTCGGTGCGCGGTCGCTGGGCGGCAACTGGTCGCTGGACCGCGGCGCGGCGCCCAGCCGCGATCCGCTGACCGCGGCTGGAGCATCGGCCTATCCAGGGCTGCTCGCCACGTTCACCGGCGGCAACGGCAACGATGTCGCGGACGCCTCCAAGGGAACACTGACCGGGTTTGCCGGAGGTACGCAAGCGCAGCTTACTGACAGTAGCGGCGATATTTTCACCGGCGGCGCCGGAGCCGACACAATCGTGGCGGGCAGCGGCGACGACACGATCAATATTGGCAACGGCCAGTTTGTGGCGGGCGAGTCGATCAATGGCGGCGGCAACACCGGCAGCGGGACGCGCGACCAGATTGTGCTTACGAACAGCGGCACCACCGTCGACTTCACCGTGGGTACGGTTTCGGGTGTCGAGACGCTGACCGGAAGCGGCGGCAACGACACCGTGACGATGACCGCCGCGCAGTTGGCGACCTTCAGCGCGATCAATCTCGGCGGCGGCACCGACGTGCTGAATGTCCTGGCGAGCGGCAACATCTCGGCCCTGGCCCTGCCGACGATAAGCGTCGAAACCGGCAATCTGACCGGTACGGCGAACAATGATGCCGTGACGCTGAGCGGCGCGCAGCTCGACGCGATCGTCATCGGCAGCGGAACGATCAATCTCGGTTCCGGCACCGGCGATACGATCAACCTGACCTCCACGTCCGGCCGATCTCAACACTCTTGGCACAAACAACAATTCCATCCAGGGTGTGGAAGCGATCTCGGCCGCCGGCGCCGCGGCCGGCGTGACGATCACGCTGAGCGGCCAGAGCGAGGCCTTCACCATTACCGGCAGCAACCAGGCCGATACGATCACCGGCGGCACGGGTGCCGATACGATCAATTCCGGCTCCGGCAACGACACGATCACCGGCGGCACGGGTGCCGACAACATCGACGCCGGGTCTGGCGACGACACGATCAATGTGGGCAATGGCCAGTTCGTCGCGGGCGAAGTCATTCAGGGCGGCGCCAACAGCGGCAGCGGGACGCGCGACCAGATCGTGCTGACCAGCAGCGGCACCACCGTCGACTTCACCGTGGGTACGGTTTCCGGCGTCGAGACGCTGACCGGAAGCGGCGGCAACGACACCGTGACGATGACCGCCGCGCAGTTGGCGGCCTTCAGCACGATCAATCTCGGCAGCGGCACCGACGTGCTGAATGTCGTGGCGAGCGGCAACATCTCGGCCCTGGCCCTGCCGACGATCAGCAGCGTCGAGACCGGCAATCTGACCGGTACGGCGAACAATGACGCCGTGACGCTCAGCGGCGCGCAGCTCGACGCGATCCTCATCGGCAGCGGAACGATCAATCTCGGTTCCGGCACCGGCGACACGATCAACCTGACCTCGACGTCGGCCGACCTCAACACGCTTGGCACGAACAACAACTCCATCCAGGGTGTCGAGGCGATCTCGGCCGCCGGCGCCGCGGCCGGCGTGACGATCACGCTGAGCGGCCAGACCGAGGCCTTCACCATTACCGGCAGCAACCAGGCCGATACGATCACCGGCGGCACGGGTGCCGACACCATCAACGCCGGGTCGGCGACGACACGATCAACGTCGCCAACGGCCAGTTCGTCACGGGCGAAGCGATCCAGGGCGGCGCCGACAGCGGCAGCGGCACGCGCGACCAGATCGTGCTGACCAGCAGCGGCACCACCGTCGACTTCACCGTGGGCACGGTTTCCGGCGTCGAGACGCTGACCGGAAGCAGCGGCAACGACACCGTGACGATGACCGCGTCGCAGTTGGCGGCCTTCAGCACGATCAATCTCGGCGGCGGCACCGACGTGCTGAACGTCGTGGCGAGCGGCAACATCTCGGCGCTGGCCCTGCCGACGCTCACAAGCGTCGAAACCGGCAATCTGACCGGTACGGCCGAACAACGACACCGTGACGCTCAGCGGCGCGCAGCTCGACGCGATCCTCATCGGCACGGGCACGATCAATCTCGGTTCCGGCACCGGCGATACGATCAACCTGACCTCGACGTCGGCCGACCTCAACACGCTTGGCGCGAACAACAACTCCATCCAGGGTGTCGAGGCGATCTCGGCCGCCGGCGCCGCGGCCGGCGTGACGATCACGCTGAGCGGCCAGACCGAGGCCTTCACCATTACCGGCAGCAACCAGGCCGACACGATCACCGGCGGCACGGGTGCCGACACCATCAACGCCGGGTCTGGCGACGACACGATCAATGTCGCCAACGGCCAGTTCGTCGCCGGCGAAGTCGATCCAGGGCGGAGCCGACAGCGGCAGCGGGACGCGCGACCAGATCGTGCTGACCAGCAGCGGCACCACGGTCGACTTCTCGCGTCGGTACGGTTTCCGGCGTCGAGACGCTGACCGGAAGCGGCGGCAACGACACCGTGACGATGACCGCCTCGCAGTTGGCGGGCTTCAGCACGATCAATCTCGGCGGCGGCACCGACGTGCTGAACGTCGTGGCGAGCGGCAACATCTCGGCGCTGGCCCGCCGACGATCAGCAGCGTCGAGACCGGCAACCTGACCGGCACGTGCGGACACCGACACGGTGACGCTCAGCGGCGCCCAGCTCGACGCGATCCTCATCGGCAGCGGAACGATCAATCTCGGCGCCGGCACCGGCGACACGATCAATCTGACCTCGACCTCGACCGACCTCAACACGCCTGGGTGCAACAGCCTCGATCCCGGGCGTCGAGGCGATCTCGGCCGCCGGCGCCGCGGCCGGCGTGACCATCACGCTGAGCGGCCAGACCGAGGCCTTCACCATCACCGGCAGCAACCAGGCCGACACGATCACCGGCGGCACGGGTGCCGACACCATCAATGCCGGGTCGGGCGCCGACACCGTCGCATACCATGGATCGGATATTTCGATAGCGGGCGGCGGCGACATCGACACGCTGGTGGTCGCCGGCGCGGCGACGATCGACCTGTCGCTGTCGGACCAGAGCATCGGCGACACGGCACTTCTCACCGGCTTCGAGAATGTGGATGCGAGCGGGTCGAGCGTGGCGGTCAGCCTGCTCGGCAACAGCGGCGCGAATGTGCTGACGGGCGGCCAGGGCGCCGACACCATCAATTCGGCGGCGGGGCGCCGATACCGTGAACGGCGGCGCCGGCAACGACACGATCAGCTATGACGGCTCGAACGCTTCGCTCACCGGCGGAGCGGACATCGACACGCTGGTGGTAAGCGGCGCGGTCACGATCGATCTTTCGCTGACCGACCAGACCCCCGGCGACCTGGCGAATGTCAGCGGCTTCGAGAATGTGAACGCGAACGGATCCACGGCGGCCGTCAATCTCACCGGCAACGGCTGGCGCGAACGTGCTGATCGGCGGCTCGGCGAACGACACGTTTACCGGCGGTGCCGGCAACGACACGATCGATGGCGGCGCGGGAACGGCGACACGGTTTCTTCAGCGGCGCACGTGCCAACTACACGATCGCCGTTTCAGGCTCGACCTACACGGTCACCGACAATCGCGGCGGTTCTCCCGACGGCACCGATACGGTGACCAATGTCGAGAACTTCCAGTTCTCGGACGGGACGCTTACCGCGGCAGAGGTCAGCGGACAGCCCCCTGTGCCTCCGCGAACAAGATCGTCGCTGGAGAACATGAAGCAGGGCAATCCCGATCAGCGAATGGGGCATCGACGGCGACGGCGACGTACACCAACATCCAGGGCTTCGCCACCGAGATCAGCACCAATGTCGGCCAGACGGTCGACTTCAAGATCGCGACCGACTCGACCAACTACCGGATCGACATCTACCGGCTCGGCTATTATGGCGGCGACGGCGCCCGCAAGGTGGCGACGATCGAGCAAGTCGCTTGACGACGGCGCAGATCCAGCCGCATCCGATCGTCGATATGGATCGCGGGCCTGATCGACGCCGGCAACTGGCGTCTCGGCGAGCTGGGCAGATTCCCGAGGATGCGGTTTCCGGCGTCTACATCGCCAAGCTGGTCCGCCAGGACGGCACCGAAGCGGCGAGCCACATCCCCTTCATCGTCCGCGACGACAGCTTCGACCAGCGACATCGTCTTCCAGACCTCCGACACGACCTGGCAGGCCTACAACGCCTGGGGCGGCGCCAGCCTCTATTTCGGCGAGGTGCCGGTCGATCCCGACCACCTGATCGGCCACATGCCGCCCAATTGCGGTTGCGCCGTGAATGCGATCGGCCGCGCCACGGCCGTCAGCTACAACCGCCCCATCGTCACCAACACCAGCCCGATCGGCGGCACGCACGACTTCATCTTCGGCGTCGAGCACTCGGCGATCCGCTGGCTCGAGCAGAACGGCTACGACGTCTCCTACATCTCCGGTGTCGACACGACGCGCTCGGGCAGCCTGCTCCTCAACCACGACGCCTTCCTGTCCGTCGGGCATGACGAATACTGGTCGGCCGAACAGCGCACCAATGTCGAGGCGGCGCGCGACGCGGGCGTCAACCTCGCATTCTGGAGCGGCAACGAGATCTACTGGAAAGTCCGCTGGGAAACCAGCATCGACGGCAACGGCACGCCGTATCGCACCATGGTCTGCTACAAGGAGACCTGGGGCGGAACGCCGGATCCGAGCGGATATCGGAACCGGCACCTGGCGCGACCCGCGCTTTGCCGATCCGGGGCAGGAGCCGGAGAACTCGCTGACCGGCACGATGTTCACGGTCGACAGCTACCGGCTGGACACGATCACCATCCCTTACGACTATTCGAACCTCCGCTTCTGGCGCAACACGGACGTCGCCGATCTGCAGCCGGGCCAGACCGCATTCGCTGGTCCAGAACCTGCTCGGCTACGAATGGGACTCCGACGTCGAGAACGGCTTCCGGCCGGCCGGGCTGATCAACATGTCGCTGTCGACCGTTTCGGTGGACACCTATCTGCGCGACTACGGCACGACGGTCGGCTCCGCCAACGCCACGCACAGCCTGACCATGTACCGGGCGGAAAGCGGCGCGCTGGTCTTCGGCGCGGGCACGGTCTTCTGGTCCTGGGGTCTCGACGACCAAGCACGAGGGCGCCGCGACGCCGACCGATCCGAACGTCCAGCAGGCGATGGTGAACATGTTCGCCGACATGGGCATCCAGCCCACGACGCTGGATGCGAGCCTGATCCTTGCGACGCAGTCGACCGATACGATCAAGCCGATCGCGACGATCACGTCTCCGACCGTGGGCGCAAGCTTCGTCGAAGGGCAGAAGGTCACGATCACCGGCACCGCCCAGGATTTCGGCGGCGGCATCATCGCCGGCGTCGAGATTTCGACTCGACGGCGGGCAGACCTGGTGGAAGGCGACCGGCCGCGAGAACTGGAGCTACAGCTGGATCGTCCAGGCCAGCGGGAACCTACACGATCATGGCGCGCGCGGTCGATGACAGCGTCAATCTCGGAGACGCCCTCCGCCGGCGCCGCAGGTAACGGTCAACCTGCCATCGACGTCGAGCCTGTGGACACTCGCCAGCCAACGCCGCGAGCACGACGACCGCGATCGACAGGGACGGCGTCGAACTCGGCGTCCGCTTCCAGGCGACCACCGGCGGCATTGTCAACGGCATCCGCTTCTACAAGGGATTCTACAACATCGGCGCGCACACCGTCGAGTTTGTGGACCTCGACCGGCACGCTGCTGGCCACCGGCGTCTCCGTCGGGGAAGCCGATCTCGGGTTGGCAGACGGTGACTTTCTCGTCCCCGGTGCATATCGACGTCCGGAACGACCTATGTCGCGTCCTACCACACCGACGGCTACTATTCGGCGAACGACAATTACTTCACGTCGACCTACACAGAACGGTCTGCTCAAGGTTCTGCCGCGGTGGCGGCGTCTACGCTTACAGCACCAATCCCGGTGCATTCCCGAGCCAACTGCGATCGAGCAACGCGAACTACTGGGTCGATGTCGTCTTCACACCCGGATCCCAACCAGGCGCCGATGGCAGGCGACGATTCCGGTTTCTCGGTCGGCAAGAACGGAACACTGGCCAATCTCGTTCGCCGCGCTGTTGGCCAACGACACGCGATGCGAACGGCGATCCGCTGACCATCACCGCCGTCGGCAACGCGACGAACGGAACAGTGACGCTCGACGCGCAGACGGGCAACGTCATCTTCACGCCGAACGCCGACTACAGCGGCCCGGCGAGCTTCTCCTATACGATTTCGGACGGGCGCGGCGGCACCGACTACGGCCAACGTGAGCCGTGACGGTCGAGCCGGATCCTGCCGGCGTATCGCTGTTCCAGAACACCGAAGGGCCGACCGGACCGGCTATCACCGACGGCACGGCGCTCGAACTCGGCATGAAGTTCACCGCCTCCGTCAACGGGACGATCACCGGCATCCGCTTCTACAAGCCGGCCAACGATGACCGGACCGCACACCGGCTCGCTGTGGTCCTCGACCGGGACGCTGCTGGCGACCGTCACGTTCACCAACGAGTCGATCAGCGGCTGGCAGACCGCCACCTTCTCCAACCCGGTGCAGATCACGAAGGGAACGACCTACGTCGCTTCCTATCACACCAACGGCATCTATGCGGCGAGACGCGAACTATTTCACGACGCCACAGACCAACGGCCCGCTGACGCGCGCCCTCGTCGGCGAGCAGCGGCGGAAACGGCGTCTATGCCTACTGGCGCCGGGTACCGCCTTCCCGACCAGCGAGCTATCAGGCCACCAACTATTGGGTCGATGTCGTCTTCAACCAGTCGCACCGTCAACACCGTGCCGATTGCCGGACAACGACAACGGCTTCACTGTCATCTACAACACGGCTGCTGTCGCTGCGCCTCGGCTGCTCTCCTTGCCAACGACAGCGACCCGGACGGCGATCCACTCACGATCACAGGCGTCGGCAACGCGACCAACGGCACGCGTGGCGTTCAACAGCCAGACCGGCGCCGATCACCTTCACGCCGACCGCCGGCTACATCGGGCCGGCAAGCTTCTCCTACACCATATCGGACGGCCGGGGCGGAACGGCGTCGGCGACCGTCAACATGACCGTCGGCCAATCCGACACGACGGTGAGCCTGTTTTCGCCGTCCAACACGCCCAGCATGCTTTCCGTCAACGACCCGGGTTCCGTGGAACTGGGCGTGAAGTTCACAGACATCGGTCGCCGGCATCATTACCGGCATGCGCTACTACAAGAGCGCCCAGGACACCGGCACGCATACCGGCTCGCTGTGGACCAGCACCGGGACGCTGCTTGCCACCGCGACGTTCACCAACGAGAGCGCGAGCGGCTGGCAGACCGTGACTTTCGCGCAGCCGATCACGGTTTCCGCCGGCACGACCTATGTCGCGAGCTATCACTCCAACGGCTTCTACGCGGCAACGCCGAATTACTTCGCGACCAACCACACGAACGGCCCGCTGACGGCGCCCGCCAGCAGCGGGACAGCGGCGGAAACGGCGTCTATCGCCTACGGGTCGGGCAGCCTGTTCCCGACGGCCACCTACAGCGCGACCAACTATTGGGTCGATGTCCTCTATCGAGCAGGTCGACGGCAACATCGCGTCCGGTGGCGGGCGACGACTCCGGGCTTCTTCGACGCCGTTCAACACGCCGCTCTCGCTTCAGGCGAGCACGCTTGCTCGCCAATGATAACGACGCCAACGACGATCCGCTGGCCATTACCGGTGTCGGCAATGCCGTGAACGGCACGGTCGTCCTTCGACAGCCAGACAATGTCGTCACCTTCACGCCGAACGACGGACTATTCCGGCACCGCCAGCTTCACCTACACCATCTCCGACGGGAACGGCGGCACGGATACGGCCCAGGTGTCGCTCAGCGTCGATCCCGCAGGAGGCACACAGAGCCTGTTTTCGGCGACCGCCACGCCGGCGACCGCCACCGCCAACGACTCCGGCGACGTGGAACTCGGGATGAAGTTCCAGGCCGATGTCGCGGGCTCGATCACCGGCATCCGCTTCTACAAGGGACCCGAGAACATCGGGCCGCATGAGGCGCATCTGTGGACCGACAACGGGACGCTGCTTGCGACCGCGACCTTCACCAACGAGACGGCGAGCGGCTGGCAGTCGGTCAGCCTGTCGCAGGAGGTCGCGATCCAGGCCGACACGACCTATGTCGTGTCCTACCACAGCAACGGCTTCTATTCGGCGACGCCAACTTCTTCAACACGGAGTTCGCGAACCAGGATCTCCATGCGCTGTCGAGCGCTCTGAGCGGCGGCAATGGTGTCTATGCCTATGGACCGAGCGGCCTCTTCCCGACCAACAGCTTCAACACGACGAACTACTACGTCGACGTCGCGTTCAAACCGCAGCTTGCGGCGTAGGAGGTCGGCATGGGGGCTCAGACGGGACATGACGATCGCCTGCCCGTGACAGTGCTTGCGGGCTTTCTGGGCGCCGGCAAGACGACCATGCTGAACCATGTCCTGCGCAACCGCGATGGGCGCGCGTCGCGGTCATCGTCAACGACATGAGCGAGATCAACATCGACGCGGATCTCGTTCGCGACGGCGGCGCCGATCTTTCGCGCACGACCGAAACGCTGGTCGAACTCACCAATGGCTGCATCTGCTGCACGCTGCAGGGACGATCTCCTCGGCGAAGTCCGCCGGCTGGCCGCCGAGCGGCGCTTCGACTACCTGCTGATCGAGGGAACCGGCATCGCCGAGCCGCTGCCGGTGGCCGCGACCTTCTCCTTCCGCGACGAGACCGGAGCCGCACTTTCGCGATGTCGCCAGGCTCGACACGATGGTGTCCGTCGTCGATGCGGCGAACCTGCTCTGCCGACTATTCGAGCAGCGACTTTCTGAGCGACCGCGGCGAGACGCGCGACGCCGACGACAAGCGGACGCTCGTCGATCTTCTGGTCGAACAGATCGAGTTCGCCGACGTCGTCGTCGTCAACAAGATCTCGGAGGTGACGGCCGAGACGCGGCTCGAAGTGCGCCGCATCATCGCCGCGCTCAATCCCGACGCGCGTGTCGTCGAAACCGATTTCGGCCATTTGCCGCTTGCCGCCATTCTCGACACCGGCCTGTTCGACGAGGCCAAGGCTGCACGACATCCGCTTTGGCACAAGGAACTCTATCGGCGCCGGCAACTCATGTGCCGGAGACGGAGGAATACGGCATCCGCAGTTTTGTCTACCGGGCCCGCCGCCCTTTCGATCCCGCAAGGCTTCACGACTTCCTTGCAGCAGGATTGGCCCGGCCTGATCCGCGCCAAAGGCCATTTCTGGCTGGCGACGCGCCCGGACTGGGTGGGCCTGCTTTCGATCGCCGGCGCGCAGCGACGGGCGGAGGCGAAGGGCCTTTGGTGGGCGGCGGTGCCGAAGCAGTCACTGGCCCCGCCATCCCGCAGTTCCGCCAGCTTGCTCGATCGGCATTGGAAGCCGGTCTGGGGCGATCGCCGGCAGGAACTCGTTTTCATCGGCACGGGTCTTGCCGAGGATGCGATCCGCTCGGCGCTCGACGCCTGCCTGATCGGATCGGAAACCGGATTCGATCCGCAGGCTCTGCCGCGACCTTCACGATCCATTCCCGCCATGGCAGCACGCCCACGCTGCCTGAATCCTGCAACCACAAGCAACAAGACGGAGACTACAATGAGCAACGAACTCTACGCCGACGGCATCGGCGAAATCACAGTCACCGGCTCGATCGTCAGGATCGATCTGATGAGCCTTTCGGCCACCGAGCGCGATGAGAAGAACAATCCGAAGCCGGTGTTCCGCCAGAGGATCATCATGCCGGTCGACGCCTTCGCCAACGCTGTCGATCTGATGCAGAAGGCGCTTGGCGGCCTGGTCGAAGCAGGCGCGGTTCGCCGGATCGGCGATGTTCAGAAGCTGCCGACGGCCGATGCGCGGCAGTCGCGCCGAAGCGCCGCAGCCAGCTGCGAAATCCGCAAATGCATCGCCGAATTTCAACTGACGGCCAGCAACAGTCGCCTCCGACGGTGCCATGAGCACGCTACCGCACACCAGTCTTCAGTGCCTGGCATTGGTCGCTCGCCATCATGGCGTCGATCTGTCGCCGGAGCGGCTCGTACATGACTATGCGGTCGGCGAGCAAGCCGGTCGCCAAGCCGGCAATTGCTTGCGCATGGCAAAGGATGCCGGGCTGCGTGCCCGGCAGACCAAGCTTTCGTGGCAGTCGCTTGCTCCAGCTGGGCGATGCCTATCCCGTGCTTGCCGAACTCGAAAACGGCAACTGGGTGGTGATCGCCAGCGCCGTGGTCAGTGGCGAGCAGGAGATGGTCAGGGTGCTCGACCCGCTCGCCGCAGCGGCCCGAAGTGCTTCTTCTGACCGAACAGCAGTTCTCCAAGGATGTGGCGCGGCTCGGTCGTCCTGTTGAAGCGCAACTATCGGCTTTCCGACGACGACCAGCCGTTCGGCTTTCGCTGGTTCATGCCCGGAACTTGTGCGCCAGCGCGGTCTTTTCCGCGACGTCGCGATCGCGGCGTTCGTTCTCTACGGGCTCGGGCTCGCGACGCCGATCTTCTTCCAGCTCGTCATCGACAAGGTGCTGGTGCACCAGAGCTATGCGACGCTCACGGTGCTGACCATCGGCATCGCGATCGCGCTTCTCTTCGATGCCGCCTTCACCTTCCTGCGGCGCTATCTGCTGCTCTATGCCACCAACAAGATCGACATCCGGGTCGCGACGCGCACCTTCGGACATCTGCTGAACCTGCCGATCGCGCTGTTCGAGCAGGCATCGGCCGGCGTTCTCGTCAAGCACATGCAGCAGACGAGCCGCATTCGCGAGTTCCTGACCGGGCGACTGTTCCTGACGCTGCTCGACGGCCTTTCGCTGCTGGTCTTCCTGCCGATCCTGCTTCTCTACAGCGTCAAGCTCACGCTTGTGGTGCTCGGCTTCGCCGCTCTGGTCGGCCTTGTCGTCATGCTGCTCGTCGGCCCGTTCCAGCGGCGGCTGCAGGCCCTCTACCAGGCCGAGGGCGAGCGACAGGCGCTGCTCGTCGAAACCGTTCACGGCATGCGCACGGTCAAATCGCTCGCGCTGGAGCCGCGTCAGCGCCGCGTCTGGGACGATAGCTCCGCCCAGTCGATTTCCGTGCGTTTCCGCGTCGAGAAGATCTCGACCGTCGCCCAGTCGCTGACCGGCCTTCTCGAGAAGCTGATGAGCGTCGCGATCATCGGGCTGGGCGCGCTCGACGTCTTCGACGGCACGATGACGATCGGCGCGCTGGTCGCCTTCAACATGCTGGCCGGACGGGTCTCCGGGCCGCTGGTCCAGATCGTCACCATGATCCACGAGTATCAGGAAGTCGCGCTTTCGGTTCGCATGCTGGGCGAGATCATGAACCAGCGGCCCGAGCAATATGGGCGCGGGCGTGGCCTGAGGCCGGAGCTGAAGGGGCGGATCGAGTTCGACAAGGTCTCGTTCCGCTATGGACCGGACGGCGCGCCGGCGCTCGACGACATCTCGTTCACCATTCCCGCCGGTTCGGTCTTCGGCATCGTCGGCAAGAGCGGCTCCGGCAAGACGACGATCACCCGGCTGATCCAGGGCCTCTATCCGATCCAGCAGGGGCTCGTGCGCATGGATGGCTTCGACAGCCGGGAGATCGATCTCGTCCATCTGCGCAAGAGCATCGGCGTCGTGCTGCAGGACAGCTTCCTGTTCCGCGGAACGGTGCGCGACAACATCGCCGCCGCCAAGCCGGATGCAAGCATCGAGGAGATCGCCGCGGCCGCGCGCATCGCCGGCGCCGAGGAATTCATCGAGCGGCTGCCGCGCGGCTTCGAGACGATGCTCGAGGAGAATGCGTCCAATCTCTCGGGCGGGCAGAAGCAGCGCCTCGCCATCGCGCGGGCGCTGATCACCAATCCGCGCCTGCTCATTCTCGACGAGGCGACCAGCGCGCTCGACCCCGACAGCGAGGCGATCATTCGCCAGAACCTGCGGCAGATCGCCGACGGGACGCACCGTCATCATCGTTTCGCACCGCCTGTCCACGCTGGTCGACGCCGACGCGATCCTCGTCGTCGAACGCGGCAAGATCGCCGACATCGGCCGTCATGATCAACTCGTTTCGCGCTGCATGACGTATCGGCATCTCTGGACCCAGCAGACGAGGCAAGCGGCATGAGCGCCGGTGCTGCAAAAGAAGGACGAAGCCACTGCCGGTGCCTGCCGGCACAGCCGGGACGCGATCTCGTCCCGGCGCGGCATCGCCCGCCGATCATCGCGGAGTTTCAGCCGGACGCGGTGGAACTCGAGGAGCGCGTCCCGCCGAGGATCGCCCGGCTCACGCTCTACGGTGTGACCGGCTTCATCGCTGCCGCCATTGTTTGGGCATCGCTGTCTTCGATCGACGAGGTCGTCGTCGCCCCGGGCAAGCTGATCACGACCAAGCCGACCATCATCGTCCAGCCGCTCGAAACCTCGATCATTCGCTCGATCGACGTCGCCACCGGCGACGTCGTCCGCGCCGGCCAGACGCTGGCGACGCTCGACGCGACGTTCAGCCAGTCGGATGTCGAACAGCAACGGGCCAAGTTTGCAGCGCTCGATGCGCAGGTGAAGCGGCATCGAAGCCGAACTCGCGGCGCCGACTACTCGACGATCGCCGGCAACTCGTCGGACGAACAGTTGCAGGTGCAGCTGTTCGGACAGCGGCACGCCTTCTATGTCGCCCAGATTCAGAACTATCGACCAGCAGATCGCCGGCCAGGTCGCCGCGATCGTCATCGCAGCAAGGACCAGGAAATGATCCTGGTCAGCCGGCGCGACAACCTGGCCCAGATCGAAGAAGCGCGCGAGATACTCTGTATGAGCACGAGACGGGCTCGCTGCTCAACCTGCTCGGCTCGCGCGATGCGCGTCTCGACGTCGACGCAAACCTGGCGCAACTGCGTGGCAAGGCCGTCGAAGCCGAACACGCGCTGGCGAAGCTCACAGGCCGACCGGCAGGCGTTCATCGAGGATTTTCGCCGCGCGACGATGGAACAACTCGTCGAATTGAGGAGCCAGCGCGACACGGCGGCGAAGAGCTGAAGAAGATGGAACTGCGCCGCAACATGGTGGCGCTTACCGCGCCGGCCGATGCGGTCGTCCTCGACCTTGCCCAGCGCTCGATCGGTTCGGTGGTGCGCGAGGCGGAGCCGATCGTGACGCTCGTTCCGCTGAACGTGCCGCTGGAGGCGGAGGTTTCGAGTCAATTCGCGCGATATCGGTCGGGTCAAGGCCGCATGAGGAGGTGCGGATCAAGTTCGACGCCTATCCGTTCCAGAAATTCGGCACCGCATCGGGCACGATCCGCACGATCAGCCGCGACGCCTTCAGCCCCGACCGCAGGCGCAAGCGGCCGGCCAGGCGAAGCAGCCCTATCTTCAAGGCGCGCATTCTCCTCGGCGACACGCGGCTCGGACATCGCGGGGGAACCTGTCCGCCTCTTGCCCGGAATGACGGTGACGGCGGAGATCAAGGTCGGCCGGCGAACCGTGATCTCCTATTTCCTCTACCCGATCATTCGCGGTCTCGACAACAGCATCCGCGAACCCTAGACCAGGATGAAATTGGGTGGAGTGATTCATCCTCATGATACACGACACAAGGATCACGTCCTTGTTTCGAGGCCGCTTTTGCTCCTCACCCTTACCCTCTCCCCTTGTGGGAGAATGTGCCTGAACGAAGTGACGGCGGATGAGGGGGGTGGAGCAGCGGCGCTTCGCCCTGGAGCGTTGCGCCTCGCCCGGTGGTACCCCTCATCCGACCTCGCTGCGCTCGGCCACCTTCTCCCACAAGGGGAGAAGGGAGAGCGCTGCCGCTGCGCTTGCGCCAATCGTGAACGCTGGCGATTTGCCGGGACGTCCGCGCGAGACTCCACCTTCTCCCCTTGTGGGAGAAGGTGCCTGAACGGAGTGAAGGCGGATGAGGGGGGTGGAATAGCGGCGCTTCGCCCTGGAGCGTTGCGCCTCGCCCGGTGGTACCCCTCATCCGACCTCGCTGCGCTCGGCCACGCCGGATGAGGGGCAAAATCCGGCTGCTGTCGTGTACTGTAAGTCATCCTGCCCTAACTCCTTGTTATGACGAATGATCCTGTCCGAAATGTCTGCAACTTTTCGGATAAGATCATGCGCCAGGGCAGGTTCGGACTACTATTCCGACAGAAGATCTGGGACAATACAGGAAGATCAGATTGGTGGGCTCCCTGATGTGCGTCGCGGCGAAACGGATTCATGCGACGCGCACTGATCTTTTGCTTCGTGCATGTCGTATCCGTCGCGAATGCGTGGGGCCGCCGGGCATCCTCTAAATTTGCCGCGGCGACGGTCCCAAATATGACGGGTCGAATCCGGCCAGTTGCGTCAGCGCGGGGAGGTTGAGCAACTCGACCGTTCCTCCGCTGAAGGTAAGCAACTCACCTTCGCGAAGGTGCCGGAGAATCCGGTTGATATGAATGCTGGTCAACCCCAGTGCGTCCGCCAGAAGTTGCTGAGACAGCGGGCAATCATATCTGGTCGTGGAGCCTTTCGCGACGTCCAGAAGCCGATAGCCGAGTTCCAGGAAAAAATGCACGGTGCGAACCAGCGCGCTGCGGCGACCGACACTCGCGAGATGCTGGGCAGCTATGGCCTCGTCCCGGGCGAAGCTCCATAAAATCAACTCGGCAAACCGCGGCGATTGCTGCATCGTCGCGATGAGTTGGGCCTTGCTCAACTCGACAACCAGGCTATCCGTCAACGCCTCGACGTCACGGTCCGAGGTTTGCGGAAACAGGCTCGTCAAGCCGATAATGTCTCCAGGCAAGCGGAGATCGATGACCTGCCTGCCGCCGTCCGGCAACTGCTTGTAGGAGCACATCCAGCCTTCATAGAGTATGTAGGCCGCAGCCGTCCTTTGGCTCTCGTGGATAAGTTCCTTGCGCTTGCTGATCGTGTGCTGGCTGTTGCGAAAATCAGCCAGGATCGCATTTTCCGCCATGGTCGGTGCGAATCTATTGAACCTTCTCGAGAAGGCATCCGGCTGATGCAAGCTCACGTCCCGCAATCCCCACCCCCCGAAGCGCCGGCGAACGCGTATTCATTCCAGTCCAGAAACACGGCGAAATTTAGAATAATAGGCCAAAGCTTCGTGGCGTCACAATACCATTTGCTGATAAGCTTTAGACAGGGCCGACTTTCCCTATCGATTAATCCGTGGCTCGGACTTTGTACTTTCGCGGATTATTTCGCAATACCAAAGGCGGGCTGAGCCAAGCCGCAAAAGCTCGGCTTTGTCCGGGGGAAAGCGGAACGCGTGGCAATCCCCGGGGGCCGGATTCGTGGCCAACGCCAGGCTCGTTGCCGTTGCGCGGCTGGGAGAAGGCGACCCGCAAGGGAGGCTGCTACAGGCCTGCCCGGTGCGATGCGGCGCCTCGCGATCCATGCGCGTCCGACGAGACGGAAGGGGCGGCGGTCATGCGTACTGCTTGACGGCGAACACGAGCATTGTGCGCAATACCAGATTGCCGTCGCCGTTTCTTACGTCAATGGACAATTCTTGCGTCGGCACAGCGGGTAGTGCTTCTCTCGCCAAGTCACAAAGAACTTTTAGCGCTTCGTGCTTTGCAAACTCCAGACCTTTCAGTTCCAGGCCGTCTGGATCAGCATCCATTTTGCCGTTCGCGCGAATGTCAAAATAAAATCGCGTCATCGCAGGCAACTCCGGCGGTGCACAGGCCCTATTGATCATAGGCTGATATCCAACGGTATACAAATAGCCTAAATGCGGAGATCCTTATATCCAGAGGATGCGGGCGCTCGCGAATACGACTTCGTGGTTACTACCGTGTAGCGAACTATTGCCGTAGAGGCTTGCGCCAGGCTGGCTTGCGATACCGCGGTTGGCGTGCCGCACAATGATGAACGTGACCTTTGCCGGCTCCAGACCCCGCTTAGCAACCGCGCGGCCGCGTACGCCGTCGGCCCCACAAAGGCAAGAAAATCGATTCGGGAACCATCAGGCCCGTCGCCCTCGCGCTAAAGTCGCTCGGCGCAACTCATTAACGAAGCTTTATGCAACTACCGGGGGAGGGCATTCCTACTCCAAAAGCGGTAAAGATCGCCAAATTTAAGGCCTGATTAACATAAATTAGCACCGACAATATTAGGATGTGTATATTAGTTATAGCCGCGAGCTGCATCGCGGTGTCGGAAGGCCTTGATCCTTAACCTGCCACTGTTGTCCATTTTACCTAAATGCAACAGACCGCAGGCACAGGGATGAGGGTAAAGGGGCGATTTGTCGGGGAACAGCACACGCTAGGTGGGTTAGGTACGGTTACATAACCACGTTCGCGCGCGCTAACTTGGGGTGAACAGCCATGGGCTTGTCAATCGCATCGCATGCAAATAATCCGCAGATCGGTCACACGTCGGTGCCGATCCCGGACATTGTTGCCTCTCAGGAGGCTCTCGGCTCTGAACAAGGTGCTCGGGATCGTTCGCTGGTGATTCTCGATACGCGAGCGCTCGACAGGGAATGCCTGGCGCAGAGCATTATCTCACATAAGATTGGGATGAAGGTTGTTGCCTTCGGATCCATGGAGGAATGGAAGCAGCGGCGGCACGAACACCCGCCGCTTTCGGCGATTCTTCTCAATGTGGGGAGCAAGAGAATCACCGATCCGGCAATTGCCGGAGAGATCAAGAAACTGGCGGCGGAGTTCGGCGCGACGCCGGTCATTGTGTTGGCCGACACGGACGAACTGGCGCAAATCGTGAAGGCGCTCGAGTTTGGCGCGCGCGGGTACATTCCCTCGTCAGTCGGCATCGACGTCTGTATCGAAGCAGTCGGGCTGGCGCTCGCCGGCGGCATTTTCGTGCCGGCAAGCAGTGTTCTGGCCATGCGCCAACTGCTGGAGACTGGCGGCAGCCATGCGCCGCCGATGGCGGGGATGTTTACTGCGCGCCAGGCGGAAGTGGTCGAGGCTCTTCGCAGAGGAAAAGCCAACAAGATCATCGCCTATGAGCTGAAACTGCGCGAGAGCACAGTCAAGGTTCATATCCGCAATATCATGAAGAAGGTCAAGGCCACGAATCGGACCGAGGTCGCTTACAAGATAAACGACCTGTTTCCCGTGGAGTACGCCGGCTCGGCATCGGCGAACCGGCCCTCGGCCTGAAAGACGCCGACCAACCCGCCGCCGTGGGGACCCCGCGGCGGCCGGACCGACGGGTGCACGCCGGCCTTCAAAGTCAGGTTTCCGCTCAACGAGCTTCCTGGAACGTGTCGCGGGATGCGTCCTTCCCGGTGCGTTTGCGAGTCACCGGCCTGATCGGCCGGCGAATCAGTCGCCGTCCGAATCATGGTTGCGAAGCGAAAAGGCGACCGCCTGATCGCGGTCCCGGCCTTGCCCGGTCGCGGTATCGTGCCGGCGCGCAAGATGCGTGCCATACGCATCGGTGGGAAGAGCGTTGGCGAAGCTGCTCGACGCGACGAGCCCGGGCCGGTATTTTTCGAACATTCGGAAAGGGGGCTTCATGAAGGCTACCAGACTGGCCATTCCCGAGGTCGTCATGTTGGAACCGCGGGTCTTTGGAGACGATCGGGGCTTCTTCTTCGAGAGCTTCAATCAAAAATTGTTCGAGGAGGCCATCGGCGTGGAGGCCCGATTCGTCCAGGACAACCATTCACGCTCCGAGCGCGGCGTGCTGCGTGGTCTTCACTACCAGCGCCCGCCGCGCGCGCAGGCGAAACTCGTTCGTGCCGTGGTTGGCGAGGTGCTGGATGTCGCGGTTGACATCCGCCGCTCGTCGCCGACTTACGGCCGCTGGGTTTCGGCCCTGCTGTCGGCTGACAACAAGCGGCAGCTCTGGATACCTGTGGGCTTTGCCCATGGATTTGTAACGCTCTCGGCATCGGCGGAGTTCGTCTACAAGACGACGGACTATTACGCGCCCGATACAGAACGATGCATAGCGTGGAACGACGCCGATCTTGGGATCGACTGGCGGATCGACGCCGCGCACATACGGCTTTCGAACAAGGACATGGCGGGCGAGGCACTCAAACTGGCTGAAACATTCGACTGAACCTGCCGCACCGCGATGCGGTGGGGTACAATGCAGTCGCGGCTGTCGTGCCATCCTGACGGAAAATTGTCGGCTGGTCGCGGTGCAAACAGCAATAGATCAGGAGACCGCGGCCCTTGACGATACTTCTGTTCGGACGGAACGGTCAGGTCGGGTGGGAACTGCAGCGGGCCCTGGCGCCCCTGGCGCCGGTCGTGGCCCTGGACCGGGCCGAGGCCGACCTTGCGGATCCCGCGCGTATTCGTGCGGTTATTGCCGGGGTCAAACCTCGGATAATTGTCAACGCAGCCGCTTACACGGCAGTCGACAGGGCCGAATCCGAGGAAGACCTCGCCCATGTGGTCAATTGCGCTTCCGTGGGGGCGATGGCCGAGGAAGCGAAGGCACTCGGCGCCTGCCTCGTTCACTATTCCACCGACTATGTTTTCGATGGAACCAAGGGCGCCGCCTATGTCGAGACGGACCAGCCAAATCCGATCAATGCGTATGGCCGTACGAAACTCGCCGGCGAGGAGGCGATCCGCCGCTCGCAGTGTGTCCACCTGATCTTTCGGACGAGCTGGGTCTACGCGAACCGGGGAAGGAATTTCGCCGCGACGATGCTGCGATTGGCTGGCGAACGCGACGAGCTTCGCGTGGTCGGCGATCAGGTCGGCGCGCCGACAAGCGCGGAACTCATCGCCGATGCGACGGCGCTTTGCCTGTTCAGCCGCCGCTGCGCTCCGGACCTGCTGGCCGAGGTCGCCGGAACCTACAATCTCGCGTCGAGCGGTGCGACTTCGTGGTACGACTACGCGCGTTATGTGATCGGCGAGGCGGTCCGTGGCGGGGCAGTCCTGAAAATTACCGCCGACGGCATTTTGCCGGTAGCCTCGTCGGAATATCCGACCGCCGCCGCGCGGCCGCTGAATTCGCGGCTGGCCTCGGAGAAGATCACCGACATCTTCGGCATTACGATGCCGGACTGGCGCGACCATGCCGCTCGCTTCGTGACCGAAAGGATTTCGGGAGGCTGACCGGCGCTCATTCCACTGCATCGGAAAATGCGCAATGAGCCATTGTTCACGGCCACCGCCCGCGCCACAGCTAAGCCCCTTGGTTGGCGCCATTGTCCGAATGACCCTCGCGGCATTTTCCAATGCGCGGGAACCATTCCTTCAGTCGGCTTGTTCCCACCGCCGGCAGGCAGGATAGTGGTTGCGCTGGCCGGGTTCGAGGTGGCGAATTGGGCGCGGCCAGTCGCTAAACGGGGTCGATGAGCCATGTTCAAGTTCAGGTTGCGCAGTCCGTCCCGCGACCTTGAAACGGGCGAATCGCGCTTTAGCCGTCTTGAACGGCTTCTTGATCAGCTCCTGGCCGAGATAGAATCAGAACGCTCGGGTTTGCGAAACCGCTATGATTCCGCGGTCGCCGATGCCGCCTTTCTGCTGGACAGCATCGAGAACGAAGCGCCCTCCGCGTCGAGCTCCAGGCGCTCCGATGAGCTTACGGCGGTAGTAACTGCCTTTGAGCTTCGAATGAAGAGTTTGGAGCAACAGCATGCCTTTTTCAGCCGGATTCGGCGAAATGCCTCTATTGCGTTGGCGGTCGAGCAAGCCGAATCATAGCAACTATCGAATTGCCGACGAGATGGTTTCTCGACAATAACTTGCGGCGGGCGCCGTTCAAACCATCATTGCGGCGAGACGACCTCCTCGACCGGAATCTGGACCGAAACATCACGCCATATAGTATCTGGAAACCAATGGCCTGTTGAGCCATGATCCTCTCACCAGCCCGCCCTCCGTGGCGCGCTGGTCTGCCCGGCCCCCGCCGGACAGAATGGCGGCCAATGTTGTCAGCTACACCAAGCTACTGAGCAAGATCCGTCAGGACAGGGTCCGAAGGACCAGCAGAAAGCGAAAGGTGAACTGGAATGCCAATTGTTACCATCAATCACCCCGGCCCGACCCCTGAAAAGGACCAAGACTATCGCACCGAAGGTGTCAGCCGGCGGTCGTTACTGCTCGGCGGCACGACGCTTGCAGCCGCTGCCTTCGCCTCCGCAGTGCCGGCTGCTCAGGCGCAACAGCAGCCTGCGGCGCCATCCGGCGGCAAGCCCAACATCCTCGTCATCTTCGGCGACGATATCGGCACGGCGAACATAAGCGCCTATTCGCATGGGCTGATGGGCTACCACACCGCGAACATCGACAGCATCGCGCTGGGCGGCATCATGTTCCTTCACTACTACGCCGAGCAATCGTGCACGGCGGGCCGCGCCGCATTCCTCACCGGTCAGCACGGCATCCGCACCGGGCTGACGAAGGTGGGCTTCCCCGGCGCGCCGATGGGCATGAGCCAGCTCGATCCGTCGATCGGCGGCCTCCTGAAGAATCTCGGCTACGCCACGGGTCAATTCGGCAAGAACCATGTCGGCGACCGCAACGAGACCTTGCCGACGGTGAACGGTTTCGATGAGTTCTTCGGCAATCTCTACCATCTGAACGCCGAGGAGGAGCCGGAACTGCCTGACTATCCGAAGGACCCGGCCTATCTCGCCAAATTCGGCCCACGCGGCGTGCTGCGCTGCAAGGCGACCGATGTGGACGACCCCACGGTGGACCCGCGCTTCGGCAAGGTCGGCAAGCAAACGATCGAGGACACCGGCGCGCTGACAAAGAAACGCATGGAGACGATCGACGACGAAACATCGTCCGCCGCGATCGATTTCATGAAGCGCCAGCAGACGGCCGGCAAGCCGTTCTTCTGCTGGTTCAATTCGACCCGTATGCATCTGCGCACGCATGTGCGCGACAGCCATCGCGGCCGCTACCAGCACGGCGACAGCGAATATATCGACGGCATGATGGAGCATGACGATACCGTCGGAAGCCTGCTCAAGTCGCTCGACGATATGGGGATCGCGAACAATACGATCGTCGTCTACACCACCGACAACGGGCCGCATATGAATTCCTGGCCGGATGGCGCCATGACCTGGTTCCGCTCCGAGAAGAACACCAATTGGGAGGGCGCCTTCCGCGTACCCTGCTTCGTCCGCTGGCCGGGCGTCATCGAGCCCGGCACGGTCACCAATGAATTGATGAGCCACAATGACTGGGTTCCCACGCTCTGCGCGATCGCCGGCGAACCGGCCATCGTGGAAAAGCTCAAGCAGGGCTACACGGCCATCGGCCTCGACTACAAGGTGCATCTCGACGGCTACGACCAGTCCGAATTCCTGCGCACCGTGCAGGGCACCGCGGCTGTCAACAATGGGGTGAAGAGCGCCCGCGACAAATTCTTCTACTCCGACGACGACGGCGTGCTCGTCGGCATGCGGCAAGGCGACTACAAGTATGTTTTTTCGGAGCAGCGCAAGGAAGGCACGATGGCCGTGTGGGCCGAGCCGTTCACGACGCTCCGCCTGCAGAAAATCTTCAACCTGTTCCAGGACCCGTTCGAACGGGCCGACATCACCTCCAACACCTTCTGGGATTGGCAGCTCAACCATGTCGGCTCCGCTTACGGCATGATGGACGAGGTGTTCAAGTTCGTGGAAACCTTCCAGGAGTTTCCGCCCCGCTCGTTCCCGCCGTCGTTCAATCCGGCGAATGTTATGGAATCGACGCTCGACGGCATAAAGCGCAGGGAGGCGTTCAAGCAGAATCTTGACCTTGAGAGGGTCCGCGGCAGTCTCAACAAGATGATTGACGAGGCGCTCCAGCATCGCGCCACGCAGCAATAGGATTCACCGACCCTGGCCGGTGCTTCCGGCGGGCCGGGTTTGCATTCGATCGAACTCGGACATGGCATGACATGCCCGCACAAGCGCGGTCATGGCTTCGACCGCATAATGATTGGTCCGATACCGCAACATAGCCGAGCCTGTCATGACGGATGCCCCGAAGGGGAAAGCTAAGCAGAGGAGAGATTCGACGTTGAAACGCCACCTTGCGATAGCGGTTTTCGTGATTGCCAGCTTCTGTTGCTGGAGCCGCCTGGCGTTCGCCCAAACCGATTTCTTACCCTCGTGGAACGATGGCGCCGCAAAGACGGCCATCACCGAATTCGTCGCCAAGGTGACCGACGAGGGCGGCCCCGATTTCGTCAAGCCGGAGGAGCGCGTCGCAGTCTTCGACAATGACGGGACGCTGTGGTCCGAGCAGCCGGTCTATTTCCAGCTCCAGTTCGCGCTTGACCGCATCAAGGCGATGGCGCCCGACCATCCGGAGTGGAAGGAGACCGAGCCTTACAAGCCGGTGCTGGCCGGCGACATGAAGGGCCTCCTCGCAATGGGCGAGAAGGGACTGGTCGAGATCGTGGAAACTACGCACAGCGGCATGACGACGGACGAATTCAACAGAATAGTCGCCGACTGGCTGGCGACTGCGAGGCATCCGCGCTTCGACAGACCCTATGATCAACTCGTATACCAGCCTCAGCTCGAACTGCTCGACTATCTTCGGGCCAACGGCTTCAAGACCTTCATTGTTTCGGGTGGCGGGGTGGAGTTCATGCGCGTCTTTGCCGAGAAGGCGTATGGCATTCCGCCCGAGCAGGTCGTCGGCTCGTCGGGCGTCGTCAAGTTCCAGATGGGAAGCGACGGCAGGCCGTCACTGGTCAAGGAACCGAAGGTCGAGTTCGTCGACGACGGTCCCGGCAAGCCGGTCGGCATCAACCGCTTCATCGGCCGCCGCCCCGTCTTTGCTTTCGGCAATTCCGACGGCGACCTTCAGATGCTGCAATGGACGGCGGCCGATGACGGCGCGAGCTTCATGGGCATCGTCCATCACACCGACGCCGAGCGCGAATGGGCCTATGACCGTCATTCGCATATCGGCAAGCTCGACAAGGCGCTCGACGAAGCTGTGGCGAAGGGCTGGACGGTAGTTGACATGAAAACGGATTGGAACGTCATCTATCCGCCCGCGCAATAGAGAGTTGAGCTGGCTCCGGCGCGGACGGCAACTGGCAGGGAGCGCGGATATGCAAGCATCGGAAATCGCCAAGCGGTTCAGGGTGGAGGACGGCGACGGCTTCCGGCTGTCCAAGATCAATCCGGGCGACACGTTCGGCCTCGACATCGAGAAGACTGAGGCCAAGAACATACTTGCCACCGGAACCAAGCGGCTTCGCGATCTTCAGGAGCAGCTTTATGCAGAAGGCACCCAGTCACTGCTGATCATATTGCAGGCGATGGACGCCGCGGGCAAGGACGGCGCCATTCAGCACGTCATGTCTGGCATCAATCCGCAGGGCTGCACCGTTTATTCGTTCAAGGCGCCAAGCCAGACGGAACTCAGGCACGACTTCCTGTGGCGGACGACGCTTCCGCTGCCGGAACGCGGACATATAGGGATCTTCAATCGCTCCTACTACGAGGAGGTGTTGGTCGTGCGAGTGCTTCCGCAGATACTCGGCGGTCAGATGCTGCCGCCTCGCCTTGTCCACGACGATATCTGGAAGGAACGCTTCGAGGATATTCGCGGCTTCGAGCGGCACCTTTCCAGAAGCGGCACGGTCCTGATGAAGTTCTTCCTGCACGTTTCCAAGGACGAGCAGAAGAAGCGCTTTCTGGAACGTATCGACCAGAGCGAGAAGCATTGGAAGTTCAACGCGCGCGACGTGGCGGATCGGGAGCATTGGGACAAGTATATGTCGGCCTACGAGGACATGATCCAGCATACGTCGACCGAAGCGGCCCCGTGGCATGTCGTGCCCGCCGACAACAAATGGTTCTCGCGGCTGGTCATCTCGACGGCGATCGTCGACAGGCTGGAAAAGATGGACCCGAAGTTTCCGCGGATCGACGAAGCGGGCCTGAAGGAAATGGCGGACGCGCGTGCGGCGCTGATTTCGGAGAAAAAATAAAAATTTCGTAGGCAGCCCGGAACTTCTTGCCATGCGCAAAGGTCCGGGTGAGCGCGACGCTACGAGGCGTAGCGAAACGAATCGCGATGCCCGGTCAAGACTTCATTGCCGCTGGGTCTGCAAAGCGAGCCCCGCTCGTCGGATCAAATACATGCAGCAGTAGCGGGTCGATGGTCAGTTGAATATTGTCGCCGGCCGCGACGTTTGCGCGGCCGATGGCGTAGACGCAAATTTGCTCGCCGGCAAGGCGGGCATAAAATTGCGTCGACATGCCCAGCGGTTCGACGACCTCTACTTCGGCCGCGACCCCGCTCTGGTCCGTCAATTTGAGATATTCGGGCCGCAGCCCGATGGTTATCGGACTTCCGTCGCTGAGCGGCAGTCCGTCAGGCAGTCGAAACCGCTGACCATTCGTCAGCACGGCCTCCGACCTGCCGCCCTTTGCAAAGATGGCCGGCAGGAAATTCATGCCGGGCGAACCGATGAAGCCGGCGACGAACATGTTGACCGGCCGGTCATAGAGATCCAGCGGCGTGCCGACCTGCTGGACGAAACCGTCATGCATGACGACGATGCGGTCGGCCATCGTCATCGCCTCGATCTGGTCATGGGTGACATAGACCGACGTGGTCTTGAGCTGTTGATGCAGCGCCTTGATCTCGGCGCGCATGTGAACGCGCAGCTTGGCATCGAGGTTCGACAAGGGCTCATCGAAAAGGAACACTTTCGGATCGCGCACGATGGCGCGGCCCATCGCCACGCGCTGGCGCTGTCCGCCGGAGAGCTGGCGCGGCAGCCGCTCCAGGAGCGTACTCAGCCCGAGCCGCCTCGCGGCGCCGTCGACGCGCCGCGCGATCTCCGATTTGTCGGCCTTCTTCAGCAACAGGCTGAAGCCCATATTCGACAGCACGTTCATGTGCGGGTACAGCGCATAGGACTGAAACACCATCGCTATGTCGCGGTCTTTCGGCGCGACATCGTTGACGAGGCGCTCGCCGATGCGGATTTCTCCGCCCGAGACCTCTTCCAGGCCCGCGATCATCCTGAGCAGCGTCGATTTTCCGCAGCCGGAAGGGCCGACCAGCACGACGAATTCGCCATCGGCGATGTCGAGATCGACCCCATGCAGAATGCGCAAACTGCCGAAGTCCTTCCGGACCTTTTCGAGAGTAACGGAAGCCATCGATCTATCCTTTGACCGCGCCGGCGGTGAGACCGGTGACGAGGTAGCGCTGCAGGAATGCGAAGAAAATACACACGGGGATGAGTGCCAGCACGGATGCCGCCATCATCTGTCCCCAGTCGACGCCGAACTTGCCTATGAAGGTAAGCAGGCCGACGGCGAAAGTTTTCTGATTTTCGCTGCTGATCAGCATCAGCGCGAACAGCAGCTCGCTCCAGGCCGCGGTGAAGACGAAACCAAGCGTCGCCCCCATTCCCGGCAGGGTGAGGGGAATGATGACGCGGCGCAATGCCTGGGCGCGCGTGCAGCCGTCGATCATCGCGGCCTCCTCCAGATCCTTCGGAATGCCGTCGAAGAAGGACTGCATCAGAAAGGTCGCGAAGGCGGTGTTGAAGGCCGTGTATATGATGATCAGGCCGACAAGGC
The DNA here is from genome assembly GCA_963820075.1 of uncultured Alphaproteobacteria bacterium. Taxonomy (GTDB): domain Bacteria; phylum Pseudomonadota; class Alphaproteobacteria; order Rhizobiales; family Rhizobiaceae; genus Kumtagia. Next base: position 28,518 of record CAWFYS010000013.1, read on the forward strand.
TGTTGGTAAGACCGAGCTGGCCCATGATCCGGTACATGGGAGGGATGACCATGACCAGGGGGAAGGTCTGGGTCAGCAGCAGCGCGATGGCGAGCGCCGCCTTGGCGCGGAAAGCGAAACGCGACATCGCGTAGCCGGCCAGGCTTGCGACCACCGTGACGAGTGCGGCGGTCGCCAGCGAAACGATGACACTGTTCAGGAAGTAGCGCGGGAAATCCGAGGCGCGAAGGACGGTCGCGAAGTTCTCGAACGTGGTCCGCGACGGCCACAAGGTGATGCCTTCCGAATAAAGCAGCGATTGCGGCGTGACCGAGATCTTAAGGGTCCAGTAGATCGGGAACAGGGCGAACACCAGATAGGCGGCGATGGCGAAGTAGAGGCCGAAGCCGCCGATCAGGCGCGCCGAAGGGGAGCGTCCGGCTATCATCAGACATGCCTCACGAGCGAGCGGCGGATGCCGATCAGGGCCACCGCATAGAGGATAAGCAGCAGCAGGAGCAGGACGGCCACCGCGGAGGCGTATCCTTTGTCCAGGGATTTGAAGGCGTTGACGTAGATGTAGACCGGGACCGTGCTGGTGGCGCCGGCCGGCCCGCCTTCGGTCATGACGAAGATCAGATCGGCGAAGGTGGCGACCCAGATCGTGCGCAGCATCACCGTGATGGCGATGGTCGGCGCGAGGAACGGCAGTGTGACCTTGGTGAAACGCTGCCAGGGCGTGGCGCCATCGATCGCGGCGGCCTCGTGCATTTCCGAGGGGATGGACTTCAGCGCCGCAAGCAGGGTTATGGCGAAGAACGGAATGCCGAACCATACATTGGCGATGATCGGGCCCCACATGGCGGTGGAAGGATCGGACAGAATATTGGTCGGCTCGGCCTGCAGCCCGAGCGCATAGAGCCAATGCGGCAGCGGCCCGATGATCGGGTTGAACAGCCAGGCCCATGTGAGGCCGGAGAGAAACGACGGCACGGCCCAGGGCAGGAACACAATGGCCTGAACAAGTTTTCGGCCGACGAACGGCTTGTCCAGAAGCAAGGCCAGGCCGAGGCCGAGAAAGAACTGGAAGAACAGGCTGGCGACCGTCCACCACAGCGTGTTGACGAGCGCCTGGCCCAGCACGGCGTCGGTGAGCATGGCCCGATACTGCGCAAGGCCGACAAACTCGGACTTGAACGCCGAGAATTTGCGGAACGAATAACTGACGCCGATGATGAGCGGCACCAGCAGGACCGTGACCAGAAGCACGATAGCCGGGCTGAGATACAGCCACGGTTCATAGCTGGCAAACCGGCTTCGACGCGGCTTGCCTGGCGCTCTGGGCTCGGACACGGCGTATGTCATGACATCAATAGCTCGGATGAAGTGCGGAAGTCCGAAATCCGGACCAGCGAAGAGTTATAGTCACCCCTCTCCGGCTTGCCGCGCAAGCCACCTCTCCCCGCTGCGCAGGGGTGAGGATACGCCGGCCGGGCGCCCATCCTCGCGCGCGCGCGAAACGTGGGGAAGGTGGCCGCGAAGCGGCCGGAGAGGGGGCGAACCGCCGTCCAGCAAGCCGGGCTTCGGAGCGCTGACGAAGGCGTTGCCGCCGGGCGAGGTGGAATGCTACTTCTTGTTCTTCGCCATCCAGTCCTGCTGTTCCTTGGTCAGGTAAGCCGCCCATTCGTCGGCGACTTCCTTGGCCGAGCGCTGGCCGAGCAGCACTTCCTGGAAATTCTTGATGGCCACCTGGTCGACGAAGTTGCCGAGATTTTCGAGATGGGTCGGCGGGGTCACCATTTCGAACTTGTCGCCGTTGCTGAGTTCCTCGAACCAGCCCTTGAACTGCTCGGTCTTGAAATGGGCGTCCTGCTCGGCGCCGTCGTGAATCGGAATGACGCCAACCATCTTCGCCCATTCGAGGTTGTTCTTGGGCGACAGAAGCGTTTCCATCAGCTTCCAGGACTTGTCCTTGGCCTCGGAATCGGCGAACATCGCCCAGCCGGCGTAACCCAAGGTCGGGTAGGATTTGCCGTTCGGTCCGGCCGGCATCGGCGCGACCGCGAAGTCGTCGGCGTTCATCTTCTCGGCTATGCCGATCAGGGCATCCGGGTCCTGGTCAAGCATGGCGCAGGTGCCGGAATAGAAGCCGGTCACGATCTCGTTGAAACCCCAGCTGACGCTGTCCTTCGGCGCGTAGCCGCTGTTGTAGAGCTCGGCCAGCGTCTCCAGGCCCTTGACCGAGCCGGGTTCGTTGATGGTCGAGGTGCCGTCCTCGTTGAAATACCCGCCCTTGCCATTGGCGATGTTCATGAACATGTGCATGCCGTTGAAGGCGCCCGGCCCGCCGCGCAAGCAGTAGCCGTATTTGCCTTCGAGAGCCGAGATCGTCTTGCTGGCCTCCACGAACTCATCCAGCGTCGTCGGCGCATGATCCAGGCCGGCTTCCTTGAAGAGCTTCTTGTTCCAGAAAAGAGCCCGGATATAGTAGCCGTAGGGGATCATGTACTGCGTGCCGCGGACGGTGGAGCCGAACTCCTTGGCGCGCTGGCCGAGCGTGGCGCCGTCCGCCCATTTGGCCATATACGGTCCAAGATCCTCCAACTGGTCGTTATTGGCGTAAAGGCCCATCCAGCGCTCGGGCATCTCGACAATGTCGGGCGTGTCGCCGGCTTGCACCATGGTAAGAAACTTTTCGAAGGCCTGGCCCCAGGGAAGCGAGATGAGTTCGACCTTGACGCCCGGATTGGTCGTTTCGAACTCGGCGATCTGCTTCTTCAGGAATTCGGTGCGAGGCGGACTGGTGATCACTTCCACCATCTTGATGGTCGTGTCAGCCAGGGCGGTGCCCGCCGAAATTGCAAGCCCCGCCGCAGCCGCAAGCAAGATGCTCAGTCTTCTCATGTTCAAGTCTCCCATTTTGAACTGATCTGTTATTTCGTTGCTTTTTTGAACGCCTCCGCAACGTCCGACCAAAGATCCTCGACGCTCTCCAATCCGACATTGAAGCGGATGGTCCGCGGGCTGACGCCGAAGCGGGCCATGGAATTCACGCCCGGAGTTTGCTCGAGCGAAGCCTTCGCCGGCACGACCAGGCTCTCGTGCCCGCCCCAGCTCACGCCGATGCGGAAATATTTGAGTGCATCGACGAAAGCCGGAATGTCCACGTTTTCCGTCACCTCGAAGGAGAACAGGCCCGCATAGCCGGCGAGCGTCGCCTTGCCCGGGTGGTTCGAATAGGCCGGATGATTGATCCGCTCGACATAGGGATGCGCCTTCAGGCGCTCCGCCATTATCAGGCCGCTCTTCATGTGATGCGGCAGGCGCAGCGGCAGGGTGCGCAGCCCGCGCAGCAATAACCAGGCATCGAAAGGCGACAGCTTGCCGCCGAGGGAGGAATAGGTCTGTTCGTTGATCCGGTCGATGTGGGCGGCGGAGCCCGCGACCACGCCCGCGACCGTATCGCTGTGTCCGCCGAGATATTTCGACGCCGAGTGAAGGACGAGATCGACGCCGTGCAGGATCGGCTTCTGGAAGATGGGCGTTGCCCAGGAATTGTCGATCGTGGTGACGATGCCGAGTTCCCTGGCCAGCCGGGTCAGATGCGCGAGATCCTGCAGCTCGAACATCATCGAGGTGGGACTCTCCAGATAGAGCAGTTTCGCGCCGGGCAGCGCCGCGGCCACCGCGTCGGGGTCCGAGCCGTCGACATAGTCGACCTTGATGTCCATCCGAGGAAACAGCCGCTCGAACAGGCGGTAGGCATCGCCATAGCAATTGCGGACCGCCACGATACGCTCGCCCGCGCCGACGAAAGCGAGCACGGTGGCGCTGATCGCCGCCATGCCGCTTGAAAAGCCGCGCGCGGCCTCGGCTCCCTCGAGCGCGGCCAGACGCGCCTCGAATTCCATGACCGTCGGGTTGTCGCCGCGCGTGTAGATGGGTTGACGCCGCCGGCCGGCGAAGGTGTCGGCCATTTCGGCGTAGCTGGCAAAGGTGAAAAGCGAAGTCTGGTAGATGGGCGGCACCACGGCGCCGCCGGGGAACGGCTCGTCATGCGCCAGAAGCGTTGCCGCCTCGGCGACATAATCCCTGTCGAAGTGAGTGGCACGATCGGTCATGCGCGCTCCGCGGATTTGAGCTTGGCCGCACCGCGCTTCAGGTCGGCTTCCACCGTGGCGATCAGCTTCAGCGCTTCGGCGCGCGCGCCCTCGGCGTCGCGGGCGGCAATGCGTTCGTACATGGCGCGGTGGAAGGGAAAGCTCGCATGGCCGAAATCCCGCACCCCGAGCGGATGCTCCCAGAAGCGATGGAACATCTCGTGCATGGCGGAGATGATCTGCTCGAACAGCGGATTGCCCGACGCCCTATAGATCGACTGGTGAAACTCCCAATCCTCCTCGGCCGACATGCCGGCGCGGGCATGAAACGCCTGCTCCATGGCTTCGAGCTTGTGGCCGATGACGATGATATCAGCCTTGCCGGCACGCCTGGCGCAAAGGGCCGCCGCCTCGGCCTCCAGGGCCCGGCGGATGTCCAACGTCTGCATCAAGCCGGCAAAGTCGTTGCCGCCGGCGACGGTCAGCGGCATGTGGAGCATGTCGGGCGACACGGCCGCCTTCAGATAGGTTCCGCTGCCCTGACGGCGCTCGACGAGGCCGAGACCCTCCCAGCGCGTCAGCGCCTCACGCACCGTATTGCGGCTGACTTTCAGATGGTCGGCGAGAATGCGCTCGGTCGGCAGCTTTTCCCCGAGACCCAGCGCTTCCTGTTCGACAAAGCGCGCCAATGCGGTCAGCACGGCATCGTCTCGCCCTGTCGTCTGGATGGGTGAGAGGCTGGACTCAGTCACGGTCGGTCGCCATGTGGTTCAATGGCCCAACCAATTAGACGGCCAAATCAAAGGTGTCAACATAGCGCTTGAAGCAAGTTGGACGGCTTCCACCCGCCGATCAGAATATGCCTCCGATGCCGATGCCCGCGCCGATGTCCGGTGGGGGAGCGGCGGGCCTGCTGCGCGCGGTGCGGGGGGGCTTGCGATCGGCGCGGCTGGTGGTGGCCTTTGTCTTCTTGCCAGTCGATTGCTTATTGAGAGTCGCCGTCTTGGGCGCGGCCACCGGCTGCCGGCAGATACGTCCCGAGCGCAGGAACAGATCGCCCAGCAATTCGACGCTCGGTTCCAGAACGCCCTCATTCTGCTTGGTGCGCTTCAGATAGTCGCTGAGCGCCCGCCGCGAACCCGGACCCCACTCGCCGTCGACCTGCTGACGGTAGCATCCGACACGCGAAAGCTCCGTCTGGACGCGGCGATTGAGGTCGAAGGCAGGCGCGTTTTCCTGTGTTTCCTGCGACTTGCCCAGTACCAGAAGCGATTCGATATCGGACGCCACGGTCTTGCGATCACCAAGATCGAGGCTGGCAAGCTGCTGGCCGGCCGGCTCCGTGGGGGAGGCATCGACCGAACGCAGGGTGGGTAGCTGCCGGCCAAGCAGGAGCACGGTGCTTTGCAGGTCTGTGTCGGCCGAAGCGAGTTGCACGAGAAGTTTCTCCTTCATGCTCGGCACTTCGAGAATGCGGTTGAGCGTGGCGCTGAGTTCGCGCGAATCGATGACCTGCTGCTCGGTGAAATAGAACTGTTCGCGCAGGTTCGACTGGTCCCAAGGCACCTGCTTGCCGAGCGTCAGCCGCTCGGTCTCGTTGCGCACGCGTATCATCATGTCCGAGATGCTGAGGCCCGGAAATTCCAGGCTCTGCAGAAGTGCGCTCGTGAAGGGGCTGTTGGTGCCGGAGCCGTCCACCGTCACATTGCCGGGCTGGGTGGCAAAGGCGATGAAACTGTTTTCACCCACTTCAACCTGCGCCAGACCGTCGCCCGCCCCGCCGGTGCCGGTGCCGAGCGGGCTGTTGCGGCAGGCGTCCAGGAAAATGAAGGTCTGGCGTTCCCGGCTGGCAAAGTGCGCTATCACATCGTTGAGCTTGATGGCGCGCTCGGTGAGCTTTCCGACGCTCTCCGGATCGAGCGTGTCGACGGGAAGCAGATAGTTCTCGCCGCTGATTTGAATGCCGTGACCGGCATAGAAGATCAGAACGGAGCTGTAGGCCGACGAGCTTCGGCTGGTACCTTCGAAAAAGTTCGTCCATCTGCGCGGACGTAAGGTTGATTCCCGTCGCCACCTCGAAGTTCAGCCGCTTGAGCGACTCGGAGAGCCGTGTCGCATCGTTCGACGCGTTGGCGAGGTCTTCGTAGCGGGAACTTGAGTAGGCGGAATTGCCGATGACGATCGCCAGGCGCGGGCGCGCCGCCTCGTCGACGCCAGATTCCGTTGCCGCGACCGCAGATGCTACGCCGGCAAGCGTCGCTGCAAGCCACAGGAGAACGCTCAGCAGGCGCCGGGAAACATTCATCTCGAGACCGTCCATTGCTTGGCGGCGTAACGCCGGCCCGCGCAAAGTTTATTGCACGGCGGCGGCTTTGTACATCAATATAGCCTCCCGAAACGCCTGCTGGAAGCTGCAATGCGACGACGGTCCCGGACCGGCATAATTCGTAGTGGCCCGAGATTGCGCGGCGCAGCCTGCCGTGGCGATGGCGCGTTCGCCTGGTCGCCATGAAGGCCAGGATAAACGTCGCCATGCCGGTTTACGGCTCGCAGTTCACAAGCGCCTTCATGCGCAGCATGTTTCCTCTCCTGCTTGGCGGCAGCCGGCAGGTCGGCTTTTCCTTCTCGGAGATCGACTATTCGGACATCGTGGTTTCGCGAAATTATCTGATCTCGAATTTCTATTTCAACAAGAAGGACTGCAGTCACATCCTGATGGTGGACTGCGACATGGGCTTTCCGGCCGAACTTGTCGGGGCGATGCTGGCTTTCGATAAGCCGGTTGTCGGAGTGATTTACCCGAAGCGCCAGGTGGATCTGCGAAAACTGCACGCGCAGGCGGATATGCCGTTCGAGAGGGCGCTCGCCCGCAGCCTCGATTTTGTCGGCTCGATCCGGCAGCCGCGGACCATTTCGGGGAGTTTCATGCGCATGGACTGGTGCGGCGCCGGAATACTGCTGATTTCGCGGCAATGTGTGGATGCGATGGTCGCTTCGCTGCCGGAAATCGTCGACGACGGAACCTTCCGCTCCTACGCATTCGGGCCGCGGTTTGAATCGTTTCTGACCCCGTTCGACAAGATCAGGACCAACGCTGCCGAATTGCCCGAGGACAAGGCGTTCTGCAATCGATGGGTGGAGGGGTGCGGCGGCGAGATCTGGGCGTGCTGCGACCGAAAGGTAAGCCACGTCGGAACGCTGACGGTGAGCGCGGCCTATTCAGACCTGTGGAAATGATCGCGCATGAAGCCGCCGGCTTTTGCTGTTGCGGTGCAGCGAGTTCCCGGCATTTGTTTAGAGATTGGTAACACTTCGAATACCCGCCAGCCGGAATAGTGGCAGAGACGACACATCCGCCGGACATTAGGTGACCGGCGATGGCGGCGATACGATAATGCATTGCGTGTTGGCTGGAGCTTATCTACCGATTTACCGGTGGATGGGCAGTCTCTGCCGGGACCGATTCGCGGGCCGGACCGGCAATCGGGAGGCAGTATGAGGGGTAAAACCAGGGCAGCCCAACTTGCCGGCGTCTCGGCGCTGGCCATAATGGCATCGTTGACGCTTGTCCCCACTCCGGCGGTTGCTTGCGAGGCGGTTGCCAACGTGACCGACGGCTGAGACTGATTTCGTCACCGTGACGTGCGTGATGACCCGAATGTCGCCGATCGAGAATTCGCTTTTCACGACCAGCCACGACGGAGATCCGGCAGCACTGATTTTCTACGATGGTTCGGAGAGACGATTTTGTGACCGTCGAGGGCGGCGTAATCTGAACCCATCTTATCGCCGGTGGTCCGCCGACACCGCCCGCCTATGAACTCATTGGAGTTGAGCGCTCGATCCGAGCACGATCGCACTGCAGACTTTGGGCGGTAATGATACGGTTACGATCAACGGCGGCATTGTTGTGGGCGACATCGAAACCGGTGTCGGCGACGACACGAGTTACGATCGACGGCGGCGTCGTCTTCGGGGACGTGTTCTATGGCAATACCTGTCAATTTTCGAGCAGGGCGACGATACGATGTTCGGCTGGCGAGGAACGGCGTCGCGATCTGCGGAGGATCGATCTTCGCCGGCGATGGCGCCGACAAGGTGACGGTTTCCGGAACGGGGCTGATCGGCGTTGACGGAGGGCGACCGATTCGGTATCGCTCGGAGACGATGACGACATTTCGTGATGAGCGGCGGCTCGCTGCGAGCGGCGTCAGCGGAAATTCGGCAACGACACGATCGGGTGTCGGAACGGCGCAGATAGTCGGCGACATCGACGGCGGCGAAGGCAACGACACGATCGCGGTATCGGGCGGCTCGATTCGGACGTTTCGGGATGGCGACGACATATTCTCCATGAGCGGCGGCACGTTGGCCGGAGCGGTCATCGGCGGCACCGGCAACGACCAGATCGCGGTGTCGGGCGGCCGATCATGAGCTCGTGTTCGGCGATGGCGATGGTTCGGAACCCGGCAATGACACGATCAGCGTTTCGGCGGGTCGGTTGCGGCACGATATCGCGGATGCCGGCGACGACATATTCTCCATGAGCGGCGGCACGTTGGCCGGAGCGGTCATCGGCGGCACCGGCAACGACCGATCGCGGTGTCGGGCGGCCGTATCATGGGCTCTGTGTTCGGCGATGGCGATGGGTCGGAACCCGGCAATGACACGATCAACGTTTCAGGCGGGACGATTGACGGCACGATATTCGCGGATGCCGGCGACGACCAGGTCACCGTGAGCGGCGGAACTGTCGAAGGCTCGGTTCTCGGCGGCGACGGCGACGACAAGGTCACCGTCAGCGGCGGCACGATCAAGGGCGGCATCAACGCCGAGACAGTGCAACTCAACGGCGGGACGATTCTCGGCGACATCACCGGCCTGTCGGAAAACACGCTGATCATCCAGGCGGAGAACCTTTCGCTGCGGGACGGCGTTCTGTTCCAGGGCACGAACGTGGTCGGAACCGTCACCGGCACGAATATCCTCAGCGGCTCCATCAATTTCGCCGGCTTCTCCAGCGTCACGCTCGATGGCCAGTCGACGCTTCGGCTCGCGCCGGGGGTTCAGCAGATCGCCAGCCTGCAGGTGCTCGACGGGTCGACGCTTCAGATCGCCGGGCCCGGTCAGTCTGGTTTCGCCCACCGGCGGTCCGGGCAATCTGGTGGTCACCAATGCGACGATCAGCATGCAGAACGGCAGTCCGACGGATGTCTTCAACGTCGGAGATATCTGCTCTCAACAATGCCACGATCGCGATCGACGTGAATGCCCAGCAGGGTCTGTCCGATCTGATCTCGGCGGCCGGTGCATATCGGCCTCCGGCGCGAACCTCATTTCGGTCAATCTTGTCGGACCCGACTTCGTCAACGCCAGTGTGGTTCCGCTTGCTCCGATAACGGGCGAGACCGCGCCCGGCGGGAGGTTCTCCATCGGCTCTCTTCTCCGTCACCGGCAATCCGTCGACCCTGGCCGCGTTGTTCCAGTTCAGCGTGATTACCGGCCCCGGCGGCGGTCTCTATCTTTTGGTCACCCCCACGGCGGAAGTGTTGACGACTATTCTGGAACCGAGGGCCGCGATCAATTCGCAGCCGATCGAAACGGTCATGATGACCGTCTACGACATACTGAACGATACCGTGCTGACGCATTTCAACCTGCTTGTCAGCGCGAACCGGGCGGATGCGGCCCCCAGCTTCGGTATCTACGCCTCCGGCCAGGCCGCCTATGTGAAGCATGACGGATTCGATATTACCGGTGGCGGCATTTCCGGTCCAGGGTCCGGGCTTCACCGCGAATGATTTTTCGCTGGCTGCCAGCGTCGAACTCAATGCCGCGGAGTATTTCGGCATCGACCAATCCTACGGGCTCGACGTGGGCGTATTCGGCGGCTACGCGTCCTCCGCGGTCGAACTCGATCCGACGCAGTTCTTCGACGATATCGGCCAGGGCGACAACAAGAGCGCGATGATCGGCAGCTACGGCTTGTTCCGCCAGGGCACGTCCTACGGACTGGTTTCGGCGACGGGCTTCTTCGGCAATACAGACATCACCAACGATATACTGAGTTCCACGGGTGAGTACGCTACCGCCGGCGTCGCCGTGACCGGCAGCGCGGGCCATGTCTACCAGATCAACGACAACTGGCGCTTCGACCTGCGCGGCGGCATACTTGGCGTCTACTTCCAGGGCGACCCGTTCGAGGACAGTCAGGGCAACGATTTCGGCCGCTCCCGCATTTCGTTCGGCGCCGTGAAGCTCGAGCCCGGCATCTTCGCGCAATATCCAATGGAGGACGGACGCATCCTCAGCCCATACGCCCGCCTGGACCTGACACAGCGCTTCGGCTACGAGAATACAAGCAGCCTTGAGGGGGTCGACTACTATTTCGACGATTCCGATTTCTCCCTCAGCCTGTCAGGCGGCGTGAATTACCAGGTGACGAAAACGACGACCTTGAGTTCGGAACTGCGGTCCAAATATTCGGACGACAGCACGACGTTTGCCGGCAAGATCGGGATCAAGGCAAGGTTCTGAGCGTGTCCCCGTCGCGTCTCGCCCGGCAGAAGCTGAACCGACTAAGCAGACTTGCGTGGCTTCGCCCACGCTTCGCCTGCTTAGCCTCTTGTTTTGTCGCAGGTTTCTGTCGGAAAACCGTGACACACTTTTCCGGAACCTGCTTAGTGCTGGCAGCCGCATTTTCGCTGCATGCCGGGTTCACATCCGCACAGGAGAGCAAGCCGCCCGAGCAGGCGGCTCCTCAGACCTGGACGCTGAACTGCTCAGGTGCCGCGGCGCAGTCGGAACTGGCGTGCACCTTGAGTCAGGTTCTCATCGTCAAGGACAGCAACAAGCGGGTTCTGACAGCCGTCGTTGCAAAGCGTGACGGCGGTTTCCTGCTCAACCTCGGCTTGCCGCACGGTCTCAATCTGCCGAAGGGCGTCGACATCTGGATCGACGAGGCCGCACGAAAGACATATCCGATCGTGACCGCCGATCAGAAGGGAAGCTATGCGATGATCGCGCTCGACGAGGCGCTGATCGGCGCGTTGAAGAAGGGCAGCCTGCTCAATGTGGCCGTGACCGCCCATGCGGGAAACGAGATCATTCTGCAACTCTCGCTGACCGGCTTCTCGGCGGGCTTTTCCCGACTTTAAGCTGTGCGACATGCGCCCCGGAACGCGCGATGCAAACGGGTCGCGCCTCCCCACCGGACCCATTTCGCATGCGGCAGGCCGCTCGAAGAGGGAACTCTCGCAATCTCCGCAAGCCCAAATCACGTCGGGATGCCACGGTCGGTGACGACTATTCCGATTGACGCCGCCGCGTAGCCGTCCCGGCTTTTGGATTGGAATCAGCACGGCTCTTGAATTCACCTTAAGAACCAATAGTGGCGGGGACGACACAGACGCCCGGAGATTGCCGATCCGGCGATGGCGACGCCGCGATGGCTCATTGCTTGTTGGCCGGAGCTTGACTACCGGTGGAACTGGCAAATCGATGGTTTCATCGGGCAACGGGGTAAAATGAGGGGGAGGGGCAGGTCGGCTCACTTTGCCGGCGCTTCAGCGTCTGTCCTCTCCGTCGCCGGCGGCCGCGTTGGCCAGCATTTCCGGCGATGATGGAAGCGGCGAATTCACCATGTCCGACGGTTGCTTCAAGGGCCGGTGTTCGGCGGCGGCAAGCGGATCACCGCGTCCGCCACCAGCATTTTGCCGGCAGGATTGGACTGAAAGCGAGGTTGAACGTGCCCATATCATATATCGCCCGGCGGCGGCTGAGCCGGCTGGTGCTGGTAGCCGCACTTTCGCTGCATGCCGGGTTCACTTCCGCACAGGAGAGCAAGCCGCCCGAGCAGCCGGCTCCTCAGACCTGGACGCTGAACTGCTCCGGTGCGGCGGCGCAGTCGGAACTGGCGTGCACCTTGAGCCAGGTCCTCATCGTCAAGGACAGCAACAAGCGGATTCTGACAGCCGTCGTTGCAAGGCGCGACGGCAAGCTCATGCTCGATCTCGGCCTGCCGCACGGCCTCAATCTGCCGAAGGGCGTCGACATCTGGATCGACGAGGCCGCACGAAAGACATATCCGATCGTCACCGCCGATCAGAACGGAAGCTATGCGATGATCGCGCTCGACGAGGCGCTGATCGGCGCGTTGAAGAAGGGCAGCCTGCTCAATGTGGCCGTGACCGCCCATGCGGGAAACGAGATTGTCCTGCAACTCTCCCTGACCGGCTTTTCGGCGGGCATCTCCCGGCTCTGAGCGGCGCGCCCCGCCCGGCCGAGGCTGAACTCCGATCAGGTGGCATTGGATTTGTCACGCGGCCGCCCGAGAGGCCTGAACAGGTGCGAGAAATCATGAGCGTAGCACTCCGCCGGATCGAGTGCTAAAATTTCCACGCGGCCTCTTGAAACTCGAAATGCCGTAAACCAGATCGTTTTTGCGGGCGGCGATTGGGTCGCGCGCGCCCCGCGCCCAACCAAGTTCCGTCGTAGCTTCGGATCGGGAGCGGAGGAGAATTCAAGACGCTGGCTGTATCACGAGGAGGACATCATGACGTTCCGTCCGTTGCACGACCGTATCCTGGTCCGCCGCATCGAGGCCGAGGAGAAGACGGTCGGCGGCATCATTATTCCCGACACGGTTAAGGAAAAGCCGCAGCAAGGCGAGGTCATCGCCGCCGGCCCTGGCGCGCGCGACGACAGCGGTCAGCTCAGACCGCTCGATGTAAAGGCGGGCGACCGCATTCTTTTCGGCAAATGGTCCGGCACCGAAATCAAGCTCGATGGCGAGGATCTCCTGATTATGAAGGAGGCCGACGTTTTGGGTGTGATGGAGGTGGAGGCACACGCGAAGAAGGCCGCCTGACGACGGCCTGTTGAGTTTCACGCAATGGCGGCCTGCAAATGACGCGCTTTTCTGCGCTTCCGGTGCGCAAGTACCAGTACGTACATTCCGCTCCGGTGCTCGAAAGCCGCCATTTTCGGCTCGCCCCGGCCTAAATCTCAGCAGACCCTTCAGGCCGCAACCGTCCACAAACAATGCACAGGAAGGAGTAGTCAGATGGCTGCCAAGGAAGTGAAGTTCCATTCCGAAGCCCGCGACAAGATGCTGCGCGGTGTCGATATTCTTGCCAATGCGGTGAAGGTCACCCTCGGTCCCAAGGGCCGCAACGTGGTGCTGGATAAATCCTTCGGCGCGCCGCGTGTCACAAAGGACGGAGTGACAGTGGCCAAGGAAATCGAGCTCGAGGACAAGTTCGAGAACATGGGCGCGCAGATGGTGCGCGAGGTGGCCTCGAAAACCAGCGATGTCGCTGGTGACGGCACCACGACCGCGACCGTGCTTGCCCAGGCGATCGTCAGGGAAGGCGCCAAGGCGGTCGCCGCCGGCATGAATCCGATGGATCTGAAGCGCGGCATCGACAAGGCCGTCGATGCCATCGTCGAGGAACTGAAGCGCAATGCCCGCAAGGTCACCAGCAACGAGGAAATTGCGCAGGTCGGCACGATTTCCGCCAATGGCGACTCCGAGATCGGCCGCTTCCTCGCCGAAGCGATGCAGAAGGTCGGCAATGAGGGGGTCATCACGGTGGAGGAGGCCAAGACTGCCGTGACCGAACTCGAAGTCGTCGAAGGCATGCAGTTCGACCGCGGCTATCTCTCCCCGTATTTCATTACCAATCAGGACAAGATGCGGGTCGAGCTTGAAGACCCATACGTGCTGATCCACGAAAAGAAGCTGTCGAACCTTCAAAGCCTGCTGCCGCTGCTCGAAGCGGTCGTGCAGTCAGCCAAGCCGCTGCTGATCATTGCCGAGGATGTCGAAGGCGAGGCGCTTGCCACGCTGGTCGTCAACAAGCTGCGCGGCGGCTTGAAGGTGGCGGCCGTCAAGGCGCCCGGCTTCGGCGACCGCCGCAAGGCCATGCTGGAAGACATCGCCGTCCTTACCGGCGGCACCGCGATTTCCGAGGATCTCGGCATCAAGCTCGAAAACGCAACGCTCAACATGCTCGGCCGGGCCAAGAAGGTCATGATCGACAAGGAGAACACCACCATTGTCGACGGCGCCGGTTCGAAGAACGAGATTCAGGGCCGCATCACCCAGATCAAGGCGCAGATCGAGGACACCAAGTCCGACTATGACCGCGAGAAACTGCAGGAGCGGCTTGCCAAGCTCGCGGGCGGCGTAGCCGTCATCCGCGTCGGCGGCTCGACCGAGGTCGAGGTCAGGGAGCGCAGGGACCGCGTCGACGACGCCATGCACGCAACGCGCGCTGCCGTGGAGGAGGGCGTTCTTCCCGGAGGCGGTGTGGCGCTGCTGCGCGCCGCCGGGGCATTGGACAATGTCCAGACCGACAATAGCGATCAAAGGCATGGCATCGAGATTGTCCGCCGGGCCATCGAGGCTCCGGTGCGTCAGATCGCCGAGAACGCCGGTGCCGAAGGCTCGATCATCGTCGGCAAGCTGCGCCAGAGCGCCGATTTCGGACATGGCTGGAATGCCCAGACCAACGAGTTCGCCGATCTTTACGCTCAGGGCGTCATCGACCCGGCGAAGGTGGTGCGAACTGCCTTGCAGGGTGCCGCCTCTGTCGCCGGCCTGCTTATCACCACCGAAGTGATGATCGCCGAGAGGCCGAAAAAGGAAACGCCGGCCCCGCAGATGCCAGGCGGCGGCATGGATTTCTGAGCTGCGACATGGATGTCCGCGCCGGTTGCGGCGCGGACATTTCATATCTGATGACGTACCCGCTCGGTCCAGGTCACGCCGCTTGGGGCCAGGACGAACGCCGGGTGCGGAACAAGTCACAGCATTCCAGGTGCTCGGCGACAAGCGGGCTGACCATCAAAGGGTCCGTCAGGAGCGCCATATGTCCTGCGCCGGGGATCATTGTCAGGCGCGCCCGTGGAAGCGCCTCCGCCACCATTTCGGTAACGCGCAAGCTTGCGGCAGGGCTTTCCAACGCCATCAGCACGCGCGTCGGACGTTGCAGCATGTTCAGGCGCGTCAGCGGCCACGTCGCCCGCAGCGTCGCGGCAAGACTTGCCGAGACACATCGAGCCTGACGCGCGAAGCCCCCCCTCGGACCAGGGCCGCTCCTGTCCCAAGTGCCGCCGCCGCAAAAATAATCGACATAGGCACGCGTCGCGCCGGCTGCGTCGCCGGCTTCGACAGATCGGGCCATGCGCTCGGCCAGATCCGACAGTTCCACGAACAATGCCTGGTCGGCGGCGCCGCCGTCACGCAACAGATGGAACACCGCCGGTTCGATCAATGTAAGGCTGCGGACCAGGTCGGGCCGCGACATTGCGATTTCCAACGCGATGGCGGCGCCGATCGAATGGCCGACAATGTGCATCGGTTCGCCATCGATGGCCATCAGGCCGATGATCCGCTCGGCGGTCTCCGCCGCATCGCGGACGGACTGCGAACAGGCCGAGCCGTGACCCGGCAGGTCCGGCGCGATGACGGTGCAGCCGTCTCCCAGATGGTCGGCCAGACTTTGCCATTGGCGGCTGGAACCTGCCGCGCCGTGAAGCGCCAGCACAGGCGAGCGATCCCCGGCCAGCGCCGGAAGCACGGCTTCCTGTTCAACCCTTGAAGTCATGACTCAGCCCCTCTTCTCGACGCGGACCATCGACCACCGATCGGACGGCGTATCGCGTGATGCCCATGTCCCTCAGTATGTAATCGTCCAGACTTTCCAGATCGCGTTTCGCTACCCGGCGCGCGCCGGATTTGCGGCAGGCGCGCCAAAGCGCGGTCAAATATGTCGGCAGCGCACTTCCGGCGCCGCGCCTGGACAATTCCGAGGTCAGCGTGGACATGTGGCACTCCCATTGGTTGGCGTCCCCCCGCAGGGCGGTGCGCACCGTCTACTACAGGGATGTATCGCCGGTTTTTCCGGAGACATGGAAAATTGTTTCGATTGTTTCAGGACCGCGGCAACGGACCCGCTTCGATGGCATTCGCGAAGCGCTTCGCGTGCACATCTGTCACGTTCGCGGTAGGGTGGAAGCAGTTCGGTTCGACCCCTGCCGCCGTGCCGCAGTTTCCGATCCTACGTTGAGGAAGTCCGGATGGCAGTGAAACGGGCCTTTGGATGATGCGCGTCGGCGATTCCATAGCCGGCTTGGCGAACCATGGATTCGAAGCAGAAGAGCAAACGCTGGCAAGACCGGAATTCTCCGGCGCCTGAAATTCGACTGAAACAAGCAGGACCTACTATCCGGCTTCCCACCTGGTAGCGAGTGGCGACATGCATACAGGTTACGCCCTATTCGACAGCGATGAACATCTGATCGATTCCAATCTTTACAGGGGCGTTCAGTCTCAGCCGCGCGAAGCAACAACGATGAATTGCACCGCCGTCGTTGCCGACTTCCTCTCAAGGCTGAAGACCTATGACGGATTGCCGGTGGAACTTGATGCGGAATTTCTCGCGCGCGCCGCGACGCGCTGGAAAAACACCGACATGGCGCCGGTCGAAGCCGAGACGCTCGACGGCGGATGGAAGCTGTTGACGGCGCATCCGCGGCCGGAAGGAGGAACGGCTCTCGTAAGCATCGACATTACCGAAATGAAGCGCGCACAGATCGCCCATGCCGAAAACATGGAGATATTCCGCTGCATCACCGACAGTCATCCGCTGCCTGTCTGGGTGGTCGACGAAGAGAGCAGGCAGATACTCTACGAAAGCCTGGACGCCTCGAATCTGCTTGGCCGCAAGTGGCAGCCGCAAGAGCGGCAATATCTCACCGATCACTATGTGAAGCCGGATGAATTCGAAGAAATAAGGTTGTTGCTTGGCGGCACGGAGATCGTGCGCGATCACGAAATTCAGCTCAGGCGCATGGACGGATCGGTCGTCTGGTGCTCGACCAACTGCCGGCGCGGCTTCTATTCCCGGCGTCCGGCGCTCATCATCGGCGTGTTGGATATCACCGAGCGCAAGCAGCGCGAGGATCTCTTCGGCTTCCTGATAAGAAACCATCCGCTTCCGGTCTGGATGTGCGATGCCGCCACCGGAGAGATAATCTACCAGAGCGATGCCGCCGACCGGCTGCTGGGCCTGAGCAAACGGAACGGCGCGCAGCGCCTAGCCGATTGCTTTGTCGACCGCGAACAATACGACGTCCTGGTCCGGGAACTCATGGAGAACGGATCGGTCGAAAATCGCGAGGCCCGTCTGAGGAAATCGGACGGACAGGAAGTCTGGGCAATGGGCAACCTGCGGGTCGTGACGTTCCAGGGACGCCGGGTGGTCCTTGCGGGTGTGGCGGACGTAACGAAACAGAGGCAGCACGACGGCGAAATCGCGCTGGCGCGCGAGATGCTTGCCAACGCAGTCGAGTCGCTCACCGAGGGCTTCGCGCTCTACGATGAAGACCACCGTCTGGTGATGTGCAACAGCAGCTACCGCGAACTGAACGGCCCGATCCGGGACATCATCAAGCCTGGCGTCGAATGGGGCGAAGTTCTTCGCGAATCGGTGCGGCGCGGCGTCTATCCCGACGCGATCGGCCAGGAAGAGGAATGGATACAGGAGCGCATCCGGAACCGCACCGAATTTCACGGCACATACGAGGTCAATCTCGGCAACGGCACATGGCACCTGGCATCGATTCATCCGACCGATCTCGGCGGATTTGTCGTGACGCGTACCGACATCTCCG
Organism: uncultured Alphaproteobacteria bacterium; assembly: GCA_963820075.1. GTDB lineage: Bacteria > Pseudomonadota > Alphaproteobacteria > Rhizobiales > Rhizobiaceae > Kumtagia. Next base: position 46,277 of record CAWFYS010000013.1, read on the forward strand.
AAAGCAAGAAGGCCGAGGCGGCCGAACGCGAGGCCACCGCCCTCATGAGGCAGGTGCTCGACGCCTGTCCCGCGCCGACGCGCATGACGACCATCGAGGGAGAAACGCTGTATCGCAATCCGGCGAGTTGGAGGCTCTATGGCGACCGGCCGAAGATCACGGACTATTATGTGCATCCGAACGACAGCCGGACGCTGATGGGCAGCTTGCTCGAAAAGGGCCATATCGACGATTTTCGGGTGCAGCAATACGACGCCAGTGACGCTGTGTTCTGGGGTTCTGTTTCCGCTCGGCTCATCGACTTCCAGGGACGGCAGGTGGTTGTCGCCACCACCACCAACATCACCGACATGATCGACGCGCAGGAACAGACGCGGCAGGCAAACGACCGGCTGATCGACGCGATCGAGTCGCTGGCCGAGGGTTTCGCTCTCTATGACAAGGATGATTGCCTTGTGCTGGCCAACAGCCGGTACCGGCAGATGCATGCCAAGAGCGCCGACGCTCTTGTCCCGCGCGTCAACTGGTTCGACTTTCTGCGCGTTACGGCGGAGCGCAACCAGTTCCCGGTGCCTCGCGGCAAGCTGGACGAGTGGCTGGCCGAGCGGGCGAAGGACCGGCGTGAATTTCGGCAGCAGGAGTTTCGGCACACGGATGGCGGCTGGTTCTTCGTCTCCAATTGCCCGACCCGTGAGGGAGGGTTCGTCGTCACCCGCGTCGACATCACGGAGCGCAAGCGGGCGGAACTGGCGGCGAAGGAAGCCGACGAACTGGTGCGCAAGGTCCTGGAAGCCTGCCCGGTCAACATCCAGATGACGCGGGCGCATGATGGAAAGCTGCTCTATCGCAGCCCCGCCACGCTTGAACTTCTCGGCGAGGTGGAAAGCGCGGTCGAGTATTACGTCAATCCGATGGATCGCCGGCAATATGTCGAGCGGCTGTTGAGGGAAGGGTTGGTCGACGAGTTCGAGACCCAGCTCAAGCGCAAGGATGGCGAGCCATGCTGGTGCTCGATTTCCTCGCGGCTGATCGACTTCAAGGGCGAGAAGGTCATCGTCTCGCATACTTACGACCTCTCGGACCGTATCGAAATGGAGCGGGAACTGGAGCGGCAGCGCGAGACCCTGCACCAGAATGAAAAGATGTCGGCGCTGGGCGGCTTGCTGGCGGGCGTGGCCCACGAATTGAACAATCCGCTGTCGGTCGTCCTCGGCTTGTCCCTGATGATGAAGGAGGCCGCAACGGAGCCCAAGACAGCCGAACGCGCCGACAAGATCAGCAAAGCCGCCGAGCGGTGCGCGCGCATCGTCAAGACCTTCCTGGCCATGGCAAGGCAGCAGCCGACGCGAACCTCCAACGTGGCGATGGACGATGTCATATCGGCAGCCATCGAGGTGGCGGCCTATTCGATCCGGTCGTCCGACATCGAGCTTTCGGTCAGGCTGGAGCCGAACCTGCCGCTGATCTGGGCCGACCCGGATCAGCTCAGTCAGGTTCTCATCAACCTCCTCGTCAATGCCGAACATGCATTGCACGACTGGAAGGGCCGACGGACGATAGCGGTCTCCACGCAGTTCCACGCCAAGAGCGGCAGCGTCATCGTCAAGGTGGCCGATACCGGCCCGGGCATACCGAAGGAGATCGTCTCGCGCATTTTCGAACCGTTCTTCACGACCAAGGAGGTCGGCGCCGGAACGGGAATCGGGCTGTCGTTCTGCGACCGCATCGTCCAGTCTCATGGCGGAACCGTGCGCGTCGAGACGGCGGTGGGCGGCGGTTCCACTTTCATTGTGTCGCTGCCTGCCTCGAACCGGCCCGCGCCCGACAGCGAGGTCGCGAGCTACGCTCCGGTGGGGTCGAACGGACTGCGCTGCCTGGTTGTGGACGACGAAAGCGAGGTCGCGGACCTCATCGCCGAGGTGCTTACGCAGGACGGTTTCAACGTGACCGTCGCGCGATCCGGCGAGGAAGCGCTGCGACAATTGGAAAGAAATACGTTTGCGCTTATACTCAGCGATCTGAAGATGCCGAATATCGATGGCCGGCGTATGTTTGAATATATTTCAGACCGCTTTCCGGGATATGTAGAAAGACTTGCGTTCCTGACGGGCGACACGATCAGCCCGGACGCGCAAGTGTTTCTGCGTACGTCACGACGACCATATCTCGAAAAGCCGGTCAAACCTGACGATCTCCGTGCATTCATCTCGAAATTGGTTCACTAAAGCAAAATTTCCGATTTCGGAATCGGTCGGTTTGCTTTGACTTTTGCTTCCGCATCGCTTTTGCCGAATACCGGGTTCCACTTTTCGGCGCGATGCTCTAAATTGCAAGGCGCTGTTTTGTAAGTTCGGCACTGCGGGTTCGATCTTGCTTACCTCTCTTGCTGGAACAGAACCCTTGAAACCGAACGCGCATATCGTTGTTTGCGACGATGAACCGGACGTCAGGGAAACCGTCGCCGAGTATCTGCGCGGCAAGGACTTCAGCGTAACGGCGGTTGACGGAGGGGTGGCGCTGAGGGCGATCATCGCGCGGCAGCATGTCGATGTCGTCATTCTGGATCTTCGGATGCCCGGCGAGGATGGCCTGTCCCTGGCGCGGCATCTGCGCGAGCGTTCCGGCGTCGCCATCATCATGCTGACCGGCTCGACGGAAGTTATCGACCGGGTCGTCGGGCTGGAAGTCGGCGCGGACGACTACGTTGCAAAGCCCGTCGATCTGCGGGAATTGCTGGCCCGCGTGAAGGCCGTCCTGCGCCGGACTTCGGGCAGGGAGTCGAGCACGGGAGCGACTGGCGTTTCCAAGGTCGAGTTCGGCCGGTGCGTTCTGGACCTGGAAACGCACAAGCTGTTTGGTTCGAACGGCGCCGAAATCGCCATCACGCCCATGGAGTTCAGTCTCCTCAAGGCCTTCGCGGGGCATCGCGGACGCATTCTCAATCGGGACCAACTGCTCGAACTCGCGCATGACAGGAGTTCGGACCCGTTCGACCGAAGCATCGATATACGCATTTCCCGCCTCAGGAAGAAGATAGAACGCAATCCGTCGAAGCCCGAGGTGATCAGGACGATCCGCGGCGTCGGCTATCTGTTTTCGTGAGGTTCGCTTTCGAAAAAAATCGGGACTGCGTCTCGGCGCGGGCCCTTCACGTTTCGGTGGAGACGCCGGAGCCGGCGCCTCCACCGCAGCCAAATTCGGCGATCACATTACTTCGCGAGGTCTTGATCGTTTTCGCGGCCGCGATCTCTCTGCGGCGCTTGTGGCGGAGCAGCGGAATTGCTCATCTCGACCGCTGTCGTTGGGCTGAGAGGCGCGCGTTGTCGGCGGAGTCGATCGTCGCACGCCACTTGGGTAATGCGTCGATCAGATCGATCAGCGTGTCGCGCTTCGCTTTCTGATCGTTCTCCTTGAACTTTGTCGTCGACAAGTTGCTGTGCCCGCGAAATCAGGTCGTCGGTATCAGGCAGGCTGGCGACCGTCCTTTCGATTTCCGCGACCGACTGGGCGCGCTTCACCGCGTCGGGGTCGGATTCCCCCGGGCGTGCGCCGAAATAGAAGCCGATCATGGCCGCCAGTATCGTGGACAGCATGGTGAGGATTTGCTTGGAGACATCCTCGGCGAGGCGATTGTCTAGGCGGGGGAACAGAAGCACATCGTAACGAGGCTCGCCGGGTCCGGCCGCGCCGGCCGGCGGGGCCGGCGGCGTTGCGGGCGGCGGCGGAGGCTGTCCCGCAGCGGGTGCTGGCGGGCCCGCGGAGGGTTCCGGCGGGGTCAAGACAAACGCAGACGGCCTGATTGCCAGAACGCCATCCGTCGACGGTGTGGCATTTATGAAGTCTCGGGCGTCTTCAAGCGGCAGATTCATGGCAAGTGTCAGCGGATTCTCTCTATCGACGACATAATTGCCTTTGCTGCTTGTCAGGAGATAGCTTGCCAGAACGCCGACGATGACGATGAAAGCCATCGTCAGGATCGCCCTGACAGACCCTTCCGGTAGTCCGAACGCCTGTTTTGGGTCCAGTATTCCGATCCAGCTCGAAATCAGGCTGAAGATCGAGATAAGGCCAAGAAATCCGCCGAGGCCGAGCAGGATAAGCAACGCGACCGCCCCGAACCCGTCCTGATCCGGGAATGCAAGCACGTGATAAAAGACATACCCAACGCTGAGCGCCAACGCTACGCCGGCTAGCATGCAGCCCAGGACGATTAGAAAATTGATAACCGGATTAATATTCAAATCACCCTCCCTGCAAAAACCGATATACGGCCGATAATAACATTGTTCTTAATTAGTGCAATACAATTGAAATAATACATTAAACGTTGAGAAGCGTTACGGGCGCGGCAAGAATAAGACAACAAGTTGTGCATTGCAGTATGGAACAGATGGCAAGCCGTCGTGATGGCGAGAGGTCGGCGCGAGCAGTTTCCGATGCGTTCGCGCCCCCGGAAAGCGCCTGCCGTCCGGCCGGCGCGCCGCCATCGGCCAAAAAAAGGGGCGCAGGTGGTTCAGATCAACCCTGGGCGCGGCCGATGATTTCGTCGGTATTGGCCAGGAGCCGCCGGACTGCCCTGCGCGCCGCTTCGGGACGCTGCAGGCGGACGCATTTTTCGATATCCTCGTGCAATTCCTGCGCGTATTTGAGGTCGTTCACTTCGCGGGTGACGAACCCGAACAGATTCTCGAGGGCGGATTCGATCAGTACGCCGAGCGGCACAAGCAGTTCATTTCCGGAGGCGCGCAGGATCGCGACATGGAAGCGCGTGTCGGACTCGGTTCGCTCGGAGAGGAAGCGGGCGGTTCCCATGTCGGCGCAGGCCCGGCTGATCTCCGCCATCTGTTCCAGCGAACGCCTGGCGGCCGCCAGAGCCGTGGCTTCGGGCTCGATGATGTAGCGGAATTCCTGCACGGTACGCAGGAATTTCAATCGGTCGGGCGCCGAGGCGTACCAGCCGAGCACGTCGCGGTCGAGCAGGTTCCAGCGCTCGCGGGGCTCCACCCGGCTGCCGATTTTCGGCCGGGACGCCAGCAGGTTCTTGGCCATCAGCATCTTGATCGCCTCGCGCACGGCGGATCGGCTCACATCGAAGGTCTGCGACCATTTCTGCTCGTTGGGCAATATGGTTCCGGGGGGATAGTCGCCGCGCACGATGCGTTGGCCGATCTCGTTGGCGAGCGCCGCGTGAACGCTGGCGCCGCTGATGCGAAGGCCGCGCGAGCGCGGCTCTTCGGGGCGCGCGTCCGGCGCTGTTCCTACCGCCGCCGCGTCCGCGACGGCCCGTTGGTTCCGCCGGTCCTGCGCCATCTCGTTCGCCCTCATTCCTCCGAGTCGCGACTGGCCCGAATCCGGTCGAACGCCACCGCAAGTACGATGAAGCTACCAACGAACATGCCTTGCCAAAAGGTGCTGATGCCGAGAAGCGTCAGGCTGTTGCGGATAACTTCTATGAGTGCGGCGCCGACGACCGACCCGAACACGGTGCCCGCGCCGCCCATCAGATTGGCGCCGCCGATGACGGTGGCGGCGATCACGCTGAGTTCCATCGACTGGCCGAGATTGGTGGTGACGCCGCCAAGCCATCCGGCTTCGAGTACGCCGGCGATCCCCGCCATCAGCGACGAAAACATGAAGACGCTGACCTTCAGCCGGCGCACCGCAATGCCGGTCAGGACCGCCGCCTTTTCGTTGCTGCCGATCGCGAAGACATGGCATCCCCACCGCGTCCATTTGAGCATCAGCCCGGTGACGATGGCCAGCAGCACCAGCACGATGACCGGGTGGGCGATGCCGAATGTCGAGCCGCCGCCCAGCCAGAACAGGAGTTTTTCGTCCGGCCCGAACTGAAAGATCATCTTGTTTTGGGAAAGCACCATCGCCGCGCTGCGGGCGACCGACAGCATTCCGAGCGTTACGACGAATGACGGCATCCTGACATAGGCAATCAGCACGCCGTTGATGAAGCCGACAAGCAGCGAAGCGGCAATCGCGCAAAGGCTGGCGAAGGCGAGCGAATGGCCGGCATTCATGGTAATCGCCAGCACCATCGCCGAAAGGCAGAGCACCGAGCCGACCGACAGGTCGATGCCGCCGGAAATGATGACCACCGTCATGCCGAGCGCCATGATGCCGACAAACGCGAAATTGCGCGTGACGTTGAAGAGGTTCTGCGGAGTAGCGAAGGTGTCGGTAAGCACGCTGAGCGCCAGGCAGGCGAGGAGGGCCGCGACGAATACCCAGAACGCCTGCTGTCCGACCATGCGGCCGAGCCAGGAGTGGGTTTGCCGCTGGATTGCGTCGTCTATGCTGGTCGCCATGGACAAACTCGTTTGCCTTTCCTGTTCAGGCATATTCGATCGCACCGGTGATCAGGCCGGTGATCTCCTGCGGCGAGGTTGCCGAGGCCTGCTTGTCGGCAACCTTGGTGCCGCGCCTCAACACGATGATCCGGTCGGCCACGGCGAAGACGTCGGGCATGCGGTGGCTGATCAGTACCACGGCGACCCCCTGCCGCCGCAACTCGGCGATGAGGTTGAGCACTTCCGCCACCTGGCGCACCGAAATCGCGGCGGTCGGCTCATCCATCAGCACGATTTCGGCGTCGCTCAGCCGCGTGCGGGCAATCGCCACGGCCTGGCGCTGTCCGCCCGACATCGAGCGGACCATGTCCTTCGGCCGCGTTTCCGACCGCAGGTCCTTGAACAGTCGAGCCGCGGCCGCATTCATCGCCGGGTAGTCGAGAATCTTGAACGGACCGATGGTGCGGGTGAGTTCACGCCCGAGAAAGACGTTCACGGCCGCGCTTAGATTGTCGCATAGCGCCAGGTCCTGGTAGACGATCTCGATCCCGTTCTGGCGCGCCTCCACCGGCCGGTGGAATGTCGTCTCGCGGTCCTTGATGAAGATCTTGCCGTGCGTCGGCCGATAGTTTCCGGCAATAATCTTAACCAGCGTCGACTTTCCCGCGCCATTGTCCCCCATGAGACCGACGACCTCGCCGGCAGAAAGCGACATGGAGACATCGTTGAGCGCGTGAATCGCCCCGAAGTGCTTTGAGATGCCCTCGAGCCTCAGCGCGGTCATGCGTTCCTCCCCAAATCGGCTTCATATTGGCGGCGAAATCCCCGCATCGTCAATACAATGATAAAACGGATTATCAGATTTATCAGACAATATCTTGACGGCTCGCTCGGGCTGGGCTTAAGCTTTCCGGCGGGAGGGTTGCGATGCACGTTCTGGTGACCGGCGCAACGGGCAAGGTGGGTCAGGCGCTGATCGCGCGCCTGTCGCGCGGGCCGGGCCGCGACAAAATCAGCATACGCGCCCTTTGCCACAATCGTAGGCGAGCCTGCGGACTGCCGGGCCGTCGCCGACCGTCTTGCGATTTGCTCGGTCTGCCTTCCAGGCCGACCCGCGGCCCTCATGTCAGCAACTGGATGGACAACAGCCGCGCAAGGCCGAGTTCGGCGGGCGGCCGTCCTGCCATCCGAAGAAGCTTATCAATTCCGCCTGGACGTGCCAGCCCCCGCCGAACGAACCGCGCAGGGCCTGGTATCCGGGCTGAACTGGCCGGCGAGGACGGGGCGCCGGTCTGCATCGCGCCAAATGCTGGGAGGAGTACCAATGAAAAGATTGAACACGATACTTCTGGCCGGTGCCGCGCTCGCCGCGCTCGCCGGAACGGCCTTCGCCGAGGACAAGACGCTGGCCATTGTGGTCAAGGGTCTCGACAATCCGTTCTTTGAACAGATCCATCTGGGCTGCGAGAAATGGAACGGCGAAAACGCCGCGAGCGGCTACAAATGCCTCTACACCGGGCCAGCCTCCAGCGCCGACGAGGCGGGGGAAGTGCAGATTGTCGAGGATCTGCTCAATCGCCCGGACGTGAAGGCGATCGCGATCTCGCCCTCCAACGCGCCGCTGATGGCGAAGCTCCTGAGGGACAAGGCTCCGGGCATCCCGGTGATGACCATCGACGCCGACCTCGGCAAGGATGACGCATCGCTGCGCAAGACCTATCTCGGCACCGACAATTACCTGATGGGCGTGAAGTTCGCCGAGCATTTGAAGACGCTGAAGCCGGAAGGCGGAACCGTCTGCCTGCAACTCGGCAACGTTGCGGCCGACAACATCAACCAGCGCGCGGCCGGCACGCGCGACACGCTGGCGGGAGAAAAAGGTCTTGAGCGGCTGACCGGTCAGGGCGGCTGGACGGAGGTCGACGGCTGCCCGGTCTTTACCAATGACCAGTCGGATTTGGCCAACCAGCAGATGGCGGACACCTTCACCGCCAATCCGGACCTCACCGCCTTCATGCTGATCGGGGGCTGGGCGCAGTTCGCCCCGCAGGCCTATGTCCAGGTCACCGACCAGGTGATGGACAAGCTCAAGAGCAAGACGATGGCGATCGTCGCAGGCGACACGCTGCCGCCGCAGATGGAAGCGCTGAAGGCCGGCCGCAGCCATGTTCAGGTCGGCCAGCGCCCGTTCGAGATGGGCTATCGCGCCCCGTCGGTCATGATCGACCTCATCGACGGAAAGCCGGTCGAACCGATCATCTTCACCGGCCTCGACGAGTGCACGCAGGAGACCGTGGACACCTGCATCGCCAAGTAACGTGCGAAAGCGCCCGGCCGCCACGGCGGCCGGGCGCCGATGCGTGCAGCCTTGCGCCATCGATGATGCCTCCATGGCTGCGACCGTCGCTGGACTGCATCCCGAAAAAGATCCGGAGGAGACAAGACATGAAACTACGCATCGCAACCCTGGCGCTGCTGATCGGCGCGGCCTTCGCGGGCTCGGCCGCCGAAGCGCAGGACAAGAAGGCACTGGCCTTCGTCGTCAACGGCGCATCCGACTTCTGGAAACTGGCCGAGGCCGGCGTGAAGAAGGCGCAGGAGGAACTGCCCAATTACGATCTGCAGTTCAAATATCCCGAGCAGGCGGCGGCCGCGGTTCAGCAGCGGCTGATGGACGATCTCGTTGCCGCCGGCGTGTCGGCGATCATGGTGAGCGCGGTCGATCCGAAATCGTCGACCGAGGCGCTGAACAGGGTCGGCGGGCAGGTTCCGCTGTTCACCACCGACTCGGATGCGCCGGACACCAACCGCATCGCCTATATCGGCTCGTCCAACACCGACGCCGGGAAGCAGGCGGGAGAGATCGCGCTGAAGGCGCTGCCGGACGGCGGCAAATGCATAGGCTTCGTCGGGCTGCCCGGCGCCGACAATGCGCGCGAGCGGATCGAAGGCATGAAGAGCGTGATCGCGGGATCAAAAGTCGAGCTGATCGACGTGCGCGGCGACGACATCGACCAGACCCGGGCCAAGCGCAATGTCGAGGATGCGCTGGCCGCCAATCCCGACATCAACTGCATGGTCGGCTTCTACTCCTACAATCCGCCGCGCATCTACGAGGTGCTGAAGGAGTCGGGCAAGCTCGGCCAGATCACCATCGTCGCCTTCGACGAGGATCCGATCACGCTTGGCGGCGTGCGCGAAGGCACCATCGCGGCCACGGTGGTGCAGCAGCCATACGAATGGGGCTACCAGGGCATGAAGCTGATGGCGAAGCATCTGGAAGGCGACAAGTCGGTCGTTCCGGATGACAAGCTGATCATCATACCGACCAAGATCATCGACAAGGCGAATGTCGATGGGTTCGAGGCCGAGCTGAAGGCGCGCATCGGCGGCTGATGTTTTTAAGCGGGTGGGGCCACCGGGCCGGTCCCGCCCGCCTTTTGTCCCGCAACTTCGCGCTTCCATGCGGCCGCATCGAAAACCCGAATGCGGCCAACCATCCTTGTCTTTCAGCCTTCATCGCAGGCATTATCCGCCCATGGCCACGCCTTTCCTGACCATGACGGGAATTTGTAAACAGTATCCCGGCGTCAGGGCGCTGGACGGGGTCAGCCTTGCGGTTGCGGCGGGCGAGGTGGTCGGACTGGTCGGCGAGAACGGCGCCGGCAAATCGACCCTGATGAAAATTCTCGGCGGCGTCGTCGAGCCGACCAGCGGCGTGATCGAACTCGACGGCCAGAAGATTGACCGGCTTTCCGTCAACGGATCGATGCGGGCAGGTATCGCCTTCGTCCATCAGGAACTCAACCTCTTCGACAATCTGTCCGCCGCCGCCAATATCTTCATTGGCCGCGAGCCGTTGAAAGGCGGGCCGTTCCGGCTGATCGACGGCGTCGCGCTGAGCCGCCAGGCAGCGCCATTGCTCAAGCAGCTCGGCGCCGATTTCGGTCCCGATGCAAGTGTCGCCGGCCTGTCGCTCGCGCAAAGGCAGCTCGTCGAGATCGCCAAGGCTCTGTCGCTGAAGGCCCGCCTCGTCATCATGGACGAGCCGACATCCAGCCTCACGGCTACCGAAACGCAGCGGCTGCTTTCGGTGATAGGCAAGCTCAGGGAGGACGGCGTCAGCGTTATCTTCATCTCGCATCGTCTGGCCGAAGTCGAGAGTATCGCCGACCGCGTGACCGTGCTGCGCGACGGCAGGACCGTCGCGGAACTCGACGGCGCCGATATCGCGCCGCGCACGATGATACGCCACATGATCGGCCGCGAGTTGAAAACGCTCTACCGCGCGCCGGCCTTGCCGTCGGCCGCGCCGGTCATCGAGATTGCCGACGCGCGGACGAGTCACCGGCCGGACCAGACGGTCACGCTTTCGGTACGCGGCGGCGAAATTCTGGGCCTGGCCGGACTGGTGGGCTCGGGCCGGACAGAGCTGGCGCGCGCGGTCTTCGGCCTCGACCCGCTGCTCGGCGGCGAAATCCGCATAAGCGGCGTAAAAGTCGCGGTGTCCTCGCCGCGCCAGGCGATCGAGCTCGGCCTCTATCTCATTCCGGAGGATCGCAAGCGCTCCGGCCTGATCCTCGACTTTTCGGTGCGCGACAACGTCACGCTCGCCGACCTTCCGGCCTATGCGCGTTTCGGCATGATCGATGTGTCCAGGGAAGAGAGGAGCGCGGAAGAACAGCGCGGCCGGCTCGACATCCGCTGCCCGAGCACAAGGGTTATCGTCGGTGCGCTTTCCGGAGGCAACCAGCAGAAGGTCGTGCTCGCCAAATGGCTGTCAATGGCGCCGCGCGCGCTTATTTTCGACGAACCGACCCGCGGCATCGATGTGGGCGCCAAGGACGAGATCTACCGGCTGATGCGCGAATTGTCCGACCACGGCGCCGGCATACTGATGATCTCCAGCGACATGGAGGAAGTGATCGGCGTGAGCGACCGCGTCGCGGTCATGCATGAGGGCCGCATCGCCGGCTTTCTCGAACGCAATGAACTGAGCGAGCACAATATTCTGTCGCTCGCCGTGGGAAGGAGTTCGACCTGATGACGGCGATGCGAGACCGGCGGATGGCTTCATGATCAACCGCAAGGACCTCTGGCTGCTCGTTCTCATCCTGGTGGTAGGCACTGTCGTTGCCGTCATCAACCCGCGCTTCCTTTCGCCGGTGAACCTCTCCAACACGGCCAATCTGATCGGTCTGTTCGGCATTTTCGCGGTGGCGCAGGCCTTCGTCATCATTTCCGGCGGCATCGAACTTTCGGTCGGTTCGATCATCGCGCTGCTTGGGGTCATCTTTGTCGATCTTATCGCCAGCGGCACGGTCAATTCCGGACTGGCCATGGTCATCGTCATACTGATCGGCTGCCTGATCGGCGCGATCCATGGCTATCTGATCGCAAAAGTCGGGTTGCAGCCTTTCGTCGTCACGCTGTGCGGCCTGCTGATCTATCGCGGCGTGGCGCGCTACTACACCGACGAGGCGACGGCAGGGTTCCCCTTCGGCGCCAGTTTCCCGACGCTTGAGTGGCTGACGGCCGGGCGCTTCTACGGCATTCCGCACAGCCTCATCGCCTTCGCGTTGATTACGGCCGTCATGGCGGTGGTGCTGCACCGCTCGGTGTACGGCCGCTATCTCTATGCCGTCGGCAAGAACGAGGAGGCGGCCCGCTACAGCGGCATCCGCACGTCGCGCATCATCATAGCGGCCTACGTCATCTGCTGCGGCCTGACCGCGGTGGCGGCGATCTTCATCGCCATGTACACGCGCTCGATCTCGCCGGCATCGCATGGCAATTTCTACGAGCTGTACGCCATTGCGGCGGCGGTGCTCGGCGGATGTTCGCTGCGCGGCGGCGAAGGCTCGATCCTGGGGGTGGTGCTGGGAACTATCCTCCTGCAGGTGCTGCAGAACCTGGTCAATCTGCTCGGCATTCCGAGTTCGCTCAATTTCGCCGTGATGGGATCCGTCATTCTGGCGGGCATTCTGGCCGATCAGCATTTCTCCGGCCGCCGGCAACCCCAGTCGTGACGGCGATCGTGGCACCGCAAGGCGAGCGCCGGGGATTGCGGAACCCTCCTAAGCAGATTTGCGTGGCTTCGCCCACGCTTCGCCTGCTTAGCCTCCTGTTTTGTCGCAGGTTTCTGTCGGAAAACCGTGACACACTTTTCCGGAACCTGCTTAGGATGATTTCGAGCAAAGTCGTCAACCTGCCCGCAAGGCGCCAGAACCGTTCAACCCGGCGAGGCCGGGCGAGCCCCTTCAGAAGCAGCGTATGTCGGCTTCCGCCTGCGCGCGTCCGAGTTCCGCGCCGACCGCCTTTGCCTGTGGACTTTCGCGAAACAGAGCGCTGGCCTCGCCAACCGTGCGCGACATGCGCCTGAAGGTCTCGGCGGTCTCATACCGTTCATAGGGCATGATCGAGGCAATCACGTCGATCGAGCATGAGCAGCGGTCGAGCATGTCGTGCGTCTGTCCGTTCGAGATCATGCAGCCGAGCACATAGTCTGCGAGCGCGTTTGTCGGGTAGTCACCTGCCGCCTGCGCCGGCACTGACAGCGACAGGGCGCAGACCGGAAGAATCGCAAGTCTGATTGAGCTTGGCACCCCGAATCCTCCAATCGCCTTTCGGTGAATTCGATACGATTTCGCGTTGAGCAGTTGGCAACGTAGAATTGCGTCAGTCAAGTTGGCATATAGGACGAAAGGATGATTTGGACGAGGCTCCGGGGAGCGACCGGGGTATGTGGCCGGCGCTATGACGGCGGGCGGCTGTCCATTGCCGATGCGAGTATAGCGCGCCGTTTATTCTCGAGGAACTGCTCAAGTTACCGCCGCAGGCCTCCGTAAAGCATATAGTCATATCTGGTCGATCGAAAAAAGAAATACTGTCCCCGGCTGTGACTATTAAAATACGGGTCGACGTAGATTTCAGTCATTTCAATATTAAATTCGATCAGTTTTTCCTTTGATTGGCTTTTGCTGCAATGCGAAATCAAGTATGCTGCGATGCAGCATTCTTGCCAGGCTTTTTGCTTGCCTACCGGGTCCAAATAACATAGCCTTCCCCTGTTTCCGGCTTCAAGGGCGTCGCCGTCATAGGGAGCGGCGACAGTCTTTCGTAGGCCAAGTGAGGCGGGCGGTAACGGTGCCCTCCGCTCGTCTGGCTTAGGTCGTGACACGCTGCCGGAAATATTCCCCACCCACAAGGATCGCATGGGCAAGCCATTTGAGGCTCCAGCAGCGATTCCTGGTTGTGAACCCTGGGAGGATTCGCATGCGTTTAATCAGGAACACACTCTGTATTCCGTTTGCCGTGGCGCTCTTGACGAGCTTCTCGGCCGGAGCCTGGGCTAACGAGGATCTGGCCAAGCTGGCATCGGACGCCAAGAACTGGGCGATGCCTACGGGTGACTACGCCAATACGCGCTACTCCAAGCTGAACCAGATCAACAAGGACAATGTGAAGAACCTGCAGGTCAAGTGGACCTTCTCCACTGGCGTGCTGCGCGGCCACGAAGGCGGACCGCTGGTGATTGGCGACGTCATGTATGTTCATACGCCATTCCCCAACATCGTGTATGCGCTGGACCTCAACAATGACGGCAGGATTCTCTGGAAATATGAGCCCAAGCAGGATCCGAAAGTCATCGGAATCATGTGCTGCGATACGGTCAATCGTGGCGTTGCCTATGGCGACGGCAAGATCATCCTCAACCAGGCCGACACGATGGTCACGGCGCTCGACGCCAAGACCGGCAAGCTCGTCTGGTCGATAAAGAATGGCGAAATGACCGATGGCGGCAAGGGTGAATCCAGCACGCACGCCCCGATCATCGTCAAGGACAAGGTTATCGTCGGCATTTCCGGCGGCGAGTATGGCGTGCGCGGCTGGGTCGCCGCGTACAATCTGAAGGACGGATCGCTGGCCTGGAAGGGCTATTCCACAGGTCCGGATTCCGAGACGCTGATCGACCCGGAGAAGACCACGCATCTCGGCAAGCCCGTCGGCAAGGATTCCGGCCTGAATACATGGGAAGGCGAGCAGTGGAAGACCGGGGGCGGCTCGACCTGGGGCTGGTATTCCTATGATCCGAAGCTGAACCTCGTCTACTACGGCACGGGCAACCCCTCCACCTGGAACCCTGTGCAGCGCCCTGGCGACAACCGCTGGTCGATGACCATCTTTGCGCGCGATGTCGACACCGGTATGACGAAGTGGGTCTACCAGATGACCCCGCATGACGAGTGGGACTTCGATGGCGTCAACGAGATGATCCTCGCGGACGGCATGCAGGTCGGCGGCGCGGCCCGCGACGTCCTGGTGCATTTCGACCGCAACGGCTTTGCCTACACTTTGGATCGCGCGACCGGCGAGCTTCTCGTTGCCAAGAAGTACGATCCCACGGTCAACTGGGCCACAGAGGTCGTTATGGACCCCAATAGCGACCAGTACGGCAGACCGCAGGTCGTGGCAAAGTATTCCACGCAGCAGAACGGCGAGGACGTCAATACGACGGGCGTATGCCCGGCGGCTCTTGGAACCAAGGACCAGCAACCGGCGACCTACTCGCCGAAGACCGGTCTGTTCTACGTGCCGACCAACCATGTCTGCATGGATTACGAGCCGTACAAGGTGAGCTACACCGCCGGACAGGCCTATGTGGGCGCGACCGTGTCGATGTATCCGACCCCCGAAAGCCATGGCGGCATGGGCAACTTCATCGCCTGGGATGCTGCCAAGGGTGAGATCGTCTGGTCGAAGCCCGAGCTGTTCTCGGTCTGGTCAGGCGCGCTTTCGACAGACGGCGACGTGATCTTCTACGGAACGCTTGAAGGCTACATCAAGGCCGTCGATAACGAGGGCAACGAACTTTACAAGTTCAAGACCCCGTCGGGCATCATCGGCAACATCAACACCTATGAACATGGCGGCAAGCAGTACGTAGCCGTGTTGTCGGGTGTTGGCGGCTGGGCAGGCATCGGTCTGGCCGGCGGACTGCTGGCGCCGGATAACGCGGCCAAATGGCATACCGCTGTCGATCAGGGCCGCGAACAGGGCGATGAGGCAAAAGTCGTCGGCACGGCCGGCCTGGGTGCCGTGGGTGGTTACGCCGCCCTTGCCGACTATACGACGCTCGGTGGCCAGCTCACCGTATTCGGTCTCCCGGACTGATGTACGGAACCATCGGGACGCCGCTGTTCTTTTGAAGTTCGGCGGCATGAGAAACAAGGGCCCGGACTCAGGATGAAATCCCGACCGGGCTCTCGATTTCGCCACACGATCAAGAAGCAACTGTTACCGCCGCATTGCGACAGCACAGTCTGTGTTCAGTGGCGAAATGATGAAAGAGGTCGGAATGGATGTTCGCAATGGACTGTCGGCGCTTGCCTTGCTTGTTGTCTTCCTGGCCGGTTCCACGACTGCCTTTGCCGAGGACGACCAGAAGAAAGCGGCGGCGGTGACAGAGGAAGACGGAAAGTGGTTCGACGCCGACGGCAATCCGACCTTCAAGATCCAGGATGACGGTACCGTGGACTGGTATACCTTCAGCGGCTATCGCCGCTATCACTCCGACTGTCATGTCTGCCACGGCCCGGACGGCGTGGGATCGAGCTATGCGCCCGCTCTGGCCGATACGATGAAGGCAATGGACTACGGCACGTTCTTGTCGATCGTGGCCGAGGGGCGGCAGAATCTGTCCGCCGGCAAGGAAAACGTCATGCCCGCATTCGGCGACAACAAGAACGTCTATTGCTACCTGGATGATATCTACGTCTACTTGCGCGCCCGCGCGGTTGGCGCCGCCCCCCGCGGCAGGCCGCCCAAGAAGGCCGACAAGCCGCAAGGAGCCAAAGACTACGAAGCATCCTGCATGGGAGGATGACCGTTGTCGCCGCGCAACCTTCCCAGCATCCGGCAAATGGCGTTGGTCGCCGTCGTGACGGCGATCGCTCCGGCTGCGGCGTCCGCGCAGGGAGCGGGACTGGGTGCGGCGGGAGAGCTTGTCGACCCGAATGTGCTGCGCGTCTGCGCCGACCCCTCGAGCATGCCGTCCTCTGACCAGAGCGGCGAAGGCTACGAGAACAAGCTGGCCGAACTCGTCGCCCAGAAAACCGGCCGCAAATCGGTCTCCTATACGTGGTTTCCGATGGTCATAGGCTTTGTTCGCAATACGCTGAGGGTTAACCTCTGCGACATTATCATGGGCTACGCGCAGGGCGATGAGCTCGTTCAGAATACGAACGCCTATTATCGCTCGTCCTACGTGCTGATCTACCGCAAGGGCGCCGGGCTGGACGGCGTGAAAACGATAGAAGATCCCAGGCTCGCCGGTAAGACGATTGGCGTGGTGCACAGCACGCCCCCGGCGTCCAACATGGCGGTCGCCGGATTGATGAAGACGGCCAGGATCTATCCGCTGATGATCGACACGCGCTCTACGCCGTCGATGGGCGAAGTCATGGTCAAGGATGTGGTCGATGGCGCGATCGACGCGGCGGTCGCGTGGGGTCCGATGGCTGGCTACTATGTCATGAAATCCGGCGCCGATCTGGCGATGGTCCCGTTGGTCAAGGAGAAGGTCGGCTCGCGCATGACCTATCGCATCACCATGGGCGTGCGCCCGTCCGACCAGGAATGGAAGCGGACGCTCAACCGGCTCATCAAGGACAATCAGGAGGAGATCAACAAGATCCTGCTCGACTACAACGTGCCGTTGCTCGACGAGCAAGACAATTCGATCACGCAGTAGAACGATGGACGAGCCCGATCGAAACGAAGATGTGGCGCAAGGCAATCAGGAAGGGAGCGGCCCGGCTTGTCGCGGCGAGCCTTTTGGCGGCGTCCGGTCCGGTGCTCGGCGGCGAGGTCGTGGAGCCAAGCGGCTACCGCATGGAAGAATACCGGGCTCCGGTTCCTGCGACGCTCAAAGGCGCGAAGGTGGTGACGACTACTCAGGCGGAGGCAATGTGGCGCGGGAGGCGGGCCGTGTTCTTCGACGTCATGCCGCAAGCGCCCAAGCCGGCCAACCTTCCCTCAGGCACGATATGGAGGGACAAGGTCCGGAAAGGCATTCCAGGCAGCATCTGGCTGGCAAATGTCGGTTACGGCGCGATTTCGGAAGAGACCGCCCGCTATTTCAGGGAAAGCCTGTCGCTCAACACGGACGGGGACAATTCGCGCGCGATCGTTTTCTACTGCATGACCGATTGCTGGATGTCATGGAATGCGGCCAAACGGGCAATGGAATGGGGATATCAATCGGTGATCTGGTATCCTCCCGGCGCGGACGGATGGGAGAAAGCAGGCCTGCCGCTGGAGGAAAGCAGGCCATTTGGGAGGAACGAATGACATGTGACAGCGTTGACGTGGGCCGTTGACTTATTATGATCTTGTTTTTCAGGTTTTCAGTAGCCACCTATTCATTAGTCCATTTTGAAAATGAATGGACGAGCCATTGCACACAATGGTGCACGCAATGGTTGCTTACGAAAACATTGGCCCATTCGGGCTGATGTGAAGTGGAGGATTGGATGAAGAAGAGCTGGACGAAACCGACCATGTGCCAGGTCGCTGCAGGTTTCGAAATCTCGCGCTACCTGCCAGCGGAAGTGACTCCAAAGAAGTAAGCCATGCTTGGCGGTGCGTGTCCTGACGGACACGCACCGTAAAGGCGGACTGAACTGTCCTGGGCGCGCCGCGCCAGCCGCGAGGCTTGGTGTCGGCGATCAGGGAAGGAGTTCCAGCGGAGCGGATATCACCATGCGCCTCAAGATCGTCGGATCGGCGGCCGGTGGCGGGTTTCCGCAATGGAACTGCAACTACCGGCTGAGCCGCGAGGCGCGAGCCGGTTTGCTGAGCGTGAACCGGCGGCTGCAATCGAGTCTCGCGGCTTGCGCCAACGGGCTGGATTGGGTTCTGTTCAACGCTTCACCCGACATTCGCCAGCAGATCGCGGAGACCCCTGAACTGCAACCGCTGGCCGATGCACCGCTTCGTTCGACGCCGATCCGCGCGATTGTGCTTACCAATGCCGATGTCGACCATGTTGCCGGCCTGCTCAGCCTCCGCGAGCGCCAGCCTTTCGCCATCTACGCGGCGGCGCAGGTTCTGCGCGTGCTGGAAGCGAATTCAATTTTCAACGTCGTCGATCCGTCGATCGTGCCGCGGCGCACGCTTTTCCCCGGCGGCGAACAGGAGATTTGCGATGCGGATGGGCGAAGCACCGGCGTGATTATCGAGAGCTTCATCGTACCCGGCAAGGTCGCGCTTTACCTGGAGGATTCTTCCAGGCCCGGCATGGATTTCAGCTCCGACCGCGGCGATACGATCGGTGTACGCATGGCTGCCGGTGACGGCGGTAGTGCGTACTACATTCCCGGCTGTGCCCGGATCGATGCCGCACTCAGCGCGCGGCTGAACGGCGCGTCATGTCTGCTGTTCGACGGCACGCTCTACACCGACGACGAGATGAAGGTCGCTGGCGTCGGCCAGAAGACAGGTGCCCGCATGGGTCATCTTGCAATGTCGGGGGAAGGGGGCTCGGTCGCCGGTCTTGCCGGCTTGAACATCGGCCGCCGCATCTTCGTTCACATAAACAACACCAATCCGGTGCTCGACGAGCGTTCCGCAGAATATGCGGCGGTGCGGGCGGCGGGCTGGGAGATCGGCTATGACGGCATGGAGATCGAGCTATGAGCGATTTTCATGACGCGGCCCGGCATGGTCTGGCGGCGGCGCAACTGGAAGGCGTGCTGCGGCAGGTGGGAGCCGAACGCTACCATAATCGCCATCCCTACCACCACCGCATGGTAAGCGGCGCGCTGTCGAAGTCCGAAATGCAGGCCTGGGCGCTCAATCGATACTGCTATCAGGCGGTTATTCCGCGCAAGGATGCCATGATTCTGGCGCGCGCCGAGGATCCGGCCTTCCGCGCGGCATGGCGCAAGCGCATTGAGGACCATGACGGCGAGGATGGCTGGAGCGGCGGCATCGCGCGCTGGCTGCATCTGGCGACATCGCTCGGCCTGGACGCAGAAGCGGTGACAAGCGAAAGGCTGGCATTGCCGGCGACGCGCTTTGCGGTCGGCGCCTATCTCTCCTTCTGCACGAATCGCAGCTTGCTGGAGGCGGTCGCCTCGTCGCTGACGGAGCTTTTCTCGCCGGTGATCATCGGCGAGCGGGTGCCG
The DNA here is from genome assembly GCA_963820075.1 of uncultured Alphaproteobacteria bacterium. Taxonomy (GTDB): domain Bacteria; phylum Pseudomonadota; class Alphaproteobacteria; order Rhizobiales; family Rhizobiaceae; genus Kumtagia. The sequence goes on from CAWFYS010000013.1 coordinate 65,769, forward strand.
GCGATGCTGGCGCAATACGACTACATCACCGAGGACACGCTGGCCTATTTTCAGAAGCGGCCCGAACAGGCTTCGCGCGATTCCGACTTCGCCCTTGCCTATGTGCTTGCCCATGCCAACACGCCCGAAAGCCAGCAGGCGGCGATCGACGCGCTGGTATTCAAGTGCGACATCCTCTGGGCCATGCTGGACGCCCTCCAATACGCCTATGGCGAAGGCGGACACATTCCGCCCGGCGCTTTCCGCCCGGAACAGCGGCAATGAACGCGCCGCGCGCAAGGGCGACGGTTTCCATGCGGTCGATGCCGTCTTTGCCCAGGCATGTGCGTATCCAGTTCGACCCGGTGCGGCAGGCTCATGCGGTGCTGTCGCCGGAGAAGGTCTTCTGGCCGAACGAGATCAGCCTGGACATATTGCGCCGCTGCGACGGCCGTTCGAGCGTCGCCGGCATCGCCGCGCAACTCGCGGCGGACTATGACGCGCCGCCGGACGATGTCGCCGCCGATGTCACCGCCTTCCTCCAGGAGTGGTCCGACAAGCTGCTGGTGAAGCTATGAGCGAGCCGCTGCTTCCTCCGATCGGCATGCTGGCGGAATTGACGCATCGGTGCCCGCTGCAGTGCCCCTATTGCTCCAACCCTCTCGAACTGCTGAAGGCCAACCGCGAACTGGATACCGAGACCTGGCTCGACCTTTTTGATCAGGCCGCCGACCTCGGCGTGCTGCAGGTCCATCTGTCGGGCGGCGAGCCGACCTTGCGACGCGACCTCGAACAATTGGTGGCCGGGCTTTCGTCACGCGGCGTCTACACCAATCTGATCACCGCCGGCGTCGGCATCGCCGAAGGCCGGATCGGGGCGCTCGCCGAAGCCGGGCTCGATCATCTGCAATTGAGCTTTCAGGGCGCGCGGGCCGCCACGACCGATCTCATCGGCAACCATCACGGCAGCCACGAGAAGAAACTCGAAACGGCGCTGAGCGCGCGCGCGGCCGGCCTGCCGCTCACCATCAACGCCCCTATCCACCGCCATAACATGGAGGAAGTGCCGCTGTTCATCGAACTCGCGCTTTCGCTCGGCGCCGAGCGGCTTGAGATCGCCAATGTGCAATATGCCGGGTGGGCGCTCGCCAACCGCGATGCGCTGATGCCCGACCGCGCGGCGATCGACAGGCAGGCGGAGGTCGTGGAAGCGGCGCGCGAGCGGCTTGCCGGCATCATGAACATCGACTTCGTTCCGCCGGACTATTTCGCCACCTATCCCAAGCCCTGCATGGGCGGCTGGGCGCGCGACGCCTTCATGGTGTCGCCCGACGGCACCGTGCTGCCGTGCCACGCCGCGCAGACGATACCGTCCCTGCGCTTCGAGCGTTTCGGCGACCGCTCCCTGGCGGAAATCTGGGTCGATTTGCCGGCCTTCAATGCGTTTCGCGGCACCGACTGGATGCAGGAGCCGTGCCGTAGCTGTGAACGCCGTGAGATAGACTGGGGCGGCTGCCGGTGCCAGGCGATGGCGATTGCCGGCGACGCCGCCGCCACCGACCCGGCCTGCGTGAAATCGCCGATCCATGCGCGCATGGCAATGCTGATCGAGGAGGCACGCGCCGCGGCCGAGGCACGGACCGGCAACGCCGCCGAGAGCTTCGTCTACCGCCGCATCGGCAAGGCGCCGCCCGCTCCCATTCCGGCGAAGGAAAGCCCGGTCCTGGCTGATTGATTCCAGCGGCCCAAATTTAGGCTTTGACCGTCTGTGCCACCCTCATCGCCCTGCCGGGCACTCTCCCCGCAAGCGGGGATGCCGGCCGCAACGAAGGCACTCTTCCTACAACTTTTGGCCCGCAGGCCTGGCCCCGAGACCTTGGCGATTGGCGAAATCTTTGACGAGAGCGTCCTTCGCCTCGCTTGCGGCCGCTTGCGGGGAGAAGATGCCGGCAGGCAGATGAGGGGCAGCGCGGACTTGGCCAGAGCACGCGCCGTCGCCCAGACCTTCAACCTTCATAGTCCTGACGCGGGCTGCCGTTCGACAACGGCGTCGGCGAAGGCCAGCGCGTCGCGGTTCATCGCGACATTATGGACTCGAAATATCGCCGCTCCCTTGAGCCGCAGGATGACGCTGGTGGCCGCTGTTCCAACGTCGCGCGCCAAGCGATCGTTGCCGGCCAGATGCCCGATCATGCGCTTGCGCGACGTGCCGACGAGCAGCGGAAAACCCAGCGCGCGCAATTCGCCGAAGCGGGCCATGAGTTGCAGGTTTTCCTCGCCGTCCTTGGCAAATCCGAAGCCCGGATCGAGCACGATGCGGTCGGGGGCGACCTGCGCCGTCGCTGCTATTTCCAGCGACCTTCGCAGGAAGAAAAGCTGGTCGGCAATCACGTCCGGCAGCTTCTCGCGGTCGCGGCCGGTATGCATGATGACCAGGCCGGCGCCGGCGTCGGCCGCGACGCGCGCAATGTCGGGCTCCCGCTGCAGGCCATGCACGTCGTTGACGATGTGAGCGCCTGCTTCCACCGCGAGCCGCGCCGTCTCGGCGCGGTAGGTATCGACGGAAATCAGAGCCTGGCCTTCCGCCGCCAGCGCTTCGATGACCGGGAGGACGCGCGCCTGTTCCTCACGGGGCGAAACCTGGTCGGCGCCGGGGCGTGTCGATTCCCCGCCGACATCGATGATGGCGGCGCCCTCGCCGATCATTACCCGCGCCTGCGCCAGCGCGCCGTCCAGCGTGTTGAATTCGCCGCCGTCCGAAAAACTGTCCGGGGTGACGTTCAAAATCCCCATCAGTACCGACTTGGCGCCTAGATCGAGATGCCGTCCGTGAGCGAGTTGCCAGCGTGTCATCCAGAACGATCCTCGATTCTTCGAATTGGCCGCTCAGCGCGGGAAGAGAATCTCGCCCAGGCCCAGCACGGCATTGTCCCCGCCATATCTGCAAGGCGCCGTCCCGAGAAGCGGCTGCTTCAATATGCCTTCGCTGATGAGATGGCGGTCGGCGAGCGCCGAGAACACGCTGTCGGGCGCGCCGCATGCGACAAAGCTTGGCGAGAGGTTGCCGGGTGGGCGGTCGAGAAGGATCGAGCCGCGCCGCATCAGATAGCCCGGCATGGCGCCGATGTCCCCGGTCACCACCAGCGTGCCGGCGATCATCCGGCAGCCGGCGTTGTTGCCGGCACCGCCGAGGACCGCGATGAGGCCGCGCCGCATGCGGTCGGCGGCGAATGCGCCGGCACTTCCCCGCACCACGAGCACGCCGCCGTTCATGCCGGCAAGCTCGCCCGCCAGCGGCGCGCCGAGATGGTCATCCGCGTCGCCCAGAATCTCCAGCCGTCCGCCGCGCATCCCCGATCCTGCGTGAGGACCCGCATTGCCTTCCACCGTCAGGCGTCCGCCGCGCATTCCGCGCCCCGCCTGCGCGCCCACATCACCGGCGACGCGTATCGCTCCCTCCGTCAGGCCGGCCCCGACGCGATCGAAGCGGCTGCTGCCGCCCTCGAGGAAAATGGTCTGAACATGGTTGCCGCTGATGCGGAAAACCTCGCCCAGGGCCAGCGGCATCCTCGAAGTGCCGATCTGGATTTTCTCGATGTCGCTCCTCTGCATTCCCGCCAGTGCTTGCGGCGTCAGCGGCGAAAGGTCGAGCCGTCCGGGCGGCTCCTCGATGAGCGTGAAGGTCAAGGCGGTCACGTCAGCAGGTCCTTGAGGTGGTAGTGGAACTTGCCAAGCTTGCCGCCATAATTGCCGGCGCTGATGCGCTTTGCGCCCTTGTCCGAGCCGAGGTCGGTAACTGCTTTTATGCCGGCCTTCATGGCCGCCGCCACAGCGTCGCTCGTTTCGCCGTCGATGACGATTTCGAGCACGGCGTTGATGTCGGGTCCGAGTTCGCTTTTCACCACGCCGCGCAAGGTCGGGGCGAAGGCCTCGTTGGTCGAGGCGGTCATTCCCTTGTATTTTCCGCCGATCTTCGAGCCGGATCTGACGATGCCGCCGGGAAACGGCATGATCGCCCCGGAAACCGCCTCAATCGCGGCGACTGCCGCCTCCGCGGCGGCAAGCGCGTTGGCGCTGCTTTCAGCCAAGAGCAGGAGGTTGCCGCCGCCGACGGCCTCCTTGGTCATCCCGGTCGTGGCCTCGCACAGAAACTCGCCGTCCATGACCGGAACGCGCCAGAAATGCCGGTCGCCGAGCCTTTTCGAGATCTGCCAGCCGTCGCCGAAATAGCGGAGTGCGGCGCCGAGCTTGAGCTCGAACGGTCCGGCAAGGCCGGCGAAACAGGCGCTGCCGGGCGAGGTCAGCACGCATTGCCCCACCCGGTTCTGCAACTGCTTTTGAAGTTCGTCCGTGCTGACGGCGAAGATCATGACCCGGCAGCCGGGACGCCCGTCGGGCGTCTGGGCGGGCGGCAACTCGAGATCGATCGCCGCCTCGCAGCCGCAGCCGATGACCGATGTGGCAAAGCCCGTCATCGAAATCGCCGCCTGCCGCGCCCATTTGCGGTTCGGCGCCGTAATCACGATCGCGGTGGCGCGCATGCCGAATGCTTCCGCGAAAGTGTCGTCGATCGAAACGCCGTTGACGGTCAGTTGCGGCATGGCACCTCCGCGAATGGCTGCGCGCGATGGATCGCGGAATCGGGGAAGGTGAACCAGTCGAGCGACAGGCCGTAGCGCTGCTGGTGGAAATCCTCCAGCCTGCGCACCATCGCGCCGTCCGTTGGCGGATCGAGCCGCAGCGCCTTGCCCCAGCGGTAATGCGTGACCTCGCCGTCCCTGACGACCAGATCGCCGTTCTTGAAGACGAGTGCGGCCGCGCCCAGCATTCTGGCGATGTCCTTGTCCTTCCGGTAGACCGCAACGTCGGCCAGCGCTCCCGGTCCAAGATGGCCGCGATCCTTCAGCCCGAGCAGTTTGGCCGGCGCGGCGCGCGTCATGATGGCGATTTCCTCGAACGTGTATTCGCGGTCGATCGAGGCAAGCGTCGACATCGCCAAGGCCGATCGCGAAAGCCCCGCCAGCATTTCATTGCGCCTGTCGCGGTTCATGAGCAGCTCGAACAATCTCGGATAGGTCGTGAACGGCGCGCCGTTGGGGTGGTCGGTGGTGAAGAACACCCGCCATGGATCGGTGACAAGCAGGAAAAGCTCCAGCCCGATGGCCCATTGCAGGGTGCCGTAATAATCCTGCCGGTAGCGGTACGGAACGATGCCGCCGCCATTGGCGTCGCCGTCATAAATCACGCTCTTGCGTGGGTGCGCCGAGCCGCGCGCCATGAACTGGCGCATCACATCGGAGGAAACGGTGACGGTCTGGCCGAACATCACCTGCCCGACATCTATGGTCACTTCCGGCGTGCCGTTCACCAGTTCCGCCAGTTGGGCGGCGGCGGACGAAAACCTGCGCTTTCCCTCCGTGCCATAGCCGTAGAATTGCAGATGGGCGAGATGCAGCTTCTGTCCCTCAGCCGCGGCGATCGTCGCGGCGGCCGTTTCGGCGGCTCCGGGAGCGCCGAGATTGTTGCAATGAACATGCAGCGGATGCGGGATGCCGAGCCGGTTCACCGCCGCCTGCAAGGTCTTCACGATCTTGCGCGAACTCACGCCATAGGAGGGCACGACGTCGTCCAGCGAAAACGTGCGGACATTCTCCTTGAAGGCGGCCGCGGCGCCGGCATTGATGACCTTGACGCCGAGCGCGCGGGTCGAGGCGACCGTCCATGCCACATAGTCCTCGATCATCCGAGGCGAGGCGTCGTCGCGGATCATCGACAGAAGGAAATCGTCATTGCCAAGGATGGCGAGCGTCGCCTTGTCGATGATCGGGATATCGGCAAGTTCGAGGTGGGTATGGAGCGCGGCAGATGGAGACATCGCCGGTTCCACGACGGTGGTGAAGCCCATTCTGGCGTAGAGGCAGCCGGTCTGGAAGGTCGACCAGCCGGCATTGGAAAGCGGCGTGACGGCGGGGCGCGGACTATGCGCGGGGTGCTGCTCCGGAAGCAGCAGCCGTGCCGTGTTCACATTGCCGCCGCCGATATGCGAATGGATGTCGATGGCTCCGGCCATGACGATGCAGCCCGAAGCGTCGAAGGTCTGGTCGGCCTCACCGCCGGGTGGCGGCTCGACGATCGTCTCATCGCGGATCCAGAGGTCGCCCTTGCCGACGCGGCCGTTGACAGGATCGATGATGTCTCCGCCCGCGATCCTGGTCAGCATGGCAGCGCCGCCCCGGCCGGCACATGGTCTGCTATCAAGCGGATGACCGCCGCCGCCGAAGGCAGTGCAGAGGCGTCCGGCGCCTTTACCGAAACGAGGCTTCCCGTGAGGCTGGAATAGATGACCGCGTCATGGTCGATGCCGGCTTCGCCGATCGCGATGGTGACGGCCGCGCCGGCAATCGGCTGCGCCGTTTTCGTGAGCGCGACGAGGCTGGTGCCTGTGTTTGGTTCGGCCGCTGCGTTTGGCTTGGAGGAGATCCACAGGTGGAAATCCGCTTCGCCGGCCGCGATCATGCGGGCGACATCGAAGCGCCACGGATCGTACTCGGGAAAGCCGCGCCCGAAGCCGGTCCTGGGCGGGAAGCCGCTGAGCCAGGTGGATGCAAGCACGCTGCCCCAGCCGCGGTCGCTCGCCGGCAGGTGCAGCCCCGAGGCACGCGCGGTCCGATTGATGTCGCTTATCAGCCCTTGCAGCATTTCCAGCGCGAGCCCGTCGCAGCCGTGGCCGGAGAAAATGAAGACCGGGAAGCGTGCGGCGGCGAGCGCGCTGGCGAAACGATCGAAATTCGAGACCGGGACCGCTACTTGCCGCCCCGCATATTGCGCCCGAAGCGCCGACAGCACGCCGTTCAGGCCGGCGCCGGTGTAGGAAAGAACAGGCTCCGAACTTGGGTTAGCGGGATCGCCGTTCGCCCCCCTCTCCGGCCGCTTCGCGGCCACCTCTCCCCCGCTTCGCAGGGGCGAGGAAACGCCGGCCGGACCGCTTGGCTCCCTTCCTCGCCCCCGCAGGGGGAGAGGTGGCTTGCGAAGCAAGCCGGAGAGGGGGGCACCGTCACCGTCACTTTCCGACAAAGCGGGTTCAGGCCCCTGACAGGAAAGAGCGGTCGCCTCATGGTCCCCGAGCGACGGCATTCTGGTTGCACCGTCACCGACAAGGAAGAATTCTCGCCTCGCCGGGACAGGCAGGTCGGGAACCGTGGTCGCGAGTTCGCTGACCAGCCTGTCATGGGCTTCAGGCAATTTGCCGACGATGACGACAAGGTCCGCGCGCCGGCTCGCTTCGCCGGGCGCGATGAACATGCCGCCCCGGTCGGTCAGCAGCGCAGTGTCCCGGGCGAGTGCGGCGCCATCGACATGGTCGTACGCGGCCCCGACCCGCTCGGCCAGCGCTATCGCGGCGCGCGTTCCGTGGACATCCGTATCGAAGGTGAAGACCGGGCACCGGCTGGAAAGCAGAAGCGTACCGGCTTGCTCGACTGCGCGCTCCACCAGCGCTTCCCGGCCGCCGATCCACGCAAGCGCCATTCATCACACACTGCTTTCTGGTGCCGGGAAAACTCTAGCGCATCGGCCCGCAAATCGGAATCGATTTTCGGAAGGCACCATGCGCAAAACAATTCCATGCGTCGGCGCGAAGGCGTTCCGGCCTCGTCGCGCTCCACAAGAGCCGGGCAGCCAACCATTTCGGCCGCGAGCTTTCGCTCCATGGAGGCGCGCCCCCTCGGATCAAATCCTTGTCGGATGCTACACAAATACGCGGAGTCGCGCTGCTGCCAATTCCTATCGGGGTGACAGCAGGCCAAGGGTCCGCCCTGCGCTGTCGCCAGACTTTTGCCGTCTCAGCGATCGCCGAGTAGAGTGCCGAGCAGTTTCAGGTCGATGTTGCCGCCGCTCAGCACCACGCCGACGCGCTTGGCCCTGGCGGCGATCGCCCCATGCAGGACGGCCGCCGCGCCGAGGCATCCCGTCGGTTCGACGATGATCTTCATGCGCTCGGCGAAAAACCTGACGGTCTCGATCAACTGATCGTCCGTGACCGTGACGATATCGGCGACATTCTGCTTTAGAATGGGAAAGTTATGATTGCCGATATGGGTGACGAGCGCGCCGTCGGCGATCGATTTCGGCACCGGAATGCGGACGATCCCGCCCTTGCGCAAGGATTGCTGGCCGTCATTGCCGGCTTCCGGTTCCACGCCGACGACGCCGCAGGACGGCGCCATGGCCCTAGCGCTGAGCGCGCTGCCGGCAAGCAGTCCGCCGCCGCCCAGCGGCACGACGAGCAGGTCAATTTCGCCGACCTCCTCGATCAGTTCCAGCGCCGCCGTTCCTTGTCCCGCGATGACGTCGGGGTGGTCGTATGGAGGGATCAGCGCCGCGCCCGTCCGGGCGGCAATGCCGCGGCAGATCGATTCGCGATCTTCGCTGTAGCGGTCATAGAAGACGATTTCGGCGCCATAGCCCCTGGTCGCGGCCAGCTTCATCGCCGGCGCATCCTTGGGCATGATGATGGTTGCCGAAATGCCATGCAGCCGGGCGGCGTAGGCGACCGCCTGGGCGTGGTTGCCGGAGGAGTAGGCGACGACACCGTTGGCCCGCACGGCCGGGTCGAGAGCAGCTATCGCATTGTAGGCGCCGCGAAACTTGAAGGCGCCGGCCCGCTGCAAATTCTCCGCCTTGAAAAAGACCGTCGCCCCAATTCTTTCGTCGGCCGTTCGCGAGGTCAGGACCGGCGTCCTGTGCGCCATGCCCGCTATTCGCTCGCGGGCCTTCAGCACGTCTTCAAAACTCGGGACGTAAAGCGAATCCGGCATGGTCACGAAGCATCCTCGGGCGCCCCTGCGGCGCGACTCTGGTTCGCCGGCTTGGTCGCACTGTGGGAGCGACGGTGCAAGGCGCGAATCTCTTCCGCGAATTGCGGCACGGGGCCTTCGACAATCACATTGGGAGCGATCTCCTGAACCGGCAACGGCCGGACGGGAGGAGCGGAAACCCCTAATTCGGCAAGCCAGCCCATCAGTTGGCTTGAGGAGGCCGCATAGACGATGCGGCCGAGCCCGACCCAGCCATGCGCGGCGGCGCACATCGGGCAATGCTCTCCCGAGGTGAAAACGGTCGCCTTGGCGCGCTCCTGCGGCGTCATGTTGGCCGCGGCCCAACGGGCCAATTCGAATTCCGGATGACGTGTCTGATCGCCGCCGGCGATGCGATTGCGGTCCTCGGCAAGCACGGTTCCGTCGCCGGCGACGAGCACGGATCCGAACGGTTCGTCACTCGCCTCGAGGGCTTCCTTCGCCAACTCGATGCAGCGGCGCAAGTGCCTTAGTTCGACTTCATCCACCATGATTTTCACCATTTCGAATGGGAGCGTCAAAGCCTATTACGCCGTGCCCAAGCCGTAAACCAACAGGCGGTTGGCATGTCGGACGCAACGACGAGGCCGTGCCGAATCTCGCCGAGAACTGTCTTGAAGCGATCGCGCTTCCGCCGAGAAAATCGGCAGTGTCGGCGGCGGAACTTTGTCCTACATTGGCGCAGCCAGTCCACCCTCGGGCTGGGTAAGTCATCAGACCCCTGAGAGAAGAGATGAGCCAGCCTCAGACTTCCTCCGGCGCATCGGCAACCGTCGCATTCATAGACCTTGCCGGGTTCAGCGCCATTGCGGACGTCTATGGAGACGCATCCGCGATTGCTGTGCTCGAGATCTTCGAGAACATGGTCGGCGAGGCGCTTAGCGGCTATGAACCTCCGATCAAATGGATCGGCGATGAGGCAATGCTGTCTTTTCCCGAGCCGGAAATGGCGATCCAGGCGCTTGGGATCCTGTTGCAGGCATGCCGCAAGGAACCACGGCTGCCACTTACCAGGGCAGGGGTGAACCATGGGCCGGTTATCCGCAGGGCCGGTGACCTCTTTGGGTCAACCGTCAACATAGCGGCACGAATTGCGTCGCTTGCAGCTCCCGGTCAATTCCTTGCCACCCAACCCATTGCCGAGGCGGCTGCCGCCAAAGGCATTCAGGTGCGCGGTCTCGGAAAGGTGGCGTTGCGTTCGGTGGCCGGCGAAGTCCCTCTCTTTGAGATCGAGCTTTCGCCGTCACCTGACCCTGCCTGGATCGACCCCGTGTGCAAGATGCATGCTCCTTATGAATCCTATCGGCGGGCCGCGCCGGAAGGGCCGTGGTTCTGTTCGCCGCGATGCGAGGAAGCATACCGAAAATCGCCGAAGACCTATCCGTTGCTCTGACAACGGGCAGCGTGACGAGATTCGTCAGCAACACCGCCATAAGACACCAGGCCGACGTGAGGTCTGCAATTCTTCCGGAAGCTCGACCCGGGATAGTGCTCTTGCGCAACTTGCTCTAACCCGCAACAAATTCGGACCGGGCCACGTTTTGTACCAACGAGAACCGGGACGATGGAGAACGCAATGGCAGACAAGGTGTCGATCAACTCAACGAAGGTCGCAAAGAAGGTCGCCGCCAAGTCATCGGCCCGCAAGCCGACCCTTCTTTCAGGCGGCAATCCGCAGATCGCGAAGGGCGACGGCGATGCCCCCGTGCAGGCCTACATCGCGGCCATGCCGGGCTGGAAAAGCGCCGTCGGGCGGCGCCTCGATGCGCTGATTGCGCGCACCGTCCCCGAGGTGCGCAAGGCGGTCAAATGGAACTCGCCCTTTTACGGCATGGAAGGGCAGGGCTGGTTCCTCAGCTATCATTGCTTCACGAAGTACATCAAAGTGGCGTTCTTCCGCGGCGCGGCGCTGCGTCCTCTCCCGCCCGGCAAGTCCAGGCAGAAAGAAGTGCGCTACCTCGACATCCATGAGGACGACCAACTCGACGAAGCCCAGTTCGCCGCCTGGGTGAAGCAGGCCAGCCAACTGCCCGGCGAACGCATGTGAGCGGGAAGTAGCGTGCGCGCCAACCCTCTATGCAATGCCGAGGCGCGCCAAACGTCGCAAACAAGGCCGCCGACAACACCCATGAGGAAAGCGATGACAACCGTGAAAAATAGGAAGACCGACCCGAATGACGAAATAGCAGAAAACTCTCCCGCCCAACTGATCGATGCCAGAATCAAGGAGCTGAATGACTGGCGGGGCGAGATGCTCGCCCGGGTCCGAAGCCTCATCAGGCAGGCCGACCCCGAAATGGTCGAGGCGTGGAAGTGGAGAGGCGTTCCGGTGTGGGAACATGCCGGAATCATCTGCACCGGCGAGACCTACAAGGCCGTCGTGAAGATGACCTTTGCCAGGGGCGCCTCGCTGGAGGACCCTTCGGGCCTGTTCAATTCCAGCCTCGAAGGCAACACAAGGCGTGCCATCGATATCCATGAGGGCGACGGAATTGATGAAGAGGCGTTGAAGGCGCTCGTTCGCGCCGCCGTGGCACTGAACATTTCGGCGCGCGCCAGCGATCGTCCCGCCCGCTCCCGCAAGAACCCAAAGAGCGCTTGAGATGCGCCTCCCCCAGCGAAGCATGGCGGCGGGAATGGGCCGAACGGCCATCGCGCTGCGGAGCCGTGACCTTGATCCAGCCCGGCTTCCTGCTAATGCTCGCGCGCATGGAATGGCGCGACGAAGGCATCATCCTCGGCACCCGCCGCCACGGCGAAACCAGCCTCATCCTTGAAGTGATGACGCGGGCGCATGGCCGCCATCTCGGCCTGGTGCGCGGCGGCCGTTCGCGCAAGCAGCAGCCGGTGCTGCAGGCCGGCAACCGCGTCGATCTCGTCTGGCGGGCCCGCCTCGACGAGCATCTCGGCACCTTCCAGGCGGAAGCCCTGGAACTGAATGCCGCCCGCCTTTTCGACAGCGCCGCCGCCATTTTCGGCCTGCAGACGATCGCGGCGCATCTGCGCCTCATGCCGGAGCGCGACGTCCATGCCGGCCTCTACGAGACGCTGGCGCTGCTGATCAGCCATCTCGACAAGCCTGTGCTTGCCGGCGAACTGGTCGCGCGCTTCGAACTGCTGGTGCTGGAAGAGCTTGGCTTCGGCCTTGACCTCGGCCAATGCGCGGTGACCGGGGCGCGCGCCGATCTTGTCTATGTCTCGCCGAAATCCGGCCGTGCCGTATCGCGCGAGGCGGGTGCTGCATGGGGCGACAAGATGCTGGCGCTGCCGGCGTTCCTGTCGGCCGGCCCCGGCCGGCGCGCCGACCCTGCTCAACTCGATCAGGCGTTCCGGCTTACCGGCTTCTTCCTCGCGCGGCATGTCTACGAGCCGCGCGGTTTCGCCGAACCCGAATCGCGGGCTGCGTTCCTTGCCGCCCTCCACAAGGCAACCGGCGCGGCCGCGCCAGGAGAAAACGCCGCATGAGCGAAGTCGAACTTTATCCCGGCAATTTCTCGCGACTCGGCCTGGGTGTGATCCCGCGCGAGGAACTGGCGCGCCACAGCGGGCTCGTCCTGCTGCGCCGGCTGATCGCCGGCGAGTATCCTGCCCCGCCAATGGCGGGCACGCTCAATTTCGGCCTGACCGAGGTCGACCATGGCAGGGCGGTGTTTCGCGGGGTGCCCAACGAGCGCCACCTCAACCCGCTGGGTGCGGTTCATGGCGGATGGGCGGCGACCATCATGGATTCAGCCCTCGGCTGCGCCGTCCATACCACGATGGAAATCGGCGAGGCCTACACTACCGCCGAATTCAAGGTGAATCTGCTGCGCCCGATCACGCCCGGCACCGGCGAAGTCGTCTGCGAGAGCCGCGTCGTCCACCGGGGCCGGACGCTAGCCGTTTCGGAAGCGACACTGAAGGACAAGGCCGGCAAGCTGCTGGCATTCGGCACCGAAACCTGTTCCATCTTCCCCGTCGCCAACCTGCACCGCCGGTAAGCCGGCGCCTACTACTCCGCCGCCGCCAGTTGCATGCGTCTCACGGGGCGCTCGCGGATTGGCCAGTGCACGATTGCCGCGAAGATGCCGAGCGCCACGCCCAGCCACCACACCGCATCGTAGCTGCCGAGGCGGTCGTACAGATAGCCGCCCAGCCAGACCCCCAGGAACGAGCCGATCTGGTGCGACAGGAACACCACGCCGCCCAGCATGCCGAGATAGCGCGTGCCGAACATGATCGCGACCAGCGTGTTGGTCGGCGGCACGGTGGAAAGCCACAGCAATCCCATCACGATCGAGAAAACGATCACGCTCGCCGGCGTCGTCGGCAGGAGCAGGAAGGCGGTCAGCGCGATGGAACGGGCGAGATAGATCAGGGAAAGGAAGATAGGCTTTGAATAATGCTGGCCGATGATACCGGCCGAGAACGCACCGATGATGTTGAAGAAGCCAATCAGCGCCATGGCGATGCCGGCATAGGCGGCGGGTATCCCGACATCGGCGAGATAGGCGGGAAAATGCGCGGTGATGAAGGCGATCTGGAAGCCGCAGACGAAGAAGCCCGACACCAGCAGCACGTAGCTCGAATGGCCGAATGCCTCGCGCAGCGCCCCGCCCAGCGTCTGCTGCATGGCGGCGTGGGCCTTGTGCGCGACATGTGAACTGCCAACCAGAGGAATTGCCAGCAGCGGCAAGGCGAGCATGGCGATTGCCATGTAGACCAGCGTATCCGACCAGCCGAACCGATCGATCATGGCGACGCTGATCGGCGCGAACAGGAACATGCCGGCGGAGCCGGCGGCCGTGCCGATGCCGAACACCACCGAGCGCTTCTCCGGTGGGGTATGGCGGGCGAAGGCGGCGAGAACGATGGAGAACGATCCCGCCGCGACGCCCAGGCCGACCAGAACGCCGCCGCCCATGTTGAGCAGCGCCGGGCTGGTCGCATTCGCCATCATCAGCAGGCCGGCCGCATAGAGGAAGCCGCCCAGCGCCAGCACCCGCCAGGTGCCGTAGCGGTCGGCGATCGCTCCGAAGAAGGGCAGGCCGAGGCCCCAGAACAGGTTCTGTATCGCCATGGCGAGGCCGAAAGTGCTGCGATCCCAGCCTCTGTCCGCAAGCATCGGAAGCTGGAAGAAGCCCATCGCCGAACGCGGCCCGAAGGTGAGGGCGGCGATCGTGCAGCCGCAGATGATGATCAGCCAGGGAATGGACCGCGTGATCGCGATGTTGGTGGTCGATGTCATGCCCAGGCTCCTGCAAGTTCCGTATCCTAGCCGACCAGGCATGACGGCAAAAATGAATTGTGTAGACGTACCGTTCAGTTTCATTGATGGATCGGGAAGAATTCGCCTGACGTCGACGTTTGTCGGGATGGACGCCGTCCTGGCGAGCGCTGGCGCCGTCAAGCTTGTAGAGGAACGCGAAATCGGCTGAAGTCGGCGGAACGGAAACGGTGCGAGCCTCGCGCATGGACGACAGGCGGAGAGCGATCCTGGAGGAGATCCCCCGGCTGCGCCGTTATGCGCGCGCGCTGCTCAAGGAGCCCGACCGCGCGGACGATCTCGTCCAGGATTGCCTGGAGCGGGCGCTCGGCCATCTGGAGAATTGGCGCACCGGCGAAAGCCCGCGCAAGTGGCTGTTCACGATCATGCATCACATCTTCATCGACACTATTCGCAAGGAAAAGCGGCGCGGCGAGAATACCATCCTGCCGCTCGATGAATCCGAGGCCATGTCGGTGCCGGCGTCGCAGGCCGAGGATGCCGCCTCGCGCGAGGTGCTGCAGGCGCTTCAGGCAATCAGCCCGGAGCGGCGCTCGGCCATACTGATGGTGGCGATCGAAGGCTTCTCCTATGCCGAGGCGTCGGCCATCCTCGGTGTTCCGGCGGGCACGCTGATGTCGAGGATCGCGCGCGGCCGCGACGATCTGCGCGCAATTCTGGACGGCGGCGCGCGCCGCCGCGCCATCAGGGTGGTCGACCAATGAGCGCGCGCGACTTCACCGAACGGGATATCCACCTCGCGCTCGACGGCGAGTTGCCCGAGGACGAGCGCGCGGCCTATGAGGCCTGGCTGGAGGCGATGCCCGACAAGAAGGCGCGCGCGGCGCGCTTTGCCGCCGATGTTGCGCTGGTGCGCGCCGCGGTGGCCGGCGTTACAGGCGAGACGGCGCCGGAGCGGCTATCGCGCATTGTCGACAGCGGCACCGCCGCGCCGTCCGGCGTTCGCCCCGCGTCCCGCTGGTGGACGACAGCCGCAGCGGCAGTGATTCTGGCGGCAGGGCTCGCCGGCGGCTACATCATCGGCTCGTCGGGCACGCTCGGTGAAGACCCCAATTCGCTTCGCCTCGCCGACGATGCGGTCTCGGCCTATCTGACCTTTGACGCCGACCAGTCGCATGCCGTCGAGGTGGGGGGCGCTGACAGGAGCTACCTCGAACACTGGCTGTCGAAGCGGACCGGGCTGAAGCTGGTCGCGCCGGACCTTTCGGCGCAAGGCTTCGAGTTGCTCGGAGGCCGCATCCTGCCGGGCGAGGAAAGTCCGGCCGCCCTTCTGGTCTACAAGGATACGGTCGGCAATCAGGTCTCGATCTACCTGACGGCACAGGGCAAGGAGAAGACCAAGGGCACCTATGTGGGGGAAGGCGGACGTCCGGTCGCTGTCTACTGGCTGGACAAAGGATTTGGCTGCGCCATCGTCAGCGCCTTGCCGGACGAGCGGCAGAACGAGGTGGTCGGAAGCGCCTGGCGGCAGATCAAGGAGGGGCTGGCGGGCTAAGCAGACTTGCGTGGCTTCGCCTGCTTAGCCTCTTGTTTTGTCGCAGGTTTCTGTCGGAAAACCGTGAGACACTTTTCCGAAACCTGCTTAGGCCGGCTTTCTTCGGAAACCTCCGGCAAAACGACAGGCGGCGTTGGCGACGCGAAGCGAGGCATGGGGGAACGCCCAAGCCTGCTTGGAGCATCGCGCCGAAAAGTGGGACCCGATTTTCGGCAAAGCGATGCGGAAACAAAAGTCTAAAGCAAGGCGCCCGACTGCGAAACCGGGAGATCTGCTTTAGTCACAATTCAGCCCGAATCAGGGAGCGACTTCGCGCACGAAACCCGGCGAGGCGCTGTCCGGCAGGAACGCTGGCAATCGCTCCTCCCCTCGGCAGAGGTTTTCCCATCCACGTGTCCCTCGCAATCCGCCCGGCCCGCGCGACCGATCTCGACGCCCTCGCGGCGCTGGAACTGGCCGCCTTCGACCAGGATCGTATCTCGCGCAGGGCATTCCGCGGCCTGATCGGCAGCGGCAGCGCCCGCGTGCTGGTGGCGGAAGAGGCCGGATCCGTGGTCGGCTGCTGCGTCGTGCTGCGGCGGGCGAACAGCCGCAAGGCGCGGCTCTATTCGATCGCGGTCGTGCCCGGCCGCTCCGGGGTCGGCCGCCCGCTGCTTGAGGCCGCCGAAACTGGCGCGCGGGCGCACGGCGCGACCGCGTTGAGGCTCGAAGTGCGCGAGGACAACCGGCGCGCCATCCGCCTGTACGAAGGCGCCGGCTATCATCCGTCTGGCCGCATAGCAGACTATTATGCCGACGGCGCGGCGGCACTGCGTTTCGAAAAGCCGCTGGGGCAGGGTCCATGCGCGCCTCCGGCGGTCCGGGCCGGGAACGGAACGTTTCCGTGATTGCGCCGGCTTTCCGCCCCGACGCATGTCAGACCTGCCGCAACTCGTCCTCGTAAGGGAAGCTTCATGACCTGGGTCATCCTGACCGGCCGCAACAGCGACCTCCAGCAGGTCGACACGCCGCACAAGATCATCACCAATCGCGATTACATCGCGCATCCGGCGCTGTTTCGCGGCCAGCGGCCGAAAGTCATCAACCTGTCGAACAGCTACGCCTATCAGACCCGCGGCTATTATGCCTCGCTGCTTGCCGGGTCGCGCGGCCACAAGGTGATCCCGACGGTCGAGACGATGATAGACCTGTCGGAGCGCAAGCTCTACGAAAACGCGCTTCCGGAACTGGAGGTGGCGCTTAACAAGTGCCGCAGGGAACTCGGCGGCTCCTTCCCCGCCAGGGCGGTGTTCTTCTTCGGCATGGGCCCGTCAAAGGCCTGGGACCGTTTCGCCAAGCTTCTGTTCGACTGGTTCCGCGCGCCGGCTCTGGAAGTGGCGATCAGGGACAGCCCGGAATGGGCGTCGATCCAGAGGATCGGCCTGCGTTCGCTGGCGCGGATGACCCCGGAGGACAAGCCGCGCTTTCTCGCCAGCCTGGAAGCCTATACCGCGCGGGAATGGCGCGCTTCCAGGGCGCGCACGCCGGCGCGCTATTCTTTCGCCACTCTGGTCGATCCGCGCGAGGAGCTTCCGCCTTCCGAAATCAGTTCGCTGCGCCACTGGGCGCGCATCGCCGAGAAAATGGGCGTCGAGGTCGAGCCGATCACCAGGCGCGACCTTGCCAGGCTCGCCAATTACGACGCGCTGTTCATTCGCGAGACGACCGCGATCTCCAACCACACCTACCGTTTCGCACGCCGCGCCGAGCAGGAAGGCATGCCCGTCATCGACGACCCGCTGTCGATGATCCGCTGCACCAACAAGGTCTATCTCAACGAGTTGATGGCCTTCAACAAGATAGCGGTGCCGCCCACGGTCATGATCGCCGGCCCGGCCGACCTGCGGCTGGCCGCCGACACGCTGGGTTTTCCGCTGGTGCTGAAGATCCCGGACAGCTCGTTTTCACGCGGCGTCAGGAAGGCCTCGAATTTCGACGAGTTGAAGGCGCTCTGCGACCAGTGGATGGAGGAGTCCGATCTGCTTATCGCCCAGAAATTCATCCCGACCGAATATGACTGGCGGGTCGGCGTGCTTGGCGGCCAGCCGCTCTTCGCCGTTCAGTATCTGATGGCCAAACGGCACTGGCAGATCGTCAACCACAAGGCCAGCGGCAAGCCCGACCAGGGCGGCATAAAAACCTTCACGCTCAAGGAGGCGCCGCGGCATGTCGTCGAGACGGCGGTGAAGGCGGCAAGATGCATCGGCGACGGGCTCTACGGCGTCGATCTCAAGGAGACGAAGGACGGCGTCTTCGTCATCGAGGTCAACGACAATCCCAATCTCGACCATGGCTGCGAGGATACGGGCGAGAAAGACGAGGTCTGGGTCCGCCTGACGCAATGGTTCCTCGACCGGCTGGAGCGGCAGGGGCGGTAGTCGCTTTTTCGCCGGCGGTCGTCGCATATGTCGGGTGTTTCAGCATGGCTCGCGGCGTCCGCTTCCACTGTTTCAGCCGCTGCAATATCCGCCAATCCCGGCGACATCCTTTCGGAGCGGCAGGCGGTCTAGAGTCCTGTCTGGTTCAGGCTCGGGGAGGCCAAGCCCATGATTCGTTTCTGGGAAGTGTTCCGCTGCGCCGGGGTCGATCACGATCCGCGGCACCTCGGCATGTTGATCCCGGTGAACGGCTCCAACCTCGTCGGCGTGCAGTATCATCAGGACAAGGTCAAGTTGCTGCCGACCAATTCCGCGGTGGATGTGGCGGAAGCCGACACGGTGGAGATGATCCGCGCCAGGACCAGGAAATACACGGAACTGTCCCAGCCCGGCGCCGATCCGATGGTGGTCAAGGCCTATATGCCCGACAACATCAATGGCTCCGTCCAGTATTTCCGAGTCACCGCCCGGCGCAGGGTCGATTTCGACAGCGGCGCCAAGCTCAGGATCGTGCTGAAGGGCCAGACGCAGGGCGAAATGCCGGTCGTTGTTGTCGATTCGCTGCCCGTGAAGGTGGCTATCCGCAATTTGCAGGTCTATGACAGCGCGGGCGTTTTGAAGTTCCATTGTTCCAAGCCGGCCGACCCCGCCAAGGAACTGGAGGTGGTCAACGAGGTTTGGACGCCGCAGGCGCAGATGCGGTTCGAACACATATCGTCGCCGCCGGCCATCATCGACGACCGCGATCCCAAGGTCAGGGAGATCATCCGCAAAGCTCTGGGGCTCAAGGAGCTAACCCATGCGACGCTGGCCGACACCGTTCAGGCCAAGAAACTGGCGGAATTGTTTATCCCTTACAAAGTGTCGGGTGCGGATGTGACGATCTTCTACGTCGACAAGATCTACTCCACTTCCGCGCCGCCGAGCGGCCAGACGATTGCGGAGCATGGCATGATTTTCATGGCGGCGAACCGGTTTCGCTCGACACTGGCGCATGAACTCGGCCACTATCTGGGCGGCGACAGGAAGAACGGCGTGTGGGACGGATTCGACCATACCTACGATACCGAGATCGACCCAAGGACGAAAGAGCCTCGCCTTGTGGACGAAGATTATCGCATGCTGATGCGTGACGGTGGTGCCGGCTACAAGATTCCGTTCAAGCACATCAGCAAGTTCCGGACCTTCAAGGCCCGCCTTGGCGCGAGGGCCCGGTGACGGTTCGGCCACGGACCGTGCGCGGAAGACTGTCGGAACGGTCTGGATCATCGCGATCAGCTATGCGAATTGTATCGCGAAATGGGATCATCAAGGGAATACTCGTTCATGCGGGACGGTGAAGAGCTTCCGGTCCTTTTGAAGCGTCGCTTGCAGGCTCAGGTGATCGGCCCGATCCATGCCGAAATGGTCGCGGTGCTCGGCAAGGAACAGGCCGACGCCATACTCGACGCGGCGATCCGCAAGGCGGCCATCGCCGAGGGCAAGGCCTTCGCGGCGAAGGCGCCCGGCGGCGTCACCAGCATGGCCGACTTCATCAAACTCTACGATCTATGGACCCATGACGGCGCGCTCGAGATCGAGGTGCTGGAGGCAAGCGAAACGACCTTCAATTTCGACGTGACGCGCTGCAAATACGCCGAAACCTACGCCAGGATGGGCCTCGGCCATATCGGCCACCTGATGTCCTGCAATCGCGACGGCACATTCTGCGAAGGCTACGACCCCAACATAAAGCTCGACCGCCGGCATACCATCATGGGCGGCGCGCCGCGTTGCACGTTCCGCTATTCCTACAGGAAGGATGGCGACGAATAGGGTCGATCGTGCGGGCGATCCGCCCGGCTCACGAACCGCCGATGTGGAGGCAGGCGGCGGAAGGCCACTCTCGCGCGATTTCATCGCCGCTTGCAGCCGGCGGATTTCATGGCGGTCGGCTTCAATACCGGCGGCGTCGACCGTCGCTTCGGCGCCCAGACCGAAGCGGCGGTAGGAAATTGCAGCAGAATTTCAACCGTGAGCGTCGACGGAATTGTCGGCCCGGTGACCTGGCAGGTTGTCGACGCCCTGGAGGACGAAGGCGGCGCGAGCTGATCCCGGTTCAGCGGAGCGCCACGATAGGAAGGCCTGTCGCGGGTCTCGCTGCTCAGGATTTTGCCAAAGCATTACAGACAACCGAAAGCGGCAGCCGGCAGCGGACGGTGAGCCTCTGTTCAAAGCCGGACTTCAGCCGCGCGGCGCGTCGAAGCCGGCGAGTCGGTGCAGCACGAGCCCGGCGGGCAGCGGTCAGAGGGTCAGACCCGAGAGGCTCTCGAGCGTTGCGCCTGCGGCACCGGCGGGCGCCATCCAGGTCTGCTCGTCCAGAGACTTCGGTGACGGGGAGCGCGGAATCGGTTTGGTATTGACGCAGGACGGCTTCGGTAGCCGGGCCGAAGATGCCGTCGATCGCACCGGTGTAACCGAAGCCGGTTTTTAGCACGGCCTGGAGCATGGCCACCACCGGCCCGAGCGATCCGGCCTGCAGCGTCGGGGATGCCTCGCGGTACGGGTGCACGTGGCTCCATGTGATCGGACCGACGACGCCGTCCACCACCAGCCCGTTCGACTCCTGGAAGTCCTTCACGGCGTCCTCCGTCCGCGGTCCGAAAATCCCGTCCAAATCGTCGGGTGCCAGGACCTTCATACGGGCGAAGACCCGTTGAAGTCGCTTCACGTCGTCCCCGGTGTCGCCGAGCTTGATGGTCGTCGGCATATCGGTTCTCCCGTCGTTGCTTGGCTCGCGCGCCTTTAGAGTATCGCGCCGGTTTTATGCAAAAGCGATGCGAAAACAAAGAGCTAAAGAAAGTCGCCCGATTCCGCGATCGGGCAGTCCGCTTTAGAAGTCCCGCTCGATGAGCTTCCTCCAGGTCAGCGGGCCGACTATGGCGTCCGTGGCCAGATGGGCCGCCGTCTGGAAGGCCAGCGCGGCCTGCTTGGTCTTTGCGCCGGCTATCCCGTCCAGCGTCAGGGGCAGGATCGGGGTGCCGTCCTCGCCGACGTCGCCGGCAGTGAGGAAAAGATTCAGCAGTGCCTGCAGCGTCTTGACGTCATCGCCCGAGACCGGTTGCTGTTCGGCATTCCGGAGGTCGATCGTCCTCAAGCTTACCACGACCTGTGCCATGATCCCGCTGCTCCTTTCATTCGCCGACCCATCTGCGCACGCATCCGAGCCTTATCAACCCGGAGCTCTGCGTGCAGGCAGACTAACAGGGCTGTAGTGGACAACAAGCTTGTATCCGGAAACATGCAATGAAATCGCTGAGAACAGACAACAACAGCCGGGCCGAGGCAAGGGAAGGACCTTTCGGTATTTGCCGAGGATCAAGAACAAACCGCTCGCCGGATGCGATCGACAGTTCGCGGACATGGCGCAATGGCGAGTGCGGGTGGAGGCGGGTCGGATAGGAGGTCCGACGAACAAAGGCGGCGACGAACAAAGGCGGCGAAGGTCCCTAATTTTAAACGCGTCTTGCCGTGCCGTCTCCAATTCGTTGAAACGCCGCATGAACACGCCGTGGATGCGCTTCACGGAGAGGGGTTCAAGATCGTCGGCCGTCAGCACGATGCCCGAAGGCCGGCCGAAATAGCGGGTGGCCTCGGTCGTCGAGAAGCCCGCCAGAAGGGTCGCCTCGAAATAGGCCGCTATGTGGTCCGCCCGCTTGATCTGCTGCTTCAGCCTGTCCGCGCCGGGCGGCGGCAGCGAAAAGCGCAAGTGGATCGCTCTGTGAAGCCGTTCCTCGACGGCCTTGTAGTCGCCGCCCACGACCGACTTGAACGGCGAGATCATGTCGCCGATCACATATTCCGGCGCGTCGTGCAGCAGTGCCGCCAGAAGCTGATCGTCGGTCGAGTCCGGTTGCCGCGTTCGAAAAATCGCCTCCACGAGCAGCGAATGCTGCGCCACCGAGAAGGCATGATCCCCGGCGGTCTGGCCGTTCCACCTCGCCACCCGCGCCAGCCCCTGAGCGATGTCGGATATCTCGATGTCGAGGGGTGACGGGTCCAGCAGATCGAGCCGCCGGCCGGACAGCATGCGCTGCCAGACACGCGGCGGCGCCCCCGATCGGTCCGGCATCAGGCCTCCTCCGCCGGCGGATCCCGCGGGAAGGTGAAACGCGCCCAGGCGGGAATGGCAAGCGCCAGCGTGGCATTGCCCGCCATCATCGGCAGGCCGCTGTCCATGGCCGCCTTGACCTTGTCGATGCGAGCGATTGCGATCGCCTTGGTTCCGGCGCTCGATCCAAGCGTGCCGATCGTCCGCCCTCCGGCCAGGATGTCGGTTCCGGGCGGGGGCAGGGCGCCCTCGGCTGTCGCAATCAGCACGCGGCGGCGCGCGGTTCCCCTGTGCTGCATGCGCGAGACCACTTCCTGTCCGACATAGCAGCCCTTCCTGAGGCCCACACCGCCGGTCTGGTCGAGCAGCACGTCATGTGGAAAAGCCTCGCCGAGCGCATAGTCGCCGCCGCTTTCCGCGATGCCGTTGGCGATGCGGAAGGCATGCCAGGCGGCGGGTTCTCCGTCCGTCGCTTGAGCCGGCGGGTAGTCGCGCCAAACCTCGGCGGGCTCGGCAAACCGCAGGTCGCGCAGCCGGCCCGCATCGGTCGGGTCGGAATCCGAAGCGCCTGAACCGGCTTGCCATACAATGCGCACAGGCTTCTGATCCCGCACGGTGATTTCGGCTTTTGCGCGCAAGCGGTAGAGCGTCAGCCGGCGCGCCAGCTCATTGGCGATGTCGGCGCGGCATTCGAGCAGGAAATTCTCGTTTCCGGCGCGCGAGATCAGGAAATCGAACAGGATTTTACCCTGCGGCGTCAGCAGGGCTCCCGGTTTCGCCGCGCCCGGCGCCAGCACGGCTAGATCGGTGGTGATGACGTTCTGCAGCAGATGCTCCGCATCCTGTCCGGAAACGGACACGAGAGCGCGGTCGGTGAGATAGGCGGTCGGCATGGAACGGCTCGATGCTTGCAATCGGCGGAGCCATTACGTAAGCCCGAGCGGACGGGCGGGCAAGGTGGCACACGACATGGCGCAGACCCACGACCTGATCCTGGCGGGCGGCACGGTGGTCAATCATGACGGTGCCGGCCGGCGTGATATCGGCGTCATCGCCGGGCGCGTTGCGGCGATCGGCGACCTGGCGCGTGGCTCCGCCGGCGAAATCGTCGACTGCACCGGCCTGCACATACTGCCGGGGGTGGTCGACAGCCAGGTGCATTTCCGCGAGCCGGGGCTGGAGCACAAGGAAGATCTGGAGACGGGCTCGCGCGCGGCGGTGCTGGGCGGTGTCACCGCCGTATTCGAGATGCCCAACACCAATCCGCTGACGACGAGCGAAGCCGCACTTGCCGACAAGGTGGCGCGCGGGCGCGACCGGATGCATTGCGACTTCGCTTTCTGGGTGGGCGGAACGCGCGACAACGCCATTTATGTCGGCGAGTTGGAGCGGCTGCCGGGCGCTGCCGGCATCAAGGTGTTCATGGGCTCGTCCACCGGCGACCTCCTGGTCGAGGACGACGACGGCGTCTACGCGATCCTGAAGAATACGCGCCGGCGCGCTGCCTTTCATTCCGAGGACGAATTCCGGCTGCGCGAGCGGGCCCCCTTGAAGGTCGCGGGCGAACCCGCCTCGCATCCGGTCTGGCGCGACGAAATCGCCGCGCTGCGCTGCACCGAGCGGCTGGTCGGCGTGGCGCGCCGGGCGCGCGCCCGCATCCATGTGCTCCATGTTTCGACGGCGGAGGAAATCGCCTTTCTGCGCGGCCACAAGGACGTCGCCACCTGCGAGGCGACGCCCCACCACCTCACGCTTGCGGCCGACGACTATGCGCGCCTCGGCACGCTGATCCAGATGAACCCGCCCGTGCGCGAGAGCCGTCACCGCGACGGTGTGTGGCTGGGCATTGCGGACGGCGTGGTCGACATTCTCGGTTCCGATCACGCGCCCCATACTCTGGAAGAAAAGGCGAAACCCTATCCGGCTTCCCCTTCGGGCATGACCGGCGTGCAGACCCTGGTGCCGATCATGCTCGATCACGTCAATGCCGGCCGGCTTTCGCTCGAGCGTTTCGTGGATCTCACCAGCCACGGTCCGAACCGGTTGTTCGGCATGGCGGGCAAGGGCCGCATTGCCGCGGGCTACGACGCCGACTTCACTATTGTCGACCTGAAGCGCTCGCAGACCATCACCAACGCGCAGGCAGGGTCGAGAGCGGGCTGGACGCCCTATGACGGCAAGCGCGTGACGGGCTGGCCCGTCGGAACCTTCGTGCGCGGCATGCGGGTGATGTGGGAAGGCGAGATCGTGACTCCGGGCAGGGGACGGCCGGTGCGCTTCGCGGAATCGCTGGCGCCCACTGAATGAACCGGACAGCCGGCCGGCACGGGCGAAAATGCCGTGCCGGAGGTGCTGCTGCTATTCGCCCGCGACAAAAAACGCCAGGCGGCCTTCTGGCGTGATGCCGACGCGATAGAAGATGTAGGAGCCGTATGTCTTCATCTCCTCGTAATCGCCCGCGGTGACGATCTTGAACAGTTCCACACGCTGCGGTCCGGTAAGTTTGTCGATGGGAACGGCGAAGAAATAAGGCCAGACATAGAGCTCCTCGGGCGTTCCGGCGTCGAGATGGACATAGCCCGCCGACAGAACTTCCTCGAGGATCGCGAGGATTTCCTGGCCGTCCTCGTCGCCCGCCAGGCCCTTGAGATATTCGATCGGATCGCCGTCGATGCCGACCATCGAAAGCTGCGTCATGTCCTCGCCCGTCCCGAGCAGCGGCCGCAGCTTTTCGATCTCGCCGCTCCTGGCGGCTTCAATCAGAAGCACGCGCATGCGCTGCACTTCAGGCGGCAACTTGCTGAAATCGTAGAGAATTTCCGGCAGCGGCTCGTTCGGTTCGCGCGGCTCCGCCGCTTGCTGACCGTCGGGTTCGGCGGGCGCGGGCTCGGCGGGCCCGGTCTCGATCGGCTCGTCTTCTTCGTCGGGAGACATCAGATCCGGCAGCGGCACCGATTTCTCCGTGCCCTCCGTACCCGGTGCGGAGGGCGCCGGAAGTTCCTCCCGCTTGATTTCGCTGAGCGCGAACGCTGGCCGCGCCGCAAGGGAAGCCGCCAATCCCATGGCGAAACCGAATACTACCAGGCGCAAAGCCCGGGCAACCATCACTCCTGCCCCGGAACGCTCCTTCGCAGGCGCCTTACCGATCATCCGCAATGTCTCCGCAAACGCGGCGCGGCGCCGCGATTTCCGGCTTGCCTATTAACATGGATCTCCGCCCTGCGAAGCGACTCAATGCCGCCATTGGGAGGGGGCGAACTCTCCCGCGATCAATTTTTCGCGCATGCGGTCGATAAGAGACAGGGCGACGTGCTCGCCGCCGCAACGGAAGATCTCGCCAAGGGCAGTGGAAAGCGCGGCCTCCGCGATGATGTCGGCCTCGATGCCGGCGGAGAGTCCCTCAGCCCAGGCCTCCGTGTGGCATTCAACGGCGGTCAGGCGCTTTTCCTCGCGGACCAGCGCGTCGATATCATTCGTGTTCTGCTCGATACTCACATCCGTATCCTTCGAAACAGGCCTCGAAACGCGACCGCTGGCGACCAGCACGATTCAGTTTCTAATGTCCCGTCAAGGCGTTCTATCCAGAACACTGCGATTATGGCTGCTTATCGGGGCGTATACCAGTTGCCCCTTGGTCCTAGCCCGGACCCTATTAGCCATCAGTCTACCGCATATGGGGGTGGCCGAACACAGACGGTTAAAGTTTAAGTTAACATGCTGTGTGGCCGTTAACCGTTAGTTTGGAGGTGTGGCACCGCCGCCACAATTCGCGCCTGCGGGAAGCCGGCGATCTTAATTGCCATAGCGGGTCGATATCTCCCGCGTCAGCGTCTCGCCTTCCTTCATGTAGCGGCTGATCGCTTCCGTCGCCGAGGCGGTACAGGAGGTGTAGATTCCCCCGAACGACCGATAGCCTCTGTTGTAGCTTGCGACAAAGCGGGCGCGCCGCTCGGTGCCGGGATTTTCCGTGGCAAGCAGTTTCTCCATTTCCGCGCGCCATTTGTCGCCCTTCTCGCCGCACAGATTGCGCAGGAAGTGCAGCGAGCCGAGGATTTCGGAAAGGCGAAGCAGGCCGCCCTCGAACGGACCGTCGGCGGCGCGCGCCTGATGCGCCACCGTGGTGGAAACAAGGACCGAGAATGCGAAGGCCGTGAGAATTCGTGGCATGGCCCCGTTGTCGCCGACCATCTGGGCGAGGACAAGGCGACGGTGTCAGCTTTCTCTTGCAATTTCAGGTGATTGCCAGCAGTTCCCCGGCGATCTCCCCGACCGATCCGGTGAGGGGAAGCGCCCGCAATTCTTCCAGCGTGAAGAACGCTGCCTCCTCGGCGTCACTGGCGCTGACCGGCTCTCCGCCAATGTGCGGCGCTGAAAATACATGCAACAAATAGCGGACCGCGGCCTCTTCCGTCGCCCCGATCAATAGCTCGGCAATTTGGGTGAGCGGTCCCGCATTGAGGCCCGTCTCCTCGAAAAGCTCGCGGCGCGCCGCTTGCTCCAGCGTCTCCCCAGGCTCCACGCGCCCGCCCGGAAAGGCGTACAGCCCGCGCGACGGCGCAAAACGGCGCTTGACCAGCAATAAGCGGTCATCGCGCTTGAGCGCGACGGACACGGCGGGGATCGTGGCGGTTTCCGTCATGAGTTAACCTTTTCGCGAGGCCGTCCTCCGCGATCATGGCGGGTTGCGCCGGGCGCTGCGCCTCTCCACACTATTAGCGCATCGCCCACGAGATCGGGACCGGTCTTTGAGACAGGCGAACGGCGAATCGACCGGCTTGCGCGCGCATTTCATCTTCCAGCGCCGCATGGCGGCTTGGCCAAACCGAAAAGGGAACGCGGCATGTGCGGGCGATTTACCCTGATGGCATCCTGGGAGGAGGTCGTGGCCTATATGTCGCTGCTCGACGTCGAACCTTTCCCGCCGCGTTACAATATCGCGCCGACCCAGCCGATTCTCATGGTGATCGCCGGAGCACCGCACCGGGCCGGCTCGAACCTGCCCGAGCGGTCGGCCATGCTGGTGCGCTGGGGCCTCATTCCGGGCTGGGCCAAGGATCCCGGGAGCCTGCCCCTGTTGTTCAATGCCCGCTCCGAGACGGCGGGCGAGCGGGCCGCCTTCAGAGCGGCGATGCGGCACCGCCGTACACTGGTCCCGGCGAGCGGCTTCTATGAATGGAAGACGGTCGGCAGATCACGCAAGCCGTATTTCCTGCGGCCCCGCGGCGGCGGCCTCGTCGCATTTGCCGGGCTGATGGAGACCTATGCCGATCCGAACGGTTCCGAAATCGATACGGGCGCAATCCTGACAACCGAGGCCAGCCCGGATATTGCCGACATCCATCACAGGATGCCGGTTGTCGTTCGTCCCGAGGATTTTTCACGCTGGCTCGATTGCCGGCGGCTGGAGCCGCGCGAGGTTGCCGACATATTGCGGCCGCCCGAGCCGGGGCTGTTCGAGGCCATTCCCGTCTCCGGCCTCGTCAACAACGTCGCCAATGTCGGGCCGGAAATTCAAGAACCTGTTCCTGCCGAGAGCCCCGCGCCCGACAAGCAGCGGCTCAAGACGATGCCGCCGGACAACGGCCAGCTCGATTTGCTGTGAGCAGGCCGTAAAATTCCTTGGCTCCGGGCGTTGTCGCCAGGAGCCGCTCGGGTCTTTTTTTGCGGGAGGCGCGATCCCGAACGGGCATGCATCGGCGCGAAAATCGGGATCGATTTTCGCAAGGCTCGATGCACGGGTTCAAAGTTTCTGAGCGTCTTTACGAGCGTCCCTGTGGACGCCGGGCGCTCTATTGCCGCACATTCAGGATCAGTCCTTGCCTCACCCCTGCGGGGCAAGGCAGGCTTTCAGGCCTTTGCCACGACGGTCTTCGGCTTCCGCTTCTTGATGGCGGCAACGGCCGCCGCGATGGCCGCGGGTCCGATCGCTCGGTACTGCTGCACCAGGTTGGGATATTGAGCGCGGGCCCGTTCGGCTTCGCTCTTCAGGATAGACATTTTACACTTCCTTTTAGTGGCTACTGGCGTCGCACTTTGGTGTCGAATTCGGCGAAACCGTGGCTGACGCTCCTGCATACTCCGACAGTGCGAGCAATTATATTAAGTCATGATTAAGGAAAGCTTGCCGAAGGGGCCTTCCGTCACGACATCGGCGCGACATTTGCCAATGTTTCTTGCTCGCCAGACGAATTTAGTCGTGAAATGCAACGAAAAAGTGCCGCCGATACGCCCCGCCCGTAACTTTTAAACGACGTCTGTCGCATTTCGCGATCACCGGCTTGACGAATGCGCCGCCCCGGCGCGATAAGCGTCGTCATGGAAACGACTTTTGCCATTTGCGGCATTTGCATTATCGGCTAGCGCTTCACGCTGGTCCGGTCGTTTCGCTCATTCTCCCTCGATACGAAACCGTCCCGGCCAGCAGGCTGGAGTTTGTCGCCGGTTCGGCGGAAGCTCCCTGAAACCAACCGGAACGGGACATGGCAGACGGCAACGGACTGAAACTCACCAACACGCTGACGCGGTCGAAGGAGGCTTTCGCCCCGATCGATCCGAAAAACGTGCGCATGTATGTCTGCGGGCCGACGGTCTACGACTTCGCCCATATCGGCAATGCGCGGCCGGTCATCGTCTTCGACGTGCTGTTCCGGCTGCTGCGCCATCTCTATGGCGCCGAGCACGTCACCTATGTCCGCAACATCACGGACGTCGACGACAAGATCAACGACCGGGCGCTGCGCGACTTCGGCGCCGAGATTGCCGCCGGGCGGCTGTCGCTCAACGAGGCGATCCGCCGCGTCACCGAAAAGACCGCCGATCAGTTCCATGAGGACGTGACGGCGCTCGGCTGCCTGCAGCCGACGCATGAGCCGCGCGCGACCGATTTCGTCGAGCCGCGCGCGGACGGCCGCGCCGACATGATTTCGCTGATCCGCCGTCTCATCGAACGCGGCCATGCCTATGAAACGAAAGGCGAAGTCCTGTTCGATACGGCGTCCATGCCGGACTACGGCCAGCTGTCGAAGCGCAATCTCGACGAACAGCAGGCCGGCGCACGCGTGGCGGTGGACGCCCACAAGCGCAATCCCGGCGATTTCGTGCTGTGGAAACTGTCCTCGCCGGAGGAACCGGGCTGGCCGTCGCCCTGGGGCAGGGGCCGTCCCGGCTGGCATATCGAGTGCTCGGCCATGAGTGCCGCCTATCTCGGCGAGGTCTTCGACATTCACGGCGGCGGGCTCGACCTCATCTTCCCGCACCACGAGAACGAGATCGCGCAGTCGCGCTGCGCCCACGGCACGAAGGTGATGGCCAATTACTGGCTGCACAACGGCTTCCTGCAGGTGGAAGGCCGCAAGATGTCGAAGAGCGAGGGCAATTTCGTCACCATCCACGAATTGCTGCACACGGAGAAATTCGGCGGGCGGAACTGGCCGGGCGAGGTGCTGCGGCTGGCGATGCTGATGACGCACTACCGCGAGCCGATCGATTTCAGTGTGCGGCGGCTGGAGGATGCCCGACGAGTGCTGTCGAAATGGTTGGAAAATGGTCGAAATGGGCTTTCGCAGAGGATGAAGTTGGGCTTGAACCGGATTACGATCCAAAAGCTGCAAATCTTGATTTTGTAGCAGCACTCCTGGACGACCTGAATACGAATGAGGCGATCGCTTCGCTTCACTCTCAGGTTGCGGTGCTCTCAGATCGAAATAGACAAAGCGAGCCCGCCGCACAATCGGCGGCTCGCAGAGTTCAGGCAGTCGCTGCGGCTACTCGGAATCGACGTCGACGCGGACCATTCCGCCATTCGACGAAGCAGAACTATTAATATGCGATTGAAAAGCGCCTGGCCTTCATCGCCGCAAAGAACTGGGCCGAGGCCGACCGCATCCGCGACGAACTGCTGGCGCAAGGCATCCAGCTCAAGGACGGCAAGGACCCCGCCACCGGCGAGCGCGTAACCACCTGGGAGATGAAGCGGTGAGGGTCGTGTGTCAGGCCTCGTCGGTGTCGGCCAAGGGTGGTGCTCTACGTTGCCCCTCTCTGTCCTGCCGGACATCTCCCCCACAAGGGGGGAGAATGGCCGGCCGCCTGTCATGGCGCACGTTCTGCGACGTCCACGATGCCTCCGAACGATCTCCACCATTTTCGCGATCTGTATGCGCCTCACAAGGGGGGAGATTGCGACTGCGACCTGCCATGGTGCGCGTGCTGCAACGCCGACAATTCGCGAAATCAAGGATGACGGCCAATCTCCCCCACATGTGGGGGAGATGTCCGGCAGGACAGAGAGGGGCAACGTCGAACGCCGGCCCCTCCTTTCATGTCCCGCAACCATTGAATCCAGTCCGCACCGCTATGCCTCATGTTCCAATCGCGCAAAGGGAGAATTGATTCATGATCGACCACATGGGCATCCTCGTTTCCGACTTCGAAGCCTCGAAGGCGTTCTACGACAAGGCGATGGCCCCGCTCGGCGCCTCGCTGATCATGGTCGTGCCTACGGAATTCACCGGCGGGGTGAAAATCGGCGGCTATGGCCGCGACCGGCCGACTTTCTGGATCCGCGAGGGCAAGGGCCAGGATCACCAGCATGTCGCGTTCACGGCCCGCTCGCGCGCCGAGGTCGATGCCTTCCATCAGGAGGCGATCGCGGCTGGCGGCAGGGACAATGGCGGTCCGGGTCTGCGCCCGCATTATCACCCCAACTACTACGGCGCCTTCGTCTTCGATCCGGACGGCAACAATATCGAGGCCGTCTGCCACGATTTCGAGCCGGCGAAGAGGTGAACGGGATGAGCCTCGATAATCTCCCCTTGTACTCCGGCGGCTGCCAGTGCGGCGCGGTGCGTTTCCACGTCGAGGGCGCGCTCGGCGACGCCTCGATCTGCCATTGCCGCATGTGCCAGAAAGCGAGCGGCAATTTCTATTTGCCGCTGGTTTCGGTTCGCGGCGCGAAACTGACCTGGACAAGGGGGCAGCCGAAGAAGTTCCAGTCGTCGAATTTTGCTTTCCGCGGGTTCTGCGGCGGCTGCGGCACCCCGCTTTTCTACGAGGCGCCGGACGGTATCGCTTTGTCGATCGCCGCGTTCGACAAGCCGGAGGAGATCGCGCCGACGATTCAATGGGGCATCGAGGCGAAATTGCCTTATGTGGACGGTGTGGCGAACCTGCCGGGCAAGGGCACCGAGGAAGACCTCGATGCCGCCGGCTATATCCACGGAATCGTGTCCTACCAGCACCCCGACCACGACACCGACCAATGGCCTCCGGAGGTACGACAATGACCGATACAGTTCGAACCGGCGGCTGCCAGTGCGGCGCCGTGCGCTACCGCATCCACGGCGCGCTCGGGCGTCCGTCGATCTGCCATTGCCGCATGTGCCAGAAGGCCTTCGGCTCTTTCTTCTCGGCGCTGGTGACGGTGCCGCCCGAAGGCGTGGAGTGGGTACACGAGGAACCGACCTATTTCCAGTCGTCCGTCAACATCGACAGGGGGTTCTGCCATCGCTGCGGCACGCCGATGACTTACCGCCATCCGGGCGGTCTCGAAATGGCGATCGGCTCCTTCGACGACCGTTCTGACCTCGCTCCGCGGGTCCAGGTGAACCATGCGGCGCGCCTGCCCTGGGTGGAGACCATCTTCGCCCAGCCGGTGCTCGACAATGCCGATTATTACATGCGGCAGGAGAGGATCATTTCCTTTCAGCACCCGGATCACGAATCGCCGGCGTGGCCGGCGCAAGGACTGCAACTGTGAGCGGCACTTCGCGCGCGCTCTACCCGGAGATCGAGCCGTTCGAGACCGGCATGCTCGATGTCGGCGACGGCCACATGGTCTACTGGGAGCGTGTCGGCACCAGGGGCGCGAAGCCGGCCGTATTCCTGCATGGCGGACCGGGCGGCACCATCGGGCCGAAACACCGGCGGCTGTTCGATCCGGCCCTCTACGATCTGGTCCTGTTCGACCAGCGCGGCTGCGGGAAGTCGTCGCCGAACGCCTCGCTGGAGGCCAATACGACCTGGCACCTCGTCGCCGATATCGAGCGGCTGCGTCGCATGTGCGGCTTCGACCAATGGCTGGTGTTCGGCGGCTCCTGGGGATCGACATTGGCGCTTGCCTATGCCGAGACGCATGCGGAGCGCGTGAGCGAACTGGTCGTGCGCGGGATCTACACGCTGACCAGGGCCGAACTCGACTGGTACTATCAGTTCGGCGTCTCCGAAATGTTTCCGGACAAATGGGAGCGGTTCGTCGCGCCGATACCGGAGGGCGAACGCGGCGACATGATGGGCGCCTACCGCAAGCGGCTGACGGGCTCGGACCGCAAGGCCCGGATCGAGGCGGCGAAGGCCTGGAGCCTGTGGGAAGGCGAGACCATCACGCTGCTGCCCGAACCGGAGATCAGCGACACATTCGCAGAGGACGATTTCGCGGTGGCGTTTGCCCGCATCGAGAACCATTTCTTCGTGCATGCCGGCTGGATGGAGGAAGGGCAGTTGCTGCGCGATGCTCACAAGCTGGCAGGCATCCCCGGCGTCATCGTGCATGGCCGCTACGACATGCCGTGCCCGGCGAAATACGCATGGCTGCTGCACAAGGCCTGGCCGGCGGCCGAGTTCTTTCTGGTGGAAGGGGCCGGCCATGCCTTCTCCGAACCCGGCATACTCGACAGGCTGATCTATGCGACCGACAAGTTCGGGGCGGTCGGCGTGTCGAAGGGCGGCATCAAAGGTTCCGCGTCATGAAAGCTCGTCTCTATCTTTTCGACACCACGCTGCGCGATGGCCAGCAAACGCCAGGAATTGATTTTTCCGTCGAGGACAAGATCGCCATTTCCGCCATGCTCGACGAATTCGGCGTTGACTATGTGGAGGGCGGCTATCCCGGCGCCAACCCGACCGACACGGCGTTCTTCGCGCGGAAACGCACGAACAAGGCCAAATTCGTCGCGTTCGGCATGACCAAGCGCGTCGGGGTCTCGGCCTCCAACGATCCGGGCCTCGCCACATTGACGCGGTCGAAGGCGGATGCGGTCTGCTTCGTCGCCAAGAGCTGGGACTATCATGTGCGTCTGGCGCTCGGCTGCACCAATCAGGAGAACCTCGACGCCATACGCGCTTCCGTCGATGCCGCGCGCGCGGCCGGCAAGGAGGTGTTGATCGATTGCGAGCATTTCTTCGACGGGTTCAAGGCCAATCCGGACTATGCGCTGGCATGCGCCCGGACCGCTTATGAAGCGGGGGCGCGCTGGGTCGTGTTGTGCGACACGAATGGCGGAACCCAACCCTTCGAGGTCCGCGCGATCGTCGAAAGCGTGGTCGCCTCCGGGATAGCTGGCGAAAGCCTCGGCATCCACGCCCATGACGACACCGGCCAGGCGGTCGCCAATTCGCTCGCGGCGGTCGAAGCCGGGGTGCGCCAGGTCCAGGCCACGCTGAACGGCATCGGCGAGCGTTGCGGCAATGCCAATCTGATCACGCTCGTGCCGACCCTGATGCTCAAATCCGCCTATGCGGACCGTTTCGAGACGGGCATCACGGCCGAAGCGCTGGCGGGCATATCGCGGCTGTCACGCAATTTTGATGAACTGCTCAACCGCGCGCCGGAGGCTCAGGCCCCTTATGTCGGTGCATCGGCTTTCGCGACCAAGGCCGGCATCCACGCCTCGGCTCTGGCGAAGGAGCCGAGGACCTACGAACACGTGCCGCCCGAAACGGTGGGCAACCGCCGCAGGGTCATGGTGTCGGACCAGGGCGGCAAGGCGAACTTCATCGCCGAACTGAAGCGCCGCGGCATCGACGTGCCGCGCGACGATCACCGGCTGGATGCGCTGGTCGCGCTCGTCAAGGAACGTGAGGCGGAGGGCTATGCCTATGAAGGCGCTGACGCCAGTTTCGAGCTTCTGGCGCGCAAGATGCTGCACACCGTGCCTGAATTCTTCCGCGTCACCTCCTTCCGCTGCATGGTCGAGCGCCGCTTCGACGCGAACGGCAACCTGAAGACGGTGTCGGAGGCGATCGTGAAGGTGCTGGTCGACGGCGAGGAAAAAATGTCGGTTGCCGAGGGCCACGGGCCTGTCAACGCGCTCGACATCGCGCTGCGCAAGGACCTGGGCAAGTTCCAGCACGAGATTTCCGATCTGCAACTCGCCGACTACAAGGTACGTATTCTAAATGGTGGTACAGAGGCCGTTACACGCGTTCTAATCGAATCACACGATTCTACAGGCGCACGGTGGTGGACAGTTGGCGTATCAGACAACATAATAGATGCTTCGTTTCAGGCACTGATGGACTCGATCGTATTCAAGCTGATGAAGAATCGCGACATGGCTGGGCTGGTTGCGGCTGAATAGAATTCGACCACTTCCCCGGCCACCCTGTTGACTCACCTGCGAAGCTTGCTAGCGTCGTGGTGGGACTAAATAGCATTTGTGCAAACAAAATAGTCCCCCAGTTGGATGGAGGAAACTATGCAGGGCTTTAATACACGGTCGGATTCGCTGACAGCCGAGCAGACGTCAGCGTCACAGTCGATCACCGCGAATTCAATTCACAGGACAGCCTTACCCCAGCAGGTTCTGCGCTGCAAGGCTGTCTTGCTTCCACAGCAGGTTCTGCGCTGCAAGGGCGGGCTCCACGCCTAGCTTTGCCGTGGTGGAATTCTTGTTTGACGATCCTCGGCAAGGCGACGCCCATCGGCCTGGACTTCCGGGCGTTCCTTTGACAATCGACCGTTTGCGCCGTCTTTTATTGGTTCGGAGGCTGCGTCTATGGGCGAAAGCGAAATCGGTCTCCTGCAATCCCTCTGCAAGTCCGGTCTTGTAACAGTTCCTCAAGATGTGCCCTGCCTTGAGGACGAGCCGTTCTTCCCGAGCTACATTGTCTATGCACAGGATGACGACCGTGACGAGGACCCGTCGGAAAACTCCGGCGAGCCGCTGAGCGGTTTCGGCATCGCCCGCGGAGCGTCTCTCGCTCAGCTCAAGGCGGCCGGCGAGTGCCTCGAAAGCATCTGTTCGCTATACTACAAACCGAGTGAAGACGACCGCCGCGACCTGCGCTCGAAGCAGCGTTCGGCAACGGCGGGACGTTTTCGCGACGCCTTTTGCGGCGCGTTTGCCGAGTATGAGCAAAGCAGACTGGACCTTTTCGAGGCGGCGGAGCAATGGCCTGTCCGCAATCCCCGGACACTGGAGACCTCCGCCTGTCCCGCCCAGCTCATATCGCTTTCGCCGGACTATCAGTCGGAGCCTCAATTGCTTCCGGAAAGGACGAGCGCCGGGCTGGCCGCCGGCGTGATCGGCACACAGCGCGCGCTTTGCGGCGCGATCCTCGAGCAGGTCGAGAGGGACGCCGTCGCCGCCGCATTTTCGGATCCTCAGCGCCTTCGACCGTTCCGGCGTATCCCCGACGCGATGGTCGAACTCATGACCTATGTCGAGAAAAAGGACCTCAAGCTCCTGATGTTCGACATCACTTCCGACCTGCCTGTGCCTGCCGTCTTGTGTCTCGCGCTGGACGACACAGGGCGCGGCCCTTTTCTGTCGGCCGGTGCCGCGGCGTCACTCAGCGTTGAGGCGGCGATGGAAAAAGCAGTGCTCGAATCCGTTCAAAGCCGCAGCGTGCTTCGCGGGTTCGCGGCCGACATACTTGCCCTCGGCATAACGGACAAGCACGCCATCCTGGACGGCCTCGGGCGGGTTGCCTACTGGTGGAGCACGACGCGCCGCATCGAACTTGACGCGTATCTCGCTCGGGCCAACAAATCGCCGTCGGACGGGGCGGAAATTATACCGATCCCGTCATGCGAGGCGCTGCTGGATGCGCTCGCCGCCAGGAAGTTCGACGTCTGGGTTGCCGATATCACGCTGCCTTCGGTTCGGACGGCGGGTTTCGAGGTAGTTCGCGCGCTCGTGCCGGGCCTCCACAGGCTTGCCTACAGCGAGAGCAACCGTGAGGACTACAGCAGGCATTATGGATTTTTCGCCCGCAATAGCGATCCGCCACCCCATCCGATAGCGTAGCTTGCGATGACCGAGGCACGAGAAAGGGAATATCCGGACAAAAGCCACCGCCGCTTCCGTTGGCGGCGCCCGGCGCCCTTGCGCGGAGAAACCGATGCAGCTTAGGACGGCCGGCGTTGATCCCAACCACAAGGTGCTTTTCGAGCCGATCAGGATCGGGCCGGTAACGGCGCCGAACAGGTTCTATCAGACACCGTACGCGACGGGATTCGGGTTTCGCGATCCGGCGGCGGGTGCGCGATTTCGCGAGATCCGGGCGGAAGGCGGATGGGGTGTCGTCAGCACCGAACAGACCGAGATTCATCCCTCCTCGGACATGACGCCTTATATCGAGGGAAGGTTGTGGGATGACAGCCACATCGCCGATCTTGCCCTCAGCGCCGATGCAATACACCGGCACGGCAGCCTGGCCGCGCTGGAACTGTCGCATTGCGGTCTCAACATCATGAACGCCATAACCCGGGAGGACGTGCTCGGCCCGAGTTCCCTGCCGCTTACGCTTACATTCCCCACGCTGCCCGAGCCCAGCCAGTGCCGGGCCATGAGTCTGGCCGACATAGGGGAAGTGCGCGCGTGGCACGCGCAGGCCGTCCGGCGCGGTATCGCCGCCGGCTTCGACATCATCTACGTCTATGCCAGCCTCGTGCTGTCGCTGCCCGCCCAGTTCCTGTCGACAAGGTACAACAAGAGAACCGACCGGTATGGCGGGAGCCTGATCAATCGTGTGCGGCTGCTGCGCGAACTCATCGAGGATACGCTCGACGCGGTTCAGGGCAGGTGCGCCGTCGCCACGCGCGTCACCCTCGACGAACTGCTTGAATCGCCGCTCGACGGGCGCTGCGAACTCGAAGAGTTCTTCTCCATCGTCGGCGAGTTGCCCGACCTGTGGGATGTCGTCGTGGGCGGATACGGCAACGATGCCGGCTCGGCTCAGTTCGGCGGCGGCGCGCTTTCGGCCGAGGTGGTGCGGCGGGTGAAGGGCCTTACGACGAAGCCGGTCGTCAGTGTCGGCTGCTTCACGTCGCCGGATACGATGGCGGATCTGGTGCGCGACGGCGTGCTGGACCTTATCGGCGCCGCGCGGCCATCGATCGCCGATCCGTTCCTGCCGCGAAAAGTCGCGGAAGGACGCGCTGACGGAATTGTCAAATGTGTCGCCTGCAACCTCTGTGTGGCCAGCGACTTTTCCAGCGCGCCCATACGCTGTCCGCAAAACCCCACGGCGGGCGAAGAACTGCGCCGAAACTGGCATCCCGTGCATATTCCGCGCGCTGCCTCGCCCCAGCGATGTCTGGTGGTCGGCGCTGGCGTGGCGGGGCTGGAGTGCGCGAGGCTGCTTTCGGCCGCCGGATGCGCAGTCACGCTATGCGAAGGGAAGGATCACGTCGGCGGACGCGTTATACTTGAATCGATGTTGCCTGGAATAGGTCAATGGCGGGATGTCGTTCTGTGGCGGCAGGCGGCGCTGGCGGAACAACTGGAGGCCAGTATAGCGATGGGCAGGCGGGTTGACGCGGACATGGCGTTGTCCGGCGCCCACGACCACATCATTCTTGCCACGGGCGCCCGCTGGAGGGCCGACGGGGTTGGTCATGCCTGCCACTTCCCCGTCCCGGCCGATTCGGACGCGGCGCCGCTGACCCCCGACGACGTCTTCCTGCGCATGCGCGACAAGGGTGCGAAATGGCCCGAGCACGTGACGATTTATGACGACGAGCACTACTACACCGCCAGTCTGATCGCCGACTATCTGGTTTCCCGGCAGGTCGCCGTGACATTCGTCACACCGGCCGCGGAAGTGGCGATATGGTCGCACAAGACCATGGAGCAGTTTTTCCTTCAGTCCCGGCTGATGCGAAACGGGGTGGAAATCATCCCCCATCATCGGCTCGCCCGGATCGGCAAAGGCTGTTTCCCGATTCGAAAACGTCTTTGTGGGTACAGCCAGGTCGATCGGGCACGATGCGATCATTCTCGTCACCGCCCGCGAGCCCGACCGCGCGCTCCATGACGAACTGGCGAAAATCCGGCCTAACGCGCGCCTCACGTTGATTGGCGATGCTTCCGCGCCTGGAACGCTCACACACGTGACATACAGCGCTCACCGCGCGGCGCGCGCCATCATCGAAGGCAGGTAAAGTGATGCCGGGTTTCGAATTCAGGGGGCAGGCGGTCGGAGTGATCGTGCTCGGGGCGCTGTGGAGCGCGCAGCCCGCGATCGTAAAATACTCGGCGGTGTCCGACGA
The DNA here is from genome assembly GCA_963820075.1 of uncultured Alphaproteobacteria bacterium. Taxonomy (GTDB): domain Bacteria; phylum Pseudomonadota; class Alphaproteobacteria; order Rhizobiales; family Rhizobiaceae; genus Kumtagia. Next base: position 104,141 of record CAWFYS010000013.1, read on the forward strand.
TTCGCCAACCGCATTCATGCTCAGCGCATCCGCGATCGTTGCCGCGCTGCTCATCGTGTATAATCTCCTGTCGAGGCAGTCGCTCGCCTCGATCGCCACCGACTGGCGGTTCTATCAGGCCTCGGCGCTGCTGGGGTTCTTCCTTCCCCTTCTGACCAGGCTCTATATCTCGGATACCGTTCCTCTCTACCTTCTCACCGTCGCGGTGGCGATGACCCCCGCCTGTGTCGCGCTGATCAGCAGGTTCTATCTCGGCCATACGCTTTCGTGGATAGCGCTCTGGTCGGTGGTGCTCGGTATCCTGGGTACCGTCCTCAGCGTATTTTCCGAAATTTCGAGCGGCGATGTCATTCTGCGTCTCAAGGCAATGGCCGTCCTGCTGATTCCTATTGCCTATGCGATTCATCAGGTCTTCATCTACAAGGCCTGCCCGAAGGGGCTTACTACCATCCAGGTTGCCACGGGCGAAAGCACCCATACACTGCTGATGGCCGTGATTTTTGTCGCCGTCATGGCCTTTGCGGGCGGCAGCGATGTGCGCGATGCGTTTGCTATATCGCCCGCCATCGTTCTGTGGGGGGCGATCACCGCGCTCGAAACCGTGGTGTTCTTCTGGTTTTCGCGGCGGGCTCATCCGCTGAGCGTTTCGGTCGCCATCTATGCCGCGATTGGCTTCGGCATAGTTTGGGGATGGCTTTTCTTCGGCGAGGAAGTATCCACGCTGGCGATAGTCGGGATGATGCTGATCGCCTTGTCGGCGGCCGGAATTGCGTATCAAGGTAATCGTGACGCTAGCGCCGAGCGAACCGCGACGGCGGAACTGGCGTAATCGAATGCGCGACCAAAACACGTGCTTGCCTGACAGGGAGGGGACGACATGCCGCTAATTCGGGTCGAATTTCTCAAGGGACGCACCGACGAGGAAAAGAAGAGGCTGATACGCGCGCTCACCGATACCTATGCGCAAGTCATGTCGAGCGATCCCGAGAGCATTTACGTCATCATCGAGGAGCGCGAGTGGACCGATTGGGCGCTGGGCGGCATACCCTTTTCCGAACGGCCGTGACATTCTCCTAAGCAGACTTGCGTGGCTTCGCCCACGCTTCGCCTGCTTAACCTCTTGTTTTGTCACAGGTTTCTTTGCGAAAACCGTGACACACTTTTCCGGAACCTGCTTAGCCCGACCTCCTGGCGGGACGGGTTTGCGGTCGCGTCCCGGCCCGGCCGCGCAGCCTGTTCATCACCAGAACTGCACCGATCCATCACAATTATTGGGTGGTGCTCGCCACGCCGCTGGCGCATAGGATCGCCATGACCGCGCAAGCCTTGACCCAAAACGACAGCGCCGCCACGCGCGGCTTTTTCTTCGCGCTCGGCGCCTACGTCTTCTGGGGCGTCCAGCCGATGTTCATGAAACTGGTCGCGCATGTTCCCGCGCCCGAAGTGGTCGCCCACCGCATCGTCTGGTCCATACCGGTGGCGGGTGTCGTGCTGTTGCTTCTGGGGCGCACGGCCGACCTGAAAGCCGCGCTGCGCTCGCCAAGAACGCTTCTGATGGCGATGATCACGGCGGCGCTGATCACGTTCAACTGGGGCATCTATGTCTGGGCAATCGCCGCCGGCCGCGCGGTTGAGACTGCGCTTGGCTACTACATCAACCCGCTCGTGAGCGTGGTGATGGGCGCCGTCCTGCTCGGCGAGACGCTGAGCAGGCCGCAAATGGCCGCCGTCGGACTGGCCGCGCTGGCGGTCGCGATCCTCACGGTCTACGCCGGCGGGCTTCCCTGGGTGTCGCTGGCGCTGGCGATTTCCTTCGCCGTCTATGGCTATCTGCGCAAGACGCTGCCGATCGGGCCGAGCCAGGGCTTTTTCCTGGAAGTGCTGATCCTCTGCCTGCCGGCGCTTCTCTACATCGCCTGGCTCCAGATGCGGGGCGAGGGGCATTTCCTGCCGTCCGCCCCCGCCGATATCGCCTTGCTGGTCTTGTGCGGTCCGGTGACGGCGATACCTCTGCTGCTCTTTGCTTTCGGCGCGAAGCTCCTGCGTTTTTCGACCATCGGCATCATGCAGTATATCGGTCCGTCCATCGTGCTGTTGATCGCCGTGTTCGTGTTCGGCGAGCCGTTCGGCGGCGTCCGGGCCGTCGCATTCGGGCTGATCTGGATCGCGCTCGCCATCTATTCCTGGTCGATGTTTTTCGGCAGGCGGGCTGCACTGAAAAGCTAAGCAGGTTTCGGAAAAGTGTCACACGGTTTTCCGGCAAAAACCTGCGACAAACCAAAGGCTAAGCCGGCGAAGCGTGGGCGAAGCCACGCAAGTCGGCTTAGGCAGGCTTGCGTGGCTTCGCCTGTCTGGTTATGTCGCGGGTTCGATCGGAAAACCGTGCGGCACTTTTCCGAAGTCTGCCTGGAGGGGAGGTCGCGTGTACACTCTGCACATAGCCAACAAGAATTATTCGTCCTGGTCGCTGCGGCCGTGGGTGCTGATGCGGACGCTGGGCATTCGCTTCGAGGAACGCCAGGTGCCGTTTCCGACAGGACCGAGCTTTGACCAGTTCCGTTCGTTCTCGCCGAGCGGGCGCGTGCCTTGCCTTGCCGATGACGGCTGGGCGGTCTGGGATTCGCTGGCGATCGTCGAATATCTTGCCGAACGGCATGCCGATGTCTGGCCCGGCGACGCCACGGCGCGGGCCTGGGCGCGATCGGCCGCCGCGGAGATGCATTCGAGCTTTACCGCCTTGCGCAATGATTGTCCGATGAATTGCGGGGTGCGTGTGCGGCTGAAGGAGAAGTCCGACGCGTTGAGGCAGGATCTCTTCCGACTTTCAGACCTGTGGAACGATGGCCTGAACCGATTTGGCGGACCGTTTCTGGGCGGCGGAGCCCTCACCGCCGTGGATGCCTTTTTTGCGCCCGTGGCGTTTCGCGCGCAGAGCTACGGGTTGGCGTTCGACGGCGCGGCCGCTTCCTATCCTGGACTGCTGCTCGACCTGCCGGCAATGCGCGAATGGTACGCCGCCGGCCTTGCCGAGACGTGGCGCGAGCCTGGCCATGAAGCCGAAACGCGCGCCGCCGGCACAATCCTCGAGGATTTTCGCGCGTCGGCCTGAACGGTTGCATGCCGCGTGAGGGTTCTATGCCAGAGCAGGACGACTCGCATGAGTCATTCCCTGCGCTAACTCCTTGTTATGACGGATGATCTGATCCGAAAAGTCTGCAACTTTTCCATGACCTGCGCCGGCGAGCCGCCGCCGCAACCATGTGATCAAAGCTTATCGATCACCGACTGCACCCCGCCGGTTGGCGTGTCGATGCCGGCGCCCTCGACCAGGATGGCGGGCACGACAGCCTCCGCCTCGTCGATCAGCAAGGGCTGCACCAGATGCCCGGTGTGGATGAAACCTTCCTCTCGCATGTGGTTCATGAGCACCATCATCGGCTCCCAGAACCCTTCTATATTGGCGAACACGATCGGCTTGCGGTGATGGCCGAGCTGCGCCCAGGTCATGACCTCGACGATTTCCTCCACGGTGCCGATGCCGCCCGGCAACGCCACGAAGGCATCGGATGCTTCGAACATCCTGTGCTTGCGCTCATGCATGTTCTCCGTGATGACGAGTTCGTCCAGCCGGTCGAGCGCCGCTTCCGTCGCCTCCCGGTTGAGAAGGAATCGTGGTATAATGCCCGTTACCTTGCCACCGGCCCGCAATGCGCCGTCGGCGACGGCACCCATGATACCTTTCGTGCCGCCGCCATAGACAAGCCGCAGGCCCGCCCTGGCGAGCGACCGGCCGAGCGCGCGGCCGGCCTTGACATAGACCTCGCTTCGGCCCGGCGATGAACCGCAGTAGACGCAGACGGATCGAATCGTGTTCATATCCTAATTGGTTAGTGTGTGATCCGCGCCGGTCAAGGGAACAAAGCCGGCATTTCCTTGTCCGTGGGGTCAAAACAGGCTAGACCCCGCTTAGGTGGCTAAGGGGCAATGGACTATGGCACTGACTCCCATCAAGGTTCTCCTGTTTCTGGCGGGAGGAACCGTTGCGGCCGGAGCAACCGCATATGTTGCCGGCGTATTCGAACCTTATCTGGGCCGGACCCCGGCGACAGAGGCCCGCTTGCCGGCGCAGCCGAAGGCCACGGCCCTGCCGCCCGAGGCAAAACCCGTCGGAAAGCCCGAGGCTTCATCAGAGACCGGTCAGCCGTCGGCCAAAGCGGCGGTGACGCCTCAGGTCGAGGTTCCGTCCTTCGACGTCGTGCGCGTGCAGGCCGACGGTTCAATCGTAATCGCCGGGAACGCCGCATCCAGTGCGAATGTGGAGGCGGTCATCGGTTCACGCGTCATCGGCAGCGCCGTGGCCGGCCCCGAGGGGGACTTCGCCATCGCCGTCGACGAACCATTGAAGCCCGGCGACTACCAGATCGTGCTGCGTTCAAGCGCGCCGGACAATGTTGTGGCAACGTCGCGGGAAACGGCCGTCGTATCGATCCCTGAAAAACCCGACGGTCAGGTGCTTGCGCTGGTGGAGGAGCCCGGCAAGCCGTCGGAACTGATCACGGTTCCGGAGCCGGGGCAGCCGAAGGCCGGAGCGCTATCGACGTCCGCCGCGTCCGCCCAATCCGAACAGCCGGACGAGACATCCGCCGGCAACGTCGCGGTTGCCGAAAACAAGCAGGCGGTGACCGGGGACAAGCCGGTTTCCCAGGACAATCAGCAAACGGCGGCGGCGCCGGCCCCGCCGCAGCCGGCCGACGGGCCGCTTCTTGCGGTCGAAGCCGTCGAAATCGAGGGCCGCAGGGTATTTGTCGCGGGATCGGCTGATCCGGGCCGCCTGGTGCGGGCCTATGCAAACGAGATTCTGCTCGGACAGAGCGAGACCTCCGAAGCCGGCCGCTTCCTCGTCGAGACCGAACGCGACCTGCCGGTGGGCGACTACATCATTCGGGTCGACGCGCTGGCGCCCGATGGCGAGAAGGTGCTGGCGCGCGCGGCCGTCCCTTTCGAGCGCGAGGCGGGCGAGAACATCGCCGCCGTCGCGCCGCCGCCGAGCAAGAAGCCGCGGCCGGGCGCGCCGGGAACAAGCGAGCCCGCCGAGCTGTCCGCTGCCGCTGCTCCCGCCGGCTCCTCGCAGCCTGCCGACGGTTCAGCGCCTGTCGCGCCTGCCGCCGAAGCGAAGGTTGAAACGCCGGCCGCGGCGGATAAGCCCGCCGATAGCGCGGGCGCCCAGCAACCCGAGCCGGCCAAGCCGACGCCGCCCGGCGCCACGGTCGCCGCGTCCGAGCCGTCCGCTCAGCCGGCTGTCCCGGCGGCAGGCGGCGACATCGCCGCCGCGCCGGTCGAGACGGTCGCGCCGAAACTGCAGAACGTCGACAGCGCCGTCATCATCCGGCGCGGCGATACGCTGTGGCGGATTTCCAAGCGCGTCTACGGGCGCGGCGTCCGCTATTCGACCATTTACCTCGCCAACCAGGAGCAAATCCGCGATCCGAACATGATCTGGCCGGGTCAGGTGTTCAGCGTTCCGCAAAAGACGGACGAGGGCGAGAAGGCCGACATGAGCCGCCTCGGCACGCAAGCGATGCCGCCGCCCGTCCAATAGGGGAAGTCAGGTCGGACTCGGCTCGCCCGCCTCGTAAAGCAAGAGCCGGCGCTCGCCGATGCCAAGCGCGGGCCACGCCGAACGCCAATGCGCTATGTGCTGCGACGCGAAATGCGCCTGCAGGGCCGCCCGGTCGCGCCAGACCTCCATGACGCGGACAAGCCCAGCATCGAGAATATCCTCGGCGTAGGAATAGTCGATGCAGCCGGGCTCCGCACGGCTCGCCTTGATCATGCGTTCCATGATCGGCCTCGCCTCGGCCAATCTTTCCGGCGGAAGGCGGAACGTGCCGGCGATCAGAAGCATTTGGCGTCCTTTGGGATTCGAAAACTCCACTGACTCCCCCTGCAGGAAATTTGCAATACGGTCTGGACGGGGAAATTGGAACGGGATGCTCCGAAGCTTGCTCGCTCGGTATTTATCGTCTATCGTCGATTAACGATAAAGCCTTCGGAGCAATTCTAGTGCCACCCCATTCGGTAGCCGCCGAACGGCTTGCCGTCCGGCTCGGCGCGCTTTCGCATCCGGCGCGCCTGGAAATCCTGAAGCATCTGGCGGCAAGCGACTGCTGCTGCTGCAAGGAAGTGGTCGGCCGCTTTGATCTCGCCCAGTCGACAGTGTCGCAGCACCTGAAGATTCTGGTCGAGGCGGGGCTGGTGCGGGTGAGGACCGATCGCCAGCGTTCCCTCTACGAAATCGACCGCGCCGCAATGGCCGACATAGCGGCGAGCGTGGCGGCTCTGGTCGCCTCTTGCTGTGCGGGCGCCGAAGGTGCCGCCGCCTGCGCGGAACCGCACGGCATTTACCAAGATTGCGTACCAAAATCCGCGCCGGCCGACGGAAATTGCTCGGAACAAGGCGACGGAAATTAGGGAAGAGAGAATTGGCCGAAAAAACTGTCTCGGCGGAGTCCGGCTCGACGCTGCGGACGCTGTACAATCTGAAGCCCTATATGTGGCCGGCGGAACGCGCCGACCTGCGCATGCGCCTCGTCTGGGCAAGCTTTTACCTGATCGTCTCCAAGCTGGTGCTGGTGGCCGTCCCCTATTTCTTCAAATGGGCGACCGACGCCCTGGCCGGCGATGCGCACAGCCCGCCGCCGCTGCCCGACTTCCTGCTGGTGCCGGCGGCACTCGTCATTGCCTACAATGTCGTGCGGATCGTCCAGGTCGGGCTCAACCAGTTGCGCGACGCGCTGTTTGCCAGCGTCGGCCAGCATGCGGTGCGCAAGCTCGCTTACAGAACCTTCGTCCACATGCACGAACTATCGCTGCGCTTCCATCTCGAGCGGCGCACCGGCGGCCTGTCGCGCATCATCGAGCGCGGCGTGAAGGGCATCGAGACGATCGTGCGCTTCACCGTCCTGGCAACACTTCCGACCATTCTCGAATTCGCTTTGACGGCCGCTATCTTCGCGTTCGCCTATGGCTGGATCTATGTTTTGGTCGTCGCCGTAACGGTGGCGCTCTATACCTGGTTCACGGTCCGGGCGAGCGACTGGCGCATCGCCATCCGCCGCGAGATGAACGAGAGCGACACCGACGCCAACACCAAGGCGATCGACTCGCTGCTCAATTACGAGACGGTGAAATATTTTACCAATGAGCGCATGGAAGCCGAACGCTTCGACCGCTCGATGGCGCGCTACGAGGCTGCCGCCACCAAAACCTGGACGTCGCTCGGCTGGCTCAATTTCGGCCAGGGCGTCATCTTCGGCGTCGGCATGCTGACTATCATGCTGCTGTCGGCGCGCGAGGTTCAGGCCGGCACCCAGACCATCGGCGATTTCGTCTTTCTCAATGCCATGCTGATGCAACTGGCCATGCCGCTCAACTTCATTGGCATGATCTATCGCGAGATCCGCCAGGGTCTCACCGACATCGAGCACATGTTCGACCTGCTCGACGTGCCTGCCGAGGTTTCCGACCAGCCGGGCGCCAAACCGCTCGTCGTTACGGAGGGGCGCGTCGAATTCCGCGACGTGCGCTTTTCCTACGATCCCAAGCGCGAGATTCTGAAAGGCATCAGCTTCGAGGTTCCGGCGGGAAAGACGGTGGCGATCGTCGGCCCGTCCGGCGCCGGAAAATCGACGATCTCCCGGCTGCTTTTCCGCTTCTACGACATCCAGTCAGGCCAGGTTATCATCGACGGCCAGGATATCCGCTCAGTCACCCAGGAGAGCCTGCGCGCCGCCATCGGCATGGTGCCGCAGGACACGGTGCTGTTCAACGACACCATCGCCTACAATATCCGCTACGGCCGCGTCGGCGCTTCGGAGACGGATATCCGCCAGGCGGCCGAACTGGCGCAGATCGGTTCGTTCATCGAGCACCTTCCCGACGGCTACAAGACAATGGTCGGCGAGCGCGGGCTGAAGCTGTCGGGCGGCGAAAAACAGCGCGTGGCGATCGCCCGCACCATTCTCAAGGCGCCGCCGATCCTGATGCTGGACGAAGCGACGTCGGCGCTGGACTCGCACACCGAACGCGAGATCCAGGCCGCACTTGACACGGTGTCGCGCGGGCGCACGACGATCGTGATCGCGCACCGCCTTTCGACCGTCATCGCGGCCGACGAGATCATCGTGCTCAAGGACGGCCGCATCGCCGAACGCGGCCGCCACGCCGAGCTTTTGGCGCGCGATGGCCTTTACGCCTCGATGTGGGCGCGCCAGCGCGAGGCGACTGAGGCCGAGGAACGGCTGCGCATAGCCCGCGAGCAGGATGAACTCGGCGTCGTCGTCCGCAGGCGGACGCCGGAGGTGGAATAGGGGTGCGGTCGCCGACCCGAACTGGACGAACCCGGTCAGCGCGGCTCGCCGGCAAGCGCTGTTATTGTCCTCATGTCTATATCGCGGGCGCGCTTTGTGTTGGTGAGGAGACCCTGAGCGCATATCGACAGATACCTGGCGTCTTGTGTTCGAGCAGGCTCTCGTGGCTTCGCCTCGCCTGCCTGGCTTCTTGGTTTGTCGCAGGTTTCTATCGGAAAACCGTGGGACACTTTTGCGAAACCTGCTTAGATGCGGCAGGGAGAAGCGGGTGACGGATGTGAGCTTGGTCGAACCTCAGCCGGAAGCCGACTACCGGCACATAGTGCGCCTTGAGGGCGTGCAGAAATTCTTCGGCGCGATCCAGGCGCTGCGCGACATCAATCTTTCGGTCGGCCGCAACGAAATCGTCGGGCTGATCGGCGACAACGGCGCCGGAAAGTCGACGCTGATCAAGGTGTTGACGGGCGTGCTCGCGCCATCTTCGGGGCGGATATTCGTCCGAGACCGGGAACTCAACCTTTCCGACTACTCCGTGCGCATGGCGCACGACCTGTCGATCGAGACCGTCTACCAGGACAAATCGCTGGCGGAGAAGCAGCCGCTCTGGCGCAATTTCTTCGTCGGGCGCCAGATCACCAACCGCTTCGGCTTCATCGATATCGGCCGCGAGAAGGCGATCGCGAACGACATTCTCAAGCACGCCATCGGCTTTCGCGGCGTCGGCATCACCGTCGATTCCACCGTCGCCAATCTCTCGGGCGGCGAGCGGCAAGGCATCGCCATCGGCCGGGCCATGCACTACAAGGCCGACCTCATCGTGCTCGACGAGCCCACCGTGGCGCTCGCCGTCGCGGAAGTGCGCAAGGTGCTCGACTTCGTGCGGCGCATCAAGGCGTCGGGCCGCGCCTGCATCTATATCGACCATAACCTTGCTCATGTGCATGGCGTGGCGGACCGGCTGGTCATCCTCGACCGCGGCGCCGTGGTGGCGGAGATCGAGCCCAAGGACATGTCGGTGGTCGAACTGACCGAATATCTCATTGCATTGCAGCACAAGGCGTGAGGACCGGCTCATGGCGGAACCACCAACCACGTCCCGTTTGCTGAAGGTCGAAGGGCTGCCGATAATCCTGGTATTCGTCGTGCTGCTGGCGCTGTTCATGTACACCGCGCCGCAGGTCTTCCTTCAGCCCTTCATCTACACGACCTTCCTCTCGACGCTGCCGCCTCTCATCCTGCTGGCGGTCGGGCTGACCTTCGTCATAGGCGCGGGAGAGATAGACCTCTGCTTCCCGGCGATCATAGCTTTCTCCGGCTTCGTCTTCGCCGTCCTGTTCAAGGAGTACAATCTCGGCTGGCTTGCCGTTCTTGCCGCTCTCGCCTCCGGACTGGTCGTCGGACTGCTGAACGGCTTCCTCGTGGCCAGGATCGGCATCCCGTCCTTCATGGCGACGCTGGCCACCCAGTTCTTCTGGGCCGGCATGGCGACGGTGCTTTCCGGCGGCAAGTCCTATGCGCTGCGCGGGGTCGAGACCAGCTCGGTCTGGCAATGGATCGTCGGCCGCCCCTTCGCGGGCTCCGAGACGGTCTGGGTCGCGCAGATACCCATCCAGGCTCTGTGGACGGCGATCGTCGCCGTGTTCCTGTGGTTTATCCTCAACCGTCACAGGTTCGGCGAACATGTTCTTTTCATTGGCGATTCGAATGCAGTATCGCGCGTCGTCGGCATCGATGTGGAGCGTGAGAAGATCAAGATATTCACGCTGATGGGCGGCCTCGCAGCGCTCGCGGCAATAATGCTGACGCTTGAGAACAAGAACTATTTCGGCAATCAGGGCCAGGGATATCTGCTGACGGCGATCGCCTCGGTGCTGATCGGCGGCACCTCGATCTTCGGCGGCCGCGCGACGATCATCGGAACCGTGTTCGGCTGCTTCATCATCGGCATGATCGAGGCGGGTCTGGTCGCGTCCGGATTGACGGGCGCCTGGGTCCGGACGGTTCAGGGACTGGTCTTCCTGACCGCCGTCATCTCCTATCTCTACATAGAGGAACCGCAGCGGCGCAGCGCTTTCTTCGCGCGGCTGCGGCTTTCCAGGGCATTCGGCCGCATGCGTGCCGCCGAATAATGCGGGGGAAGTGAGCAACCGTAATTCATCCAAGGGAGGGAACAATGAGACTGACCAAGACATTGCTCGCGGCGGCGGCGCTATCGTCGATGGCCGGACCGGCTTGCGCGCAGGCGATCGGCGACGGCCTCGTCATGTATATGCAGATGGGCGGCAACGCCGGCGACGGCGCCACGCTGGCCCGCCAGACCGGCGCGTCGCAGGCTGCCAAGGCGCTTGGCGTCGATCTCAAGGAGCAGTTCTCCGCATGGGCGCCCGAGACCATGATCAACCAGTTCAAGGAAGCGGTTGCAGCCAGGCCGAACTGCATTGAAATCATGGGCCACCCGGGCAGCGACGCTTTCCGTGACCTGGTCAAGGACGCCGTCGGGCAAGGCATAGTCGTCACCATCGGGAACTCTCCGATGACCGACCTGCAGGCGGATTTCGGCCCCATGGGCACCGGCTATGCCGGCGTCGATCTCTACGCGGGCGGCAAGCTCACCGCCGAGTTGATGCTGGCCAAGGGGCTCAAGGCGGGCGACGAGGCCATGGTCTACGGCGTCTTCAGTCAGGCCGAGCGCGGCCAGTCCGAAAAGGGCCTGGCCGATACGCTGGAGGCCGCCGGCCTCAAGGTCGAACGGCTTGAGATCACCCAGGAAGTCAACAGCGACGTATCGCTCGGCGTTCCGGTTCTGGTGTCCTACATCCAGGCCCATCCTGCTCTGAAGGCGATAGGCACCCAGCACGGCGGCGTCACCGGCAGCCTGGCGGAAGTGCTGCAGAAGGCAGGCAAGCAGCCGGGCGACATCATCGTCGCGGGCATCGACCTGGCGCCTGCGACCATCGACGGATTGAAGTCCGGCTATGTGTCGGCGACGCTCGACCAGTTGCTCTACCTGCAGGGCTTCATGCCGGTCCTTCAATGCGTCATGACGGCGAAGTACAAGATGCCGGGCCTGTCGCTTAATACGGGAGCCGGCACGGTTACGCCCGATACCATCGATTCGCTTATCGAACTGATCGACGCGGGCATCCGGTAGGGATCATTTTCGGAAGGCGGCTGCGCGGGTGCCTGGCTCCGCGGCCGCCTTTTGCCATGAATTGCGCACTCGATAGACTTTTGGACGGCGCGGCAATAGACTTTCGGGAAGCTGCCGCGAGAGCTTCGTCATCACGGACGGAATACTTGTCACTGGCCAGAATCCAGCCTCTTCAAGAGCGGGGGCGGGCGCTGCTGAAGCTTCTGGCCTGATGAGCGTAGCGGCCGTCCAGCGCCGGCTGTGGGGAGATTCGGCTAAAAACAGGACCTTATGCGCCAGTGAAGTCGGTCCGGAGCGCCAATCAGGGAGTTCGACATGACCAATACTCAGGTGAGCGGCGAAACTGCAATCGGAACCCCGACAGCGCGGACCGTCGACATGAAGCTTGAGGTCGTCGTCATACCCGTTGCGGACGTCGATCGTGCCAAGGGCTTTTACGGCGGCCTGGGTTGGAGACTGGATGCCGACTTCGTCGTGGGCGATGCGTTTCGGGTCGTACAGTTCACGCCTCCAGGTTCATCCTGTTCGATCCACTTCGGCACGGGAGTCACGTCGGCCGTGCCGGGCTCGGCGCGCGGACTTTTTCTCGTGGTGTCCGACATCGAGGCGGCGCGCGCCGAACTTGTCGATCGCGGTGCGGAGGTGAGCGAACTATTCCACCGCAACGTCGGCGAAGGCCCCCTGAGCGGCCCGGATCCGGAGCGGCGCAGCTACTTTTCGTACGCAACGTTCAGCGATCCGGACGGCAACGGATGGCTTTTGCAGGAGGTCACGGAGCGATTGCCCGGACGCGTGGACACGGACGACACGACATTCACCTCGTCGACCGAGCTTGCGGCCGCGCTCCGGCGTGCAGCGGCCGCGCATGGCGAGCACGAAAAGCGGACGGGCCAACACGATGTGAACTGGCCGGACTGGTACGCCGAGTACATCGTCCAGGAGCAGGCCGGCAAGCCGCTGCCGCTATGAGCCAGAGTTTCGAACCGGATTGCAGGGTGCCTCGCCGACGGAGGTGAAGCTCTGATCTTCGGCAATCCATATTTCAATACGCCCGCTTGCGCCAAACGCCGGGCGATGAAGGCTAAGCAGGTTCCGGAAAAGTGTCTCACGGTTTTCCGACAGAAACCTTCGACAATACAAGAGGCTAAGCAGGCGAAGCCACGCAAGTCTGCTTAGCCGAACACTCTCGCGCCTTACGGTCCCACCGCGCGGGCCACGAGCCGCACAAGCGCCGGGCCGAACAGCAGCACGAACAGCAGCCGCGCCGATTGCAGCGCCATGATGAAGGAGAGGTTCACGTCGTGCGATGCCGCCGCGATGATGGCGACCGAGTCGAGGCCGCCCGGGCTGGTGGCAAGATAGGCGGTCAGCGGGTCTATGCCGAGTTCGTGGCTGAGCAGCCAGGCGATGCCGCCGCAAAAGCCCATGAGCAGCAGGATGGAGAACATCACCTGCGGCAGGACGCGCAGAGCATGCATCACCACCGGGCGGGTGAAGTTCAGCCCGATGGCCCAGCCGACGACCGCGTAGCTGACCGCCTTCAGCCATTCCGGGATCTGTAAATCGACGCCAAAGCCGAGATGCAACGGCATGGCGATCAGGACCGCGCCGAGAAAGTAGGGCGAGGGCAGGCGGACGGCCTTGCCTATCATGCCGGACATTGCCGCGACGCCCAAAGTGGCGGCCAGCGCCGGCCAGTGGATCGGCGGAAACCATGCGTGCGTGGGCATCGGCGTGCCGGAGGTATCGACCCATAGGCGCGCGACGAAGGCGGCGGCCAGCGTGACCATGACGACGCGCAGATACTGCATGAAGGCGACGAGGCGGGCATCGGCGCCGAAGGCATCCGCCATCAGCACCATCGCCGTTGCGCCGCCGGGCGCGGAGCCCCACACCGCGGTCGAGCCTGGCAGGATGCCGAGGCGGCTGATCGACCAGCCGAGGAAGCTCGAAGCAAGAAGCGTGGACGCAACCGCGAGGAGGATGATCGGCCAGTCGCTCAGGAAAGAGCTGAAGATCGACACGTCGATGGAGGTTGCGACCAGACAGCCGACGACGGCCTGCCCCGCGCCGAAGAGGTTGCGCGGCATGCGGATCGTCGCGCCGGCCGTGCCCGCGCAAGCCGCGACAAGCATCGGGCCGATCAGCAGCGCGGCGGGAAACGCGACACGCGTGAGCAGGAAGACGAGGACAGCGGAGCCGGCGGCGAGCAGGAGCCACTGGAAGAGTTTCGGCATGGCAGTGAAAGGACCGGCGGCATTCGAAGCAGGCGAAGGAGGCATGGCCTCCTTCTAGAGCAAGTTGCGATTGGATTGAACCATTCTGCCGGTGTCGGTTTGGGCCAAATCCATCGGGCTTCGGCTCGGCCGTACCACCGGTACGACCTTCACCAAACCCCTCGACCTTGACCCAAACCGACACCGGCAGAATGGTTCAATCCAATCGCAACTTGCTCTAACCCATCCTGCCCGCATTCGATATGATCCGCCCGATATGCATTCGCTGCGCCAACGCCAGTGAATGTCGTCGTTCGTCCGGTCGATCGACAACAGCACCAGGGCGGAGGTTCCGCGGCCCCGGCAAGCTGGTGCTCGCAGGCTTTGAGCCGAATGGTCCGTTCTTCTACTGCCTTTGCGACCTTACATAGCCGATATAGCCGCGGACATCGGCGGCAGGTTCGGCATAGGCGCTGCCGAGCGACTTTTCCATCGCGGCCACATAGGCCGTCGCCCAATCCGGCAGCGGATAGTCGATCACCGCCAGGAATTCGAGAGTCGCGGCAAGCCTGATGTCGGCGATCGACGGCTTGTCCCCGCCGATGAAGGGCTTTCCGTCCATGTAGAATTTGTGGAAGACCTCCAGCGGCTCGGCGAGCGCTTCGACCGCTGCCACGCGCGCTTTCTCCTTGGTCTCGGCGTCGGCATCGCTGGCGCCGACTTCACCCGGATATTGCGGGAAATTCGAGCGCCGGATAGGTCGCCCGCGCCAGATAGGGATAGAAGGTGCCGATCAGGTAGAACATGGCGCTGTCGATCATCGCGCGCTTTGCCGGATCCTTCGGATAGAATTCCTCAAGGCCGTGCTTGTTGCAGAGATACTGCATGATCGCGCAGCTCTCCCACAAGGCGCCCTTCGGCAAGTCCTCCGCTTCGATCATCGGCGTCAGATGCGACGGACACCTCGCCAGATATTCCGCCGAGCGCGTCTGTCCGTAGACATCGTTCTCGCTGAAATCGAGGCCGGCGGCCCGCACGAAGACCCGAGCCGTCATGTTGTTGACGCTCGGCTTGATCACATTGAGTGTTATAGCAGCCATGATTGTTCCTCCCTTTGGCAGTCACGCAGATTCAGTACGGATTCTTCGGCTCCCGATCCGCCGACAGCGTGGATCTCGACCGCGCGATCAGCGCCTCGATGGCATCGGCCAGGTGCACCTCGGCGATATTGTAGTCGCCGCGCGCCACCCTGATCCTGTGCGCCTCCATCAGCACATCGGCGTGGGTAAACCCAAGCGGCGGCTCGAAACGATAGGAAGCAAGCTCGATCAGCAGGCCGAGCGGGTCCTGAAAGTAGATGGAATCCATGAAGCCGCGGTCCTTGACGCCGCTGTGCTTGATCTTGCGCTCATCGAGCCGCGCCGACGGCCTGCAGGAATGTTACGCGCGAGACCGAAAACGCGATGTGGTGCACGCAGCCGATATCGGTCGGCGTGCGCGTGGGTTCGGGCTTGCGGGTCTCATCGGTGAAGATCGTGATGAGGCGGCCGTCGCCCGGATCGAAATAGAGGTGACTTTCCGAAGCCTTGTCGAGGTTCGGCTGCTCGAAGACGAAAGGCATGCCGAGCACGCCTTCCCAGAAATCGATCGATGTCTGCCGGTCCGCGCCGACCAGCGTGATATGATGGACCCCTTGCGACTGAAGTTTTCGCATTGCCGTCCTCCCTGTTTTGCCGGTGCCTCAGTGCTGCACCAGTTTCGACTTGTACTCGCTGCGCTGAAGGCTTCCCCACGGCACAATGTCTATCCGCGTGGAAACGACAAGCACGTCGCGAATTCGTTTTCTGAATTTTTTCCGCCAGTTGCGGGTCGTCCTCGACAGTCTTGGCCAGTTCCACGGAAATCGGCAAGGGCGGCTCCTGCCTGACGCCCGGAGCCGACGGCCTGACCAGAATGACGCCGCTGACGGCAGGCGTGAATTCATTCACGACCTCCCGGATCGCCGAGGGAAAGACGTTCACGCCGCGCACGATCAGCATATCGTCGGTGCGGCCGATGCAGCGCACCCTTGGCGCCGTCCGCCCGCATCGGCACGCCGACGTCCAGACCTCGACATGGTCGCGGGTGCGGAACCTGAGCAGCGGCGCGGCCTGATGCCGGAGATGGGTCAGCACCAGTTCGCCCTTTGCGCCATCCTCCATGGCGATCAGGCTCGCCGCTTTCGGGATCGACCAGTTCGGCGTGGACGAAACCGCGGGCGCCCAGATGCATGCCGCATTGTTCCTCGCATTCCCCCCAAAGCGAGATCCCGATATCGCCGATGCCCATCACCTCGGTGACCTTGGCGCCCCACCCTCCTCGCAGGCGCGCTCGCAATGCGCGGTCTCGCCGCCGCCCGGCTCGCCCGCGACGAGCAGCCGCCGGACGCTCGATCCGCTCAGGTCGAAATCGCGATCGGCGGCCCATTCGACCAGATAGGCCGCGTAGGACGGCGTCATCACGGCGGCCGTGGGCTTCAGCAGGCGGATGGCGGTCATCAGCCTTTCGGTGTTGCCCGTGCCGACCGGAATGTGGCACATGCCGAGCCGGTCGAAGGCGCCGAGGGCGGCGCCGGCGACGAACGGGCCGGCATTGTAGGTCGAAACGATCGCCTCGCCCGGAACGATGCCCGAGGCCGAGTAGCTGCGGGCCGACATCGTCACCCAATCGTCGAGGTCCCCAGCCGTCAGCGGAATGTAGCTCGGCGTCCCGGTCGTTCCGCTCGTGGAGAAGATGCGCACGATCCGGTCCAGCGGAGCCGCGAGATGGGTGCCCATCGGCTCGGCTTGCGCTGCAACTCGCCCTGATCTCGCTCTTTTCGGTGAAGGGAAGATCGCGCTATCGCGTCGAGACCACCGATCTTGCTCCGGCGTTGCCCAATCCGGCGCGTTCGAGCTTTGCCTGATAGAAGCGGGAATGCGCCAGCAGATATTCGATCTGCTTTCGATAGAGGACATCGTCGAGCCGAAACTGCTCGCTCCACGGAAACTTCTCGATATCCGCTTCAAGCATGGTCAGGCACCGCCGTCGCCGCCATTCTCGTAGGTGACTGCCGCTTCGGCATGCGCCGCCATGGTGAAGCCGACCGGGTTTTGCTGCTCCTCCGCAAGATGGGCGAGAATGCCGCCGGCGCGCGCCAGCAGCGGGATCGCCTTGATCATCGCCGCCGGAAACTCGAGGTCGAGAAGCACCGCCGCGATCGGCATCGACACATTCATGACCAGCGGCTTGCCCCAAACTTCGGCGACCGCGTTGCGGATGCGCCGCGCCATGTCCACATTGGGGCCGCTGACATTGCGCAGATCGGCAAGCTGCAAGAATCCGTTCGGCGCGCGGGTCGACCGGACGATGCACCGGATGTCCGAAACCCGGCACCTTCGCGCCGGCATTGCGAATGTCCCGCACCAGTTCCAAAGCAACGGCATCCGCATCGTCGCCGGCCGCAATCCTGCCGTGCGCCTGCGTCAGAAGCTTGCCGCACAGTTCGGACGTTCCGAGCCAGAACGGGACCGCAGCCGAGAAGCCCGGCGGCCAGCGCGCCCTGCAGCGATCGGGGATCGGCGGCAAGCGTCATCCGCGCCGCCTGCACCGTCGGCATCATGCCGTGCTCGGCGATCGCGATAAGCAGGAGGTCCAGAAAATAGCGCTGGTTCTCGGTGGGCTCATGGCCGGTCAGCAGCAGATGGAAATATTCGGTGAAACCGAGCCGTCCCATGAGGTCACGCAGAGATCGCGACCGCGCACTTCGACGCCGTCCGCCCTGGCGGTGCAGATTTTGGTGATCGCCGCGCCGGGTTTGCCGATATGCACGGTGCCTCCCCTGGATTGATTTTCTTCGGCGCGACAGATTTCGCGTGCGAAGCGCCGACGGCAGCGGCGATCCTAGTTCAGATTTGGCCAACGTGCCAGCTAAGCAGGTTCCGGAAAAGTGTGTCACGGTTTTCCGACAGAAACCTGCGACAAAACAAGAGGCTGAGCAGGCGAAGCGTGGGCGAAGCCACGCAAGTCTGCTTAGGCTCGGCATCTGAGGCAAGTCCGGTTCGGGTCAGCGCCGTCAACCGCCACTGATTGCCGTCAGCACGAAGACTTCCGTCCCGGGCTTGAGCGGCGTGTCGAGCCGCGCGCGCTCGCCATCGATGAAGATGTTGATGTGTTTGCGAATGGCCGGACTGCTGTCGCAAATGCGGTCGCGCATGCCCGGCCATCTTTCGTTAAGCGCGTCGACCATGTCGCGCACCGTCCGCGCCGGCACTTCCACCCGCCGGGGCGAGCCCGGAAACAGGTCCACGAGCACGCCCGGCAGGCGGACTGTGACGAGGGGATTGTCCATTTCGATCAATCCGCCGCTTCTTCTATCGTTCCACCGCCAGCGTCTCCACCGACAGGATGGTCGGCAGGTGTTCGGCGATCGCCGTCCAGCTTTCGCCCTCGTCGGCGCTGGCAAAAAGCGTTCCCGAACTGGTGCCGAAATAGACGCCTGCGGGCTCCCGCCGGTCCGTGGCCATTGCCTGCCGCAGCACGCCGAAATAGGCGTTCTTCTGCGGCAGCCCGTCGCGCATTGCCTGCCAGTTCCTGCCGGCGTCAGCCGTGCGCCACACCGCCGCCTTGGCATCCGGAACAAAGCGGCCGGCCTGGTCGCCATTGAGCGGCAACAGGAACAGTTTGTCGGGATCGCGCGGATGGGCGGCGGCCGGGAAACCGAAAGTCGAAGGCAGGCCGGCCTCGATGCTGTCCCAGGTCCGGCCGCCGTTTTCGCTGACATACATGCCGCAGTGGTTCTGCTGGTAGAGGCGTTCTTCCGTGCCCGGAGCCATGACCAGGCAGTGCACGCACTGGCCGAATTCCGGATAGTTCTGTCCCTCCGGCAGGAAATCGGCGCGCGTGCCGCGGTTGCGCGGCTCCCAATTCCTGCCGCCGTCGGCGCTGTGGAACACGCCGGCCGCCGAGATGCCGATCCAGATGCGGTCCTCGTCATGCGGATGCAAGACCAGCGAGTGCAGGATCAGGCCGGCGCCGCCGGGAGTCCAGTGTTCGCGCGACGGGTGGTTCCGCAGTCCCTCGATATGCGACCAGGTCTCGCCCCGATCGTCGCTGCGGAAGAGGCCGGCCGGCTGCACCCCGGCATAGAGGCTGCCGTTGCGCGCGGCGAGGCTCCACACCGCCTTGACCGGCTCTTCGCCGGTCTCGTAGGCGAGCCCCTCGCTGGAATGCGTCCAGGTCTCGCCGAGGTCGGTCGATTTCCAGACCGCCGGGCCGAACCATTCATTGCCGCCGCCGGCATAGATCGTGCCGGTCAGCGGATCGGCGACGACATGGTTCATCGGCCATGTCTCGCAGAAAGGGCCGCGCAACGTCCACTGCCGGCGATCCGCATCGCTCTCGGCAACGAAAACGCCCTTCTTGGTTCCGACCAGGACGAGGGTCTTTTCCACCATGTCAGCTTCCTCCGTTCATGATCGCGGCCGTCGTCTCCAGTCGGGCCGCCGAGGGCGATGGCGACCGGCCTCGCCCCTCCGAGATCGAGGACGCATGACGATCATTCGATCCGACATCGCTGGAGGCGATATTAGCTTCTTTTTTCGCCCGCCGCATGAGCAGAAGGCGAAGCGCCTCACGCAAAGGGTATGGCGGGCGTGCCGACCGGAAGCTTGGCTTCGTCGTCCGGCTCGACATGTATGACGACGCGCACCGACGGGATTTCCGCCCTCAGCGCGTCCTCGATGCGATCGCAGATGACATGGCTCGCGCCGACGGACATTTCCGCGTTCACCACAAGGTGAAATTCGATGAAGGTGGCGCGGCCGGCGATGCGCGTCTTGAGGTCGTGCACCTCGATCGCCCCGTCGGAATTGACTGAAATAATGTCGCGGATGCGTAGATGGTCTTCCGTGCCGACGGCGCGGTCCATCAACCCGTCGACCGAGGAACCGATCACCCGCCAGCCTTGCCAGAGAATATTGAGCGCCACGATGACCGCCAGCAGCGGATCGAGGATCCGCCAGCCGGTCAGAATGGCGCCGGCAAGGCCAACGATGACGCCGACCGACGTGACCACGTCGGTCATGATGTGGCGGCCATCGGCAACCAGCGCCGGCGACTTTTCGGCGCGCCCCGTGCGCATCAGCAGCAGCGCCCAGGCCATGTTGACGGCGGATGCCAGGCCGTTGACGGCAAGCCCCTGCCAGGGCTGCTCGATCGGCGCGGGGTTCCGCCACAAGCGCCAGACCTCGGCCAGGATCAGAAGTGCGGCGACGACGATCAGGACGCCTTCCAGCACCGCCGAGAAGTACTCCGCCTTGTGATGACCGTGCTGGTGATCGCGGTCGGCGGGCTTATGGCTGACCTTGATCGCCCAGAAGGTCGCCGCGGCGGCGATCACGTTGACGGTCGATTCCAGAGCGTCGGAATAAAGCGCCACCGATCCGGTCATCCGCCAGGCAAGCGCCTTCAGGCCAAGCACGCCGAAGGCGACGACGATCGACCAGCCGGCAAGCCTGAAGACCTTCTGCTTGGAGTCAGCCGGCACCTATTTTGTCCCTTTCAGGGAAAGTCGCCTTTCTTCAAGAGAGAGGGACGGGCGCCAGCCGCTCACGCCGCCTTTTCCTTGGCCTTGCGCGGCATATGCGCCACGACGTTCTCGATCATGCGCATGCCGGCATTGCCGCCCAGCGTCATGATCGATTCGGGATGGAACTGCACCGCCGCGATCGGCTCCCTGCGGTGCTCGAAGGCCATGATCACGCCGTCCTCGGTTTCGGCGGTGACAATGAAATCATCCGGCAGCCGCACCGGGTCGGCGAAGATCGAATGATAGCGGCCGACGGTGACTTCCTTAGGCAGGCCGGAAAAGATGATGCCCGGCTTCGACACGCGGATGCGCGACGGCTTGCCGTGCATGGGCACATGCAGGTGGCGCAGTTCGCCGCCATAGGCCTCGGCAAGGGCCTGCAGGCCGAGGCAGACGCCGAAGATCGGCAGGTCGCGCTGCCTCGCCTTCCTGATGGTGGCGGCGCAGTCGAAATCCTTCGGCGTGCCGGGGCCTGGCGACAGCACGACGAGGTCGGGCTTCAGCCGGTCGAACAATTCCTCCGCGACCGGGGTGCGGACGGTCGATACCTCCGCGCCGGTCTGTCGGAAATAGTTCGCCAGCGTATGGACGAAGGAATCCTCGTGGTCGACCAGCAGGATGTTGACGCCGTCGCCGACGCGCGCCGCGCCGCGTTCGCCGGCCGCGGCGTTGCCTGACTTGGCGTCTCTGATTGCGGAAATCATGGCTGAGGCCTTCAGTTCGGTTTCTGCTTCTTCCTCTTCCGGAACGCTGTCGAAGAGCAGCGTGGCGCCGGCGCGCACCTCGGCGATACCGTCCTTGATGCGGATCGTCCTTAGCGTCAGGCCGGTGTTCATGTCGCCGTTGAAATGCACCATGCCGATCGCCCCGCCATACCAGGCGCGCGGGGACTTCTCGTTCTTCTCGATGAAACGCATGGCCCATAGTTTCGGCGCGCCGGTGACGGTAACGGCCCATGCGTGCGACAGGAAGGCGTCGAACGCATCCATGCCTTCGAGCAGGCGGCCCTCTATGTGGTCCACCGTGTGGATCAGGCGCGAATACATCTCGATCTGGCGCCGCCCGATAACGCGCACCGATCCCGGCTCGCATACGCGCGACTTGTCGTTGCGGTCGACATCCGAACACATTGTAAGTTCGGACTCATCCTTCTTGGAATTCAGGAGCTTGAGGATTTGTTCCGAATCCGAGATCGCATCGTCGCCCCGCTTGATCGTGCCGGAGATCGGGCAGGTCTCGACGCGGCGGCCCGTCACCCGGATGAACATCTCCGGCGACGCGCCGATGAGATATTCATTCTCGCCGAGATTGATGAAGAAGGAATAGGGCGAGGGGTTGATCGTCTTCAGCCGGCGCGAGATTTCCGAGGGCATCGATTCGCAGCGCTCGTAGAACATCTGCCCCGGAACGACCTCGAACAGGTCGCCGCGCCGAAAACTCTCCATCGCCTTCCTGACAAGTCGCGCATATTCGCCCGGCTCGTGGTCGCCGCGCGGCGGAATGCGGTCGGCCGGGCGAAACGGCTCGGCCTCGCTGTCGCGCGGCAGACCGGCCGTGTCGAAGCCGTTGCCGGAATAGTCGTAGCGGTCGTGCCATGCCGTCGCCGCGTGGTGATCGACGACGAGAATTTCGTCGGGCAGGTAGAGGACGAGGTCGCGCTGGCTCTGCGCCCGCTCCAGCGACAGTTCGACCGGATCGAACTGGAAGGCCAGGTCGTAGCCGAAGGCGCCGTAGAGGCCGAGATTGGCATCGTGGTCGGTGTGAAACAGCCTGATCAGCGTGCGCAGCACCGTAAAGACCGACGGAACACGCGACCGCTCTTCCTCGGTGACAACCCGTCCGGCCTGCTCGATTTCCAAAGAGAGACGCCGCGTCGTCGTCTGAGTCAGCACAATGCCAGCCTCACCCAGCAACGTGCGCGCGATCAGGGGCAGCAGCACCTCTCCCCGGCTGTTCAGGGCCTCGATGCGCATTGCCCGCCCGCGCGCCGAAATCACGACAGGCGGATCGATGATGGCGGTGTCCCAGCGCGTGTAGCGCCCGGGATATTCGTAGTTTGAGGAAAAGACAGCGCCGCGCCGGCTGTTCAGCCCGTCGATATAGGCCTCGATCGCGCCGGCATAGGCCGTGTCGTGGCGCTCCCGAACGATCGTCACGCCGCCGCCCGTGACGAATTTCTCGGCACCGTTGTCGAGGATCTGCACCGACATTCACTCGTCTCCATCCGCTTGCCGGGATGGTCCGGACCGGCACCAAAAACAAATGGCCGCCCGGACTTCTCCTGCGGCCACCAAACTTTGTCACGCACACGCGCTTGGTCAGGCCGCTGTCAGTCGGCCCACCACCAAACGGCTTTGATCGAAAGCATGTGCATGACCGATTCCAATAGCGGCGAATGGAATGCACGGCAAGCGGATTTCAGTGTGCGATCGGAGCTCCGAACTCTGGTTAACGCGATCGCCATTCGACCGCCTCTCCGGCCTGCTTCGCAAACCACGTCTCCTGCCTGTGGGAGGCGACGGATGAGGGGTGCTGGACGGAGCGCGGCTTTTCAGGAGAAGCGGTCGGTCGGCGCCCGGACTGCCGAGTTTCGTTTCTTCCATCACCCCTCATCCGCCTTCGCTACGCTCAGGCACCTTCTCCCACAAGGGGCACAAGGGGAGAAGGGGGAGATCGGCATCGGCGCTTCCGTATCTCTCCCGCGTCGGCGATTGGCGGCGAAGGAGAAGCGAAGCGGTCGGAGAGGGGGACTTTCACTCTTCATTGCTCCAGAGCACCCATTTTGGCAGTCACGCTCGGTGCTTCGCCGACGAGCTTGACCAGGTCGCCGCCGGCATGAGCGGAACGGCGGCAGACACGCGTCAGGATGTAGCCCGACTGCGGGGCGAAAACATCCGTGGACCCGCCTTCCTCGCCGGGGGTATGGACGATCGTAGCCAGCCGGTCGCCGCGCGCGACGCGGTCGCCGGGCGCGACGTCGAACAGGATAGCGCCGGCCCGCGGGGCCCTTACCATGTCAATATGCTCGATCGGCGCGACAAGCCCGTCAAACGGGGCAGGCGGAACCTGCCCGGCGTCCTCGATCAGCCCCCGCGCCACGAGCAGCCGGTAGAGCCCTCCGGCATCGGCCTGCGCAAAATGGCGGTCGACATCGAGCAGGCCGCGATATTCGACCGTGGTTACGACGCGGCTCCGCAGCCGTGCCTGCTCGGACGGCATTTGCAGATAGGGGTGGATCGAAGCCTCGTCGAACGAAGCGCCCGATGTACCGTCCCAAAGAATGACGGCCGCCACGCCCATTGCCGCCGCGCAATCGGCCATCGCCGGCCACAGCGCCTTGTGCACGTAGAGATAGTCGACACCCTCGTCGTCGCAGTGCAGATCGAGCACGATGCCGTGCCCCATCGACAAGGCGATCAGGCGCTGCTTCAGCCGCTTGTCGACGGTGCCGCCAAGTTCCTCGGCCAGAGCCGGATCGGGCCGGTCGAGCAGCGGAAAATCCCGGTTGAAATTGGCGCGGGTTCCAAGATGGAAGCGGCCTTGAAGCCCTCCGAAATGGAATTGCGCGCGGCCGACGGGTTGGCGGCCGGCACGACCGTGATCGACCCCCGCAGCCGCCCCTCAGCCTCGGCCTGGCGCAACCGCGGCATCAGCGCATCGATGGCAACCGTTCCCGGCAGTTCGCCCGCATGAAGTGCCGCCTGGATATAGGCCGACGGGGCGGCCTCGCGGGTTCCCCTGAATCGGTACACGGGAAAGGAATAGGCGACGCCTTCCGTGTCGCCGAGGATCGTTTCGATCGTCTTTTCCATCATGTCATCCAGTCTCGTTCGTATGAAATTGCACGGTCTTCACATCCCGTGCAACTCGACGAACCATTTTTCGGGCGAGCCCACGTTTACGCCTTGGGCGGCTTCCTGGCCGTCGGGGTGACTGGACCCCGGGAGTCCTGCCGAGCGGTCGCGGCAGCCGCGAACCGGTTGAGCCCTTCTCGCTCGACTGCCCAGAGGTATGGCGTCGAGGACTAAGCAGGCTTCCGGAAACGTGTCTCACGGTTCTCCGGCAAAACCTGCTGACAAAACAACAGGTTCTGAGCAGGCGAAGCCTGGGCGAAGCCACGCGAAGTCTGCTTAGAAAAGCCCCTCGATCTGGCCTTTTTCGTTGAGGAATATTTTCTCCGAGGAAGGGGCCTTCGGCAGGCCCGGCATGGTCATGATCTCGCCGCAGATGGCCACGACGAAACCGGCGCCGGCGGCCAGCCGGACCTCGCGGACCGGCACGACATGGTCGGTCGGCGCGCCCCTGAGATTGGGGTCGGTCGAGAACGAATATTGGGTCTTGGCCATGCACACCGGCAGGTTGCCGTAGCCCGCCGCCTCCCACTGGTGCAACTGGTCGCGCACGCTCTTGTCGGCGATCGCCTGCGAGCCGCGATAGATGCGCCTGACGATGGTGTCGATCTTGTCGAACAGTTTCATCTCGTTCGGATAGAGCGGGGCGAACTGCGAGGCGCCGCTTTCGGCCAGATGCACGACCTTGTTGGCAAGCTCCTCGATGCCGGCCGAGCCGTTGGCCCAGTGCTTGCAAAGGACCGCCTCCTCGCCCATTGCCGCCACATAGTCCTTCATCGCGGCGATCTCGGCATCGGTGTCGGAATAGAAGTGGTTGATGGCTACCACCGCCGGCACGCCGAACTGCTTCACATTCTCGATGTGGCGGCCGAGATTGGCGCAGCCCTTCTTGACCGCCTCGACATTCTCCTTGCCGAGGTCTTCCTTCTTGACCCCGCCATTCATCTTCATGGCGCGCACGGTGGCGACGATGACGGCCGCGGCGGGCTTCAGCCCTGCCTTGCGGCACTTGATGTCGAAGAACTTCTCCGCGCCCAGGTCGGCGCCGAAGCCGGCCTCCGTCACCACAAAGTCGGCAAGCTTCAGGGCCGTGGTGGTCGCCACCACCGAGTTGCAGCCATGCGCGATGTTGGCGAACGGTCCGCCATGCACCAAGGCCGGATTGTTCTCCAGCGTCTGCACCAGATTGGGCTGCATGGCGTCCTTGAGAAGCACCGTCATGGCGCCGTCGGCCTTGATGTCGCGGGCGTAGACCGGGGTCTTGTCGCGGCGATAGGCGATGATGATGTCGCCCAGCCGCTTCTCCAGATCCTTCAGATCATTGGCCAGGCAGAGGATCGCCATCACCTCGGAAGCGACCGTGATGTCGAAGCCGGCCTCGCGCGGAAAGCCGTTGGCCACCCCGCCCAGCGACACGATGATGTCGCGCAGCGCACGGTCGTTCATGTCCATGACGCGCCGCCAGGCGATACGGCGAATGTCGATGCCCTGCTCGTTGCCCCAGTAGATGTGGTTGTCGATCAGGGCCGAAAGCAGATTGTGGGCAGTGGTGATGGCATGGAAATCGCCGGTGAAATGGAGGTTCATATCCTCCATCGGCACGACCTGGGCATAGCCGCCGCCGGCAGCGCCGCCCTTGACGCCGAAATTGGGGCCGAGCGAGGCCTCGCGAATGCAGATGATCGCGCGCTTGCCGATGCGGTTCAGTCCGTCGCCGAGGCCGACCGTGGTGGTGGTCTTGCCTTCGCCGGCCGGCGTCGGGTTGATCGCCGTCACCAGGATCAGCTTGCCGTCCCTGCCGCCGCGCTTCGAGGCGATGAATTCCGCCGACACTTTCGCCTTGTCGTGCCCGTAGGGCAGGAGGTGATCGCTCGGTATGCCGATCTTCGCGCCGATCTCCTGGATCGGCTTCTTTTTCGCCGCGCGCGCAATCTCGATGTCGGACTTATGCTCGGCCATTGGGCTCCCCCGAAATTCGTTCAAGACGCTAAATCGCGGCGCATGTTCGCGCCCGATGTCGGCGCGCATAGAACCCGGCGGCGCGGCGGCGCGCCGTCCCAAAACAGCCGCGCGATACACGGATTGCGACAGTGACCCTAGAGTATCAGCCTGCTGCCAGTCATTTTTTCACCAGACGATCATATTCGGCATGGCTGCCAATCCAGAACCAAATTACGTCGTCTCCATTCGCAATTCCAAGTGCGCGCTAGTGAAGGCCCACTCGCACGGACCAATATCGGCCCGCACGCTTGAAGTGCAGCGACGGGTGACGTGGATTGGACTTAAGCAGTTCGAAGTTGCGATCCGCGAGCGATTTGATGGACGGTGGTAGCCGGTCGTAGGCGGCCCGGAACTCAGGCCCGGCATAGTGGATCAAAGCAGCGTGGTCCGCTTGGCGTGATGCGCGGAAAGGGCTTGCTCGCCGAGCGCATCGAGCCTTCCAGACGCCGCGTCGGCCTTGATCTCGGCATCCCATTTTTCGGCATCAAACACCGCGAACCACTCACGAAAGCGAGCCAAATCATCCGTGCTTAGACCTTCGACATCTTTCTCGATCTTCTCAAGTTTGGTCATCCCGCATTCCTTGGCCTGCTATTCGCTCACTGCTGCAACACGCTGCTGATCTCGACGAGGTTCGAGCGGACGCGCAGTATGTAGAAGCCCATAGTGGCGAGGTGGGTCGCCAGCAGGCCGTCCTCGCTGCCATTGATGATGATCAACGGCTGGATGCGCAAGGCGGAACGGGCCTGCGTTTCCATCGACTCCCACAAGGCCGCGAGGTGCCTTTCGGCCAGCACCCGCTCGAAATCGGCCCGGGCGCCCCTGAGCAGCCCGTAATAGGCGTAAAGCTGCCCATAGGCGAACCAGTAGCGATCGTCGGCCCGCACGTCGAAAAAGCCGAGATTATAGTTCTCCGAGCGTTCCCTCAGAATTGCGGAAGTGTCGCCGATCGCGCTTGCGATGCGGTCGAGATACTGTCTGAGATTGTCCCCGCGCGCGTCGAACACAGCCTCGCAGCGCGAGAGGCGGTCGTTGAAGGCGCGCAGATCCGTGACGATCGCGCGGTAAAAGCTCGGCGTCGGCGTCTTCGGGCCGAACGGGCTCAGGCCGAAATACCAGGTGAATTCATTGAACTGGGCGTTGCCGCGGGCCCTCTGAAGGTTGGCGTCGATCTGCGAGGTCGTGCGCACGCGCCCCAGATTGTCCGCCAGTTCCGTCGTGGTGCGGCGCACCGCCTCGTGGATGCCGCGCTGGAAGGACGCCTTGTTGTCGAGGAAGGGCGTCTTGTCCCAGTCGAGCCCGAACAGCCCGATCTTGTAAAGGATCATCGAGGAGATCCAGGCGTTCTGGTTCACGTTGAAATCGGTGAGGTCGGCGGTGAGGTCGGCGATCGCCGAGCGCGCGCAGGTCCGCACCGGCGCGTCCGCGGCCGAGGTCTGCTGTCCCGCCGAGACATTGTCGAAGGCGTAGGCGTCGGGATAGTCCGGATTGAAATTCGTCCAGACCTGCGTGGTCCAGATGAAATAGCCGTAGAGGCCGACCAGCAGGAGGATGCCCGCGCCGGCGCCGACCTTCAGCATCCAGCCGCGCTGCAGATACCAGCGCCCGAGCCACATGAACGGCCAAAGCAGGACGCCTACGAACAGGCCAATGCCGCGGCCAATCATCTGGAAGACCCAGGTGAAGAAGTTCACGATAGGATCGAGCATCCCGCAGTCACTCCCTCAAGCGCCGACTGACCGTTTGCAGCGCCAAGCAGACTTGCGTGGCTTCGCCCACGCTTGGCCTGCTTAGCCTCTTGTTTTGTCGCAGGTTTCTGTCGGAAAACCGTGACACACTTATCCGGAACCTGCTTTTAGTCCACCAATCCATAGAGCCGGGCGCGCAACCCCACCTTGTCCTTCAGATATGCGTTTTTCAGCGTGTTCACAACGTGGGCGCGGAAGCTTTCGCTGTAGCCTTGGTAGTCGCGATAAAACCCCTGTTTGTTGAAGACATAGCGCGACAGGAAATCGAATGGCACGAAATCGGAAATCAGCCGGTTGGTAAGCCAGGCGTCGGGATGGTCGGGCCTGGCCCGGACCACCAGGAAGCGGTGCTTCGGAAACACCTCTTCGATCCTGAGCTGCCCGAGGCGGGCGATCTCGCGTTTCGCCGCGTTCAGGAACGGGAAAGTGCCGTCGCTGTTGATGCGGTCGGCATTGGCGTGGATCCAGGTCTGCAGCCAGACCTTGTCCAGCTTGGAGAAGTCGGTATCCGGCCGCTCGTGGTGGATCATCGAGGTGATGAGCATTTCGGCCCGATGCTCCAGATAACCCGACGTCTCGATCCACGACGCGCGCGGCAGCTCGATGCGGCCGCTGGAGGCGAGGAAGGAAAAGACGCGCTCGGCGTCGGTAAGGGACAGGTAGCTGACCTGCCAGGGCCGCGACCGCCGGAAGCCGGGCGCCGAGGGGTCGCTGATCACCGTCGTCATGTCGGGATCGACAAATACGTAAAGTCCGCCGAAATGGCTCGTCCAGAACGCGTTGTGGCGGAAGATCACCTGGTCGGGCACCAGCGCGTTCTCGCGGATGTCGCCGCAGACCTTGGCGAGGTCGACCATGCGGTTGAGTATGGCGTCGTCGCGCCATGCGCCCGGCTCCTGCTTCAGCCTGTCGACCAGCTTGCCGAGTTCGGCGGCCTTTCCGAGCACGTCTTCCGCCGACAACACCCGGAACTCGACCTGGTTGATCGACAGCAGATCCTCGATGTCCTCGACCTTGGTGACCGAATCCTCGATCTCGCCGTAGATCACGTCCTTGATCGTCAGCGCGTTGATGGCGCGCTGATTGCGGGTCATGAATTCGAAGATGAGCTGCGAGGTGTTGGAGAAGGCCGTGTGAACGACCGGCAGGTCGATCTGCGACGGGGCGAGGATGATGAAGCGCCGGTTGACCTCGTTGGGGTCGAGATAGAGCGGGTCGCCCAGTTCCTCGGCGATCTGCGGCGAAAAGCCGGAGCGGTCGATCTCGAAGGAGGTGAGCTTGGTCTCCGGCAGGCCGAAGGCCTTCAGCGCCTTGTTGTAGCGCCCGACCAGATGCGGCTCCTCGACCGCCAGCAGCCGGCCGTAGATCAGCTCGTTGTCGCGCAGGAGATCCATCAAGCCTTCTCCGCGTTCACGGGGAGAAGGTGCCCGAAGGGCGGATGAGGGGCGGCGCCAGCGTTCAAGATCGAGGCTCCAATGTTCGCGTCGCAGGCAGGAATTTTACGTCAGCGGCAATCATCTTCAATCTTAGCCTTCCTTCCAAAGCCGCCAAAATGGTTTCGAGCACGGCCTTTCTGGAGTTGAGGACATCCGAGTTCCAAACCCTCAGAACCGACCATCCGTTCTTGTTCATGGTCTCATCCCTGAATCGATCTTGAGGCCGCGCGGCATGCTGGCTTCCATCTACTTCAACAACCAAATTGACCTCTCAACAGGCAAAATCAGCAAAGTAAGGCCCGATTGGTAGCTGACGCACAAATTTGAAGCCGTTCAGACGGCGCCCGCGAAGGTGATACCAAAGCGTCTCCTCCGCTTCATTTTCGACTTGGCGCAATTCTCTCGCTCTGGCTGTTTTCCGATTATTCTCGCCACGCATTGCGCCGCCCCTCATCCGCCTGCCGGCACCTTCTCCCCGTAAACGGGCAGAAGGGAGCTAGCTCCACAGCCCTTTTTGCTTGAGTTCCTCCATTTCACGCACGGCGCGCTCGCGCAGGCGGGCGTCGCGGAGCAGCTTGGACACCGCCGCGTCGTCGGACTTGTCGGAATAGCGGAACTCGGAATTGGCGTAGCGGTTGATTTCCTGCATGATCATCTCCATCGAAAAAGGCCCGCGCAGTTCCTCGATCATCGCCTTCTTCTCGTCGTAGCCCTTGTGCATGAAAACATCCGGCTTCTCGAACCAGTCGTCCGGCAGTTCGATGTCCATCGCGCGCATCTTGATCGCGTCGGTGACGTTCTTGATCGCCCGGCCGGTGAAGCGCGGCTCGGCCTCCTTGATCAGGTGCAGGTAGGTGCCGACGTCGGCGAGCGTCCTGGGTTCGCCTTGCTCCTTCATGAAACGCTCATACACTTTCATCAAGCCGTCTTCATGCGGCTTCGCGTGTTCCTCGTAGGCCTCGGTCACCGCGCGCTGGATCTCCTGCGCGGCGTAGAGGTCGTGTTCGCCCAGCGCAATCTCGTGGTTCTTGCCGGCGAGCAGCACGAAAATGTCGATGTAGTCGTTGCGCGTCTGCGGCCCGTCGACCAGCCAGCGAGCGCCGGCGCGCTGCCTCAGCGCGTCGTCGACATTTTCGGGATAGTTGGAGAACATGCCGAATGAGCAATTGCCGCGCACCACGGTGCCGGCGCCGGCAAAGGCATCCATGAGCACGCCGGTGATTTCCTGCTGCCCGGCCGAGGCGCGGTCGTCCGAGCGCCGGGCGGCAACCTGGTCGATGTCGTCGATGGTGCCGAAGCCGATGGCGCGCGGGTCCAGCACGTTGTTAATGAACTGCCGGCAATTCTGGCCCGACTTGCCCTGATAGGAGGAAATCTGGTCCACGCCGAAGTTTTCGTAGTGGAACGGATAGCCGCCGACCTGGGCATAGTCGTTGACCAGGCCCGCGATCATCTGGATCAGCGTAGTCTTGCCCGTGCCCGGCGCGCCGTCACCGATGAAGGTGAACAGGAAGCCGCCGAGTTCCACAAACGGGTTCAGTTCGCGGTCGAAGTCATAGGCCATCAGCATCTTGGCGAGCTTGACCGACTGGTATTTGGCGATGTGGTTGCCGACCACCTCCTCGGGCTTCTTGAAGGTCATCACCAGCGGCTTGGTCCTGCGGCCGGGCGCCACGTCGAAACCGTCCAGGCTGAAATCGTCGGTATCGATGCGGATATGGACATTCTCGAACGCGCCGATGCCGTCGAACCGACCCTTCCGCGCCAACAGCCCGTCGATGGCGACGCGGGCGAAGGCCTTGGCGCGGGTCGCCAGATCGGCCTCGTCCTTGACCCCGGCAAGCGCGCGGTCGAGACCGGCAAGCAGCGACTTCAGCGCATCCTGGGGGGTGTCGAGGACGAAATGCGGTTCGGCGATGTCGCTCGGCGCCTCGCCGTCGGAATCGATGAGCTGCCAGAGATAGGAGGCCAAGGTGAAGGCCGAGACATAGGCCGAGGCCGACAGCAGCTTCTTGAAGTGGCCGGCCTCCTCGCCCTCCAGTGGTGCGCGCGCATTCTTGGCCTGCAAGGCCTCCAGGTCGGTGCTCCTGGCAAAGACGTCGGCGACGGCGAGCGCGACGGCCAGGCCGCGTCGCGCGCGAAACAGCAGCGCATGCTGGCCGATCGACATGAGCTGATCGTCCGGACGCACCGAAGCAACGGTCTTTGTCAGCTCGACCTCGCGCGTGCGGCGGACCGAACCGGTGGAGACGGTCGAAACGAAGCGCCGGCCGGTGCCGGCCAGCGCCGTGCCCGCCTGGCCGGAGGAATCTTCCAGCACGACGACGCGGGTGATCATCGATTGCGCGGTCGCGCGGTGTTTCTCGATGTCGGCTTCCGGGATGGTTGTCAGGCCGGTGTCCATCGTCATTTCCTCATCGGGATTATCATGCCAGCCTCGGCGGCATCCTGCGCCTGGAGAGCGGCCGCCAGATACATGTCGAGCGTCTGATCCAGCCTGCGGAAAAGCAGGTCATCGAAGGCGGCAATGCCGCCGCCCCGCTGCGCGATTTCAAGCGCCGCGATATAGGCCGGACGGTCCTCGGGGCGTATGGCCAGCGGCGGGTAGCCGGCGCGAGCCAGCACGAGGTTCATCAACAGGCGCGCGGTGCGGCCGTTGCCGTCATTGAAGGGGTGAATGCCGACGAGCCGAAGATGGGCGTCGAACGCGGTCCTCGGCGAATCTTTTTCCTGGCCCAGCCATGAACTGAAGGCCTGCATCAGGGCTGGAATATCAAGCGGCGCCGGGAATTCATGGATGCCGGCGTCGGTGTTCACATAGCGCGGCCGGTCGGCGTAGCGTCCCGCTATGTCGGGACTGGATTTTGCCAAGACGAGCCGATGCAGATTGCGAATGTCCGCTTCCGTGACCGGCGTTTCCGGCGCCGAAGCAATCTCCAGCACCCAATCCAGGGCCCGCGCATGGTCGATTGCTTCCAGATGGTCCTTGAGGGGCTTGCCGCTGACCGTAATGCCTTTTTCCAGCACCAGGGCGGTTTCGCCGGCGGTCAGCGTGTTGCCCTCGATCGCATTGGACGAGAAGGTGATGTCGATCCGCTGGCTGTGCTCCAGACCGTCAAGTCTTGCCCGGCCGGATCGTCTTTCGCAGAGCGTCGAGCCGACGCTTCTTGGCCGAAACCGTCGCCGCCGAGATCATGGCTTTCGCCTTCGGCTTTGGCGTACTAGACATCGGAGATCACCTGCCCCTGCGACAGGACGTGCACCTTGTATCCGTCGAAGACCTTGCGCGCGTCGCCGGCCGCATAGAGCGCCTGATACGCTTCATGCGGCACCAGCGCATGCTTCTCGTAGTTCGACACGCCCATGCGGGCGGCTTCCAGGTCGTCGGTATTGATATGGAATTCCTGCGTGGTCTTCTCGCTCGACCACAAGCCTTTGCGGCCCGGCTTTTCGCCCTTCGAGAAAACCTCCTGCTGCGTCCAGGTCAGCAGCCAGGCGTTTTCCGGCTTGCGCACTTTCGAAAGCACCTCGGTCACGACCGAATTATTCTCGGTGATCCCGGCCGAATAGAACGGGCCGAGCACGACGCGGCGAAGCTGCTTGGGGTGCAGCGTCTCGAAATCCTTGTCCATGTTGGTGGCGATGGTAACGGGCGATAGCGTGTAGGCCGAGTTCTTCTCCGTGAAATCGTCAAAGCGGTGCGCCAGTTCGGGGTTAAGCAGGCCGTCGATCGGCAAGGGAATATCAACCCTCTCGTTCAGCTTGCCGCCATCATCGACGAGCTGCTCGACCATGGCGGGCGAAGAATCCTCCACGGTCGCCATATAGATGAGCGGCAAATTGGCGCTGCCGTCGAAGGCCGCCCAATGCACCAGGTAGAACGGCCGTGAATTCTTCGGATTGACCGAGACCTTTACCGTCTGGGCGAGGTTGAACGGGCTGAACACCGCGCCGGCCCGAACGTCCTCCAGATAGAGGCGTTCGGCCATCGAGCGCTGCAGCGCCTTCGGGAATTCCTTGTGGCGAAGGATGAAGTCGGCCATCTCGGCCCGCAGTTCGTCAGGCGCGGGGAGCGACGCCAGCCGCTTGTCGGCGCCGCGGCGATCATTCTCCAGCTCGAGCAGGTTCTGGAACACCGGAAAGCCGCTGTCGGCCCGGGAAATGCGGAACTTCTCCATGAATCCCAGCCGGTTCTTCCAGCACGAGAAGGAGATTTCCAGCCTGGCGATGTAGTCGGCGACGACTTTCGCCACGATCCCATGACGATAGAGCGGCGACCTGTCATCCCGCATGAAGATGCCAAGCCCGTCAAGTGCTGCCGAAATGGCGTCGAAGTAGCGAATGGCGGGATCGTTGGGGGAGGTGGTCATGCTCGATCTTCCGACACCGCGGTCATGAAATGTCCGTTGCAGGGCGCTGCCTGGCTTCGCCTGCCCCTGGTCGTCGGGCTTCAACCCCTCTCCGGCCGCTTCGCGGCCACCTCTTCCCCTCCGGGGGCGAGGAAGGGCGCCAAGCGTTGCGGCCGGCATTTCCTCGCCCCTGCGAATCGGGGGAGAGGTGGGCGCGAAGCGGCCGGAAAGTGGGTGGAACTGCCATTCCGTTAACCCGGGTTCGGAGCCCTTGGGCGGGGTGCATCTGCTCGGGCCGGGTGTCGGCTAGCCGCGCTAAGGCTGCACGTAGTCGGACGCGTTGTGCTTCCTCAGAACCTCCTCGAAGCGGCGGGCGAAGGCGTCGTCGGCGAGTTTCTTGCGGCGCTGAATGTCGGCCGTGGCCACCATGTTCTTCTCGTGCATCTCGAGCAGATCGCCAATGTGCTTCTGGGCGGCGGCACCGATGCCGGCCATCGTCTCTTCCGCCGTCGTGTCGACCTTGCTGCCCAGCGTATTGATCTTGTGGGCGACCTCCTGCTGCGCGGCGGTCTTCAAGCTGTCCTCCAGCGCCTTGTAGAGGACGATGCGCTGCTCGGTGTCGATGGTCAGCTTGTTGATCAGCGTGTTCTGCGCGGCGATCTGGTTGTTGAGCGAATCAACGAAGGTCTGGAACATCGAAGTGTAGCGCTCAAGCGTCTGGCTCTCGGCCAGCAGTTCCTGCTCCTTGGCCTGCCTTTCATTATACTCCGTGGCAAGCTTCGAGCGCTCGCCTTCCAGTTCCGTGCGCTCCTTCTGGCTGGTCGAGGCCGCTATTCTGTTCTCCACGTCGAGCAGCAGCGGGTTCAGTTCCTCGATGCGTTTCTGCACCGCCTCGAGATTTGACATCGTGCCCTTGCGCCGCTCGATCACCGTGGAGAGGCTCGTTTCGGAGGTCTTGTACCGGTCGGCCAGAACGTCCTTCTGAGCCTTGAGGATTCCGACGATAGTGTCGGATTTGCTGAGCAGTTCCTGGAGATTGCCGGCCAGCGACATGTTGCGCACGCGGTCGGTGCGCATGCGCTGCTTGGATTCGTCGGAGAACATGCCGACGAAGGTCTCCCAGCCGGTGAAGCTCTTCATGTTCTCGAACTCGGTGCCGAACATGTTGGTCGCGTCCTCGAGCCCGATGATCAGGTCGGCGATGTTGCTCTCCATCACCTTCTGCTGCTTGATCACGTCCTGGATGCGGGCATTCTCGATGTCGAAATCGGCCGCGCCGATCTTTTCGTCGGTGGCGGCAATCTGGTTGAGAAGGTTGCCCGACTGCTCGATCTTGGAGCGCATCTCCTTCACGACCTTCTCGGTCTTGGCAATCTCGTCATCGAAATTCTGCAACGTTGCCATCATGTCACTCCCAGGATCGGCATCAGGTGCCAGCGAATATATGTGGGCTGATCAGCGAATGAAAGACAGGTCCGGCCGGTTCCATGCGGTCGGCGAATTATCGGTGGCCGCGCCGATATGTCGTCTTGCGACAATCGCCTGACGTGCGTTGCGCGGTCATCGCGCTTGAAACCGTATAAGGAATGGTGTTTGGCTTGCGACCAGCAGAGCGCGACAATGAAGCGCCGCATCAAAAGAAAAATGGGAGAACTTTCTAAATGTCACGCATCAGACTTCTCGCCCTGTCGGCCGGCCTGGCCGCGGCGCTTGCCTTTCCGGCCCTCGCGGCTGACGCCGAAAGCTGCCAAACCGTACGCCTCTCCGACGTAGGCTGGACCGACATTCAGGCGACCACGGGCGTCGCCTCCGTGCTTCTGACCGCGCTCGGCTACGAGCCCGAGGTGATCCAGCTCTCCGTGCCGGTCACCTACGCATCGCTGAAGAACAACGATCTCGACGTGTTTCTGGGCAACTGGATGCCGTCGATGACGAGCGACATCAAGGATTACACGGCCGAAGGTTCGGTCGAGACGATCAGCAAGAACCTGGACGGCGCCGGCTATGGCCTGGTCGTGCCGACCTATGTCGCCGAAGCAGGCGTCAAGACGCTCACCGACCTCGGCAAGTTCAAGGACAAGTTCGACGGCAAGATCTACGGCATCGAGGCCGGTAACGACGGCAACCGCATCATTCTCGACATGATCTCGAAGCCCGAGAACAACCTCGAAGGCTTCGAACTGGTCGAATCGTCGGAAGCCGGCATGCTGACGCAGGCCGAGCAGATGATGAAGGACAATGAATGGATCGCCTTCCTCGGCTGGACGCCGCACCCGGTCATGGGTGAGATGAAGATCGCCTATCTGGACGGCATGGGCGATTCCGGCTTCGGCGCCGCCACGGTTCATACGAATGTGCGCAAGGGCTTTCTGGCCGAGTGCCCGAATGTCGGCACCTTCATCAAGAACCTGAGTTTCGATCTGTCCATGGAAAACACCATGATGGACGCGATCCTGAAAGGCGGCGATCCGAACACGGTCGCGACCGAATGGCTCAAGGCCAATCCGGATATCGTGACGCCCTGGCTCGCCGGTGTGACCACCTTCGACGGCGGCGACGCGGCGGCGGCCGTCAAGGCGGCGCTGGGCGGCTGAGGCTGGGACCGGCATAGAACTCCGACAAGCAGGGCAGCCGCCGCAAGTGGCTGCCCTTTTTTCGAACGGTCACCCAAGCAGGTTTTGGAAAAGTGTCCCACGGTTTCCGACAGAAACCCGCGACAAGGCAAAAAGCTGGACAGGCCGGTCGAAGCGGCCAAGCACCAAGATGAGGGGCGTATGGATCCTGTTTCAAAACTATTGGCCGCCTACAAGATTCCGATCGGCGCCTGGGGGAAGGCGTTTTTCGAGTTTCTTACCGACAATTTCAACGCCTTCTTCCGTGGATTGTCCGGCGGGCTGAATTTCCTGCTCGACGGCATCGTCGACGGCCTGCTTGTTCTGCCTCCGGTTCTCCTGGCCGCGGCAATCGCCCTGCTCGCCTGGTATTTGCAGCGTTCGCGCGGGCTTGCGATCGGCGTTTTCCTCGGCCTCATCTTCATCATCAACCAGGCGCTGTGGAAGCAGACCGTCGAAACGCTGGTGCTGGTCGCGGCGGCCGCGGCCGCCTCGATGGCGATCGGCGTCCCGCTCGGCATATGGGCGGCGCACAAGCCGAAGGTCTATCGCGTGATGCTGCCGGTCCTCGATCTGATGCAGACGCTGCCGACCTTCGTCTACCTCATCCCGGTGCTGACGCTGTTCGGTCTCGGCAACGCGCCGGGCCTCATCGTCACCATCATCTTCGTCATTCCGACCGCGGTGCGGCTCACCCATCTAGGCATGACGAGCATTCCGAAGGCGATCGTCGAGGCTGGCGAATCCTTCGGCGCGACCAAAAGCCAGCTCTTGTGGAAGGTCGAACTGCCGGCCGCCCTGCCGACCATCATGGCGGGCCTGACGCAGTGCATCATGCTGTCGCTGTCGATGGTGGTGTTCGCCGCGCTGATCGGCGCCGGCGGCCTCGGCACCGAGATCAACCGGGCGCTCGGCTCGCGCAAGATCGACCTCGGCCTTGAAGCCGGCCTGGCAATCGTCGTGCTGGCCATCGTGCTCGACCGGATGACCCGCATTGGCGTGGGAGGCAAGAAATGAACATCGCCGTCGATTTCAAGAATGTCGATATCGTCTTCGGCAATGATACGGCAGGTTCCCTGGCGCTGATCGACAAAGGCGCCTCGCGCGCCGAGATCCTCGAGCAGACCGGCAACGTGCTTGGCTGCGCGGGCGCCAACCTGACCGTCAACGAGGGCGAGATTTCCGTCCTCATGGGGCTGTCGGGGTCCGGCAAGTCGACGCTTTTGCGGGCCGTCAACCGGCTGAACCTCGTTTCGCGGGGGCAGGTGCTGGTGAAGGACGGCGACCGGCAGGTCGACGTCGTCTCCTGCGACGCGGCGACGCTGCGGCGGCTGCGCCAGAAGCAGGTCGCCATGGTGTTCCAGCAGTTCGGCCTGCTGCCATGGCGGACCGTGGAGGAGAATGTCGGCCTCGGGCTTGAGCTTTCCGGCGTGCCGGAAGCAGAGCGCAAGGCGCGCGTGCACAAGCAGCTGCAACTCGTGAACCTCGACCCATGGGCGCGCAAATACGCGCATGAGCTTTCCGGCGGCATGCAGCAGCGCGTCGGGCTGGCGCGGGCCTTCGCCACCGAAGCGCCGATCCTGCTGATGGACGAGCCGTTCTCGGCGCTGGATCCGCTGATCCGAACCAAGCTGCAGGACGAACTTCTGCAGCTTCAGAAGACGCTGAAGAAGACGATCATTTTCGTCAGCCACGATCTGGAGGAGGCGCTGAAGATCGGCAATACGATCACGATCATGGAGGGCGGACGCATCGTGCAGTCGGGTCCGCCCGAGGATATCGTGCTCCGGCCCGCCAATGCCTATGTGCGCGACTTCATCGCCAACGTGAACCCGCTGTCGGTGCTGACGGCCTGGAACGTCATGCGCGGCAAGCACGAACTCGAAGCCGCCGGCGAAGGTTGGATCTGGCTCGACCGGCGGCGCACGACGCGCTTCAAGATCGATTCGGACGGGCTGGTGGCGGCGGCCGAGCGCCTCGGCAAGCCGGCCGTGTGGGTGTCGTGCTCGGACGTGGAGGGCCAGCCGGAAGATGCGGCGCAGGTGTTCTGGGCGACGCCCGGCACCTCACTGAAGACGGTCATGCTCGCCATGCACCGCTCGCAGACCGCGCCGGTGGCGCTGTTCGACGACCAGTCGCGCTTCGTCGGCGCGATCGGCATCAGGGACGTGCTGAGCGCGGTGTTGAGACGGTAGGCGAGGGATCCAGCGCCCTTGGTTTGCAGGTATCATGAGGGCTACTGATATCTCGCTGCGACGATCATCAGGCCGAGTGCGGTGATTTCAAGAGCCGGTCACGATGAGCCTGTCGAAGGACAGCGGCGCTTGGCAGTAGACCTAAGCCATCCGCGCTGCCAGCAGAAGCTGCCTCGAACACTCGGATTCCGCTCCGTCGATGGCGAAGGGCTGGTTCCGGCGGTTCGGGCCGACCGTCGCCGTCGCTTAAGAGCGGGATAGTGGACCGATCGGTTCGATCGTGGGAAAATGGCGGCGAGCAACCATCGGGAACGCCCCGCCGATGCCGGACACGGCCACCACGCCACGCATCAAGACCAAGCTGAAGGTCGAACGGCCGAAGCTTCATAAGGTCATACTGATAAACGACGATTTCACGCCGCGCGAATTCGTCGTCACGGTTCTCAAGGGCGAGTTCCGGCTCTCCGAAGACCAGGCCTACCGGGTCATGATCACCGCGCACCGGCGCGGCGTCTGCGTGGTCGCCGTGTTTCCGAAGGATGTCGCGGAGACCAAGGCGACGCGTGCGACCGACGCGGGCAAGGCGAAGGGCTATCCGCTGATGTTCACGACCGAACCGGAGGAGTGAGCGCCGGCATCGTCGGCTACCGCCCCTCGCGATACCACATCGAGCCGAACGCGAAGAGAAGCAGGGCAAGCCCGAAAAAGCCGGCGAACATCGGCACCCGCGAAACCGATTTGAGCACGCTGTCGCTGGTGGTGCGCAGGCCGATCCAGTCGCGGCCGGCCGCATCGGCGCGGCCGCGCACCGGCACGATCGAGGGCAGGGAGACGCCGGCCACGCCGGCCAGCCGCCGCGCGCTGCCGCCGGTCGCCTCGGCGGTCGGCTTCAGGACCTGCTCGGTGGAAACCGTATCGGCAAACTCCGGCGCGTTGACCGGGCCGATATGGGCAAGCGCGGAAAGGTCGCCATTACCGATTTGATAAAGGCCGATTTCGGTGGTTTCGAGGCTTCCGGTAAAGAGGCCAGGCTCGGCGGAAGTGAGCGGAACGTCGATCGCCTTGCCCGACGGCGTGATCACCCGTGACGGCCCGGGATCATCGCTCATCGTCTGGCGGCGGATGTCGAGCACCATGCCGCGGCCGTCGGCCGTCAGGCGTTCCTCCTCCAGTTCCGGCTCCTGCATCAGCCAATGGGCGATGCGGCGGTAGAGCGCGACATGCGGACCGCCGCCCTCGAACCCGCGCGCCCACAGCCAGCCCTGGTCGGAGAGGAGCATGCCGACGCGTCCCTCGCCCTTGCGGTTCAACAGGAGCAGCGGCCTGTCGTCCGGCCCCTTCATCACGGCGACGCCGTCCGGCTGCTCGATGCCGATCATGCGGAACCAGCGGCTCCACTGCGGCGGCTCCGAGCCGGAGCCTTCGAGGCCGCGTGTCACCGGATGGCGTTTGCCCAACTCGGTGAGGCGCGGATAAAAGGCTTCGTCCAGCACCTCGCCGGTAGGCAGCGCCGGTAGCGCCGCCATGAGAGGTGTGTGTGAAATCGATGCATCGCCGGCATATTCCGGACCCGCGGCGATCAGCAGCGCACCGCCATTTTCCACATATTCGGCGATATAGTCGTAATAGAGGATCGGCAGCACGTCGCGGTGCTGGTAGCGGTCGAAGATGATCAGGTCGAAATCGTTGATCTTCTCGACAAACAGCTCGCGCGTCGGGAAGGCGATCAGCGACAATTCGTTGATCGGCGTGCCATCCTGCTTTTCCGGCGGGCGCAGGATGGTGAAATGAACGAGGTCGACGGAGGCGTCCGACTTCAGGAGGTTGCGCCAGGTGCGCTCGCCGGCGTGCGGTTCACCGGAAACCAGCAGCACGCGAAGATTTTCGCGGATGCCGTCCAGCATGGCGATGGCGCGGTTGTTGGTGTCGGTCAGTTCGCCCTCGACCGGGTTGATGGCGAGTTCGACGATATTGCGGCCGGCACTGGGGATCGAGAGCTGAAGCTGCATCTCGCGGCCGATCTCGGCTCGTTCGACGGAGATCTGCTGGCCGTTCACCGATACGCGGACATCCACCGTTCCGCGCGGGCCGCCGGTCGCGATGACACGATAGGTCATGTCGATGGGCTTCCCGACAATGCCGAAACGCGGCGCGTTCTCGAACCGGATGCGCCGGTCCATTTCGTTTTCTTCGCCGGTGATCAGCGCGTGCAGTGGCGCCCCGATCGCCTCGGTGGTTTTGGGAACGTCGTGGACCTGTCCGTCGGTGATCATGACGGCGCCGCCGACACGCGAGGCCGGCACATCGCGGAAGGCGCTGTCCAGCGCGCCGAACAGCCGCGTTTCGGTGCGGTCGTCCGCCACGCTGGCCTTGCCAGCCTCGACGACGCGCACCTCGAACTGCTTGAAACGGGCGAGCCGTTCCTGCATGCCCGCGACGGCCTGGTCGGTCTGGCTGGTCCGCGCGCCGATGTCCTGGCTCTGGCTGCGGTCGACGATCAGCGCGACGACGCTTTTCATAGGCTCACGCTCTTCGTCGAGAAAGACCGGATTGACGAGCGCGCCCGCCAGCGCCAGCAGCGCCGCGAAACGCAGAAGAGCGCCGCGCTGGCGCAGCCACAGCCCCGTCAGCGCCAGCAGCGTTACCGGAAGGAGCACCGCGGCGAGCCACGGCAAGGGGAGCAGGGGCTCGAAGGCGATCGACCAGTTCATGAGCGGATGCCCTGGTTTCTGGGGAACAGCCGGTCGAGAAGGCGATCGCCGGTGTTCTGGCGCTGCCTAAGCAGACTTGCGTGGCTTCGCCCACGCTTCGCCTGCTTAGCCTCTTGTTTTGTCGCAGGTTTCTGTCGGAAAACCGTCACACACTTTTCCGGAACCTGCTTAGTTGGACGAGCGTTGCGCCAGGCGTGCGCCTCCGTGAAGGGCAAGGCGCGCGCGCCATTTGCGTGAGGAACGTCAGGCGGGGCGACTCGCGCGACATGTCCGGCCATATCCTATTGCCCCAGCCGTTCGAGCAGCTCCGGCACGTGCACCTGATCGGACTTGTAGTTGCCGGTCAGCATGTACATGACGATGTTGGCGCCCGCGCGCAGCGAATAGATCCGCTGCATCGGATCGGACGGCACGGTCGGCAGCATCGGGTCGCCGCGTTCGTCCACCGCCCAGGCACCCGCGAAATCGTTGGAGGTGATCATGATCGGCGTGACCCCGTCGCCGGTGCGCACCGGCCGGTTGTCCGTGTTCGTGGCTTCCAGCGACGCCTCGACCCAGAGCTGCCCTCCGCCGAAGCGGCCGGGGAACTCCGGCAGGATGAAGAAAGCCTTCGTCAAGACATGGTCCGCAGGGACCGGCTCCAGCGGCGGGACGTTGAGGTCGCCCAGTATTTCGCGCAGGCGCTGCGTCGCCGGGCTGGTCGAATTTTGCAGCGACATCGCGTATTCATCGCGCGTATCGAACAGAACCGTCCCGCCGCCTTTCATATATTCGTCGATGCGCGCGATCGCTGCCGGGGAGGCCATGGCGGCGTTCGCGTCGATCGGCCAGTATATGAGCGGGAAGAAGGCAAGTTCATCCTGTTCGAGATTGACGCCGGCCGGCTCGCCCGGTTCCAGCGCGGTTTTCTCGCTCAGAAAATGCGTCAGCCCTGACAGCCCGGCCCGGCTGATCGCGTCGATGCTCGCATCGCCGGTGATCACATAGGCCAGACGCGTGACGGATATAGCGTCGATCGCCTGCGCGTCGCCCGGCTTGGAATCCACGGCCAACGCTTTCGGCGCGAAGGACAGCAGCGATAGAACAGCCATCAGCGCGATCGCAGCCGCCGCGGCGCCGCCTGTGGCCCGGCGCCACCGGTGAAAGATGCCGGCCAGCCAAAGCACGATAAGACCGTCCGCCGCCAGCAGCACAAGGGCCGCCAGCAGCAAGGGACCCTTCATGTCTCGCAATTCGTCGAGCGCATATCGCTCATTCACCACGGGCACGGACAGGTCGGGCCGCGCCAGCGGCGTCAGTGCAGCGTTCGCCGTCAGCAGATTGTGGGCGAAGACACCGTCTTCGGTCCCATACAGCCCCGGCGGATTCTCAAGGGTCACGGCGATATTCCCGGATCCGACTTGCAACGGCCTTTCGTCCGCGCCGGGCGGTACGATCTGTCCGTCGGCCGCAATCATACGATATGGCGGAAGCGAAGTCGCCACCTGGCTTTCGGCAGTGGTTGCCACAACCCCCTGATTTCGCGACAATTGCACGATGCGGCGCAGCATTTCCACGAAGGTGCCCGAAATCGGCAGATTCGACCAGGTCGCATTCGGCGTGACATGGAAGAACACGACCATCCCCTTGCCGCGACGGTCGGCTGTCACCAGCGGCGTGCCGTCGGCAAGCGTCGCCCATGTATGGTCGACGAGATCCGGTGTCGGCTCGGCCAGCACCTGCCGCGTCACCATGACGTCGGACGGCGGGGATAGATCCGCGAATGGCCCGTTGCGAGGAAATTCCGTTACCGGCTGCGGTTCCGTCCAGGAGAGCGAGCCGCCAAGAAGCCGCTCGCCCAGCCGCAGCGGCACCGGAAGCAACGCTTCGTCGTTGCCGGTCGACAGAAGGCGCGAGCTTGCGAACCGGACCAGCGTGCCGCCGTTTTCCATCCACTCGATCAGCGACGCGCGGGCACTGTCCGGGATCGTTCCGACGTCGCCCATGATGATCACGGCAGGTTTCCGGGCGAGCAGTTGCGGAATGGCCTCGCTCAGATCCGGGCTTTCCGGTTCGCTGAGATCGGCGAAAGGCTCGAGCGCTCGGCGGATGTAGTAGAGGGGCGAAAGCAATTGCCGGCCTTCATCGTCCGGCGCCTGCGCCAGCAGGCCAACCTGCCGTCGCTTGGCCGTCTCGTCGAGCACGCGCACGGCGCCTGCATGTCCCTCGCCATCCAGCACGA
The DNA here is from genome assembly GCA_963820075.1 of uncultured Alphaproteobacteria bacterium. Classification (GTDB taxonomy): domain Bacteria; phylum Pseudomonadota; class Alphaproteobacteria; order Rhizobiales; family Rhizobiaceae; genus Kumtagia. The sequence continues at coordinate 147,608 of CAWFYS010000013.1, forward strand.
TCGAGGCGAAGTCGTTGCGAAGTTCGAACGGAACGACAATCTCCCCGGTCGCTGTCGTTTCGCCGGGCCGGAACGTCAGGGCCGCGTCGCCGATGCGCCGGCCCTTGCTGTCGAATGCGCCGGCTGTCATGAATTTGGGCGCGCCGGAGAGAGCCCGAACCGCGGTAACGAGGAACCGGTCGACGGCGTTGTCGGCGGCGGTCAGTCCCACAACATTCAGGCTGTCGGGCGCCGCCCAGACGACGTTCGCCGGCTTTTGCGCCAGCAGTCTCGCAAAGGACGCCTGATCATCCGCTGCGGCCAGGCCGTCGGTCAGCAGCGCCAGCGTAGCGCCGGGAGTGGTGTTCAAGGCGTTGGCCACGCTTGCATAAATGTCCGCGCGGTTGGCGGGAATCGGACGCGGCTTGACGGCGTTCAGGCGGTCGCGCGCTTCCCCCGCGGTGAAAGGTCCGATCTGTGCATTGGGCCGCTCGGCCGTGAAGGCGAGAAGGATCGGTATCTCGTTCTGCTCGGCGTCGGCGATCAGGCGCCCGGCTGTCGCCACGCGCTGGTCCCAGTCGCCGGCGCTCGCCCAGCTATTGTCCATGACGAGCGCAAGGACGCTGCCGCCGGTCGGCACCCTTTCGCGCGGATTGAACACCGGCTCGGCAAGCGCGAAAATGATCAGGGCTGCCAGAACGAGCCTGAGCAGCGTCAGCCACCATGGGCTCTGGTGCGGCGTCTCCTCGCGCTTCAGCACCTTTGCCAGGATGCTGAGCGGCGGAAACACCTCGATCTGCGGGCGCGGCGGGGTCAGCCGCAGCAGCCACCAGATGACCGGCAGGGCGAGCAGGCCCCACAGAATGGCCGGAAAGCCGAAGGAGAGCGGCAGCCAGCTCATGCGGGATGCCTTTGGGGGGGTGGAGCAGCGGCGCTTCGCCTCGTCCGGCACCCCTCATCCGACCTCGCTGCGCTCGGCCACCTTCTCCCACAAGGGGAGAAGGTGGAGCGCTGCCGCTGCGCTTGCGCCAATCGTGAACGCTGGAGATTTGCCGGGACGTCGGCGCGAAACTCCGCCTTCTCCCCTTGTGGGAGAAGGTGCCTGAACGGAGTGAAGGCGGATGAGGGGTGCGGGGCGGAATGCACCATCACATCCGAACTCCGGCCGCGTAGCTGCTTTCGGCCGACATGGCCGTGTGAACGCGCACCAGCGCCTCGGAGGCCAGGCGGTCGGTGTGGTTGACGGTATAGCTCCAGCCGAGCCGGCGGCACCAGGCGGCGAGTTCATCGCGCCGCGCCAGATAGAGACGCCGGTAGTCGTCGCCGAGCAGTTCGGCGCGGCCGGCCGTCAGTTTGTCGCCGGTTTCGGGATCGTTGAACTGGGTGCGGCCCGCATAGGGAAAGGATTCCTCGGCGGGATCGGCGACCTCGATCAGGTGGACGCGCACGCCGTGGCGGGCAAGCACGTCGAGCCATGCCTGCGTTTCCTCGATCGGATCGAGGAAATCGCTGGCGATCACGATGTCGGAGAAACGGCGGATCAATGAAAGATCGGGCCGGCTGGTCACGGGAGCCTGGCTGAGCAGGGCGGCGATGCGCTCCGCGCCGCTGCGCGAGGTGATCGGATCGGTCAGGCCCGGCCAGGCGATGCGCTCGCCGCCGCGCGACAGCAGTTCCGCCAGGGCCAGGATAAGCACAAGCGCCCGCGCCTGCTTCGGCACGGCGGCCGTCGCGGACTTGTAAAGCATGGACGGGGAGGGGTCGGCCCACAGCCAGACCGTGTGGGCGGCTTCCCATTCGAGGTCGCGCACATAGGTGTGGTCGTCGCGGGCGGAACGGCGCCAGTCTATGCGCGCCATCGCCTCGCCCTCGACATAGGGCCGGAACTGCCAGAAATTCTCGCCGATGCCGCGCTTGCGCCGGCCATGCCAGCCGCTGATCACCGTGGAGACGACGCGGCGGGCCTCGATCAGAAGGTCGGGGACCAGCGATGCCCTGAGCCGGGCGCGGGCGAGCGCGTCGCGCGCCGCGACCGGAGACGACGCCTCGCCGATCCGCGCCATCAGATACCCTTCACCAGCCGCGCCACCGTATCGCGTACGTTCATGCCCTCGGCGCGCGCGGCGAAGGTCAGCGCCATTCGATGCTGGAGCACCGGTTCGGCAAGTGCCTTCACATCGTCGATCGACGGCGCCAGGCGGCCGTCATAAAGGGCACGGGCGCGGGCGCACAAGGTCAGCGCCTGGCTGGCGCGCGGGCCGGGACCCCAGGCGACATGCTTGTCGGTGTCGGCATTGCCCTGGCCGGGACGCGCCGAGCGCACCAGTTTGAGGATTGCCTCGATGACGGTTTCGGGGACCGGCATGCGGCGGATAAGAACCTGAATTTGCTTCAGCCGTTCCGGCGACAGCGCGTTCGCGGCCTTCGCCTCATCCACGCCGGTGGTCTCCAGCAGGATGCGGCGCTCCGCGGCGAGTTCGGGGTAGAGGATGTCGATCTGCATCAGGAAACGATCGAGCTGGGCTTCCGGCAGCGGATAAGTGCCTTCCTGCTCCAGCGGGTTCTGCGTCGCCAGAACGTGGAACGGCGCCGGCAGGTCGTGCCGTGCCCCGGCGACGGTGACATGATACTCTTGCATCGACTGCAGCAGCGCCGACTGGGTGCGCGGGCTGGCGCGGTTGATTTCGTCGGCCATCAGGAGTTGCGCAAAGATGGGGCCGGAAATGAAACGGAAGGAACGGCGTCCGTGTTCGTCCTGCTCCATGACCTCGGAGCCAAGTATGTCGGAGGGCATCAGGTCGGGCGTGAACTGGATGCGTCGCGCGTCGAGGCCGAGCACGATGCCGAGCGTCTCGACCAGCTTGGTCTTGGCAAGGCCGGGCACGCCGACCAGCAAGGCATGCCCCCCGGCAAGCAGAGCGACGAGCGTGCGCTCGATCACGCTTTCCTGGCCGAAGATGACGCGTCCGACGCCTTCGCGGATTCTTGGAGATGTCGGCCAGCGCCCGCTCGGCCTCGGCGATCATCTCCTTCTCGCTCAGCGCCGGTTCCCTGATGATTGCGCTCATTCGTCTTCGGTCCCTTTCGCTGCCTGAAGTATCGGCGGTGACGACCATGCTGGTTTCATGCAGAAGATGCTGCAGTGCCAAGCCGGCAACTTAAATCAGCCGCCCCGGCTGACAAGCGAGACAACAGTGACTATTTCGTGACCATGAGCGAGGGACAGAGCGATACGACGCAGGGAATGGGCCGGGCCGGAGACGCCGCCGGGCTTTCGGCGCTGATTGCGCGGGCGACGCGCGCGGGCAAGGGCCTGCCGCCTGTCGAGCGCTGGAATCCGCCCTTCTGCGGCGATCTCGACATGGAGATTCGCGGCGACGGAACCTGGTTCTATCTCGGCACGCCGATTGGCCGCATGCCGCTCGTACAGCTCTTCTCGACGGTGCTGCGCAAGGACGCGGACGGCAGGACCTATCTGGTCACGCCTGTGGAAAAGGTCGGCATCCGCGTGGTCGACGCGCCATTCGTGGCGGTCGAGATGAACGCGCTGGGCGAAGGCGACGAACGCGTGATAACCTTCCGCACCAATGTCGGCGACGTGGTCGAAGCCGGGCCGGATCATCCGCTGCGCTTCGTTGACGAGCCCGAGACCGGCGGGCTCAAGCCCTATGTGCTCGTGCGCGGACGGCTGGAGGCGCTGGTGGCGCGGCCCGTAATGTACGAACTGGTCGAATATGGCGAGGAGATCGAGATCGACGGCGCGGTGATGTTCTCGGTGCGCTCGCATGGTCAGGTCTACCCGATCATGCCGGCGGAGCGCCTCAAGCGGATGAGCGTCTGACCTGATGCGCCCGGTGACGCATTATTCGGCCGAGGATTTCCGCCGGCGCGCTGCCCGCGACGAGAACTTTCTCGCCCACCCGGAAGAGGACGGCGACCACCGCTTCAATCCCGGCCATATGCGGCTCATGCAAAATGGCGGACTGCGGGGCGCGGCGGTGCTGATCCCGGTCGTCGACCGGGGGGATCACTCCACCATGCTGCTCACCAAGCGGGCCGAGACGCTGCGCAACCATACCGGGCAGGTCGCTTTCCCGGGCGGACGGATCGATCCCGACGACGCCTCGCCGGAACATGCGGCACTGCGCGAGACCAGCGAGGAGATCGGGCTCGGCGCCGAGCATGTCGAAATTGTCGGACGGATGCCGGATTATGTGTCGGGCAGCGGCTACCGGATCACGCCGGTGCTGTCGGTCGTACGCCCCGGCTTCGACCTGGTGCTCAATCCCGACGAGGTGGAGGCCGCCTTCGAGGTGCCGCTTGCCTTCCTGATGGACCCTGTCAACCACGCGCGCGGCAGCCGCTTCTGGGGCGACCAGGAATGGTTCTTCTACGATATGCCGTATGCCGGGCAACGCATCTGGGGCGTGACCGCCGGCATCATCCGCACGCTCTATGAAAGGCTCTACGCGTGAGCGATACGGTGACGCTGGCCGGGCGGGCAGAGTGGCTGGCGGACCCGCATTTGCAGCGCATGCTCGGCGTACTTTCGGAAGGTGGCGAGCAGGCGCGCATAGCCGGGGGCGCGGTGCGCAACGCGCTTCTCGGCGAGCCGGTCGCCGATGTCGACATCGCCACCACGACCTTGCCCGACGAGACGATCCGGCGCGGCGAGGCGGCCGGCTACAAGGCGGTGCCGACCGGCGCCGCGCATGGCACGATCACGCTGGTCGCGGCCGGCCGGCCCTACGAGGTGACGACCCTGCGCGCCGATGTCGAAACCGACGGCCGCCGCGCCAAGGTGCGCTACGGCCGCGACTGGCGGGCCGACGCCGAACGCCGCGACTTCACGATCAACGGGCTTTACGCCGAAGCCGACGGCACGGTGATCGACCTGGTGGGCGGGCTGGCCGACATCGGTTCGCGGACGGTTCGCTTCATCGGCGAGCCGGAGCGCCGCATTCGCGAGGATTTTCTGCGCATCCTGCGCTTTTTCCGGTTCTTCGCCTGGTACGGCCACGGCCGTCCCGACGCGGACGGGCTGAAAGCCTGCGCAAGGCTGAAGGACGGGCTCGAAGGATTGTCGGCCGAGCGTGTCTGGGCCGAGTTGAAAAAGCTCCTGTCGGCTCCCGACCCGGGCCGCGCGCTCTTGTGGATGCGGCAGGCAGGTGTGCTGTCGCGTATCCTGCCCGAAAGCGAGAAATGGGGCATCGACGCCGTGCACGCGCTGGTCGCGGCCGAACGCGAGCGGGGCTGGACGCCGGACGCGATGCTCAGGCTGGAGGCGATCGTTCCGCCGGACAGCACGCGCCTTCAGGCAATGGCGGAACGGCTGCGCATGTCGAAGGCGGAAGCCGCGCGGCTGACCGTATGGGCGGAGGCGCCGGCGCCGGCCGCCTCGATGAGCGATGCGGAACTCGCCGGCGCGCTTTACCGCGGCAATCGGCAAGGCATAGGAGACCGCTTGCGGCTGTCGGTCGCCTCGGCGCAAGGCGCCGCCAATGGCGACGGAGCGGATGCATACAGGCACCTGCTGGACGTCGCCGAGACGTGGAAGAAGCCCCTATTTCCAGTCAGGGCCGGCGACCTGAAGGCGCTCGGCGTTAAGGACGGACCGGCGCTCGGCGCGCTGCTGCGCAGTCTCGAGGATGAGTGGATCGAGTCCGGTTTTCAATTGGGGCGCGACGCGCTCACCCGGCGCGCCGCGAAATTCCTGAAGGCCGAAAAGCAGCACTCAGGCGACGTCGCGGACCTTCTCGATCCGTGAGCGGATGGCCTCGATCATCGTCTCGCGAATGATCGCCTCCCCGTGGGTCTCGCGCATATGCTGGACGACGCGGCGCATCACCTCGGCCTCGTCGTGATGGCGGGTGTGCCACTCGCAGCCGGGGACGAGCGATCCGCACTGGAATTCCTTCATCAGCCTTCTCCTTCCGGTTGGTAGCCGTGATATCGACAATAACACGAATCGTCGAATTCGGTTTCCTGAATGTGTGGGGCGGGGTCCGCGGACCCCGCCCCATGAACCCTGCTTCGGCGTCACTTCACAATTTTGACCGTCTCGGCGGTCCTGGACTTGCCTTGCATGTCCCAGGCGATGGAGACCTTCTCGCCGGCCCGCAGACCGGGGTTCTTGAAGGCCTTCGGCAAGGTGTAGGTGCTGCCGTCGGTCAAGGTGAGCGTCATGGCCTTCGCGTCGTAGGTCTTCACCGTGCCGTTGGCGTGCTGGGGCGCGGCAAAGGCAAGCGCGGAAAAGGCGATGGTGGCGGCAGCCGCCGCCGGAATGATATGTATGCGCATTGAAGGCATTCCTCTGTGCTCGGCGGCCGACACAAGCAAAGCCGCCGTTCTGAAGGGCCGTCCGGTTGCGTCGTGTCGCGGACCTCAAGGGATGAAGCCGCCGGCGTTTCCCGGCCCGGGCGAGGAAACTAGAAGCGTCCGGGCAGCCGGCCATTAGACTAAAAAGAAAGTCGGAATGGCACGCACCGCCACAATCCGGCGTGTATTTTCACATTCGTGGCGCGATTGCGGCAGCGCTCCAAAAGAAACGGAACGCAGCAATCCGCGATGGCGCATTGGCGGCGCCGAGCAATTCCGCAGGCACTTTCATGGCCTTGCCGGTTGGAAGCCGGCCGCTCCCGATCATCCGCGCGTCGGCGCTCACGCCGTGCTCGCGCAAAATTGTCTTCAGGATTGCGCCGTGGCGGTGCCCGGCCCGCCGGTTTCGGCGGGCCGGTTCCGGTCGCGCGATTGTTACCGGTTGAACGGACTCCGCGCCTCGCGGCCATTTAACTTCCGGCGGCATGCTCGCGCCGCACAATCGGCTCCTGGCGGTCGGCGGGCTTCCAAGTCGATCGAAGTGCGGCGGACAAGCCGTTGATAGATGTCGAGGAAGGCAAGATGCCTCCCGCCAAAGAGCGCGGTTCGTACGAAAATTCGCCGAGCACGGTCGACATATGCACGCCGACCTCTCGAACACGCGGCCATGCAGCAACCCCGCCGCCGGCCGTGTCACCATACGCCGACATTCCGCCCGGTCGTGGTCACACGACGCCGGTCAGCCAAGGGAATTGATGATCTCGCGATAGGCGCTTTCCGGAAATGCCTTCATCGTTCGCGTCCGCACGTTGCCGGTTGAGGCAATCTGCAGGGCGAAACGCGCTATCACGGCGTCGTCCGGCGCTTCGCACACGGCGACCATGTCGCAATCGCCCATGGTCAGGTAAAATGCCTTGAACGAACCGCCCACCTCCTCGAGCGCCTTCTTGGCAGCGTCGAGCCGCTTGGGCGACTCGCGCACGGTCTTGACCCCTTGTTCCGTCCAGTTGATCAGAAGCACATAGGTGGTCATTTTCACACCTCCCTGCGGCGCCGCAACGCATCGCGGAAGAAGGTTCGGCGCCAGTTCGCTGCCCCCAGCACACCAAAATTATGGTCCTGTCGCCGACGACCGGCAAGCACGGCAAAAGGGTGCCGCAAATCCGAAAGGTAGATCAGAAGATGCGATTGCGGGTGGTGCGTGCGGATGATGGCGGAGCGGTCGGGCCGGTGCTTTCGGCCGATCAAGGCACGAGGGCAGCGCCGCCCAAACAGCCGTGGTCGCCTTCGCGTCGTGAGCGGCATTTTGTTTTGAAGGCCCTGGTCGGCGATCACTCGCCCTGGCCCGGGCGATTTTCGCGGGGGCGGGAGCCGGGGGGGCCGCCTACCAGTGCCCTTTGCGGCGGTTCCAGCGATAGAGAAGATCGGCGAAGCGGTCGTAGCCGAAGCGTGCGAAGGGCAGCGAAATCGGATTGCCGAGCAGCGTCGCCATCCAGCCTTCGCCAGGCGTGGCGCGCCAAACCGCGAGCGCCACGTCGGCGCCGACAAGCAGCCGGCCATGCCGGTCCAGCGCGTGCAGGCGTCTGCGCACGTCTTCCAGGGTGACGCCGAAGGCGGCAAGCGCCTCCGGTTCCAGGTTGATGTCGCGGAACGCGATCCGCCCTGTCCTTGCCGCCTCGATTCGCTTCTGGCGGCGGATGCCGGCGTCGCAGACCGGGCAACGCGTATTGTACCAGACCGTCAGCAGCGGCCCGGACATCGCCTGCCGCTAAAGCAAAGCGCCCGATTCCGCAATCGGGCGCTTTGCTTTAGTTCCTTGTTTCCGCATCGCTTTTGCCGAAAACCGGTTTCCACTTTTCTGCGCGATGCTCTTACCCGTCGAGGAAGCTGCGCAGTTTGCGGCTGCGGCTGGGGTGCTTCAGCTTGCGCAGCGCCTTCGCCTCGATCTGGCGGATGCGCTCGCGCGTCACCGAGAACTGCTGGCCGACTTCCTCCAGCGTATGGTCGGTGTTCATGCCGATGCCGAAGCGCATGCGCAGCACGCGTTCCTCGCGCGGCGTGAGCGAGGCCAGCACGCGCGTCGTGGTCTCGCGCAAATTCGCCTGGATCGCCGCGTCGATGGGCAGGATGGCGCCCTTGTCCTCGATGAAGTCGCCGAGATGCGAGTCCTCCTCGTCGCCGACCGGCGTTTCGAGGCTGATCGGCTCCTTGGCGATCTTGAGGACCTTGCGCACTTTTTCGAGCGGCATCGCAAGCTTCTCGGCCAGTTCCTCCGGCGTCGGCTCGCGGCCGATTTCGTGAAGCATCTGGCGCGACGTCCTGACGATCTTGTTGATCGTCTCGATCATGTGCACCGGAATGCGGATGGTGCGCGCCTGATCGGCGATCGAACGCGTGATCGCCTGCCGGATCCACCATGTCGCATAGGTCGAGAACTTGTAGCCGCGACGATACTCGAACTTGTCCACCGCCTTCATCAGGCCGATATTGCCTTCCTGTATCAGATCAAGGAATTGCAGGCCGCGGTTCGTGTATTTCTTGGCGATCGAGATCACCAGGCGAAGGTTGGCTTCCACCATTTCCTTCTTGGCGATTGCCGCCTCGCGTTCGCCCTTCTGCACCTGATTGACGATCTTGCGGAATTCGGAGATCGAGATCGCCGTTTCGGTGGCGAGGTTCTGGATTTCCGAGCGCAGCGTGCCGACCGCCTTCGCCTCGTTCCTGGCGAATTCCTTCCAGCCGCGCGTAGGCAGCGTTCCAACACGGGCCAGCCAGCCCGTATCGAGCTCCGAGCTCTGATATTCGCGCAGGAACTCGTCGCGGCGAACGCCGAAGCTCTCCGCCAGACGCAGCAGCCTGCCCTCGTTCTGCACCAGCCGCTTGTTTATGTCGTAAAGCTGCTCGACCAGCGACTCGATGCGGGCATTGTTGAGCGAAAGCGACTTGACCGCCTTGATAAGCTGGTCCTTCAGTTCCTTGAGCCGCTTGTCCTGGCTCGGCGACAGCGTCTTGGTGGCGGCCAGACGGCTTTCGACCTGCTGGTCCTGCAGCTTGCGCAGCTTGCCGTAAGTGTCGGCGATGACGTCGAGCGTCTCCATCACCTGGGGACGAAGCTCGGCCTCCATCGCGGCGAGCGACAGCGAGGCCTCGTCGTCCTCGTCGTCGTCCTCCTCCAGACCGTGGCTCTCGCCGCCGACATTGGTAATGTCGTCGTCCTCGCGCGCACGGCGCCCGCGATCCTCGGGTGCTTTCGGCTTCTCGAGTTCCTCGGCGCGCTCCACCGCCGGCGCCTGCTTGGCCTCCGGGCCCGCATAGGTCGCCTCAAGGTCGATGATCTCGCGCAGCAGGCCCTTGCCCGCGTTGAGGTCGTCGCGCCAGATGATGATGGCCTGGAAGGTGAGGGGGCTTTCGCACAGGCCCGCGATCATCGTCTCGCGGCCGGCCTCGATGCGCTTGGCGATGGCGATCTCGCCCTCGCGCGACAGAAGCTCGACCGAGCCCATCTCGCGCAGATACATGCGCACTGGATCGTCGGTGCGGTCCGTCGGCTCCTTCTTGGCCGTGGTCGTAGCGACGGCCGTGCCGGTCTGTTCGGCAAGCTCGCTCGCTTCTTCCTCTGCGTCTGGACTCTCGGCGGCTTCCGCCTCCTCGCCCACCTCGTCGTCCTCGACGACATTGATGCCCATGTCGGAGAGCATGGACATGGTGTCCTCGATCTGCTCCGAGGTCACTTCCTCGGAGGGCAGAACCGAGTTCAGCTCGTCCATGGTAACATAGCCGCGCTTCTTGGCGGCCTTGATCATCTTCTTGACAGCGTCGTCGGAAAGGTCGAGCAATGGGCCGTCGGTCGTGCCTTCGCGTTCGGTCTCGACTTCTTCCTTTTCCTTTGTCGCCATTCGTTGCCTACTCCAAAAGGGGCCGTGTTGCTGCGCGGCGCCGCGATTGTCCGAATTCGGTTCGGGCAAATCCACGCTCCGCTATGCCGGCTTAAGCCGGTTCTGATCAGGTTTCGGTCAATCTTGCTATCTGGAGCGACGTCGTGTCCCGTCCAGTGTTCAGTTCCGCCATTTTCACGATCGGTGAGAACAATCTCACGGGTCCGCGTATCGAATCGTCCTGATTCCGCCATTCTGACGGAAGGTCAAGCGCCTCTGACATGATTCGCGTTAAAAAAGCGAATCAAATGAGGGTTGGACCCCAGGTTCGGCCTCAACTCCTGTCCGCACGCCCGGACGGAACCCCGAACCCCTCGATCAACGCTTCCGTGGCTTGCAGGTCCCGGAATTGCGCCTGAATTTCGATCAGGTGACGGTAATTCTCGTCGGTTGGCTCCGCGTCCAGCGCCATTTCAGCCAGTTTCAGTTCCTTATGTAAGGTGCGCGCGTTGCGCTGCAAGTGCAGCGTCTGCGCGAAGGCCTCGCGAGCGTCCTCGATCGCGGCGTCCATGAGCGCCGGCCACTGCCTCGCGCGACGCACCAGCGCTTCGGCCCGCTGCCAGATTTCGTCGAGGCCGGAGGCCTTGATGGCCGCGAGCAGTTGTTCGCGGCCGCCCGTCTGGCCATGGGCGGCGGCGTCGATGATCCCGGCATGCAGCCGCCTGAGGTCGGCATTGGAAAGATCAAGCGTCTCGACATGGTCGAAATTCTCGTCGAGGAGGGCCGGATGGTTGACGAGCGCCACCAGCAGCGCCGTCTCGCGCAGCGGCATTACGCCGCCGGCACGCTTGACCAGCGCCGACCGCGCCAGTCTCTCGGACACGGCTAGGCGCCCGGCCGCCTGACCGGGCCGCCCGCCGCGCATGCCCCCGCCGCGCTCGTCCGGCGCGCCGGCGCGGCCCGGCTGTCTGGCGTGCGGGGCGCCGAAGAAGGCCTTCACGCGCTCGCGCATATCCTGCTGGTAGTGGTAGCGCACGCTTTCGTCGCGGATCCGGGCCATCGCCTCGCGCAGTGTTTTTTCGAGGTCGGCGCGCCGCTCCGGCGTGTCGTAGACCACGCCGGACGTCTCGCGAATCCATAGAAGATCGGAGAGCGGGCGCGCCTCGGCCAGCACCGAGCGAAACGCCTCCGGCCCTTCGGCCTTCACCAGATCGTCCGGGTCCTTGCCTTCCGGCAGCAGCGCGAAGCGCGCCGTGCGTCCCGGCTGCACGACCGGCAGGATCATGTCGGCGGCCCGCCAGGCGGCGCGCAGGCCCGCCTGGTCGCCGTCGAAGCAGAGCACCGGCTCCGGCGCCATCCTCCACAGCAGGTCCATCTGGTTCTCGGTGAGCGCGGTGCCGAGCGGCGCCACCACATTCTCAAAGCCGGCCTGGGCGAGCGCGATCACGTCCATATAGCCTTCCACCGCGATCACCGCCGGCCGGTCCTTGCCGAGCGCCTTGCGGGCGCGCGCGAAATTGTAGAGCACCTCGCCCTTGTGGAAGAGCTCGGTATCGGGCGAGTTCATGTATTTCGCGGCGACCTCGGGCGACATGGCGCGACCGCCGAAGGCGATGACGCGGCCCTTGCGGTCCTCGATCGGGAACATGATGCGGTCACGGAACCAGTCGTAGGAGACCGGAATGTCGTCGCCGGAGCGGACCAGCCCGCAGGCTTCGATCTGTTCCTTCGCCACGCCTTTTCCGGCAAGGTACTCCTTCAGCGCGTTGCGGCTGTCCGGCGCGAAGCCCAGCCGGAACCTGTGCTGCGTTGCCGGCGAGAGGCCGCGGTCGCGCAGATAGGCGCGGGCCCTTGCACCGCCGGCCGCCTGGAGCTGGTCCTGGAAGAACACCGCCGCCATCTCCATCACGTCGTGCAGGCTGGCGCGCTGGCGCTCGCGCGCTTCCGCCGCTTCGTCGCGCGCCGGCATTGGCAGGCCGGCCATGTCGGCGATGCGTTCGACGGCTTCCGGAAAGCCCAGGCCGTCGAGATCGGTCAGGAAGCGGAAATGGTCGCCGGACACGCCGCAGCCGAAGCAATGGTATCGGCCCTTCTTGTCCTCGCAATGGAAGGACGGCGTCTTCTCGCCGTGGAACGGGCAACAGCCCCAGTAGTCGCCACGCGCCGCGCTCGTCTTGCGCCTGTCCCATTGGACGCGCTGGCCGATGACGGCCGAAATCGGCACGCGGTCGCGGATCTCGTCGAGGAAGGAAGGCGGAAAGCGCATTCTCCGCCCAACGACTCACGTGTAGGAATGAATGCCTACCTAGGTGACCATATTGTGGCATTCTCCTTGGCACACTGCAAACCCCGTTGAAGAATGAACGCGGCCCGAACTCAGGTTAACGGGATCGTTACTCGACCCCCTCTCCGCCTCGCTACGCTCGGCACCTCTCCCCCACTTCGTGGGGGCGAGGATAAGCGGTGGGACGCATGGCGCCTTTCCTCGCCCCCGCAGTGAGCGGGGGAGAGGTGGCCGCGAAGCGGCCGGAGAGGGGGCTTACTCTCGTTGACCCGGATTAGGGCCGTGGAAAGATGAGCCGCGACCACCAGTTCTGTTCAAGCCGGATCGGCGCGACCCCTCGCGCCGCATCGACAGCTACTGCAGCAAATTCTTGACGATGCCGCTCGCCTTGCCGAAATCCATCTTGCCCGGATATTTCTCCTTGAGCGCGTTCATGCAGCGGCCCATGTCGCGCAGCCCGCCGGCGCCGACCTCGTCGATCACCTGGCGGCAGGCGCGCTGCACGTCTTCCTCGCCGAGCTGTTTCGGCAGGAACTCGCGGATGATGGCGATCTCCTGCCGCTCCTGCTCGGCAAGCTCTATCCTGTTGCCCTGCTCGAAGGCGACCGCCAATTCATCGCGCTGCCGGACCATCTTCATCAGAATCTGCAGGATTTCCTCGTCATTGACGGGGTCCTTGCCGGCGCCGCGATTGGCGATGTCGCGATCCTGTATAGCGGCGTTAATCAGCCGCAGCGTCGAGGTGCGGCGCTTGTCCTGAGCCTTGAGGGAGGCCTTGAGGGCCTCGGCAATTGCCCCGCGCATGATAGGATTCTCCTTTCCGAAGGGCGGACAATAGCGCCGTCCTGCAGCCGACGCAAATCCGGCCTTGTCCGCCAAGCTACTGTTTTGCTTCGAAAAATATTCGGCTGCACAGCCGGCACGCTTGTTGACCCGCCGGAGGGCTCCGCATAGCGTGCGCGCCTTGCATGGATCGCATTTTACATTTACGGCTTCCGCGGCCAACGCGGCGAGCCATATCTCGTTGCGCTATATGGCCCTTCACGCGCTTGTCCGCAAGCGCCGGACTTTCATCGACGGAGCCGCTTCATGACCGCCTCGACCGCCCCCTGGGGATCCGAACCGCTGACCGCCGCGCTGGTGCTTGCCGACGGCACGGTGATCCGTGGGCGAGGCCTGGGCGCGACCGGCAGCGCCGTGGGAGAGGTGTGTTTCAACACCGCGCTCACCGGCTATCAGGAAATCCTGACCGATCCGTCCTACGCCGGCCAGATCGTCACCTTCACCTTTCCGCATATAGGCAATATCGGGGTCAATGATGACGACATCGAAGACCTGAATCCGGCGGCCCGCGCGGGTGCGGTCGGCGCGGTGTTCAAGGCCGACGTCACCAACCCGTCCAGCTATCGCGCGGCCGGCCATCTCGACCGCTGGCTGAAGCTGCGCGGCATAGTTGCGATCAGCGGCATCGACACGCGCGCGCTGACCGCATGGATACGCGAGAACGGAATGCCGAATGGCGTGATCGCGCACGCGCCCGATGGCCGCTTCGACTTCGAGGCGCTGACGCGGCAGGCCAAATCCTGGCCTGGGCTGGTCGGCCTCGATCTCGCCAGGCAGGTCACGTCGGGCCAGTCGTCGACCTGGTCGCAGGAGCCCTGGGTCTGGAATCACGGCTATTCGACGCAGGGCGAACCCGCGTTCCACGTCGTTGCCATCGATTATGGCATCAAGCGCAACATACTGCGCCTGATCGCCGGGCTTGGCGCCAAGGTCACGGTGGTTCCGGCCACCGCCAGCGCCGAGGACATTCTGGCGCTGAAGCCGGACGGGATATTCCTGTCGAATGGACCCGGTGACCCGGCCGCCACCGGCGAATATGCCGTGCCGGTGATCCGCGAACTGCTGAAATCGGACATTCCTGTCTTCGGCATCTGCCTTGGCCACCAGATGCTGGCGCTGGCGCTCGGCGGGGCCACCCTGAAGATGCATCAGGGGCATCACGGCGCCAATCATCCTGTGAAGGACTACACCACCGGCAAGGTCGAGATCGTGTCGATGAACCACGGTTTCGCCGTCGATTTCGGCAAGCCTGCCGCCGGGCGTCGAGGAGACGCACGTCTCGCTGTTCGACGGCACGAACTGCGGCATCGCGCTTGCCGGCCGCCCGGTCTTTTCGGTGCAGCACCATCCCGAGGCGTCGCCGGGCCCGCAGGACTCGCACTATCTGTTCCGCCGCTTCTTCAATCTGATCCGCGCGCGCAAGGGCGAGCCGGTTCTGGCCGAACGCTAAGGACATTTCGGAGAATTATTGCTTCGGCTCATCGCCCTGGAAACCAGCATTCGCGCTGGAGGTTGCCAACAAAGCGATTCAGCTTATTTCCTCAAGTCGCCTAATCACCGAAGGCGAAGGCGCAAGCTCCCCGTGTTGACGGGGATCGCCTTTCGCCCTCTCTCCGGCCGCGAAGCAAGACGGAGAGAGGGACTTTCTATTCGTTTAGCTCGAGTTCGGAGCCCTGCCTCAGATCGGGTTGTTGAACGTATCGCACTCCGACAGCTTTCCGCTCTTGAAGCCGCGCGCGAACCAGGTCTGGCGCTGCTGGCTGGTGCCGTGGTTGAAGCTCTCCGGCACGACATAGCCCTGGGTGCGGCGCTGCAGCGTGTCGTCGCCGATCTGGGTCGCGGCGTTCAGCGCCTCCTCGACATCGCCCTGTTCCAGGATGCCCTTCTGCGCCGTAAAATGACCCCAGACGCCGGCGAAGCAGTCGGCCTGAAGTTCGACGCGCATCGACATCTGGTTGGCTTCTTCCTCCGGCATCTGCTGCCTCATCTGGTTGAATTTCGGCAGAATGCCGGTGATGTTCTGGACGTGGTGGCCTACCTCGTGGGCGACCACATAGGCCGCCGCGAAGTCGCCGGCCGCGTCGAACTGCCGTTCCAATTGCGCGAAAAAGGCGGTGTCGAGATAGACCTTCCGGTCCCCCGGGCAATAGAACGGGCCGGCGGCCGAGGAAGCGTAGCCGCAGGCTGAGGCGATGCCGCCCGAAAACAGCACTAGCTTGGGTTTTTCGTAGGTCTGGCCCTCCGCCTGGAATATGCCGCTCCAGACATCCTCGGTCTCGGCCAGCACCGTGGAGACGAACTGCTTCATCTCGTCGCTTGCCGGCGCGCTCTGTTCGGTGATCTGGCCGCCGCCGCCCGGAACCTGGTCTCCGCCGCCACTCAACATTCCGGTCGGATCGATGCCGCAGGCGCGCAGCACGAAAAACAGCACGACCAGGATCAGGATGGTCGATAATCCGCCGCCACCGGCGCCGCGTCCGATGGGAAGCCGCATTCCGCCGCCCCGCCCGCCGAAAGGCCCGCCTCCGCCGCCCCCGCCGCGCCGGTCCTCGACGTTCTCGCTTTGCCTGCGGCCCTTCCAGAGCATCGGTCTCTCCGTTACGCTTTCGATGACGGCGCTGTCGCCCCATACTGCTCAAGAAGTAGA
This sequence comes from uncultured Alphaproteobacteria bacterium, assembly GCA_963820075.1. Lineage (GTDB taxonomy): Bacteria > Pseudomonadota > Alphaproteobacteria > Rhizobiales > Rhizobiaceae > Kumtagia. Next base: position 163,554 of record CAWFYS010000013.1, read on the forward strand.
GCAAAGGATGGCCGGAGGGAACCGGCTCCGTTCTCGAACGTGCGAGACGGCCAGAGTATCCGTGTTGATCGACACTTATTTTCTATGAAGCCGCCCGCCAGGTTTCATTGCGTACGAAGGTTTCGAGATCGGCCGCGTTCAGAACCGGTCCGAAGGCATGGCCCTGCAACTTGTCGCAGCCGATCTCCTTGAGGACGCGGGCGTGCGCCATCGTCTCGACGCCTTCGGCTACGACCTCGATGCCCAGTGTCTTGCCGATCTCGACGATCGACTGGACCAGATGACGCTGCCGCGCCGAGGTTACGACCGGCAGGGTAAGCTGGCGATCGATCTTGAGGGTGCGCGGCTTCAGGTTGAGCAGGCTGACGATCGAGGCGTAGCCGGTGCCGAAATCGTCGATGGCGATGTCGATGCCGAGCTGCTTGATGCGTTCGACGTTCCGGCTTATGGCGTCGTCCGTTTCGTCGAGGAAGATCGACTCCAGCAGTTCGAAGGAGAGCGTCCCCGGCGGGATGTCGTAGCACTTCAGGCTCTCGATCAGATCCTCGTCGCGCAGCCTGCGGGCCGAGACGTTCACGGACATCCGCGGGACCACGATGCCGCTTTTTTTCCAGCGCTCGAAATCGGCCAGCGCCTGTTCGAGGATCAGCCTGTCGAGCGTCGAGACGACGTCCAGTTCCTCCGCGATTGCCAGGAACGCGTTTGGCCGCAGCAGACCCTCGGATGGGTGCGCCCAGCGCGCGAGCGCCTCCACGCCCGCGATTGCGAGCGTGCGTGCGTCGAATTGCGGCTGATAGCAGGCGACGAACTCATTGCGCTCCAGGCCGCTCAGAATCTCGTCGGCGACCTTCTTGTTGCGGATGATCTCCGCCTGCAGGGCTTCGGTGAAGAACTCGTGGCGGTTGCGGCCGCCGCTTTTTGCCCGGTAGAGCGCGATATCGGCATTGACCAGCAGGCGGGCGGGGTCGATCGCCGTCCCGCCGCCTTCCACCGCGATGCCGATGCTGACGCTGAAGCGGCATTGGTGACCTCGATAGGCGACCGGCCGCCGCATTTCCTGAACGATGCGCCGAGCCACCTCGTCCAACTCACCGTCGCGTTGCCCGACAATCGAGGCAATTGCGAATTCGTCGCCGCCGATACGGGCGACGAAGTCGCCGGTCTTGACGTTTTGCTTCAGCACGCGCGCGGCGTGGACGAGAATTGCGTCCCCGGCGGCGTGGCCGAGTGTGTCGTTGATTTGCTTGAAGCGATCGAGGTCGATATGCAGCAGGGCGATATTTTGTCCCTTGCCGGCAAGGCGCTCCAACTTCTCGTCGAGATAGCGGCGGTTGGGCAGGCCCGTCAGGGAGTCGTGGAGCGCATTGTGCTGGATGCGCGCCTTCGCGGTCGCCAGTTCGGCGCTTCGCGTCTCGGCCAGGTTCTTGGCTTTTTCGAGGTCCGTGTTCAGCATGACGTCGGCGGTCACGTCCCACTCCGCGCCGATCATTCGCGGATGGTCGTGCGGGTGGTGAACAATCGCCGCGTGCGTCCGGATATGGCGCACCGTTCCGTCCGGCCAGATGATTCGGTACTGCGACGAATGGGATCTGTTCTCCGTCACCTGGCTGCTGAAGTCGCTGTCGGCGCGGGCGACGTCGTCGGGATGGATAGTCTTGAGCCAGTCCTCGTAGGTTCGCGGTTTCGCCGTTTTCCTGATGCCGTAGATTTCGTAGAGCCGGTCGTCCCAGAAAAGATTGTTGGTCTCCAGATCGAGTTCCCACACGCCGATATGCGACGCGTCGAGCGCCAGTTCGAGGCGCTGTGAAAGGCGCCGCGAACGTGCTTCGCCGCGCTTGAGAGCGACGTAGTTGCGCTGCCGTTCGGCATAGAGACGGCCCGCATAAGCGATCGGGATGACCACCAGGACACCCCCGATGATGATCAAGCCGCGCAGCAGCCAGGTATTTTCCGGAGCCATGCCCCATCCCTGTCGGGGAACCGCCGCTATTTCCCAGCCTCCCGAAGGCAGCGGAACATAGGCGACGACCGGGTTCTCCGCCAGGATGCCGGGCCGGCCGAAAAACGGCTCGCTCTCCGCCGCGCCCGGTTCGTGGTGCATCACGGCGATGTCGAGGCCCTGCTCCTCGAAGAACCCGCTTTTGCCGAACAGCCGGTCCATGTCGATAGCCGCCGAAACCACGCCCCAGAAACGTTCCTGGCCGGGCGTGTCGACGAATACGGGAAACCTGCCGATAAATCCCTTGCCACCCGCGGCAAGGTCGGTCGGGCCGGCCAGCACCGCGCTTCTCGTGTCGCGGGCCTCCAGGACCGAAGCGCGCTGCTGCGCCTGGGAACGGATGTCGAAGCCGAGCTCGCGCTCGTTTCCCTCGATTGGATGAACCATCGCGACGACGAGATTCGGTGCCGCCGAGACGCTCCGCAATTCATTGTCGGCGTCAAGCAGGTCTTGAGCCAGTTCGCTGAAACGCTTTTGGTCGACCTCGGGCTCGGCGGCGATCGTGGCGGCCAGTCCACGCACCACTTGCATGTTGCCGTTGATGCGGCCCTCGAGGTTGGCGCCGATCAGATTGACCTTGGCAAGTACGTCGGTGCGCAACTCCTGTGCGGAAACCACCCTGTTTTGCCGGTCGGCAAAAATGCCCAGCAAGGCAATCACGATGATTGCAATTACGGCGGGCAAGTTTGCGAGTGACAGCAAGCCTCTTGAGATTCTGCCGAAGCTGAGGTTCCTCAAAGCCTGCCACTTTCGCCAAACAGCCGATACTCGCCCAAACGAGATCATGGCGTCAAAACATTAAGTACGACTTTCGTCGGTTGTCAAAACCTAGTTCACCAGAGCGGATCGGCCATTCGATTTAGCGAAAGTGTGGAGGATGATGCATAAGTCCCTGAAAGCGTTGATAAAGATTGCGAAAGTATTAATTCGGCAGGTGGATTGTGCCGCCGATGATCGCCGCGCGATGAGCGGTGGCCGCGAAAATCGGCACACCCGGCCTGCCGACCCGCTCCGAGTTATGGCCGCCGCGCCTGGCGTGAACTGTTTTCCCATGCGTATCGATTGCTTGCAGCGGGCGAATTCTCCTGCCGGTTCAGCGCGGCGCTTCCGATCATGTTTTCGGAACTTGCGGGAGCGTCAAAAAGCTGACTCAAATCGGCGGCATGGCAGAATCAGTGCCGTTGCGAAGGAACCACCATGCGCTTCGGATTTTTGTTTGCATTGGCATGCCTCTCGCCGCTGCTCGCGGGGACCCAGTCGATGGCCCAGGTCGCCACGGCGCCGGGACAGGTCGAAGGCGGTCCCGAACTTTTCGTGGTCGATGGCGTGGCGCATAACGACCTGCTGAATGTCCGCGCCACCGCGTCGGCCACGGGAAAGGTCGTCGGGCGCCTGCCGAACGGGGTGGTGTTGCACAACCAGGGCTGCGGCGACTTCAACGGCGTGCGCTGGTGCAAGGTCGAGTCGGTCGAGGATTCCAGCCTGAGCGGCTGGGTCGCGGGCCGCTATCTGAGCGAGGCCTTCGTGGAAGCGGCGGCCCAGCCGCCGGTCGAGGGAGTCGCAGAACCGCCCGACAATGCGGGCCTGGCGGAAAATTTCGATGCGACCGGCGAAATTCCTTGCGCCCGCTACTATGGCCAGCCGATGGCCCAATGCACGGCCGTCGCCACGCGCGGCACGGAGGGGGAAGCCACGGTCACCGTGTCCTGGCCGGATGGCGGCACGCGCGCCATCGTCTTCCGGAACGGGCGGGCCGACGAGTCCGACGCGGCCGACCCGCTGAGCTATACCCGCGAGGCCGATCTCAACATGATCCGCATCGGCAAGTCCGAGCGCTTCGAGATACCGGACACGCTGGCTTTCGGCGGGTAGGCGGCGCCAATCCGGCGCGCGTGAATGGAGGTCGGCGCCGGATGCAATTTCCGGGGTTCCCCCTTCGGCTACTCTCCCCTATAAGGCCCGCCTAAGCAGGTTCCGGAAAAGTGTGTCACGGTTTTCCGACAGAAACCTGCGACAAAACAAGAGGCTAAGCAGGCGAAGCGTGGGCGACGCAAGTCTGCCTAGCCCTGATACCAGAATTCCATCTCGCGCACCGGCCGGGCATCCCCGTGCCGGTGCTTCGCGCGAGGTCCAGACTAAACGAGCGAGAGATGCCGAAACGCACCGATATCAAATCGATCCTGATCATCGGCGCCGGCCCGATCGTCATCGGCCAGGCCTGCGAGTTCGACTATTCCGGCACGCAGGCCTGCAAGGCGCTGAAGGACGAGGGCTTTCGCGTCATCCTGGTCAACTCAAACCCGGCCACCATCATGACCGACCCGGAGCTGGCGGACGCCACCTATATCGAGCCGATCACGCCGGAGGTGGTGGCAAAGATCATCGCCAAGGAGCGGCCGGACGCGCTGCTTCCCACCATGGGCGGGCAGACGGCCCTCAACACGGCGCTGTCGCTGCGCCGCATGGGCGTGCTGGAGCGCTACAATGTCGAGATGATCGGCGCCGATGCGCACGCGATCGACAAGGCCGAGGACCGCGCCCTGTTTCGCGAGGCGATGCACAAGATCGGCCTGGAGACGCCGCGCTCCATGCTTGCCAATGCCACCGAGGTCAAGGACGCCGACCGCAAGCGCCACGTGGCCGGGCGCGCCGCGCTGAAGGCCGAGGGCCCGCCCGATCTCGACGCCGCGCTCGACGCGCTGGAGACCCAGTGGAATCTCGGCGAGGGCGACCGCAAGCAGCGCTATCTCAGCCACGCCATGGCGATCGCGGCGCAAGCGCTCGACCATGTCGGCCTGCCGGCGATCATCCGCCCGTCCTTCACGCTTGGCGGCACGGGCGGCGGCATCGCCTACAACCGCGCCGAATTCTTCGACATCGTGCAGTCCGGCCTCGATGCCTCGCCAACCACGGAAGTGCTGATCGAAGAGAGCGTGCTCGGCTGGAAGGAGTACGAGATGGAGGTCGTCCGCGACAAGGCGGACAATTGCATCATCGTCTGCTCGATCGAGAACATCGATCCGATGGGCGTTCATACCGGCGATTCCATCACGGTCGCGCCGGCGCTGACGCTTACCGACAAGGAATACCAGATCATGCGCAACGCCTCTATTCGCGTGCTGCGCGAGATCGGCGTCGAGACAGGCGGCTCCAACGTGCAGTTCGCCGTCAACCCGGCGGACGGCCGGCTCGTCGTCATCGAGATGAATCCGCGCGTGTCGCGCTCGTCCGCGCTCGCCTCCAAGGCCACCGGCTTCCCGATCGCCAAGATCGCCGCCAAGCTCGCGGTCGGCTACACGCTGGACGAGCTGGAAAACGACATCACCGGCGGCGCCACGCCCGCCTCCTTCGAACCGTCGATCGACTACGTCGTCACCAAGATTCCGCGCTTCGCCTTCGAGAAGTTCCCGGGCGCGGAGCCGGTGCTGACCACCGCGATGAAGTCGGTCGGCGAGGTCATGGCGATCGGCCGAACCTTCCAGGAATCGCTGCAGAAGGCGCTGCGCGGGCTCGAAACCGGCCTCACCGGACTGGACGAGATCGAGATCCCCGGCCTCGGCCATGGCGAGGACAAGAATGCCATCCGCGCCGCGCTCGGCCTGCCCACTCCCGACCGGCTGCGCATGGTGGCGCAGGCGATCCGCCTCGGCACCTCGCTCGAAGAAGTCCACGAAATGTGCCGCATCGATCCGTGGTTCCTGGAGCAGATAGACGGCATTCTTCGCATGGAAGCCCGCATCCGCGAGCACGGCCTGCCGCAGGACGCCGATAATCTGCGCATGCTGAAGGGCATGGGCTTCTCCGACGCGCGCCTCGCCTCGCTGACCAGGCGCGATGAATCGGACGTGGCGAAGCTGCGCGAAAAGCTCGGCGTGCACCCGGTCTTCAAGCGAATCGACACTTGTGCGGCCGAATTCGCCTCGCCGACCCCCTATATGTACTCGACCTACGAAGTGCCGTTCGCCGGCGAGCCGCGCTCCGAGGCGCAGGTATCGTCCGCAAGCAAGGTCGTCATCCTCGGCGGCGGGCCGAACCGCATCGGCCAGGGCATCGAGTTCGACTATTGCTGCTGCCATGCCGCCTTCGCCCTGCGCGAGGCAGGCTACGAGGCGATCATGGTCAACTGCAATCCGGAGACCGTCTCGACCGACTACGACACGTCCGACCGCCTCTATTTCGAGCCGCTGACTACCGAGGACGTGCTTGAAATCCTGCGCGCCGAACAGGCCGCCGGCACGCTGCACGGCGTCATCGTCCAGTTCGGCGGCCAGACGCCGCTCAAACTGGCCGACGCGCTTGAGAAAGCCGGCGTCACGATCCTCGGCACCTCGCCGGACATGATCGACCTTGCCGAGGACCGCGACCGCTTCCAGAAGCTATTGCGTAAGCTAGACCTTACCCAGCCGAAGAACGGCATCGCCTATTCCGTGGAACAGGCGCGCACCGTGGCCGGCGAACTCGGCTTCCCGCTGGTGGTGCGCCCGTCCTATGTGCTCGGCGGCCGCGCCATGCAGATCATCCACGACGAGGGCATGCTCCAGACCTATCTGCTCGACACCGTGCCGGGCCTGGTGCCGGAAGACATCAAGCAGAAATATCCCAACGACAAGACCGGCCAGATCAACACGCTGCTCGGCAAGAACCCGCTGCTGTTCGACACCTATCTGTCGGGCGCGATCGAGGTGGATGTCGACTGCCTGTGCGACGGCAAATCGACCTATGTGTGCGGCATCATGGAGCATATCGAGGAGGCCGGCATTCATTCGGGCGACTCGGCCTGCTCGCTGCCGGTGCATTCGCTCGCCCCCGCGCTGGTCGACGAACTGGAGCGCCAGACGGCCGCGCTCGCCAGGGCGCTCAATGTCGGCGGGCTGATGAATGTGCAATATGCGGTGAAGGACGGCACGATCTTCGTGCTCGAAGTCAATCCGCGCGCCAGCCGGACCGTGCCTTTCGTGGCCAAGACCATCGGCAGGCCGATCGCCAAGATCGCGGCGCGCATCATGGCGGGCGAAAGCCTCGACGCGGCCTTCGCGCATTACGGCGAAAAACCCGACCCGCGAAACCCGGGCCATATCGCGGTCAAGGAGGCGGTGTTTCCGTTCGCGCGCTTCCCCGGCGTCGACATCCTGCTGGGGCCGGAAATGAAATCGACGGGCGAGGTGATGGGGCTCGATCGCGACTTCGCGCTGGCCTTCGCCAAGAGCCAGCTCGGCGCCGGGGTAGACCTGCCGCGCTCCGGCACGCTGTTCGTTTCGGTGCGCGACGGCGACAAGGCGGGCGTGCTGGCGTCGGTCAAGCGGCTGGCGGGCCTCGGCTTCCGCGTTGTGGCGACCGGCGGCACCCAGCGGTTCCTCAAGGAGCACGGCGTCGAGGCGGAGAAGATCAACAAGGTTCTGGAAGGCCGCCCGCATATCGAGGACGCCATCCGCAACCGGCAGGTGCAGCTCGTCTTCAACACGACGGACGGGCAGAAGGCTGTGTCGGACTCCAAATCGCTGCGCCGCGCCACGCTGATGCAGAAGGTGCCCTACTACACGACGCTGTCCGGCATGGGCGCGGTCGCCGAAGCCATCGCCGCGCTCAAGGCCGGCTCGCTGGAGGTGCGTCCGCTGCAGAGCTATTTCGGACTTCCTTCTCCCCTTGTGGGAGAAGGTGCCTGAGCGTAGCGAAGGCGGATGAGGGGTGATGGAAGAAACGACACTCGGCAGACCAGGCGCCGGCCGACGCTTCTCTTGAAAGCCGCACTTCGTCCAGCACCCCTCATCCGTCGCCTTCGGCGACACCTTCTCCCACAAGGGGAGAAGGAGGAGCTGCCGCTTCGTCGTCGCACACCTGTTCGCGATGTCTCCGGTCCAAACACCCTTGTGGGAGAAGGTGCCTGAGCGAAGCGAAGGCGGATGAGGGGGCGCCGAAGGCTCCCGGCCTCATTTGCTGCTGATCACCATGCGATTGCCCTCGCTGTCGCGAAACTCCGCCACCGTGCGCCCCGGATCATAGGGAGCCGCCTGCGGTTCGGTGATGATATCCACGCCCTTTGATTTCAAGGCCTTGACCGTTGTTACGACATTGTCGGCGATCAGCACCATGGCAGGCGCCGCGGATGGCGCATCGTCCTTGCGCCTGACGAAATGCAAGTTCGTTTCAGCTTCTGCAAATTTGAGTTCGATCCACCGCCATCCGTCCGGCCCCATCGGGGTGTCGGACGCGACCCGGCAGCCGAGACGGTCGACATAGAACTTTATGGCGCGGTCCTGATCGAATACGGGAAGCTCGGCAAACTGGATATGCATGGTGGGTTCTCCCGCTGTTCATTTGCCGCCAAGCGCCTGGTGCAGGGTCGTTGCGAAGGGCTGCGCGAGGGTCTCGAAGCCCATGTGGTCACCAGGGAAGATGACCGGTTCGGTCCCGAGTTTTTCCGCCAGCGCCATCCCCATCCCTTCGATGGGTTGCCCGGCGGACTCTTCGCCGATGCCCACTATGACGAGTGGTTTGCCGGCGCGCAGCGCGTCGACATCGGGGCGGTAGAGCGAGAGCGGCATCATGCCGTGAGCGAGCCAGTATTCGAAATTGCCGCTGACCCGGGCAAATGTCTCGGCTGCCTCGGGGGGCATTTCGAACGCCGGCGGTTCCTCTGCATCATCAGCCAGACCGTTGTCGGCGAAGAACTTCTGCATCGCTGCATCGACTCCGTCGCGTCGATAGGTGTCGTAAAGCGCCTGGTCGGCGGCCAGGGCCGCGCTGGGGTCGTCGAGCAGCATGATGGCAGGGGGCTCATGTGCAACCACTATGCGCACCAGGTTGGGATGGCGGGCCGCCAGGTTCAGCCCGATCTGCGCCCCGCCGCTGGTCCCGAACACATAGGCGGGGCCGCCGCCAAGCGCGCCGATCAGTGCGGCGGCATCGTCGGCTTGCACGTCGAGTGACAGGTCCTCTGGCTCGCCATCGAAAGTGCTGCGCGAGTTGCCGCGCGGGTCGTAGGCGACGACGGCGTACCGGTCGGCAAGGTGCTGCGAGACATCGGCAAAGACGCCGGCATCCTGCGGACCGCCTGGGATGATCAGGAGGATGGGGCCGGACCCCCGAACCTCGTAGTAGATTTCGGCGCCCGACACCTTCAGCGTGGATGGTTTGGCGGGATGGGTCACAGTTGCTTCTCCTGTTGGCTTAAGAGTGGTGTGGGCGGCCGCCGCCCCGATGGATTGAGCCGAGCCTGTTTGTGGGCCGGACAGAAGTGCTCCCGCCGCAACCGCGGCCAGCAGGAATCGGCGCTTCATCATTTCAGTCCTCCCGCTCTGCCCAGGGTCTCGCTTCCTTTGATTGCGGCAGCAATCCCGCAGTGAACTAGACCGTCTAGTACTGGACTTGTGTAAAACTAGACCGTCCAGTACCATAGAGTCAATCGGATTATTTGTTTTCGCGATTGGCAGGGTCATGGTGAGGTTGACGGCTTCAGGAAAAGAACCGGTCGGGCCCGAAGAGCCGAACCGTTCTGCGCGCAAGCGCAAGGCGATCCTCGACGCCGCCACGGAAGTGTTTCTGAGAGACGGCTATCTCGGCACCAACATGGACGAAATCGCCGCACTGTCGGAAGTGTCGAAGCAGACCGTCTACAAGCATTTCGCCAGCAAGGAGGCGCTGTTTGTCGAGATCGTGAGCAGCATGACCACGCGGGCCGGCGACTCGGTCCACACCGAGATTGAACTCGAAGAGGGCGGAGACCTAAGCGCCTATCTTCAGGATTATGCGTTTCGGCAGCTCAGCGTGGTGCTGACGCCGCGCGTGATGCAGTTGCGCCGTCTGGTCATTGGCGAGGTCAGCCGCTTCCCGGAATTGGCGAAGGTTCTCTACGAACGCGGACCCATGCGTGCGATTGGCGCGCTCGCGGCGACTTTCGAGCGCCTGGCCGCGCGCGGTCTGCTGGCGGTCGACGATCCCATGGTCGCGGCCGGCCAATTCAACTGGCTCATCATGTCCGCCCCCTTGAACCAGGCAATGCTGCTGGGAGACGGCGCAATACCGAAGCCGGCGGAGCTTCGCCGGCATGCGGCGGAAGGCGTGCGCGTTTTCCTTGCGGCATACGGCAGGAGATAGAAATGGTTCGGTCGAGATGTCGAATGCCCATAGTCGTCCTGCGGCGGTGCCTCGGGTCCGCAGGGCTCCGGTAGCCCTGTGGCTAACGCGATTGCAAGCTCCCGCCGGAGCGGCCGCGCCACACGAACATCCCGATCGCTTCCGCAAGAACGGGTTTCCTATTTGTGGAACATTCACGAGCCGGCAGGCAGATGAGCCAGCACGGCCATCGGGCTTTGCATCTGACTGTTGCCGCGCGCGCTAAGCAGGTTCCGGAAAAGTGTGTCACGGTTTTCCGACGGAAACCTGCGGCAAAACAAGAGGCTAAGCAGGCGAAGCGTGGGCGATGCCAAGCAAGTCTGCTTAGGCTGCTGCCCGCAGCCACGCGTCGTCGGCGCGCTCCAGATCGAGTTGTATGTCGCACAGTTGGGCGTCGAGATCGCTCATATCCTCAAGCATTTGCCGGACATTTTCCGCGCCGTCGATGCTATCGGCATACAGCAGGCGCATCAGGCGTTCGGCGGGCCTGCTGCCGACCGGTTTGTCTCGTGCTTTCTCCCACTTGGCCACACTCTGTTCGTTCGAGCCAATGAGATCGGCGAGTGTCTTTTGCGACAGGTCGAGTTCCCGGCGGAGGAAGCGGAATTCGGCTCCGTTGAGCAGCCGGGGCAGGGCGATCAGACTGCGCCCGATGAACCGATGAAGGTCATCAACATGGTCGATCGCGAAGAGCTCTCCGTAGTTTGGGTGCTGCTCGATCATGTAGCCGTTCAAGAGCCACACGTTGTCGAGGCCGCATTCGGTGTAGTGATATCTCATACCTTGATCCTCAAAGCGGAATCGCCGTGATGACGATGATCCGTTCCTCCCATTCGAGAGCCGCCACGACTCTCAACTGCTCTCCTGCCATATGGCGCAAAATTTCCGCCTGCCAATTCCCGTGCATATTGAGGACGGGGTCGGTCTGAACACTTCCTTTCTCCAGACACCGGTTGATCATCGCCGGAGATATATGCCGTTCGGGATGATCAAAACGGGCATGCCGCGTCAGCCTGACCGATCCGGCAGCGAGCAGTTTGAGAACTTCGTTCTTGAAATCGACACGCGACAATTTTCCGGGCTGAACCATCCGAAAGTTTACTATCTTAGCCACGGCCTGCCGCTTCGGCTTTTTCTCGCATACCTATCTATCGTATAGGTTATCATAGCGGTGTTGTCAAAGACGATGCGCGTGAGAAGACCACGCATACGGTGGGCGCTCAGGCTTACGGCACGCAAAAGCGCGAACGGGCAATCGGCTTCCCGACCACGCATTGATTAAGGTTCAGTGGTGGTCGGGTTGTTCGCGCGTTTGCCGCAGTCTGCTGGGGCGGAGCGGAGGGAGGGGTGCCAGGTGCCAAAAAAAAGGCGGAGAGTGGTCCGCTAGCCCGAATTGCTAGTCCCTGTCTCAACTGAGGTGATTTGACACCGCCGCACGGGTCCGGCATGAGCGGCAGCGAAAAAGATCCCGCAAGAAGGACGTTCGATTCAGACCATGTTCGATATCCGATGGATCCGCGAGAAGCCGCAGGCCCTGATCGACGCACTGGTTAAGCGCCAGTGGTCGGAGGAGGAGGCGCGCTCGACCGTCGAAGGCGTGCTGTTGTTGGACGAGCAGCGCCGCGCTCATCTCGGCGAGCTGCAGGTCAAGCAGGAGCGCCGCAACAACGCCTCGCGCGAGATCGGCAATGCCATGCGCGCCGGCAACATGGCGCTCGCCGAGGCGCTGAAGCTCGAAGTCAACGCGATCAAGGCGTTTCTTTCGGCCGCGGAGCAGACGGAGCGCGACAATGACGCGGCGCTGAATGACGCGCTCGCCGTCATTCCCAATGCGCCGCTCGACGAGGTGCCGGTCGGCAGGGACGAGCACGACAATGTCGAGGTCCGCCGGGTCGGCGCGGTGCGGGCGCGCTCGAACTGGACGAGGGAGCATTTCGAGATCGGCGAAGCGCTCGGCCTCATGGATTTCGAGCGCGCGGCAAAACTCTCCGGCGCCCGCTTCACCGTGCTGAAGGGCCAGCTCGCCCGGCTCGAACGCGCGCTCGGCCAGTTCATGCTCGATCTTCACACCAGCGAACACGGCTACACGGAAGTGCAGCCGCCGCTCCTGGTGCGCGACGAAGTGCTTTACGGCACCGGCAGCCTGCCCAAATTCGAGGAGGACCTGTTCTTCGTGCGGCATGGCGAGGGCCGGCTGGGCCTGATCCCGACCTCCGAGGTGCCGCTGACCAACCTCGTCCGCGAAGAAATCCTGCGCCACGACGAACTGCCGCTGCGCTTCACCGCGCTCACGCCCTGCTTCCGCTCGGAGGCGGGTTCGGCCGGGCGCGACACGCGCGGCATGCTGCGCCAGCACCAGTTCTACAAGGTCGAGCTGGTCTCGATCACCGACCAGGAATCCTCGCTCGCCGAGCATGAGCGCATGACCCAATGCGCCGAGGAAGTGCTGATAGCGGCTCGGCCTGCCGTTCCGCACGATCACGCTGTGTACCGGCGACATGGGCTTCCAATCGCGCAAGACCTACGACATCGAGGTCTGGCTGCCGGGCCAGGACGCCTATCGCGAAATCTCGTCCTGTTCGGTCTGCGGCGACTTCCAGGCGCGGCGCATGGATGCGCGCTACCGCCCGAAGGACGAAAAGGCGACCCGCTTCGTCCATACGCTCAACGGCTCCGGCGTCGCCGTCGGCCGGGCGCTGATTGCCGTCATCGAGAATTATCAGAACCAGAACGGCTCAATAAGCATTCCTGAAGCATTGCGTCCCTATATGAATGGCCTGGAAAGGATAGGGGCTGCCTGACCGTGCGCATTCTCCTGACCAATGACGACGGCGTTCATGCCGAAGGCCTGCGCTGCCTGGAGCGCGTGGCACGCACGCTGAGCGACGATGTGTGGGTGGTCGCGCCGGAAGCCGACCAGTCCGGCTTCGCGCATTCGCTGTCGCTTTCCGAGCCCTTGCGCCTGCGCCAGCTCGACGACCGCCATTTCGCGGTGCGCGGCACGCCGACCGACTGCGTCATCATGGGCGTGAAGAATATTCTGCCCGAGCCGCCGGATCTGATCCTGTCCGGCGTCAATTCGGGCTCCAACGTCGCCGACGACATCACCTATTCGGGCACCGTCGCCGGCGCGATGGAAGGAACGCTGCTCGGCATTCGCTCGATCGCGCTGAGCCAGGCCTATCGCGTGCGGGAGGGCGTGGGTCGCGACGTACCGTGGGAAACGACGGAAGCGCATGCGCCGGCCTTGCTGGGCAGGCTGCTCGCCGTCGACCTGCCTGCCGGCGTCTTTCTCAACGTGAATTTTCCGAACGCGGCGCCCGAGGATGTCGAAGGCGTCACCGTCGCCGCGCAAGGCAAGCTGGCCTATGGCATGTGGGTGGAGGAGCGCGCCGATGGCCGCGGCTTCCCCTACTACTGGCTGCGATTCGGCCGGGAGACGACGGCGCCGCGCGCCGGCACCGACCTTCACGCGCTGGGCAGCCGGAAGATTTCGGTGACGCCGCTGAAGCTCGACCTCACCGCCCACGAAGTGCGCGACCAACTCACGAAGGCGCTGGCATGACGACGCGACCGCGAGGGTTTCGCCGCCTTCATGCTGCGTCTGCGCGGCCGCGGCGGTGTCGGCAAGGAGATCGTCGCGGCCTTCGAGGCGACGCCGCGCGCGGCCTTTCTGCCCGGGCAATTCCATGACATCGCCTGGTCCGACCGCATGCTGCCGATCGAATGCGGCGAGGCCATCGAGGGCACCGACCTTCAGGCGCTCGTCATCGCGGCGCTGCGCATCGAACCGGGCAGCCGCGTCCTGGAGGTCGGCACCGGCTCGGGCTATACGGCCGGGGTCATTTCCCGCCTGGCCGGCCGCATAACCACGCTCGACCGCTACAAGACGCTGGTCGACCAGGCGCGCCAGCGCTTCGAGCGGTTCGGCATCCAGAACGTGTATGTGCGGCAGGGCGACGGCTCGAGCGGGCTCGCGGCCGAAGGTCCGTTCGATCGGATCGTCGTCTGGGCGGCCTTCGACAGCCATCCGCGAATCTTCGTCGACCAGTTGTCGTCCGGCGGCACGATGGTGGCGGCGATCGGCCCGGAGGAAGAGCGGCAGGTTCTGGTGCGCCTGACCAAGGTCGGCAGCCGCTTCGAGCGCGAGGACATCGGCGAGGTTCGCTTCCAGCCCATCGCCAGGGGTCTCGCCGCCGTGCTCTGAAGGGCAGGGCGGAAATTAAGAAACCGGCACGTTCGCCCCGCTCCTTAACCGGCCGGTAACATTAACGCGCTTTAATCAGCAAAGTTGTTCTAGTAATGCAGGTTGGTGCGATGCTGGTGAGTGTATTGCGGTCAGACAGGCGCAAGCTTTGGCGTGGCGCGGCTCTTCTGCTGGTAACGGGGGTGACGGCGGGATGCAGTTCCCAGTCGTCGCGGTTCGGCGGCCTCGACGACATCTTCACCGGCTCGACGACGAATCAGCGTCAGATCATCAACAATGAGAGCCAGCCTCATCCCGGCTCCGCCCAGCGGGTTGCCGCCGCTCCGGTGGATAGCGCGCCGACAGGCCCGGTGAACCGGGGCAGCCTGCCGCCGGTTTCATCGCAACGCGCGACGGCCGCCATGCCTTCCTCGCCGGCGCCGGGCACAGCCCCGGCGATGGCCTCGGTCCAGCCGCAAGTGCCGGCGGAAGCCGGCGACCCGGCCGGCTGGTCGCGCGCCGGCGGAACCCAGGTCACTGCCAGGCAAGGCGAGACCGTCTACAATTTGTCGCGGCGCTTCGGCGTGCCCGCGAACGTGATCGCCAAGGTGAACGGATTGCCGGAGGCGGGCAGCCTCCAGGCGGGCCAGAAGCTGGTCATCCCGACCTATGTCTATTCCAACCGGGCGCCCGTCTCGGCGCCCGACAACAACCCGAACGTCGCCGGGGCAAGATCCTCGACCGGGACGAAATCGGATGTCCCCACCAGCAAGGTGCCGATGCCGGCGCAGTCGCCCGACAAGACTCTGGCGACCCTGCCGCAGGCGCCGAAGGTGAAGAATGGTGCGGCGACATCGGCCTCCGCCGGACTGAGCGCGTCCAGCAATGGCAAGGCGGGCGCCTACACTGTGCAGGACGGCGATACGCTGACGCGGATAGCCAGGAAGACCGGCGTAAGCGTCGCCGCGCTCAAGGCCGCGAACGGCATGCAGGACGGCACCCTGCGAATCGGCCAGACACTGAAGGTGCCGGGCTCCGGGGGCAAGGCCACCGCCGCCGTCGACCAGACGCGGACCGCCGCCGTGCCGCCGGCGGCAAAGGCCGGCCAGGAAGAAAACCTCGCGGCCGATGTTCCGGTCAGGAAGGCCGACAAGGTGATCGAACAGGCCGAGAAGGATCCCGAAAAGGCGCCGAATTCGACCGGGATCGATCGCATGCGCTGGCCGGTGCGCGGCAAGGTGATTTCGTCCTACGGCAAGGGCGCCGCGAAGGACGGCATCGACATTGCCGTGCCGGCGGGAACGCCGGTCAAGGCGGCCGAAAATGGCGTGGTGATCTATGCCGGAGACGGCCTCAAGGAATTCGGCAACACCGTGCTGGTGCGTCACGAAAACGGGCTGGTCACCGTCTACGGCCATGCCAGCGAGCTCAAGGTTCAGCGCGGCCAGAAGGTCAAGCGCGGCGACGACATCGCTGTCTCCGGCATGAGCGGCAGCGCCGATGCGCCGAAACTGCACTTCGAGGTTCGCAAGAACTCCACGCCGGTCGATCCGGCGACCTATCTCGAATAGAATCGGTCCGGCGGCCCATCTCGAGCGGATACGGTTTGCACGCCGGCGCGGCGGGACCGGTCAATCCTTCAGGGGCCTGCCCAGCCGGCCGGCGAGATCCTGGATGAACTGCCACGCGACGCGGCCGGAGCGGCTGCCGCGCGTCGTCGCCCATTCCAGCGCCTCGGCGCGCAGCGTCTCCGGATCGATCGTGTCGAGGCCGTGGTAGCGGGCGTAACCGCCGATCATCTCCAGATATTCGTCCTGAGAACATTTGTGGAAGCCGAGCCA
Source organism: uncultured Alphaproteobacteria bacterium (assembly GCA_963820075.1). Taxonomy (GTDB): domain Bacteria; phylum Pseudomonadota; class Alphaproteobacteria; order Rhizobiales; family Rhizobiaceae; genus Kumtagia. The sequence continues at coordinate 179,692 of CAWFYS010000013.1, forward strand.
CAGGCCGAACCGGTCCGACAGCGAGACTTTTTCCTCGACCGCCTCGGAAGGGTTGATCGCCGTCGACCGTTCGTTCTCGATCATGTCGCGCGGCAGCAGATGCCGGCGGTTGGACGTGGCGTAGAAGATGACATTCGCCGGCCGACCCTCGACGCCGCCTTCGAGCGCGGCCTTGAGTGATTTGTAGGACGTGTCGTCGTGGTCGAAGGAGAGGTCGTCGCAAAACAGGATGAAGCGGTGCGCCGACCTTTTCAGGATCGCCATCAGCCTGGGCAGACTGTCGATGTCCTCGCGGTGAATTTCGACCAGCTTGAGCGGGCTCCCGGAAGCACCCTGGCCGACAGTGGCGTGCGCGGCCTTGACCAGCGAGGACTTGCCCATGCCGCGGGCGCCCCACAAAAGGACGTTGTTGGCGGGCAGGCCGGCGGCGAAGCGCCGCGTGTTGTCGACGAGGATGTCGCGCACCCGGTCGACGCCGCGGATCAGGCTGATGTCGACGCGATTGACGCGGCGCACCGGCTCCAGCACGCTTTGTTCGGCCGCCCAGACGAAGCAGTCGGCGCCGTCGAGGTCGGTCTCCGGCACCGGCGGCGGTGCGATCCGGCCGACGGCCTCGATCAGCCTGTCGAGTTTCTCCGAGAGCATTCGCAGGGATGAATTCGGCATGAGTCGGACCCGGGCGTTTCGTTCGGCAAAGCGATACGCGAATCCGCAGGCCGAGATAAGTGGGAGCGCCCGCTAGAGGAAGTTGCGGTTGGATTGAATCATTCTGTTTCTCGGACGGCGCGGCGATCCACCAGGAGGGTCGCGAAGGTCGTACCGGTGGTACGGCCGAGCGACCCGACGCCGTGGGCGCGCCCGCCGCCCGGAAACCCGGAGGGCCGGGCCGGTTTGGGCCAAATCCATCGGGCTTCGGCTCGGCCGTACCACCGGTACGACCTTCGCCGTGACCTTGACCCAAACCGTCGCCGGCAGAATGGTTCAATCCAATCGCAAATTGCTCGACAGCGGCGGGAACGACCGCGGCCCAGCCTGTCGGGCAAGGATGCCGCAACAGGCCGTCGAAAACGGGCGGGCACCACGAAATCCGGCGATCCGCCCTTTCAGGCCCGTTGCATTGGCGTTTCGACCGACTATATTCCGCCAAACTTTCGACCGGCCCCGCGTGGCCCTTTTTCCTAGTTTCAGGAGCAGATTGCATGATCGTGACGCCGGCATACGCACAAGGCGCGGGCGCGACCCCGGATATGTTCATCAGTATCCTGCCGTTCGTCCTGATTTTCGTGATCATGTATTTCCTGATCATCCGCCCGCAGCGAACCCAGTTGAAGAAGCGCTCCGAAATGCTGTCGGCGATCCGCAGGGGCGATACGGTGGTCACGGGCGGAGGCTTTGTCGGCAAGGTCACGAAGGTGATCGACGACAATGAACTCGAGATCGATCTCGGCGGCATGAAGGTGACCGCGCTGCGTTCCACCATCGCCGACGTGCGCGTCAAAGGCGAGCCCGTCGCCAATCAGAACGTCAAGAAATAAACGCCATCGGGGACTAATCTCCCGATTTGGCCGCCGTACCGACTGAGGCATTATGCTCTACTTTTCACGTTGGAAGACGATTACCATCTGGGCCATCGTGCTCCTGGGGGTCTTCTTCGCGATCCCGAATATGTTGCCCCAGTCCGTCCGTGACAGCCTGCCCGGCTGGTTGCCGGATCGGCCGATGACCCTTGGCCTCGACCTGCAGGGCGGATCGCACATCCTGCTTGCGGTCGACCGCAACGATCTCGTCAACGAACGCCTCCAGACGATGCGCGACGACATCCGCACCATGTTGCGCGACGCCAAGATCGGCTACACGGGCCTGTCCGGCACCGGGCGGGCCGTCCAGGTGCGTATTCGCGAAGCGAACGAGGTCGAGAAAGCCAAGGAAGCGCTGCAAACGCTCACCCAGCCAGTCACCAACAGTCTGTTCGGCGCAGGCGCAATTTCGGAACTGACACTCGACGAGCCGGAGCCCGGGCTGCTGCGGTTCACGCTCACCGACGAAGGCATCGACTACCGCATGGCGTCGGCGGTCGCCCAATCCATCGAGGTGATCGGGCGGCGCGTCAACGAGCTCGGCACCACCGAGCCGGTCATCCAGCGGCAGGGCGTAGACCGCGTTCTCGTTCAGGTGCCGGGCCTCCAGGACCCGCAGCGCCTCAAGGACATTCTTGGACAGACAGCCAAGCTGACCTTCCAGATGGTCGATCAGTCGATGCCCGTCCAGGACGCGATCCAAGGACGTGCGCCGGCGGGAACGTCGGTTCTTGATTCCACGGACGATCCGCCCGTTCCTTACCTGATCGAGGATCGGGTGATCGTTTCCGGCGAGAATCTCGTGGACGCGCAGGCAACATTCGACCAGCGCACCAATGAGCCGGTGGTCTCGTTCCGTTTCGACGGGAAGGGCGCGGCCCGCTTCGGGCAGGCGACACAGCAGAATGTCGGGCGGCTGTTCGCCATCATTCTCGACAATCAGGTTATCTCGGCGCCGCAGATCCGCGAGCCCATTCTCGGCGGCACCGGCCAGATTTCCGGCAATTTCACCGCGCAGTCGGCGAATGATCTGGCGGTCTTGCTGCGCGCCGGCGCGCTTCCAGCCGATCTCACCATCGTCGAAGAGCGAACGGTCGGCCCGAGCCTCGGCGCGGACTCCGTCGCGGCCGGCGAGTTCGCGGCGCTGGTCGCGGGCGTCCTTGTCGTCAGGCTTCATGCTGGTAGCCTACGGCACGCTCGGCGTCATCGCCAATATCGCGCTCGCCGCCAACGTCGTGCTGATCATCGCGGTCCTGTCGGCGCTCGGCGCGACACTGACCATGCCCGGCATAGCGGGCATCGTGCTCACCGTCGGCATGGCGGTCGATTCCAACGTCATCATCTTCGAGCGTGTCCGCGAGGAGCGAAGATGGGGGCGCTCGCTGGTGCAATCCCTCGATACCGGCTTTGCGCGTGCGCTCGCCACGATTGTCGACGCGAACTTCACCACCTTCATCGCCGCGGTGATCCTGTTCTACATGGGGACCGGTCCGGTGCGCGGCTTCGCTGTCACGCTTGCTATAGGCATAGTGACGACCGTCTTTACCGCCTTCACGCTGACGCGCTGGATGATCGCGGTCTGGCTGCGGCGCTACAAGCCGAAGGAGCTGCCGAACGGGCTGGTTCATTTCGTTCCGGACGACACCAAGCTGCCGTTCATGTCATGGCGCAAATACGCCTTCACCCTGTCGGCGGCGGGCTCAATCGCGGCGGTCGTGCTGTTCTTCGCCATGAACATGAACTATGGCATCGACTTTCGCGGCGGCACCAGCATCGAGGTGCAAGCCAAGAGCGGCCGGGCCAACTCCGCGGGCGTGCGCGCCGTGCTGGGCGAACTGAATATGGGCGATGTGCAGGTCCAGGAATTCGGCTCCGACCGCGACTTGCTGATCCGTGTCGAAGGCCAGCAGGCCGGCGACAACGCCGAGCAAAGCGTCGTCGAGAAGGTTCGCATGGCGCTGGAGGACGACTTCGAATTCCGGCGCGTGGAATCGGTCGGTCCGACCGTGTCGTCCGAACTCGCCTGGGCCGGAACCATGGGCATTCTGGCTTCGCTTGTGGCGATGCTGATCTACATCTGGTTCCGGTTCGAGTGGCAGTTCGGTCTGGGCGCGGTGATCGCCACCGTGCACGATGTGACGATGATGGTGATGCTCTATGTCATTTCGGGGCTGGAGTTCAATCTTACCAGCATAGCGGCGATCCTGACCATTGTGGGCTACTCGATCAACGATACCGTGGTCGTCTACGACCGTGTCCGCGAGAATCTGCGCAAGTACAAGAAGATGCCGATCGAGGAACTGCTCGATCTGTCGATGAACCAGACGCTGTCGCGAACGGTCCTCACCGGCGTCACGACGTTGTTGGCGTTGCTTGCGCTCTATCTGTTCGGCGGCGAAGTCATTCGCTCCTTCACCTTTGCGATGATCTTCGGCATTCTGGTCGGCACCTATTCTTCGATCTTCGTGGCCGGTCCGCTCCTGATCCTGTTCAGGCTGCGGCCGGAAAGTCTGGAGGCCAAGGACGAGGACCACACGAAGCTGCCTTCCGCGACCGCACGGCCCTCGCGGACCTGAGCAGCCTCGATGGCCGCTGGCATCATCATCCGCGAGGCGCATTTTCCCGGGCGGGCGCCGATCGACGCTTATGGCAATGGCGGGTTCCGCTTTGCCGACATGTCGCATCGCGGATCGCTGCTCTGCCTGCCCTCCGGCATTTTCGGCTGGGAACCCGCCGATCCCGCCGCGATGACGCCGGCCGATTTCAGCCGGGTGCTCGCCGAGGCTGACGGCATCGAGATATTGCTGGTCGGCACCGGACGGGAATTGCGGCCATTGCCGGCTGCACTTCGGGCGGCGTTCAAGGAAGTCCGAATCTCGGCCGATCCGATGTCCACCGGCGCGGCGGTCAGGACTTACAACGTCCTGCTGGCCGAGAATCGGGCCGTGGCGGCCGCGCTTGTCGCCGTCGACTGAGGTGACGGGTCCGGCAAAGCCGGTGGTGGCCGACATGGTTCGCGCGGCGGACCACGACCGCTATCTTGCAGCACTCTATGCCCCGCAGGAAAAACGCGGCGAATTGCTGGCCCTTTATGCCTTCAATGCCGAAATCGCCAGCGTGCGCGATCGCATCCGCGACCCGCTGCCCGGCGAGGTGCGGCTGCAATGGTGGCGCGACGCGATCGCCAACCGGGCAAACGGTGGGGCGCTTGGGCATCCGGTTGCCGATGCTTTGATTGCAACCATCGACCGCTGCGACCTGCCCGCGCTTGCCTTTGACAATTTTATCGAGGCGCGCATCTTCGATCTCTACAATGACTCGATGCCGACGCGGACCGATCTCGAAGGTTATTGCGGCGAGACCGCGGGCGCCCTGATGCAGTTGGCCGCTATGGTGCTGGATGCGAAGAAGGCGCCGAATTTCGCTGGACTTGCCGGCCATGCCGGATGCGCGCAGGCAATCACCGGACTGTTGAGGCTGCTGCCGCTGCATCGGGGTAGAGGCCAGTGTTTTGTGCCGCGCGACATTCTTGCCGCGGCGGGAACGTCGCCGGAGGAGTTCGTCGCCAGTGGAAGGAATGCCGCCGCCGCACGTGCCGTCGCGGCGATGATCGCGCTCGCCGGCGAACATTTGGCGGCCTTTCAGGCGCAGGCTCGGTCCCTGCCGGAGAGCCTGCGGCCGGCGTTTCTTCCGGTCGCGCTCGTGCCGGCCTACCTCGCTGCGCTGTCGAAGCTGGGGGACAAGGCGCTGACGGGCGTGGCCGACATTCCAGCCTGGAATCGGCATTGGCTATTGTTTCGCGCTGCAAGCCGGGGGTGGTAGTATCAAAGACCGCCTGATGCGATAGAGCGTGCGTTGACCAAGCCCGAAAACGGACCAAAAGCGATTTGAAAACAAATAGATAAAGAAACTAGTCCAATTTCGAAACCGGGCAGGGTGCATTGGGGCGGTGGTATGGGCCCCCTTCAAAGCAAAGCCGCGCGGGGGGCTGCCCGACAATCGGCATCTTGAAGCCTACTCGGCGGCCTCGGCGCGCGGTGCCTGTTCGAGCCAGGCGCGGCAGTCCGCAAGGGCCCGCGCCGAGATCGCCTTCTTCCTGGCGATCGACTTGTCTTTCCCCCGGAACCGTCCGGCGAATCCGTCCGGCTTCAATTTTGTGCCCGGATCGAGCGGCGGGAATAGACCGAAATTGACGTTCATCGGCTGGAAGGAGCGTTTCCCCGGCTCGTCGTCCGAAACGATATGACCGCCGGTAATGTGACCGAGCAGCGCGCCGAAGGCGGTGGTTGCAGGTGGCGGCGAGGGGCGGCGGCCGAGGCGCTCGGCCGCGGCGAACCGGCCGGCCAGAAGTCCGATCGCCGCGCTTTCGATATAGCCCTCGCAGCCGGTGATCTGGCCGGCAAAGCGCAGGCCCGCGCGGCCTTTCAGTTGCAAGCTCGGATCGAGCAAGGTCGGCGAGTTTATATAGGTATTGCGGTGCAGGCCGCCCAGCCTTGCGAACTCGGCATTCTCCAGCCCCGGGATCATGCGGAAGATGCGCGCCTGCTCGCCATGCTTCAGCTTGGTCTGGAAGCCGACCATGTTGTAGAGCGTGCCGAGCGCGTTGTCCTGGCGAAGCTGGACGACAGCATAGGGCTTCACCGCCGGATCATGCGCGTTGGTGAGGCCCATGGGCTTCATCGGCCCGTGGCGGAGCGTCTCGACGCCGCGCTCGGCCATGACCTCGATGGGCAGGCAGCCGTCGAAATAAGGCGTGCCCTCCCATTGCTTGAACTCCGTCTTGTCGCCGTCGATCAGCGCCTGAACGAACGCCTCGTAGCGGGCGCGATCCATCGGGCAGTTGACATAATCCTTGCCCGTCCCGCCGGGCCCGACCTTGTCGTAGCGCGACTGGAACCAGCAAATATCCATGTCGATCGTGTCGAAATGCACGATCGGCGCGATCGCATCGAAGAAGGCCAGCGCATCCGCGCCGGTGCGCGCGGCTATGGCCTCGGCCAGCGACGGCGCCGTGAGCGGCCCGGTGGCGATGATCGCCTGGTCCCATTCGTCCGATGGCAGGCCGATTATCTCCTCGCGCATAATGGCAACGAGCGGATGTGCCTCCAGCCTTGCCGTGACGGCCGCCGAAAAACCGTCGCGATCGACGGCAAGCGCGCCGCCGGCCGGGACCTGATGCGCATCGCCGCAGGCCATGATCAGCGAGCCGGCAAGCCGCATCTCGGCGTGGAGCAGCCCGACCGCATTGGTCTCGGCGTCGTCCGACCGGAAGGAATTGGAACAGACGAGTTCGGCGAGACCGTCGGTCTTGTGGGCGTCGGTGCCGCGAACCGGGCGCATTTCGTGCAGGACGACCGGCACGCCGGCTTGCGCCGCCTGCCATGCCGCTTCGGAGCCTGCCAGGCCGCCGCCAATGACGTGAATGGGATTCTTGCTCATGCGTCGGGATTAATGCGGCATAGGACCAATTGCAATGAAACCATCCCGACCAGTTGTAGGCACCGGAGGCGCACAAGCGGTCTATCGCAGGGGACCGGTGCGGCAAGGTCGTCGCCCGCGAGCACGTGGTATCGGACAGGGTTTCCTCGCCGGAACGCGGCCGACGCGCCGATTGGGCGGTTCACTCTCGCAGGAACTCGACGATTTCGGGGAATGCGGAAGGATCCTGCCAGAGAAATAGATGGCCGCCCTCGAACATGCGCAAGGCCGCGCTGGAGATCCGGTTGGCCATGCTTTGCTGCGACGACGGCAGGGCGATCCCATCGTGCCGGCCACCGCAAATTAGAACTGAACACGCGATCCGGTCGAGGCGATCCCAAGCGTCGTGTGCCCGACGCGCCTCGAGCACCCGGGCCAGCCCGGAGTAATGGCCAGGATCGTCAGCGAACGCATCGTTCATCCAGCTTTTGAGAAGCTCGTGCATCCGCAGAGGGTTTTCGGCCGCCCAGCCCGCATTGCACCGCGTGTCGGAGATTGAGACCATCCGCCGCGCCCGCTCTTCAGGTGGAAGAGCCTGCAACGTATGAAGCGGATAGGAAGACCCTCCTGCGCCGCCGGGCGAGGTGCAACAGAGCGCCAGTTTAGCCACCCGGTGCGGGTGCCTGAGCGCCAGCTCGAGCGCGACCATTCCGCCGAACGAGACGCCGACTATGCGGGCGCGCTCCCATCCAACCGCGTCCATCAATGCCGCTGCATCGTCCGCGTAGTCAGCCATCAAGTAAGGTTTTTCCGGCTTGGACGTTCTGCCGAGGCCGCGTTGGTCATACCCGATAACGTCAAAGGCTCTCGCCAATGGCAATTCCAAAAGATTGGGTTTCCGGCGCAGATCGCCCCTTGAACCGGAGATCGCCAGCAACTGTGATCCGGTCCCGGCTCGATCGAACCAGATGTCGATGTCGCGGATGGGTAGGTATGGCATCGGTAGACCGACATTCAGCGGATGAACTGGTAGCGAACCGGACAACGCAGAACCGGACAACGCGAAACCGGCTAAGTCTTTGAAATTTGGCTCCCCGGGCCGGATTCGAACCAGCGACCAACCGGTTAACAGCCGGTTGCTCTACCGCTGAGCTACCGGGGAACGGATGCTTTATTCCAGCGTTGCGGCTGGCTATAGCAAACCCGTTTCGGCTTTGCAAAGCGCGAATGGGCATTTTTTTGACCGGCTTGCGGCCTATGCGGAACACAGGCATGACCAATATTGTTAGAAGACGCCCTCGCGACGATGCAACGGAAAGGCTGATGGACGAAAAGGCCCCATCCAACGACGAGACGCCGCCCGCGGCCGAACAGCCGAAAATCTCCGTTCTGGGCCGCGAGTTCCGCATGCCGCAGTCGCGCGGCGTGCGGGTCGCGATGGGAGCGATGCTTATCTTTTTCGGCCTGCTTGGTTTCCTGCCGATACTCGGCTTCTGGATGATTCCGCTCGGCCTGCTCGTGCTGTCCTACGAGTTTGCGCTTGTGCGGCGGCTGCGCCGGCGCAGCGTGGTCCGGTGGGAACGATGGCGGCGGCCGCCTCCGCCATAGGGCGCCGCGCGGGCGGATCGGGCGGCCGGCCGATACGCGTGGCTTGCCGAGCCTGAGCAGTCCAGGTGATGCCGAAAGAACACGTCCTGAACGCATTTTCGGAATGGCGAGGAGGATCGTTTTCGGAATGGGGTTGTCGGCTTGACCGCAATCTGCCGGCAACCTATTGAGCAGGCACAGAACGCACCGACGATCTGGCCTCGTGGCGGAGTGGTTACGCAGAGGACTGCAGATCCCCGGATTTTTCAACGAAATCAATATCCGGTCTGAACAGAACTGAGAATCTATGCGATTTTGCCGCTCTTCCGTCCACTGGAATCATTAGGCTTTTTCGCCTGTTCAGAATGGCCGAAACGCTTCTTCGTGGCGTTCAGCACCCGAAGTTCCGTCTCTTTTGCGTAGCCACGGTATGCCGTAGCAGTCTTGTGCTTTGAGAGTGCGCGACCTTCGCCTTCGGTAAGACCGGCCTCTTCCAACTCTGTCATTCCTCCGTGTCGCGCCGCGTCGAGCGTGAATGAAGGCAGGCCCAACTTGTCCGCAACTTCTCGGACGCGCTGAGAGAGGAGGGTTCCGTCACCGAACATCTCTCCGTTCGGCTTTGTGACCATTGATATCCCTCGTCGCGGTACCTGTGCCAGGACCGCTTCCGCGTCTGCATATAACAGCCTCACGACTGGGGTGCCGTCCTCCTCGGCTGCTTCGTATTCCAGTGGATGGTAGGCCAGTTCGCCATTCTTACGGTGACGGATCAAAATCTTGTTTGGATGGGCGGCCCCACGATAGCCGGTCCATGCAGCGTAGCCGGCGCCAATGTTCGAGGGCCGCAAGAGAAATTCAAATGCAAGCACCGCCGCCGCGGCGAGCTCTGGCGCACCATCGGCGATCGCACCTCGCGCGAATGTGTAGGTCGTCTTCCGATCGGCGAAATCTTTCATTCGCTTTTGCCTGCTCTTTAACGTGACACCTTCCCAGGGGTTTGGGGTGTCATTCCGAAAGAGATCGGGATAGTGATGGCGCATACGTTTCCACATCGCCTTGCAATATGTGACAACTTTCTCAGCAGTGCGCGCCGACCCTTGGTCAAAGAAGCTCTTATAAATTCTCTCGGCGGTACTTACGCCGATGCGATTTATTGGGATGCCTCCGACTGGAGCTTTTCCGCTTTTTTAGGGGAGGCGATCTCACAGTCGGCAACTCGATCAAATACACGCCTATAGTCAGGACGCGAGAACTCTCCGACCCGTTCCAAGAACGAGTCATGCCTTTGATAGACGTGCGTCAGCCATTCAACCGTTCCATATCGGTTTGGCATCCCGCGCGGCGACGGCTTGAGCCTGTCATTTCGCCATTCGTCCAGCCGATCGTTCCAAATGCTGGCTGCCGACGCGACTTCCTTCGCCGAGAGATTCGATCCAAGTGCGGCGGAAAGATAAGGGCATTTTAGCGCTCGATACCGGCTCGGACACGTCCAGTAGAAGGCAGTGTCGCCGTTCGCGAGACGCTTGAACGAGACGTAGCGGGGCAATTGAATCGGAACCATCAGTACGGTTCCGGGTCTTCGCCGCCGTTGGCAATTCCTATCGCCTTGTCCAGATCCGTTTTCAGCCATAGTCGTCGACGCCCTTTTCCGCTTCCTTCATCGACGACGGGGAGCGGGTATTCCTTTCCTGGACCAACCAGCCGCAGGAACGCCTCCATTGTTCGCTCACCGACATAGCCCGGTCGTGTCCCGACAAGTGGTGTAACTCGGCGGTGGCGAAGCCGCTCGCGAGCGCGCCCTCGACAGCGCTGTAGCGAGCGAGCGGCTTAGCGGTGGTCATCGGCGCTTTCCGGTAGGGTCTGGTTGTCGACACCAACCCTGCTGGAAGGACCACCGATGACCGACGACATGATGAACCTGCGCGCGCTTGTGGAGAAGACCCCGGACGCCGATCTGCTGCGCGAGATGATCGGCTTTGCCGCCGAGCGGCTGATGGAGATGGAGGTGGGCGCCGCCACCGGCGCCGCCTATGGCGAGAAGAGCCCGCTTCGGACTGGCTCAGCGCAACGGCTACCGCGACCGCGACTGGGAGACGCGGGCCGGCACGGTCGAGCTGCGCATCCCGAAGCTCAGGAAGGGCTCCTACTTCCCGGGCTTCCTGGAGCCGCGCCGCATGGCCGAGAAGGCGCTGACGGCCGTCATCCAGGAGGCCTATGTCCAGGGCATCTCGACGCGCTCGGTCGACGACCTCGTCAAGGCCATGGGCATGAGCGGCATCTCGAAGAGCCAGGTCTCGCGGCTGTGCGAGGAGATCGACGGCAAGGTGAAGGCCTTCCTCGATCGGCCGATCGAAGGCGACTGGCCATATCTGTGGATTGACGCGACTTATCTGAAGGTCCGTCGCGGCGGCCGCATCGTCTCAGTCGCCGTCATCATTGCCGTCGGCGTCAACACCGACGGCCGGCGCGAGGTTCTGGGCATGGAGATCGGCACCTCCGAGGCCGAGCCGATCTGGACGGAGTTCCTGCGCAAGCTGACCCGTCGCGGCCTGCGTGGCGTCAAGCTCGTCGTCTCCGATGCCCATGAAGGCCTGAAGGCCGCCGTCACCAAGGTGCTCTCGGCCACCTGGCAGCGCTGTCGCGTCCACTTCATAAGGTACGTGCTGGCCCATGCCGGCAAGAGATGCCCGCGCCACCTGCCCGAAGTTCCTGGCCTGGCTGGACGAATTCCAGCCGGTGGCGCCGGTTCGCCGCATGGTGCAGGTGGCGAGCGGCCTCGGCCTGCTGGGCCTCACCGTGCAGCGGCTGTTCTTCCACTATGGCAAGGGCGCCAACGGCAAGTCCGTCTTCATGGAGACGCTGGTGCGCCTCTTCGGCGATGTCGCGGTCACGCTGCCGTCGGAAACCTTCGCCGGCGAGGGCGGCGGCAAGCCGGGCGCACAGCCCGACCTCGTGCGCCTCTATGGCCGGCGGTTCCTGCGCGTGCAGGAACTGCCGCAGGGCGAGCCGCTGCGCGAGGAATTGGTCAAGAAGCTGACCGGCGGCGAGGACATTCCCGTCCGCGACCTCTTCCAGGGCTATTTCGACTTCAGGCCGATCTTCATCGGCCACATGTCCGGCAACGGCTATCCCGACATCAAGGGCAGCGACAACGGCATATGGCGGCGCATGGTCGTCGTCGAGTGGCCGAAGACGATCCCGACGGACCAGCAGCGCGAATTCGAGGAGGTGCTGGCCGGGTTCGAGCCGGAATATCCCGGCATCCTCAACTGGCTGATCGAGGGCGCGCTGATCTTTCTGCGCGAGGGCCTGGTGGTGCCGCAGGAGGCACAGGCGGCGACATCCGCCTATCGCGACGAGATGGATCGCACCTCGGCCTTCTGCCGCGATTGCATCAGCGCGGCGATCGGCGAGAAGGTGCAGGCGCGTTCGCTCTATGAGGCCTATTGCAACTGGGCGGCCGACCGCGCCGAACGGGCAATTTCGGAAACCCGCTTCGCCAAGCTGATGGCGGCGAAATACACCCGCGAGGAAGGCCGCACCCGCCACTATCTCGACATTCGCCTGCACGACGTGCCGCCGGCCAAGTCGCAGGGCGGACCGCCGCCGCCGCCCTCCTATGGAGATTACCGGTGATGCCCCGCACCCCCTGGCAGGCCTGCCGCATGCCTCGCGCCCTTCGCAAACCCCGCGCCGCAGCGAGGGTTGCGAGGGTTCGCGAGGCTTTCGCGAGGCTTTGAAAGTCGAAAAGCGTAACAAAATCAGATGATTGCGAGGGTTGCGAGGGTTTTCGGCGTTCTAAGCGTGATGAAGGGGCGTGCGGGGGAAGACATAAAATCTCACGTCTTAAGTAGCGCAAAACCCTCGCAACCCTCGCACTGCCTGCGCTTCGCCAATGAAATCAACGGCATGGTTTCTTTCCAACCCTCGCTAAAGCCTCGCTCAACCCTCGCAACCCTCGCAAGAAAGAAAGTTGACCATGAAGACCATGACGATGGAGGAAATGCTGAATTGGGCCTTTGTGCATGAATTGCCGAAAGGCGGCGGCGTGGAAGGGCTGGCCAATGCATATTCGGCCTGGGGCACGATTTGCGAACTCGGCACGCGCGTCGACACGTCCGGCTATCGGGACGGAGGGAACTTCTTCATCGACCAGGGCGAGCCGAACCCGGACGCACTGCTTGTCGGCCGCTGCGTCGCCGCGCTCGGCCAATGCGACATCGCGGTGCCGCCGGGCTGGAACCCGCTGGCCGACTGGCCCGGCCATGCCGATCTGGTCGAGGCCTCGGTGGCGCGCGTGGTGGAAGTGCTGGCGCTGCGCGGCGCGGTGAAGCGCGGCGAAGGGATCGTGGCGCTGGTCGTCGGCTGCGCGGTGCTGGGCAGGGCGCCCGACTGGACGTCGCAGCCCTCCGGCGTGCGCATGGTCGAGCGCAACGGCCGGCCCGCCTGGTTCGTCAAGCGGCAGCGGATCGACAATTTCGGCCAGCCCTTCGAATTCGAGGGCGACGGCCTCAACCCGAAGACCGGCCGCCCGGTTGTCGGCGCATACCGGCGCTATGAATTCGCCACCGATCCGGCCGGCGACATTCTGGCCAGGCTGGACTGGCAGGTCCGCGTCGCCGCGTTGCGCAGGCTCGAGGAAACGCTGACCGGCGCGCTTGCCGGGCATTCGATCGCGCCCGCGCCGCTCTCGATGACGCCGTGGCTGGCGCACGATCTCGGCGGTGTTTCGCTGGTCGAGACGGGCCGGGCGGCGATGGCGATCAGATCATCGAGAGCCCGCACCAAGCTGAGGGAAACACTCCAATGACGGCTCATGACCCATAGCGGACAGTTGGCGGCTCCAGAGAAAGGTCGGAGTGGGCAGGGTGCAGGGGGACCGGCTCGCTGACTTTCATCGCCAACGACTGCTCAATGGTGCGGAAGGTACGCGGATCGAGATGAATTGAGGTGGGCGCTGGACCCAGCCTCGCCACTCCTTTCAGCAGGCAGAAGGCACGAACGCGAGGGGATTGTCCCAACAGGCGTTACGAAACCTGCCGCCAATACGATGTGCGATGACGCGGGACCCGAGCCAACCTCGACCGAATGAAGGATCCGTGAGGGTCAGGAACGTGGGCGTTTAGAAAAGACGGGAAATGGCGCACCTTCGGCAGCCAACCGGTGAACGCGGAGCTTTGACGCAAAACGGCCTTCTGGTCGCTTGCTCGGGAAGATCGCGAAAATGGCGTGATGAGAAGGCCGTAAACACAGTAAGCACTGGGTAAGCCGAGAGCGTCTGATGGACATCGGGGCATGGCACACATACCATCGGAAGAATCTGGCCTCCTAGGCAACAAAACGATGGCTGATGAACGCGCCAAGCGTCGCCTTGCCGCCATCGCCGTAGCCGACGTCGTCGGCTACTCGCGCCTCATGGAGCGTGACGAGGCGGGAACGCTTGCGGCGCTGAAAGAGCGGCGAAAGACCATTCTGGAACCAGTGGTGCGCGGCCATGAGGGCCGTATCATCAAGTTCATGGGCGACGGGGTGCTGATGGAGTTCGCCAGCGCGGTGAATGCGGTTACCGCAGCCCTGGAGCTGCAGGAGAAAATGGCAGAGGCCAACGCGCTTTTGAGCGAGGATCGACGCATCCTGCTCCGGATCGGCATCAATCTTGGCGACATCATCGGCGAGGGAGCGGACGTCTATGGCGACGGCGTAAACATCGCCGCGCGGCTGGAGGCGCTGGCGGACGCCGGGAGGGATCTGCGTCTCGGCCAAGGTGCGCGATGAAACCCATGGCCGTCTCGCCCTTGCATTCGACGACATGGGCGAGCAAGACGCTGAAGAACATCGCCAATCCGGTGCGTGTGTTCAGGATCGCGGATGGTGCAGGACCTGTAATCGTCGGCCCACCCTCTGTCGCTCCCCGACAAGCCGTCGATTGCCGTTCTGCCGTTCACCAATATGAGCGGCGATCCGGAACACCAGATATTTCTCCGACGGGATCACCGAAGACATCATCACCGAATTGTCGCGCTCCCGTTCGCTGTTCGTGATTGCCCGGAACTCGTCGTTTCAATATCGCGACAAAGTCTGTCGACGTACGCCGGATCGCGCGCGACCTCGGCGTGCGCTACGTCGTCGAGGGCAGCGTCCGCAAGATGGGGAACCGAATTCGCATCACGGCGCAGCTGATCGACGCCATTTCAGGCAACCATCTGTGGAGCGAGCGTTTCGATCGCGGCATCGAGGAGCTTTTCGACGTTCAGGACGAACTGACGCAGACCATCGTCGCAACTGTGGCGGGCCGGCTGGAGGACGCCGAAATCAGGACGGCCACAGCCAAGCGGACCGACAGCCTGCCAGCCTATGACTGCCTGCTGCGCGGTATCCAGCATCTGCGCGGCTACGGCGCGGACGACAACCGACTTGCGCGGGAATTGTTCGAGCAGGCCGTGGCCCTCGATCCGCGCTACGCTCTGGCCCATGCCTACCTGGCTCTGTCGCTTGTGGTCGAAAATCGCTATGAGCGGCGCGCCGATGCCATCAAGCAACGTGCATTGGACATTGCCACGGCCGCCGTCCGCATGGATCCACGCGAAAGCCGATGTCACACGTTCCTCGGACAGGTCTACAGATTTCGTGACGAGTACGACATGGCGATTTCGCACCTTGAACGCGGTGTGGAACTCAACCCCAACGACGCAGTCGGCCTGGTTCATCTGGCCTCTGTGCTCGGTATCTCCGGCCGGGCCGAAGAGGGTATTGAACTGGCCCGCCGGGCCATCAGGCTCGATCCCTATGTGAGCTTTGCGCTGGGGCACGCTTGGCCTTTGTCTTTACGTGCTGCAGGCGCTACGACGAAGCCCTGGCGGCAAGCCGGAAAGTCGGGCGCAACAAGACCGCTTGGCAGATGGCGCGTGAAGCGGCCTGCCTGGCACAGCTTGGCCGTCTCGACGAAGCGCACGCTCAGACTGCCGAAGTGCTCCGCCGCAAGCCGGGTTTCAGCGTGCAGGCGGAGATGCCGCACTACAGATTCCCGGCTGATGCCGACCACCTGCGCGAAGGCTTGCTAAAGGCTGGCCTTCCCGAATAGGCGTTGCCGGTATTTGGTCTGTAGGTCCGCAATTGGCGCAAAGAGGAAGAGCCCGAGAATCCCGACTACCCGATGACCCGGCAGTCGCAGTCAGGGAACGATACCGCTGCAGGCCCAGGCGACGTTCGCAAAAGACCTCTGGCCGTCGGGCTGTCCGGCCTCGTAGGCGTCGCGCACGGCAGCGTCAGTGCGCGCCCGCTCCACTGCGTCGAGCGTGGCCACATATTTACCGAG
>CAWFYS010000014.1:0-95708 GCA_963820075.1 uncultured Alphaproteobacteria bacterium
AAGATGGTGCCCAGGAGAGGACTCGAACCTCCACGCCTTGCGGCACACGGACCTGAACCGTGCGCGTCTACCAATTCCGCCACCTGGGCAGGTGCGCCGCTGATCTAAGCGGGCAACGCGCGAGTGTCAACGCGCTTTTTCCGATTTGAAATGGCCGATATTGCCCCTGCCGAGCGTTGCCGGTCTGGCCGAACTGCTTGCCGGTGGGTTGATCGCATTTGAGCCGCCGTGACCGTGCGCTGCAATGAACAGCCGGCACGTCTGCCCGCTGTTCGCGCATCGCCGGCGGTATTCAGATGCGCTCGAGGGCAATCGCTATTCCCTGGCCGACACCGATGCACATGGTCGCCAGGGCGAGCTTGCCGCCACGCTCGCGCAATTCCAGCGCGGCGGTGCCGGTGATGCGGGCGCCCGACATGCCCAGCGGGTGGCCAAGCGCGATCGCACCGCCATTCGGGTTGACGTGCGGTGCGTCCTCGGCGATGCCGAGTTCGCGCAGCACGGCGATCCCCTGAGAGGCAAACGCCTCGTTGAGTTCGACCAGGTCGAAGTCGCGCGGCGAAATGCCGAGCCGGGCGCACAGTTTCCGCGTTGCCGGAACGGGACCGATACCCATGATTCTGGGCGCCACGCCAGCCGTCGCGCCGCCAAGGATGCGCGCGACCGGCGTCAGCCCGTGCTTGCGGGCCGCCGTCTCAGAAGCGATGACGAGTGCGGCCGCGCCGTCGTTCACGCCGGACGCATTTCCCGCCGTAACGGTTCCCCCTTCCCGCCGAAACGGCGTCGGCAGCCGGGTCAGGGCCTCCAAGGTCGTGCCTGCACGCGGATGCTCATCCTGCGACACAATGACAGGCTCGCCCTTGCGCTGCGGGATGGTCACAGGGACGATTTCCTTCGCCAGCCGGCCATTGGCCTGGGCGGCCACCGCCCTGTCCTGGCTGCGAACGGCGAAATTGTCCTGGTCGGCACGCGATACGGAAAATTCCTGCGCGACGTTCTCGGCGGTCTCCGGCATGGAATCGATGCCGTATTGCTTCTTCATCAGCGGGTTGACGAAGCGCCAGCCAATCGTCGTGTCGTGAATCTCGGTCTGGCGGGAAAACGCGCTCTCGGCTTTCGGCAGCACGAACGGCGCACGGCTCATGGACTCGACGCCGCCGGCGATCATCAGTTCCGCCTCGCCTGCCTTGATGGCCCGCGCGGCGGCAATCACCGCATCCATGCCGGAGCCGCAAAGACGGTTCATGGTCGTGCCGGGGATGTCCGCGGGCAGGCCCGCCAGCAGGAGGGACATGCGCCCCACATTCCGGTTGTCCTCGCCCGCCTGGTTGGCGCAGCCATAGATCAGGTCATCGACGGCGGCCCAATCGACAGCGGGATTTCGCGCCATCAATGCCTTCAATGGAGCCGCGCCAAGATCGTCCGTGCGCACGCAAGCCAGCGTGCCGCCAAACCTGCCGATCGGTGTGCGGATGTAGTCGCAAATATAGGCCTCGGCCATCCCTTGATCCTCTCCCGGCGGCTTTCATGCAGCCTTCACGAGCGTCGGTGCGAGCCTTGAGGCCCCCGGCGGCGCCCGCGATTCCTTGGAGCAAGTTGCAGGCGGCAGCGTCTTGTCAAGATGCGGGCGCATCTTCAAGGCAGCGGACTTGCGCCAGCGCCACGCCAATCACCCTCGGCCACCGGCTTGCGCCGCCGGTTCCGACCCAATTCCCTGCGTCTCGCGATTTAATGCATGGGCACGCTTCATCCTCGCCACGCCCTGCTTCGCAGTCTGGCCGTTGAGAAACTGTCGGGAAGCGGGGCGCAAGGCCGAGCCTTCCTGAAATTGTTATACGTGGCGCGGTTTCTCGCGCCCCGCCGGCTGCTGCGCCACATTCGGCCGATCACACGGTCTCGCAACGAGTTAGGGCCCAAGGCTCCATATTCGCCTCGAAGCTGTCCGCGCGGTTCTCCGCATCCCGACCCGCGAACATTCGCGTTCGCCACGGGACGCCGGCCTGTCGGGCGCCCACGGGCGGCAGGGCTACCGCAGCCCTGCCAAACCGAGGCACCGCCGCCCTCACCGATACCCGGTGCGCACCGGTTTCCCGCAAGGGCAGTGGCGGCAAGTATGAGGCAGGCGAAGCGGGAGGGGATAGAAATGAAAAAATTTCCCGCAACCGCCCCGCCCGCCAGGGGGCAAAACCGGTCCGGAAAAGAAAACGATCCACGTGTCGTGTACTGTGGGGCGAAGCCACGCAAGTCTGCTTAGCGCGGCTTCAGTTGTGAGGCGCCGTCCCCGCCATGACGCCGCCGACAAAGCCGCGGATCAGCGCCGCAAGCCTGTCCGGCTGCTCGACGCAAGGGATGTGTCCCGCCCCGGCGATGATCTCGAAGCGGGCCCCTGGAATAAGGTCGGCCATGGACCTGACCAAGTCCGGCGGCGTCGACCCATCGCGCTCACCGACGACGCAGAGTGTCGGCACGGCAATCGACCCGGCCGCGCGCGTGAAATCCGCATCGCGGATGGCCGCGCAGACCGCCTGGTAGCCGGCGGGCGACTGCCGCACGAGCATGGTTCTGTAACCCGCGAGTTCGTCGGCGCGTTCCTTGTGGAACTCCGGCGTGAACCATTTTTCCATGACACCATCGGCGAAGCTGTCGATGCCGGCCTTGCCGGCGGCGTCGATGCGCCCGTTCCATATCTCCGGCGTGCCGATCTTGTGGGCGGTATCGCACAGGATCATCGCCTCGATCAGGTCAGGCCGCGACGCGTAGAGACCTTGCGCGATCAATCCCCCGACGGACAGTCCGCACAGGATCGCGCGCTTGACGCGGAGGTGATCGAGCAGGCCGGCGAGGTCCGCCACATGCGTGGCAATGGTCGGAGCCGCATCGCCAAGTTCCGAAAGTCCGTGCCCTCGCTTGTCATAGGCGACCATGGCGAAATCACCGGCCAGCCGCGTGGTCAGGCCGGTCCAGATGCGAAAATCGGTGCCCAGCGAGTTGGCGAAGACCAGGGTCGGCCTGCCGGCCGGCGCCGCGATAAACCGGTAGTGCAGCGTCACACCATTGATGCGGACAAATTCCATGGCTGTCTCCCTAAGCAGGTTTCGGAAAAGTGTCCCATGGTTTTCCGACAGAAACCTGCGACAAAACAAGAG
Source organism: uncultured Alphaproteobacteria bacterium (assembly GCA_963820075.1). Classification (GTDB taxonomy): domain Bacteria; phylum Pseudomonadota; class Alphaproteobacteria; order Rhizobiales; family Rhizobiaceae; genus Kumtagia. The sequence goes on from CAWFYS010000014.1 coordinate 3,147, forward strand.
GCTAGGCGGGCGAAGCGTGGGCGAAGCCACGCAAGTCTGCTTAGCGCGAACAATGGCGCGCCTTCATGAATACCTCGTGGTGCGCCTTTAGCGTAGCTTCTATGTTGCGCGGGCCATCCGTCGCCCATTTCGACCCGGCCGTTGCGATGGTCTTCGCGCTCCGCCGCAAACTCCTTTCTTGACCGCAGTGACTGGACGGTTGACGGTTTGACGCAGCGCAAGGCCGATCGGACTGGGACGGGCTATTTGATTGGCAGCGCGGAATTTCCGCTCGGTTCCAGGAGGCTCACCATGCCATTCAAAACGCTTCTCACCGTAACCGGCCCTGACTATGGCGATGGCGACCTAAAGCTCGCCGCTGCCCTGTGCGGCGAAATCGGTGCGCATCTGTCGGTGCTGGTCGTCCAGATGGCGCCGCCGCCGCCGGTGGGCGAATTCGCGGCGATGATGTCCGACGCATGGATGGAAGAACGCCAGGAAGAAACCCGGCGGCTCCACGCACGCAGCAAGGCGGTCTCGGCCCTGCTGGCCGCCGGCCCGGTTTCGGCGGATGTGTCCCCCGAGCTTCCGGAACTGGCCTGGGCGGACGAGGCGATCGGCCGGCGCGGGCGTTATGCCGACATAACCTTCGTCGGCCCGGAAGCGCTGCGGGGCGAGACGCTCAAGGAGAAGGTTTTCGAGGGCGCGCTCTTCTCCTCGGGCAAGCCGATGCTGCTGGTGCCCGAGGGCGCCAGGCCTACCTTGCGGCCCAGGCGCGTGATGGTGGCATGGGACGCGCGCATCGAAGTATCCCGGGCGGTCCGCGAAGCGCTCGACCTGCTTGTCTCGGCCGACGAGGTGCGGCTCGCTCTTGTCGATCCCGTCGAGGGCGAAAACGCCCACGGCGCGGAACCGGGCGCCGACGCGGCCGCCTACCTTGCGCGTCATGGCGTGAAGGTGGCGGTCGACCGGCTTCCCGGCGGTGGCCTTGGCGTGGCCTCGGTTCTTCGCCGCCATGCCGTCGACTGCGCCGCCGACATGCTGGTCATGGGCGCGTACGGGCATTCGCGGCTGCGCGAAAGGATCTTCGGCGGGGTCACGAAGTCCTTGCTCGACGAACCCCCGCTTCCGCTCTTCATGGCGCGCTGATCCCGGCATCAGCCTGCCGTCGGCGGGCACCGGCCGGCGAAACGGTCGGCCGGCAAGCGGCGTCCGCAGATAGAGCATTTCCGGTGAATACTGGATCACTCTGCCGGAGGCCATTTGGCTCAAGGTCGAGGGTTTCGGTGAAGGTCGTGGTGGCGCCACGGCCGAGCCGGAACCCGAAGGATTTGAGCCAAACGGACCCGGCCCGAAGGGTTTGCCGCTGGCGGGCGCCCGCGGCGTCAGGCGGACTTGGCCGTGCCACCAGCACGACCTGCGCCGCCTTCCTAGCGGATCGCCTCGCCATCGGCGAAACAGAGCGATTCAGTATTCACCGGAAATGCTCTAGCCATGGCGTGATGCTTCAGGCGGAGCCGTCCTGCTTGGCCGGGAGCACGATCGGCGCTTCCGGTTTGGCCGGCGGCGCGGAGCCGGCCGGCTCGTCGAAGAGGCCGCCCCGGTATTCCGGCACCAGATGCGACAGGAGTTCGACCGCCCGCCTTGCGTCCTCACGGTCGGCCGCCGTCTTGATGCCGCTCAGCGTGCGATGCAGGAACGCCTTGTCGATGACGCGCGGCGCGGCGACGAAATAGCCTTCCTCTGTCTGTTCGTGCTGCACCTCCGATGGGTCGAAGAGTTCCTCGTAGAGCTTTTCGCCGGGCCTCAGCCCGGTGAAGACGATGTCTATGTCGATGCGCGGCTTGTAGCCGGCGAGTTGGATCATGCGCTCGGCAAGGTCGACGATGCGGATCGGCTTGCCCATGTCGAGCACCATGATCTTGCCGCGCTCCGCCTGGCGCGCCAGCGCATGCGCCGAGGCGTTGAGGACCAGCCGCACCGCCTCCGGAATCGTCATGAAATAGCGCACGATGTCGGGATGCGTCACCGTCACCGGGCCGCCGGCGGCGATCTGCTCCCGGAAGAGCGGCACGACCGATCCGTTCGAGCCGAGCACATTGCCGAAGCGGACGGTCTTGAACCGCGTCTTTTGCGAGATCATGTCGAGCGCCTGGCAGTAGGCCTCCGCGGCGCGCTTGGTGGCGCCCATGATGTTGGTCGGATTGACCGCCTTGTCGGTCGAGATCATCACGAAGGCCGTGGCCTCGTTGGCGATCGCCGCGTCGGCGACATTGCGCGTGCCGAGCACATTGGTCTTGATCGCCTCCAGCGGATTGGCCTCGACCAGCGGCACGTGCTTCAGCGCCGCCGCGTGGAACACGGCGTCCGGCCGGTATTGCGCCAACACCGCCTCGACCCGGTTGCGGTCGCGCACATTCATCAGCAGCGTGACGATTTCCAGATCGGGATGCGCGTCGCGCAACTCGTTGTCGAGCAGGAAGGCGAGATATTCCGAACTGTCGGTGAGGATCAGCCGGCGCGGACGGAAGGTCGCGATCTGCCGGCAGAGTTCGGATCCGATCGACCCGCCGGCACCTGTCGCCAGCACGGTCCTGCCCTCGATGAGGTCGGCCACCTGGCCGAAATCCGCGTCGATCTCCGGCCGGCCGAGCAGGTCGCCGAGTTCGATCGGTTTCGGCTCGATGAAGGTGCTCGATGTCACGGCGGAGGTCGCGGTGAGGTTGGGCAGCCGGGTGACCTTCAGTCCGGCGGCCGTCGCCGCCTCGACGATCTCGCTGAGCCGCGTGCGGTCGACATTGCTTTCGGCAACGACAAGCTCGGAGATCGGCAGGTCGCGGGCGCGGAACCGCGCGGCCACCTGATCGAGATGCTTGAGCCGGCCGTAGACCTTCACGCCTTGAATCGAGCGCGCGCCGCTGAGGCCGACATCATCGAGAATGCCCGAAATGATGAAACTCTTGGTGCCGGCGCGGCGCGCCATGCGAATGAAACTCTCGGCTTCCGCCGTCAGCCCGAGGACCAGTACCCGGCGCAGGCCGGCATTGTGGCGGCTGGCGAAGCCATCGAGGGACCAGCTGCCCTCCGCCGCATAGCGAAAGGCGATGCGGGTCGCGGCCAGACCGCCGACAAGAAAGACAAGGGTGAGCACCGGGACGCTGCGCGGGACGTTCTCGCCGCGCGACACGAGGAATGCCGCGACAGTGTAGAAGACCACGGCGAAGACGGACGCCTTGATCAGCGCCGCAAGGTCCGGAATCGAAACGTAACGCCAGGAGCCGCGTGTGACGCCGAAGAGATGGAACGCGAGCGCGCATATGGCGACGAAGGCCGCGATCTTGTCCTCTATGCCGGGCACCCAGCGCATGCGTTCGAAGCCGAAGACCACCGAATAGGAAGCAATGAACGCCGCAGCCGCCACCCCGAGGTCGAGCACGATGCTCGCCAGTCGATAGAGCGTCCCCCGGTATCGCGCGTAGAGGGTCATTTCGCCGATCCGTTGCTGGTCCGTGCATTCCGGGGCATGGCGTGGATCAAATGGCGGTCCTGCTCGAAGCTGTTCCGGGGAACGAATCCGTCAAGGCCATGGTTCACCTTGCGCTGCAATACACTTTGTCGAACAGCCAGGCAATGCGGCGTGATTGAACCTTGCGATTGGCTTGTAGCCAACTTGCGGTCGCTGCCGGGCGAATCAACCGGTGAAACGGTACATGAAGTAGCGGTCGGCTGGAACACTGTCGGGAAGAGGCTGCGGGGCGAGTCCAGGGTGGTCGAGCGGCAGGCCGGAAACGGCGATCCCGCCTTTCCGCAGCAGCGACGCGACCAGCGCCGGCAGCCATGTGAGCGTCTGCCGGTCGAGATCGTCCCGGCCGGTTCCGATGTCGGCATGGACGAGCGCGGCGCCAGTGCCGGCGAAGCGGACGGCGGTCGACCGTATGTCACCCAGCACGAGGTCGCCGTCCTGCGGCGTGGAACTGGGATGGGACATCGCCGCCCGGTCGAAGGCGACGATCCGGCGGCCGGGCAGCCGTTCACGGATGTGGTCGTAGGTGCGGCCTCCGCCGAGCCCGATTTCGAGGATCAGGCCGTCCATGCCGGCGACTTCGGCGCAGGCGAGATCGAGCAGCGTGCGCTGCGCCGTCATGCGGCGAATGAAGCTGTCGAGGCGGCTCATCGGCTGCAGCTCCAGTGAGAGGATGCGCGGCGCGCGGTTGCCTGCCGGCAGGCAGCGTCGCCCTCAGACGCCGGCCCGCCGCGCCCGCGGCAAATAGCGATCGATCAGTTCCTCGACATGCGCGTTGCGGGATTTCGCCGTGTCGCCGCCCATCACGACGACGATCAGCCTGCGCCCGCCGCGGCCGACCGAAGTGCAGATGTTGTAGCCGGACGCACGGATATAGCCGGTCTTGATGCCGTCCACCCCGGCGACGCTTTTCAGGAGTTCATTGTGCCCGCGTATCGTGCGGCCGCTGAACGAGAAGCTTTGACTTGAGAAATAGGCGAACTGCGCCGGGAAGCGCTTTCTGAGCGACATGCCGAGCAGCGCCATGTCGCGCGCGGTCGTGCTTTGTCCGGCCTCCGGCAGGCCGGAAGCGTTGCGGAAGGTCGTGTCGCGCATCCCGATCGACCTGGCCTTGGCCGTCATCATTTGCGCGAACTCTTGCTCCGTGCCGCCGAGATACTCCGCGACCGCCACCGCCACGTCGTTCGCCGATTTGATGACGAGCGCGAGGATGGCCGATTCGGCATCGATCGACTGGCCGGGCTTGAAACCCATCTTTGTCGGCGGCTGCCGCGCCGCGTTGGCCGAAACGGGTATCTGCGTCTCCCGGCTGACGCGGCCGGATTCCATCGCGTCGAACAGCATGTAGAGCGTCATCATCTTGGCCAGCGACGCGGGATAGCGCGGCGCGCCGGAGTCGACCTCGTAAAGGACGCCGCCCGTGTTGCCGTCGATGACGATGGATGCGTATTTCAGCGAGTCCGGGCGCGACGGCGGGGTCAGATGCAGCGTATCGGTCGTCGAGCATGCGGCGAGCGCCGTCAGCATCACGAGAACCATCGCTGCGGCACGCAGCGGTGCGAGGATCGACATCATGCCTGCCTGCCTGAAACCAAGTGCCGTCCCCTGCCGTCCGACCCATTGCCGAGCAGCCGGCCGGACGCTACCCCAGTTCGCGCCGGTCCCGCAACGGCGGAGCGTGTCGATATTCCGCATCGAGCGGTCCATGGTGGAAATTGGCAAGCCGTTCATTCTGGTTTATGTCCTTGCGGCACAGGCGGGGGTCAAGGGCCTGTTGACTGAACCTGAACGGAGGTCGGCATGTCGGAAATCGCCACGCTCGCCGCGACGATCTTCAAGCGGGCCGGCAAGCACAAGCGTTTTGTCGTCGCGCTTGCCGGGCCGCCCGGCTCCGGCAAGTCGACGCTCGCGAAATCCTTGAGCGGTCTGCTCCCGGAAGGCAGTGCCGTCGTCGTGCCGATGGACGGGTTCCATTTCGACGATGTCGTGCTCGAAGCGCGCGGCCTGCGCGCGCGGAAGGGAGCCCCCGAAACCTTCGATTTTCATGGCTTCGAGGCGCTGCTCAAGCGCATACGCGCCAATGAGTCGGAAGTCGCCATTCCGGTCTTTGACCGGACGGTCGAGCTGTCGCGGGCGGGCGCCGCCATCATCGGCCAACACGTAAAGTTCGTGTTGGTCGAGGGCAATTATCTTCTGCTTGACGAGGAGCCGTGGAGCAGGCTCGGGCCGCTGTTCGATTTCACGGTCTATGTCGATACCTCCCGCGACGAACTCGACCGTCGCCTGATGCGGCGCTGGGACCGGCACGGAAAGACCAGGGCCGAAGCACGCGCCTGGATCGCAAGCAACGACATGCCGAACATAGATCGCGTTCTGGCGCGCCGGCGCCCGGCCGATCTCGTGATCCCTTCCAGGAGCGAGGAGGGTCTGACCTGAAACCCGGCCAAGTTCCGCCGGCGGCTGGAACCGAAAGCCGTGACGGACATTAAGCGCAACACGTCTATCCGGAGGTTTTGTCATGGCCAAGAAATCGGCGTCAACCGAGTCCCCGTCCACAGCAGGCGCGGCCGCCGCGGGCAAGCGAGGCGCAAAGGCCGTCGAGGCCGCCGCCCGCTCCAAGGATGAAAAGACGGCCACCCGTCGATCCGCTGCAAGATCGGCAGCGGCACCCGGCGCGAAATCCGCGGTTTCGAAGAAGGAAACTCCTTCGAGCGAGGGAGGGACGCGCCCGGTCGGCAAGAAAGTGCCTGCCGCGAAGGCCGCTGCGGGCAAGAGTGCTGCAGCCAAGAGCAAGCCGGCCGAGTCCAAGCCATCCGTGGCCAAGCGTGTCCTGCGCAAGGTCAGGTCGGCGGCAAGCGGCGTGGCCGCATTGGCCGGGACCGTCGTCGGCAGGCGCTGACCCGAGGATCGGCGCCGCCGGATCGCTCTTGTGATTGCGCGGGACTTACGGCGGTGAACGTACGCGCTCTGCCGCTTCAGGCCGCTGCTATGGCCGCGGCGGGATGTTGAGGCCGCGCTCGCTGGCGGGGCGGGCCAGCCCGTTATCCAGCCAGCGCAGGACGTTGGGCATGCTGTTCAGACCGACCAGGTCGCCGGCTTCGTAGAAGACCGTCAGCGTGCGCACCCAGCCCAGCATCGAGATGTCGGCGATGGTGTAGTCGTCATCCATGATCCATTGCCGGTCCTTCAGCCGCGTTTCCAGCACGCCGAGCAGCCGCTTCGATTCGTCGCGATAGCGCTCCAGCGGACGCTTGTCGGCGATTTCCCGTCCGGCGAATTTGTGGAAGAAGCCCAGTTGCCCGAACATCGGGCCGATGCCGCCCATCTGGAAAAAGACCCACTGAATGGTCTCGTAGCGGCGGGCAGGATCGGCAGGCAGCAGCTTGCCCGTCTTTTCGGCAAGGTAGAGCAGGATCGCACCCGATTCGAACAATGCAATCGGTTCGCCGCCGGGCCCGTCGGGATCGAGAATCGAAGGAATCTTGCCGTTCGGATTGAGCGAAAGGAAATCCGGCGTCCAGGTATCGTTTTTCAGGATGTTGACGAGATGCGCCTCGTAGGGCAGCCCGATCTCCTCCAGCGCTATCGAGACCTTCACGCCGTTCGGCGTGGGAAACGAATAAAGCTGGAGCAGGTCGGGGCGCTTCGCGGGCCAGCGGGCGGTGATCGGAAAGGTGGACAGGTCTGCCATAAGGCCTCCTCAATTGCTGTTTTGCGTTGTTGGCCGCGCACGATGGGGAATCTGGAGATTGTCCGACGGACGTGTCGGGCTTGCGACAGGACGACTTGCGCAATCAGATTGCCTTGAAGGCGACAACCGCATTCGTGCCACCGAAAGCGAAGCCGTTGCTGATCGCGGCGCGCACCTTGCGTTCGCGGGCCACGTTCGGCGTAACGTCAAGATCGCAGTCGGGGTCCCTGGTCGTGTAGTTCGCGGTGGGCGGGATTATGCCCTCGCGGATGGCCATCACGCAGGCGATCATTTCCAGCGCCCCGGATGCTCCCATGCAGTGGGCGTGCATTGACTTCGTGGACGATACCGACAGCTTGTCGGCGTGTGCGCCGAAAACTTCCCGGATGGCGCGCGTCTCTGTCTGGTCGTTGGCCTTGGTGCCGGTGCCATGCGCGTTCACGTAGTCGATATCCTCCGGCGAAAGTCCCGCGTCGGCGAGACAGGAGCGCATTGCGGCGACGGGGCCTTCGAGCGTGGGTGCCACGATGTCGCTGGCATCGCCCGACAGGCCCGCACCCGCAAGTTCGGCCAGGATCGGCGCGCCGCGCGCGCTGGCATGTTCGTAGGTCTCGAGCACGGCCATTCCGGCACCCTCGCCGATGACCAGGCCGTCACGATCGGCCGAGAAGGGCCGGCATGTGTCGCGCGCCAGGGCGCGCAGGGCTTCCCAGCCCTTGAGCACGCCGAAGACGAGCGGCGCGTCGGTCCCTCCGGCCAGCATGATGTCGGCGCGGCCGAGCCGCAATTGATCGGCCGCGACGGAAAAGGCATGGTTGGAGGACGCACAGGCGGATGTGACGCCGAACACAGGACCGCGCAGGCGATAGGCCATGCTGACCTGACCGGCGGGAGCACCCGGCATGGTCTTCGGCACCGTGAAGATGCCTACTCGCGAGCGCCCTTCCACATAGACCTGGTGGTACGCCTCGTCGACGGTCAGCGCCCCGTAGATGCCGGTGCCGACAATCGCGCCGGCGCGCAATTCCTTCGCCTCGTCGATCTCCAGTCCGGCGGCGCGGATGGCCTCGCCCGCCGCGATCGCGGCAAGCAGGCTGAAACGGTCCATCGTCACGACCTGCTTTCGGTCGAATCGTGTGCCGCGGCAACTGCTTTATCTCGGCCCCGATGCCGCCTTTAACACTGCCGAGCAAAACCGTCGTGAGGGGGCCGATGCCCGAGCGGCCCTGCCGCAGCGACTCGCATATGGCCGGCACATCGGTGCCGAGCGCGCAAAGCCCGCCAATGCCGGTGATGACGATGCGTTGGCGCGGCATGTCAGCCTTTTTGGGCGACCAACGCGCGAACCGCGTTGACGATGTCGCCAACGTTGGAAAGCTTGGCCCAGGCTTCAGCGGTGTTCATCTCGATTTCGATCCCATAGGCCTCTTCGAGGTCGAAAATGATCTCGGTCAATTCGAGCGAGTGAATCCCCAGATCGCCCAGTTCGGTTTCGGTCGTTATCTCGCCGATCTCGGGATCCGCGTGAGCCTTGATCTTGCCGACAATGTCCAGGGCAAGTTGATCCATCCAAATCTTTCCTTCTCGGTGCCCCGGGTCCGGGCACTGCCTGCGCCTGAGCACCGTCCTATAGCGACAATTCGTCCGTTGGACGGCACGAAATTCCATCCTCTATAGAAACCGGACGCTATCAAAGCAACATTGCACATAGCGGGCTCGACATCGACGCCCAGCCGCATAAGCTCATCGGCGATGAATGTGAGGGTTTCCGAAGAAAGCGCCGCCGCCGAGCGGCTTCGGCCGCAGCGCGTCGAGGCGCGGGGCAGGCTGGCGGTCGCAAACCTGCGGGGCCGCACGCGCCTGCGCAACCTTTTCCAGGATGGCGCCGCGAAAATTCGCATGCCGCGCTCCGAGCACGATCCTCTCGAGGCGATCCTTATCAATACCGCGGGCGGCCTGACCGGCGGCGACCGCCTGGGCTGGGACATCGACATCGGTTCGGCGGCGTCGGCGGTGATCACGACGCAGGCCTCCGAAAAAATCTACCGCGCCGCGTCCGGACGGGCGGAGGTGGCGGTGCGCCTGTCGGTGGCCGCGGGCGGCAGGCTGGCCTGGCTGCCGCAGGAAACCATCATGTTCGACCGCGCCGCCTTCCTCAGGCGCCTCGACATCGAACTCGCCCCCGGCGCCGAAGCTCTCATCGCCGAGGCGACGGTGTTCGGACGCACCGCCATGGGCGAGCGTGTCGAGCGCGGTATTTTTCGCGACCGCTGGCGCCTTGCCGTCGCCGGACGCCTGGTCCATGCCGAGGAATTCGCCCTCGGTCCGCTTGTGCACCCGGTGCTTGCCGCGCCGGCGGTGCTTGGCGGCGCGAGGGCAATGGCGACGGTGCTGCTGGTCTCCAGCGACGCCGATGCCTTTCTCGGCAAGGCGCGCGAGATCATCGGCGAGGAGGGCGGCGCCAGCGCATGGAGCGTCGCCGGGACTGGCAAACTTCTTGCGAGGCTTTACAGTGCCGACGGCTACAAGCTGAGAAAGCGCCTCGTGCCGCTGCTCGGGCTGCTCAACGGACAGGCAGGCATGCCGAAATGCTGGTCACTTTAGGGGGTAAGATTGAATCTGACGCCGCGGGAAAAGGACAAGCTCTTGATCGCCATGGCGGCGATCGTCGCCCGCAAGCGGCTGGAGCGCGGGGTCAAGCTCAACCATCCCGAGGCGATCGCGCTGATTACGGATTTCGTGGTCGAAGGGGCGCGGGACGGCCGCACGGTTGCCGATCTGATGGAGGCCGGCGCGCATGTCGTTGCCCGCGACCAGGTTATGGAGGGTATCGCCGAGATGATCCACGACGTGCAGGTCGAGGCGACTTTCCCGGACGGCACGAAGCTGGTCACTGTGCACGAACCGATAAGGTAGGAGGACCGGATGCTGGAATTGCGCCCCAACTGCGAATGCTGCGGCCGCGACCTGCCGCCGGAGTCCCCCGACGCGCGGATATGCACCTTCGAATGCACATTCTGCGCGGATTGCGCCGAAGGCGTGCTCGGCGGCGTCTGTCCCAACTGCGGCGGCAATTTCGCGGCTCGCCCGATCCGCCCGGCGGCGATGCTGAGGAAGTATCCGGCGTCGGCCGGCCGCGTCCTGAAGGCCGAAGGCTGTGCGGGCAAGGCGGCTTGAGTTGAAGGAGACACCGGATGATCCCAGGTGAATTGATTACAGCACAAGGCGAGATCGAACTGAATGAAGGCAGGCCGATCGTCGTGCTGAAGGTGGCCAACACCGGCGACCGGCCGATCCAGGTGGGCAGCCACTACCATTTCTTCGAGACCAACACGGCGCTCCGCTTCGACCGCGACAAAGCGCGCGGACACCGCCTCGACATTCCCGCCGGCACGGCGGTGCGCTTCGAGCCGGGCCAGGAGCGCGACGTGACGCTGGTGCCGCTTGCCGGCAAGCGCGAGGTCTTCGGCTTTCAGCAGAAGGTGATGGGGAAGCTGTGAGGCGCGCGGTGCGCGGGATAGCCGATTCGCGATCGGCGCTCCGGCGAACTTGCCGCTCGGACAACGGCATCGCTGGCGCGACCTGTACCGGATCATGGCGTCGGTGCTCTGCTCGCTTCGCGCGCCCGTCCGGGCTGCCGATGGCGACCCGCTCCCTGGCTGGCTTTGCGCCGCATCAGCCCGACCCTCAGGAATTCGACGGCCGCCGCCGTTAGCAAGGAACCCTCATGCCCGCGAAAATCTCCCGTTCCGACTATGCCCGGATGTTCGGCCCGACCGTCGGCGACAGGCTGCGTCTTGCCGACACCGAGCTCTTCATCGAAGTGGAGAAGGATTTCACCGTCTATGGCGAGGAGGTGAAGTTCGGCGGCGGCAAGGTGATCCGCGACGGCATGGGCCAGAGCCAGGTGACGCGCGCCGGAGGTGCGGTCGATACGGTCATCACCAACGCACTGGTGGTCGACCATACCGGCATCTACAAGGCCGACATCGGCCTCAAGGACGGGCGCATCGATGCGATCGGCAAGGCCGGCAATCCCGATACGCAGGCCGGCGTCACCATCATCGTCGGCCCGGGCACCGAGGTGATCGCCGGCGAGGGCAGGATCCTCACCGCCGGCGGCTTCGACGCGCATATTCACTTCATCTGCCCGCAGCAGATCGAGGAAGCCCTGATTGCCGGGCTCACCACCATGCTCGGCGGCGGCACCGGCCCGGCGCACGGCACGCTGGCGACCACCTGCACGCCCGGCCCGTGGCATCTGGCGCGCATGATCCAGTCCTTCGACGCCTTTCCGATGAATATCGGGCTCTCCGCCAAGGGCAACGCCTCGCTGCCGGCCGCGCTGGAGGAGATGGTGCTTGCCGGCGCCTGCGCGCTGAAGCTCCACGAGGATTGGGGCACGACGCCCTCGGCGATCGACTGCTGCCTTTCGGTCGCCGATGCGTTCGACGTGCAGGTGATGATCCACACCGACACGCTGAACGAAAGCGGGTTCGTGGAGGACACGGTTGCCGCCTTCAAGGGCCGCACCATCCATGCCTTTCACACGGAGGGTGCGGGTGGCGGCCACGCGCCCGACATCATCAAGGTCTGCGGTCTGCCTAACGTCATCCCGTCCTCGACCAATCCGACCCGCCCGTACACGGTGAACACCATCGCCGAGCATCTCGACATGCTGATGGTGTGCCACCATCTCTCGCCCTCGATCCCGGAAGACATTGCTTTCGCCGAGAGCCGCATCCGCAAGGAGACCATCGCGGCCGAGGACATTCTGCACGACATCGGCGCTTTCTCGATCATCTCGTCGGACAGCCAGGCCATGGGCCGCGTCGGCGAAGTGCTGATCCGTACCTGGCAGACCGCCGACAAGATGAAGCGCCAGCGCGGGCGGCTCAAGGAGGAAACCGGCGACAACGACAATTTCCGCGTGCGCCGCTACATCGCCAAATACACGATCAACCCGGCGATCGCGCATGGCCTGGCGCGCGAGATCGGCTCGATCGAGGTTGGCAAGCGCGCCGATCTCGTCTTGTGGAACCCGGCCTTTTTCGGCGTGAAGCCCGATCTGGTCATGCTCGGCGGCATGATAGCGGCAGCCCCCATGGGCGACCCGAACGCCTCGATCCCGACACCGCAGCCCGTGCACTACCGGCCGATGTTCGGCGCCTACGGCAAGGCGGTCGCCAACTCCTCCGTAACTTTCGTGTCGAGGGCGGCACTCGACGCCGGGCTGAAGCAGAAACTCGGCGTCGACAAGGCAATGATCGCCGTGGAAAACACCCGCGGCGGCATCGGCAAGCGTTCGATGGTGCTCAACGACGCGACGCCGCATGTCGAGGTCGATCCCGAGACCTACGAGGTGCGCGCCGACGGCGAACTTCTGACCTGCGAACCGGCCACGGTGCTGCCGATGGCGCAGCGCTATTTCCTGTTTTGAGTGGACGGTATGCATGGGCAATAATAGTTATTGAAATGTTCTGCTGAGGATGCCTGCCATGGCCATGTCCGCCGATCTCGGAAAGCCGCTTGAGGAATTCGTCGAGACCCTTGTGAAATCGGGACGCTATCGCTCGCGCTCGGAAGTCCTGCGCGAGGGCGTGCGGCTGGTGCAGGAACGCGAAGCAAAGGCGCGTGCGCTTGAACTGCTGCTGGCTGAAGCGCATGCCGATGTTGAAGCGGGGCGGACACGTCCGATGGACGAGGTGCTTGAGGAACTTCTGGCCGAACTTTCGGCGGTGAGGGACGCCGGCATGCAGGTTGAGTTCTCGCTGGCGGCCGAGCGCGATCTCAAGCAAATTGCTCTTTTCATAGCAACAAGCAGCCCCGCCAGAGCGACCTCATTCGCGCTCGAACTTCGCGGCATAGCCCGTCAGCTTGGCGAAATGCCGGGGCGTTTCGAGGCGGTTGCAGAAAGAAAGGGTGAGCCAGTGCGGCGCATGCCTTATCGAAACTATGTGATCTTCTACCGTCATGACGAAAGACGTGTCGCCGTCTTGCGCATCGTGCACGGGGCAAGCGTGACCGAAGATTTTATCGACAATCTCAGGTAACACTACAGTTGATGCCGATGTCGGCGAGGACCTATCAGCAAGAGGCTCTTTCAAATGACGCGTGCGGTTTCATTTCTCCGTGCGGCGGCGCTTTCCGGTGCCCAGGCGGGGGAGCCTGTCGATGTCGCCGTGCTCGCGCATGACGAGCGCCATATTCGGCGCAGGCTTATCGAATTGCCGCGTGGCGAAAAGCTGCTGGTCGACCTGCCCGGAGGCGGTCGCCCTGGGTCATGGCGACGTGCTGCTGCTTGACGACGGCCGACGCGTCAAGGTCGTGGCGGCCGACGAGGAACTGTATGACATTCGGGCGCGCGACGCGCGGCATCTGGCCGAGCTTGCCTGGCACATCGGCAATCGCCATCTCGCCGCGGCGATCGAGGCTGACCGAATCCTCATTCTGCGCGATCACGTCATCAAAGCGATGCTGGAGGGTCTCGGCGCGTCGGTCTTCGATGTTGTGGAGCCGTTCGAGCCGGCGCGCGGCGCCTATTCGGGCCACGGCCACCCGCATCGGCACGTTCACCAGGATGAGCACGATCACGGGCACCGCCACGGCACGGCCGGACACCACCATGATTGAGCCAACGGGCAGCCGGGTAGCCGTCCTGCGCTTGCTGGCATGGCTTTCCCCGGCGTTTCCAGTCGGATCGTTCAGCTACAGCCATGGGCTGGAGCGCGCCGCGCTTGATGGCGCGGTCGCCGACGAGGCTGACTTGCGGGGCTGGATCGAAGCGTTGCTGCGCCACGGCTCGGGCTGGAACGATGCGGTGCTTTTGGCGGAAAGCTGGCGGCGCACCCGTACGGGCGGCGACCTCGCCGAACTCGCCGGCCTTGCAGAAGCGCTTGCCGGCTCGCGCGAGCGGCACATGGAATCGCTGTCGCAAGGCGCCGCGTTTCTGAAGGCGGCGGCAAGCTGGCCGGCCGATGCGACCGCGAAGCTGCCGCCGGACTGCGCCTACTGCGTCGCCGTCGGCACGCTGGCCGGGGCGCATGGCGTGGCGTTGCCCGACGCGCTCGGCGCCTTCCTTCAGGCGTTTGCCTCCAACCTGCTTCAGGCGGGCATCAGGCTCGGCATCATCGGACAGCAAAGCGCGGTGGCTGTCGTCTGCGCGCTGGAGCCGGTTGTTCTGGACGTGTCGGAACGCGCGGCATGCTCTTCACTGGACGATCTCGGATCCTGTACGGTGTTTTCGGATGTCATGGCGATGCGCCACGAGGTCCAATATTCGAGGCTGTTCCGGTCGTGACGGTTGAGGCGATCAGGCAAGCCGGCGGGGAGTTACAAATGATGGCGGACAACGGACCTCTTCGCGTCGGGATCGGCGGGCCGGTCGGCTCGGGTAAGACGACGCTTACCGAAAAGCTGTGCAAGGCGCTGCGGGACCGGTTCTCGATCGCCGTCGTCACCAACGACATCTACACCAAGGAAGACGCCATGATGCTGGTGCGGCTGCAGGCCCTGCCGGAGGAGCGCATCATCGGCGTGGAGACCGGCGGCTGCCCGCACACGGCGATCCGCGAGGATGCCTCCATCAATCTTGCCGCGATCGCCGAACTCAGGCGGAAGTTTCAGGATCTCGACATCGTCTTCATCGAATCGGGCGGCGACAATCTGGCCGCGACCTTCTCGCCCGACCTCGCCGACCTGACGCTATACGTCATCTCCGTCTGCCAGGGCGAAGAGATACCGCGCAAGGGCGGGCCGGGCATCACGCGCTCGGACTTTCTCGTCATCAACAAGAGCGATCTTGCGCCCTATGTGAACGTCAATCTCGATGTCATGGAGCACGACGCGGCGCGCATGCGAGGCAAGCGGCCGTTCGGCTTCACCGATTTGTCGCGCGGCAAGGGGCTCACGGAAATCGTCGAATTCATCGTCGAGCAGGGCGGCCTCGGACTGGGACAGCACCGCAAAACCGCCTGACCAGGACCAATCGGCGGCTTGCGGCGCGCGGCGTCCGGGTTCACTGTCGCCGTTGCAAACGGACCGGGAGGTGAAAGCATGAGCATCGCGCGGCTGCAGCGGGAAAATCTTACAAATCTGCCCTTCTATGAGGAGCGCGTCGATCTCGCCGCCGCCTTCCGCTGGACGGCGCGGCTGAACATGCACGAGGCGGTCGCCAACCATTTCTCGCTTGCCGTGAACGAAGACGGCACGCGCTTCCTGATGAACCCGAACCAGATGCATTTTTCGCGCATCAAGGCGAGCGATCTGCTGCTGATCGACGCCAATGACCCGGAGACGCTCTCCGGTCCCGACGCGCCCGACCCTACCGCATGGGGCCTGCACGGCGCGGTGCACCGCAACTGCCGGCATGCGCGCTGCGTCATGCACGTTCACTCGATCCACGCCACCGTGCTTGCCTGTCTGGCCAATTCGACCCTGCCGCCGATCGACCAGAACACGGCCACCTTCTACAATCGCCAGGTGGTCGATGCCAATTATGGCGGGCTGGCCTTCGAGGCGGAGGGCGAACGCTGCGCCAAACTGCTTTCCGATCCCAAGGTCCGGGTGATGATCATGGGCAACCACGGCATTATGGTGATCGGCGACACCGTGGCCGACGCTTTCAACCGCATGTATTATTTCGAACGCGCCGCCGAAACCTACATCAAGGCGCTGTGGACCGGCCGCCCTCTGCGGGTCCTGTCCGACGAGATCGCCGAGAAGACGGCGCAGGAGCTGGACGACTATCCGGACCAGGCCGAACGCCACCTTGCCGAACTCAAGGCGATCCTCGACGGAGACAGGAAGCGCGCTCGCTCCTACCTCAGCGAGCGATGAGCGCCGGGTTGGTGAACGAGCCTAGCAGCCCAGAGTAGGCGCGCACCGCCTCGGCGCTGTCGGCGTTGAGTGCGCCGGCCGGGCCGGGCTGCCGTGGGACCTCCGGCCAGAATATGGTGCGCATGCCCGCCGCAAGGCCCGCAATACTGCCGGGGTGGCTGTCTTCCATCACCGCGCAGTCCTCGGGGTCGAGACCGGCGAGCCAGGCGGCGCGCAGATAGGGCTCCGGATCCGGCTTGCCATCGCGCACGTCATTGCGGGAAACAGTGCGCATGCCGGCCTCATGGATGTCGAGCGCCCTGAGATTCGCATCGACGATAAGGCGGTCGGAGTTGGACACCACGCCTTGAATCACGCCGAGCGCCTTCAGGTCGCGGAAGATTTCGAGCGCGCCTGGCCTTGCCTGCAGCCTGGGCGCATTTTCGAGATAGTGCGCATACTTTCGCACGATCCATTGCTCGAACGGCAGGCCTAAGCCGAATTCGTCGCGCAGCATTTCATAGACGGGATAGGCGGCGACGCCGAGCACACGCTCGTGCAGGTCGGGCGGCGGCTCGATGCCGAGCCCCCTCAGGGCCACCACCAGAGCTTCCTCGTGAAGCGGCTCGCTGTCGATCAGCGTTCCGTCCATATCCCAGAAAACTGCCTTCGGCTTCATCGGTTTACAAGCCTCGCTCCGAACCCTAATAGGACGTTTGCTCCCCAAGATAAACAGCGCAGCCTGCGAAGCTTATGCGCCGTATCCAAAGTGGGCAATTGCCGACGCTGTTGGCAATTGCCTTAGAACGAAAATATTGCGAAACTTCGGCCGTCGAGGCAATTGCCCGATGAACGGGAGGACTAGCGATGGCGGCCCGCCAGGATGCAGGCAGCGGACGGCTCGATGACGCGGCGCGCGCCGGCTGGCTCTATTATGTCGCGGGCAACACTCAGGACCAGATCGCCGCGAAGCTCGGCGTGTCGCGGCAGTCGGCGCAACGGCTGGTCTCGCTCGCCACTTCGGAAGGGCTGGTCAAGGTCAGGATCGACCATCCGATCGCCGCCTGCCTCGACCTCGCCGCAAGGCTCCGCGCCCGCTTCGCGCTGGATCTCGCCGAAGTCGTGCCGAGCGATCCGGCCTCCAGTTCGACCACCATGGGCATCGCCGTAGCCGCCGCCGCCGAAATCGAGCGGCGGCTTTCCTCCGCCGAACCGATCGTCATGGCGCTCGGTACGGGTCGTACGCTGAAGGCGGCGATCGAGCAGCTTCCCTCCATGGACTGCCCCCAGCACAAGATCGTGTCGCTGACTGGCAACATTTCTCCGGACGGCTCCGCCGCCTTCTACAACGTCGTCTTCACCATCGCCGACCGCATCAAGGCACGCTCCTTCCCGATGCCGCTGCCGGTCATCGCCTCATCTCCGCAGGAGCGCGAGATGTTGCTCAGCCAGCCGATGATCCAGCCGACGCTGGCTCTGGCCGCGCGGGCGGATGTCACCTTCGTCGGCATCGGCGACCTCGGCCCGCGCGCGCCGCTGCTGGTCGACGGCTTCATCACCGAAAGCGAACTGAAAGCGCTGCAGAAGGCCGGAGCGGTCGGCGAGATCGTCGGCTGGGCCTTCGACCGCGACGGCAGGCTGATCGAAGGCATCACCAATGATCGCGTCGCCTCGGCGCCGTTGCCGTCGCGCGAGCGGTCGCTGGTGGTGGCGCTCGCCATGGGCGACAAGAAGCTGCCCGGCCTGCTGGCGGCGGTGACACGCCGCCTCGTCAACGGGCTTATCACCGATGAGCGCACGGCCTCCGCGCTGCTTGCGGCGTAAGCAGGTTCCGGAAAAGTGTGTCACGGTTTTCCGACAGAAACCTGCGACAAAACAAGAGGCTAAGCAGGCGAAGCGTGGGCGAAGCCACGCAAGTCTGCTTAGCTATTTGGCCATCACCAGCGCCCAATATTTCCGGCCGCCCGCGGGATCGTCGATATAGGCAAGCCCGAAGCGGTTGAAGCGGGGATCGAGCATGTTGAGGCGATGGTGCTTCGAGTTCATCCATATGGAGAACAGTCTTTCGAGGTCCATGCGGCCATGCGCGATGTTTTCAGCCGCCGGCCCGTCGATGCCGCTGTCGGCCATGCGGGTGGCGAAATCCCTGCCCCGTCCTGTCGTATGCGCCATGCGCCCGGCGCGCGCCATGTAACCGGCCTGCTGCGACGCGGCCTTCTCAAGCTGTGAATCGGCGGCAAGCGGCGCCAGCCCCTTCGAGGTTCTGATCCCGTTGATGTAACCGGCGCCTTGTGCGGACGCGCCGCCGGCCTGGCCGAAATCCCGGCCCATCTGACAGGCGCCAAGCAGCAGCACGAGCCCGAGCACGGCCGCGCGCGCGACAAGGAGATGCATGGTCCGTCTCTCAGGCATGTTCTCATCCTTGGCAGGTTCACCCTGAAGGAGTAACGGCCAATGTGGCTTTTGGCGGGCGGACGAGAACGCTACCTGGGACCATTCCCTTGCGTAGGCAACGGCCGCCTCAATCCCCGTAGGGGACCCAGACGTTCTTGATTTCCACCGCACGCCGCAAAAAGGCATCGCCGGCGGAAAGCTCCGACGTCCAGTCGACGGCCCGGCCGCCGCTCGTCCAGACGCGCTTCAGATTGCCGATCAACTCGGCCTCCGCCTTGCGGCAGGTCTCGGCGTCGGCGACCACCCACAGCCCGTCGACATCGTCGTGCCTGGCCAGAACCCCGGCGAGTTCGGCGCTGCGGCCGGTCACGATGTTGATCGAGCCGGCCGGCAGATCGGAATATTCGATCACCTGATAGAGATCGGTGGCGAGCAGCGGATATTTCTGGCCGGGCACCGCGACCACCGCATTGCCCATCGCCAGCGCCGGCGCCACCATCGAGATGAAGCCGAGCAGCGGCTCTTCGTCCTGCGCGACCACGCCGATCACGCCGACCGGCTCGTGCAGCGCCAGCGTCACCGCGCGCGCCGGGGGCTGGTGAACGCGCCCCTCGAACTTGTCGGCCATGCCGGCGTAGAAGAACAGGCGCTCGACCGAAAGCTCCACCTCCGCTGCCGCCGCCTTGGCGGAAACGCCGGTCAGCGAAACCAGCCGCGCCGAAAACTCGGCCGCGCGGGCCGAGAGGTTCTCCGCCAGATAGTAGAGAACCTGACTGCGGTTGAAGCCCGTCGCCTCCGCCCAGCCCTTTGCCCCTCGGGCGGCCGTTACGGCATCGCGAATATCCTTGCGGCTGCCGAGGCCGACCTCGCCCGCTACCTTGCCCTTGCGGTCCGGCACCGGCAGCGAATAGTTGCCGTCCGGCCGGGCCTGCTTGCCGCCGATGAACAGTTTTGCGGTGCGGTCGATGCCGGGCGACAAGTCGCCGGCGGCCGGCGCGGCGCGGCGTCGGCGGCCGGCTTGATCGCTGCGCCGTAGGGGAACGGCGCGACGAGATATTCGAACATGCCTTCGCGCCCGCCCTCGCGGCCGAAGCCGCTCTCGCGATAGCCGCCGAAGCCGCAGGCCGCGTCGAACATGTTGGTGCCGTTGACCCAGACAACGCCGGCCTTGAGCTGCGGCGCCACATGCAGCGCGACGTTGAGGTTCTCGCTCCACACCGAGGCGGCGAGGCCGTAGCGCGTGTTGTTGGCGAGTTCGACCGCTTCCTCATTGGTGCGGAAGGTCATGGTCGCCAGCACCGGGCCGAACACTTCCTCCTGGGCCAGGATATTGGCCGGCGAAACACCGGTCGCAAGCGTCGGCAGGTGGAACCAGCCGGTCTCCGGCAGCGGGCAGTCGGGCTGCCAGCATTCGGCGCCCTGCGCCGCGCCCTGCTCGATCAGGCCGCGCACCCGCTCGAGCTGCACGCGATCGACCAGCGGGCCGATGTCGGTGTTCTTGTCGAGCGGACTGCCGAGCCGCAGCTTCGCCATGCGCGCCTTGACCTTGGCGATGAAGGCGCCGGCCACGCCCTCCTGCACCAGAAGGCGCGAGCCCGCGCAGCAGACCTGCCCCTGGTTGAACCAGATGCCGTCGACCAGACCCTCGACCGCGCTATCGAGATCGGCGTCCTCGAAGACGATGAAAGCCGACTTGCCGCCGAGTTCCAGGGAGAGCTTCTTGCCCGAACCGGCGGTGGCCTTGCGGATGATCTTTCCGACCTCCGACGAGCCGGTGAAGGCGATCTTCTGGACGTCGGGATGCGCAACCAGTGCCGCGCCCGCCTCGGGGCCGCCCGGCACGATGTTGACGACGCCCTTCGGTATGCCGACGCTCTCGCAGATCTGCGCGAACAGAATCGCCGTCAGCGGCGTGAACTCCGCCGGCTTCAGCACCACCGTGCATCCGGCGGCGAGCGCCGGCGCGATTTTCCAGGCGAGCATCAGCAGCGGGAAATTCCACGGGATCACCTGGCCCACCACGCCGGCCGGCTTGTGATCGGGAAACTCGCGGTCGAGCGCCTGCGCCCAGCCGGCATGATGGATGAAATGGCGGATCGCCAGCGGCACGTCGATGTCGCGGCTTTCGCGGATCGGCTTGCCGTTGTCGATGGATTCCAGCACGGCGAACAGCCGCTGGTGGCGCTGCATGGCGCGGCCGATCGCATAAAGCACTTTCGACCGCTGATAGCCGGATTGGCCGCTCCATTTCGCGCAGTGCCTTGGCGCCGCCGACACCGCCGCGTCGATGTCGGCCGCGCCGGCGTCGGAGACCTTCGCCAGCAGCTTGGTGGTCGATGGTTCGCTGACGTCGAAGGTCTTGCCGGAGGCCGCCGCCTTCCACTCGCCGCCTATGTAGAGCGCCTTGCGAAAAGTCGCGGCCGGCGATCCAGGCATCCGCTTCGTTGCGCGCCTCCGGCGCCGGGCCGTAATCCATGGCGTTGAACCGTTCGAGAATGTTCATGAGGGTCTCCCTTGCAGGGGAACGCTTTGAGTGAAGGCGCCGTGCTGTGTCGAATCCCTCGCACCCCTCACTGTCCTGCCGGACATCTCCCCCACAAGGGGGGAGATCAGCCGCGCCGACCCCGCCGCACTCTGCGCAACGCTGGTGATTGGCGAAGGAAGTCGGGGCAGCCGATCTCCCCCCTTGTGGGGGAGATGTCCGGCAGGACAGTGAGGGGTAAGAGGAAGCGCCATTTCAAAAACGGTGCATCAAGCCATCGCGTGGCGGTGATTGGCTGAGTAGCGGCCGGTGAGGTGATGCTCGAGCTGCCGCTCGATGTCGGTGAGCAGGCTTGACGCGCCGAAGCGGAAGAGGTCGGGCTCCAGCCATGGCCGGCCGAGCTCCTCCTTCATCAGCACCAGCCAGTCGAGCGAAGCCTTTGCGGTGGAAATGCCGCCCGCCGGCTTGAAGCCGATCAGATAGCCCGTCGCTTCGAAATAGGCGCGGATCGCCCGCACCATGATCAGGCCGACCGGCAGCGTGGCGTTGACGCTCTCCTTGCCCGTCGAGGTCTTGATGAAATCCGCGCCGGCCATCATCGCCACCATGGAGGCCAGCATCACATTGCGCAGCGTGGCGAGATCGCCGGTGCCCAGGATCACCTTGATATGGGCATCGCCGCAAGCCGCGCGCATGGCAACGATCTCGTCATAAAGCTCCTGCCATTTCGCGCCGAAGACGAGGCCGCGCGGGATGACGACATCGATTTCGTCGGCGCCGTCCTTTACCGAGGCTTCGATCTCCTTCAGCCGCGTATCCAGCGGCGCGAGGCCGTGCGGGAAGGCAGTGGAGACCGCCGCGACGTGGATGCCGGTGCCGCGCACGGCGTCGGCGGCGGTGGCGACGAACGGATGGTAGACGCACACGGCCGCCGGCCGGATGTTGGCGCCGGCAATGCCCAGGCCCTCGACAATATCGGGGCGCAGCGGGTTGACCGCCTTGGCGCAAAGGCGGCGCACGCGCTCGTCCGTGTCGTTCGAATTCAGCGTCGTCAGGTCCATGCAGGCAAGGGAGCGCAGCAGCCATGCCGCCTGGTTGTCGGCCTTGATCGAACGCCGCTTGGTCAGCGTCGCGACGCGCCGCTCCAGCGCGCTGCGATTGACGTTGCGCACCAACTCCAGGAAGCCGAGGTCGAGCTTCATGCCGGGATTGCGGTCGATATGGTGTTCGGCCGGCGCGTTGGCCGCCGCGCGCACCGGAAGCGGCGTCACCTTCGAGGCGCCGGCGTCGATGCCGATTTCGGCCTCGCGAACCTTGCTGCTCATCTCCTGCCCCTCCTCACCCTCGGCGGTCCTTGCAGGGCGATCCTCCCGGACGCGCCTGTGCACCGAGGTTCTGCCGGTGTGCGGACATCGGCGGACACTACCCCTTGCGACCGTGCCGCACGAGTCCCGAGTTCGCGCCATAGCCGAAAAACGCCGGCTTTGGCAGCCGGTTTTTGACCGGGCAGTCAAATTTTCGGTAATCGGCGACGGCCATCGAGCCGAAAGGTCGAAGTGCATGCGCCGCTTCGACGGCGCATGCGAAGGGAAGGGTCAGCCGGCCATTGCGCCCAGCAGCTTGCGGATGTCGCCGAATTTGGCGATCAGCCCGAACACCAGCGCGGCGACCGCCACGAAGAAGACAGACACCGCCGCCATGGTCGGCGTGTAGCCGTAGCGCAGCGCGTTGAAGATCTTGATCGGCAGCGTCTCGATGGTGAAGCCAACGGTCATGTAGGCAACGATATATTCGTTGAGCGACAGCACGAAGGCGAAGGCGTAGCCGGAGACCAGATAGGGCAGGATCAGCGGCAGCACGACGGTTTTCAGGACCGTGCGGTCGTCGGCGCCCATGATCGAGGCGGCCTCGACCAGCGAGCGGTCGATCGAGGCGAAGCCGAGCGACAGCGTGACCAGCGGCAGCGTCGTGAAAAAGATGCCGTGGCTGATGGCCGCCGTCCATGGCTGGCCGTAGAGCCCGCTGGTCGCCCAGAAAGTCAGGAGCCCGAGCGCGGTGATGACCGGCGGCAGGATGAACGGCGCGACGCCGAGCAACTGAAAGATGTTGGCCCATGGCGCGATGCGGCGCCATAGAAACCAGGCCAAAGGCAGTGCGATGGAGACCGCGATCGCCGCAGCGCTTAGGGCGAGCAGCAGGGAGGCGATCAGCGCCCGCCGCCACTCCGGGTCGACGAAAATCTGTGCGTACCAAGCCAGGGAGAAGCCGACCGGCGGGAAGGTGAGGTCCTGCTTCTCGTTGAAGGATACGCCGGCCACCACGATCAGCGGCAGGATCAGGAACAGCCCTACGGCGAAGAAATAGAGGCGGCGAAGGAATGTCTCGCTCATAGCGCGTTCTCCTTGCGCCCGACGAGCAGGGTGAGCCCCACCAGCGCGAGCGAGATGAGCACGAGGAATACGGCCATCGCCGCGGCGAAGGGCATGTTCGACTGGTAGATCGCCTGGTCGGTGATATGCACCGACAGCGTCCAGTGCTGGGGCCGCCCGAGCATCTGCGGCAGCAGGTAGGACCCGAGCGCGAAGACGAAGACCATGATGACGGTCGCGACCACGGTGTTGCGGAGCGCCGGCAGCACGACGTTGAAGAATGCGCGGACCGGCGAGCAGCCGAGCGTGCGCGCGGCTTCCAGCAGCGTCGGGTCGAGCCGCACCAGTGCGGGGTAAAGCACGAGAATCGTATAGGGCAGCGCCTGATAGATCATGCCGGTGAGCACCGCTCCGAACGAGGGCGACAAGGACACCGGACTGGCCATCAGGCCGAGCCATACGAAGAGGTTGGTGATGCCGGCGGTGCGCGAAAACAGCGTCGACCAGGCGAAACCGATGATGACCTCCGAGAGCGACAGCACCGAGAGCAGGCACACCAGCCAGATGGTCTGCATCTTCCGCGACTGCTTCGTCAGCAGGTAGGTGAACGGGAAGGCGATCGCCACGCACACGATCGCCACCGCGATTGCCAGCATCAGCGAGAAGCCGAGAATATTGGCGAAGAACAGCGACAGGAAGCGGGCGTAGTTATCGAGGACGAAATCCGGCTTGTAGAAGCCGGCCGGATCACGCTGGAAGAAGCTGACGGCGATCATCGTCGAGAAGGGGATGACGAAGAAAACGATCAGCATGAACCCCGGGAAGAAGAGCGGGGTGTAGTCCGCGAGTGTCTTCGGCGGTTCCCGTCTCATGACTTCACCACCACGCAGCTTTCCGGCGGCAGGATAAGGCCGATCTTGTCGCCGGCCGCGACATCGACCCGCTCGCGCGGCGTGGTGACCGCCACGATGGTCGAGCCTGACGCATCGACATAGGTCTCGATGGTCGCGCCGAGGTCGCGCACGAATGTTACCGTGCCGTCGATCGCGCCGGACCCCGGCTGGCCGAGATGGACATCCTCGGGCCGGATGGACACGGAGGCCTTGGAAGTGCCGGCCGGCAGAGCGAGACCGGGAAGGACCGTGCCGAGAATGGAAACCCGCCCGGTGGAGTCGGTGGTGGCTTCGAGCAGATTGGTCGAGCCGATGAAATCGGCTACGAACGCGTCGGCCGGCTTGCGGTAGATCTCGATCGGCGAGGCGGCCTGGCGGATGCGGCCATGGCCCATGACGACGACGAGGTCGGCCATGGTCATGGCCTCGCGCTGGTCGTGCGTCACGACGATGGTCGTGATGCCCAGCCGCTGCTGCAACTGGCGCAATTCGACCTGCATGGATTCGCGCAGCTTGGCATCGAGCGCCGACATCGGCTCGTCGAGCAGGAACAGTTTCGGCGAAAGCGCGAGCGCACGGGCGATCGCCACGCGCTGGCGCTGTCCGCCGGAGAGCTTGGCGACCGGACGGTCGGCGAAGCCGGGAAGATGGACGAGCTTGAGCAGGTCGTCGGCGCGCTTCTTCTGTTCTTCCTTCGGCGCGCCGCGAATGGCGAGCGAATAGGAAATGTTGTCGCCGACCGACAAATGCGGGAAGAGCGCCAGCGACTGGAACACCATGCCGAAATTGCGCTTATGCGTCGGCACCTTGGTAATGTCGTCGCCGTCAATGACGATCGTGCCGGTCGACGGCTCTTCGAGGCCGGCGATCATTCTCAGAAGCGTCGTCTTGCCACAACCGGACGGGCCGAGCAGACAGACGAAAGTGCCATGCGGCACCGAAAGGTTGACGTTATCGACGGCCTTGAAGTCGCCGAACTGCTTGGTGACGTCCTTGATGGCAAGTCCAGACATGGGAATGGCCCCGGTTTCTCGAAATTCGACTAGTCTCGGCGACCGGATGCCGCCACCCTTTGGCCCTTGGGCCACCTTCCCGCTCAGGGAGGAAGTCCGCCGGCCGGCTGTCAGCAACGACGCAGCCTCGCCGGTGTTTTCGCGGTTTCGAAGCAGGCTTACGGGCTTGCGCCCGTCCTGTTGCCGAAGGCTGTCCGGGAACCGTGGGACAGTTTCCGGGGCCTGCGCAGGCAGCATGCAAGGCGCGGCGAGGCGCACCGGTATATCGGCCAGCTCCGCCTCGCCGCTAAGCGGACTTGCGTGGCTTCGCCCACGCTTCGCCTGCTTAGCCTCTTGTTTGTCGCAGGTTTCTGCCGGAAAACCGTGACACACTTTTCCGGAACCTGCTTAGTCAGCTTGCGATCATCTCAGTCCATTTCTGATTGAGCCAGTCGGCCTTTGACGTGTAAAGGTCGTAACGTGGAATAATCGGCGGGATGTCGGACGACACCGCCGCGAATTCCTCGGCCGTCAGGTCGAGCGTCTCGCGCTTCAGCGTAGGCGCCGTGCCGACCTTGCGCGACAACAGGCCCTGGATCGAGGGCTGGCTCATGAAGTCGATGAAGACGAGCGCCTCTTCCGCCTTCTTCGAGGCGCGGGAGATGACCCAGTTGCCGGAGTCCTGGATACCGCCCTCCTTCGGGAAGGTCGAACGCACCGGCTGCCCTTCGGCGGCGGCGAGTCCGGTCACGTCGTGATAGTACTGGCCCATCGGGATCTCGCCCGACTTCAGCGCCTGCTCGAATTGCGCCTCGTCGCGATACCAGAGCCGCACATTGGGCTTCACCTCGGCGAGCTTCTCGAATGTCTTGAGCAGGCCGTCCTCGGTATCCAGGAAATTGGTGCCGCCGAAGAAGGTGGCCGCGGTCACTTCCAGCAGGAAGGAGTTGGAAACCAGCGCCAGCAGGCCGAGACGGTCGGCGTTTGCCGGGTCCCAGAATGCCGCCCACGTGTCGGGCGCCGTCGGGAAGACATCGGTATTGGTGACCAGCGTGATGTACCACGCCACCGCGCCTATGCCGGCGACGCGTCCGTCCGGATATTTGTTGATGAACTGCGGCAGGAGGTCGGCAAAGTTCTTGATCTTTGCCCCGTCGATCGGCTGCCAGAGTTCGGTGGACTGACCCTTCAGGGTCGAGGTCTGCGACATCATCGAGACGTCGGCGGGCGCCTGTCCGGCCTTTGCCGCCTGCTCGAGCTGCACCAGCCAGGCCTCGCCGGTCGGTTCGGCGACGGACTCGATCGCGATACCGGTCGTCTTGGTGAATTCCGGGAAAATGTGCTCGTCGAAGGACTTCTTGAAGTAGCCGCCATAGACGCCGACCTTCAGCGACTTGTCCTGGGCGCGCAGGACCGACGGCATTGCCAGCGCGCCGGCGCCGGCGATGGCGCCGCCAAGGACGGCACGGCGGCTGATCGTAAGGATGGTCATTGCAGTTCTCCTCTTTTGCCGGCCGTATGCGGCCGAGTTCCCTGAATTGTTCTTTACAAGCTCCGCCCCTTTGGTGCGCGGTCAGCTTCTGTCCGGCATCCTTGCATATTGCGCCGCCCTATAGCAGAGCCCAAGGAAGATTAGCGCGGCATCTGTAAACCGCAAAACACTGAAATCTCGGAATGCTCGGGTGGCGACATCATGGTTCTCCCCGCGACCGTCGATCACCGCTCGATTATCCCAACGAACAGGCGGCAGAACGTGATCCGGCGCAATGCCTTGCTGTCGCTGTCCCGAACGCCACGCGCTTGTCCTCCCATGGCAGCGTGTGCCGATGTCCCGGTGACCACGCCCCTAAGCAGACTTGCGTGGCTTCGCCCACGTTTCGCCCGCTTAGCCTCTTGTTTTGTTGCAGGTTTCTGTCGGAAAACCGTGACACACTTTTCCGGAACCTGCTTAGTCGAGGCGGCCGTTGCGGAAGTTCCCGAAGTCGTTGGTTTTTGTTGATTTCAGTAAGGATGCGTCAAATCAGTTGAAAGATCAATTGATATTGTTATGGGTAGGTTTGTGAGGTTTTCTCACAGACGAGGTGCACCCATGGCTCGCCGGCTGCCTCCGCTCAATCCGCTGCGCGCTTTCGAGGCGACGGCCCGGCATAGCTCGCTGACCAAGGCGGCTTCCGAATTGTCGGTGACCCACGGTGCGGTCAGCCACCAGCTCAGGGCGCTGGAGGCGACGCTGAAGGTTCGGCTGTTCGAGCGCTCCGGCCAGCGGCTCAAACTCACCGCGCACGGCGCCGAACTGCTTCCGGCGGTCGCCGGCGCCTTCGAGGGCATCGCCGCGGCGACGGCGCGTCTGACACGGCCGACCAGCGCCGGCGCGCTCTCGGTGAGCTGCGTGCCGGGGCTGCTGTCGCTGTGGGTTCTCCCGCGGCTCGGCGGCTTCGTCACGCAATACCCCAATATCAGGCTGAATCTGATCGCGTCGAACGATCCGGGAGACCTTCGCTCGCCCGCTGTCGACATCTGCGTCCACTACGGCGCGCGCGACTGGAGCGACTGCTGGTTTCGCAAATGGTCGGACATCGAGCTTTTTCCGGTGGTCAGCCCGACACTGATCAACAACCGGCCGATCCGAACGGTGAACGACCTCGCCAGCCATGTCATGCTGCATGGCGATGAAGGACGCGAGTGGAACACCTGGCTGGCGGCGGCCAACGCGCTCGACCTGGCGCGCGGCCCGCAACTGCAAATGAGCGACGCCTGGCTTTCCACCGAGGCCGCGCAGCACGGGCATGGCGTGGCGCTGGGCGATTCCGTCACCGCGAGCAGCCTGCTGGCGCGCGGCCTGCTGGTGACGCCGTTCAACCTGTCCGTGCCGGCGGTCGACTCCTATTACGTCGCCTGCCGCGGCGGCGTGCGTTCGGCGCCGGTGGTTCAGGCCTTTGTCGACTGGCTGTTTGCCGAGCGGGACGCAGGTGCAGCCCGCGGCGAGGCCGCCGTGGCGGGCCAGATCAGCATCCGCAAGCGGCGCTCTTCGACACGAGCATCGCCGTCCGGCTGAAAAGGCCCGCCGCCGGGGAGCGCGCCCTTTTGTCCTCCATAGGGCGATGCCAAATCGATCCGCTAAAGGCCGTCGGCTGCTTTCGGGCCTGACAGGCGTGCGGCGCTGTCTTTTCGCGGTGCAACCGTTTGACAGGTGCGCATATGCCTGCTTTCGATGCACCAAGCAGGGTTTCGAAAAAAGTATCCCGAGGTTTTCCGACGGAAACCTGCGGCAAAACAAAAAGCTAAGCAGGCGAAGCCACGCAGACCTGCTCAGACGCCCGGGCCCAGAGGGCTCGGGAGGAAAGCGGCGGATTCGAGGGGCCGATGACCAAGACCGACATCGCGCGACGCGTCTACAATCACACATGGAAGCTCGACCCGATCGTGCGCAGCCTGCTCGACACGGATTTCTACAAGCTTCTGATGCTTCAGATGATCTGGGGCATGTATCCGAAGGTCGACGCCACCTTCTCGCTCATCAATCGCGCGACCTCGGTCAGGCTGGCCGACGAGATCGACGAACACGAACTGCGCGCCCAGCTCGACCACGTTCGCACGCTGCGTTTCACCAAGAAGGAGATGATCTGGCTGGGCGGCAACACCTTCTATGGCCGCAAGCAGATATTCTCGCCCGAGTTTCTCGCCTGGCTGCAGGACTTCCAGCTCCCGGAATACGAGCTGAGGAAGCGCGGCGGCCAGTACGAGCTCGAATTCCCTGGACCCTGGATGTACACGACGCTGTGGGAGATTCCGGCGCTGGCGATCATCAACGAGCTGCGCTCGCGCGCGGCCATGAAGACGTTCGCGCCGTTCGCGCTGGACGTGCTCTATGCCCGCGCCAAGGCCAAGATGTGGGCCAAGACCGAGCGGCTGAAGCAATTGCCGGGTATCCGCATATCGGATTTCGGAACGCGGCGGCGGCACTCCTTCCTCTGGCAGCGCTGGTGCGTGGAGGCATTGAAGGAAGGCATCGGCGATGCCTTTACCGGGACCAGCAATGTCAAGCTCGCCATGGATAACGACCTTGAGGCGCTGGGCACGAATGCGCATGAACTGCCCATGGTGCTGGCCGCGCTTGCCGACAGCGAGGAGGAACTGCGGTGGGCACCCTATCAGGTGCTGAAGGACTGGCAGCGCTACTATGGCGGCAATCTGCTGATCGTCCTGCCGGACGCCTTTGGCACGGCCGCGTTCCTGCGCGACGCGCCGGACTGGGTCGCCGACTGGACCGGTTTCAGGCCCGACAGCGCGCCGCCGGTCGAGGGCGGTGAACGGATACTCTCCTGGTGGCGCGACAAGGGAAAGGACCCGCGCCAGAAGCTGCTGATTTTTTCCGACGGGCTGGAGGTCGACACGATTGTCGATACCTACCTCCATTTCGAGAACAGGGTGCGCATGTCCTTCGGCTGGGGCACCAACCTTACCAACGACTTCGAAGGCTGCGCGCCGACCGAGACCGATGGGCTGAACGCCATCTCGCTGGTCTGCAAGGTCACCGGCGCCAACGGCCGGCCGGCGGTGAAGCTTGCCGACAACCCGGCCAAGGCCACCGGCGACGCGCGCGAGATCGCCCGCTATCTGCGCGTGTTCGGCGACAAGGAGCGGGTCGAGCATCTGGTGAAGGTGTAGGCCGGGCAGGGCGGCGGCGGCGGGCGGTCGCGATGACCACGCTTCGCATCCGGGCCGGTCACGAAAGCCGGATCGGCCGGGCTCGCTCCGCGTGGCTTGCCGCCGCTTTCGCCATCGCGTCCGCCCCTTATTCATTCCCCGCATTCGCCCATGCCTCCGAGCGAGGCTATGTGCTGCTGCTTCCCACGGGCTACTATCTCGCCGGAGGCGCCAGCGCCGTGGCGGCGAGCTTCCTGGCGCTGTTCTTGCTGCCCCGACAGCCGCTTGCGAGGCTTGCGGAATGGCGGCTGCCGCTGGTTTCGATTTTCCCCGGCTTGCGGTTCTGGACCAGCCTCGCGGCGTTCCTTCTCATGCTCTGGCTGCTCGCCGCCGGCGTCGCCGGCAGCCGCGACCCGCTGTCCAATCCGCTGCCGCTCACCGTCTGGACGCTGCTGTGGATCGGTCTGACGCTGCTGCAAGGCCTGTTCGGCAATCTCTGGCACTGGATAAACCCATGGTATGCGGCGGTTCGCTTGGTTGGCAGGCTCGTGCCGAGGCCGCGCGCCTATCCTGAAAGGCTGGGTTACTGGCCGGCGCTCATTCTGTTCGCCGCCTTCGCCCGGTTCGAGCTGATCGACCTTGCCCCCGACGATCCGCAGCGCCTCGCCCGCGCGGTCGCCGCCTATTGGCTGTTCACCTTCGCCGCGATGCTTGTCTTCGGCCACGATGCATGGAGCCGAAGGGGCGAATTCCTGTCCGTCTTCTTCCACATGATCTCGCGCTTCGGCATTTTCGAGGCGCGGACGGTTCCGTCTGGCGAACGCTTGACCCTGTGCCTGCCCGCGGCAAAACTTTGGACGCAGGCGTCTTTGCCGCTGTCGGGAACGCTCTTCCTGCTGCTCGCGCTCGCCTCGGTCTCGTTCGACGGGCTGTCGAAGACCTTCTGGTGGCTGGGTCTCAACGGCATCAATCCGCTGGAGTTTCCCGGACGCTCGGCGCTGGAGGGCATCAACAGCGCCGGCCTGGCGTTGCTGTTCGCGGCGCTGTCGGCGGCCTTCCTGCTTTGCGTGTTCGCCGGCGAGCGCTGGTCAGGGAGGAAGAACGCGGTCGATGCGGCGGGCCTGCTCGTCTGGTCGATCGTGCCGATCGCGCTCGCCTATCATCTGTCGCACTATCTGACCGCACTTCTGGTCAACGGCCAGTATGCACTGGTGGCGCTGTCCGATCCGTTCGGGCTTGGCTGGAACCTGTTCGGCACGGCGTATCTGCCGGTTTCTGCCGGCGTGGCGATGGGCTTCGAGCGGGCCGAGGTGATCTGGAACCTTCAGGCTTTCGCCATCATTGGCGGTCACGTGCTGGCGGTGGTGGTCGCGCATGGCTTGTCCTGGCGGCTTTCCGACGGTTCCCGACACCCCATCCTGTCCCAAATCCCGCTGACGCTTCTGATGATCGGCTACACCCTGTTCGGCCTTTGGCTGCTGTCGACGCCGACCGCGGGATGAACGGCGGCGGCCTGCCCTTGCGGCACTGCGGGATTGATGATTACTCTTCGTGCGGGCGGGTTCTGGCGTCGTAACGGTCGCCGCATTCAGATCAATGATCAGGGGAAACCAGCATGACTGACGAACAGGCTTCCGGCCGCAGCGGCACGCGTCTGAGCCGCCGTGGCGCGCTGCAGGGTATCGCCGCCTCCGCCGGCATCGCCGCCGCGCCCGGCTTCGTGCGCTATGCGCAGGCGCAGAGTTCGGCGCCGATCAAGATCGGCTTCCAGGCGCATCGCACCGGCATCGGTGCCGCATACGGACGCTGGTATGAAAAGACGACCGCCGCGGCGGTGAAGGCGATCAACGATGCCGGCGGCATCAACGGCCGGCCGGTCGAGGTGATCATCGAGGATGACGGAACCGATCCGGGCCGCGGCGCCGAGGTGATCGGCAAGTTCGCCTCCCAGCACAAGGTTGACGTCGCCTACGGTACGCTGTTCAGCCATGTCGTCATCGGCTCGGCGCCGGCGGCGGGCGAGGCCAGGCTGCCCTATTTCGTGGTCAGCGAGGGCCATCACGTCGCCTCGACCAAGCTGAACCGCTGGGTCTTCCAGCCGGGCATCACCGATGTGAAGAGCCAGATCCAGGCGATGGCGCCGTGGATCGCCGCCAATGTCGGCAAGAAGGTCACGCAGATATACCCGGACTTCGCCTTCGGATACGACCATCGCGACTATCTGGTGCCGGCGCTGAAGGCGCAGGGCGGCGAGGTGATCGCGCAGATCGCCATTCCGCCGACGGAAAGCTCCTTCACCAAGTATTTTCCGCAGATTCCGGCCGACACCGAGGTGCTCTATCACGTCATGGTCGGGCCCGCCGTTCTCACCTTCGTGAAGGAACTCGGCGAATTCTACGGTTCGAACCGGCCGCAGCTTTTCGGCTTCATCGACAGTCTGGAGGCCGTCGACATCAACAGCCCCGGCCTGGAGTTCCTGGACGGCAGCCATTTCTGGGAAGGCTCGCCGCGTTATGCGCAGGCGAACGATTCCGAAGCGCAGAAGGCCTATCGCGCCGCCGTCGGCATCGACGACAATGGCGCGGCGCTCGGCGACGCGACGGACGTCTCGACGGCGGCCCATATGTTCGGCTGCTGGGAAACGCTCTACGTCATCAAGAAGGCGATGGAGGACGCGGACTACAAGGGGCCGGACGATCGGGCAAAGCTGGTCGAGGCGACCGAGGCGCTGACCGAATTCAAGGAGGGGCCGGAGCACCCGC
Source organism: uncultured Alphaproteobacteria bacterium (assembly GCA_963820075.1). GTDB lineage: Bacteria > Pseudomonadota > Alphaproteobacteria > Rhizobiales > Rhizobiaceae > Kumtagia. Next base: position 35,696 of record CAWFYS010000014.1, read on the forward strand.
AGGGCGACAAGATCTTCAACGGCAAGATCCACCAGGTTTTCGGCCACCAGAACATTTCGAAGGTGGAGGGCGGCAAGCTGAAGGTCGTGCATCGCACGTCGATCGAGGACGGCCTCTACGAGCCGGAGGGCGACTATACGACGATGCCATTGTGAGACGGCCCAAGCGGAGATGATCGATAGGTAATGACGTGATATATACGTCGTCATTACCCAGCGCGAGGTTGGTCATGATGGGCAAGGCAGCCGTCTTTACGATGAAGCTTGAACCGGAGCTGCGCGATGAATTCATGGCCGCGGCCAAACGCGACGACCGCCCGGCCTCGCAGATCGTACGCGAGTTTATGCGCGGCTATGTCCAGCAGGATCGGGAGTATGTCGAATTCTTGCGCCGGAAGGTTGAGAAAGCCCGCAAATCGATTGAAGCCGGTGTTGGCCGTTCCGATGAGGAGGTAAGCAACGATTTCGCGAGACGCCGCGCGGAATGGCAACGCAAGGCTCATGAGCGCGACGTTTGAAGGTAATCTGGACGCCGGAAGCGGAGGCGGATCGCCTCGAACTCACCGAATATATCGCGTTGGACAATCCCTGGGCCGCCGTGAGAATCGATGAGTTGTTGGATGAGGCCGCAAAACGCCTCGTGGAATTTCCCCGGCTGGGTCGTGTTGGAGTCATTCCTGGGACACGGGAACTTATCCCTCATAGGAGCTGTCGGATGGTCTATGACGTTCGCGACGACGGAATCTGGATCGTCGCCGTCGTGCATACCTCGCGCCGTTGGCCGCCCGGCGATCAAGAAGACAGTATCTAGGTGGCGTTCGGTCCGCATCTTCTGCTTGCCACGCTCGAGGGCCTTGTAACCTCGGCAGTGCTGGCGCTGACGGCGCTCGGCCTGTCGCTGGTCTTCGGTGTGATGCGGGTGGTCAATGTCGCGCATGGCGAGTTCTACATGCTCGGCGCCGTGCTGGCTTGGTGGGTCGCCTCTCTCGTCACCGGCCACCCGGCGCTGGGCTTCCTCGCGGCATTGGTCGTCAGTCCGCTGATCGTCGGCGCCATCGCGCTGGTCGGCGAGCAACTGGTGCTGAAACGGCTCGCCTATAATCCGGAATCGACCATCGTCGCGACCATCGGCATGCTCTACATTTTCCAGCAGCTCGCGCTCACTTTCTACGGGCCGGAAGCGCGGCCCGTGGCGCCGCCCTTCAACCTGCGCATCGTCCTGCCCTGGTTTGGCTATTCGGGCTACAAGCTGTCGATCGTCGCGGCGTCGGCTTTCCTTCTGGTGGTGACATGGCTCGTGCTGACAAGGACGCGCATCGGCCTGGTGATGCGCGCCACCCAGTATGACCGCGAAACCGCGCAAGCCTTCGGCATTCCGGTGGAGAAGGTCTATGCCGCCGTGTTCGCGATGGGCGCCATGCTGGCGGCGATCGCCGCCGTGCTGATCGTGCCTATCAGCCAGGCGCATTACCTGATGGGCCGCGACCCGCTGCTGCTTTCATTCATCGTGGTGATCATCGGCGGGCTGGGCTCGCTGCGCGGCACGCTGGTGGCGGCTGTCCTGATCGGGCTGGCGGACGGCATCATCTCGGTGTTCTTCTCGCCGACGCTCGCCAAAATCATCGCCACGCTAGTGGTCGCCATGGTGCTGGTGTTCCGGCCGCAAGGTCTGTTCGGCACGGCGGCGGCCAGATGATGGAAGGGCATTCGCCGGCCAGGCCCTGGTTGCTGCATGCGGGCATCATCGCCTTGCTGTTCGCGCTGAACTTCCTGCTGCCGGATTATCATCACGGGGTGCTGGCGCGTGTCATGGTCCTTGCCGTGTTCGCCATGGGCTACAATCTCCTGTTCGGCTATGTCGGCCTGCTCAGCCTCGGCCACGCCATGTTCTTTTCCGCCGGCCTCTACGGCGCCGGGCTGACGATCGTGCATCTCGGCTGGGGTGTTGCGGCCGGATTCGCGACGGGAGTGGCCGCCGGTCTTGTCTTGTCGCTCGCAATCGGCTTCCTGGCGCTGAGGACAACCGGCGTCGCCTTCATGATCGTCACCATGATGTTTGCCCAGGTCGTCTATCTGATGACCTTCTATTTCGGGACCTGGACGCGCGGCGACGAGGGTCTGGTGATCCCGCAGGCGGCGCGCCGGCTGGGCAGCGGCCTCGACCTGACCGATCCGGCGACGCGCTACATGATGGCATTGATCCTCTTCTCGGTCGTGCTCGTCGCCACGCTGGCAATCGTTCGCTCGCCCTTCGGACGGGTGCTGGTGGCGATCCGCGAAAACGAGGAGCGCGCGCGCATGCTCGGCTTCGACGCCTTTGCCGGCAAGCTGTCGGCGACGGTCATCTCCGGCGCGATCTGTGCCGCGGCCGGTGCCGCCTATGCTGTCCTGTTCGGCTATGTCGGCGCGAGCTTCGCCTCGGTGCAATATTCGATCCTGCCGCTGCTCTGGGTGCTGCTCGGCGGCGCGGCCACCACGCTCGGGCCGCTGCTCGGCACACTCCTGATGTACTATCTCATCGATTGGTCGGGCGACCTGTTGAAAGCCTATGCGCCCGGCTGGAACGTCAGCCATCTCGGCATTGTCGGGGCAGCACTGGTGGTGCTTATCCTGTTCTTCCCGAAGGGCGTTCTGGGCACGGCGCGCGAGCGGTGGGTGAAATGGCTGCCGTAGAGCATGATCCCGAAAAGTTGCAGACTTTTCGGAGAAGATCGTGCGAGGAGCAAGGAGCTAGAGCAGGGTGAAAAACTCCGTCCAAGTTCATCCTGCTCCAGCACCGCTCCTCACCACGACCGACCTTTGCAAATCCTTTGGCGGCCTGAAGGCCGTCGACCATGTGGATTTCTCGCTGGCGCCCGGCGAGATCCGCGCCGTGATCGGCCCCAACGGCGCCGGCAAGACGACCTTCGTCAGCCTGATCTGCGGCCGCATCGCGCCGACTTCCGGCTCGATCAGCTTCGACGGCAAGGATATTTCCCACCTGCCGGCGCATTTGCGCGTCAGATTGGGGATCGCCTACACTTTCCAGATAACCAGCATCTTTTCCAATCTCACCGCCTTCGACAATGTCGCGCTCCCCGTGCAGCGGACGCTGGCCGATGGCCGCTGGTCGGGAAGGCTGCGGGACGGCGTCATGTCGGCCCTGTCGCGGACCGGCCTCGCCGCACGTGCCGACACGCTCGGCGGCGCGCTGTCCTACGGGCACCAGCGGCTGCTGGAAGTGGCGATGGGACTGGCCTTGCGGCCGCGCCTGCTCATCCTCGACGAGCCGACCCAGGGCCTCTCGGACGGCGAGATCGATGGGTTCGTCGCGCTGGTGCGCGAGATCGCCCGCGACGCCACCGTGCTGCTGATCGAGCACAACATGCCGGTGGTGATGGCGCTTGCCCGCCGCATCACCGTGCTCGACGCAGGCAAGGTGCTGGCGGAAGGCACGCCTGACGAGATCCGTGCCGATCCGCATGTGCAGGCCGCCTATCTCGGGTCGGAGGCGGCGTGAATGAGCGTGGCGCTGGACATAAGCGGGCTCGACTGTTTCTACGGCGAGGTTCAGGTGCTGCATGGACTGTCGTTGCAGCTCAGGCGCGGCGAGGTGCACTGCCTGCTCGGCCGCAACGGCGCTGGCAAGACGACCGCGCTGAAGGCGATCATGGGGCTGATGCCGGCGCGCGCCGGCAGTATCGCCCTGAATGGCGTGGAGCTGACGCGCCTGCCGGCCCATGAGGTGCCGAAAGCCGGCGTCGCCTATGTGCCGCAGGGCCGCCGGCTGTTCGCCGAGATGACGGTCGCCGAAAATCTTGAGATCGGCCTGATGGCGCGCGGCAAGGGCGCCGCCACGCGCCATATGGTGCTGGAGCTTTTTCCGCTGCTCGCCGAAAGGCTGAAACAGCGTTCCGGCACGCTGTCGGGCGGCGAGCAGCAGATGCTGGCGATGGCGCGGGCGCTCTGCCTGGAGCCGGACGTGCTCCTGCTCGACGAGCCGACCGAAGGCCTGATGCCGTCGATGATCGCCAAGATCCGCGAGACGGTGTCGCGCCTCGGCGAGCGCGGCGTCTCGACCCTTCTGGTCGAGCAGCGCGTGGATGCGGTGCTGCCGGTCGCCGACCGGGTCACATTCGTCGAGAACGGCAGGGTCCGCGCGACCGTGGAGGTGGACGCCGTGCGCGCCGATCCGGCGATGGTACGGCGCTATGCCGGTGTAGGCTGAGCGCCTTTTGGGAGAAGGCGACGGATGACGGACGAGAGTCCGCTCTCCAGCGAACGTCGGCCGCTTTGTCGGTCGCGCTTCTTCCAACACCCCTCGAAACCTGCCCGGCAAAGGGCTATATGCGCCGGAAAGGATAAAGAATGGCCCGCATTTACCAGACCCGTGCCTGGCACGACCAGCTTTCTCCCTCAATCGAAGAATTCGAACTGCTGGCGCTGGAAGCCTATGCCCATCTGCCGGAGGAATTCCGCAAGCTGACGGGCGAGGTGGTTATCCAGATCGCCGAATTTCCGACCGACGAGATCATGGACGATCTGTCGCTGGAGACGCCGTTCGACCTGCTCGGCCTGTTCGAAGGCCGCGGCATCGCGGAACGCTGGACGCCGGCCACCGGCGAAGGCCCCAACCGCGTGACGCTCTACCGCCGTGCGGTTCTCGACTACTGGGCCGAAAACGACGAGACGCTGGGGTCGATCGTAAACCACGTGCTCATCCATGAGATCGGCCATCATTTCGGTCTGTCGGACGAAGACATGGAAAAGATCGAAACCAGCGTCGAATAGGGTCCGGACGAGCTTCGCGGAATTCGATCCAGGTGGATTTCCGGGGACAGGGTGCTATAGCGGGCAAGGCAACCGCGCAGGACATCGATCGGACTTTCTCCCGTGACCCTCAAGACCCTGATCGATATCGGGCTTGCCGCCGGCCGCGAAATCATGTCGGTCTATGCGGACAGCACGTTCGGTCACAGGCATAAGGGCGATGGCTCGCCCGTGACCGACGCGGACAATCGGGCCGAGGCGCGATATCCTGCGAGCGCTTGCCGCCGAATATCCCGACATCCCGGTCGTTGCCGAGGAGGAAGTCTCGGCTGGGCGCGTACCGCCAGGATCGGAGAAATTCTTCCTGGTCGATCCGCTCGACGGCACTCGCGAATTCATCGAGCGCAACGGCGAGTTCACCGTCAACATCGCGCTGATCGACAAGGGCATGCCGGTCGCGGGGATGATCTATGCGCCGGCGCTCGGCCTCATTTTCGCGGCCTCGGAAGGGCAGGCCTGGCGCACCGAGGCGGACCACGGCATGGCGGGACCGTTGCGCCCCATCACAACCCGCCGGGCGCCGGATAGCCTTGCCGTCGTCGCTAGCCGCGTGAATTGCGGCGTAGAGACGGTCGAATGGCTCAGCCGGTTTCATGTCGGGACCTTCGTCTCGCGCGGCTCCTCGCTGAAATTCTGCCTGATCGCCTGCGGCGAAGCCGACATCTACCCGCGCTTCGGCCGTACCATGGAATGGGATACGGCCGCCGGCGACGCGATCCTGCGCGCGGCCGGCGGCGCAACGACGACGATCGACGGAATCCCGCTCTCCTACGGAAAGAGAGACCGGCCGGGCGAGGCGGATTTCGCAAATCCGGCTTTCGTGGCGTTCGGAGACGTGACGCTGAGCGACCCGACCGGCAAGCCGCTGCTCGCTTCGCCACTTTGAAGTCTGTTCATTTCGGTTCATGAGAGTGAGCGCAATGCGATTCCCTGGAAAGGGCGGCGCAGCAGCCGGCCGACGCGGCCGCGCGGCCGTTTTGCCGCAAATCCGCTAGCCACGACAAGGCGGTTCCTGTCATGATTGTATCGCGTGACATTTCCTTCCTCGCCCTCGGCAAGGCGGCCTTCTATTCTGGCCGCCCTGAGACCAAGGGCAGATGCCAGCAGGACCAACGAAATGCTCCTTATGACGCTCTCGAGACGTTCGCTTCTTTCCGCTTCGGCCGCGCTGCTCGGCTCCACCGCCCTGCCCGCGACACTTTGGGCGCAGACGCCGAAAAGAGGAGGACGGCTGATTGCCGCCGCCGACTCCGAGCCGCGCAACCTCAATCCGGCCATGGTCGCCTCGAACGGTGTGTTCTTCGTGGCGAGCAAAGTCGTGGAACCGCTGGCCGAAGCCTCCTTCGATGGTCCCGACGGTCTGGAACCACGCCTGGCGACCAGTTGGGAAGGGTCCAGCGACGGGCTCTCCGTGACTTTCAAGCTGCGCGAGGGCGTCACCTGGCATGACGGCAAGCCGTTCACCTCGGCCGACGTCGCCTTTTCGGCATTGAAAGTCTGGAAGCCGCTGCAGAATCTCGGCCGCGTGGTTTTCAGGGACCTTGAGGCGGTCGAGACGCCGGATGAGCATACCGCGATCTTCCGCTTCTCCAAGCCGACGCCGTTCCAGCTCATCCGCAACGCGCTGCCGCCGCTCACCAGCGTTCTGCCAAAACACATTTACGAGCAGGGCGACATCGCCGAAAATCCGGCCAACATCGCGCCGATCGGCACCGGACCGTTCAAATTCGCCGAGCACAAGCCGGGCGAATATTATCGGCTGGAGAGAAATGCGTCCTACTGGGGCAAGGATCTGCCCTATCTGGACGAGATCATCTATCGCGTCCTGCCGGATCGGGCGGCGGCGGCCGGCGCGCTGGAAGCCGAGGAAATCCACCTCGCCGCCTTCTCGGCCGTGCCGCTCGCCGACCTGGCCCGTATCGCCAAGGTGCCCGGCATCGAGGTCGTAACGCGCGGCTACGAGGATCTGACCTATCAGCTTGTCGTCGAGATCAACCACCGCCGCAAGGAACTGGCGGACGTGAAAGTGCGGCAGGCCATCGCGCATGCGATCGACAAGAAATTCGTCGTCGACACGATTTTCCTCGGCTACGCCACCGCCTCGACCGGCCCGGTGCCGCAGAACAGCAAGGTGTTCTATACGAGCGACGTTCCCACCTATGATTTCGACGTCGCCAAGGCCAATGCGCTGCTCGATGAAGCCGGCTACAAGCGCGGACCCGACGGCAACCGGTTTTCGCTGAAGCTCCTGCCCGCGCCCTATTTCAACGAGACGCGGCAATTCGGCGACTATCTGCGTCAGGCGCTTGCCGCGATCGGCGTCGATGCCCAGATCGTCAACAATGACGCCGCCGCGCACCAGAAGGCGGTCTACACCGACCATGATTTCGACCTGGCGGTCGCGCCGCCCGTCTTCCGCGGCGATCCGGCGATCTCCACCACCATACTCGTCCAGAGCGGTCTCCCGGACGGCGTGCCGTTCTCCAACCAGGGCGGCTACAAGAGCGCGTCGCTTGACGGCATCATCGCAAAGGCCGCCGAGACGATCGACCCGAATGCGCGCATCGCGCTCTACCACGATTTTCAGAAGGCGGTGGCCGAGGACCTGCCGCTGATCAACGTCGCGGAATGGGGTTTCATCACGGTCGCGCGCAAATCCGTCGGCAACATCGCCAACAATCCGCGCTGGGCCGTTTCGAACTGGGCGGATACGCTGGGTGGAAACGTAATACCAAGGGCTGTGGGGTTGACCGTCTGGTGCGATAGAGCGTGCTCTGGCAAGTCGGCGCTGCCCCCCATCGCCCTGCCGGGCACTTCTCCCCGCAAGCGGGGCGAAGGACGCTCCCTTCGGGGAATTCGCCTATCGCCGATGTCGCTGAAAAGAATACCTTCGTTGCGGCAGGCGACCTTCTCCCCGCTTGCGGGGAGAAGTGCCCGGCAGGGCGATGAGGGGCAGCATAGACGCTCAAAGCTTAGGGCTGCGGGTATAACGATCCCGGGAGCGAAGTCGGCTAAGGAGATGCGGGCGGCCCCTCCCGGCCTCGCTTTGCTCAGCGATGCGAGCCAGCCATGAGACGCCTGCCCAGACTCGTCGCGCGGCGGCTGATCGGCGCGGTTCCGGTTCTGGCGATCGTGATCGCCGGCGGTTTCTTCCTGCTGGAGGCTGCACCCGGAGACGCCGTCGATGCCTATGTCGCGTCCATCGGCGGCGATGCCGGAATGATCGACGATTTGCGGCGGGCATGGGGACTTGACCAGTCGGTGCTCGCGCGGTTCCGCTTCTATTTGTGGTCGCTGGCGCATTTCGATCTCGGCCAGTCCGTCACATTCTCGCGGCCGGTGCTGTCGGTCGTGCTGGAGCGCCTGCCCAACACGCTGCTCCTGATGGGCAGCGCCACCGCGCTTTCCTTCTCGCTCGGCTCGCTGCTCGGCATTGTCGCCGGGTCCCGCCCGGGCAGTTTTCGCGACCGGGCCCTGTCGATCGGCTCGCTGGCGATCTACGCCGTCCCCGGCTTCTGGCTTGGCCTGGTCCTGACCGTCCTGTTCGCCGTCCGGTTGCGCTGGCTGCCCGTGAGCGGCATCGAAACGATTGCCTCCGGCAAGTACGGGCTGGATCGCGTCGTCGACATCGCGCGACATCTCATCCTTCCCGTGGCCAGCCTTGGCTTCATCTATCTGGCGCTTTACCTCCGCGTCATGCGCGCCGGCATGGCCGAGGCGTGGCGGCAGGATTTCGTGCTGGCCGCTCGTGCACGCGGCATTCCGCGCCGGCGGATCGTGACCGGTCACGTGGCGCGCAACGCCTTGCTGCCGCTGGTCACCATGCTCGGCCTTCAATCGGCGGCAATGCTCGGCGGAAGCGTCGTCATCGAAAGCCTGTTTTCAATTCCCGGACTAGGCAGGCTTGCCCAGGAGGCGGTTGCGGCGCGCGATACGCCGCTGCTGCTCGGCATCATCCTGGTCGGCGCCGTCATGGTGCTGCTCGTCAATCTCATCGTCGACATGCTCTATGCGGCGCTCGATCCGCGCGTCGGCGCGAGCGAGGCGGCAAGGTGAGCTTTTCGCGTTTCTTCCATTCGCCTGAAGCTGCTGCCGGCCTGGTCATACTGACCGCATTGGCAATGATCGCGGCCCTCGCGCCCCTTCTCTTTCCTGCCGATCCGCTGGCAATCGCTGGGCCGCCGCTGATGGCGCCGTTTCACGACTGGTCGTATCCGCTGGGCACGGACCGGCTCGGGCGCGACGTGGCCGCCGGACTGTTCCATGGTGCCCGCACGTCGCTTATTGTCGGGCTTGCCGCGGCGGCCGCAGCGATCGTGGTCGGCTGCCTTGTCGGCACCACGGCCGGTTTCGCCGGCGGATGGGTGGACGACGTGTTGATGCGCCTGACCGATGCATTCCAGACCGTGCCGGGCTTTCTGCTGGCGCTGGCCTTCGTCAGCGTCGCCGGTCCGTCGCTCGCCACCGTGGTGGCGGCAATCGCGCTCGGCGCCTGGACAGGCCCGGCAAGAATTGTGCGCGCCGAAATCCTCTCCCTACGCGAGCGGGATTTCGTGGCAGGCGCCCGGGTGATCGGCATGCACCCTGTCGAGATCGCCCTTCGCGAGATCCTGCCCAATGCCCTGCCCCCCGTGCTGGCGCTGAGTTCGGTGATCGTCGCCGGCGCGATCCTGATCGAAGCCTCGCTCTCCTTTCTCGGCCTGGGCGATCCGAACCGCGTGACCTGGGGCGGCATGATCGCCGAAGGCCGCGCCGTGCTGCGCGCCGCGCCCTTCCTCTCGATCATTCCGGGCGTTGCCCTGGTCCTTACGGTACTCGGCGTCTATTTGGTCGGCGAAGGATTCGTGGAGGCATCGGCGACGCGCAGGAGCCTGTCATGATGCCGCTGCTGATAGCCGGCAAACTGCGTGTACGCTACCACTCGGCAGAAGGAGCCGAAGCGTTGCGCGGGGTCGATTTCACCCTTGGCGCCGGCGAGCGAATGGCTGTCATCGGCGAAAGCGGCTCCGGCAAGAGCACGCTGGTGCTGGCGATTGCCGGCCTTCTGCCGCGCGATGCCGAGATATCAGGGTCGCTGGCGTGGCCCGGCCATGTGCGGCCGCCGCGTAACGGCAAGGACATCGGCTTCGTCTTTCAGGACCCGGCCGCCAGCCTCGATCCGGTGATGACGGTGGGCCGACAGGTGGCGGAAGTGGCCGAAGTCCATCTCGGCCTTGAGCGGCGCAGGGCTCTCGACCACGCAGCCGAACTGTTCGCCCGGGTCCATCTGCCCGATCCGGGGACAATGCTCGGCGCCTATCCGCACCAACTCTCGGGCGGCCAGAAGCAACGGGTCGGCATTGCCGCCGCGATCGCCGCCGGACCGGCGCTGTTGATCGCCGACGAACCGACAAGCGCGCTGGATACCATCGTCCAGGCGGAGATCGTGAGGCTGATCGACGCGCTGGTGCGCGACACCGGCATGTCTCTCCTTATCGTCAGCCATGACATCGCGCTGGCGGCGACTATCGCCGACCGTATTCTGGTCCTGAGGAATGGCGGCATCGTCGAAACCGGCGCCACGCAGGAAATCGTGTTCGCGCCACGGGCCGACTATACGCGATCCCTGCTGGAAGCCTGCCTCACGCTTGAAGACGGCACTTCCGCGCCGCGGGTGTCGGCAGCGCGATGACCGACGTCCTGCTCTCGGCGTCCGGCCTGCGGAAGACCTTCCAGCGAACGGGATACCGGTTTGCCGCGCTTGACGGCGTCGATTTCGAACTGGCCCATGGCGAGACACTTGCGCTTATCGGCCCCTCGGGAAGCGGCAAATCCACGGTCGCCCGCGTGGTCCTGCGCCTTGTCGATCCCGACGCCGGGAGCCTGCGGTTCGCGAACGAGGACTTGTTGGCGCTGCGTGGTGCGCGCCTGCGAAAGACGCGGCGACGGCTGCAGATGGTGTTCCAGGACCCGCTCGCCGCCTTCAACCCGCGCGCGACGGTCGAGCGCGTGCTTGACGATCCGCTGCGTATCCATGCCATAGCGGATCGGGCAGGCAGGCCTGCGGCGATTGACGCCCTGCTTGAACGTGTGGGCCTGCCGCCAAACCTGCGGACACGGCATATCCACGAAATTTCCGGCGGCCAGAGGCAGCGCGTCGCGATCGCCCGCGCCATTGCAACGCAACCGGAACTGATCGTGCTTGATGAAGCACTGTCGGCGCTTGACGTTTCGGTGCGCGCCGGGATTCTGGACCTGCTCGGCGATCTGCAGCGCGAGCGGCGGATCGCCTATCTTTTCATTTCGCATGACCTGGCAGTCGTCCGCAGTATCGCGCATCGCATTGCCGTGATGGCGCAAGGGCGGATCGTCGAGACCGGCGAGGCGAGAAGCCTCGTGGCCGCGCCGGCCTCTGCAATGGGCAAGGCGCTGGTGGCGGCTACGATGCGGCTGCCGCGGCGCCAAAATTCGGAGGCAGGCGGATGACGGACGCGAACAAACGAGCGCAGTTGCTGAGCCGCGAACTGGACTCTGCTTTTCGCAACCGCGCCGACCTCTACCGGCTCTTCCTTGACGAGCTTTGCGCCAGGCTCGGCCCCTCCGAGGCGGAAGCCGCGATGGTAAAGGTGGTCGAGCAACGCGGCCGCGAAGTTGCGGCCGCCGCCTTCTCCAGCTTCGGTCCCAACGATGCGCGGGCCTTGGGAGAGGCGTTTCTGGCCATCAGCCCGGATTCGGGGCGCATGTATCCCGCCGATGTGGAGCGCGGCGACCATCATATCGCGTTCAAGGTGCGGCGTTGCCCGCTGAAGGATGCCTGGGTGGAGGCCGGTCTGTCGGGCGAAGCCCTCGCGACGCTTTGCCGGATCGCCGGCGCCTTCGACCGGGGCCTTTTCGAAACAGCCGGTGTCCGCTTTTCCAACCGCACCTGGATCCCCGGTCACGGAAGCGATTGCTGTCACATCCGCCTCGAGGATCGCGACCGACCCGACGCCTGAGTTGCGCGACAAAGCCGGCGGTGGCCTTTTCGCGAGCCGCCCCTCCGTGCTATCCGACGCCCATGGCACAGCTCAAGGCTCATGAAGTGGATGCGTGGCTGGCCCGGCCGCGTCCGGACACGCAAATCGTCCTGATCTATGGTCCTGACCGTGGCCTGGTCAGCGAACGGGCACGCCGCTTCGCCGAAAGGACCGGCATTCCGCTGGACGATCCCTTTTCGGTCATCAGGCTGGACGCCGGCGAGATCGAAAAGGAGCCCGGCCGGCTGTTCAACGAGGCAAGCATGGTTTCCATGTTTTCCGGCCGGCGGCTGCTGTGGGTGCGCAACGCGCAGGGACAGAAGGCGCTCGCCGACGACGTCAAGGCGCTGTGCGCCGCGCCCAGTACCGATGCGACCATTCTCATCGAGGCCGGCGACCTGAAGAAGGGGCTTGCGTTGCGGACCGCGGTCGAAGCCGCGAAAACCGCGCTCGCTCTGCCCTGCTATATGGACGATGCGGGCGCGGTCGATAGTGTAATCGACGACGAGCTAAGCAAGGCCGGGCTGACGATCAACCAGGAGGCTCGTGCCCTGTTGAAGCGTAACCTCGGTGGCGACCGCATGGCGACGCGCGCCGAGGTCGCAAAGCTCACCCTCTACGCGCTTGGACAGAGAGAAATTTCCGCCGACGATGTCCGGGCGCTGACCGGCGATGTTTCGGCCGCTTCCGTCGATCTGGCTGTCGATGCCGTTCTGGCCGGCGATTTGCAGGCCTTCGACACGGCGTTTTCACGCCTGGCGTTGGGGCCCAGTCAGGTCTACACGATATTGTCGGCGACGCAGAGGCAGCTTCAGACCCTGCAACAGATGCGGGCGGCGATGGAGCGGAACGGAGCGAGTGCTTCGTCGGCCGTCGCCTCGGCCAGGCCGCCCGTCTTTTTCTCGAGGAGACGTCTTGTCGAGCAGGCGCTTGGCCGCTGGACCAGCCTGAAACTGGGCCGTCTGCTTGCAGCACTGCATGATACTGTTCTGGAAACCAGGCGCCGTGCGGATCTCGCTGTATCCCTGTCGCACAAGGCACTCGTCGAGATCGCGCTCGATGCAAAACGGCGCTAATTCGCCAGCTAGATAGCCGGCAAAATAAATGCTCATTCGGATCTTAGCCGGCGGCATAAATCATCGAGCTGCTCCAGGCTGCGATAGGCAATCTTGACTTCGCCGCCTTTTTCCTTGTGGTTTATGGCGACTTTCAGCCCCGTAATATTGGAAAGCAGCCTTTCCAGCGCGAGCGTATCGGCATCCTTGTCGCGCACCGGTCTGCTAGGCGAGTCCTGTGCCTGCTTTACGGGCTGCTGCGCGAGAACCTCCGCCTGTCGAACCGAAAGCCCCTCCTCCACGATCCGCCCTGCCAATCCGACCGGATCAGGGGCGGTGACAAGTGTCCGGGCATGGCCAGCCGACAGATCGCCATTGATCAGCAGCGCCCGGATATCGTCCGGAAGCTTCAGCAGCCGCAATGTATTGGCGACGTGACTGCGGCTCTTGCCGATCACCTGGCCGAGATCGGCCTGCGTATAATTGTGATCGTCTATGAGCTGCTGATAACCCGTGGCCTCTTCGATCGGATTGAGGTCGGTGCGCTGCACGTTCTCGATGATGGCGAGTTCAAGCGCGGTACGGTCATTGACCTCGCGCACGATGACCGGAATTTCAATGAGCCCTGCCCGCTGCGCTGCCCGCCACCGCCGTTCGCCGGCAATAATCTCGTAGCGGCCGGTACCGACCGCCGACGGACGAACCACCACCGGCTGGACGAGGCCGTGCTCCCGAATCGACTGCGCCAGATCCGTAAGATCCGCGTCGCCAAAGGCGCGCCGCGGATTGCGCGGATTGGGTTCGATGAACTCGATTGGCACCTTTCCGTCGACCTGGACCGAAGGCTGCTGCGGCACTGTCGGCTTGTCGATTTCGCCAATCAGCGCAGCGAGGCCGCGCCCCAACCGACGTCTCGAGGTATCGTCGCTCATGAGGTCATCGCTCAATTCTTATCGCTTCGAAAATGTTTGCCGCTGGAGCAGGATGAATTTGCGTGGAGTTATTCCCCTGCTCTAACTCCTTGTTATGACACATGCTCTTATGCGAAGTGTCCTATTCGCGATCATGCACTAGGCCGCGCGCAGCCGGCGTTCCTGTCGGATCACTTCCGACGCGAGCTGCAGATAGGCCTGACTTCCGGAACATTTGAGGTCGTAGAGAATTGCCGGCTTGCCATGCGACGGTGCCTCCGAGACGCGTACGTTGCGTGGGATGATCGTGTTATAGACCTTATCGCCAAGATGCGCGCGCACGTCTTCGACCACCTGATGGGCCAGATTGTTACGGCCGTCATACATGGTCATCACGATTCCCTGGATCGTCAAATCGGGATTGATCGTCCGGTGAACTTCTTCGACGGTTTCGAGCAACTGGCTCAAACCCTCCAGGGCAAAGAACTCGCATTGCAGCGGCACCAACACCGAATCGGCCGCCGCCATCGAGTTCAACGTCAACAGGTTGAGCGAGGGCGGGCAATCTATCAATATGTAGGTATAGAAGCCGCTTTTCGAAGAGGCGGCACGAACCGCATTGCGCAGCCGCAACACCCTGTCCGGCGTGCCGGCAATCTCCATCTCAACCCCGAGGAGGTCGAGGGTGGAAGGGACAATCGACAGGCCGGGAACAGCCGTCGGCATAGCTGCCTCCTCAAGCGAAAGCGCGCCAGTCAACACATCGTAGGAAGAGGAGCGGCGATCGCGGCGCTCGATTCCGAGCCCGGTGCTGGCGTTGCCTTGCGGATCCAGGTCGATGACCAGAACGCGTTCGCCGATCGCCGCCAGCGCCGTCGCCAGGTTTATGGCGGTCGTCGTCTTGCCGACGCCGCCCTTCTGATTGGCAATCGTGATAATACGGGGAGCCTGAGACATGGGTCCTGTCGCAAACCATTTCGCTTGAAACACTAAATCCGGGTCAAGTCACTGATTTCGAGAATCACGCTTTGCGATTCGACCGCGCTTGGGTGTTCTAGCAGGTCGAATCGCCAGGCGTGAGAACTTTCTTGGATCTCCTGCCGGTATCCGCGCCCCTTGTGGAAGAGGGCCACCGCACCGGCCGACAGCCACGGTTCTGAAAGCTGGAGCAGCTTAGTCAAGGGGGCGAGGGCGCGCGACGTAACCACATCGACTTTCCCCATAGAATGGTGGACATCAGCGATACGCCTCGCGTGAGCGGCAGCCGGAAGCCGGAACTCGCCAATCATTGTTCGCAGGAAGGCCACCTTTTTCTGATTGCTTTCAATCAGATCGATCTGAAAACCAGGTGTATCGCGTCCAAGAATGGCCAGGATCAGTCCGGGAAATCCACCTCCGGATCCGAGATCGACCCAGCGACGGGCCTGTGGCTGCAGCTTTACCAGTTGAGCGCTGTCGAGAACATGCCGCGACCAGACTTCGTCCATCGTGGAGGCCGCGGCAAGATTCGTGACCTTGTTCCATCGCTGAAACGTCGCAACGAATTGCTCAAGGACTGAGAATGTTTCACGTGAAACAGGCCCGGCGACCTTGACAAGAGCGTCAAAGGGTTCCGCGCTCAAGCGGCCTGTTCTCCGGCCGAACGCTCGACCTCACGAACCCGCGCGGCAATTATCGCCATTGCTGCCGGCGTCATTCCCTCAATCCGTCCGGCGGCGGCAATCGTACGCGGCTGGCGTTGCAGCATTTTCTGCTTCAGTTCGTTTGACAGTCCAGGCAGGGATCCATAATCCAGCGCATCCGGTATCGCCCTGCTTTCTTCCCTCTTCATTTGCTCGATGTCCGCCGACTGCCGATCAAGATACACGGCATAGACTGCGTCGGTCTCCAGACTTTCTATCGCCTTTTTACTAAGTCCGCCCAGTTCGGGCCAGATGCGGCACGAGCAGGGCTATATCCACATTAGGATAGGAAAGAAGCTCGTATGCGCTGCGGCGCTTGCCATCCATGTTGATGCTGAGGCCGTGACGCTGCGCTTCGTTTGGAGTAAGCGATAAGGACCTCGCAAGACTGATCGCGGCATCCGCTTGCGCCGCCATCTCCGCAAACGCCTGGCGGCGCTCGCTTGACACCAGCCCCAGACTTTCGGCCAGCGGTGTCAGGCGCCGGTCGGCATTGTCCGCTCGCAACGAAAGCCTGAATTCCGCTCGCGAGGTGAACATCCTATATGGCTCGGTAACACCGCGGCTCGTAAGATCGTCCACCAGAACGCCGATATAGGCCTCCGAGCGGCCGATCGTGATCCCGGCTGTGCCGGCCGCACGCCGAGCGGCATTGATTCCGGCTAGCAGGCCCTGAGCCCCTGCCTCTTCATAGCCCGTTGTTCCATTGATCTGTC
Organism: uncultured Alphaproteobacteria bacterium; assembly: GCA_963820075.1. GTDB lineage: Bacteria > Pseudomonadota > Alphaproteobacteria > Rhizobiales > Rhizobiaceae > Kumtagia. The sequence continues at coordinate 51,863 of CAWFYS010000014.1, forward strand.
CGGCAAGAAACAGGCGGGAGATCCTTCGTGTTTCGAGGGTCGTCTCAAGCTCGCGCGGATCGATGTGGTCATATTCGATTGCATAGCCCGGCTGTAGCATACGCGCACGCTCAAGCCCCGGAATGGACTTTAGCAAAGCAAGCTGCACGTCCTCGGGCAGCGACGTCGAAATCCCGTTCGGATATACAACCGGGTCATCTAGCCCCTCGGGTTCGAGGAAGATTTGATGGCCGTCGCGGTCGCCGAACTTTACGATCTTATCCTCGATCGACGGGCAATAGCGTGGACCGACGCCCTCGATCGACCCGGAATACATCGCTGATCGATGCAGATTGTCCCGGATGATCTGGTGGGTCTCCGCCACGGTCCGCGTAATGCCGCATTCGATTTGCCGGTTCGCGATCCTCTCGGTCATCAATGAAAAGGGGATCGGCCGCTCATCGGCGACCTGCCGGTCGAGCCCCAGCCAGTCTATCGTATGGGTGTCCAGCCTGGGCGGTGTTCCGGTCTTCAGGCGCTTCAGGGAAAACCCCGCCTGCATCAGAGAGGTGGAGAGTGATTCGGCGGCCTTTTCGTTCATACGTCCCGCCGGCATCCGTCGCTCGCCTATGTGGATAAGACCGCGCAGGAAAGTGCCCGTGGTCAGCACGATGGCGCCGCAACTTATGGACCTGCCATCGGCAAGGACCAGCCCGTCAACGGCTCGGTCCTTGATGCAAATGGCCGCAACTTCGCCCTCGATCACCTCAAGTCCTGCCTGCTGGCCCAGAAGATTCCCGACCGCCTGCCGATAAAGCTTGCGGTCGGCCTGCGTGCGCGGGCCGCGCACGGCGGGCCCCTTCCGCCGATTGAGAAGCCGGAACTGAATTCCCGCCATATCCGCTGCCCTGCCCATGATGCCATCAAGGGCATCGATTTCGCGGACGAGCTGGCCCTTGCCTATGCCGCCGATCGCTGGATTGCAGGACATTGTGCCAATACCGGCGGCACTCATAGTCACCAGCGCCGTTGTCGCGCCCATTCGCGCGGCGGCCGCCGCCGCCTCACAGCCGGCATGCCCGCCGCCAACAACGACGACATCAAACTTCATAAGCTTGGTCTCCATGGATGATGCATTAAGCCTCATCCATAGGCTGTCAAGCAGCCATGCCGCGTTTCACGTGAAACTCCCGGAGCCAACCCCCTATCCGTGTTTCACGTGAATCACGCGTCTCACTTTCCGATGCAGAACTGGGCGAAAATCGAGTCGAGGAGGTCCTCGACATCGATCGCACCAACTATGCGTCCAAGCGCATTGCTGCCCAGGCGAAGCTCCTCCGAGCGAAGCTCCAGACCCACGGACGGATTGAGGCTGGCCTGCAAATGCCCAGCCGCTTCGTCGAGCAGATTGACGTGCCTGACCCGCCAAGGAATCAACTCGCCTGCGGCAGGCGCTGCTGCCCGGGCGTGATCCCCGATGGCCTTGAACAGGCGCGCCAATCCGTCACCCGTGACGCAGGATACGGTGTGATCATATCCGCTCACAAGCATCCCGCCATTGATAAGATCAGACTTGGTGCCAACCTTGAGGACATTGCATCTCACGTCCAAGTCGTCGATCGCGTGAGGGTTGGAAAGGTCGCGCAACATCAAAACCAACGCCGCGTCTTCGGCCCTCGCCCGAGCTCGTGCAATACCGAGCCGTTCCACCTTGCCTTCCGCGTCGTGGATGCCCGCAGTGTCCGTCAGTCTAACCTTGATACCGTCAATATCGAGCGTGACCTCGATCAAGTCCCGCGTCGTTCCCGGTTCATCCGTGACGATTGCCGCCTCTCGGCGGGCGAGCGCGTTCAAGAGACTCGACTTTCCGGCATTTGGCGGTCCGATCAAGACGACATCGAAACCGTCCCGAAGTGTTTCGGCCTTGCTGTATCCGGAGAGGTGCATATCGATTTCTCGCTGCAGCATTTGCACATCGCGCCATACCTGATCGGAGACGGAACCTGGAACGTCACCCTCGTCGGAAAAATCCAGCTCCGCTTCGATGAACGCCCGGGCCCGGATCAGGCGGCTGCGCCATTCGCCATAGAGCCGCGCATGCCCGCCGCCGCTGTTCTGAACCGCGAAACGCCTCTGGCCTTCGGTTTCAGCCGATACGATATCCGCCGTGGCTTCCGCATCAAGCAGGCTCAACTTCCCGTTCTCAAACGCCCTGCGCGTAAACTCCCCGGCAAGAGCAAGCCGGCAGCCGTGGTGCTGGCAGATCGCCTTCAACAGCGCTTCGACAACCGCCCGCCCGCCATGCACATGGAATTCCCCGCAGTCCTCACCCGTAAAGCTATAGGGGGCCGGAAAGAAGAGAGTGAGGCCGCTATCCAGCTTTGACCCGTCCGCCAAGCGAAGAGTGCCGAAGCGGGCCATACGGGGTGTCGGGACCGACCCGGTAATTTCGGTAATTACCGCTCCTACACCCGACCCGCTAAGACGCACAACCGCAACGCCCGCCGGCAGCAGTCCGCTGGACAAGGCGACGATCGTCGGCTTGCTGCTACCCTGTAATGGTGGCTGCCGCCTATCTTGCATGTTACCGTCAACGCCCTATGGTTCGGTGATGTCCCAACCGCCGCGCAACCTGCTCGCCGACGAGACGAGTCCGTACCTCCGCCAGCATGCCGCGAATCCCGTTCACTGGCGCGCCTGGCATCCTGGATCTTTGGCGGAAGCCGCCGAGCTCCAGAAGCCGATCCTGCTTTCGGTCGGTTACGCCGCCTGCCACTGGTGCCATGTGATGGCCCATGAGAGCTTCGAGGACCCGGAAGTCGCCGAGGTCATGAACCGTCTCTTCGTCAATATCAAGGTGGATCGCGAGGAGAGGCCGGACATCGATCAAATCTATATGGCGGCGCTCACGGCCTTGGGCGAACAAGGCGGATGGCCGCTGACGATCTTCCTGACGCCGGAGACGAAGCCGTTCTGGGGCGGCACTTATTTCCCGAAGGAGCCTCGCTACGGCCGGCCCGGCTTTGTTCAGGTGCTCGAGGCCGTGGCGGCGGCGTGGCGATCGGATACGGACCGAATAACGCAAAGCGCCGACGCGCTCACCACTCATGTATCATCCAGGTTGGCGGTGACGAGCCCGCCGCAAGACGTGGATCCCAATGCGCTTCCCAATTTTGCGAACGCAATCTCGTCCATGATGGACGCGCGGAATGGCGGATTGCGGGGTGCACCCAAATTTCCCAATGCGCCCTTTCTTCACACGCTCTGGCTGAACTGGCTGCTTAACGGCGAACGTCGCGACCGCGACCATGTCGTCCGCACCCTGGAGGTCATGCTCGCCGGCGGCATCTACGATCACGTTGGGGGAGGCATGGCCCGCTACTCGACAGATGCCGATTGGATCGTCCCCCACTTCGAAAAGATGCTCTACGACAACGCACAACTGATCCGCCTGTGCAACTGGGCCTATGCGGAAACCGGGCAGGAATTGTTTCGCATCCGAATTGAAGAGACGATCGATTGGCTTCGGCGTGAGATGGTGGTTGCCGGTGGAGGTTTCGCCTCCAGTCTCGATGCGGACAGCGAGGGCGAGGAGGGGCTTTACTACACCTGGACAGAGACCGAGCTTTACGAGACACCAGGAGCGAAAGCCGACATTGTTGCGAACTACTTCACTTTGGCTCGGCCACCAGCCTGGGAGGGCAAGCCGATCCTGACCCAAAGCCTGGAACAGGCCAGAGGGTGTACGGCCAATGATGTGCGCCTCGAAGTCGGTGAGTTGAAGCAGCGACTTCGCGCCAAACGTGCCGAGCGCGTACCGCCAGGCCGAGACGACAAGGTTCTCGTCGACTGGAACGGCCTTGCCATCGCGGCCATCGCCGAAGCCGGTCGAACTCTTGGCCGTCCGGAATGGATCAAGCTTGCCGCCTCGGCCTATGCGTTCATTCTAGGGAACCTTAATACGGACGACAGGCCGCCGCATTCCATACTGGGCGCCGCCGCGCTGTTCCCTTCGCTGTCCTCGGATCTCGCAGCCTTGAGCAATGCGGCGATTTCGCTCTTTGAAGCCACAGGCGACCGCGCCTTTCTGGACAACGCCAGGGGATTTCTTGCGCAGCTTTCGCGCTGGCATCAGGGCGATGCCGGCGACGGCCACTATCTCACCGCCGCCGACGCACGGGACGTGCCGATACGCATACGCGGCGATGTCGACGAGGCGATACCGTCGGCCACCGGACAGGTCATTGAGGCCCTGGCCAGATTCGCCATGGTAAGCGGCGACGGCGCTTTCCTCGAAACTGCGTGGTCAACAGCGCGGCATGCCGCCGGTCGCGTCAGGTCGCAGTCCTTTGGGCAGGCAGGCATACATAACGGTGCGGCAGTGCTGCTCAATCTTCGCAAGCTCATCGTGGTAGAAGATCCGAGCAGCCCCAACCTAAGGGCGGTAGCCAATCGCCTACCCGACCCGCGCCGCGTTGACCTATTTATCCCGATGGGCAGCGCGGGAAGCGAAACGCTGCCGGGCGGCACTGTTTTAGACAGGTCAAGGCCGGCTGCGTATCTGTGCGAAGGGGCTAGCTGTCGTCCGGCCATCGACGACCCGGACGAACTCGCCCGTCATCTTTCCCGCCGCGATCCCTAAGGGGGTCGGCAAACGCCTGCAATCACAGGGCACGACCCTGCGATACACCGGGCCGTGGACAGATCGCGGACCGGTCAGGTATTCATCGAGTCGAAGAAGTCCGAATTGGTCTTGGTCTGCTTCAGCTTGTCGATGAGGAACTCGATCGCGTCGGTGGTTCCCATCGGCGCCAGGATACGGCGCAGCACGAACACCTTCTGGAGATCCTGCTTGGGCACCAGGAGTTCCTCCTTGCGCGTGCCCGACTTGAGGATGTCCATCGCCGGGAAGATCCGCTTGTCGGCGACCTTGCGGTCAAGCACGATTTCGGAGTTTCCGGTGCCTTTGAACTCCTCGAAGATGACTTCGTCCATGCGGCTGCCGGTGTCGATCAGCGCGGTGGCGATGATCGTGAGCGATCCGCCCTCCTCAATATTGCGCGCCGCGCCAAAGAAGCGCTTCGGCCGCTGCAGCGCGTTGGCGTCCACACCACCGGTCAGCACCTTGCCCGAGGACGGCACCACCGTGTTGTAGGCCCGGCCGAGACGCGTGATCGAATCGAGCAGGATGACCACGTCACGCCCGTGTTCGACCAGGCGCTTGGCCTTCTCGATGACCATCTCGGCCACCTGCACATGGCGAACCGCCGGTTCGTCGAAGGTCGAGGAAATGACCTCGCCCTTCACCGAGCGCTGCATGTCGGTCACTTCCTCCGGCCGCTCGTCGATCAGCAGGACGATCAGGTAGCATTCGGGATGGTTCGTCGTTACCGAATGCGCGATGTTCTGCAGCAGCACCGTCTTGCCGGTGCGCGGCGGCGCCACGATGAGGCCACGCTGGCCCTTGCCGATCGGCGCAACCAGATCGATCACGCGCGGCGAGATATCCTTGCTGCCTGGATTTTCGAACTCCATCTTCAGCCGCGCATTGGGATAAAGCGGCGTCAGATTGTCGAAATGGATCTTGTGCCGGATTTTTTCCGGATCGTCGAAATTGATCGAATTGACCTTCAGCAGCGCGAAATAGCGTTCGCCTTCCTTCGGGCTGCGGATCGGTCCTTCAACGGTATCGCCGGTCTTCAGCGAGAAGCGGCGGATCTGCGAGGGGGAAATATAGATATCGTCCGGACCGGGCAGGTAGTTGGCGTTTGCCGATCGGAGGAAGCCGAATCCGTCCTGCAGAACCTCGACGACGCCATCGCCGATGATTTCGACATCCTGGGCAGCGAGTTTCTTGAGAATCGCGAACATCAGCTCCTGCTTACGCATGACGCTGGCGTTCTCTACATCGAGTGATTCGGCGAAAGCGATCAGGTCGATCGGCTTCTTGTTCTTGAAGTCCTGGAGTTTCATTTCCTGCATGTGGAAGCCTTGGCGAGGTGGAGATGCTGATCGGCGAATGCGATGAGCGCGCCTGACGCAACCAACTGCGAAGTGATCGGTGGGTGGCGTGTGGCGGAAGGAAGGACCCGCTTTTATCGCCTGCGGGACGAAAGAGCAAGGCGCGTTTTACTCAGCTCACTCAGAAAGGCTTTACCACGACGAGCACCACGATCACGATCATAAGAATGGTTGGAACCTCGTTCATCAACCGCCAGTGCCGCGCCGGCCTGTCGTTGCGGTCTTCGGCGAACCGCCGCACCGCGCCGCCGAAATAGCCATGCACCCCGGAGAGAATGAGCACGGCGGCAATCTTGGCATGCAGCCAGCCGCCGAAAAACGAAAACCCCCTCCATGCGAGCCACAGACCGAGAACCCAGGTCGCGATCATCGCCGGATTGATGATCAGACGGTAAAGCCGGCGCTCCATGATCTTGAAGGTCTCCGACTGCACCGAGCCGCGTGCCGCGTCGCTGTGATAGACGAAAAGCCTGGGCAGATAGAGCATTCCGGCCATCCAGGACATGACCGCGATCACATGGGCCGCCTTGATCCAGGGATAGAGGCCGATAGGGTCGAGCAGGAACAGGACAACCGTCGCGGCCGCAAAAATAAATATGGCCACGCCTGCGCGTCTGGCTGCCAGTCGCCGGCTCTCAGCCGTTTTATCGAACTGCGTCATCGTTGGTTTTTCGGCCTCCTCCGGGCCTTGGCACGCTGATTGTACCCGAGGCCTTCGACATCGTGGAACCGGCATTCCACCAGCTCTCTTCTAAAATCTTAAATCCATTTTAAGGAATCTACTGATTCTATGAGTCTGTTGGAATCGGTGATTGCGGACCATCCCGCCGGTCACTCCCGGTTGTGGCTGACTTGCATTGCGGCACAACGGGCGCCGGAACAAGGACAATATCGGGGATACTCCGTAAAAGATAAGCACTTTCTGACAGTTAGTGCCCTCGCGCTTTATTGCCCAGGTGGAAAGACCGCTTCGGCCTACGAATTTTTCCCCAGATTTCTCCAAAGACTGGCCGCGAATTCGACAGCGCCATGAATTGTGGACAAACCGGGTTCTGATACAGTCACCCCGAATGGGCGGGGAGAGTTCGGCCCTTTATCCACATCAGGCAACAGGTCCGGGCGATTTCTGTGAATAAGCCGCAAAGCTTCTTCCATCTCCATCTGATCTCGGATGCGACCGGCGAGACGCTGCTTGCCGCCGGACGTGCGGCTTCGGCGCAGTACAAGCATGCGCGCGCGATCGAACACATTTATCCGCTGATCCGTACGGAAAAGCAGATCGACAAGGTCCTTCAGGATATAGACGAGGAACCCGGCATCGTCCTTTACACAATCGTCGACCAGCATCTGGCGGGGCTGATCGATTCGCGCTGCGCGGAGATGGGCCTGCCCTGCGTATCGGTACTGGAGCCGGTATTGGCCGTCTTCCAATCCTATCTCGGAGCGCCGGCTGGCCGCCGCGTCGGGGCGCAGCATGTATTGGATGCCGATTACTTCCGCCGCATCGATGCGCTGAACTTCACCATGGAGCATGATGACGGGCAGGCGCCCGACGATGTCGACGAAGCCGACATCGTGCTGATCGGCATCTCCCGCACCTCCAAGACGCCAACCAGCATCTATCTGGCCAATCGCGGCATCAAGACGGCCAACATTCCGATCGTGCTCGGCGTGCCGATTCCGGATCGTCTGCTGGCCGCGACGAAGCCGCTGATCGTCGGACTGATTGCCACCGCCGAACGCGTATCGCATGTCCGGCAGAACAGGGTCCTTGGCGTCACGACCCGGTTCGACGCGCAGGCCTATGTGGACCGCGCCGCGATCATGGAAGAGCTGACCTACGCGCGACAGATATGCACGCGCCATAACTGGCCGATGATCGACGTCAGCCGGCGGTCGATCGAGGAGACGGCCGCGGCAATCGTTGCCCTGCGCGGAAAGACGCGCTAGGCGATTGCCGAAACGATTGTGACAAAAGGCGGGGCGCATCATGACGCAGACCCTCATCCTGGCTTCGACAAGCCCGTTTCGCAAAGCCTTGCTGGCCAATGCCGGTCTGGATTTCCTGGCCGTCGCCGCGCGCATCGATGAGCGCATGGTCGAGGCGCCGCTTGCCGGAAGCGGCGCTACGCCGGAAGAGGTCGCGCGGATCCTTGCGGAGGCCAAGGCCGCCGAGGTGAGCGAGCGCCATCCGGGCGCCATCGTGCTCGGCTGCGACCAGACACTGTCGCTCGGCGACAGGCTGTTCCACAAACCGGAAGACATGGAGGCCGCGCGCCGCCACCTGCTGGCACTGTCCGGCAAGACCCACCAGCTCAACAGCGCGGCCGTGCTGGTGCGTGACGGCGAGGCCGTGTGGAGCACGGTTTCGATCGCGAGCCTCACCATGCGAACCCTTGCAGCCTGCTTTTATCGGCCGCTATCTGGCCCGCGTCGGCGCGTCGGCTCTGCTGAGTGTCGGCGCCTATCAGATCGAAGGGGAGGGCATTCAGCTCTTCGACAAGATCGAAGGCGATTATTTTACAATTGTCGGCCTTCCGCTGCTGCCCGTGCTGGCCGCGTTGCGGGAACTTGAAGCGATCGATGGCTGAGCCGATGCGCACGGCGTTCGTGTGCGGGCACCCGATCGCGCATTCGCGCTCGCCGCTGATCCATGGGCATTGGCTGGCCCGGCACGGCATTCGGGGCAGTTACATAGCTGTCGATGTCGCGCCCGACGCTTTCGCGCCCTTCATGACCGAGATTCGTTCCGGCCGGTATGTCGGCGGCAACGTCACGATACCGCACAAGGAGGCGGCCTTTCGCGCCGTGGACCGCCGCGATGCGGCGGCCGATGCGATCGGTGCGGCGAACACGCTATGGATCGAGGACGGGCTGATCCACGGCTCGAATACCGATGCCTATGGTTTTGCCGCCAATCTCGATGACCGGGCGCCGGGCTGGGCAAGCCGTCCTGGCGCTGCCGTGGTGATCGGCGCGGGCGGAGCCTCGCGCGCTGTTCTTCATGCGCTGAAAACACGCGGGTTCCGCGACATCCGTATCATCAATCGTACGCTGTCGCGCGCGCAAGGCCTCGCGGGCGAGTTCGGCGCTGCTATTTTCGGCCCACCCCCTGGAAGCCGCGGACGAACTGCTTTCCGATACCGTCGCTTCTCGTCAATACGAGCGCGCTCGGCATGCATGGCGAAGCTGACATCACCGTCGATCCGGCGCGGCTTCCGGACAGGGCGCTGGTGACGGACATTGTCTACGCACCGCTCGAAACGCCATTGCTGGCCGCCGCGCGCGCCCGCGGCTTGAAGACCGTGGATGGGCTGGGCATGCTGCTTCATCAGGCGGTTCCCGGCTTCGAAAAATGGTTCGGCACGAGGCCGGAGGTTACGCCCGAACTGCGCGCGGCCGTCATCGCCGACATTATGGGCAGGGCGCCATGATCATTCTCGGGCTGACCGGGTCGATCGGCATGGGAAAATCGACCACGGCGCGCATGTTCGCGGATGCCGGCGTGCCGGTGCACGATTCGGACGAGGCGGTACATCGGCTCTATTCGAGCACCGCCGCGCCGCTGGTCGAGGCGGCCTTTACCGGCACCGTTCGCGACGGAACGGTCGATCGCACGGAACTCGCCGGGAGGGTGCTGGGCAACCCGGAAGCGCTGGCGCGCCTGGAAGCAATCGTGCATCCGCTGGTGCGCGCCGATGCCGACGCCTTCGTGACCCGCCACCGCACCGCCGGCGCGCCGTTGATCGTCCTCGACATACCGTTGCTGTTCGAGACCGGGGGAAGGTCGCGCGTCGACAAGGTGGTTGTCGTTACCGCTGACCCGGCAACTCAGCGCAGCCGCGTCCTCGAACGGCCGGGCATGAGCGAAGCCAAGTTCGCGGCGGTTCTCGCAAAGCAGGTTCCGGATGGGCTGAAGCGCCGGCAGGCGGATTATGTGATCGATACGGGTCTGGGCATGGATAGCGCGCGCAAGGCCGTCGGCGCCATCATTGCCGAACTCTCCGGGGAAAACCCGGCCTGACCGCACTCCCTCCTTGCGGCGCCGCGTCATCTGCCGGAAGGTCGTCGCGCCTGGAGACGAGCCAATTCGCATGCGCGAAATAATTCTCGATACGGAAACGACCGGTCTTGATCCGCGCGAGGACCGCGTGATCGAAATCGGCGGCGTCGAACTCGACAACCGCTTTCCCACCGGCCGCACCTTCCATGTCTACGTGAATGCGCAAGGTCGTCCGGTTCACCCGGATGCGCTGGCCGTTCATGGGATCAGCGACGCCGAGCTCGTCGGCAAGCCGGCTTTTCCCGAGATTGTCGACGCGTTCATCGCCTTCATCGACGGCGCCCGCCTCGTCGCCCACAATGCCGGCTTCGACATGGGCTTCATCAATGCCGAGTTCGAGCGCCTCGGTCTGCCGCCAGTGGCCTCCGAGCGTGTGGTCGATTCACTGGCGCTGGCGCGCCGCAGGCACCCGATGGGACCGAATTCACTGGATGCGCTTTGCCGCCGCTACGGGATCGACAACAGCCGTCGGACCAAGCATGGCGCGCTGCTCGATTCGGAACTCCTGGCTGAAGTCTACATCGAACTGATCGGCGGCAGACAGGCCGCCCTGGTGCTCGACAGGGCGGAGACCGCTCGCGTCGAAGAGTCGCTGGCGGTACTGGACGTCATCGTCAGGCAGCGACCTCACCCGCTCGCCGCAGCGATTGACGCAACAGGATCGCGCCGCGCATGCGCGCCTTGTCGGCGAGCTTGGCGATAAGGCCATCTGGCGAGAAGTCGGGGACTTCTCGCTCAAAGCCGAAGCTGTCAGCTGACCTTGACCTTCGAGGCGGCCTGATCTTCGGCCAGCTTCTGCTGGAACATCTGCGCGAAGTCGATCGGGTCGAGCATCAGCGGCGGGAAGCCGCCATTGCGGGTCGCCTCGGCGATGATCTGGCGCGCGAACGGGAACAGCAGACGCGGGCATTCGATGAAGAGCAGCGGCAGCATGTGCTCCTGCGGAAAGCCGTCGATGCGGAAGACGCCTCCATAGACGAGTTCAACATTGAACAGCACATCCTTTTCGAAGGATGCCTTGGCGTTCAGCGTCAGATTGACGTCGAACTCCTTCTCGGAAAGCGGGTTGGCGCCGACATTCACGTTGATGTTGATGCCGGGCGGCTTGTCGCGGCCGCGCAGCGAGTTCGGCGCGCCGGGGTTCTCGAAGGAAAGATCCTTCACATACTGGGCAAGAATGTTGAGCGTGGGCTTGGCTGCCTGAGCGTTCCCATTGGTTGTTGTCCCCGCCGGGGTATTCTCGTTGCTGGCCATCGGCCGGAATCCTTTCATTTCAGCCGCGTTGCGGCCCAATCAAAAATCGCGGCTTCGCTAGCATGGCCGTCAGGGCAACACAAGTTTTGCCGGATCAGGTCTCGTCGTCGATGCGACGCCATGGAGAATCCGGATTGCGCGTGCGCGAATATTCCTCTTCGCCGAGATCGATCGTCGGACCACCTCGCCCGGGCCGGCTGGTATCGGCGCCGCCCTGGAAGATGCCGAAATCGCCCACGATCTTCACCCGGTCGCGAACCAGGCGCCAGCCAATGTCACGCACCGGGGGCAGGAAAAGGAGAAGCCCGACAATGTCGGTGAAGAAACCGGGAATGATCAGGAGGATGCCGGCGATCAGGATCATGACGCCATGCGCGAGCTGCCGGCCGGGATCGCGGCCGGCGTCGATGTCGCGACGTATTTTGGTGAGTACGCCGAACCCCTGCCAACGAAGCAGGATCGAGCCTATCAGGCCGGAAGCGATGACGAGCGCCACCGTGGCCAGAACGCCGATCTCGCGGCCGACCAGTGCGAAACCGGCGATCTCGATGAGCGGGAGGGCAAGGAGCAGAATTGGCAGAACGATGCGGGCCACGATCCGTCCGGAAATCCAAGGTTTGCGATGGCCGGCGATTGCTGCTGGCACATTCTTTCATACATAGGTATGCAGGCGTTTGATTTGAATGATCGCGCGCCGCGATCTATATGGATTGTTTGCGACGTGCTGTGCCGCGGCCTTTTTGCGGGAATGTCGCGCTCACGAGCATGAGTTGGCGGAAGAAATGGAATTCTTCGACTTCGGGACAATATTCTTTCTGGTCGCGGCAGTCGTGATCTTCTTCCAGCTGCGCAATGTGCTGGGCCGCAGGACTGGAAACGAACGTCCTCCGATCGATCCTTACACCGCAGGCCGCGCTCGCGACAAGGATCCCGTCGAAAACCGACAATGTGGTCGCGCTGCCGCGCAAGCGGGGTTCCGGCGAGCCGGAAGAAAACTACGCTTCTATCGACGCGGTCGCGCCGCCGCCGAGCGATCTGAACAAAGGCATGCGGGCGATCCGCGACGCCGATGCGAGCTTCGATCCCAAAACTTTCGTCGAGGGAGCCAAGATGGCCTACGAGATGATCGTCATGGCTTATGCCGACGGCGACCGCAAAACCTTGAAGAATCTTTTGTCTCGCGAAGTCTATGACGGATTCGTCGCGGCTATCGGCGATCGTGAGACCCGCGCGGAAAAGATACAGTCCTCTTTTGTAGGCATAGACAAGGCCGACATCGTGTCCGCCGAGATGAAAGGCGGCGAGGCCCATATCACGCTTCGCATCGTCAGCGAGCTGATCTCCGCGACCCGCAACAAGGCCGGCGAGGTGATCGACGGCGATCCCGAAACGGTCGCCGAGGTCAAGGATGTCTGGACGTTCGCGCGCGACGCGCGTTCGAAGGATCCGAACTGGAAGCTGGTCGCCACCGAAGCGGAAGATTAATCTTCGGGCGCCGGCATGCCGCCGCTTTCTCCCTCATTCAATCTTGTCCGCTACGCCGATCTTCCCGGCTGGGGCGAGGATGATTGCCGCCCGGCGTTCGAGGCGCTTCGGCGCTCGGCGTTCCACGTGCTTTCCAAGCCTTATCGGACGGGTGCCCTGGGCGTGGATTTCGCCGCGTTCGAACCAGCTTATGCGGAGGCACGCGCCAACGAGCGGCCGACGATGGCGCAGGCACGCAGCTTCTTCGAACGGAATTTTGTTCCCGCCTCCATCCTTGCCGAGGATGGCGGCGGAGGGTTGGTCACGGGCTTCTACGAGCCGGAAGTGTTGGCTTCGCCGCACGCGACGGCTGAGTTCACCGTCCCTCTACTGTCCCGCCCGGCCGATCTGGTCGATATCGACGACGGCAACCGGCCGCCGGAACTGGATGCCTACCTTGCCTTCGGCAGGCGGACGGACACCGGCATGGAGGAATTCTTCGACCGGCAGGCGATCGACCGGGGCGCGCTGGACACCGAAAATCTCGCAATCGCCTGGGTGGCGAGCAAGGTCGATGCCTTCTTCATCCATGTACAAGGGGCGGCGCGTCTCATCATGCCGGACGGGACGGTCCGCCGCATCACCTACGCGGCAAAGTCCGGCCACCGCTTCACCGGTGCGGGAAAGGTGCTCGCCGAGTTCGGCGAGATACCCCTTGCACAGGTTACCATGCAGTCGATCCGCGCGTGGTTTGCCTCGAATCCCGGCCGGGTCGACGAAATTCTCTGGCACAACCGGTCATACATCTTCTTCCGGGAGGCCGAGGTGGACAACCCGGCGCTGGGTCCCGTCGCGGCGGCGAAGGTGCCGCTGACGCCCGGCCGGTCGATGGCCGTCGACCGGCTGCTGCATACGTTCGGGACGCCCTTTTTCATTCACGCTCCGGAACTGACGGCCTTCGGCGAAGGGCCGTTCCGTCGCCTGATGATCGCGCAGGATACCGGCTCGGCGATCGTCGGGCCGGCGCGCGGCGACCTTTTCGCCGGTTCGGGCGATGCCGCCGGCGAGATCGCGGGTGTCGTGCGCGCCCAGGCGGATTTCTTCGCGCTCATCCCGCGCCCGCTGGCGGAGCGGCGTCAGCCATGAGCCGGCGATCCGGCAGGACGCTCACCGACGAGGACCGGATTCTCTGGAATCAGGTGGCACGCACCGCGACACCGCTCAAAGGCCGCAAGCCTCCGATCGTCGCGGCGGCGGCGGTCGTGTCGATGGACGAGGCACTGGCCGGCGCCGAACCTCCAGCACCCGCACCGCCGCGCGCACCGCCGGCCGCCCGGCCCAAGACGCTGGCGCAGAGCGCACTCGACCGCCCGACCCACGACAAGCTCGCCGGCGGCCGTCTGCCAATTGAAGGCCGCGTCGATCTGCACGGCATGACGCAGGAACAAGCCTATTCGCTGCTGTTGTCGTTCCTCAGCCGCGCCCATTCCAGCGGCATTCGCTATGTGCTGGTCATCACCGGAAAGGGCACTTCGTCCGGCGGCGACGGCGTGCTGCGCCGGGCCGTGCCGGGCTGGCTGGCGACCGCACCGTTCCGCGCGCTGGTCGGCAGCCACAATCACGCCGCGCGCAATCATGGCGGCGCCGGGGCGCTCTACGTGCGCCTGCGGCGCAACGCACGATGACGCCCTTCGGCGCGAGGATACGGGCGCTGCGGACCGAGCGCGGCATAAGCCAGAGGGAGATGGCGGCGGCGCTCGGCGTCAGCGCGGCCTATCTGTCGGCGCTCGAGCATGGCCGGCGCGGCGCGCCGGGCTGGGGGTTCGTGCAGAAGGTCATCGGCTATTTCAACGTCATCTGGGACGATGCCGAGGAATTGCAGCGGCTCGCGGCGATTTCCAACCCGCGCGTGATGGTCGATACATCGGGACTGTCCGACCAGGCGACGGAACTTGCCAATCTGCTTGCAGAGCGGATTCGCGAAATGAAGCCCGAGGACGTGGAGGCGTTGCTTCGGCAGCTTCGCACGATTGCGGGCCGGCGCGAAAATCCGCGGTAGCGTTGGCCCGGGGCAATCGGCAGGGCGGGCCGAACGGCCCGATCCCGGCGCCGCCTTACAGAATGAACCGCGACAGATCCGTGTTTTTCGCCAGGTCGCCGACGTGCTTCTTCACATAGGCGGCATCGATCGTCACCTTCGTGCCGTTCTGGTCGGGCGCGGTAAAGGAGATCTCGTCAAGCACCCGCTCCATCACGGTCTGCAGGCGGCGGGCACCGATGTTTTCGACGCTGGCGTTGAGATCGACAGCGATGCCGGCGAGCTGGTCGATGGCGTCGTCGGTGAAATCGAGCTCCACGCCTTCCGTCTTCATCAGGGCGATGTACTGCTTGATCAGGCTTGCTTCCGTCTCGGTCAGGATCCGGACGAAATCATCCTTCTCCAGCGCCCGCAGCTCGACACGGATGGGCAGGCGGCCCTGCAACTCCGGCAGCAGGTCCGACGGCTTGGAGACATGGAAGGCGCCCGAGGCGATGAAGAGGATATGATCGGTCTTCAGCGGCCCGTATTTGGTCGCCACCGTCGTGCCCTCGACCAGCGGCAGCAGGTCGCGCTGCACGCCTTCGCGGGATGGGCCGCCCGAAATATCGCTGCGGGCGGCGATCTTGTCGATCTCGTCGAGGAAGACGATGCCGTCATTCTCCGCCGATTCCAGCGCGCGGCGAACCACCTCGTCCTGGTCAAGCAGCTTGTCGGACTCGTCGTTGATGAGAAGTTCGTAGGATTCCTTGACCGTCGTCTTGCGCGTCTTCGTGCGCTTGCCGCCCATTGCCTTTGACAGCATGTCGTTGAGGTTCATCACGCCGAAATTGGCGCCGGGCATGCCGGGGATATCGAAGCTCGGCATGCCGCCCGAACCGGTATCGGCCACTTCGACCTCGATCTCCTTTTTGTCGAGTTCGCCGTCGCGCAGCTTCTTGCGGAAGCTGTCGCGGGTTGCCGGGCTCGCCGTCTTGCCGACCAGCGCTTCCAGCACGCGCTCCTCGGCATTGACGTGGGCGCGGGCCTTGACGTCCTCGCGCATCTTGTCGCGCGTCAGGCCGATCGCGGCCTCGACGAGATCGCGCACGATCTGCTCGACGTCGCGGCCGACATAGCCGACCTCGGTGAACTTGGTGGCCTCGACCTTGATGAAGGGAGCGCCGGCAAGCCTTGCCAGGCGGCGCGAGATCTCGGTCTTGCCGACGCCCGTCGGCCCGATCATGAGGATGTTCTTGGGCATCACCTCTTCGCGCATCTGGCCTTCGAGTTGCTGGCGGCGCCAGCGGTTGCGCAGCGCGATCGCCACGGCGCGCTTGGCGTCCTTTTGGCCGATGATGTAGCGGTCGAGTTCGGAGACGATTTCGCGGGGGGAAAACGTGGTCATGGCTTCTTGGTCATCCACCTTGCCACTGCTTGATCCCCTCGATCGGGTAAAGCAGCATGATGATGTTGAGTGTCAGGTTGTCGCGGATGAAATAGCCGACGACAAGTTCGAAGACGATTGCGATCGCAACCGTCATCCATATAGGAAGCCGCGCGGCCAGTGCAAAACCCAGCATCATCCAAAGCGTGTCGGAAACCGAATTGATGACGCTGTCGCCGAAATAATCCAGCGAGATGGTGGCCTCGCGATAGCGGTTGATGATGAAGTCCGTGTTTTCCAAGACCTCCCACGCAGCTTCGATGAGGACGGCGCCGGCAAGCCGCACACCGACATTGACACGCGGCATCACCAGCCGGAGCAGGGCATAGAAAATGAAGCCGTGGATGATGTGCGAGAAGGTGTACCAGTCGGCGAGATGCTGGCTGTTTTCGCTGCTTTGCACGACGCCGTGCCAGACCTTCACCGTTCCGCATTTGCAGATCAGCGGCTGGCCCATGAGGTAGAGAATCATGCCCTGGGCCGCGATCAGAGCGGCGGCCAGCAGAACTCCTGCCAGGAAGACGCGCCTTTGTGCTTGCGTCTGCGGATCGGCCGCCTGTGCGGTCGCCATCAGGGGGCTTGCTCGGTATTGTCGCGCGCCATCAGCAGCACGCGGCCATATTGCGAGGTGCGCTCGCCGATCGGCTTGAAGCCGGCCTTTTCGTAGGCGCGGATAGCCCGGGCGTTGGCCGGGTCGGGGTCGATGATGACGCGCGGCGTGCCTTCCCGGAAAAGCTCTTCGACGAACTGCGCGACCAGAGCCGACCCATGGCCGACACCGACCAGTGCCGGCACGCCGATGGAAAGGTCGAGACCGAGCGTGCCGAAGGGCTGGTCGCTGTAGGGGTGCCCGTCCTCGAGGTGCGGATCGTAGCTCTGGAGATAGCCGATCGGTTTGCCGTCCAATTCGATGATCAGCGGCTCGACGGAGACCGAATCCATGTGCTCCCGTATCTCGGCAAGCTCTTGTTCCGGATCGTCCCACCATTCAGCCACATGCGGCTCCCG
This sequence comes from uncultured Alphaproteobacteria bacterium, assembly GCA_963820075.1. Lineage (GTDB taxonomy): Bacteria > Pseudomonadota > Alphaproteobacteria > Rhizobiales > Rhizobiaceae > Kumtagia. The sequence goes on from CAWFYS010000014.1 coordinate 69,116, forward strand.
AAGCCAGCGGCCGAGCAAGGCGAAATCCTTGCCCGTTACCGGACGGAAGCCGTAGCGGGGCTTTGCCTCACGCGGCATCGAGCGTTTCGATGACGAAGCTGTGGTTGGTGTAGACGCAGATGTCGGCCGCTATCTGCATCGCCTTGCGGGCGATCTCCTCGGCGTCCTTGTCCGTATCCATCAGGGCGCGCGCCGCGGCAAGCGCATAATTGCCGCCCGAGCCGATCGCCATCACCCCATGCTCAGGCTCAAGCACGTCGCCGGTCCCGGTGAGCGCCAGTGAAACGCTCTTGTCGGCGACCAGCATCATGGCCTCCAGTCGGCGCAGATAGCGGTCGGTCCGCCAATCCTTCGCCAATTCGACGCAGGCGCGCGTCAGCTGGTCGGGATATTGCTCCAGCTTCGCCTCAAGGCGCTCCAGCAGCGTGAAGGCATCCGCCGTGGCCCCGGCAAAGCCGGCAATGACGCTGCCGCCCTTGCCGATGCGGCGGACTTTCTTTGCGTTGCCCTTCATGATGGTCTGGCCAAGGCTCACCTGGCCGTCGCCGGCGATCACGACCTTGCCCCCCTTGCGCACCGTCACGATGGTCGTGGCGTGCATGGTCAGTTCATTCGACATTCTTTGCTCCGATTGCGCCTGGGTCCCGGTCGGCGGCGACCCGCGCCATACGAGGTGATTGCGCCTTATGTATTTAGCGATCGGCGGAATGCAAATCGGCTTTCTTCCCGGGGTTCGGGAGATATCGCGTCCGAAGAGCAGAATCCGGTGCGGCGTGAACCAGCGAATCAGGCAACCGGCGCGGGCACCCCATAGGCTCGGACGATTTCCTCGGCGACGAGGTGCTGCAGGCGCCAGAGGTTGCGGTCTCTTATGCCGAGTGCTTCGAGATGCAGGACGGTGTTGTAGAGATATTCCGCGCATGATCCGCCGTGCCCGCAAGCCCTGGCCAGCACCCATGCGACCCTTTCCAGCGGAAGCTTCAAGGAAATGCCGTCGCCCTGTGGACCGGCCCAGAAGACGAGTGCGCGAAGCTGGCCGGCCCCGGCCCGCACCTTGATCCAGCGCACCATGCCAAGGTCTTCCTGGACGACGATCTCCCTGCGCACCATCAGGCATAGTTCGCTCAACCGGCTGTCGTCGGACAGCCGGAACGCCATGCCCTCGCAGCGGCCGCCTCGGTCGAGCGCCATCATCAGGCCGGGTTGCTCTGGCGTTCCGCGCCACGCGGTCAGCTCCAGGCAGAAGGACCTATGCCAGCCGACCGCCGTGGCGCGCCGCGTTTCGACGGGGTCGAAGGTCGGGCTCCAGATCAGCGAGCCGTAGCCGAACACCCACAGCGGCTCCGCGCCGCATTCGTGGTGCAGGCGCTGCGCGATGGCGTCCTGCTCGGCCTCGGTGAGGAGCGTCCACCGGTCGCCGAAGCCTCGGTATTCCTCCTTGCGGTAACAAAGTGAAACGAGCTCCGGGGTGAGGGACATTCGATGCGCAGGGACCATCCGAGCCTGGACCGTTGGAACGAGGTTCGATCATTGAGGGCAATCGCGCCGACGTCAATTCGTCCATTCGACAGCGACCACCGAACTTTCATTGGCGCGATCAAGCTGTTACAAGGCCGGCGTTTCCACGGAACCCGCAAGGACCGCCATGGCCGCCCGCACCGCCGATGTGACCCGTTCGACCAAGGAGACGCGGATCTCCGTCTCGGTCGCCGTCGACGGCACCGGCAAGGCCGAGATCGCCACCGGCGTGGGCTTTTTCGACCATATGCTCGATCAGCTCTGCCGGCACTCGCTGATCGACATGAAGATAAAGGCCGAAGGCGACCTTCACATTGACGACCATCATACGGTCGAGGATACCGGAATCGCGCTAGGGCAGGCGGTGTCGAAGGCGCTGGGCGACCGGCGGGGCATCATGCGCTATGCCTCGCTCGACCTGGCCATGGACGAGACGCTGACGCGCGCGGCAATCGACGTTTCGGGCCGGCCCTACCTCGTCTGGAACGTGTCGTTCACCTCGCCCAAGATAGGGACGTTCGACACGGAACTCGTGCGCGAGTTCTTCCACGCTTTCGCGCAGAATGCCGGCATCACGCTGCACCTGACCAATCTTTACGGCGCCAACAACCATCACATCGCGGAAACCTGCTTCAAGGCGGTCGCGCGCGTGCTGCGGGCTGCTGCCGAGCGCGACCCGCGCCAGCCGGACGCCATTCCATCCACCAAGGGCAGCCTGAAAGGCTAGGGAATGGCGCGTTTCGTCATATTCGAACCGGCCGAGGCACATGGCGACGACGCAGCCTCCGCAGCCCGTTTCGTTCGCGACGGGTTTTCGCTTTTCGGCTTCCTGATCCCACCGCTGTGGCTGCTCTGGCACCGGCTTTTCATCGAGGCCGCCCTGGTCTTCGCCGCCCTGTTCGCAACTGGTGTGCTGGGGGAGATGATGCAGGGCATGGGCCTTGCCGCGTCGGCGCTTTCCCTGCTCCTGTCTATCTATGTCGGTCTGGAAGGCGCCAACCTCAGGGTAGCCGCGCTGCGCCGCCGCGGCTGGCGCGAATGGGGAACGATCGATGCCGATACGCTTGCCGACGCCGAGATACGCTACGCGGCGGCGATAAGCGAGGGCCACGCGCCTGAGGAGGGCATGCCGCCCGCGCCGACTGTAGTGGGGCGCCCGGATGCCGGTCCGGCGCTCGGCCTGCTGGCCTATCCGGGTGGCGCGTGATGCGCGTCGCCATTATCGACTATGGCTCGGGCAATTTGCGGTCGGCGACCAAGGCGTTCGAGCGCGCGGCAAGGGACGCCGGCATCGCCGCTGAAATCCTGCTGACCGCCGACGCCGATATCGTGCGCGGCGCCGACCGCATCGTCCTGCCGGGGGTCGGCGCCTATGCCGACTGCGCGGCCGGGCTGCGGGCGGTCAACGGCATGTGGGAGGCCCTCGAGGAAACGGCGGTTGCCCGCGCCAGACCCTTTCTCGGCATATGTGTCGGCATGCAGCTCATGTCCGAGCGCGGCCTGGAAAAGACCGTCTCGCGGGGCTTCGGCTGGATCGCCGGCGACGTGAAGGAGATCGAACCTGCCGATCCGACGCTGAAGATTCCGCAGATCGGCTGGAACACGATTCACGTGAAACACGCGCATCCGCTTTTCGACGGCATCAGGACGGGGGAGGATGGGCTGCATGCCTATTTCGTCCATTCCTATCATCTTGATTCCAGGCATGAGGATGAGGTTCTGGCGGTAACGGACTATGGCGGGCCGGTGACGGCGGCGGTGGCGCGCGACAATCTGGCGGGCACGCAGTTCCATCCCGAAAAAAGCCAGGCGCTCGGCCTGGCGCTCATCGCCAATTTCCTGAAATGGAAGCCCTGAGGTGGAAGCCATGCGCAAGAAAGGCTACTGGATCGCCATGATCGACGTGACCGATCCTGAGACCTACAAGAAATATATCGAGGCCAACGGGCTCGCCTTCGCCAAATATGGCGCAAGGTTTCCGGTTCGGGCCGGCCGCTACGCCAATCCGGAAAGCCCGACCGGCAACCGGCATGTCGTGGTCGAATTCGATTCCTACGATACCGCGCTCGCCTGCTACAACTCGCCCGAATATCAGGAAGCCCTGAAATTCCGCCTCGCCGCGTCGACCGGCCATTTCGTCATTGTCGAAGGCGCCTGAAATGATTCTGTTTCCGGCGATCGACCTGAAGGACGGCGCGTGCGTGCGTCTGAAACTCGGCGATATGCGGCGCGCTACCGTCTATAACGGCGATCCCGCCGCGCAGGCGAAGGCCTTCGAGGATCAGGGTTTCGAATGGCTGCACGTTGTCGATCTGGACGGAGCCTTCGCCGGCGAGAGCCGCAACGGCGGCGCCGTCGAGGCGATCGTGAAGGCCACGAAGAATCCCGTGCAGCTTGGCGGGGGCATCCGCACCTTGGCCAGCATCGAGGCCTGGCTGCAAAAGGGCCTCGCCCGCGTCATTCTCGGCACGGTGGCGGTGCGCGACCCCGACCTGGTGAAGCAAGCCTGCCGCCTTTTTCCCGGAAAAATCGCGGTCGGCATCGATGCCAGGGGCGGCAATGTCGCGGTCGAGGGCTGGGCGGAGGCATCCTCGCTCGGCGTGATCGAACTTGCCTGGAGGTTCGAGGGCGCGGGCGTCGCCGCGATCATCCATACCGACATCGACCGCGACGGAGTTCTGGCCGGAATCAACTGGGAAGCGACGATCGCACTTGCCGATGCCGTTTCAATACCTGTCGTCGCCTCGGGCGGCTTCGCCTCGATCGCCGACATCGTGCGCATGACCATGCCCGATGCCGGCAAGCTGGAGGGAGCGATTTCCGGCCGTGCCCTCTATGACGGCCGCATCGATGCCGGCGAGGCGCTGGCGATCCTGAAGGGCGGCTCGAACCCAGGCGGCAGGCCATGAAGCTCTCGATCATCCTCGCGCCTTATGACAGCGGCTATCTGCATGGGGGCTTCGGCCTGGGTCCGGAGGCGATCATTTCCGGCGGGCTCGTCGAAGCGCTTAGCCTGAACGGACACGATGTGGCCGTTGACGAGATCGGCGAGGTCGGCAACGAGCAGCGGCGCGAGATCGCGACGGGCTTCGCGGTCTGCAGGGCGGTGGCAACCAAGGTCGGCGCCAGCCTTGCCGCCGGGCGCTTTCCGGTGGTGCTGGCCGGAAATTGCCTGGCAACCGCCGGTGCTGTGGCCGGCGAGGCTGCGGATTCGATCATCTGGGCCGATCAGCATGGCGACTTCAACACGCCGGACACATCGATCCACGGCTTCCTCGACGGCATGGCGCTGGCGACGATCTGCGGCCTTTGCTGGCGGTCGATGGCCGCGGCCATTCCGGGGTTCAAGGCCATCGATCCGTCACGCTGCCTGCTGATCGACGCGCGCGACCTCGACCCCGGCGAGGAGCAGCTTCTGGCCAGCCTGCCGGTCCTGCGCGCGCAATGCAACGAGGCGCTTGGCGAAGCGGGAAAGCTCACTGTAGCCGGCGCAAAGCGAACCCATCTGCACCTGGACCTGGATGTCCACGACCCGGATACGCTGCAGGTCAACCGCTACGCCACGCCGGGCGGTCCAAGTCCGGACGAAGTCAGGCGGATGATGTGCGGCGTCGCGCGGTCGATGCCGATTGCCGGTGTCACGATTTCCGCTTACGACCCCGCCTTCGATCCCAAGGGCGATGCCCCTCCGCTGGTCGGCGAACTTCTCAATGAACTGCTCGCGGCGATGGAGCGGATATGAGGGCCCCGCTGTAGCTAAGGAATAATCGACGCATGACCCTGAAATTCCGCATCATCCCCTGTCTCGACGTGAAGGACGGGCGCGTCGTCAAGGGCGTCAATTTCGTCGACCTGATCGACGCAGGCGATCCGGTCGAGGCGGCGCGCGCCTATGATGCGGCCGGCGCCGACGAACTCTGCTTTCTCGACATCACGGCTTCCTCCGACAATCGCGAGACGATCTTCGATGTCGTGGCGCGCACGGCCGAGCAGTGCTTCATGCCGCTGACGGTCGGCGGGGGCGTGCGCCAGGTCGCCGATATCCGCAAACTGCTTCTGGCCGGCGCCGACAAGGTGTCGATCAACACGGCGGCGGTGAAAAGCCCGGATTTCGTCGCCGAAGCCGCCGACAAGTTCGGCAACCAGTGCATCGTCGTTGCCATCGACGCCAAGAAAGTGTCCGGCAACAGCGAGGCCGACCGCTGGGAGATCTTTACCCATGGCGGCCGCCAGCCGACCGGCATCGACGCGGTGGCGTTCGCGCGACATGTGGTGGACCTCGGCGCCGGAGAGATCCTGCTGACGTCGATGGATCGTGACGGCACCAAGTCCGGCTATGACATCGCGCTGACGCGGGCCGTCGCGGATGCCGTGCGCGTGCCGGTGATCGCGTCGGGTGGCGTCGGCACGCTCGACCATCTGGTCGAGGGCATCCGCGACGGCCACGCCACCGCCGTTCTGGCCGCCTCGATTTTCCACTTCGGCACCTATTCGATCGCCGAGGCCAAGCAGCATATGGCGGCGGCCGGACTGGCCATGCGGCTGGACACAATGGGCCAAGCGGCCTAAACGGCGGTCATGAGCGGATTCACCCTTTCCGACCTGGAAAAGATCGTTGCCGAGCGCGGCCGGCGGGCCGATCCGGCTTCGTCCTGGACCGCGAAGCTGTTTTGCGCGGGGATCGACAAGGCGGCCAAGAAGCTGGGCGAGGAAGCGGTCGAAACCGTCATCGCGGCCGTCCGGGGCGACAACGAAAGCCTGGTCTCGGAAAGCGCCGACCTTTTCTATCATCTTCTGGTCGTGCTCGCGATCGCCGGCGTGCCGCTGTCGGATGTTCTGGCCGAATTGGAGCGCCGGACCGGGCAATCCGGCATAGCCGAAAAGGCGTCACGCGGGAACGGCTAGGGAGGAGGCAGGTAAGGGCACATGGATCAGCTTGTTCGGAACGCGAATTACTCACCCTACCGCTTTTTTACCGCTGAGCGCTGGGCGGAGTTTCGGGCCGACACGCCGCTCACCCTGACGGCCGAGGAAGTCGAGCGCCTGCGCTCGCTGCAGGATCGCATTGACCTGGACGAGGTCCGGCGCATCTATCTCTCGCTATCGCGGCTGCTCTCGGCCCATGTCGAGGCGAGCCAGCTTCTGTTCCGCCAGAGGCAGGTCTTCTTCAATGCGGAGAACGTCCGCAAGACGCCCTTCATCATCGGCATGGGCGGCTCGGTCGCGGTCGGAAAGTCGACCACCGCGCGCGTGCTGAAGGAACTCATGCGGCGCTGGCCCTCAAGTCCGAAGGTCGACCTGATTACCACCGACGGTTTCCTCCACCCCAACCACGTGCTGCGCCGCGACGGGCTGATGGAAAAGAAGGGCTTTCCCGAGAGCTACGATGTCGGCGCGCTGCTGCGCTTCCTCTCGGCGATCAAGTCCGGGGAAGCGGATGTGCGCGCGCCGGTCTATTCGCATCTGTCCTACGACGTGATTCCAGGCGAGTTCGTAACCGTGGACAGACCGGATATCCTGATCTTCGAAGGGCTCAACGTTCTGCACCCGCGCGATCTGCCGAAGGACGGGAAATATGTGCCGTTCCTGTCCGATTTCTTCGACTTCTCGATTTTCATCGACGCGGACGAGGACCTGATCCATGACTGGTACATCGCCCGCTTCATGCGGCTGCGCGAGACGGCGTTCCGCAACACCGAGTCGTTCTTCCATCGCTACTCGCAACTGTCGAAGGACGCCGCCCGGGCGATCGCCGAAGGGCTGTGGCACAACATCAACCTGAAAAATCTACGCGAAAACATCCTGCCGACACGGCCGCGCGCCGACCTCATCCTGCGCAAGGGCGCCGATCATCTGGTCGAGGAAGTCGCTTTGAGGAAGCTGTAGCAGCCGGGTGAACGCGCACTGCGCTCGCATTCAGCTCATGAGCGCGGTCCGGCAGTGCGATCCGGCACGGTCACGCGCCGCAATGTCAGATTGATCCGGCCGCCCTTCGACAGCAGCACCGAGGTGGCCGGATAGATGCGGTCGACGCCGTGAAAACACAGGCGCCCGGCGCCGCCCAGAACGACCACGTCGCCGCTTTCCAGCCGGAAGGACACGGTGGGTCCGTTGCGCGTTGTCTGGCCGACACGGAAAAGGCAGGCGTCGCCCAGCGAAACCGAGACGACCGGAGCCTCGAAATCCGCTTCGTCGCTGTCCTGGTGCAAGCCCATCTTCGCCGTCTCGGAATAGAAATTGACCAGGCAGGCCTCCGGCGGATGCGGGTAGCCGGCAACCGCGCGCCACAAGTCGAGCAGCATGCCGGGTATCGGCGGCCAGGGATCGCCCGTCACCGGATGGGTCGCCTGGTAGCGATAGCCGCGCTCCTTGTCGGTCACCCAGCCCAGGGCGCCGCAATTGGTCATGCGCACGCTCATTTCCTTGCCGCTGCCCGGCAAGGTCGGCGCGTAGAGCGGCGCGGCACGGACCGCCTCGCGAATCGCCTCCACCAGCCCCGCTTGGGCGTGACGATCGAGATGGCCCGGCATGTGCCTTACGCCCTTGGGCAGAACGAGCATGGATCAACGCCTCAGATCGGAAAAGCAGGCGGTCATATGCCAGGCTGACCTGGGTGACTTCGCCCGCTTAGCTCGCAGGTCGGAAAACCGTGGGACGCCTTTCCGAAACCGAAGTGCTGCGGCCGGTCAGGCCGCCTCGACGTCCGGAATACGCAGCACCTGCCCCGGATAGATCTTGTCCGGATGGGTCAGCATCGGCTTGTTCGCCTCGAAAATCAGGGTGTTCTTCGCACCGCTGCCCTTTCCATAGTGGCGTTCGGCGATCTTCCAGAGGTTGTCGCCTTTCTTGACCGTGTAGAACACCGGTTGCTTAGCCGGCGTCGAGGCCTTGACCAACTCCGTGAGGTCCGTCGTCTCGAGCTTGAGACCGGAGTCCGGCGGCACCACCTTGAGTTCGTCTGCCTGGACCGACGAGACGCCAAGCGTGTTGCCGACGGCGATCACCGCCTTCTCGAAGGCGGACTGATCCTTGACCACGCCCTTCAAAACCACCGTGTCGCCCTTTATCGCGACATCGACCTTATCCGTCCCGAGTTTGTGCGACTCGAGTTCCTTTTTCAATACCTCGGCCTTGGCCGCATCATCGTCGTCCTCGCCAAAGCCCAGCTTCTTGCCGACGCTTTTCATGAAGTCGAACATTCCCATCGCCGTGGTACTCCTATTCGGTTGCCGGTGGAATCTGCATCGAAAGCGCCCGGTTGGAAACCCCTGGAGCGAAGCAAGGCCTTGATGATTGGCGGAATCCAGGCCGGTGCCCAATTATTAGCTTCCATGCGATCGGCCGCCCGATCAGTCATCGCTTACTCTGCCGCGCAGCCGCTTGACAGTCGCGCGGCCCGCCTTGGATTTCAGCCGCCGCTCCACCGCCCCCTTCGACGGCTTCGTCTTCCTGCGAGGCGGCGGCGGGGGCTCGGCAGCCTTGGCGACCAGCGCGGTCAGCCGGTTGCGGGCATCCTGGCGGTTGCGTTCCTGCGTGCGGAAGCGGTCCGCCTCGATCACGATGACGCCGTCCTTGGTGGCGCGCTGGCCGGCGAGCGCGATCAACCGGTCGCGCACCCGTTCCGGCAGCTTGCGCGCGTTCATGGCGTCGAAGCGCAACTGAACGGCGGTGGCGACCTTGTTGACGTTCTGCCCGCCGGGCCCGGAGGCACGAATGAATGTCTCGGCGAGGTCATCCGGGTGAATGGCCACTTCGTCGCTGATCACGATGATGTCGTCCTGGCTCATAGTGCCAGACATGGCGCGGCGCAGCGGAAAAGAAAAGGCCCGGCGTGCTGGCCGGGCCTGACCTGGTATCCCGGAGTTGCCAATGCGTGTCGGGACTCTCGGGCAAATGCCGTCGTCCAGCAGGCACGCGGCCTACAGTCAACGATCATGCATGACCGCGTTCCCCACCACACTGCGCGTGACTGGAGGCGTTCTTTGGCCAGTACGCGTCCCGTAGCGAGAGGTCCTTTGGAAGGTGCACAAAGGTTGGGAGCGCGACCCGACCGACCTTGGGGTCGGCCGGAACGCACGTTTCTTCAGCTTCTGACGGTGAGCGCTTCTTCGTCATCGCGCTGCCTGCCGCCCAACGCTGCCGCAGCACTGGCGATGAAGGCGCCGATGATGAGCGACAGCGCGCCAATCAACGCAAAGGTGGCGCCGGCTTTCCGGGCCGTATCGGCTGCTTCCTGTGCCGTGACCTTGGCCTGTTCTATCTGGGCGAGCACGGCATCGACACGTGCCGTCGCATCGGCCTCGGACAGTCCGGTACGTGCGAGGCCTGCGCGGCAGCCGCCGCATCGCCTTCCCCTCTATAAGGCATTCCGTGGCAAGCACGACGGCTGCATAAAGCTCGTCATGCGGCCGTGACCCCGCAGCCTTCGCGGCACCAGCAACCGTGGCCGGACAATGTACATGCGGCCTCAGCTGCTCACGGCGCAGAACTTCCGTTTTGAACCCCTAACCGGATGCGATAGCCTCGATCCGAACGATCACGCCTATGCCTTGACGTACGCAGGCCATGCAGTTTTTCAGCACGGTGATAAAGAGAGCTGGCTGGGGCGGTCGTTCGAGCGGGTATATAGAAGTGTCCGATCCCTGCAAAAACCGGAGTCGACCATGAAAATGCGCAGTGCAACCAGCGCGACATCCGATCCGGGCATTGATATCGAAACCTTGCTCGCGGATGGCATCGTGGGGAAGAAGGGCGCTTTTTCGCGGGCGTTCGCCGAGGCCATGAAGGAAGATATGATGACCGCCTTCTGGAAAGCGATTCAGCGCCCGGGCGGAGCGGTCGGAAGAGGACCGCGCCGCTGGTATGTGGAAATCCATCCCGAGCAGTTCGGCGGCTTCGTTGAGCTGGCGACGCATCCCTGGGTGCGCGAGATGTGCGAAGACGCACTTGGGCCTGACTACCAGATCGTTGAGCTAGGCTTCGACACGCCGTTTCAGGGGGCAAAGTACCAGCCTTGGCACAGGGATTTTCCGTCGCCCCCAGACACCTACATCGACCGCAGGATTACATCGCTTGCCTTCAATCTCACCGGCGTTGATGTCACCGAGGACATGGGGCCGTTCGAGGTGGCGCCCGGCACACAGTACATGGACGGCCGTGACTGGAAGCACGAGATGTTCCCGCCACAGGAGATCTGGGAGACAATTCGCGTCGCGGGGGGTGAAGAAATATCCCTCGATGGGCGATATTTCCTGCCGTTCGGCGCTCACCATTCACCGTGGAACGGCTCATCCTTCGCCGATCGCGCGGCCGGTCATGGTGCTTGGTGTGGATGCCCCGGGAGCGGGGCACGACAAGCTTCACGACCTCATGGTGACGAAAGAGTATTATGAGGCGCTGCCTGTTGGACTGCGCAGCCATCTCACCTGCCGTATCGTCGACGAGCTCATACCGGTCACGCAGAAGCATGACATCGAAGGCCTGGTGATGGGCGTTGAATAGCCGCAATTGAATGTGACGGCCGAGGTCTACGCGGCTCAATTGTGAGCTAATGCGAGCATTGTTTTTTGTCTACTACGCGCCATGAGCAGCCGTTTGGCACCGAACGATCGAATTGCTGCTTCAGTCCAATGCGGGCCTTTGCCCGCGCAAGACTTCAGCGCCCCCTCGCTGGGACGCCGAAGACGCGGGCCGCCGATATGCCGCCTGCAAGACAGGGCGTCTAGAGCTGCGGCGGCCCAACCTTGACCGTCAGCTTGCCAAGCGTGCCAGTGAAGCGGAACGGCACCTGGTAGTCCTTGTCGTCGACCGGCGTGCGGGTGTCGATGCCAACATCGAAGGACTTGTCGATCGTCACCAGGAACGGAATAGTGTGCGGGATCGACTGCTCGGCGATTTTCACTCCATCAACGCTCAGCACTCCCTTGCCTCCCTTGCCGAAACCGGGGCCTTCGTAGGTGAAATCGAAGACGATCGTGTGTTTGCCCGACGTCAACGCATCCGTGCCTTCCCAGCGGAACCGCTCCAACGCCAGCAAATTGTAGGTGAAGACCGGCTTGCCCTTCAGAAGATAGAGGCCGTAGCCGCCGAAGCGGCCCCCGAGCGTGTTGATCACGCCTTCTCCGCCGCCTTCAGGCACGTCGACCTCAGCAGTGATGGTGTAGGACCGGGCGAGCGGGCTGGGCGCGGAGGCGGCCGGAAGGCCGGAAAGCTCGCCGGAAAACACGAACTCGTCGCGGCCGGCGGTCGCACTCGGTCGCGGCGCCAGCAGACGCGCAGCGACGGAGTTGTCCAGCGGTAGAACCTGGTATTTCGCGGCTTCCACCAGGAACAGCTGCTGCATGTCGCGCAGCTTGTCCGGTTCCTTGGCGGCGAGGTCATCGAACTGCGAGAAATCCTTGGTTAGGTCGTAAAGCTCCCAATTGTAGCCGTCGAGCACATTGGGAAGCTTGCCGAGCCCCATCAGCCAAGGCCCCGCCGGCGGAGTGGTGGAGGCGATCCAACCATCATGGTAGATCGCACGATCGCCGAACATCTCGAAATACTGGGTTGTGCGTTGGGAGGGCACATCCTTGGCCTCTTTCGACCAGGTATAGGCCATGCTCAGGCCTTCGATCGGCTTCTGAGCAATACCGTTCACCGTCTGTGGCGCTTCAATGCCGGCAGCTTCGAGAATTGTCGGCACGATGTCGATCACGTGGTGGAACTGGCTGCGGATGCCACCTTTGTCCGTGATGTGTCCGGGCCAGGACATTGCCATGCCCTGTCGGGTGCCGCCGAAGTGCGAGGCGATCTGCTTGGTCCACTTGAACGGCGTGTCAAAGGCCCAGGACCAAGCCACCGACATGTGCGGCTGAGTCAGCGGCCCGCCCCAGAGGTCGTAGAACTTCAGTTGGTCGGCGACCGGCATGTTAATGCCCTGGATCGCAGCTAGATCGAAGGCAGTGCCGATGGTTGACCCCTCGGCGCTGGTGCCGTTGTCGCCCTCGATATAGATGATCAGGGTGTTGTCGAGCTTGCCCTGGTTGCGAACCTCGTCGATCACCCGTCCGATCTCGTGGTCGGCATAGGCCACGTAAGCGGCGAACACCTCAGCCTGTCGGGCAAACATCTTCTTTTCGTCGGGGGTTAGAGTGTCCCACTTCGGCAAGTCGTCGGGCCAAGGCGTCAGCTGAGTGTTCGCGGGGATTACGCCGAGTCTTTTCTGATTCGCGAAGATTTCGTCGCGCAGGACGTTCCATCCCATGTCGAACTTGCCCTTGAATTTTTCGATCCACTCCTGCGTCGGCTGGTGTGGAGCATGGGTGGCGCCGGGCACGTAGTACATGAAGAACGGCTTATCCGGCGCTGCGGCGTCAACTTCGCGCAGATAGTTGATGGCGTCGTCGGCCATGCCGGTGATCATGTTGTAGTTGGGGTTTTCCTTCCACGGAAAAATCTGGGCGTGGTTGCGGAACAACCATGGTGTCCACTGATCGGATTCCCCACCCATGAAGCCGTAGAAATAGTCGAAGCCCATACCGGACGGCCACTGGTCGAACGGCCCCGCGGCGGAGATCGCGGAAGTCGGAGTATTGTGGTTCTTGCCAATCCACGACGTGGCGTAGCCGTGGTTTTTAAGGATCGTGCCGATCGTGCCGTTGTCAGCACCGATGATCGAATCATACCCCGGGAAGCCCGTGGACTGCTCGGCGATCACTCCGAAGCCGGCCGAATGGTGGTTGCGCCCGGTGATCAGCGCCGCGCGCGTCGGCGAGCAGAGCGCGGTGGAATGGAACTGGGTGTAGCGAATTCCGTCGGCCGCGATCTGGTCGAGCGTGGGTGTCGGGATAACTCCCCCAAAAGTGCCTGAGACGCCGTAGCCCGCGTCGTCGGTCATTATCAGGAGCACATTCGGCGCGCCCTTCGGCGGCACAACGGTGGGCGGCCACCAAGGCGTGGAGTTCCTGAGCGTCCAAATTGATGGTTCCGCCGAATGCCGGAGGCGCGGCCGGCAGCGACTGGCCGTCGATCGTCGACGTGGCGCTGGGTGAACCGGGTGTCCCGGTCACTTGTTCGGAGGCAGCGGGAAAGACTGAAAAACAACTGGCGGCGAGCACCGCGAAGTAGGCTCGTGTCTTCATCGTTCAGGCTCCCGGTTGGCCCCCTCGCCAATTGTGGTAAGCGAGCCCAACTTCGCACGCGTCAAAGATGTTGGCAACGCAGCAATCTCCTCGAATACTTCAGCCACTTGCATCGTGGTCGTCGAAGCAAGCCGATGTCCGTTGTTAACATTTCAAGCCGACGAGGAGTTGCTGAGCTGCGATGCCGCATCGGGTCGAACTTGCCGCCCGACCGAAATGGCCGTTTTCGTCGCGCGGAAGTCCAAAAAAGCCTCCGGAACGTCCCACGGCGGGGCCGCCCGCGACGATCCTTCCAACCGTGCGACCGCCGGGGCTGGCCGGCAACGCCACGACTTCTACGGACGGCCGGGCCTTGAGTTCTTCCGCGAAGGTGGCCAACGACATCCCAAGCGTCCGCGGCGTATCCCGTGGTAACTGGCGGTCGTCCACGCTGCCCTCAGCCGCGCCGCCGGCCGATGCCGATGGCCCGGTCGATCGCAAGCGCGCCGCCGCCATGGACGGCAAGCGTCAGTGCCATGGCGGCCCAGGGCAGGTGGAAATTGGCCCAGCCTTCCGGCACGGTAAGCTGGATGACGGCGGTCATGGCGAGGATTCCAAGCGCGGCGAAACGCGTGGCAAGTCCAAGCACGAGCAGGATGGGCAGCACGATTTCGCCGACGCCGGCCAGCGTGGCGGCGAGCACCGGCGCGGGGTAGGGGATCTGGGCGCCGAAAATATGCAGCCTGAACTCCTGCTCGAACAGAAAATGCGCGCCGGCCGACAACGTCAGGAAGCCGTCCCATTTGGTCAGCCCCGACTTGAAGAACGGCACGGCGAGCGCAAGGCGCAGGGCAAGCAGCGGCAGCGCCTCCGGGATCGACGCGATCCAGGCCTCCGCCCGCCTCACCGCCGCCAAAAAGGCGGCGCAGCGGCCATTGCCCGCCGCATTGGTTGTGTCAGCCATGTCTGGAAACTCCCTCGGATGGCGCGATCTGGGAGAATGCGCCGAGCGTGAAAAGTCCGGCCAGCGCCGTTCCGAAATCAAATTCCGGATCGCTCCTGCCCGCCTGCTCGGCCGCATCGCCGAGCGAAGTCCCGCCGAAGAGGGCTTCGGCAAACGCCTCGTCCCGGGCGGGCAGAATATGAACCCCGACATCGAGCAGGCGGCGGGCGACCAGCACGCATTCGCCGCCTGTTTTGGAGACTGGCACCACCGGATCGCTCTGATGCGCCTGCCAGATGCTGCCGACGGGAAAGCGCGACCGTACCAGCATGGCGGCGGGATGCGGTTTCAGCCGTACCGCGGCGAGGCCGCTCGCATCGAGCGCCGAAAGCGCGGCGACGTTGAGCGGGGCAATGTCGGCGGCGTGGTAGGCGCGCGTCCACGCCGCCTCCAGCCGTGCGGTTCCGGCGAGATAAGGCACGCCCGCGGCGGGCTCGAAACCGCCGATGAAAGCCGGAAAACTGTCGCCGTAGGCGAGGATCAGCGGCGAGGACGGCCGGGTTCGCGCGATGTAGGCGTGCGCCATGCCTGCGAAGAACTCTTTTCCGACGAGTTTCTCCACCACCGGAAAGCGGCTTGCCAACACGCGCGTCAGGCCGACGGCGACGTTGTTGCGGTAGACGGCGAAGCGTTTTTCATCCGCCTTTCCCCGCGCCGAGGTCACGCCGGCCGGCACCGGCAGGGCAGGGTCGAGCAGCGCGGCCGCGAAAGCGTCCTGGGTCTCGGCCAGATCCATCGTCATGCCCGTTGCCTGTGCCGGTTCCGCCGTCGGGACGCTTCGGCCAGCACCGCGTCGGCGCGCCGGGCTTCCGCCAGAAGCACCGGGAAAGCCGGCACGTCATTGTCCCATTCGATCAGCGTCGCCACCGGACCGGACCGGCCGATCGTATGGCGGTAGAGCGCAAGGACATCATTGCGAACGGGCGAGCCATGCGCGTCGATCAGCAGCCGGTCTCCTTCGCCGTCCGTTGCTTCGTCATAGCCGGCGAGGTGGATCTCGCCGACAAGCTGCATCGGGAAGCGGTCGACATAGGCGAACGGATCGAGCCGGTGATTGACCGCCGAGACCATGACGTTGTTGACGTCGAGCAGCAGGCCGCAGCCGCTGCGCCGCGCCACCGCTTCGAGAAAATCGATCTCGTCGATCGTACTGTCCTCGAACAGGATATAGGTGGAAGGATTTTCCAGAAGCATCGCGCGGCCGACGGCCTGCTGCACTTCGTCGACATGCCGGCTGACCCGGTCAAGCGTCTCGGGCGTGTAAGGCAGCGGCAGAAGATCGTTGAGAAAGCCGACATCGTGCGTCGACCAGGCGAGATGTTCCGAGAAGGAGCACGGCCGGTAGCGGTCGATCAGTCCGCGCAGCCGGGCCAGATGCTGCCGGTCGAGCGGGCGGGCCGCGCCGATGGATAGACCGACCCCATGCAGCGACAAAGGATAATGCGCGGCGATCGCCTGAAGCGCGTGGTGCGGTGCTCCGCCGTCGCCCATATAGTTCTCCGCATGGACTTCGAAGAAGCCGACATCCGGCTCATGCGCGACGATGTCGCCGTAATGCTCCGGCTTCAGGCCGAGACCGGCGCGGGGCGGTAGCGCACCTTCGCTCAGTGGAGGATTTCGCACGTTCGGTTCTCCTCGAATGCCGTGGCGGTCCGCGATCGTGACGGCGACGAAAGAGGCCTCGTCGCGCGTTCCTCGCGGGAAGTTTCCGAAAGGCAGATG
The DNA here is from genome assembly GCA_963820075.1 of uncultured Alphaproteobacteria bacterium. GTDB lineage: Bacteria > Pseudomonadota > Alphaproteobacteria > Rhizobiales > Rhizobiaceae > Kumtagia. The sequence continues at coordinate 85,460 of CAWFYS010000014.1, forward strand.
AGGGGCAATGGCGGCCCCCCGGGGTTGCCTGCCCCTCATCTGGCCCTTCGGCGTATCTTCTCCCCGCGACGAGGCCGGAGAGAAGGCGCCGAGATTGCTGGAGCATGATCCCGAAAAGTTGCAGACTTTTGGATAAGATCATGCGTCATTACAAGGAGTTAGCGTAGGGTGACTGACTCCGCCGAAATTCATCCTGCTCCGGCGGTGTCGGCTCGTTGATGAGCGCCTCGGAGGTCGTCCATTCGGACGCGCAAATGACGCTCTACCAATCTGCGGGTCGTGCTTTCGGAAAATCGATCTCGATTTTCGGGCCGATGCGCTAAACAGACTTGCGTGGCTTCGCCCACGCTTCGCCTGCTCAGCCTCTTGTTTTGTCGCAGGTTTCTGTCGGAAAACCGTGAGACACTTTTCCGGAACCTGCTTAGCCTTTCATCGGCTCCAGCATGCCCTGATGACCGTCGACGTTCATCGACGTGCAGGTGCCGGCCGGAACGGCCTTCCACGCGTTGCCCTGATAGTCCATGGTCGAAGTGCCCGCGCAGGTCGTGCCGGCGCCCGCCGCGCAGTCGTTCTGGCCCTTGAGTGCTATGCCATAGCATTTTTCGTTGCCGGCCATCTGCTCGGGCGTCAGCGGGGCCGCGAGGGCGGCCGTAGCCGCGGCAAGCGAGCCGGCAAGCGCGAAGGCGAAAGTCTGGCGGTTCATGGTCTTCTCCTCTAAGAGTGGTTTTACGAAGCGGCTCGTGCGCTCCACAATGGTGACTTCGATACCGCTGGCGGGCGCGTTACACCGGTGCGCGAACACGGTTTCGTGATGTCGATCTCGCTATCGGCCGCAATTTGCGGCGCCGGCGTAACAATTCCGGGCGAACCGTCGAATTGAGATGGAGAAGCAGTGACGGACGCCGACGATGCCGAACTCGCCGGACTGTTGCGCTCGGCGATTGCCGGCGACGAAAAGGCCTACGCGGCATTCCTGTCACGCATTTCCGCCCTGGTGCGCGCCTTTGCGCGGCGCCGGTGCGCTCACGGTATCGATCCGGAGGATGTGGTGCAGGAAGCCCTGCTGGCGGTTCACACCAAACGCCACACCTGGCGCAGTGACGGCGCCGTGCTGCCCTGGGTATTCGCCATCGCCCGCTACAAGCTGATCGACGCGTTTCGGCGGCGCGGCCGCGGGATCGAAATCGACATTGCCGATTTCGCCGAGACGCTCGCCCAGCCCGAGCGGGAGACGGCGAGCGAGCGCGACGTGCAGCGCGCCCTCGATCGCTTGCCGCCGGTACAGCAAAGGGTCGTCGCCCTGATTTCGGTGGAAGGCCGCTCGATCAGCGAGGCGGCACAGGCGCTCGGCATGAACGAAACGGCGATCCGGGTGGCCCTGCATCGCGGCCTGACGGCCATCGCAAAAGGAAGCGGGCGAGATGGACACTGAAAGCCTCATTCGAGCGCTAGCGAAAGACGCCCGGCTCGTATCGCCCCGCATGCCGGCAGTCCTTGGCGCGGCTTACGCCCTGGCCGCCCTTGTCGCGGCCCTTGTGTTTCTCGGCCTGCTGGGTCCCCGGCCGGACATTGCGGCGGCGGCGGAGACACCGCGCTTCCTTTTCAAGTTCGTAGTCACCCTGGCGCTCGCGGCCACCGCGGGAATGGCGTGTCTTGCGGCCGCGCGCCCCGGCGCATCGATGCGTCCGGCCTTGCTGCTGCTCGCAATCTCTCCGCTCCTGGCGATTCTCGCCGTGCTCGTCGAGTTTTCCGCCGTGCCGAAAGCCGACTGGGGCGCCCGCTGGATCGGCACCAACATACTGATCTGCCTGGTTGCCATCCCCTTGATCGGACTGGGCCCGCTCGGCATTCTGATGTGGGCGATGCGGCGCGGCGCGGCAGCCCGGCCGAGACTCGCCGGCGCCCTGGCGGGGCTGGCCGCCGGCGGCATCGCGGCGAGCTTCTATGCCGCGCACTGCGCCGATGATTCGCCGTTCTTCGTTGCCACCTGGTATACGCTTGCCGTCGCGTTGCTTGCGCTGGCGGGCGCGGCGGCGGGCGGGCGGCTGTTGCGATGGTGAAGCCGGCGCGTCGTAAAGCCCCGGGACCAATAGGGGCATAAGCTTGCCCAGACTGATACGACCGGCAAAGCCGGACGGATCGCGCGGCGACCTATCGCGGCCCCCAGGCTACTGGCTGTTTGCGCGCGTACGCCTCACGGGCGCCGGCGTCTCCGCCTTGCGTCCAAGACCCATCGTTTTCGCAAGCGCCGATCGGCTGGCGGCGTAGTTCGGCGCGACCATCGGATAATCCGCGGGCAGACCCCATTTCGCGCGATATTGGTCGGGCGAAAGGCCATAGCGCGACGAGAGATGGCGCTTCAGCGATTTGAATTTCCTGCCATCCTCAAGGCTGACTATGTAGTCCGGAGTGACCGACTTCTTGACTGGCACGGCAGGCGTCAGGTCTATCGGCTCTTCCGGGACCGCGGCGCCCGCAGTGGCCTTCAATACCGCGTGGACCTTGCCGATCAGCGCCGAAAGCTCACTCAGGGGAACCGAATTGTGCGAGACGTAGGCGGAGACAATACTGGCGGTCAGTTCGATGAGCATCTCATTGCGTTCAGTCTCTGCTGTCACAAAATCTCTCCTCAGGGTTTAAGATCAGTCGAGTAAGTCCTGTTACATAGTGGCGACGCCGCCAAAGGCAATGCACGCCTTACTTGGCTCTTTGCATTACTATCTTCGTACGGAGGACGGGCACGGCGCCGCGGGAGAGACTGCAGGATCAACCGTCGTCTACGTCCTTGGGGGCGTGCTTGCGGGCGTCATTGCAGCCGTAGGGAGCATCTATTTCGCTTGGCGATACCGCGAATTCCGCGAGTTTCTGGCCGGTGCGTGCGTCGTGTCGTCAGGCGTTCTGTTCTACCTTAATCTCGCCCATGTGCCCGTCATGCTGTCGGGGACGGGTTTTTGTCGCAGCACCTTCGGATCAGCGGCGGCCGCCCGATCGTCCTTTGCGTCTTGTTTGTTAGTTCGCCCCTGCATTCGGAGCCGGCTCCTCCGTCGAAATTGCATCCGTGGTTCGGCCCGGCAACTCCGGCGAACCATCGGAATGATCGATCGTGATCTTGACCGGTCCAGCCTCCATCTCCCCAAAGGGCGACGCGAACGCGATCTCGGCCGCATCGCGACCGACGCCGATCCGCACGAGCCCGTCGAGATTGGCTTGCCGGGTCCCGTCGAACAGCCACCAGCGCCCGCCGAGGTAGGCCTCGAACACGGCGTGGAAATCGCGGGGTTCCAGCCCGTAGGCGTAGCAGCTCACGAAGCGGGCGGGAATGTTCAGGGCCCTGCAGAAGGCGATGCCAAGATGGGCAAAGTCCCGACAGACGCCGGCGCGCAGCAGAAGGCTTTCATCCGCGGTCGTCTGCTCATTCGACGATCCACGTTGGTAGTCGATATTCTCGTAAAGCCAGTTGCAGATCGCGGTCACGCGGCCGTGGCCTTTCGGCACTTCGCCAAATTCCCGGCTCGCGAACGCCGCCAGCCGATCTGAAGGGACGAAGCGCGAGGGCAGGAGAAACGGCATGATGTCCAGCGGGATTTCGGCAAGCGGCGTCTCGTCGATCGTCTGGGGATCGGCGCGAAACACGTCCAGCGTCACGTCGGCTTTGTAGACAACATGCAGCGGGCCCGGCGCGGCCTCGACGCTGACGTAACGATTCTGGATGTCGGGAACAGTATAGGTTCGTCGCGGCAGGTCGGGCGTGATCGTAAGCCGCTCGGTCAAATCAAGGTGGCGCAGCAATTTGGCGACTTCCAGATTGAAGATGAAAACTGTCGGGGTTTTCACCTCGTAGGAGAGGTCGCAGCCCAGTCTGTAGCGCACGGTCACGGCAGTTCCCTCAAACGCACATTTGCTTGTGTAACCCCGGTCGGCGAGATCGGCCCATCTGGCTATCGGCACTGTCCGGGACGCGGCGAAGTTCAATCAGCATAGCACAAGACACGGGTGTCGGGGTTTGCGGTTGCTCCGCTCGCCGCCGGGAGCGGCGGGGGAGGACGTCCGCGACCGCGCCGCTCACGGCACGGTTTCCAGGCAACCGCGCTGGTCATCGGACCTTGATTCAAGCGGTGTCGGCGCCCGCAAGATCGGAAACGCGGACAACGCCGTGCTGGCTGACAAAGGTGAGGGTCGAGTCCGCGCTCTGACCCTGAGAGACTCCGGAAATGTGGTGGTCGCCGGTGTCGTAGATTTTCGTCCGCCCATGATCGTCGATGACCAGACGGCGCTTTTCGGGGAAGACCGCATAGCGCATGTCGTTCTGCGAGCCGACCGAAGACGGATTTCCAAGGGCCTCCGGCCACCAAGAGCGGGCCTGAGCTGTGCCACTTGAACGGTAGCTGACGAGCGTTTCGTCGCGGCGCTGTTCCGTCGGATGATCACGGAGATAAGAAGACAGTTCCCCGGCAATGGCGTTCAGCTTTGCCTTGAGGCCATCGTTGAACATGTCGCCGACCATCGTCATGCCGGAAGACCATTGCGACATTCCTCCGAAATCGGCATGGCTGAATTGCGCCATGGTTCCGCCGCTGCGGCGCAAGGCGTCGAGCACCGTCTTCACCGCGTCTTCGGAAACGCCGTGCTCGCGTGCGAGCCTGGCGGTTGTTTCAGCTTCCTTCGGGGCGTTTGCCATATGATGATTTCCTGAGAGTTGGTTTTCGGGGAAACCGCCGGCATGAGCGGCGGTTCCATGATCAGTGTTAGCAAATGCGGGGATCGTTCGGCCGGCTCGTTCCCCCACCTGCGCGGCCGGTTCGTCCTCGAATGTCCTGCCCAAGGTATCGGCCATGGTGGCGCCGCGTTCGCCCATCGGCAATGCCGGGCCGGTGGTCGTGTCGCGCGCAGTCTGATGTTCGATCTCGGCATTGATCTCGGCGCCTATAGCAATGATCATCACCGAAAGCCACGTCCAGACCATCAAGCCCATCACCGCGCCAAGCGATCCGTATGTGGCATTGTAGTTGGCGAAATTTTGCAGATAGAACGAAAAGGCCGCGGATGCGATGATCCAGACCGTGGTTGCCAATGCGGCTCCCCACGTCAGCCACCGCCATCGCGCGTGCTCGCGGCTTGGCCCGTAGCGGTAGAGAATGGCGATTCCCGTCATGACCAGCAGCACCAGCACCGGCCAGCGTCCGATCGAGACGAGTTGCTCGGCCCATCGGTCGAGCCAGAGCAGGGCGAGCAGCGCCGGCACCAGACCGATCAAGAGAAGAAAGCTGATCCAGATCAGCACGGCCCCCATCGTGAAGGCCATCGAAAGCAGGTTCAGCATGACAAAGCCGCGCCTTTCGGTCTCTTCATAGGCGACGTTCATCACATCGAAGAGCGCCTTCATGCCGCTGTTGGCACTCCACAGCGCGACGGCAAGTCCGAATAGAAAGCCGAAACCCAGGGTCGCTTCGTTCTTCGAGATCAGCGCCCCGATCTGAGCGCGGATAAAGTCGAGGCCGTCCGCCGGAAGGAGCGTGCCGAGAAACGCGATGTGGCCGGAGATCGTCCGTGGATCGGCCACCAGGCCGTAGAGCGATACGAATGCCGCAAGCGCCGGGAACAGGGCAAGCAACAGGAAAAAGGTGACGCCCGCCGAAACCAGCATGATCCGGTCGTCGTTGGCTTTCGCCCAGACACGCCAGCCAATATCACGCCAGCCCGCGGCCGGAATTTCCGATGGCGTCTCGGCGTCCCTGCCTCTACCGTCTCCGGCGATGCAAGCTTGATGCACGGTGACGTCGGAACAGCCTGGCGTGGCATGCGCCGATGGAGCGCTTGTGTCCGCTTTGTCAGCGTTTCGGGAAGCTCCTGGCGCCAACACCGAACTGTCTCTCCAATCCGCCAATCTGGTTCATCGGTTGTGATCCGGCGTCGCCGTCGGCGGCGCCGGATGAAAGACTCCTGCCGGAGACGATCGCCTCGCTTACAGTTTTACCGCCATCTCGCAACTCCAGAGACGGAGCTTGCGGCAGGACTCGATGAAACCGGCTATCGCCTGGGGATCATCCAGCACGATCAGGCCTTCGTCGGCTTCCGGATCGACGCCGGCCTTCCGCAACAGCGGGACGGCGCCCGAGGTGAAGCCGATGAACTTGCAATGGGCGAAGGCATCGGCGACGAAATCGCGCGCGGCCGCCTCGCCGGTCAGGCGCTCGGCTCCTTCCTCGGAGAGGATCAGCGCAACGGCGTCGAACAGCACCGACGGCCCGCCGTCGATCATGTGCCTGGCCTCGATCCAGCTACCGTCCGCTGCCTCGACTCCGCCGACCTTGGGTGCGATGACCTCCATGGCGGCGCCTTCCTTTTCGATCGCGGACCGAAGTTTTGTCAGCAGCGCGGGATCGGCGCCGGCACTGACAAGCACGCCGACCTTGCGACCCGCGAAGCTGGCAGGCCCATTCTCGATGATGCTGAGCGCCGGCGACGGTTCGAGATCGTTCCTTGGGGCAACAGCCGCATCCGCGGGCTTGGGCAATTGCTTCATGCCGAGTTTGTCGGCGACCGTTTCGGCCAGTCCCTCGTCAATGTTCAGCAGATGCGCCACCATTCGTTCGCGAATGACGACCGTCTCCACCTTGGAAAGCTCGAAGGTCAGGGCCATGGCGATATGCCTCTGCTCGGGCGCGGTCTGGCTGCTGAAGAACTGCCGCGCCTGACTGTAATGGTCAGCGAAGCTCTCCGCCCGCAGCCGGACCTTTTGCCCTTCTTCCGCCTCGGCGAACGACCGAAATCCGCGCAGCGGCGATTCGCGCGGGCCTTCTTCGAACGAATTCGGCTGGTAGTTCACCCGACCGACCGGATTGCGCATGGCCATATGGCCGTCCTGCTGGAAATGGTGGAACGGGCACTTCGGCGCATTGATCGGAATGTGAGTGAAATTGGCGCTGCCCAGCCGCTTTAGCTGCGTGTCCAGATAAGAGAAGTTGCGGCCCTGAAGCAGCGGGTCGTTGGAGAAGTCGATGCCCGGCGGCACGTTCTGCGTCATGAACGCAACCTGTTCCGTCTCGGCGAAGAAATTGTCCGGCATGCGGTCGAGCACGAGGCGCCCCACCGGGATCGGTTCGAGGACCTCTTCCGGAATGATCTTGGTCGGGTCGAGTACATCGAAATCGAAGCTGTCGGCAAACTCCTGGTCGAAGAGCTGAAGGTTCAATTCCCATTCCGGGAAATCTCCGGACTGAATCGCGTTCCAAAGGTCGCGGCGGTGAAAGTCAGGGTCGGCGCCGTTGATCTTCACCGCCTCGTTCCAGACCACCGACTGCATGCCGAGCTTCGGCTTCCAGATGAATTTGACGAAGGTGGATTCGTCCTTCGCATTGACCAGCCGGAACGTATGCACCCCAAATCCCTGCATGAACCGGAAGGAGCGCGGAATGGCCCGGTCGGACATGACCCACATGATCATGTGCATCGATTCCGGGGTCAGGCTGATGAAGTCCCAGAAGTTATCATGCGCCGACTGCGCCTGCGGAAAGGCACGGTCCGGCTCGGGTTTCACCGCATGAATGATGTCCGGAAACTTGATCGCATCCTGAATGAAGAAAACCGGGATGTTGTTGCCGACAAGATCCCAGTTTCCTTCCTTCGTGTAAAATTTGACGGCGAAGCCGCGCACGTCCCGCGCCAGGTCGAAGGAGCCTTTCGAACCGGCGACGGTCGAGAATCGCACGAAGGCGGGGGTTTTCTCCCCGGCGCGCTGAAAGATGTCGGCGCGTGTATAGGCGGCAAGCGATTCGTAGGTCTCGAAGAAGCCGTGCGCTCCGTAGCCGCGCGCGTGCACGACACGCTCCGGAATGCGCTCATGATCAAAGTGAAAAATCTTCTCGCGAAAGTGAAAATCCTCGATCAGGGCAGGACCGCGTTGGCCTATCTTCAACGTGTTCTGATCGTCGGAAACCGGGCCGCCCTGGGCCGTGGTCAGGATCGGAACATTGCCCTCGGCAAGCTGGTGGAGTTCGCCCCCCTTGCCACGCTCGAGCTTTTGGTCATGGATGGTCGCGGGTTGTTGCCCGACGACTGTCTAGCGCTCTTGGCCATCGTAGTACCTTCGTGAGAGAGTTGTGCGCCTGCGCGCGTCTCTCACAATGCGGTGAACGGCGGACGGTTCCTGAAAGATGATCTGCGAATTCCTCGGGCCGCCGAAGATCAACTCGCGTGAAGACTTCGGCAGCCAAGGCATCGGCCGGACTCGATCGAAGCAACGAACATGTCGGCCCTACATCGCCTCGCCGATCAGCACGTCGAGTTCGGGAACTCCCATTCGATCAATGTCGGCCGCCTACAGCGCCGGCATAGAGATCACCAGTCGGCCACCCGATCGCGCCCGACAAACTGGGCGCTCTTGCCCGTATATTCGAAGAGTTCGATCCTCACATTGTTCGGATCACGGACCCAGGCCTGGTAAGTATCGTCGCATGCATATTTCTTCTCGGTGACGTCGACGCCCTTCGACTTGATGTGCTCGACAGCCGAGTCGACGCTCTCGACCTCCAGGCAAAAGTGATTGATCTGATTGGTGTCGGCATAGGATGTCCCGTCCTTCTGAAAGACCTCGACATGGCTACGGCCACCGGCGTTGAGATAGAATCCGAACACCTTTCCGTCGCGAAGGAAATGGAATTGGACACTCATGCCGAGAACTTCCTCGTAAAACGCGCGGGTCTTTTCCAGATCGTGCGCGAAAATGCACACATGGGCTATTTGCTTCACCTTGATCATTGCCCTGTTGCTCCACCATCGCCCACTTTGCTTTGGCTGCCCGCTGTCGCGATCCGCGCCGCTGACGGCCTGGTTCCGAACTCCCCACGGATAACCGAGGCTGCCTAGAGGAGCAAGGCAACGGTGACGATCCCGATGATGGTGGGGTTTCTCCGCTTGTCGCTGCGCGGTTCCGGCTTGGACTTGTCGCGTTTCCCGAAGCACTATATGACCACTAGGGTTACATTGGAGGTCTGACCGATGAAAGAGATCCAGCTTAAGAAAGCGAAGGCGACCTTTTCGCATGTCGTCGACGAAGCCGTAGCCGGCGAACCTGCGATCATCACAAGGCACGGCAAGAAGGAAGCCGTTGTCATCAGCTACGACGAATACGAACGCTTGTCCCGGATCCCCTCGCTAGGGTGGCTCCTGACGAATTCCCCTATCGAGGAAGGCGACCTTCCCGAGCGGAGGCCCGCGCGGGCACTGCGCGATCCGGCGTTCTGATCCGTGTATCTGCTAGACACGAATGTCGTCAGCTTGCTTGCTCCGACGAAGCGCAGAACCGAAGCCGACCAAAAGCTGGCGGCCTGGATCGTGGAGCGGTCGGCCGACCTTTGGCTGTCCGTAATCACCGCGGCCGAAATCGAGGACGGCATCGCGAACGCCGCCCGCGTCGGCGCCACCAGCAAGGCCAGGGACCTCGCTGAATGGTGGGTGGAAATCAAACATTTCCACGGAAGCCGCTTCCTGCCACTCGATCTCGAGACAGCGGCGATCACCGGAAAACTGTTGACGGTCGCTCGCGCGGCGGGCATCTCACCAGGCTTCGAGGACATCGCGATTGCCGCCACGGGCCGCCAGCACGACCTGATCGTGCTCACGGCCAACGACAAGGATTTTAGGCCGCTTGGCGTGAGGTATCTGAATCCTTTCGACGGATTGCCCGGCTAAGCAGGCTCCGGAAAAGTGTGTCACGGTTTTCCGACAGAAACCTGCGACAAAACAAGAGGCTAAGCAGGCGAACCGTGGGCGAAGCCACGCAAGTCTGCTTAGAATGTGAACCGGGCTTGTCATCTTCTGCAGGCGCAACGCCCAGGGTGACGTCAGCATCTGGGCTCGACTTCCGGTCGGCCCCAAGATCACGATGGTCGGCGTAACGGCTCTCCAAACAAGTGACACCAATTGCGACGAAGCTTGAGCCGTATGTCGACAGAGCGTGCGCTGGCAAATCCGCGCTGCGCAAACGGTCAAAGCTTGGGCCGCTGGCATGAGTTGTTAGCTGAGTTAAATAATCACTGTAAGTTTCTAAATTGAGCTAAAGAAGGACTCTGGTAATCTATCACCAGTCGCGAATGAGGAAGCTCTCGCGGCAAGGCTTCGGCCGGGGGAGGACCCTCAACGATTGCACAGGCCTGGTTCTGGAAGCAGCGGCTTCCGGCAGTCGCGAGTTTGGCTCGTTGCTGGACGCGTTCGGCGTAACCCCATGCTCTGCTCTAGCGAGGTCCCAGCC